>NZ_QMFA01000130.1 GCF_003285005.1 Paenibacillus sp. YN15 | reverse complement strand
CTCTAAGATGACTGCCGGTGACAAACCGGAGGAAGGTGGGGATGACGTCAAATCATCATGCCCCTTATGACCTGGGCTACACACGTACTACAATGGCCGGTACAACGGGAAGCGAAGGAGCGATCCGGAGCGAATCCTAAGAAGCCGGTCTCAGTTCGGATTGCAGGCTGCAACCCGCCTGCATGAAGTCGGAATTGCTAGTAATCGCGGATCAGCATGCCGCGGTGAATACGTTCCCGGGTCTTGTACACACCGCCCGTCACACCACGAGAGTTTACAACACCCGAAGTCGGTGAGGTAACC
>NZ_QMFA01000129.1 GCF_003285005.1 Paenibacillus sp. YN15 | reverse complement strand
GCTCGACGAGTTTTAGGACCTTTTGGTCCTTTTCCATAGGGAACGAATTTGCAACATGTTGTACTAGAAGACCCTTAATCGGCTAAAATCCCTTCTGCCCGCATCCGAACGGAACTGAGAAGCCCTTACGGAGACAAATGCAAGCTTATCCGGCTATTTGGGCTTCAATTCAGGCAATAAGAGCCGCTCAGTTCCCTAAGCTGCGACGATGAGCCGATTTTCCCTTCCAAGGGTCGCTCAGTTCCGCTGATATGAACGAAACCTGTCAAGCGCCGCTGTCGCACCTTCGTTTTTGGCATGCTCCAA
>NZ_QMFA01000128.1 GCF_003285005.1 Paenibacillus sp. YN15 | reverse complement strand
CTTGCCGTCGGCTATCCCCTGTCGAGTTTTCACTGGGCACCAGACCGCAGTAGCTCATGAACGCTCCCGCCGTTGGAAAACGCGACATGTCCATGACTTCCGACACCAACGTGGTCGCGGTCAGGACCGCCACTCCCCGCAGCGCTTGCATCGCCCCGATGAGCGGCGCGTGCGCGCTGGTCTGGGCCTCTTGGGCGATGGCCTGGTCGTAGCGTTTGATCCGATCCTTGGTTTCCCGAATGCTTTGCCGGTACTCCTCGAACGTCAGACGCAGACATGCCTGCTCGATCTTCACGTGATCTAGCCACT
>NZ_QMFA01000127.1 GCF_003285005.1 Paenibacillus sp. YN15 | reverse complement strand
CTTGCCGTCGGCTATCCCCTGTCGAGTTTTCACTGGGCACCAGACCGCAGTAGCTCATGAACGCTCCTGCTGTTGGAAAACGCGACATGTCCATGAATTCCGACACCATCGTGGTCGCCGTCAGTACCGCCACTCCCCGCAGCGCTTGCATCGCCCCGATGAGCGGCGCGTGCGCGCTGGCCTGGGCCTCTTGGGCGATGGCCTGGTCGTAGCGTTTGATCCGCTCCTGGGTTTCCCGAATACTTTGCCGGTACTCCTCGAACGTCAGACGCAGACATGCCTGCTCGATCTTCACGTGATCTAGCCACT
>NZ_QMFA01000013.1 GCF_003285005.1 Paenibacillus sp. YN15 | reverse complement strand
TCAATCTACACTGAAAGTGACATTTTCTTAGAAGAGTTACGGTGACATTTTCTCAGACTATTGACATAGTGCGTTCTCTTCTAATGGTCAAATTGTTTCATTTTACGTTTGGATGTATCTTTCTTTTCCTGTTAATCAAAAGAGCACTCGCAAATGATCCAATAAGCAAAAAAATGGAAATGAACAAATCCACATCCTTCATCCCAGCGTTGAAAGCACTAAATACTATTTTCTTACTTTCTTCAAAAGCCGGCATTTGTTTGAATGCTTCAGCTTGTTTACTGTCGAAAATTTGTGAGCCGGCAAAAGCTCCGGCTTTATGAAAAACATCCAGCATTTGATTTTGGAAGGCTGGATCTAAATTTTCGCT
This sequence comes from Paenibacillus sp. YN15, assembly GCF_003285005.1. Lineage (GTDB taxonomy): Bacteria > Bacillota > Bacilli > Paenibacillales > NBRC-103111 > Paenibacillus_AR. The sequence goes on along the minus strand of NZ_QMFA01000013.1, from coordinate 158,321 downwards.
CTCCATAATATGGTTATCCAGTGAATGGTTATAACCCTGGGTCAACATTATTCCTAACATGACCACACCAAATGAAATGCCCACTTGCCGGAATACGTTTAAAATACCGGAAGCCATACCAACCTGTTTTTTATCAACAGCACTCATAACAGCATTCGATATTGGCGGGTTTACCAAAGCGTTACTAATTCCTAGAAGAATAAACCCGGGCATTAAATAGCTCCATTCAAAAGGGACTTTAATCATATGATTCATAACCATGATCCCAACCGCTCCAATAAATAGCGCGCCGCTGATCAACCAGCGGTTTCCGATTTTACCGGAAATAATTCCGGCCAAAGGACCCAATACCATGGTAAACCCGCTGATCAACAGCATTTTCACCCCGGTTTCAAACGCAGAGTAGCCCATATAGTTTTGCATAAGAATGGTCAGGTAGGTAAAGCCGCCATACAATCCGGCTCCCAAAGCAAAGGCCGCAATGTTGGCGCCGTTAAATGACCTGTTTCTAAAAATCGACAGTTCGATCATGGGTTGTTTAACCATTCTTTCGGTCAAAATAAAAGCAATTAATAAAATGCCCGATAACCCAAATAAGCTTAAAATATGCCAATCCGTCCACAAATAATTTGTATGCATTTCTTTTTGAATCAGCGCTAGCACCATCGTAAAAATCAATGCCGTGCTAAAAATAAATCCTAAATAATCGATTTTTTCATTATTATTTTTCTCACTTTCCCGAATGAAGAATATTCCCAACAGGATCGCTACCATACCAATAGGAATATTGACCAGGAAGATTGACCGCCAGCCCAAGCTATCCACTAAAGCACCGCCAATAAGGGGCCCTCCCGCAATAGCAAGACCAACCGCACTGCTCCAAATCCCCAATGCGAGTCCTCTTTGTTTTTCAGGGAACGAAGCTGTAACAATTGTTAGGGATAAGGACATCATTGCTGCTCCGCCGATTCCTTGGAAACCCCGAAAAATGTTCAACCAAAGATTGCTGCTTGCTAAACCGCTTGTAAGGGAGCCTATCACGAAGATGCCCAATCCGATTAGAAAGACTTTTTTGCGCCCGATGATATCCCCTAATTTCGAGACTGGCAATAACATTGCAGCATAGACTAAAGTATAAGCATTCAACACCCATTGCAGATTTGAAAAATCGGATGAAAAGCTTTTTTGAATCTCAGGAAAGGCTACGTTGACAATAGTAATATCTAACATTGCCATAAATACGGCTAAACTGACTGTGGCTAAAACCCACCATTTTCTAATAGACTGTTCCAAAATAAAAACCCCTTTACGTGTTTTTGTGTGCATAAATGCGCATATTGTATAAAATGAAAAGCACTCTGTTATATCAAATTCATGAGTGCTTTCATGTTATTTGTTGTCTCTTCAAATGTATCGACAATCAATTTTTTATTGGCTTGGTAATAAACCTCACGCCCTTCTTTTCTGCGCTGCACAATATTAAACCGGTTCATATAATCCAGATGGCGTGAAATCACTGAACGGTTCTGAGGAAAATGCTCCGCTATTTCCCCAATCGTCATTTCCCCGTTAACAGCAAGGAATATCAACAGCTCACTCCGGACCGTATCGAAAACCGCTCTAAAAAATTCAATATTTACATTGTCTTCAATCATCTTTTTACATTTATTCGGATCAAGATTGAGTCCCATCATCTCACCACCTGATTTCATTATATGCATTCGTGTGCACATGTCAACAAATTAATCATGCTGCAAGCGAAGGCAAGCTGCCCTTTATGTATAAGCCCATTTTTTGCCCATTCAGCACCAACAAATGCTGCCCTTCATATGATGATTTGACTGTATCCCTATACCTTGTATCCGACAACTACCCAGGCAAGGAGGGGTGACTACATTGAAGGGCATCGATCACAAGAGCAAGTTCATCCTTACCCACCGCGAGCGCGAAGTATTTGAGCTTTTGGTTCAGGACAAAACCACCAAAGATATTGCGCAGCAGCTTTTCATCAGCGAAAAGACTGTCAGGAACCACATCTCTAACGTTATGCAAAAATTAAACGTTAAAGGCCGTTCGCAAGCGGTCGTGGAACTGATCAAGCTTGGGGAATTGAAAATCTGATAGACCTAACCGCATACCCCATCCTTGGGCCTGTTGCCCGCCTTCGTCGAGAAGGCGGGTAGGGGCTTTTTCTTTTGGGAAGAAATTAACTGTAGCATCATATATGACAACAGATGTCCTATTCATAGTCTATACTATAATAGAGCAAACAGCTGAAGAAAAAGGAGCGGTGCATGATCTATATGGCGGAAATGAGCCGGTTTGAGTGATGTTTCGGAGCAAGCACAGTCCGGATAGCAGCAGGCTGAAATAATCTGTTCTAAAGCGGGACGCTCTCTTCTGCTATCCTCCCATCCGCAGCTCCCTTCTGAACCGCCAAAACAAAAACCCCGCACGAAGCGCCTGGTCGCCGGCAATCGATAACCAGACTCCCGCGATTCCCAGCTGAAGCTGAATGCCCAGCACGTAGACGCCTGCCACCCTGATGAGCCACATGCCGATGGCTGTGCTGTACATGGGGCTTTTGGTGTCCCCTGCCCCTTGCAGCGCACCGGCCAGCACCAGTCCCACCGCCAGGAAGGGCTGGGCAAAGGCATCAATCCGCAAAGCGGTGGTCACGTTGCCGATTACCTCTCCCTCCCCCGTAAACCACGAAGCGGCTGCCGGGGCCAGGACGAACAGCAGGATACCGGCCAAGCCCATAAACACAGCGGCCACCGCGGCTGTATAGATCCCATACCGGTATGCATCCCGCCGCCGGTTTGCGCCTAAGTATTGACCCACCAGGGTGGTGGCCGCCACCGCCAGTCCATACCCGGGCATATAGGAGAAAATCTCGATATTCCCGGCAATGGTATGGGCCGCATACACCTCTGTCCCGATACGGACGATCAGCCCCATGTACAAAACTTGGCCCAGACGCATAATCAACCGCTCCGCGGCAGCCGGTCCGGACAGCTGCAATAAAGGCAGCAGATGCGGATGCTTCCCCTGTCGGAGCAGCGGAAAGGCCAGCGGGGATTTTTGAATCTGCCGGAACAATGCCACGCTGCCGACAAGCCGCGCCAAAACCGTTGCCGCCGCCGCTCCCGCCAGCCCGAAGCCGGGAAACGCCAGCAAGCCGAAGATCAGGACATAATCCAGAGCCAGATGAAGCAGGTTGATCCAGATTCCCACCTTCATCGGGGTTTTGGTATCCCCGGCGGACCGCAGGATGCTTCCGAATACGGTCATCAATGAGATAAACACGGAAGGAACGGCAACAATGCGGAAGTACAGGCTTCCGGCCCGCAGCACCTCCGGCTCCGCCCCCATCCATTCCAGCAGAGGCTCGGCAAAAAACAGCGTAACCACTCCAAACAACAGTCCGGCGGCAATGGAAAGCCATGCGGCCTGCCGGGCGATCTGCCTGGCCTCATCCATCCTTCCCGCCCCCACCCGTTTGGCAATCATGGAGGAAGTGCCCACCCCGATGGCGAGAAAAAGCGCCAAATACACATTCAATAGCGCATTGGAGATTCCTACTGCGGTCACTTCCGTCAGCCCGATCCGGGAAACAAACAGGGTATCGGCAAACCCGACAACGGTCTGGAGAAGGTTTTCGATCATGGCCGGCACACCAAGGGCCAAAATAATGCTCAGCTTTTCCCGGGGAGTGGTATCTCTGATTTCAACATGGGCCGCCACCGCTATCCATCCTTTATATTCATTTGCTTTCCCGGCAGAATACCTGTACGATTTGTATGATAATGAACACTTTGTTTGATAACAGTATAGGCAGGCGGCTGAGACGGCCACAACAGTCAATTGCCCCCAACTGTACGTTACTGGACAGTTGGGCGAATTTGTACACCGGGAGGAGCTTATGGACAGACGGCAGCAAAAAACAAGGGAAGCGATTTTTGAGGCTTTCCGCTTGATTTTGTCGGCAAAGGGCTATTCGAAGATTACCGTCCAGGACATTATTAGCGAAGCGAATGTAGGCCGCAGCACCTTTTACTCCCATTTTGAAACCAAGGATGATTTGCTGAAGGAAATGTGCACCGACCTGTTTGACCATATTTTCTCCGAGACGCTGAATACGGAGGCCACGCATGACTTCTCTCTTGCCGGAGGCCATCCCGGCTCCATGATGACGCATATCCTCTACCATCTGCGGGACAGCAAAAAGAACATCACCGGCATTCTGGCAAGCGAAAGCGGGGAGCTTTTTTTGCGCTTCTTCAAGCAATATTTATCCCAACTGATTATTCAGCATCTGCTGGAGGATGTGAAACAAAGGCACCCGGGTGTTCCCGATGATTTCCTGGTCAACCATATTGCCGGGAGCTTCGTGGAGATGGTGCAATGGTGGATCAAAAGCAATATGAAGCATTCGCCGGAGGAATTGGCGGCGTATTTCCTGGCGGTCACCAATCCGGCCTGAAGCCATTCACTTTTGGGGGATTGTTTGATTACCGCAGCAACCGCAGCCCGCTTAGGATCACCAGCAGGGTGCTGCCCTCATGGCCCACCACTCCGGAAGGCAGGTTGATGCCGCCGAAAAAGTTGGAGACCACCAACACCAGCACCACTCCGATGGCAAAGCTCAGGTTTTGCTTGATCACCCGGGCCGTACGGCGGCCAAGGGAGACGGCAAAGGGGATTTTGGACAGATCATCCGCCATCAGGACAACATTGGCCGTCTCCAGGGCCACGTCCGTTCCTGCCGCCCCCATGGCGATGCCTACCGAGGAAGCGGCCAGCGCCGGGGCGTCGTTTACCCCGTCCCCGATCATGGCTACCTTGCCGGCTGCGGACAGTTTTTTTACAATAGCGACCTTATCCTCCGGCAACAAATCCGCATACACCTGGTCGACGCCAAGCTGGCTGCCGATTGCCCGGGCCGTTGCTTCCCGGTCCCCGGTCAGCATCACCACCTGCATCCCCATCCCTCTTAACGCCGCCACCGCTGCTTTGGCATTGGGACGCACCACATCCTGAATGGCCACGATTCCGATCAGTACCTGATCCGCCTCAACATAAATGACGGTTTTCCCTTCCGTCTCCAGCCGTTTGACAATGGCGGCATCCCGGTCGGACAGAGTTTGATTGTGCAAAAGCCCCAGCTTCCCCACCTTGCAGCATACGCCATTCACACTGCCGCTTACTCCCTGGCCGGGGATTGCGGTTAACTCCTGCGCAGTGTCCAGCGTCAGCCCTCTATCCTTGGCCTGCTGGACAATCGCCTTGGCAATGGGATGCTCGGACAGGTTCTCGATGGATGCGGCCAATTGCAGAAGCGCTTCTTCGGTGCAGCTCTGCAAAGGAAGCACATCGGTAAGCTTCGGCTTGCCCTCCGTCAATGTGCCCGTTTTGTCAAACGCCACAGTGGACACATGGCCGATATGCTCCAGGTGGACGCCGCCCTTAAACAGCACACCCTTCCGGGCGGCATTGGAAATCCCGGACAGAATGGCCGGCATGATGGAGGAAACTAGGGCGCACGGCGAAGCGACCACCAGGAAAATCATCGCCCGGTAGATGGTTTTATCCCAGGTCCAATCCAGAATAAAGGGCGGCAGAGTCATCAGCAATACGGCAGCAGCAACAACAATTTTGGCGTAGATGCCTTCGAACCGCTCCACGAACAGCTGACTGGGGGGCATTTCATTTTTGGCTTCCTGCACCATATGTATAATCCGGGATAACAGGGTCTCCGCCGCCGGTTTGGTAACCTGAATCTTAAGCGCTCCCTGACCGTTGATGGTGCCGGCAAAAACCTCGTCTCCCGCCAGCTTGTCCACCGGGATGGATTCTCCCGTAATGGAGGCCTGGTCCACAGCGGATTGGCCCTCCGCCACCTGCCCGTCCGCCGGAATCCGCTCGCCGGGCCGCACCAGCACCATATCCCCCGGCTGAAGCTGGTCCACCTTCACCCTTCGTTCGTCTCCCTCTTGCAGGACAACCGCTTCCTCGGGGCGCAATTTCATAATGGACTGAATATCCTGGTTCGTCTTTTCCATGGTGAAATCCTCAAGGGTTCCGCTTAGACAGAAGATAAAGATCAGGACCGCGCCGTCCATCCAGTATCCGATGCTGGCCGCTCCCACTGCAGCCACAACCATCAGGAGATCCACATCCAGATCCTTTTCCTTAAACAGGGTTTCCAGACCCTCCATGGCTTTGCGGTAGCCGCCAACCGCATACGCCAACACATAAAGGGCAATTTCCGCCGCCCTCCAGCTGTTTCTGCCTGCTGTCCACGCCAGGATAATAAACAGCAAACACAGGATGGTAATGAGGATCGAGCCGTATTTTTCCCAAAATGTACGGAATGAGTCCAGCCTTTTTTCGTCCGAACGGGCAGCCTGCTCCATGCTTTCCCCGCCTCCTTCGCTATATATACGGTATACCCCTATATGGTATGGTAACTGATAATGATTGTCAATGACCCAAAAATGAAAAAATCTTGACAGCAGCCTGTGCCGTCAAGATTTGATTGATGTTATTCAGTTGGAGGGAGTCCGGTCTGGATTAGCCTATCCGGGAGAAATGCTCCACCGCCTTGGCGAAATCGGCGATGGTCTTTTCCGGGTCGCCATGCTCGATTCCCTCGCGGACGCAATGCTGCAGATGCCCCTCAAGAATCAGCTGGCCCACTTTATGCAGCGCAGCCTTGGCCGCATTGATCTGCACCAGTATTTCTTCGCAGGGGACTTCCTTGCCAGCCATATCCGAAATGCCCCGCACCTGTCCCTCAATCCGCTTCAGCCTCGCCTGCACCTTGGCTACATCCATGCATTGTCTCATGTTATGCTCTCCAATCCTCGTTATGGCCCAATATCGGCAGCTGCTTGTCCGGTATCATTACCTATACGGTATATGAAGGGAGAAGGCTTTGTCAATCTGAAGCGGAAGCGGAATCACAATCCGGGGGCGGCCCATTCCTCCGATACCGCCTGCCCGTTGCGGTATTCGGACAGCTTGACGGACTGGTCGTCCCGCTCCATGTTCTGAACGGTGATGATCTGGGTCCGCCCGTCCTTCAGGCGTACCTGCATCGTATTTTCGTCCACGGCCCTGACCGATTCGATGACCGCTTCCACTTCAAAGGGCTCCACAACCGTAATATACCGGGCTTGTTTGCCCCAAGTCCGCACAGCGTAGGTCCTGCGCCGCTGGGCTTCGTCGCCGGGAAAGGCATCCGCCCCGATCAGCCCCACAAACCGGACCGCATCCAGCCCCGCCAAATCCAGGCGGATGACGCCCTCCAAGTCATGGTCAAGCGGGCTTGCCGGAAGAGCGTGGGGATATTCGTTGCCGATAATCGTCACCCGTCCGCCTTCGTAATCCTTGCCGATGCCGCAGCCGCCGTCCACATTTTCACAGGTGAAGTCCAGCTCGCTCAAATTGATTCTCCGCCCGTCTCCGGTGAGGATATACGCCTCTCCCCAAAAAAGCCCCTGCTTGCTCCGGTGCGGATACTTCTGCTCATCGTAAACGGGATGGTTTCGGACCCGCAAGGCCAGGGTGCAGGCGCCCCGGAGATCAATATCGCATTTGCCCTCGCCCAGCAGCCAGGCTCCGAACTCTCCCTGCGCCTTGATGCTGCCGTCCACCTCCACCTTGTATTCCAGGGGAATGGTATAGCCATGATACTCGGCCGCTCTGCCTGCCATAAGCGTGGACCGGGGCGGCCAGGCGGTGTGCACATCCATTTTGAGCAGACCCGGGGTATTGTGGAAGGTCCGGTTGCCCCGCATATCCTCACCCTCGCCGAAGATGGTTTGGAAGCTGGCCACGCTTGTGCCCGCCGCCTCGTACCAATGGCAATCCGTCACAAACTGGCCGTCGGAGAGGGGATTGTCCGTCCATTGGCTGGTGTGTCCGGCAGGAGTCAGGCTATCCGCCTTCAGCCCCGTCAAACCCTTGATCTGAAACAGGCTGTCATATTGATGCTCCTCCTTCCCCGCCAAATAATCGAACAGCACGATATAATCATCAGTGACGGCCATGACTCTTTTCTGTCTGATAGGCTCCGTATATCCGGTCAGCTCGCCATGCCGCGGAGCATTCGCAAGCTCCGGCAGGGAGGAGGCGTTCATCCTGCATCTTTCCGCCAGACTCTCCTCCTCCTTGTACACCATCCCGCCATAAGGGGGATACGCCCAGCGGGATTCCGTTTCCACTGCCACCGCCTGGATGGCCTTGCCGCTGTAAAAGAGCAGCCGCCTGGAATCGGCGGGCACCTGCAGCTTCCCATCCACAATGACCATATTCTTGGTAACGGAATTTTGGACATAGAATTTGTACATAAAATGCCCGTAGCCCCACCAGCAATGCTCCGGGTTGAAAAAGCTCCGCCCGTACCGCATCACCGACAGCAGCCCGGTGCGGTCAAAATGCCCGTGGGCATATCCGTGGGAGCCGTAGCGGATCACCGCCTGAAGCTGATCCTTCTGCTCCCTGTTTGCCGTCTGGCTCCGCAGCATGGCAATGCCGATATTATCCGCATAGGCATTGTTCTTCGTATAAACGGACTCATATGCCGGCAGCTCGCCATGGCCGAATATGGGATCGGCATAGCTGCTGCGGTTGATGACGGGAATATATTCGGGGTCCCGGTAATAATGGTAGGCCAGATCGAAGGTGGAGCCGAAATGGACCCCCTCCAGCTTCTTTTCATCCGAGTCGCTGATGCCGAACAGCACCCCCCGGTAATCCAGAAAAGGGATTACTGCATCGAACATATCCTTGATCCGGACGTAACCCTTTACATTGCCGCCCCATCTTTTGTTGACCATGCCAAATTTCACTTCGGCTTCCTGCCCGTTGCAGGTGCTGTTGACTTCATCGTTGAAGGGGATGGGGAAATGGGTATGCAGCAGGTTGTAGCCAAAGGGCAGCAGCGCATGGGCTGTATGAATGTACATGGAGGATACCCAGGTGTTGTAGCCCACGGAGCATTCATGCCACCAGCCGTCGTTGAACAGGCCGTACCGAAGCTGGTCGATGGAGCCGCCGTTGCCAAAAACAAAGCGCAGGGCTCTTTCCATATCCTCGATGGCAAGGGCGCAGTAGAAGGCCCCCGTAATCTCCGACAGAAGCCAATTGGACATATGGCCCCGCTGCAGGTGATGGTCCAGAATGTCCATGTAGATGCGGAAGACCTTTTCGATGCCCCGGTGCTCCTCCGGCGTCAGCACGCCTGCATCATGAATAATGTCGTAGGGAATGGCCAAATGCTGAAAAAAATGCCCCTCCTGCACATAGCTTTGGCTGCAGCCCTTCTTCTTTTTGGGGTAGCCGGTTTCCTCATCGATAAAATAACGGAGGAATTGCGCCACCTTTTCCGCATAACGAAGCTCCTTCGTCAATGCGTAGGCGTAGGCCGCCGACATGATGTTATGCTCCTCGCGGGTATCGTAGCAGTAGTCCCGCTCCTCCACGGGAACCGGCGGCTTGACTGTCCATGATTCGGCGTCGGCAATAATCCGCTCATATCCCGGCTTGAATTTGGGGTAGTGGGCGATTTTGTCCCTGACCGCCTTCCATTGCTCCTCATTGTGATAAATATAGGGATGCGGCAATCTCCGCAATGTCTTAAATTCCACCTGCACCGCGCTTGTTCCATCGCCGTTAGGGGTGAACTCCAGCCGGGTGCTCTCATGTCCGCCCGGCACCATGGAGCCGTGGATGCGCACCGCTGCCCGGACCTCCCGGCGGCCGAAGGGCTCCAGCACAAATGCGGAAGGCTCCACCACAGGCAAAAGCGACTCCCAGCCCTTGAACAACTGCCTGACGGACACGCTTTGCTTCCGGTCGGTGCAGTTTGCCACTGTCATGGTGTAGGAAACCTCTTCTCCCGGCTCCCCCGACCTGCCCAGCACCCCGGTCTCCACAAAAATCCGCTCCCCCCGGGTCAGGCTTGCCCGGATCAGCTCCGCCGGACCCTGGAGGGTAACCCCCTTCAGAAACCGCCAAATATTGGCCTTGCAGCTCTCGATATGAAAATCCGCCAGCCGCAACCGCACCTCATGATATCCCGTGCCGGCCAGGGAGATATCCGCGGTTACAGTCCGTTTATCCATAAAAAAGGCCGTTACCTGAATCCGGGTTTCCTCGGCCGCGGCGTTCAGCCCAAGGGCAAATCCAAACCAGCCCATGGCATCCAGAGAAGAGTCGTTCCCCCGCTCAAAGCCGATGGGATACCAGCCAACTGCATTCTCCGGCGCCGGATATTCCACCGTGAGGGAAGGGTTCAAGTCATAACCGGCGGCGCTTTTGGCCCCGGCTACCGTCCAAGCCTGCAATAAATCGATATGAACAGGCCTTTCGCCCGCTTTTGCTGCAACAGTCAATTTCGTGTCCTCCTTCGGCTATCTTGGCAGCTTCGGCCATCCGCGCAGGGATGGGCCCGCCGCTTTTCGCATCATTATGCTCCGCCTCTGTGGATTTGGATAGGATGCAGAATTGAAGGAAGCACCAAAATCAACCGATCCGCAACCCCAAAAATTGATCATCCCCTTAAAATTTGAAAAAAAAGAAGGGGTTGTTGTCCGAAAAAGTACGCCAAGGAGAATACATATTCGGCAGAAAATACGCCTGAGGACAAGCAGAATCTGGCTAACGAATCTCTCTCACGCTATTTCGCAAAAACGGGCATGAAAAAAACCTAACGAATCTATATCGCGTTATTTGCCTGGTTGAACGCATTTCGGCGCAAATTCGGACAAATAGCGATTCTACGATTCGTTAGATTTCAAACTGGCTCACCTATAGGCAAATAGCGATGCATAGATTCGTTAGCGTTTCTCCCATTTTTGAAGCTTTTTCCGGGAGAGCCTGGAGCTTTCGGACAGCCTCATCCTGGCGCGGCGTGAATCGACGCTTATATGTTGGATATTTCCATTAGGATAATTGCATGGTAGTGATGCAGGTGCGGTCATTTTCGTTGGTGGGGATTTCCTCCTCCGAGGATTTCCCGTTGTAATCCACTTTCACCTTCAGCTTTTCGCCCCGCGGCACCCAAAGATCCAGGAACCCGTTCTGGAAGGTTTGCACATCCTTATCGATCAGGACCTTCCCGGAGGCATTCTTGACGCTGACATGCACGGTTTGATTCACCAGTTCCCCCTTGCATGTGGCCAGGTTGTGGTTATAGCAGGTATGCGTATGCTCCACAAACGGGGCGATGGAGAGGTAAAACTCGTTTTTCGGCATGGGATAGGTTTTCTGTGTGCCGTCATTCTCCAGAACCAGAAGCTCCGAGGATTTGGCGGATACGGATTTGGCCGTTCGTTTGGCCAAGCTGAATTCCTCCACGATCTGCTTCACATTTTTGTCAGCCGGGGAGGTTGAGTCCGCCGCCGGACCGCTTTTGCCGGAGCATGCCGCTGCAAATACGAGAACGAGCAATATCCAACTTTTTCTCAAAGGGACCACCTTTCCAAAACCAATTATTCGGGTTATATTTCTCACCATTTATTTTACTGCCAATCCTCCGCCGGATCAAGCTCTGCCGGGAATCCGGTCCATGGGAAAGGCAAACTCATACTCGTTGGCTTTCGCCCATCTGAACAGATGGTCCAGCTTGGTTTCCAATTCAGAGGTCCAGCATTGCTCATGGGTGAAAAAAGCCAACGCCTGCATATGCCCGGCATAAGCCGGGTCCCGGGACCAAGCGGATAAATCGGCAACGGGGTCGGCCCATTTTTCCAGCCGCGGCATGGATTTGAGAAAATAGAAATGCTCGTTTTCGTCGTAATACGCGCCCTTCTCCTTTAATACCGCTCTTTGCGGTTCCTGCAAATACATATCCACGTCCCTGCTGTCGTCACTGGTCAAAAAGCCCCTGGCGCCTGGGGAGGCCTCTCTCCATGCCCTGGCGTTAACCAGATTGCCGGAAAAATAATGGGTTCTCCCCAGGGTATCGATATTCTCCTCCGCCGCAAAGATTCGGAGGGCCTCCATAGCATTCTGATAGTGGGCCCGCGCTTCCTCTACAGTACAGTCATTATAATTGTCAAGCCGGGTGTTGGCATGGAAAGCCAGCCGCAGCCAATGGGCATGTGCGGCAAACTCCTCTTTGAACCGGGTTGTCATCTGCCCCAAATTCCAGGCAGCCGGTTCATCCGAATAGAAACAATTGAAGGTGACCACTGCTCCGTACCGGTCATGGAACGACTTCAGGCAAGCCAGCCGCGGATGATCAAAAAGAGAAGCATACACCTCCGCCTGACCATCGATTTCCCGCAGCCACAGATATACATCATCAATGGAAAAATGAACATACTTGTTGTCCTGGGCAGTCAAATGCTCTCAAATCCTTTCTAAAATCCGTTTGGTTTAGGGACTAGGGCCAGGTGCAGCGCATTTCGGCGGCGGTGCAGCGGTTGTACTCCCGGAAGACGTCGATTCCGGCGAGAATCCTGTCCGCAACGTCCGTGCTGTTCATTCCGTCCTCAAGCCAGATCCGGTTCACCAGCAGCGTCTTGCTTTTTAGGTCCGTTGCCAGTTCCAAACGGGCTGCCAGTTGATGGCCGCACAGGACCGGCAGCACATAATAGCCGTACTTCCGCTGGGGGACGGGGGTGTACACCTCCCACTTGTACTCGAAGCCGAATAAGTCAGCGATCAGCTTGCGGTCCCACAACAGGTTATCCAAGGGGGCAAGGATTCTGGCGCAGCCGGTTGTGTCGGGAGCCTGGGCGGCAGCGGCTTGCAGCATGTCCAGATTTTCCGCTGCGATATATAAGGGCTGTTTGATCCCATCGACGCTGATTTCTGCGATTGCCCCTTCATCCAGCAGAGTGTGGAAAGCCTGATTGCGCTCCCCGCTTTTTAACCCGTTTATGCCCAGCCATGCGTCACTGGGCCTGTTCCACAATAAACCGACGGCGTTGATTCTGCGCAATACTCCCCACTTGAAATATTCCGCTTCTGTCCGGTAGGGGGGAGCCATGGTGAAATATTGCTCCGGGATGTGGGTTTCCGCCAGAGCATAATATCTCCGGGTTCCCTTCTTATGATGGACAACGGCCAGCCCGGCATAACACATGGCCTCCAGCGCGGCCTTGGCCAGCCGTTGGGGCCCGTAATGCCAGCTTACCTTCTCATCATGGGCAAAATCCGAGGAGCAGGCGGAATCATGCCATTGCAGATACTCCGTGATTTCGTCAACAACCGTTTGATGCTCCCGGCACCAATCCAGGAAACGCCTCCGGAACCGCTCGAAGCAGGACCAATCCGCCACCGTGCTGATGGACATATTTTTGTCCCATACGTCGAACAGAACTCTGTCCCCGTACAGTAACGCTTCTATATCCCCCTTCCGGTAGGAGCGGCACCTGGCTTGCAGGACCAGGTCGGGATTCCTGCCCACCACATCGAGGGGGTCATACTGGATGCATCCGACCTTGCGGACATAGCTCACGATGTCTTCCCCATCTTGCAGGGCCGAGTCGTCGCACAGATGCTGATAACGCACCAAATACCGGCATATCTGCTCTTTATCATAACGCAGGGATGGGATAGGAATCACCCGCCTTTTCGGAAATGATCGGGATTGGGGTCGTTCATCTTCATTATGAGGATAACAGCCAAATCCGGCAACCGGTTATCGCATGGAATGGGCGGATTGGCCAAGTGCAGCCTCTGACGGTCTAATATGGTAAAAAACCTGGGGAGGGGGTGCAACGTGTTGCTGGATAGCGGAAAGCGAGTGTCCGCTAACTCTGCCAATGGTGGGGGATCAGTCCAATAGCGGAAGGGCAACTTCCGCTATTGATTCCGCCACTCCTGCAAAAGCTCCACAAAACGGGCAATAGTGGATAAAAGGCTTCCGCTATCATCCGTTTGTCCCCGCCCCGGAGTAAATAGCGGAAACTTCCTTTCCTCTATTCCCGGTCGAACCGAGCTTGAAACCCCCGCCAAAACTCTTCCGCCACACACTAACGGTTTTGCCCCTTTATGGGGCCGGCCTCATAAACAGGATGAGGAACTGAGCGGCTCTTAAAGCAGCTTTTGCGGCTTATTCGCGTCCCCCCCTCCGCCGCATCCCAGCAAAAAATCCTCCGCATCCGCAGAGGATTCAAGTGCGCTTATATGCTTACACAAGCTGATGCATCACCAGGGCCACGGCAATTCCGATCAAAGCCCCTACAAAAACCTGAAAAGAGGTATGCCCGACAAATTCCTTCAGAATGATCTGGGGGGACGGCTGATTCCCGTGACTATGGAGGAAAGTGTTCAATTGGTTCAATATTTTCGCATGTTCCCCAGCTTCTTTCCGGACCCCTCTGGCGTCATGCATCACAATAATGGCCAGGACGGCACTGATGGCAAAAGCAAAGGAGTCAAAACCATATTGCATTCCCGCCGCCGCGGCAAGGGCAGTAACCGAAGCGGAGTGTGAGCTGGGCATTCCGCCCGCACCCACCAGGCGTTCCGCGCTGAACCTTTTATGAATGACAAAATAAATAACTGTTTTCAGAAGCTGCGCGCATAACCACCCCATAAACACATTCAGCAGTATAAAGTTGTTCAAAACTTCGTTGATCATAATTCGTGGAGTCACCTTCTTTTGTCAGATTGCACGGACTACACCAACTATCATAACGAATATACCAACGAACCTGCAAATGGAACCGGAACCCAGGGAAGCCGAAGCTTATACGCGGGAGATTTGTTTGTATGCATGTATAAAAAACACCGGATCAATATTAATTCGGTATGGATAAACACCTTGTTTGGTATGCAGATAGAAGATTCCCTCACCCTCGCCCATTTTTCTAAACGACATGTCATACACCTCTTCTAAGGCGAATACCCGGGAAAAAGCGCTGATTTGTGTTTCGTACAAATACAGTTTACGGTTATGCACAACCGTTTCCTGCCCCCGACTGGTTACTTGCCTTTCTGTTTCTATATAGGGCAAAACGGCAAGGTGATCCAATTTCATCCCCTCCTGACAGAATGTGAGACAGCTTTTACCCGATCATAATTTTCTCCTCCGGATACCGGTACTTTTGCTTGTCGTTCTTTTGTGCCAGGGCAAGGACAAGGGTAAGCGGGCCTAACCGTCCGATGTACATAACCAATATAATGATCAATTTTCCCATAACCGACAGCTCCGGGGTCAGCGCCATGGAGAGCCCAACTGTTCCAAAAGCGGAAGCAGCTTCAAATAACAGGGCAAGGAAGTCTCTGTTCAATTCATGCTCCGTTATGGTCAGGAGGAAGGTGGCTGTTATGACCACAATGACGGAAATCACCATAATGGCTAGGGAGCGTATGATAATGCTCTGCGGAACTCGCCGCCCCATTAATTCCGTATCCCTTTTGCCTCTGATGATGGCAAGAATGGTCAAGGCCAGCACCATAAAGGTACTGGTTTTGATTCCGCCGCCCGTGGAGCCCGGGGACGCCCCAATAAACATCAGTATAATCATAAAAAATTGGGAAGCCGGCAGCATATGGGAAATATCAATGGTATTGAAGCCGGCCGTTCGGGTGACGACCCCCTGGAAGTAAGAAGCCCATAGCTTCTCCGGCCAGGATAGGGCACCGAAGGTGCTGGAATTAAAAAGCTCAATCAGAAAGATGCCGATAAAACCTGCCAAGCACAACACTCCGGAGGTTAGGAGCACCAGCTTGGAATGGAGAGTCAGCCTTCGCCAGCCGCGCTTTCTGAAGATATCGAGGATTACTGTGAAGCCAATTCCTCCTGTGATAAAAAGCAGCGTGATGACCAAGTTGACTATCGGATTTCCCACGTACCTGCTTAAATTATCGGGCCACAGCCCGAAGCCCGCATTGTTGAAGGCGGATATGGAATGAAAGACCCCATAATACAAAGCTCTCTTAAACCCAAGATCAGAGGCCCAGCTCAGGGTCAGCAAGGCGGCGCCGAAGATTTCCACAATCAATGCTATCAGAAAAATACTCAGAGACAGCCTCACCACCCCTTGCGTGGACAGAGAGTTGGAGGATTCTTGGATAAGCAGCCGCTCTTTGAGGCCAATTTTCTTTCCCATCACCACTGCGATCAGCACGCCGAAGGTCATGAAGCCCAAACCGCCAACTTGAATGAGCAGCAAAATGACCGCTTGTCCAAACAAGGAGAAATCCGCGCCTGTATCCACAACAGTCAGTCCGGTAACACAAACGGCGGAGGTGGAAGTAAATAAGGCATTCAGCCAGGAGATGTTGCTCCCTGTTGACGCAATGGGCAAAGCAAGCAATATGGACCCGATCAAAATCAGACAAGCAAAGCCTATAAGAATAATTCTGGAGGAGCTGAGCGTAAAATGCTTTACGGAATAACCTAAAACCTTTTTCATGAACATATTTATGAGCTCCCGTGAAAGTAATTTTGGAGTATATCCCTGATTCCGCCATTATACAATTTTCCGCAATAAACACAACACGAAGTTCCTCTGGGACTATTTATGGGAACCCCAAAAAAGAGCCGCCTCGAAATGAGGGGCCCCGGCTGAACATGAACATATTTCTTATTCTGTACCAAACCCAATCCAAAGCGGCGTCAATCATGGTCACGCGGCCGGAGATATACGCAGTGGAAGCCAAGCTGTAGCTGCCGTTAATGACCGTTACATCCCCCTCCACATTGCCGTCTATCTGGATTCTTCCCCGCTTCACCTTCAGGTTCCCGTATACGGTTACTCCCTCCGGCACAACAAGGGTGTCTCCGGTAATGAATAATTGGTCAAGAGCGCCTTGAACTACCATATCCTGATCCGAGTAAACGCGTGAAGTGTAGTGAACGAGCACAATCATCAGAATGACGAAGGCTGCGGCGGCAATGGGATGCAGCCTCAGCATACGCCCCCACCGTTTCCGCTTTGCCGTCCGGGGGATAGAACTCATGATGCTTTCCTTCAAACGTGCCGGCGTTGCAGTTTTCAGCGGAACCCTCAGCAATGCCTCCGTGCTTTCCATCTGCTTGAACAGCTGCCGGCAGGACGGGCAGGATTCCAGATGCTTTTTGAGCTCAGAAGCTGATGCGGCATCTATTTCTTCATCAAAATAATCATGCATGACGGCTATTGCCTCCGAACATTGCACATCCGCCACTCCTTTCTTAGGGTAAAAACCACAGCCCTAAAAGACATACCAATACACATTTACGAATAAACCCGGCCATTGGTTTCGTTTTTTATCATGGCCGCCCCGGAAGGCCATCCTCCTGAAGACTCCAGTTGATCTTGATATATTCCCGCGGCTGAAAAGGGGCATTGGTGTAATTCGTGTGCAGCATACGGCTTTGGAATGTGCCATCAGGAGGAGTCTTGGCGGAATCCCGGGAGGCTTCCGGCAACAGACGGGCATTTACAACCCAGCCCGCAATGATCCCGGCCAGAAACACGCTTATACATACGGCAATCTTATATTTCAATCTAAAAACGCCTCCTTCCTATACATGAAGTGATCTCCAGATCAGAGCGGCGCTATACGCCGCTTTGACACAACACCTTAGAGCGGCTATAATAAACAAGGAATTTCATACGGACGGAACTCGGAGGAGCCTGCCAAATGCAGGCTCTTTCTGTCTTTTTCCGGGTTTTCGGACAGCCGGGGATCACTTCGGAGAAATCCGGGAAAAACTATACGCATGTCCAAATAAAGGAGGTATCGGGTTGCCTTTCCTGCACGCTGCAATACTCATTCCGTTTCTATTCTGCATTCCGGTGCTGCTGGCGCATCGTGTTGTCCCGCGGCTGCATACGGGCTGGGCCGTTCTGCCTGCCCCCCTGTTTTTGTTTGTCTGCTTTCTGCTTCAGCTCCCCGCTGTTCAGGAAGGTGAGGCGGTCCTTGCCTCCGTGCCGTGGATTCCGTCCCTTGGCGTCAACATTCAGCTTTACCTGGACGGATTGGCCCTGCTGTTTGCGCTTCTGATCACAGGCGTCGGCTCTCTTGTGACGCTGTATTCCATTTTTTATCTGAACAAGGCCAAGGAAGCCCTGCATCTCTTCTATGTCTATCTGCTGCTCTTTATGGGAGCTATGCTGGGAGTTGTGCTGTCCGACAATTTGATGGTGCTGTACGGGTTTTGGGAGCTGACCAGCCTCTCCTCCTTCCTTCTGATCGCGTTTTGGCATAACAAGGAAAAATCAGTCTACGGGGCGCAAAAGTCCCTGCTGATTACGGTATTCGGCGGATTTGCCATGTTCGCGGGTTTTCTCCTCCTGTATGTTATGACGGGAACCTTCAGCATCCGGGAAGTGGCCGGCCAGCTCCACGCCATTACAGGCCATTCTCTCTTTCTGCCGGCTATGATTCTGATCCTGCTGGGCGCCTTCACCAAGTCCGCCCAGTTCCCCTTCCATATCTGGCTGCCGGATGCCATGGAGGCTCCCACCCCGGTCAGCGCCTATCTCCATTCCGCCACCATGGTGAAGGCGGGTTTGTATCTGGTGGCCCGCTTCACTCCCGTGTTTGCCGGACAGGGGGAATGGCTATGGATCGTATCTTCCGTGGGGCTGCTGACCTTGCTGTACGGCGCTCTGAAGGCCATCCGGCAAACAGACCTGAAGGCGCTGCTGGCTTATTCCACCATCAGCCAGTTGGGCCTCATCATGTGCTTGCTGGGTCTGGGCTCCGCATCCGCCTTCTATTCCGATCCGGCTGAAGCCGTCTTCTTCTCCAAAGCGGCTGTTGCGGCGGTGTTCCATCTGCTGAATCATGCCATGTTCAAGGGTGCTCTGTTTATGGTGGTGGGAATCATCGACCATGAAACCGGCACACGGGATATCCGCAGACTGGGCGGGCTTATGACCGTTATGCCGATTACGTTCACGGTTGCAGCCATCGGCGCCTTTTCCATGGCAGGGCTGCCGCCGTTCAGCGGCTTCCTGAGCAAGGAGATGTTCTTTACGGCGGTGCTGAACATCCGGGAGATGAATAGTCTTGGCCTTGCCCAGTGGGGAATGCTCTTCCCGGTTATCGCCTGGCTGGCCAGCATCTTCACCTTTGTATACAGCATGATTATCGTGCTGAAGAGCTTTACCGGAGGGCTACGGAGAGAGAAGCTGGCAAAAACGCCTCATGAAGCTCCTCTTGGCATGCTGCTTCCTCCCGTCATCCTGGCAACCTGCACCGTCGTGTTCGGCTTTTTCCCGAATGTGCTGTCCAGATATCTCATCGAGCCTGCCATGGCGTCGATTCTTCCTGACATGCTGGCTTCGGGCGGACGCTATCATGTGCACATCACCTTCTGGCATGGATGGACGCCGGAGGTGTTTATGACCTTGGGGGTCATCGCTGCCGGAACGGCCGTTTATCTGCTTCACAGGCGGAGCAAAAGCTGGCAGTCCCCCGGCTCCCAGCGTTTTTCGCTGAATGCCCTCTACAACGGCGGATTGAGCAGCCTTGACCGTTATTCCAAAAGGCTGACCAATTTCTACATGACCGGCTCGGTTCGGCATTATCTGATTTACATCTTCGCCTTTCTCATTGCCGCCGTGGGGATCATCCTGTTCACCTCGGATTCGGTGAGCTTCCGCATTTCCAATCCGGCGGATGTGTCGCTGTATGAGGCGCTGCTGGTTCTGGCCATGCTGGCGGCGGCTGTTGCCGTTCCCCTGGCCCGTTCCCGCATGTCGGCGATCATTTTCACCGGGGGCGTAGGATACCTGGCAACGCTGTTTTTTGTCCTGTTCCGGGCTCCCGACCTGGCCCTGACTCAAATCATCGTGGAGACCGTATCCGTCACCTTGTTCCTGCTGTGCTTCTACCATCTGCCGGACCTGAAGAAGGAAGCCTTCAAGCTCCCCTTCAAGCTGACAAACCTGCTGATTTCCCTGGGGGTAGGGGCAATCGTCACGCTGATCGCCCTGGCGGCGGGCGGCAGCAGCCCCTTCCCGTCCATTGCGGAGTATTATCTGCAGGAAAGCCATAATCTTGGCGGCGGCGACAATGTGGTCAACGTCATTCTGGTGGACTTCAGAGGCTTCGATACCATGCTGGAAATATCGGTGCTGGGCATTGCCTCCTTGGGCATCTATGCGCTGATCAAGCTCCGGCTTGAAGCCGCCGGACCCGGGATAAGCTCGGACAAAACCAGACCACGGCTTCCCCTTGCCCAAAGCAATGATGTCATTCTCCAGACCGTATCCAGGGCGGCGGTGCTGATCATCCTTACCTTTTCCTTGTTCCTGTTTCTGGCGGGCCACAATAACCCGGGCGGCGGTTTTATTGGCGGATTGATGACCTCGGCCGCTCTGGTATTGCTGGCGATTGCCTTCGGAATGAAGACGGTGGCCCGGACGGTCCCCCTGAATTCCCGCAAGGTGATGGCAATAGGTTTGCTGCTCGCCTTTTTGACAGGCTCCGGCTCCTTTTTGTTCGATGCCCCCTTTATGAGCCATGCCTTTGGATACTTCAATTTGCCCATATTGGGAAAAACCGAGCTGGCCACGGCGGTGCTGTTCGATTTGGGCGTCTATCTGGCCGTGGTCGGCGTGACCACAACCATACTGTTCACAATAGGGAGGGACCGCTAGCATGGAGACGCTT
This sequence comes from Paenibacillus sp. YN15, assembly GCF_003285005.1. Classification (GTDB taxonomy): domain Bacteria; phylum Bacillota; class Bacilli; order Paenibacillales; family NBRC-103111; genus Paenibacillus_AR. Next base: position 137,741 of record NZ_QMFA01000013.1, on the reverse strand, counting down.
ATGGCAGTGACCATCGGCATTCTGTTTGCCGTCGGGGTTTACCAGCTTCTATCCAAGAGTCTTCTGCGCATTATCCTGGGCACGGCGCTGCTCACCCACGGTGTGCATCTTCTGCTTCTGACCATGTCCGGCCTGAAAACAGGGGCGGCGCCTTTCCTGGGACAGCAGGCCAAGGCATATACCGATCCTTTGCCCCAGGCTCTGATTCTCACCTCCATTGTCATCAGCTTTGGGGTCACCGCTTTTTTCTTCGTTCTGGCGTACCGCTCCTATCAGACCTTAGGAACCGACAATATGGAAGAGCTGAGGGGGGAACAAGGTGAATAATTGGCTTGTGCTGCCTCTTCTGCTCCCCCTGTTTACTGCTGTTCTGCTGATCTTCTTCAAGGAGCGGATCGGAATACAGCGGCAGATCAGCCTGGCGAGCGCATTGGTGAATATCGCAGTTGCCGGAGGGCTGGTTTACCAGGTCCAGCAAAAAGGGATTCAGTCCCTGTTCATGGGCGGCTGGCTGCCCCCCTACGGCATTGCGTTTACAGCGGATATGCTGGCCGCTCTTCTGGTGCTCAGCACCGCGGTAGTCAGCACCGCCTGCCTGGTGTATTCCTTCGGAAGCATTGGAGAGGAGCGGGAACGAAACTATTTTTATCCGTTTTTTCAATTTTTGCTGGCAGGGGTCTCCGGCTCCTTCCTTACGGGAGATATCTTCAATCTGTTTGTCTGCTTCGAGGTTATGCTGATGTCCTCCTATGCTCTGATTGTTCTGGGCGGAACCAAGCAGCAGCTTCGGGAAACTCTGAAATATATCCTGATCAACATCGTCTCCTCCACCCTGTTCGTGGCTTCGGTGGCTTATCTGTATGCGGCCACGGGCACTCTGAACATGGCGCATCTGTCCGTCCGCATTGCAGAGGCTGGTCCGGGCGGAGTGCTTTCCGTCATCAGCGTGTTATTCCTGATCGTATTCTCCTTGAAGGCCGGCCTGTTTCTTTTCTTCTGGCTGCCCGGCTCCTATGGCGCGCCGCCTGCGGCAATCGGGGCTTTGTTCGGAGCGCTCCTGACCAAAGTGGGACTTTATGCCATCATCCGGACATTTACCCTGCTGTTCTATCAGGAAACCGCAACCGGCCATTCCCTGATGGCCTGGATGGGCGCAGCCACTATGATCCTGGGCGCCGCGGGAGCCGTTGCCTTCCGGGATGTGGCGCGGATTATGAATTACAACGTGATTATCAGCATCGGCTTTACCGCCTTCGGCATCGCGGCGGCAACCTCCGCTTCCTTAAACGGAGTGGTGCTGTATCTGCTGCACGATATGGTGGCCAAAGCCCTGATGTTCATGCTGGGCGGAATGCTTGTCCAGGCGGCGGGAACAGGGCGGATCACGGAAATGGGCGGGCTGATGAAGAAGAAGCCCCTGCTGGGATGGATGTTCTTCATCCTCTCCCTGGCGCTGGCCGGGGTTCCGCCTCTAAGCGGCTTTGCCGGCAAGATGCTGATTATCCGCGGCGGCCTTGAAAGCGGCCTGTATCTCTTCACCGCTGTGAGCCTGGCCTCCAGCCTTATCGTCCTGTATTCCATGCTTCGCATTTTCATGCACGCCTTTTGGGGCGAGGAAAAAACCAGCGCGCCTGCTATGCCCCGGAAGCAAACGGGGATGACACTTGCCGCAGGCGGCCTCTTCTGCCTGATGATTGTGATGGGACTGGGCTCCGAATGGCTGTATTCCCTGGTCTCACAGGCAGGCGATATCTTGATCCAGCCGGAGCTGTATATTGAAGCGGTGCTAAGGAGGTAGTGGAAACATGGGCTCGCAGCTAATTTTGAACGTCGCCATTGCCTTTGTCTGGATGTTTCTTTTTAATGAGGTGTCCGCTCTGCAATTTGCCATCGGATATGCAATCGGCGGGTTGATCCTTTTCGGATTAAGAAAGTGCTGGCCCGGAGGCTTCTATCTCCACCGGCTATGGGCGGTGCTGAAGCTGCTGGGGTTGTTCATCCGTGAGCTGTTCGTCTCCAGCATAACGGTTATCGGGCATATTCTCCGCCCCAGGCTTGCCGTCCGCCCCGGCATCTTTGCTTATCCCACAGCGCTTAAATCCGACTGGGAAATTACCCTGCTGTCCTGCCTGATTTGCCTGACTCCGGGAACACTGACGCTGGATATTTCTCCCGACAAAAGCACACTGTATATTCACGCCATCGATATCGGAGATGTGGATGAACTGGTCAACCAAATCAGAACCACATTTGAAAAAGCCATTCGGGAGGTGACCCGCTCTTGATTGATTTCTTGCTCTCTTGTTCCCTGCTGCTCTTGTCCCTGGCGGTTCTGGGCTGCGGCTACCGCCTGTTAAAGGGCCCGTCCATGCCGGACCGGATTGCCGCCTTGGATTCCATCGGCATCAATCTGCTGGCCATTATTGCCGTAACCAGTCTTTTGCTGGACACCCAGGTGTTCATGGATATTATTCTTGTTATCGGGATTCTGACGTTTATCGGAACCACATCGTTTGCCAGATATATTGAACGGGGGAGGGTGATGGAGCATGGAGATGATCATCAGGGGAGCTGAGCTGCTGTCGGTTATATTCATTTTCGTCGGAGCCTTGCTTGGAGCGCTTAGCGCATTCGGGCTGATCCGGCTGCCGGACGTATATCTCCGATCCCACGCCGCCACCAAAAGCGCAACATTAGGGGTGCTGTTTGTGCTTACCGGTGTTTTCTTGTACCTTCTTCTGGCAGATGGATATGTCAATATCAAGCTGCTTCTGGGAATCGTGTTCGTATTCATGACCTCCCCCGTGGCCGGGCATCTCAACGGGCGCGCCGCTTACCGCTCCGGGGTTCCGATGTGCGGAATGAGTGTAAGAGATGACTTAAAGAATGCCGGTGCGGAGAAATCCGCAGGCGGACAACGATAATCGGCATACGGGAATTGGGAATAGCCATCCTTTATTTTACAAACCATAATTTGTATCTGAAAGGAGGCTTTGATATGTTCAAAAAGAGAATTTTGACCATTTCTTTGCTCTTGGTTCCCCTTTTCCTCGGCGGGTGCTGGGACCGGACCGAATTAAACGAGCTCTCCATTACCTCTGCATCGGCCATGGATATTGACAAGAAGGGGAATTGGATCATTTCCTTTCAGGTGATTGTGCCCTCCGCCATTCCGGCGGCGGCCGGAGCAGCTGGCGGACCAAACGACCAGGTGCCCGTGGTGGTGTATTCCACGGAAGGCCCCACCATGAAAGCGGCCGTTTCCAAAAGCTATCTGGAGGCTCCCCGGAAGCTTTATTTTGGACATAACAGCATGTTGGTCATCGGTGAAGAAGCTGCCGAAAAAGGGTTCAGCCAGATGATTGACCTGTACCTGCGCAACTCCGACTCCCGGGAAACGGTTAGCGTTCTGATTGCTTCCGGAGACGCACGGTCCATTCTGGAGCAGCTACTGAGCATTCAGCCCATTCCCGGCATTGGCGTAGAGCGGATTCTGGAAAAGCAGCAGCGCTATTTATCCAAAATCCCCCATGTCCGAATGTATGAGATCATCAAGCATCAGCTTAGTCCCTCTCACAGTGTGCTTGTTCCGGAAATCATGATTTCGGGAGGCAAGGAAGTAACCAGTATCGAGCAGTTCAACCAGACCACCGTCCCCTCCAAATTGAGGCTAAAGCGGGCAGCCATTGTCAAGGAGAGCAAGCTTGTGGGTTGGATGAATGAAACTGAAGCCTTGGGAGTCGCTTTCCTAAAAGATAAAATCAATCGCTCCAGCATTTCTTTTGCAAGCGATCCGGATAAAAGCCCGGTCAAGGATTCCAATTTCGAGATTTCTCATTCCAAAACCAAGCTTTCCGTCCGCAGGAGCGGTGATGAATATAATGTGACCGTCTCCATCAAGTCTGCGGGATCGCTGAATGAAACAGGAGGCTCGCAAGATTTGCTGGACCCTGCGGTTATTAAGAAGATGGAGCAAAGCCTGGAAGCGGAGGTGGAAGCCCTCTGCACCAAAGCGTGGGCGGCGATTGTAAGATCGAATGCGGATGTAGCCGGAATTTCCGACGAAATCTATCGAAGATTTCCCAGGCAATGGAGACAAATGCAGGAGGAGCATATAGAGGTTTTGAACAAAATCAATCTGCAGGTAAAAACGGAGGTTAACATGAAGAAGGTGGGTTTGAGCAACAAGGGATTTAATCAGCTTCAGGAAAAGAAGTAGGGCGAAGGGAAGGGGGCATCGCCAGATATGCGGAAGGTGAAAATAGGGCAAAAAAAGGAAGGCATGCCAGAGGCAGACCTTCTTCTGCATGCCAAAGAGAGCGCTTTCTCCTTCCTCAATGAAGGGCTTCACCCGCGTCCAAAGCCTCGCTGCGCAGCCGCAGCTCCTCCCGGATGGAGGCCGTCCAGCTGTCCAATTCTCCGGCATTCATCGCCTTGCTGTATATCTCCGCCAGTGCATCCCGATGCTGCTTGCCTGCAGCCAGGCTGGCTATCGCCGCCTTCATCTTAGCCTTGTAGCGGGCCGACACCTCCCGAAGCTGCTCCGCAAACCGTTCATCCGTGCCCGGCGCAACAGCAATCGCATAGGTATCGATGATTTCATCCCCCTCCCGGTCCGGGAAGTATTCATGGGGACTGGTGCTGTCGAAGATGGCGAAATTCAGCTGCCGCACAATAACCATATCCAGACTGTGGGGGTCAAAGCCGCAATGATAGATTTCCACATCCAGGCCTCTCGCTTCCGCCTCTGCAGCAATCCTTTTCAGCATGGTGGATTTTCCCGTTCCCGCCCTTCCCTTGACAAAATAGCGTTTGGACAGCCCTTCCGTCAGATTGGGCACAAAATCCACAGCTCCCGCCGGTGTGGCGGCTCCCAGAAAGCGGCGCTTCACTACCCCGGTCCCGTTCCCCAATGTGCTTCCAAACAGCCGCTGCAGCAGCGTATCGGTCAGCTCATCCGCCTTGCGGAAATCCATATTCTCGAAATAGATGGCCTCCCAGTCATCATGAATGCTCAGGGCTTCGGCAAAAAGGCGGTATGCCGCTTCGAAGGCTTCCTTCATTTTAAGCTGCGCATCCCGGAGCGCCTCCTGCCCGTCTGCAAGCGCTTGAGGGTCGGCCGCCTGCTCAAGGCTGATGTGCTCCACCGCCGCGAGGGCAGCCCCGGAACCGAGGCTATAGGGAGGGGTTGCATCCACAATGCCGGCCTTCAGCGCCGGTATGATGACCCCGTCCAGCTCCTCATTGTCCGCCGGCGAGTGTATATATTCCACATCATATCCCCGCTCCTCCCATTCCCCGCCAATCGCCTCCAACAACGCCTGCTTGCCCGTCCCCGGTCCGCCGCTTACGGTATACAAACGCTCCAGCCCCTGCAAATTTGACTCATACAGGCTATAAAAGCCCCGCGCTGTATTCCCGCCAACAAAGTATCTTCGTATTCTTCCCTTCAACCTGCCACTTCCTCTCCGGTTATTCGCCTACATCTTACGGTATGCGCCGGACGGGAAGGGAGTGCCTGTCAGCCGCCGCCTCAGCCGCCTCAAAAGGCCTCCGGGCTTCGCCGCCGCAACGAATACGCTGCACAGCACAAGCGCGGCGCCGATGTACCCTTGGACCGACAGGATCTCCTGCAGAAAGATAAACGCAAGCAAGGCGGAAAACACCGGCTCCAAGGCAAACAGCAAGCCCGTATGCTCCGGGGTGGTATAGGTCTGGGCAATCGGCTGCATCACAAAGCCGAATGCGCTGCACACCAGCGCCAAGCCCAAAACCGCCCCCCATTGCGCCGTACCGGCAGGCAAAGACGGAGCTTCAAAGAAGAAGCTGGCGATCCACCCATAGAAGCCGGCAAACCCAAGCTGCAAAATCCCCAGCAGCAATCCCTCCGCCTTCTGGGCGAACCGGTCTGTCAGGATAATATGGTAGGCATACAGCAAGGCTCCGGTGAGACAGAATACCGCCCCCCGGTTCAAGGCCAGCGAATCCTGCACAGTCATCAGAGCAATACCCGTAATGGTCAGAACCACTCCCGCAACTACTCTGCCTTGCGGCTTTTTCCGTGTAATGATCATTTGCAGAATCGGCACAAACACCACTGTGGTGCTGGTCAGGAAACCGGCGGTGGAGGCAGTGGTGGTTTGCAGGCCATACATCAGAAAGCTGAACATCCCGAATAAGGTCAGACCCAGAACCGCTCCGCGGCCAATCACCGGGAGAGTGGCTTTCCGGAGTCTTCTATGAAAGAGCAGCGCCGTCACCAAAAAGGCAATGCCGAAGCGCAGGCCGATCAAATTAAACGGTCCCAGTCCGTCAAGACCGGTTTTCATCAGAAGATAAGAAGCCCCCCATGCCATGGAGATCAAGGCGATGCAGCTATCCGCCCGTTGTTGTGTCCAGCCTGTTTGCCTCGTTGCATAAGCCGCCTTTTGAACAATCATCAGGTTCTCCCCCATGGGCTGCAAAGTCCTCTTGTTTTTATTTCCATCCATTATTATAGTGAAGGCATACCATTTGAGAAGAGAATGTTATTCATCCCTACCATGAGAGATCGTAATGTCCAGGAGGCCTTCCATTGAACATTAACAGCAACCGCTATGAAATTTTCCTGAAGGTGGTGGAGCTGGGGAATATCACAAGAGCGGCGGAAGCGCTCAGCTATACCCAGTCCGGAGTCAGCCATGCGATTGCGGCCCTGGAGAAGGAAACCGGCTTCGCCTTATTCAGGCGGAGCAGCAATGGCGTAACCCTTACAGACAACGGCAAGCAGATTCTGGAGCGGGTCCGGAGTCTGGTGAACCAGCAGCGGAGTTTGGCCCAGACCATTGCCAATATCAATCATGTGGTGGCCGGAACTCTCCGCGTCGGCACCTTCACCAGCGTTTCCGCCCAATGGCTTCCCGGAATTATCCGCTCCTTTTCGCAGCTGTATCCGCTGGTGGAGTTTGAATTGCTGGACGGCAATTATGACGAGATCACCGAATGGCTGCTCCAGGGAAAAATAGATTGCGGCTTTCTCACCGCTCCGGTTCCGGAAGCCCTTCATTTCCGCCCTCTCAAGCAGGACCCTCTGCTGGTGCTGCTGGAGCCGGGGCATCCCCTGGCAGAGAAGGAAACCCTCGCCCTGGAGGACATTATCAAAGAACCCTTCATTATGCCCATGAAAGGGTCGGACAATGATATTCAAGCGGTATTGAGGAATGCTCCCTCCCTGCCCAAAGTCAAATACATCCTCAATGACGATATTTCCGTCATGGCGATGGCGGCCAACGGCTTTGGCATCAGCATCATGTCGGAGCTCATGATCCGCAATGTCACCTTCCGTATGGCGGCAAGACCCTTGAACCCGCCCCAATACCGGAACATCGGCATTGCTTCCTTGCCTGTGGGCGCGGCAACGGTGGTAACCAAAGCCTTTCTCCGGTATCTGAGCGATACGGACGTGCAGCAATTCGATTCTGCCGCCAACAAATAAGACTCCGCATCCGAATCCTGATGGAAAGCTCATTCCATCGGGATTTTTCTTTTGCAGGAGATCATTCCGGCTCATTCCCCCTCCCCCGCAACCGGGCTTAACTGGCCTTGCACTTTCTTGGCGGAGGAGCCAAACGCCCATTTTTCGCCCAATCAAGAATCTCCCATTGTTGTCAGATTACCCAATGGAACATAATCGAGGCATAACCCGCTCGAGAAAAGCCAAAGACAACCCGGAGGTGATGGGGAGTGGAGCCGACAGCCGCGAATGAGCTGACTGTTGTACCAAGTACCCGGAAGAGCAAATGGAATCTGTTCAATAAGCGGTTGAAGAGAGACAAGTGGTTGTATCTGTTGATTACACCCGGATTGCTTTACTTCATCATCTTTAAGTACGTGCCCATGTGGGGCATTCTGCTGGCCTTTAAGAATTACCAGCCCTTCCTTGGTTTTCTCAAAAGTGACTGGGTAGGCTTCGACCACTTCACTATGTTCTTTCAAAATATTGAGTTTGGCATGCTGCTGCGGAATACTCTGGTTTTATCCTTATATAGTCTGGTCTTTTCATTTCCCGCCCCGATCCTGCTGGCGCTTCTGCTGAATGAGGTCAGGCTCTCGTGGTACAAACGGTCCGTTCAGACCCTGGTGTATGTGCCCCACTTTATCTCCATGGTTATCGTGGTCAGCTTGACCTACATCCTCTTGACCACGGAGGGCGGCACCATCAATGAATTTATCTTTCAATTAACGGGGGAAAAAATCTCCTTCCTCACTGATCCGAAATGGTTCAGACCGCTGATCATCATTCAGACCATCTGGAAGGAATGCGGCTGGGGGACGGTTATCTTCCTGGCGGCTTTGGCCGGCGTGGATATAGAGCAATATGAGGCGGCGATTATGGACGGGGCCAACCGCTGGAAGCAAACCTGGCATATTACCCTGCCCTCCATCCGCAGCACTATCGTCATCCTGCTGATCCTGCGGATGGGCAATATTCTGGACAACGGCTTCGAGCAAATTTACCTGATGATGAATGCGCTTAACCGCGAGGTGGCGGAGGTCTTCGATACCTATGTCTATACCATGGGTATTACCCAGGGCGCGTTCAGCTACAGTACGGCAGTCGGCCTCTTCAAGTCCGTCATCGGCGTGACGCTGGTGCTGGGAAGCAACTGGCTGGCCAAAAAATTCGGGCAATCCGGACTTTATTAAGAGGAGGATCAATCGATGGCCAAGCAATACAGAACAACCGGCGGAATGATCTTCGACGTATCCAACTACCTCTTTCTTGGAGCAGCCGGAATTGTCGCCATTCTGCCATTCATCATTATTATCGCAGGCTCCTTTGCCTCCGATGCGGAAATTACCCAGCGCGCCGTATTCCTGATCCCGGAAACCTTCACGCTGAACGCGTATGAGTTTATTTTCTCCACGGATTCCATCATGCGAAGCATCGGGGTTTCCGTTTATGTCACCGTTGTCGGCACCATCGTCAACCTGTTCTTCACCGTGACCATGGCCTATCCCCTGGCCCGGCGCAGCCTGATGGGCCGCAATATGTTCCTGAACATGGTGATCTTCACCATGCTGTTCGGGGGCGGGATGATTCCCACCTATCTGGTCATCCGCGAGCTGCATCTGTTGGATTCGTTCAATGCGCTGATTCTTCCCGGAGCCATCAGCGCCTTCAACCTGATTATTGTGAAGAACTTCTTCCAGGAGCTGCCGGCCGAAATTGAGGAAGCGGCCCGGATCGACGGCTGCCAGGAGCTGGGGCTGCTGTGGAAGATCGTCCTGCCTCTGTCCAAGCCGGTGCTGGCTACCTTCACCCTGTTCTACGCGGTAGGCCATTGGAACAACTTCTTCTCGGCCCTGCTGTACATCAATGACCCGGCCAAGTGGCCCCTGCAGGTGATGCTCCGCCAGATCGTCATGCTGTCCCAGGCAGCCGGGGACTTGAATTCCATGGACCCCAACTTCGTGAAACCACCGGAGCAGTCCATCAAGATGGCGGTTATCGTGGTGGGTACGATTCCCATCCTGTGCGTATACCCGTTCCTGCAAAAGCATTTTGCCAAGGGCGTGATGATTGGCTCCGTCAAGGGGTAAGCCCTTCGGAGGCGCAACGAAGATGCAGACCAGGTTATTCCCGGACAGCGGATTTCTCCATCTGGAGTTATTCCATACATGCTTGACTATTCCTAATCTGCTTAACCATTACAAGGAGGGTACACAATGAAAAGAAAAGCAAGCAGCATGAAACGTTTTGTTGCAGTTGTTTCGGTAGGAACCATTGCTGCCGGTACACTTGCAGGCTGCGGCGGCGGCAATAATGAAAGCGCGGCTTCCCCTTCCGCCGGCGCCGCGTCAGCCGCTCCAACGGCAGCGGCAAGTGTGGCCCCCACCCAGCAGCCGCCTCTTGAACTGACCATCATGCTGCCGGTCTTCAAGACCAACTTCCCCAAGGATGACAGCCCTGTTGCAGCGGAGCTGGAGAAGCAAACCAACAGCAACATTCACTTCGAGTGGGTGCCCAACGCGTCCTACAACGACAAGTTCAACATTACCCTGGCATCCGGCAAGCTGCCTAACCTGATTGCCGTATTAAGCGACAAATCCTCCAGCTTCGTCAATGCAGTCCGCTCCGGCGCCTTCTGGGAGCTGAGCCCGTATCTGAAGGATTACAAGAACCTGTCCGGAGCCAACCCCACTGTATTGAACAACAGCTCCATCGACGGCAAGATCTACGGCGTATACCGCGGCCGCGATTTGGGCCGCAATGGCTACTACTACCGCAAGGATTGGCTGGATGCCGTTGGCCTGCAGGAGCCGAAGACCATCGACGATTTCTACAACATGTTGAAAGCGTTTAAGGAAAAGGACCCGGACAAGAACGGCAAGAACGATACCTACGGCATGGTGCTGGTGAAATGGACCGGCGGCTGGGCCAGCGGCTTCGATATCATCAAGCTGTGGTTCGGCTCTCCCAACAAGTGGGGCATCAAGGACGGCAAGCTGGTTCCCGAGCATCAATACGAGGAATACATCGACGGCTTGAAGTTCATGAAGAAGCTGTATGACGAGAAGCTGATCAACTCCGACTTTGCCGTCTTCGACAGCGCCAAGTGGGTGGACCCCATGGTCAACAACCAGGCCGGCGTAATCGTGGACGTAATCGACGGCGGCGCCCGCGCCGACGACAAGATCCATGCCGCATTGGCCAAGGAAGGCAAGGACAATCCGGACATTCATTATGTTGACGTTGCCAGCGGCGTGCTGGGCAAGGACGGCAAGCTGCATACCCTGCCCACTGCCGGCTACTCCGGCATGATGTCCATTCCGAAATCCTCTGTCAAGACAGAGGCTGAACTGAAGCGGATTCTGGCATTCCTGGACAAGGTGAATGATCCGGACATGCAAACGCTGCTGAGCTTCGGTCTGGAAGGCAAGCACTACACCACCGATGCCGAGAAGAATGTCACCATCAGCAAGGATACGGTTCTGCTGGAATCCGAGGTGGAAGGCCTGAACCAAATGCTCTCCTTCCTGCCGAAGAGCAGCGCCCTGACAGTGAAGCAAACCGCGCTTAGAAAGAAGCAAACCGAGCTGATCAAGAAAAATGAAGAATTCATCGTGGCTAACCCTGCCGCTCCGTTGATTTCCGATGTGTACAACCAAAAGGGACCGCAATTGGAAAACATCATCAACGACGCCCGCATCAAGTTCATCGTGGGCCAAATCGACGAAGCCGGCCTGCGCGCCGCTTTTGAAACCTGGAAGAAGTCCGGCGGCGACGACCTGGTGAAGGAAATGAACGAATTGTATGTGGCTGCCCAAAAGAAATAATCCCGTTTCGTAAATGCAGAAGCTGCAGCGGTCTTCATGTCCGCTGCAGCTTCTATTGATGCTCCGCCTCTTCGGTTGGGGAACTGCTTCTACCCCTTACCGCGGCTGAATTCCTTGTATTGGGTAGGGTTCATCCCCTCCTGCTTCTTGAATATCCGGTGGAAGTTGCTGTTCTGGAAACCGGCCTGTTCGGCTACATCGCTGATCAGGAGATCCGTATCCCGCAGAAGCTGCTTGGCCTTATCCATCCGGACCTCCATCACGAAGTCCATAAAATGCTTGCCTGTTGCCTGCTTAAAGGACCTGCAGAGAGAGAAAAGCGTAGCCCCCGTATGCTCCGCACAGCTTTCCGGCGAAATATCCTTCATGTAATATTGCCGGATATACTCCACCGCCTGCTCCGCAACCCGCTTCGCCTGGGTATCCGTCCGCTGCACAATTTCCTGCAGGTACGGCTCCACAATTTTCTCCCGGAACCATTCCAGAATGAAGCGGGGCTCGCGGATTTGGGACAGGGCTTCATACATATTCGCCCCTTTGAACAACCGGTTGGGATGGATTCCCGATGTCATCACCGCATGCTGGATGCTTCCCAGAAGATGCAGCATACCCATCTGCACCTCAATTTCCTTGGCCCCCTCAACCGCAAGCGCCGCCAAAAAAGACTCCAGCAGCTGATAGGCAGTCTCCTCCTGCCCGATCTGCAAGGCCTGGATCAGCTCCCGCTCCAGAGCGAGAGGGTATTGGAGCTCTTCATCCGCCGGGATATCCGGCTGGCGGTCCATATGAATCACCTGATTTTTGCTGGAGAAGTTGCGGAAGGCGGCCCATTGCCGGGCTCCCTCGAAGGCCGCGGGAATCTCCGTAATCCGGCCGACGGGCCGGCTGATGACCATGGTCATATGCATGTTCAGCACCTGGCTGAACGCCTGGGTCAGCTCCTCCGAAAAGGTCTGAAGCTTGCCGGCCAAGGGCTCATGATTGGGAGCAATCACCAGCAACGCAGCCTTCAGATTATGGAGGTTGATGGCATTATGCTGTTCAAAATGAAGCCCCGCCAATTCGCTGATAATGTTCACTGCCGCGAAGGTCGCCAAGCCTTCATCGCCGAACTTGAATTTGCCCCCGCGGTTTGTGATCCCCGTCAGCTGAACATACATCACAACAAAAAGCCTGTCGCGGATCTCCCACCTGAAGCTTTCCATCCGGCGCTTCAAGTCCTCCTCCGAATAAGCGTAATAATACCCTTGGATCAGCTGGCGCAAAAAGCTCTCCTGGACATGCGGCAGCTGCCCGGACAGCCGATTCTGCATCTCATGGCTTTGTTCATGGAGCAGGCTCCACCGCTTTTCAATAACCGCAAATTCATCCCCCTTGTTGTATTGCACATGCGGGTCTCCCGCCAGTTGCCGGGCCAGACGCTTCACCGGAGAAAAGATGCGGTGCGAGGCGAACCAGGACAGAACCCCGGCCAACACAAGCGCCACAATACTGAGCATGAAGATAAGCTTGGAAATAAACAGCACCGGCATGGTAATGCTGGGGACAGGAGAAGCGGAAACATATGTCCAGTTGGAGGCGATTCTGCTGAAGGTTCCGTAGGATACCGTATAGGTAACACCCTGCCAATCGTAGAAAAAGGACCGCTCAGAGGGCTCTTCCCCGATTTTTTCCCGCAGCGCCTTCACCAAAGGAGCTTGCGCATCTGCTCCGCTTGCGGAAAAATAGAGGCCCCCTGAATCCTGAATCAGGAAGCTCTCCTCTTCGTTATAAGGCATCAGCGACTTGATCATGCTGGAAATTTTGTCCGAATCCAGCCGCAGCAGCAGGGCGCCGAAGGGCTGGGAGCTGCCCCCCGGAATATGCTGCACCAGGGTAATATCCTTCTCGTCCGGCTGATCGGGATCGAATGCCCACTGGGTCCAGAAGGAAGGTTTGTCCGTCTGGAGCAGGCCTTGGTATACTTGGTTAAACCTCTCCTTGCCAATAGAGGAATACTGGGGATCAAACAAAATGGCCGACGGCTTGTAAAGACAAAGCTCCACCCGCTTGGTCAAGGTATTGGAGCCCTCCATAACCAACAGGGTTTGGGTGATATCCTTCACCCGGTCATAATTCTTGTGAAAATCCACTTCCTGAAGGGTGTAGTCAAATTGATTATCGGAAGCCCAGTGGGACAGCATCACCTCCAGATTGCTGAGCTGCTGGTCAATATTGTGCGCGCCCTGTTCAATCTGAAGCTGATGGAGATGAAGCAGCTCCCTTTCCAAACGGCCGCCCCCCATCCAATACACCAGAGCGGCAATAATAAAGCCGGGGATGCTGGATATGGTGAGAATGATGGCCAAGCTTTTCTTATAATGATGCTTCATGATTCATCACCACTGGTCTTTGGCGTGGAAAAATTGAGTATCACTTCAATTGTATCCGCTTTCACTCCATCAAACAAGGCGATTATATATTTTAAATTTATACAAAAAAGGGAAAGAAGGAAAATGTCGAATAAGGTAGAATAGTAATAAATGGAAGACGTGAAAATTTTAGAAGAAGATATATCATTATCGCACAAGGCGGAGGGAAATCATCTATGGTGTATGGGAAAAAGCTTTTACACGTACTGCTTGTTCTTCTTATCGCAATTCCAGGATTATTGGTGGCCCAGCCGCAAGCTGAAGCGGCCTCTTATTCTTCCTTCTGGTATCCGCAGGGACGCGTCGGATTAATGAGGCCAACCATCATGTTTGAATTTGTAAAAAGCGATATCACACCCGAATTCAAAAGCTACAAAATGAAAATCGACCAGGTTGAAGTGGACGCCCAGTGGGACATCGGGAGAATGATCCTGTCCTATACGCCGTCGGAGGATTTAAAAGCGGGAGAACATACGGTAGATGTTGTGTTGGAGCTTAAGGACTCCGACTACCTGCCCCTTGAGAAAAGCTGGACCTTCCGCGTTGACGAAAAGGCGGTTTCTGAGCTGCCCGCAGCCCCTACGGACCAGCAATTGGAAGGCATTCAGGCGATAAACGATTACAGGGCCTTGCACGGCTTGAATCCCCTTGCCTACAATAAGAATCTGACGTATGCGGCCAAGCTGCACGCCCAATATTTGGACACCAACAAGGTCGGCTTATCCGGAGTATCGATGCACGAGGAAAACAGCAAGCTCCCCGGCTATATCGGAAACGAGCTGTATGAACGGGGCATGTATACAGGTTATATAGGCAATTTTTCAGAGGATGTCTCCTTCATTGGAAGTCCGAATGCAACGGTCACCCAAGCGATTGATAATCTTTTCGACGCCCCTTATCATCGTATGCCGTTCTTGACGCTTGATGCCGTGGAAATTGGTTTCCATAAACAAGGGGAGTATACGGTTATTGAATTTGGATTAACCAATGAATGGAACTCGCGGCTGGTGGTTTCTCCGGCTCCCGGCGATCCCTATGTTCCGGCTCAGTTTGACGGCCATGAGGTTCCCGACCCTATCCGAAACCACCCCAGCGTGAAATATCCTGTAGGTTATCCGATTATGGCTCAGCTGTCAGGAAAATTTGTCAGAGACGTAAAATTGGTGGAATCCAGGCTGACGGACAGTACAGGCAAGAAGCTGGAGCTGCTGCTGAATACACCCGAGGATGATGATCATCTGCAAAATGAGGTGATGCTGATTCCGGCGAAGCCGCTCTCCCCGGATACGGTGTACACGGCATATATTAAATTATCCGTCATTGAGGATAATCAGCCCAAAATCTATGAGAAGGAATGGAGCTTCCGCACGGAGCCTCTGGAGTATATGGGCAAAACCAAGCTGCACAAGGATTCCGCCGCGTATCTGAAGAAAATGGACCAGCCCGACAAGCTGCAGCATGTGGTTTCGTTTGGGCTGACAGATGATCAATTCATCCTGGATAATATCCGGGTGCCCATGAAGCAGAAGCCGATCATTAAGGACGGAAACTCTTATCTGTGGGTAAGGGATTTGGCCCAGGCGCTGGGGGCGTCCGTCACCTGGGACGATGAACAGAAGGCGGCCATATATACGAAACAGGACAGAACCGTCACTCTCTTCACAACCAAAGATGCTTATGCGCTGAATGGTGTGGAGGTGGCAACGGATTCCCCGGCCATTCTGGACAATGACACCACGATTATTCCGGTAAGGCTGCTGTCGGAGGTGCTCGGCGCCAAGGTCGAATATATGGACACCACGCGGACGGTTATAATTACGTACTAAACCTCCCTCCGTCTCCCCGCATCGCAAAAAAAACAGCTCCTGCAGGACATCTGTCTCTGCAAGAGCTGTTTTTCGTTTTAGTTTACATTCACATAGGTGGTAGCCCGTTCGCCGTTAAACAATATGGCGTTCAGCTCGAAGGAGGTTACGCTGCCGGACAGGCTGACTATGCCGTCCTGGCCAACAGAGACGCTGCCTCCGCCTTCAACCGCGGATACAGTGAACATCGTACCCAGCGCGAAATTATACTTTTTAATCTCGCCCTTCTCGTATTCTGTCCCGAAGTTGTCCGTAATGGTCAACCCCATCGCTTCGTATGCGTCGAATTGGCTGGAATCCGCCAGTTTGTGCTCGTAGGTGGAGTTTTCCACTTTAATGGCATTGGCGGCTACACGCTCGCTTTTCACCGTAACAGTGGTTTGGATCAGCTTCGTATCCCCGTTCACCGCTTGGAAGGAAATCGTCAGTGTAGCGGTCCCGGTTTTGAGGCCGAGGGCATAGCCGCGGTGATCTGCAGATACGCCGGTTTTGATGATGCTGGGGTCAGTGGACACGATGCTCTGGATAATGCCGGGCACCGCCACCTCATCTCCGCCGGAGGTCAGCTTGATCTTGATTTCCTTGGCCAGCTTGCTGACCGTGGGGTCCTCCGCATTGGCCCTTGTCTCCAGGCCATCGGCGCCGGTTGCCGCTTCGGTCAAGCCGCTGTCCACCACATTTGCAAGCTCGTAGTCTTGCGGAATACTATAGGTGAGGTTGCCGATTGTTACCGATCCGAAGGAAACATTTGCCGCAGGAATGTTGAAGGATGCAGTAGCTTGCTTGATGTCGGAAGCCTCCAGACCGCTCAGGGCAACGGTATAGTCGCCTGCCGTGAGAGCCGCGGCGGCTGTCAGGGTGGCAGACTTCTTATCTGCAGACCATGAGACCGTAGTCTGGACAGCTGCTGTGCCTTTGCTTAGGGAAAGAACCGCTTTTGCCGTGTCCACTGCCTCATCGAAGGTAACCTGAACCTTCAGATTATCGCTTGCCGGCTGGGCGGAAACCACGGACACAGGCGTTGTCTCGGGAGGAGTCACCGGCTTGTCCACCAGCTGCTTCACCGTGTAGGAGCTGTTGACCAGATCGGCGCGGTCGGCCGCAACCTCTCCGGTTTTGCCTGCGGGATGGAAGCCCAACGCTCCGGCTTGCTTCACCGCATCGGCATACCACACGGCTCCCGTTGTATCGACGGATTTGCCCAGCCCTCTCAGCAGGATCGCGTCCAGCTGGCCAGCTGTCACTTGCTCTCCCGGCGCAAAGGTGGTATCCGTAACGCCGTCGATCAGACCGGCCTTGCGGGCAGCTTCAACGTAAGGAATGGCCCAGCCGTTGGCCGGGTCCTCCGCCCGGACATCGGAGAAGCTCGAGGCCTGCACGGATGTATCCAACGGAAGCTTAAAGAGGAGCACCGCCACCTTGGCGAATTGGGCGCGGGTCATATTTTGGTCAATGCCGAATGTGTCGCCGGACACGCCTTCAAAAATATCGGCGGCCAGCATCGCGTCAATCTTGGCCTTCAGGCCGGGATCGGCATTCTCCAGATCCTTGAAGTGTTCCGCCGTCAGGGACGCGGCAAACGAGGTTCCGATCGGCTGCACCAAGGCAGCGCCTGTATACAAGGAAAGTGCCATCGTGCCGGTTGCAAGCAAAGCTGCTACTTTTTTCATGAGACCTCCACTAAGAATAGAATAGGAAATAGGATAATACTAACTATACATTGCATCAGACGAGCTGTCATTGTCAATTGTTGCAAAAGATTAAGGATATTGCATCACAATCAGGCCCGCAACATGAGGTTGCCATGGCGGTGCAACGAATGCGGTCTTTATTTGTGCACAGGATTCACATAATATAAGCTTATAAATTTTGCGGAAAGGCAGCTGCTGCTATGATTTTCGGAGAGAAATTGAAAGCGGAAAGAAACAAAAAGGGCTGGTCGCAGGAAGAACTGGCCGAGAAGCTTTTTGTAAGCCGGCAATCCGTCTCCAAGTGGGAGAACGGGCAGCAGGCAATTGGCCCACCCCAAATTAAAGTTTCTGTTTGACGTCCTCTTTTTGGCAGGCGTTCTGCTGCTGGTGATCAAATTGGCGGTCTTGTTGCTGAACAAAGTGGCGGACATGGATATTGGGCTGTATGGCGGAAAGCTCTTTTGGAATTTCGGCTCATTGCTGTTCATGGTTGTCGGAGGAGTGGCCTCCGGCATACTGAAGGAAAAATATAAGCGTGACTAACCCAATTATATTCCTCAACAGCTGGCATCCTTCGCTCTCTCTTTTCCAATGGATTTTGACCAAAAATACATGGCCATGCCGCCAAAGGTTATTCCCGCTCCCAAAAATTGAAACAGGGAAACCGCTTCTCCCAACAACAGATAAGCCAGAATAATGGCCAGAACAGGTTCTCCAATAATCCCCACTGAGACGGTGACAGCTCCCAGTGATCCCAGCAATACATTAAAGAGGTATTGCCCCAGAATAGTCGGGATAATGGCCAGCAGCAAAAAATAAATCCAGTCGGAGGAGTCATAGGACACCAGAGGAACATGATTCACCACATTATAAAGAAGCAAAACCATGCCGCCAATCAAAAATACGATGACGCTGTAGACATTGGCTTCCATCTTGCCGCTTACTTTCTGCCCAGCCAGCATATATGCCGAAACGGACAGAGTGCCGATTAGCGATAAGCCGTCTCCGATCAACGCTTCCTTTGAGATGCCGATGTCTCCCCAGGCGATCAGGATTGACCCCAAAAAAGCAACGGCCAAGCAAAAAGCGGTGAGCGGGGAAGAGCGTTCCTTGAACAAAAAATAGGAGCCCATCAAAACGAATAGCGGCTGTAGAGACAGGATGACCATGGAGCTTGCCACGGAGGTATAAACCAAGGATTCCATCCAGAATAAGAAATGCAATCCCAGAAAAACGCCGGCCAAAACAACGATGCCCCAGTCCCTTTTACTCATCCGGCAACAAGAGATCATTTCCCGGCGGACAAAAGCAAGCATCAGGATTACAGAAAAAAGTAATCTGTACATCCCCGCTATGGAAGTCGGGGTATCCGAAAATTTGATCAAAATGGAAGAGACGGAAACAGACAGAATGCTGATAAATAGCAGAACATACGGATGGGAAGGTGAAGAAGCTTGCTTCAATTTAACCATAGAGCCTCCAAGCTGTTGGAACAATTGCCTGTGCACGGGAATTGTCAGGATGAGCCTAAGCTGGATATAATAATATCATCGCAAAGACCTAAATTGTGCAATTATATCTCTCATTTATATGGAAATATCGTCAACAAAGGAGCTTCGCCTTGAAAAAGCCCTTGCATGAAACGATTCGCTATCCCGATGAGGCATTTCCGTACATTATGTACACGCATACGAATCACAAATCCGTTCCCGAAGGCAGAGGCGTACAGGATCTGCATTGGCATGAAGAATTGCAAATCACTTTGGCGACCAAAGGGAGGATGACCATCCAAATCAACGGAATCGATATTGACTTGGAGGCCGGCCAGGCCATTTTTATCAATAAGAGTGTGCTGCATATTGTTACCCAGCTCAGTCATGACGGCGAATATGTCAGCTTTAATTTCCCGGAGAAGCTTCTTGCCTTTTATTCGGACAGCGCCATGGAAAAAAACTACGTACTGCCTTTTACCAATTCCTACTTATTATCATTGGAGCTCAAAGGGGATGAAGAATGGCATCAGCAAATTCTGCGCATTCTCTGGGATATGAAGAAAGGCTTTGAAATGAAAAAAAGCTGGGGGTGGCAGTACGAAGTTTCCATCCAAACGGTTCAGCTGTGGCTGATTCTGATATCCAATATTTCCTTATCTGAAGAAGAGTCCGCCAATCCCAACAGACTCCAGCAGGAGAGACTGCAATTAATGCTCAGCCATATCCACCAAAACTACAAAGAGAATATAAGCTTGAAGGAAATAGCCGACGCGGCGCATTTGAGTGTTTCGGAATGTACACGCAGCTTCAAAAAAAGCATTCATATGACTCCCTACGCCTACCTGGTCAAGTACCGGATTCAAAGAAGCTGCGAGCTGCTGGAGGCAACCGACTATCCCGTAACCGAAATTGCCCGGAGGGTTGGCTTCAATCATGTCAATCATTTTATCCAGTCCTTCAAAAAGCAGCTTCAGCTTACGCCAAAGGAATCCGCACGAGCAGGGCGCAGCAACAAAAAACCTCCACCGGTCAGGGTAGAGGCTAAATGTTCAGCAATATGATGTTGGGGAGAAGGAAGTGCACCGTGTTGTCAGACCCGGGCTACAAACCGGAACAGATAGGCTTGCTCGTATTGGGCCTGCATCTTATCCCGAATGCTCAGCATAAATTTATCCTTGGCCGTGACGGAGATAAAGCCCGTGGGCTGCCTTCTGCGGATTTCGGCCTGAAAGCCTTCATTGACAAAAGCGGACGCGATATCATCCAGTGTATGCATATTCGCCTTCAATAGACTGTTGGCCTGAATCTGCTGCCGGAAATGGTCCGCGCTGGGGTTCCCCGTGTAATCCGTAAAGGTGGTGTAATACACGCCGCCCGGTTTTAAGGCTTGCCGTATTTTGCGGGCATGAGTGGGCAAATCTTCAATTAAGTAAATTACGGACAAGCTGAAGGCCAGATCGAACCGGTGGGGAAATTGCTCAGGCGAGTCGGTTGCCACATAAGAAAGCGGCAGCTCCCCTTTGCGCTCGTTGGCAAGAACGATTGACTTTTGCGCCAAATCCGTGCCAAAGCCCTCCTTAAACGGTTTTCTTTCGTACAGATAACGCAGAAAGCCGCCTTGATTGCAGCCAAAATCGAGGACAGACATCCCCCGCAAATCCTCCTCCTGTACGAGCTGGATAATTTCCAGCCAGCCCTGGCGGTGGCGCTCCTCCATTTGCTGCTCGCCTTCCGAAAGGTTTTGCCACCAAACATCATAAAGCTTGCTTCCTCCATCCGCCATTTTTCAATGCTCCTTTACACCTGAACTGGTCGATGTTGATGGTGTCCCAGCTCCGCGGAGCCTTGTTGCGATGCTGATCCCCGCCGGGCTTGATAGCGATGCAGTTATCCTGACAGACAATCATCGAGTGGGAAAATTCGCGCTCCACCTATTTAAAGTTAGTTGCATGTCGGTATGTGTATTCTATCATTGCGGGAATGCTTTCATCCATAATCATTAAAAATGATTATAGCCGGGCTGGTTCCGCTCGCGGAGTCTTCCCGTTTCATCCAATTTACTTGCCCGTTGTCCGCGTGATAAAATATTGTCATACCCCAAGCGTTCTTTCACCATGAGAGCGCATGGCTTCGAGGACTTATATGTGGAACAGGAGACTTTAAATGGACAACCAGTTTGAACAGCTTAGAACGCTCAAACATAATCTGACCCGGTTTATGATGATGTACAAGTTTGCTCTGGAGGAGCTCGAAACCAAAATCAGAATTTTGAACGACGAATTTCATTCCCTGCATGAATATAACCCCATAGAGCATACCAAATCCCGGGTCAAGTCGCCGGAAAGTATTCTGAAGAAGCTGGCCCGCAAGGGCGTGGGCGATTCCCTTTCCAGCATCAAGGAAAACATCCGGGATATTGCGGGCCTGCGCATTACCTGCTCCTTCACCGAGGATATTTACTGGATCAGCAGCATGCTGCAAAGCCAGGAGGATATTACGGTGGTCGAGGTGAAGGACTACATCAAACATCCCAAGCCCAACGGCTACCGCAGCCTTCACCTGATTCTCCAGGTTCCCGTCTTTATGTCGGACCGGCAGGAGCTGGTGTATGTGGAGGTGCAGATCCGGACCATTGCGATGGATTTTTGGGCCAGCCTGGAGCACAAAATTTTCTATAAGTATGAAGGCTCCGTCCCCAAGCGCCTGCTGGATGAACTGACCGATGCCGCCAATTCGGCCATGGCCCTGGATATGAAGATGGAAAAGCTGCACAAGGAAATTGAAACCATCAAGCTCACCGACGTGTCCCAAGGGGCACATGCTCCGGAGACGCTGCTTCTCCTGAACCAGGACATCACCATTCCCCAGGCGTTGCTGAAGCTGGCGAATTCGCAGAAATGGTAAAAACAAAGCCGCTGGGGCCTCAACAGGTCCCGCGGCTCTATTTCTTTTGGGTCAAGGCATAGCTTTGCCCAATCATCTCGTGAATCTCTTCCTCCGGTACAGTGCCGTCCAGGATGATGGAGTTCCAATGCTCCTTGTTCAGATGGTACGCCGGAATGACGGAAGGAAACATCTGGCGCCACAGCTCCAGGAACCCCTGCCCGCATTTCACGTTGATCCACATCAGGCCGTTCCGCTCAAAAATCCACGCAAAAACTTTGCGGTTGGCCCGATGCCGCATCACGGTCCAATTGGGGTCGCGGAACGGATAATCCTCATACGTATTCCCCAGCGTTAAACAATAATCAATGGCTTCCTGCCTGGTTTGCAAGGCCTCTCACCCCCGGATGGACAGAAATTCTTCCCATTCATTCGTCTTACAGGGTAAGA
This sequence comes from Paenibacillus sp. YN15, assembly GCF_003285005.1. Lineage (GTDB taxonomy): Bacteria > Bacillota > Bacilli > Paenibacillales > NBRC-103111 > Paenibacillus_AR. The sequence goes on along the minus strand of NZ_QMFA01000013.1, from coordinate 115,629 downwards.
CAAACGGTCATAGGTGTGCTATACTGTGGGTAGAATGATAAAGAGGAGCTGCGCTAACAGCCCCTCAGTGTGCAGCAACCGCTTGAAAGGCGGTCGGCTTCGGGTATTGCGTCACAAGAATGGACCGCGCACCTTGGCGAGGGGGGCGGTCTATTTCAATTATTATACCAAATTTTGATAGAGCCGCATACTGCGGCTTTTTTTGTGGACAATTGTAACCAACAATCAAGTGTGGTAAAAATAGATTATGTAAATATGAATCGAAATGAGGGTTTTAACAGTGTACATAATCGCTCCCATTGGATTTGGTTTATCGCTATTACTGTTATTTTTGTTCATGCCCTTGGTCATCCGGCTATCTCATTTCTTAAAAGCAGTTGCTGTTCCCAATGAGCGCACCATGCATCATTCCATCATGCCCAGACTGGGCGGAGTCGCAATTTTCTCCTCCTTTATGATCGCCTTGCTTCTGCTGCTGCCATGGTTTCATATGGATAAAAGCACCATCGCCGGAATTCTCCTGGCAGCCTTGATCATCGAAATAACCGGAATTTTGGATGATAAATATACCTTGTCGGCCAAGTGGAAAGCCTTGGGGCAATTCATCGCCACGCTGGTGGTGGTTGGTTCCGGCCTGACGATTGATCAAATACATATCCCTTTTGGGAATGATTTTTTCTTTCCTGTATGGATTTCCATCCCTCTGACCATGTTCTGGATTATGGGCGTGATTAACGCCGTGAACTGGATTGACGGCTTGGACGGGCTGGCCGGCGGGGTTAGCGCCATTGCGCTAATTACCACCATCATTATCGCATTGATCACCGGCAATTTGCCCGTTGTGCTGTTGTGCAGTGTTTTGCTTGGCAGTCTGGTGGGGTTCCTGTTCTTCAACTTTGAGCCGGCGAGAATTTTTATGGGCGAGTCCGGATCGGCGTTCATCGGCTTTTTCCTTGCCACCATGTCCATCATGGGCTTCAAGCAAGCGGTGTTTGTTTCGTTCATCATCCCCATCGTCATTATGGGGGTTCCCCTGTTTGACACCTTGCTGGCAATGACCCGGCGCTGGCTGAATCATAAGCCTGTCTACCTTGCCGACCGGGGGCATCTCCATCATAATCTGGTGGACTACGGCTTAACCAAAAAGCAGGCGGTATATGTCATGTACGGCATCTCCTGTTTTTTCGGCGCCTGCGCCATTATTCTGACTAAAGCGTCGGAATCCCAGGTTACCACGGTTTGTGTCATGATTCTGATATCCTTATTCGTGGTAGCCGCCGCGGAGCTGGTGGGCATTATTAAGAAAAAGCGGATACTGATGCGGTTTCAGCAAATAAGGTCGAAGAGATAATGGAGCAGGACGGGGGCTGTCCGGACAGACGATCCGCTATTTTTCAAAATTGCTCCCTTTTGAGCATTTCGCGGACAGACGATGCGTTATTTGTCTCTGGAGGCGCCCAATATCGCATTTTGCAGTCGCATAACGGAACCACAGTCCGCATAAATGGGAAAACGAGGTTTTTCGTCGTGATAACGGAACCTCGGTCCGGATAAAAGACGGATCGCCAGAAGCGGCGCCGCGTATGCTTAACGCAACAACAAATAACCCAGTCCGCCCCGGCACTGGGTTATTTCCGTTATAGCATCCGCTTCACTTCTGCCGGCCCGCACCGCCCCTCCATCTGGCCGGCTCACTTTCTCCGGCAGCCGCATCCGGCTCCCCGCCGCAGCTTCCCCGACAGCCACACCTTGCCGGGCTTTCCCTTCACGATCAGGGAAATCCGGATACCGTACAGCTTCTCCGCCAGAACCGTCTGATGCCGGACCAGCACCTCCGCCTGGCGTCTGAGCTGTTCCGCAGCCTCGGGAGAATCCAGCGTCAGGGCGGCGATGCCCTCCAGCATATCCGCCAGGGCACGCTGGCTCCGGGCCAGCGAACTGAGGATATCCAGCCTGATCTCCATCTCCCGCTCCTTGGGCGTCATGCGTCATCTCCCGAATCGCCGAACAGATCCGCCAGACTGCCTCCGGTTCCCTCCGATTCTTCCTTCTGAATCAGAATCCCCAGATTCTTGGCAAGCCCCTGCTCCATCCGGGTGATGCCTGCGATCACCTCCACGATGTTCTCATGCAGCTCCAGAGCGTTCTTGTGGAATTCCTCGCAGCCGGGATAGCAGCTTTCGCGCATGTGCCCGCATACCCATGCCCGGCGCTGCTCCGCCTCCAGCGCCTTGGCCTCCAGAATCACCGAAATATGCTCCTGCATCAGCGCCGATGATTCCAGCATATCGAGCAGAGTCTCACCGCGTTTCATGTACGCCTCCTCCTCTCATTCTTCCTCTTGGCCTTGAAGCTCCTTAATCACCGGCTCCAGATTTTCCGCCAAGGCCTCCTCCAAATCCGCCAGACCGTTCAAATAAACGGCAATATTCTTGGACAGATCGTGAGACTGGCTCTTCACGCTGTCCACCCCTGCGCCGGCCATATGGGCATGGGGGATATTGATCACCAGCCCTGCCGCATGGCAGGCCAAATCCCGCTCCGCCTTCAGAATGCGGGCCAGCTCACGGTGAGATTTGGCCATATGGTGCAGGACCCAGTCGATGCGTTCGTTCATTCCCTCACTCCCTTTTTTCACGGAAATGCGCAATCGTGTACCCGTCATTCACAGCATATGCAGCCGGCCAAAAATTGGAACAAAACAGCTTTGTCCTTCATGCCCCGCTCCCTGCAGACAGCCAAAAATCCCGCGGCCGGGCTGATGTCTTGTACGCGCCAATCGAAAGCAGCGTAGGATAGTCTATCGGCGCGCCGCGGGAGCCAGCCTGCACGGATTTGCCTTAAACCCGGCGCGCAGCAGCCCTGTTTTTTGTGAAGGAGGAAGCGGCATGAAAGCAATCGTTACGGGAGGCGCAGGCTTTATCGGTTCCCACCTGGCCAGGGAGCTGCTGGAGCGGCAATGGGAGGTCCATGTTATGGACGATCTGTCCACGGGCCATGCCTCCAAGGTTCCCCAGGGGGCCGCCCTTCATATTGTGGATATCCGTCAGCCGGAGGCGGAGGAACGGATTGCCGCCATCCGGCCGGACATCGTGTTCCATTTGGCCGCCCAGGCGGATGTTCAACGCTCCATTAAGGAGCCGGACACGGATGCGGCCATTAACATCATCGGGACGGCCCGGATTCTCAAGGCATGTCGGGCAGCTCAGGTCCGCAAGCTGATTTTCTCCTCCACTTCCGCCGTTTACGGGGAATTAAGCCGGGAGCGGATAACCGAGGAGGACCCGCCCCAGCCCATCTCCTTCTATGGCATGTCCAAATGGGCGGGCGAGCAGTACCTGGAGGTGTTCCGGCGTCTGCACGGCCTGCCCTACACCGTTCTGCGGTACGGCAATGTCTACGGCCCCGGCCAGACGGCCAAGGGGGAAGGCGGCGTCATCGCCTTGTTCATGGAGAAGCTGGCCAAAAACGAACCCCTGCGGATTCACGGGGACGGCGAACAAACCCGGGATTTCATCTATGTCCGGGATGTGGTGGCGGCCAACCTGGCGGCGGTGGAGGCGGGAGACGGGGAGACCTTCCAGATCAGCACGGGGCACACTACCTCCGTCAACCATATCACCCGGCTGCTCCGGGAGCTGCATCCCGGCGGCGTGCAGGTGCAGTACGGGCCCGCCCGGCCCGGCGACATCCGGCACAGCTGTCTGGCCAACGCTAAGGCGCAGAAGCGGCTCCATTGGCAGCCCGCAGTCAGCTTCCGCCAGGGGCTGGAGGAAACCTACCGCCACTGGTTTCCCCCTTCCGGCTGAAGCCGGCCGCGCCGGCGTTGAGAAAAACTCCTATCGGAGTATTTCGAGGAGGAGCGACCGCGTTAAGCGGAAGTTTTTATCGCCAATCAGAATGTTTTCCTTACGCACTTTAGCACTGTAAAGAACTTACACATTCTGATGTGGTAAGAAAAACGCCTGCGGCGTCCTTTGGCAACCTGCGGCTTACCCATAATAAGGGATGCCCACCCAGGTTTATGTTTGCATAGCCGCAGTCGAAGCGTTCTACCCGCCGCCTCTGATTCAAACAGGGATTCATCAGGTGAGTGCATGATAGCGGGCAACAAATAAAATATCGGCAATGTCCTCCAAAAGACCCTGATTCCCACTGAAAATGAAGCCCTTAGCAGACATTTCATGTCGCTATTCGGTCGATTTTCCGCCTTTCATGCAAATAACAGACATTGTTTTGCCGCTTACACACTTTCAGATCACCCCACCACCCGAGGGAAAGCGCCCCACTTCGAAAGGGCTCCCTTCCCCCAGCGATTATGTAACTACTCAGCTATCTCTTTGGAAAAATGATGTTTTAAAGGGACTCAGAAGCCCTCATTGTCTGCCGCGGGCACATTCCGCTTCCAATTCCACATTGCTGTTATCCGCTTTTAGCGACAACATCTCCGATGTATGGTAGATAGTGGCGGGATATTGGGGATGTGGAATAATATGGAGGATCGATAATGCAAAAGTACATTTATTTTATGGGTCAGCGGCTGGAATGGAGGGTCTAAATGCAAAAGTACATCTATTCACGCGAATTTTAGCCTTTTGGCGGTTTTAAGCGAAAATAAGTGCACTTTTGCATTATGAGAGCGAGATAGAGGGTTAGCGCCTAAAAATAACTGCACTTTTGCATGATAACATTGGTCGATGCTACGGAGGCGAGGACAATGGTAGTTACTGATATTCTAAAAAAATGGGAGCTTCCGTCTTTCAGACTGGCAGGTTTACCGGCGTGGCGCTTACATCGGTGGCATCGGTGGTGATCGGGTGATTATGGGTTGGATGATCCGCTATGCTCTGCAGTTGGTGAGACATAGGCGGTTCCCCCGCTTTCTAACGGCGGTCAGAGCCGCTATTTGTCCCAAAAGAGCGGTTCCAATCTTCTAACGGCGGCTACAGCCGCTATTTGCGGCAACGATCATGCGGAGGGACGGAAAAGCTCCAAATACCGTCTCCCACCGCCGTTAGAATTTCCAAACACCGTTTTTCGGCAAAATAAGGTCTTTTGCCTCCGTTAGAATCCGCAAGGGGCAGACAGTTGCCGCAGCGGGGCTGTAAGCCGGTAACAATCCCCCCCCTCCAACAAAGTAAAAAGGGCTCCCTCTCCTCGGAATTTAATACTTTCTGATATGTGAACAAACGCAAAAACGGCCCGCAACGGGCCGTTTTCTCTGCTTGCAGCAAGGTTTCGCCGGACAAGGATGCGCCGGGCACCTCCACTTACGTGCCGTATACCGCTCCCTCCAGGCTATATGGCCCCACAATCCGGGCCTTCAATTCGGGAGAGCGGACGGTCAGAAAGTAGGAAACCTGGCCTGCTTCCCCGCCTTCCTCATACTTGGTGCGGGTATGGGCCTTGAAGAAGCAAGCCTCCGTCATCTGGTAGACGATGGGGCCGGAGGCGGAATATTTGCGGATTTTGACCTCCAGCTCCCCCATATCCCAGGTTACCGGCTTATCCCAGCCGATCTCCAACAAAAGCATAATGCGGTCCGCCGGCACAAGACCGGACAGGGTGACAGAAGTGAGCACAATTTCGCTCTCCCCAACAGGGAAAGGCTGAAACTCCCCTTTTTTCGCTTCCGTTTTATAGCCGGATTTTTTGTACATGGTCATCACCTCACAAGGATTGAAGCATGGCAATAAACTGGCTGCAGTACAGGTCCGGGTTAAAGTTATTCACCACATGCTGCTGGGCGCCGACCCGGATCGCCTCCCGCAGCTTCCCGTTGCCCATTAATTCCTTCGCCTCGGCAACGGCATGGGCAATATCTCCCAGCTGGTAATACTTGCCCGTCAGGTTATGGTAGATGGAGGTGGATACACCGTCGGAGTTGCTGGTCAGGACGGGACAGCAGCAGCTCATGGCCTCCAGCAGCGCATACGGCGCTCCCTCCACCTTCGAGGTGGAGCACAGGAAACCGCCGGAATCGCCGATGACGGAAAAATAATGCTGCATCTGGGCATGGGGCACATTGGAGCGCAGGGTCAGCCGCCGGCCCAGGTCCAACTTGCTGATCAGCTCCATGAATTTCTCCCGCTCCTCCGGGGAGGAAAGGGTATGATCCTCGAACATCCACATGTTTAGATCGGGAACATGCTTCGCCAGCTGATGGCCGATGTGCAGGAACTCCCGCCAGTTCTTGTTGTCCTCAATCCGCCCCAGCCAGGCTATAATGGGCGCATCATGCTTGGGCGACGGACGGTAGGTAAAGCGGGTATAGTCGAAGCAATTGTTGAACCGGAATTGGGGCTTGGTGGGAAACAGCTCCGCAAACAGCGCGTCAATATGGGGGGTGCATGGATTCAGCAGCCCGTTGGCATAAGCATTGATATAAGGCGCCGCCAAGGTCAACTGCTCTCGGGCTACATGCTTGGGCCCGTAACCCTGGATTTCCAGCACCAGCTTGCCGGTATAGCCCAAGAGGCGTAAGCGCGGAAAGGACATGTGGTCCGTTACGGCGACGATGGCATCGAACTGATGGGAATCCAGAATATGCTTGACTGCAATGTCATCCGTGGTGACATAGACCGGGAAATCGGTGGAATTCTGCAATCCCGCTCCCCAGCGGTAGTACAGGCAATGCCCTTCGATGCCATAATTCCGGAGGGCCCGGCACCTCTCCCGGTTCAGCGTCTCCACACCTCCGCTGGGCACATAATATACAAACAGCACCTTCATAACGTTGGGCTCCCCTCCTGCGGCGAAAGGTTATGCTTACGAAGCAAGCTTTCCTGCGGAAAGCTCTTAGCCGATGCTTTCGAAGCAAGCTTTCCTGCGGAAAGCTCTCAAGGCATCCGAATAAAATCCTCCTGGCTGTAAACGGCCACCACATTGCCGTTCAGCTTGGCATAAGTAATAATTCCCGTAGTATTGTACGAATTGATATTGGTCACCAGCAGCATGGAAAAAGGGATCAGATTGGTGGGAATGTCCGGTATCCAAACAGAGCCGTAAGCGGGAACATGATGCAGCGCCACATATCCGACTGCGCCGTTATAGTACATATGCAAGAGAACGTCGAACCCCTCCGCTCCCAGATTCTGCACCGACAAGTCCATGGACGTAATATAGTTGGAGTCAATTTTTCCGCCTGCCAGTGTTTCCAAACGCATGATGGACAAGCCGACAACCTCCTTTTATAGGGACAAATGGAGCCTTCAGAGCTTTTCTCGCTATTCCTTATTACTTTATGCGGAAGGGCGGACAACGGCAGGGCATACATGGAGGGGGAAAACCCAAACTTATTTCTGTGAGTGTACAATCACCGGGCATAACCGGCGCATTTACTGTGTATAGGAAGGCATCATAATCAATAAAGGAGCGAGCCGACGTGAAGCTGGAAGATTTGAAGGGTGAATATGACGCCATATTCAGCTTGGGCGATTTGTGCCTGGCTGCCATGCAATTGGAAAGATTCAATCTCCGGCCCTATGCAGGCGTGCTGGACTGGATGGCCTCCTACAACCTGTCGGACGTTAGCCGGCTGCTGGCCAACCGGTTTGCCGGATTTATGGACTATCCCAATCTGAAGGTAGTAGGCAATGCCAGCGACAAGCTGTATCTGGTGCTGGAGCAGCAGTACAACTTTTTGTCCAACCACGATTTCTTCACCGCCAATAATTTCCCGCCCCACCTGGCTGCCTATCCTGAAATTAAAGCCAAGTACGACCGCAGAGTGGCCCGCTTCCTGGAGAAAATGGAAACGGCGGATCACATTCTGTTTATCCGGACAGAAGGAACCTATGATCAGGCTGTGGAGCTGGAGGCGGTCCTCGCCGGCCTGGTGAAGAAGGATTTCAAGGTGCTCCTGATCCAGCATGACCTCAATGTGCAAACCCTGGTGGAAAACGACTGGCCCCTGCGCAGAACCTGCTCCATCCGGCTTCCCGATCAGGACAAATGGGAAGGAAACCACCACTATTGGGAGCACATCCTAAGCGGCGTTCAGCTGCGGATTTCCTGAAAGCAGTCTTTCGTTCACACAATCGGCCAGCGCTTCCCCGGCAGTTTCAATTCCGGCGGCGGCGCTGGCCGATTATGTTTTCTATTTCTTCTGGAGAAGAATCATCGTTTCTTCATTGGGGTTGCAATCCAGAGGATAAATATTGATGGCTACGGGCATGAAGGCAAAAATCTGCGTCATCACCTCATTCCAATCCACCCAATGGTTGATAAAGCCGTCGTGATGCTCCACGCCGGTGAAGGTGGTGGAGCCCAATCCATAGAAGAAATTAACCAATACATATTTGGAGCTGACCCGGTAAAGCTCGGAGAACCCGGCTCCCCAATCCTCCAGATGGTTCAGCACATCCTTGCAGTACACAAGCTCGAAGCTCCCGTCCTGAAACGGCAGGCGGTGAATATCGCCCTTTATGAATTTGCCTCCGGGGTATTGGCGGGTGCAGTAATCCACCATATTCTGGGTCATGTCCACACCGGTATAGTCAATGGCAGGCCGGCTGTTTACAGCGCCGACATAATCCACGCCGGGACCGCATCCCACCTCCAGCATTCTGGAGATCTTCAATTGGTCAAGCAAAGACCTGTACAGCTGCCGGACCGGCTTGTAATACCCCTCATTGGCCGACTGCAAAAAATTCCTTGGATCGACATGCTCCCAATAGTTGTTCACTGCTTGATCCTCCCCTCATTTATGCGGTAAAAAGGTATAAACGGCCATATCCGGAAGCTGGTAACCCTTGGGCAGGCCGGAAAAGATCCGGTTCCATACGTAATAATCCACCGTCAGACCCTGGCTGCTGCTTTGCGTCACAAATATCCGGTTATACAAATCCCCCAGCACCTTATACCTGTCATCCTGCATGCCAAAACCTCCTCCAATCCGCTGTCAGGCCCTGCCTGAGGCCTCGATCACCTTCCCGTACACCTCCAACAGACGCGAGATCATCAAATCCAAAGACCAGTGGGACTGGGCCCAGCTCTGGGCTTGCTTCCCCAGCCTGATTCTGTACGCATCATTCTCCAGCAGTGCATTCAGCTGCTGGAAGAGCGTTACGCTGTCTCCCACCGGGGAGATCAGTCCGGTCACCCCATGCTCCACCATTTCGGGCAAACCGGCGGCGGAGGAAACCAGCACAGGCAGACCCGCCATCTGCGCCTCCATAACCGAAAAAGGCTGGTTATCCTGCAGGCAGCAATGGACAAATATATCCGATTGGCCCAGCAGACCGGGCACATCCAAACGATTGCCCAAAAAAGCCACCTCCTGCTGAAGGCCGAGCCTGCGGGCCTGCTCCTCCAGAGCCGCCCGCTGGTCTCCGTCCCCCGCGATCCAGCATACCCAATCTGACCGGGCCTGCTTCAATGTGGCCAAGGCTTCGATCAAAACATGGACACCCTTAATAAAAACCAGGCGGGCCGGGAAAATAATGACCTTTTTCCCTGGAGGACGCCGGATGTTGGTGCCGGCGGCAAAGTTGGCCCAGAACGGCTCCGCATCCAGCCCGTATTGGAACACAGCCACCTTTTCAGGAGATACCCCGAATTGGGAAATCAGCATATTGCGCTGCCAATGGTTGGCCGTAATGGACAGGTCCGTTCCGGAAGCCCCGTAATATTCCATCGCCTTGAAATAGTTATAGGCCGGGCTATTCTCATGAATGCCCAGCTCCGGATGCATCTTGAAGTGGGAAAACATTTCGGTGGCTACCGAGCCGTGAATATGGGACACCAGCGGCGTCCGTTTCGGCTTGACCCGGGCCAGGGCACGGGCCGAGATGACATCCTGGGTATGGATGACATCGTATTTCTCCAACCCGAAGTAGGCGGCGGAGAGCTCCAGGCAGTAGCGGTCAAATTCGTTCTGCCAAATCACCGGCTGCTCGAACAGATGGGGAGCGAGGCTCTGGCCGAGCTTCGTTCCCAGCATGGGAAGCAGATGCTCTTTATCCAGGGATAGCCCTTTGTTATAGATGTGGAAGTATTTGTAATCTGGACTGTTCCCCAGCAGATCCACCTCATGCCCCATCCGCTCCAGCCTGTTCCTGATCTGGTTCATGAAGGTCCATACGCCGCCGATATGCGGAATCAGCCAATATGTCGCCAACAGAACTTTCATCCATGGTTCCTCCTTGCCGTTACAGGCATTCAAGCAATCGCTGCATCCGTTCCTTATAGACGGATTGCACCCGGAAGAATTCCTCCAGCAGCTCCGGCCGGTAGCGGATGGACCCCATCTGGTCATGAAACCGGTACATCGTCAGCGCCTCCGGCAAATAATGCAGCTTGACGCCGCTGACCGCCAGCCGCAGCCACATCTCGTAATCCTGGGTATACGGCAGGCTTTCGTTGAACAAGCCGCATCTGCCGAAAACCTCCTTTCTGCACATCATGGTACAGCCGTTAATGGGATTGTACAGCGCCAGCAGCCGGTAAATATCCCCCGGAGCGGAAAGGGGCGTTCCCGCGAAGCTCTCTGTAATCACATCATCCTTATCCATCACCGCGTAGGCGGTAAAGCAAAAGTCCGCCTTCCAAAACTCCATAACCTCCAGCTGGCGCCGGATTTTATCCGGCTTATACATATCGTCGGAGGAGAGCCAGGCCACATACTCCCCGGTGGCATTCAGAATCCCCGCATTCATGGCGCTGGCTGTTCCGCCGTTGGCTTTGCGGAAGTAACGGAGGCGCTCCATATATGGCGCAATCAGCTCCGTATGCCGGACCGATCCGTCATCCACCACGATAATCTCCAGGTTGGGATAGGTCTGATCCAGCACGCTCCGGATGGCCCGCCCGATATAAGGACAATTGTAAAAAGGAATGACAACCGTTACTTTCGGATTCATGCCACACCTCCTCAATAAGGCGTTGCCAGAGCCAGCGCCTCCAGCCGGTGGCGGAAAGTATTCTGCACAGCCTGGACTTCCTCCATAATCTGCGGCCGGAACCGCATGGTTCCCATTTGGCCATGCCAGCGGTACTTGGTCAGCGGTTCATCCAGGAAGTGAATGTTCACGCCGGACAAGAGCGCCCTGATCCAATACTCGTAATCCTGGGTATACCGCAGGCTTTCGTCGAAAATCCCCACCCGCGCTATCAGCTCCCTTTTGAACATGACGGTACAGCCATTAATGGGATCGCAGGTGGAGAAGGCCCGGATAAATTCGCTTTGGCTGGAATAGCGGACGGCCTGGGCATAAGCGGTCACGTGCCCCCACTCGTTGATCTGGTCGAAGGCGGTGAAGGACAAGAGTGAATTATAATGCTGCATAAAAGCCAGCTGGCGGGCGATTTTGTGGGGATAGAACAAATCGTCGGAGCTGAGCCAGGCGATATAATCGCCGGTAGACATCCGAATGCCGTGGTTGAGGGCGCTGGCCGTCCCTCCGTTGGCCTTGCCCAAATAATGGATTCGGGACACGAAGGGATTGATTCTGTCCTGATACAGCGTGGAGCCGTCATCCACTACGATGATCTCCAGATTGGGATAGGTTTGTTCAAGGGCGCTGGAGATAGCCTGTTCCACGTAGGGGTCGTTATAAAAGGGAATGACGATGGTCACTCTGGGAAGCATGGCATGGTTCCTCCTCTTTATGTCTGTTGCGGCGGGCAAGACTGCCGGGTCAGGTCCTCCCTGCAGAAATCAAGGGCGTCCGACAGGGATTGGGTGAAGGGGATGGCCGGTGACCAGCCTAGGCGACCGGTCAGGGAGGCATCCATGGGCAGCGGCGGCGGAAGCGGCGGAGTGTTCCCCACCTCGATGGGAAGGGTAAGGGGCGTCAGTCCCCTGTAGGTCTCCACCAGATCGCCCAAGGAACGCATGGCGCCGGAGCAGACGGGATAAACAGCGCCGGACTGGCCGGATTCCAGAATGACGCGGTACGCGGCTACCGCATCCCGGACATCCAGATAATCCCGCTTTTCATGCCAGGATGACAGGCAAAAGCTGGAAGTATCCGTTCCTTTCTCCCACCGGGCGATCCGGGCGGCCAGAAGCCCGCAGATTCCATTGGAGCGGCCGGGGCCGATGAGATTGGAGGGTTTGGCCACCAGCACCTCCTGGCTGTACAGGAAGCTCCAGGCCTGGGCAATCAGCACCTGCATGGTTTTGGCCAGACTGTAGGGATGCAAGGGCTGGGGCGAATCGGCCAGGTCGAAGCCCAGCATGGAGCCGGCCACCAACAGCCGGCAATACTCCAGCCCCCGCAAGGCCTCCAGCAGATACAGGGTGGACAGAAGATTCGCCTCCATACAGCCCAACGGGTCCTTCCACGAATCGGCAACAGCATTCCGCCCGGCCAGGTGGAGCACAAAGCGGGGCTTCGTCTCCTCCACCAGCCGTTTCACCGCCGCCTTGTCGGTCAGATCGCAGATATGGAGCCGGCCTTCAATCGGCTCCCCGTCCTCCCTCCGGACGGCTGCGGCTACCGAATAGCCGTGTGCGGCGAAATGCCGGCAGGCATGGCGGCCGGTAAAGCCGCCTGCCCCCGTAATCAACACCGTGCGCTCCTTCATTGGGCAAGGAAGCCTCCCTTAATCAGGAGCTCGCGGATTTGTTCCTTGGACATGAGGGATTGGCTGGAGCAGAAGCTGCTGATTTGCGCTTTGGGATAAGATGCATACCGCTCCTTGATGCCGGGAATCTCCAGCGTAGGCAGAATCACCAGATATTGCTCGTCAAAAAGGACCGTTGTTTGGCTTTCAAATTCGGTGAGCAGAATTTCATGGATCTTTTCCCCCGGCCGGACGCCCAGCTCCACCATTTCCACATCCGGCTTGCCCATGGACTCTCCCAATACCTGGGCCAGATCCGTGATTTTGCACGTGGGCATCATCATTACGAAGGTTTCCCCGCCGATGCTGGCCTCCGTCGCCTTAAACAGCAGGCTGATGGCCTCCTGCAGGGTCAGGAAGAAGCGGGTCATGGCCATATCGGTGATGCCGACCCGGCCTTTTTCCCGGATCTGCTTCATGAACAGGTGAATGACACTGCCGTTGGTGCCCAGCACGTTGCCGCCCCGGACGCAGACGAACTCCGTATCTCCCTGAAGCAGATTGGCGTGGATAATCAGCTTTTCGCCGATGGCCTTGGTCATGCCATAGAAATTGGAGGGGTTGGCGGCTTTGTCGGTGGAGATGTAGACTACCTTCTTCACCTTGTTTTCGATGGCCGCCTCAATCACATACTGGGTGCCCAGCACATTGGTTTTCATGGCTTCGTACGGCTGCTCCTCGCACACCGGCACATGCTTCAGCGCAGCCAGGTGGAACACGTAATCAATCTGTACACATGCCCGGCTAAGCGCCTCCTTATCCCGGATATCCCCGATGATGAAGGTCAGTCTGCGGTCCTCGAAGGTGCGCAGCATAGCCACCTGGCTGGATTCGTTCCTTGAGAAGATGATGACCTCCTTGGGTTCAAAATCCAGCAGCTGCCTGACCAACTCATACCCCCAGGAGCCGGTGCCGCCTGTCACCAAAATTCTCTTGTCACGAAACATACCCTTTCCCTCCCAATAAAAATTTGACAACCTTGGCGGATACATCCGTATCCAGATAACCCTGCGGGCAATCCCAATCGGTTGGTGCCGCCATCATCACCTGGGCCGCGCTTTCGATGCAATCCGCGTCCACCCCGGATACCACATTGCTGCCGCAGTCCACTGTCTCCGGACGTTCCGTGCTGTTGCGCACCGTAACCGTCGGCACCCGGAAGATGCAGCATTCCTCCTGAACCGTTCCGCTGTCCGTCAGGACGCAGGCCGCGTGCTGCTCCAGCTTCACAAAGTCGAAGAAGCCAAAGGGCTCATGAAGCTCCACCAGCGGATGAAGCTTCAGATCGCTCACAGCCGCCAGCCTGGAGCGGGTTCTCGGATGGACGGAGAGAATGATCCGCATAGCTGTGTTTTTGGCGATCCGGTTCAGCCCCTCCATAATCTCCCGCAAGGGCGCAGGCCGGTCCACGTTCTCGGCCCGGTGGACAGTAGCCAGGAGATAATGTCCGGACGCCAGCTCCAGCGTCTCCATAACTGTGCTTTTTTCGATCCGGTCCTGATAATGCAGCAGAACCTCGTAGATGGGGTTTCCGGTAAGAATAATCCGGTGGCTGGGAAAACCCTCCCGCACCAAATGATCCTTGCTTTGTCTGGTATACGGCATATTGTAGGAGGAAATGGCGTCAATCACCCGGCGGTTCTTCTCCTCGGGAACGGACAGGTCGAAGCAGCGGTTGCCCGCTTCCATATGAACCACCGGAATCCCCATCCGCTCCGCCAGAATGGCTGACAGAGCGCTGTTGGTATCCCCCAGAAGAAGCACCTTGTCGGGTTTCTCCGCCTGCAGAATCTGCTCGATCCGCTGAAACATGATGGCCATCTGGCTGCCGAGAGATTCCTGCTTGTCGGACAGCATGTAATCCGGCTTCCGCAGGCCCAGCTCCCTGAAGAATACCTCGCTTAAGGAGTAGGTAAAATTTTGCCCCGTGTGAACAATGATGTGTTTGGAGGCAAGCTGATCCAGCTTTTTCATCACCAGAGAGAGCCGGATAATTTCCGGTCTGGTGCCCAGAACCGTGAGGATTTTCATACTATCACCCGCTTTTTTTGATTTTCCGCCGTCCGGAGTAACCGGTGTTCCGTCGGGAGCCTGCAGCCCTGCTTCCCTTGCGTCTGACGGCTTTGGAGGATAAACGCTTGCCTTTGGCCGGGGCGGACCTCTTCTTTCTGGCCGAGAGCTTTTGGCTCTTGCCCTTCCAGGCCTTCAGCGTGCGGCCCCGTCCCCGCCGGCGGCGGGAGCCCGCTTTTGCCCTGCGCCCATGGCGCCGGGACGATTGAGCGGGGAGGGCAGGCTGGCCGGTGCCCAGAACGCCGCCCATGGGAATCCGCCCCAGATAGCCGTCATCCAGGGCCAGCACCTCGTGAAAGCGGAAGCCCCGCCCCAAAAATACGGACTCTTCGGAAAACAGATACCGGCAGCCGTTTTCCACCAGATACACGGCGGGAGCCGCTCCCTTCAGCAGCAAGGGCGGTTTTTGCAGAAGCGCCTCCTGGGGCAGCGGCCGGGGACCAAGGACCGGAAGGGTCAGGGCCACCTCCTGCAGCCAATCCCCCAGCCTTCCCCGGTAAGAGTCGATACCGAAGGCCTTCTCCACTGCGATGCTGTTGCGGACGCCCCAGCTTTGGACGAAATCGCCTTTGGTCAGAAGGGAACCCACTGTGTCGATCAATCC
Source organism: Paenibacillus sp. YN15 (assembly GCF_003285005.1). Lineage (GTDB taxonomy): Bacteria > Bacillota > Bacilli > Paenibacillales > NBRC-103111 > Paenibacillus_AR. The sequence goes on along the minus strand of NZ_QMFA01000013.1, from coordinate 100,385 downwards.
CCGGACATCGCCCTTCTCCACCAGATAGCTGCGGTTGCCGGTGAGGGTCATAATTTCGCCCAGCCCGCCGGAGGAGTACGTCACAACCATTTTGCCGAAGATCAGTCCCTCCAGCGCGGTCATGCCGAAGCCCTCTTCAATCAGGCTGGGGATAACCAGAATATCCATAGCCGGATAAATTTGCTGAATCTGCATTTCGAACGGGTGAAAATAAAAGCGCCCCAGGAGCCCCGACAGCCGGATTTGCTCCAGGCATTTGGCGTAATAACCCACATCCGTCAGCTTGCCCGCCACCATAAACCGCAGATTAGGGTAAGTCACTCCCAGTTCAATGGCCATTTGGATAAAATGCTCCAGCCCCTTGTTGGGATAAATATCCGAGGATACGTATCCGATCACCCGGTGGGCATCATTCCAGCCGATGAGCGCCCGCTTTTCACTGCGGTAGACGGGCCACATCTCCCGCTCCAGCTCAGCCTCATTCCAGGAGGGGTACATAATGCGGATCTTGCCCTCCCCCGGAGTTCCCCGGAAGGGCTGGAGGGCTGCGTGGGATATCCCGATGATCCAATCCGAATACGCGCTGATGATTTCTGTTGAAGAGGACGTATAGCTGGTGCTCTGAATCTGCTCGGTCATCATCCAGCCGACGGGAATCCCCAGAGAGCGGGAAACCCAGGCCGGCATCAGATTGACACAGGTGTTGACGATGACCATGTCCGGGCGCTGCTCCAGCAGCAATGTCAGAAGCGACTGGACGGCATCGCCGTTATTCCGGATGAAGCCTTCCAGCTCCTGACGAAAATAAGGACCCGGCGAATACACTTCATAAAAGTTGGGGTAGGGAACCACAATGGTGGAGATGCCTCTTGCTCTGGCTTCCGCCGCAAGCAGCCCTTCGTTGGGCACAACCAAGGTGCAGTTGTGGCTGCCCCGCAGCTCCGTCGCACAAAACAACAGAAGCTTCTCCGCTCCGGTAATATGCGTGTCGGAGCATATGTGGGAAAACAGCATGATGTTCAACCGGATGGCGGTCATGTTTGGCGTATCTCACCTCCTGAGAGTTTTGCGCACAGGCGAAAACCGGCAAGGCTTTCCGCTGGGAAATCCGGTCTCCGTCAGCCGCAGCCCCTTCGACGCACAGACCCCATCGGCATTTAGCGGGTATTCTGCGAATAGTACAATATATTAGGGAGACAACCTACTGGGCACGACAGTTGACCCTCCGGCATACGTACAAATTTTGGAATGGCCCGGTCTGTCCTTCACCTTCGGAGGGGTGGAAGCCCATATGGAGGGGGTAAAAAGAACGGCGAACCAGGGATGCGGAAGGGGTGATCCTTCCGCCAATCCTTGTTCGCCGCTTCATGGAGACTTTTGGGCCGGTGCTTGCGGGCCCGCTTATAAGGGGGATGGTTGGGAGAAGTGGTGGCGTGGCTGGGGGAGCGGCAGTGTAGCCGGGATGGCCGGCGGTGTGGCTGGCCACTTGTCCGCAGCCCGGGAGCCTACGGGGCCAAAAAGCTCTGTCCATCCTGCATTCCCTGGGCAAAGCCCTGGGAAAAACCGGTATCGTAGCCGTTGTTGAAGGCATGAAGCTCCTGGCGGGACATCCCGCCGCCCTTTTGGCGTCTTTTTGCCGGTTTGGCGGCTCTGGTGGCTTTGGTGGCCGGTTTGGCGGCTCTGGTGGCTTTGGCGGCTCTGGGAGCTGACTTTGCGGTTTTGTGGGCTCCTTTGACTGCTTTGCTTCGTTTGGCCCTTATCTTCGGGGCATGCGGGTTTATCCTTTTAGTCCGCTGGCTCTTTTTCAGACGTTTTGCTTTCATGCGTCTACCTCCACGTATTGGAACTGCCGGGGGCGGCAGGGCCCGCCAGCGTTTTTCTAAGCTACCTTATCCTATGCCCGCCGGGACGCCAATCCCTCCGCATATGCCCGTTATCGGCACAAAAACCCTGCATGCACAAAAATCTCCCGTTTGCCCAAAGCCTCCGTATACACTAACTATCCGTTTCCTTCCGTTTGCGCCACTCCTCCGTGTGCAATTCCCCGCGAGATAGCCCGCCAGCCAGCTATGTTCAAGATAGCGGATAGGGATTGTCCGCTATATCGTGCCAATAGCGAAAGGCTCCTTTCCGCTATTTGGGCAACTGCCCCGTTTTAGCTGCCGATAACGGAACTCAGCCGCTCTTAAAGCAGCTTTTGGAGCTTATTCGTATCGCGACGGAACTGAGGAGCCCTTATCCCCCGCCGCAGCCTCTTTCCGCCCCCATTTTTGCCGCAATAAGGGTCGCTGAGTTCCGCTACAAATAGATAGCCAGCAGCTAACCTGCCAGAAACGTACATACTGCTGTCACTTGCACACACTCCTCCATACTTGCCTACCCTAATCCATACAAACCCGCCCCCACGCAAAAAAAGGCCCGCTGGGGCGAGCCCTTGGCGGAGCCTTTTGCATTCTATCAGTCGGAATAGGCTTCGGCATTGAAGCTCTCCGGCCCGACTCTCGTCGGGAACACAGCCAGAACGCCGGGAGTGCTGACGAAGGCCTGGTAGACGATAAAGCCGTCATTGGGCGGTTGGTAATCCACACCGTTGGCGGTCACCACATTCTGGGACAGAATCAAGGTGCCCACGGGCAGGTTTTCCGTTACCGAAAAAATCAGCGTTGAAACCCCGCCGACTACCCGGAAGATGTCAATGGTAATGGGCGTCAGGACGGTGACCAAGCCGCTTACGGTGACGGTGGCGGTAAAGTGCACCCGCAGATTGGCTCCTGCTCCGGACACGTTCAAGCCGAGCGTGCCGAACAGTGTAGGCGTAGTGCTGACGGGAACGGCAATGGCTCCGGATGTGCTGGCGTTTTGGGATACTTGTTGATCTAAGAAAATTGCCATGTTTTTCACCCCCTTCCATGCTTTCTCATGTAGCATATGCTAGAGTAGCATGAAAGAGTGGACATCCATCCAGCGGGCCGAAAAAAGGCCATTCATCTCCTACACCTGTTCCGGTTCAAACACAACGGCCAACAGCTGCGACAATCTGGACCGGAAGGAGTGGTCGAGGATGGTGCGGCGAAGCCCGCGGACAGCGATCCGGTTCCGCTCCGCCTCATGCCGGAGATAGTAATCGGCCAGACTCACAAACTCGGCAGCGGATGCGTAAGGGATAATTTCTTGACCCGGCACATAATGCAGGGCCAGATCCTCCCGGACATCCGTCAGCTGAAGGGTCCCGCAGGCGGCAATTTCATAGGTGCGGGGGTTGACGGAGCGGCCTTCGATTTGCCTGGCGTTTTTGCTGTAAACAGGGTCTACGGCGCCACGGTGCAAATTGATCACCAGCTTGGCTCCGTTATAGAACTTGACTGTCTCGTCCACCGGCGTCCACGCCAGCCGGATGTTCTCCGCCAGCCGCTCATATCCGGCCAGCCGTTCCCATAAAGCGCCGATAATAACAATTTTGTGCCGGGCCAAAAAAGGGGTAAGCTCATTAAAAAACGCGATCCGGTTGGGAAAGCCGTTGCCGATGAAGCAGATATCGCTGTGATACCGGTTCTCCACCGCCATGGGACGGTAAATGGCAGGAGAAGTGGCCATGGGCAAATAGTGGGTCCGGGGATTGCCTGCCTGCCGGTACAGCTCCACACAGCTAAGCTCATGGGTAAATACATAATCGTATTGGGCAGCGATGGAGGGGGTGTAATCCGTAAAATACGGATCATCGGCAAACCATACCGCCGTCCGGATACCTTGTGCGCGTACCTGGGCGACCATCTCCAGATGATTCTCGGGGAACACATGAAGCCCGTTCATAACCAGCACCAGATCGGGACGAAGCTCGGACGCCAGACGGTACAGGTCCCCGGGATTGCCTGTATGCAGCTCGGCGGCAAGGGCGGAGAGCGCCTCCTCCACCCCCCGGTCAATGGCTTCAAAACCCTGCCGAATGTACAGCACCCGGAGCGGAAGCACCGGATAAGCCGGCGGATTGACAGTATCCAGGACACTTTGGCAGCAGCCGGTCCGGTAGCCGTGGGAGCGCCCGGCGGCATAGCCGGTTTCATAGCTCAAGGCGGGCGGCCCGGGTTTCTGCCGCCTTTTTCGTTTGCTCATGCGTATCCCCTCCGCCCCTTCAGATGTACCGGGATGGATCGGATTCCATCCAGTCCCGCAGCTCGGCCAGCATAATCCGGTACTCCGGCACCGCAAGCGCGGCATCTTCCCTGGTGCAGCGGAGCGTACGGTCCTGGCGGAAGTGGCCGTCGGGCACAATGACCGCATCGGTTTTGCCGAAGATTTCCTTAAACAAACATAACAGCTCATATTTGCTTACTTTTTGGGGGGCGGTCAGGTGGACCAGTCCGGAGATGCCGGCGGCAAGCATCCGCTCTACGGATTTGGCCAGCTGCAGAGTGGTGACGCCGTTCCAATACACCTCGGTATAACCCTTGACCACACCCTGCCGGGACATAAACCAGTCGAACAGGCCGATCCGGCTGCTGCGGATTTCCGGCCCCACGATAGAGGTCCGGACCGTCAGATGCGGAGGATGCCGGACCTCGCCCATCGCCTTGCTGACGGCATATACGGAGCTCCCGTCCGGCAGGTCAAACTCCGTATAGTCTCCCCGCTCTCCCGAAAACACACAGTCCGTGCTGATATGCACCAGCTTGCCGCCCCACTCCCCCAGCTTCTGCCGGAGCAGATGGGGAAGCAGGCCGTTTACCTGATACGCCAGCCTTTCATGCTCTTCCGCGTCCCGGTTCAGGATACCGATAGCATTGATGACCACATCGGGCCGGAGCCGGTCCAGCAGCGCCGTTACCTGCCCGTCATCCCCGGCGTCCAGATACAGGGCATGGGAATCGCGACCGTCACGGGACGTGTAGAGCACCTCCCAATCCTGTCTTTGGCGGAAATAGTGGACCAGCACATGGCCCGCCATCCCGTTTCCCCCCAATATTAACAGCTTCATTCTGTCACCGCCTCTTGTCTTCATAAAATTAGTCTGTGAACACGCTGGTCAGGAGCGATTGAATACGCTTGTGGTAGGTGTGGTCGGACAATGTCCGGCGGAGCCCGCGGAGGGCGATTTCCCGCCGTTCATCCTCGTGGGCCAGGTAATGCCGGATTTTCTCCATACATTCCTCCGGGGATGCAAAGGTGACCACTTCCTCCCCCGGCGTATAGAAGTTCAGCAAATCGCTGCGTTCATCGGTCATCTGGAAAGCGCCGCTGGCGGCGATCTCGAAGGTCCGCGGATTCACCGAATATGCGGGAATTTTGCGGACATTGCAGTTGTAGGACTCGTCGTCATAGGCTCTGTGCACATTTAACACAATGCGGGAGCCGTAATAAAATTTGGCCGTTTCCTCAGGGGACAGCCAGACTCCGGACTGAAGCCGCTGGCCCAGCCGTTTCGCGGAGGGCAGCCGCTCCCACCACCATCCGGAGATCATGGAGTTGCTGTTCTCCAGCACCGGCAGGATGCTGTTGACGAAGGAAACCCGGTTCCAATAGGCGGAGCCGATAAAGCTTACGTCCCGGCGGTAGGTGGTTGGCACAGGCTGGGGACGGAAAACAGCCGGATTTGCCCCCAGGGGCAGATAATGGACCCGGGGGCAGCCGATGGATTGATAGAAGGGGACACAATTCAGCTCCAGGGTAAACACATCATCGTAATGAACCGCAAGCTTTTCCGTCACATCCACATAATACGGATCGTCGGTGAACCAGACAGCCGTCCGGATTCCCCGCATCCGCAGCCCATCCGCCACTTCCACAGGCAGCTCCATTCCCTCCAGGACAAGCACCAGGTCCGGCCTCGCCTGATCCGCCAGCTCCAGAATGGGGCCAACGGGTGAAATGGCGGCACACTCTCTGACATTGGCCTGCAAAGCCTCATAAATCGCCTGGTCAATGGGAGAATAGGGGACGCCTTTGCCGGACATGACGAATAATACCCGGATATCCCATATGTTCGTCACCTGGGGAGGCGCCTGGAGCAGAACCGCTTGGCTTCTCCCCCAGCTGTAGCCGTAGTCGAAGCCCAGCCGGAATCCGGCCGCTCTTCTCTCCTCCATTACGGCTGGTGTCAGTGCCGCTGTTGAAGGGCTGGGGCGGGTTTTCCGGACAGGCGACTGCCGCCGGACCTGCCGCTTCAATGACCGTTTCATGGCATAATCCCTCCGTTTCCTCTCATTGATCCCCGTTATTCCTTGCGGGACTCCGCTGCGCCGGAGCCGCCGGCCAGCCGGTTAACCGCCGCCAGGGACTCGAAGGTTCCCGCATCCATCCACCAGCCCTCCAGAATATGATGGGAAAGCTTCCCCTGTCCCGCATAAACATTATTGACATCGGTTATTTCCAGCTCCCCCCGTTTGGAGGGGTGAATGGACCGGATAATCTCAAAAACCGCATCATCATAAAAATAAATGCCGGTCACGCTGAAGCTGGATGGCGGATTCTCCGGCTTTTCTTCAATCCGGGTAATCCGGCCGTCTGCCAAATGGGGGACTCCGTAGCGTCTTGGGTCCTCCACTTCCTTCAGCAGCACCGCCGCCTGGCCGGTTTTGCCCTGGAATGCGCGCATGAAGGGCGACAGGGAGGCCTCAAACAGGTTATCGCCCAGAAGCACCACGAAGGCTTCCCCGGGAAGGATGAAAATTTCCACCAGTCCCAGTGCCTGGGCAATTCCCCCGGCGTCATCCTGGATGCAATAATGAAGAGCAACTCCCCACTCGGAGCCGCTCCCCAGCAATTCCGCAAACTGTCCGGCGCTCTCCTTGCCCGTTACGATGCATATGCTTGTAATGCCGGCTTCCTTGAGCTTGTTGATCCCGTGCATAATCATGGGCAGCTGCCCGACGGGAAGCAGGTGCTTATTGATGACCCGCGTCAGCGGATAAAGGCGCGTACCCTTGCCGCCCGCAAGAATGACTCCTTTCACCAGCCTTCTCCTCCTTTCAGATGCTCATATATACTGGCGGGGATCAATCCCCCATTTATCCATAAATTTGCGGTAATTGGCTTCAATCAGCGATGCGAGAAGCGCGCTGTCCTGCTTCCGGAAGCTGGCGCTTCCGTGGTGGTGCACGAAGGCATCCCCCACCATCATGAGCCGGAACCCGGCCAGCCTGATCCGGTAGCAGTAATCGTCATCCTCATAGTGTCCCGGCGAAAACCGCTCATCCAGAAGGCCGATCCGCTCCATCACCTCCCGTTTGAACAAAAGGCAGAAGCCCACCAGCCGGTCCAGAGGAACGCGCCGGGAGGAGTCGGGGCTGTTGCGTTCCAATGACCAGGCGTGAAACTCCTCCATCGTGCTGTATGGCGCGTCATCCTGCTGGCGGCCGCTGACATAATTGGAGCGGGGTCCGGCGGCGCCGATGTCGGGGCTTGCGTCCAGACAATCCAGCATATTGTCCAGCCAACGATGAGTCACTACCACATCGTTGTTCAGGAGCAGCAAGGCATCCCCCATTGCTATTTTCAAACCGGCATTGCAGGCGGCGGGAAAACCGGCATTGTCCGGAAAAGAAACAAAAGCCAGCTTTTCCCGCACGCAATAGTCCAATGTTCCGTCTGTAGAGCCGTTGTCCACAACAATGATTTCATGCGGCGTGGCGGTATAAGTCCGGATAGCCTCCACACAGGGAGTCAGAAGCTCCAGTCCGTTGCGGGTGGGAATGATGATGCTGGTCATTCGCATGTGACTGCCTCCTTTGCCGCATCCCGCTTGCGCAGGCGGTCCGGGAACCGGGAGCGCGGCCCGGTGGCGCGGATTTGCTCGTGGAAGGCCTCCAGCCGGTCCCCCATCAGCACCTCGGGCATTGGGACGGAGGCGGCCGCGGTTTCCTGGCGGATGCCCGCTCCTCCGCGCCGGGCAGGAGCGGCGGCGGGCACCGCTGCCGCCCGGAGTCCCTGGAGGAGGGCGGCGGTTTGCGCCACCGGCGGCACAGCCAGACTGGCCGCTCCCAGTCGGTCAATCGCTCTCCGGGAGAGAGCATGGGGACAATGCTCCAGCGAGGCTGTTCCCAGATCCCGGCGCCCTTGCGCCATATTCATAAATTCCTTCAGGATGGCGGCCGGCTCACGGCTCCGGAACGGCACACGCTGGCCGGGCATCCCGCAGACCGCCAGATCATTGCCTTTGGCAATGGAAGCAATAAACGGAAGAAGCTGCTCCGCCCGGACCGGCTCATGCTCCTCCAGAAACAGCACAATATCCGATGCGGCGAACCTGGCCCCCACCGCCCTGCCTGCGCCATAACCCAACGGCTCGGGATAATGGATCAGCACCGGACCGGCGGGATGCTCCCGGACGAGCCGCCGCAGGTCATCCGGCAGGCTGCCTGCCACAACAATGATTTCATCCAAGGCCAGCCGCCCCAGCTGCTCCAGCACAGCGCCGACGGCCGGATCGCCTGCGGCGGCGTGAACTACGGCGGATGCGCTCCTCTCCGTCGGCAGCGGGATAAACCGGCTGAGCGGCTGGCCGCAGGCCTGGCCATAACCCCGCATGAAGCTCTTGGCATGCTGCATGTATAATCTTCCCGGGCCGCTCTTGAACCGGCCGTTCCACCAGCGGGACCAGGCCCGGCTGGCCGCCGCAGCCAGCTTCCCGACGGCGGAGACGCCTCTGGGAGCGGAGCGGCCGGCGGCATAACCGGCGGCCCGGGCGCCCAGGCGCTGCGGCCTTGCCGTCCGCTTGCTCCTGGCCCGTGATCCGGCGGCGGCGGAGGCCTTGCGCCCATGGGCACGTCCCGCTTTGGCGCCGGACTTGCCGGCGGCAGAGCGGCGGGCCGATATGCGCGCCGGGCGGCGGCTTTTGGCGGAGCCGGGGGCGGTTCTCTTCGCTCTGGTTGTTGCAGTCGCGGTTGCAGCTTTCACCGGATCACATCCCTTCGTTTGGGCGTGTCGGGAAACTGTCCCCGGGGGCCGTTGCGCTCCAGCAGCCAGCCGATGGCCTCCAGATGATCTCCCAGAATCAGCCCCTCCAGCGGGTCCCGCCCGTTCTTCCACCTTCTCCGCCGTTTGGGATTCGCGCTGCCCACCTCCACATAGCAGGCCGGCACCAGCTTCAAGCCTGAGGCTGCGGCGATTGCTTGGGCCAAGGGAGGGACAGCCAGATGCTCAAAGCCGATCCGCTTGGCCGCTTCCCGGCTCATGGCATGGGGAATGGCAGTCAGGGACATTCCCTTCAGCTCGGGTTTGGCCAATACGGCGTTCAGCGCATATTTGGCCAGCACGACGCTGTGTACCTGCATCTGGTCTACCGCCCCGGAATAAGTGTTCAGGGCAATATCCGCCCCATTCTCAACCGCCGTCACGAAGGTGCGCAGCCGGCTGCCCGGAATGACAATATCCCCATCCGTAAAAACAAGAATTTCTCCCTTGGCGTGATGGGCCCCGATGCTTCTTCCCACGTCATGGCCCAGCGGCTCAGGGAAGAAGAGAACCCGTGCCCCGGCAGCCTCCGCCAATTGGCGGGTGCCGTCTGTGGAGCCGTTGGAAACCACAATGACCTCCGCCTCCGGATGTACGCTTCTGGCTGCCCGGATGACTGCCTGAATGGATCTTCGTTCGTTCATGACCGGTATAATCACGGAAACCTTGGGCTGGTCGGCGTTTTGGATAGGCAGCGGCCGCCCCCCCGCCGGAATTTCCAAAGCGGCGGGCTTCCGCCGGAACGGGGCTGCTCCTTTTCGGGTGCGCTTAACTTTGACCAAATATGCCACCTCCAAATGTCCTTGGTTTCATCCTATAGTATGTAACCGTGAAAAGAGTGTAACGGCGCTTGCACACTGCGGGCGCAGGCGGGCATGGACAGAAGCGGGATAGGAGCGGGACAGGAGCCCTGTCCGCCGTTAAAAAGAAAAAAGGGACTGTCCCCGGGCGGATAAAGCTCCGCTTGGGGGACAGCCCCGCCTGATTTCCGCGTGGGCAGCCTCAATTCATAGCAGTGGCGATCCAACTGACTGCGCCTGAGATATCGCCGCTCATTTGGGTACGGACCAGCTCGATGACCGCCCTGTCCGGATGAAGCTCCTTCAGAACGGCATAACAGGCCGGATGGCTGGTCATCGCCACCAGCACATAGCCGTTGGCCGGATATGGCCGGTCCAGGATGATCTCCAGCTGGCAGGTCTCCTGCAGCGCCGGACACTGGAAGGCAGCCACGCCGCATTGCGGCCCTTCCGACAGCTGCTGCAGCTTCTGCCGGAGAGAAGGTGAAAGATGCTCCTCCTCCACCGCGCCTTTGACCAGCTTGCTGCCATCCGTTATTCCGTCCGCCAGGTTGGTTCCATCGACTGCTCCGTCCGCCGGCTTGGCGCCGCCGATTGCTTCCTCCGCAATTTGTGAGGCTGCCGATTGGGCGGCTGCGCTTGCCTCTTCCACAAAAGCATGGGCCTGCTTCAGCATGCCCGAAATCTCCTCGGACAAATGCCTCATCCCGATAATCCCGTCCCGCAGATGCCGGCTGCCGATGTTTTCCTCGGCCAGGTGCACTCCCCGCACAGCCCCCTCCGACAGCTTCGCCGACGTGATGGAGCCGTCCTGCAAATGCTCCTCCTGCACGGCATGGGAGCTGATATGCTCCCCATAGATGGCGTCGTTGTCGATGTGCTCGCTGCGGACGGAGGCCAGGGCCAGCTTTTCCGAGGTGACGCATTCATTGCCCAAATGATCGGCGCCCACCTGGAGATTGACGATGTTTGCCGCGTCCAGCTCTACCGCGCCCAGATGGGCGGTGGCAATGCTGCCCGGCTGAATATGCCGGCCTGCGACGATTCCGGGCAACAGATGCCGCTCAGCCACAGCGCCGTCGGCCAGATGAACGCCGCCAACGGCTCCCGCCGCCAGCTTCGCCGCATTCACCGCTCCGTCCTGCAAATGCCCGCCCCAGACGGCTTGAGGGCCGATATGCTCCGGCCGGATGGCATTGGCCTGGATATGGCCGCCGTGGACCGCATCCAAAGCCAGCTTTTCCGCCGTCACACAATTGTCGCCCAATTGCTCCGTACCGGCCACAAGATCAATGATGGCGGCGGCAGCCAGTTGAATATCCCCCAAATGGGCCGTGGTGATGCTGGCAGGCTTCAGATGCTCGCCGCCCACACTGCCCGGCATAAGATGCCGGGACATGATGGAGCCGTCCTGCACGTGACTGCCGCTGACTGAACCCTCGGCCAGATGACTGCTGGCGATGGCGCCTTCGGCCACATGGCTGCCGGTGACCGTTCCGTTTGCCAGCTTCGCCCCGGTGACGGCCCCATCCGCCAGATGAAGCCCTTGGACACTGGAAGGAGCCAGAATGGAAGCGTCAATGCATCCCGTTCCGAAATGCTCCTGCTTGAGAAGCCCATTCTCCAGATGGGAGGCTCCGATGGAGCCGGATTGAAGATGGAAGCCGTGGACCGAACCGGGCTTCATGTGCTTGCTGGCCACAGCCTCCACAGCCAGCTTCTCGCCGGTAACTGCTCCGGAGGCCAGCTTGTCGGTGGTCACGGATCGGTTATGCAGATGGGCTTCCCCGATGGATTCCGGAGCAATCTGGTTGGAGCCTATGCCGCCGTCGGCCAAATGCGAGCCCTGCAGGCTGCCCGGGATCACATGCTTCCCGCCTACGGAGGAACCGGCCAGATGGCGGAAGCCTACCGCCCCATCCGCCAAATGCCGGGAGGTGACGGAGGATGCGCGGAGCTTGGCGCCGTATACGGATTCGTCGGCCAGCTTTTCGCTGGTAACCGCCTCCTGCTCCAGGTGGTAGCCATGTACGGCGCCTTTGGTGATATGGTAGCCCCTTACCGTTTCCTGCTTCAGATGGTCGCTGCCGATAATATCCATGGCAAGCTTTTCTTCCGTCACGCTGCCCTTGGCCAGCTTGTTGCCGGCTACGGAGTTGGCCGCCAGCGCCTGCTCGCCTACGGAGCCGGCCTGAATTTGCTCGGCGCCTACGGAACCCGCCGCCAGCTTCTCTGCCGTCACCGAGCCTTTTGCCAGAGCGGAGCTGCCCACACTGCCCTCCGCCAGCTTCTCCGCCGTCACCGATCCGGCCTGCAAATGGGCGGTGCGGATTTCATCCGCGGCAATATGCCCCCCCTGGACCGCCTCGGCAGCCAGCTTCTCGCCGGTGACCGCCTCCTTCTGCAGGGCGCGGGTGGAGACCGATTGATCGTCCAGATGCTCCTGCCCTACGGCGCCTTTGCGCAGTTGAAGCGGGCCCACCTCGCCCTTGCTGATCTTGCTTTCAGTTACCGCCCCATCCACCAAATGGCGGGAAGTAACGGAGGACGGCTGCAAATGGCCGCTCTGCACGGACTCCGTCTTGAGGTGGCGGGCTTCCACGCTCCCGGTGCGCAGCTTCTCCGACGTGACAGCCCCATCTGCCAGCTTCTCCTCCAATACGGAGCCATCCCCCAGCTTGGCGGAGTTAACCGCCCCGTTCATCAGCAGGCTGGCGCCGATGGAGGCCACCGCCATGTGATCCGGCCCGATGGACCGGCTGCGCAGATGCTCCGGGCCGATGATGCCTTCGGCCAGATGCTTGCCCTCGATTGCCCCGTCCTCCACCTGCATGCGGCCGATGATTTTATCCGCCAGCTTATCCCGGGTGATGCAGCTGTCCACCAGTTTGTCTGCTGCAATGCTGTATAATGCGATTTTGTTCGCCGTTACGGCCCCATCACGGAGATGGTCCGCGCCAACGGATTCATCTGCCAGCTTGCCGGAGGTAACCGCCCCGTTGGCAAGCTTGCCTTCCGTTACGGCATAATCCGCCAGCTCCCGGGTCCGGACCGAACCCGGAACAATTTTATCTGAAGTCACAGCGCCATCCGCCAGCTTGCTTCCGGTTACGGCCTGATCGGTTATGTCATCGGTATAAATGACCGGAGCGTGGAGCAGTTCCTCCTTGCGCTCCAGAAGTTTGCTTGCGGTTGGTTCGGGCGCAGGCGCGGCTTCCGCGGGAGGTTCGGGAGCAGCAGCCTTGGGAATGGTCGCGGCTTCCTTGGCCTCGGGAGCTTGCGCAGGCGGAGCCGGAGGTTTAGCCGGCTGCTTCCGGGAAGCCGCAGCCTTTACCGTTGCCGCAGGGACTGCGGGCGGGGCCGTACTTGACGCAGTTGATGCTTTTGACGCAATTGGCGCATTCGACACGGTTGATGCCTTTGGCGCAGTTGACGCTTTTGATGCGGCTAATGCATTGGACACGATTAACTCATCCGATGCATTGGGCAAGGTTGGCGCAGTTGACGCGATTGATGCAATGGGCGCGGCTTCTGCAGGAGCGGTTGGCTTCGCGGCTTCCGGCACAACCCGTGACGCCGGCGCAGATGGTGCCGCCGCGTCTTTTCCGGGAGCCCGCTCCGGCTGCTTCCGCCTGTCCCTGGTTTTCCCGGTTTCTGCAGGCTGTTCATCCAGCCACCGCAGCTCAGACTGGCGGGCGTTGACAATCATGCCTTTCCCCGTACCCTTGCGTTTCCTGTCCGTTGACAGTCTTTTACGTTTCATGGGGCTCTTCCCTTCCATTTTTGCTATGGGCGAATGGTTACAGAACTGGTCATCTGCAACATATGCCAAACACCCAGACGCAGGTTCCTGGAACTTGGGAAATGGGCGCCTCCCCATGAATGGACCCTCCTCCTACAAACGGAAGCCGGCCAGCGCCAGCCAGAGGGCCGCCGTTCCCTCCCAGGTAAACTGCTCCCGCACACGCACGGCAGCCCGTTCCCCCATCCGCCTGGCCAACCCTTGATCGGCCAAAAGCCGCCCCACCGCATCGGCAATCCCCTCGCTTAAGGATTCGACAGGAACCAGATAGCCGGTTTCCCCGTGGAGAATAATTTCCCGCATGCCGCCTGAATCCGCTGCCACCACCGGCACGCCGGAGGCCATCGCCTCCACGTTGACCAGCCCGAAGGCCTCTCTTCGGGGAGAGGGCACCACCGCCACATCCGCCAGCCGGAACCATTCCGGCATCCGCTCATGGGGAACGTAAGGCACGAAGCGGACATTTCTGGGCAAAGACCGGGCCATGCGGTGAAGCTTCCGCACATAGCCGGTGGTCCTTCCCGAGCCGTAGAAAGCGCCGCCCACCACCAGCAGCACCGCATCCGGGAACTGCGCGGCCAGCCGGGGCATCGCCTCCAACAAGTGGTGGACACCCTTGATCTCGCGGAGCCTTCCTGCGTACAGGATGATTCTCTTGCCGCCATACCCCATCACCCGCAGCTTTTCCTCCCGCAGGCGCGCCCCTTCCCCATCCCATCTGGGCAAAAAAAGGCCGGTATTCACACCGGGATACAGCACCTGCAATTTCAACGCCGCTTCGGGCACAAGACGGGCAATCTCCTCCTCCAAATACCGGCTGTTCACCAAAATCCGCTCCACATGGCGGAAGCAGTCGGCCAGCTCCTGTCTGCCGATATGCCGCCGGGATACGAAGGTCAGGGAATGCAGCGCCAGCCAAACCCGCTTCCCGGGCAGCGCCTTTTTCACCGCCCTGGCCATTCTCGGCCGGTTGTCTACCTGGATGAGGTCGTAGCTTTCCCTCCTTAGGCTCTTGATGACCGCGGACAAATAATTCTTCCTGCCCGACGGGCGGAGATAACGGACAGGTCCCCGAATCTCCCGTCCCGGTACTCCCGGTGCCCGGATGCCGTATACAGTGCAATCCGTAGACAGTCCGATGCGGTTGGCCAGCTCCTCCATTACCTGCTCCACCGAGCTGCTGACGCCGGAGGGAATAATGAAGGAACCTGGGGAAACCAAAGCTATCTTCGGTTTCATCGACACGTTCGCCACCCCCTTCAAGCGATTCTTTCTCCTTACAAGTTTATGCACAAAATGAAAGGCCGCTTAGACAAACATCCATGCAGATTCGCCCGGAAGTCATATTCTGATGGGGAGGAGGGAGAATCATGACGCATAACCGGTATGTCGGCATTCTGTTGAATGCACCCGTATATGACCGCTTAAGCCGGGGAAAAAGCACCGGCCATGAGCAGATATCCTTCTATGAGGAAGCTGCTGCAGCGCATGGTCTCACGCTGTGTTACCTGAAGCTGTCGGGCTTAACGCCCGGACGCCCGAACCGCCCCGTGCCTGCGCTGGTGCGCAAGGGAGGGCGGTATGCCAGGACGCTGGTGGAAACACCCACCGTGATTCATAACCGCGCCATTCATTTGGATTCCCGCTCCAATGGCCGGTTGGAGGCGCTGTCCAGGGGAGGAACGGAAATCTTTAATTTGCATACCCGCTACGACAAGCTGATGCTGCACCGGCTTCTGGAGCAGAACCCGGCTATCCGCCCGCATTTGCCCCTGACGGAGCGGGCCCGGCCAGAGATGCTGCAGCGGTTGATGCGGGAATATCCCGCCCTGATTGTGAAGCCGTCCAATGGCAGCGTGGGACAAGGCATTATGCTGCTTAGCCTGACAGAGCAGGGAAAGTGGCGCTGGAAGTACCGCTCCGCCAAAACAGGGGCATGGCGCACTCTTTATTTCACCACCCGGATGCCGGCCGAGCTGGTTCGGAGGCTCAGGAAGCGCAATTATCTGGTGCAATATTTTTTGCCGCTAGCCAAATTCCAGGGTCGCCCCTTCGATATCCGTGTCTCCGTGCAGAAAAACGAAGCCGGCCTGTGGCAGACCACCGGAATGGTAGCCAAGGTTGCCCGCACCGGCGCTTTTTTGACCAATGTGGCCCAAGGCGGGAAAGTGGCGACGATGGATGAGATTTTTGCCGAACATCCCGGCTGGAACGGAGCGGAAATCCAGGAGCGGATCAGCCAATTATCCGTGCAAATTGCCGAATTTTTGGACGTCCGGCTGGTTGGTCTGGCGGATTTGGGTCTGGACATGGGCATTATGGAGGACGGCCATCTGATTTTTATCGAGGCCAATGGAAGAGATCAGCGCTACAGCTTTGGCGAAGCGGGGATGCACGAGGTATGGAAGGCGGTTTACCGCAATCCGATGGGGTATGCCCGGTTTTTGCGAGGCGAAAATAAAACGCCATAATAAATTCATTGGAAGGCAAAAAGTTTTCGTGTACAATAAAGATATGAAAAAAATCACTATCGCCAAAAATTTATCTGGAAGGAGGACAGATCTATGAGCTCATTGGATACCCGTCCGGAATTCACTCCAAGCAGCTATCAAATCGGGCATTTTCTCTCCCCGGAGAATGTGTCCCGGCTGGAGAATATTATGTATCCCCAGAATGCGCCCGAAGGCTCCCATGTCTTTTGGGAAGGCGACAAGGCGGAGAAGCTGTTTTACATCCGAAAGGGCCAGGTGAAAATCACCAAATCCACTGAAGACGGCAAGGAACTGATCCTTAACATCCTTCAAAAGGGAGATTTTTTTGGCGAATTCGGCGGCTACGGAGATATGCATTACGGCTATAACGGCGAAGCCATCAAGGACAGCGTCATCGGCGTTGTCCAGCAGAAGGACCTGGAGATTCTGATCTACCAGCACGGCGACTTTGCGGTCGAATTCATGAAGTGGATGGGACTCATGCAACGCACCACCCAGTCCAAATTCCGGGATTTGATGCTTTTCGGCAAAACCGGCGCTCTTGCCTCCACCCTGATCCGGCTGACCAATACCTGCGGCGAAAAAAACGAGGACGGCAGCATCAAGCTGGCCATCAAGCTGACCAACACCGATCTGGCCAACATGATCGGCACCACCCGCGAAAGCGTCAACCGGCTTCTCAGCACCTATAAGGAAGAAGGCGTCATCAGCTATGAGCAGGGCCAGATTGTCATCCATGACCTGCTGTACCTGAAGAGTATTGTCAATTGCCCCAATTGCCCTCCGGAAATTTGCCGGATTTAGGGATTGTTTTTCCCACTAGAGCTTGCCCCTTCTTCATCACGCACCGGATGCGCCCTGAGCACTCCGGTTTTTTTCGTTTGCGGGTCTGGCGTCCACAACAGAAGGAGCCCAGGTACATATGGTGAATACAGGTGTAAATAATCCATCGGACGAGGTGGCGGCATGCGAATCCTTACTCAATCCCCCGTCGGCTTTATGTTGGTTGAGCCTGTGCTCCGCAAGGACTCCCGCGGCTCTTTTGCAGAAACCTTTCACCAGGAGCGGTGGCGGGAGCTTGGTATCTGTGCGGAATGGAAGCAGGACAATCATTCTGTGTCAAAAGAAGCCGGCACCATCCGCGGGCTCCACTATCAATTGGGCCCCGCGGCCCAAACCAAGCTGGTCCGGGCAGTAGCCGGGGCTGTCTACGATGTCATCGTGGATATCCGCTGCGGATCGCCAACCTTCGGCAAGTGGTACGGCTTTATCCTGACCGCCGCCAACGCCAGGCAGCTGCTGGTGCCCAAGGGCTTTGCCCACGGCTTCTGCACCCTGGTGCCGGATACGGAGGTCCTGTATAAGGTAGATGAATATTATTCCCCCAAGCATGACAGGGGTATCCTGTGGAATGATCCTGCGCTGTCCATTGACTGGCCCGTGACGGAGCCGGTGCTGTCGGATAAGGACGGCAAACATCCCCCGCTTCTGGCGGCGGAAATCGATTTTGTGTGGAAGGAGTGTGAGCCATGAAGATTCTGGTTACCGGCGGAGCGGGATTTATCGGCAGCAATTATATCCGGTACAGACTGAAGACGCATCCGGAGAGCAAGGTAGTCAATCTGGATGCCCTGACCTATGCAGGCAATCCCGACAATGTCCGGGAGCTGGAGACTGATCCGCGCTACTCCTTTGTCCGGGGAGACATCGCTGATTACCCCTTTATCATGGAGCTGTTCGCAAAAGAACACTTCGATGCGGTGGTGAACTTTGCCGCAGAGTCCCATGTGGACCGGAGCATTGCGGACCCGGGGATTTTCATCCGGACCAATGTGGCCGGCACCCAAACCCTGCTGGAGGCCGCCCGCCAAACCGGCGTCAAGCGGTTTGTCCAGGTGTCCACCGATGAGGTATACGGCTCGCTGGGGCCAGAGGGCTTCTTCACCGAAGAGACCCCCCTTGCTCCCAACAGCCCTTATTCCGCCAGCAAAGCGGGGGCTGATCTGCTGGTCCGCGCCTATTGCGAAACCTTCGGGCTTAACGCCTCCATCACCCGCTGCTCCAACAACTACGGACCGTACCAATTTCCCGAAAAACTGATCCCGCTTATGATTTCCAATGCGCTCCGGGATGAGCCGGTGCCCGTTTACGGCGATGGCCTGAATATCCGGGATTGGCTCCATGTGGAGGATCATTGCGCCGCGGTGGATCTGGTGCTGGAGCGGGGAGCCGCAGGGGAGGCTTACAATATCGGCGGCAGCAATGAGCACCGGAACATCCATATTGTCCGGACGGTTCTGCGGATGCTGGGCAAGCCTGAGAGCCTGATCCGTTATGTTCCGGACCGGCTGGGACATGACCGGCGCTACGCCATCGACGCTGCCAAAATCAACCGGGAGCTGGGCTGGAAGCCGTCCTACGCCTTTGATGAAGGAATCGCCATGACCATCAGGTGGTATCTGGAGCATGGGGAGTGGCTGGAGAATATCCGCCGCCGGCATACGGGTGGCGATGCCAAGTGAAGGTTCTGATTACCGGCGCCAACGGCCAGTTGGGGCGTTCGTTGGTGGAGCTTCTGACCGCAATGGGAATAGAGGTGATCCCGACAGGCCGGGATGTGATGGATATCACCAGCTGGGAGCAATGCCGGGAGCACTTTCTGCAGCACCGGCCCGATGCGGTGATCCATGGGGCAGCGTATACCGCCGTGGACCGGGCGGAGGCGGAGCCCGACGAGGCGTACCGGGTCAATGCGGCGGGAACCCGCAATGTGGCCGCGGCCGCCGAGCTGGTAGGCGCCAAGTGCTGCGTCATCAGCACGGATTATGTCTTCGACGGCACCGCCTCCACGCCGTACCGGGAGTTTGACCCGCCCAATCCGCGGACCATATACGGCCGGACCAAGCTGGCAGGAGAGCAGCTGGCGGCCAGCCTGTCCAGCCGCTGGTTTATTGTCCGCACCGCATGGCTTTACGGCCCGGGCGGCCAAAACTTTGTGGAGACGATGCTGAAGCTGGCGGCGGAGCGGGAGCATATCGACGTGGTCCATGACCAGTTGGGCTGTCCCACCCATACGGCCGATCTGGCGCGTTTTTTGGCGGAGCTGATCCAAACGGAGCATTACGGCCTGTATCATGCGGCCAACGCCGGGTCCTGCAGCTGGTATGAGTTTGCCTCGGCCATCATGGAGGAGACCGGCCTCCCCGCGCAGATTCACCCCTGCACCACGGCAGAATTTCCCCGTCCGGCCCCGCGGCCGGGATATTCCGTGCTGGACGCCATGGCCATCCGCGCCAACGGGTTTGCCCCGCTGCCCCCCTGGCGGCAGGGGCTCAAGGACTATCTGGCCGCCAGGCGCAAATAATTCACTCCAATAGAGGCTGTCCCAAAATCATCCAGCATGATGACAAGGGATCGCCTCTTTTGGTTTAGGTGACCGAGTCCGGACACCCGCCGCCTAAAAAATCGGTTGTTTGTAAGGGATGATTTATATGGCAGGTATACACTATAATTGGAATGTAAATCCCATATAATCATAGAAAGGTGTCCTTCAATGAACATGAAACGGTTCTTTATAGCAGGCTTCATCGTGTTGAGCATTGCTCTATTGTCCCAATCGGCCGTTGCTTCACAATTGCTTCAGGCTGTTTTGTACCCCGCCCGCATCACGCTGGATGGCGAGCCCCTAGCCTTGCCCGAAGGTCAGCCCATGCTGCTTTACAATGAGAAAGCTTATGTGCCTCTACGGTATTTCAGCGAGCTTGCAGGTATCGGCGTGAGCTTCAGCGGGGCTGAAAATACTATTAAGCTGTCCCGGAATGCGGACGAGCATGTTTCCGCGGTGTATGACGATATCCTGTTTACGATTCATACAGCCAAGAAGCTCTACACGGAGGCGGAGCCGATTTCCATATGGGGATCAGCGGAATACATAGGAGAAGGCAGCTCTATCGAAGTCATCGGCTATTCCACCTTATCGGGTCCGAGAATCATACATGCGAACATAACAGACAAGGAAGGCTTCCACATTCCCTTCGGATTCGATGACATTGGCCGCCCCGTTGCATTAAAGAAAAACAAGCCTATGGTATGGGATTTGTCAACATCCATAAACACCTACCTGTATGTGAAAAGCGGCAGCAATTCCGGGTTGGATAGTTTCAAGGAGATTCTGATGGAAACCGGCAAGATAAACCGGCTTCCCGCGGGACAATACACTATCAGCGCCTTGATCCGATATGAGCTTGGCTGGGGAGAAGGGAATAAGGAGCAGCAGCTGACCCTGGACATTGAGGTTCGCTAACCAAACAATCCGCGAATGAACATGCGCCGTACAAAAAAGCAAAGAGACAGGGAATCCCGTCTCTTTGCTTTTTGTTGCTCTATTCTTTTTGGAGAGAACTTGTTATTACTCCTTGCCGTAGAAAGCCTGACGGTAGATTTCGGCCAGTTCTGTTACCAGCGGCATTCTCGGGTTGGCAGTGGTGCATTGGTCTTCGAAGGCGCGGTCAGCCAGATACTCAACCTTGGCTTCGAATTCCTTGGCATCAATACCAGCTTCCTGGAAGGTAGCAGGCAGGTTCAGCTTCTTGTTCAGGTTTTGGATCGCCTTAATCAAGCTGCTGATGCCTTCTTCCGTAGTTTTGGCCGGCAGACCCAGAACGCGGGCGATTTCCGCATAACGTTGGTCAGCGATGAAGTGGTCATATTTCGGGAACGAAGCGAACTTCGTCGGTTTGGTTGCATTGTAGCGGATAACATACGGCATCAGGATGGCGTTGGTCCGTCCGTGCGGCGTATGGAATTCAGCGCCCCATTTGTGAGCCAAGCTGTGGTTGATGCCCAGGAAGGCATTGGAGAAGGCCATACCTGCGATGGTGGATGCATTGTGCATTCTTTCGCGGGCAACCGGATCGCCGGCATAGGATTTCTCGATGTTTTCAAATACCAGCTGGATAGCCTTCATGGCCAAACCGTCGGTATAATCGTTAGCCATAATGGACACATAAGCCTCGATGGCGTGGGTCAGCACATCCATGCCGGTGTCGGCGACGAGACCCTTCGGCAGTGTCAGCACGTATTCCGGGTCGATGATGGCAACGTCCGGAGTCAGCTCGTAGTCAGCCAGCGGGTACTTGGTGTTGCCGGCGTTCTTGTCGGTAATAACCGCGAAGGAGGTTACCTCGGAACCGGTACCCGAAGTAGTCGGGATAGCCACAAACTTGGCCTTTTTGCCCAGACGGGGGTACTTGTAGATCCGCTTGCGGATATCCATGAACTTTTGCTTGATGGCAGTAAAGTCGGTATCCGGATATTCGAAGAACAGCCACATTGCTTTGGCAGCGTCCATTGCGGAGCCGCCGCCCAGGGCGATGATGCAGTCCGGCTGGAAGCGTTCCATCATGGCCCGGCCGCGTTCTACAGTTTCAACGGACGGATCAGGCTCAACCTCGGAGAACACTTCTACGTAAACCGGAGTTTGACGCTTGCGCAGGTAGTATTCAATCTTCTCGACGTAGCCGAATTTCACCATCATCGGGTCGGTAATAATCGCAATGCGGGAAATGTCCGGCATTTTGGACAGGTATTGGGTTGCACCCTTTTCGAAGTAGATCTTCGGCGGTACTTTAAACCATTGCATATTCACGGTACGGTACGCCACCCTTTTCACGTTGATCAGATTCACTGCAGTTACGTTGGAGGAAGTGGAGTTTCCGCCGTAGGAGCCGCAGCCCAGAGTCAAGGAAGGCAGGTTGGTATTGTAAATGTCGCCGATAGCGCCGTGAGTGGAAGGCGAGTTGACGATAACCCGGCCGGTTTGCAGACGGTTGGCGAATGCAGTGATGACATCTTGGTCGTTGGAATGGATCGCAGAGCTGTGGCCCATGCCGCCGAAAGCAACCACTTCAGCCGCGCGCTCGATGCCTTGCTCGGCAGTCTTCACCTTGTAGCAAGCCAGGATCGGGGACAGCTTCTCGGCGGACAGCGGGTACTTGGTGCCGACGCCGTTAATTTCAGCGATCAGGATCTTGGTGTTGGCCGGAACCTTCAGGCCTGCCATTTCGGCAATCTTCACAGCGGATTGGCCGACAATAACCGGGTTAACGGCGCATTTTTCAAGATTGATGGCCATCTTGGTCAGCTGCTCGATTTCTTGCGGGTTCAGGAAGTAGCAGCCTTGGTCGGCGAAGCACTTCTTGGTTACTTCATAGATCGGCTCTTCGATAATGACTGCTTGCTCGGATGCGCAGATCATGCCGTTGTCGAAGGACTTGGACAGAATAATATCGTTAACCGCTTGCGGGATGTTGGCGGACTTTTCGATGAAGGCGGGTACGTTGCCTGCACCTACGCCCAAAGCCGGTTTGCCTGTGCTGTAAGCAGCCTTTACCATGCCGGGGCCGCCGGTAGCCAGGATCAGGGACACGCCCGGGTGGTTCATCAGCAGGTTGGTAGCTTCAATGGACGGGTTCTCGATCCATTGGATGGCATATTGCGGAGCGCCGTTGGCGATTGCCGCATCCAGAAGCACCTTTGCCGCTGCGGAAGAACATTTTTGAGCGGAGGGATGGAAGGCAAAGATGATCGGGTTGCGGGTTTTGGCAGAAATAATGGATTTGAACATGGCAGTCGAAGTCGGGTTGGTTACCGGAGTAACACCGGCGACTACGCCTACAGGCTCGGCAACCTTCTTGAAGTTCTCGTACGGGTTCTCTTCAATGACGCCGACGGTTTTTTCGTACTTGATGCTATGGTAGATATATTCCGTTGCAAAAATGTTTTTGGTGATCTTGTCTTCGTACACGCCGCGGCCGGTTTCTTCAACGGCCAGCTTAGCCAGGTACATATGCTTGTCAAGTCCGGCAAGGGCCATTTCCTGAACGATCTTGTCGATTTGCGCCTGATCCAGCTTCATGTACTCCTGATAGGCTTGTTTTGCGCGGGAAACCAGAAGATCCACTTGCTCTTGAACCGACATCTGCTCTTTCAACTTGGTTTCTTTAACTGCCATGTTAATCTCCGCCTCCTAGAGCTGTAATCTGGGTTATGTCAATCCTCACGTTAGTATGATACTTATCACAGCACCATATCAAGTTAACAATTAACTATTGTGAAGTTTGTAACGATTTTACGTGAATAATTTCACAACTTTTACGTGAATAATTTCACAACCCTTTGATGATTCTGATTATAGCTAAACTTTTTTGATTCGTAAAGAGCATTCAAACGCTTACATTAAAAAGATTTTATTTTGACAATTGATTGCGTTTTCATTCGTAATTTTCACGTTAAACTTTGTCCGAAATGTGACACGCTTGGTCATTTCTTTATGATTCTGGCGCTATTGCTCCAAACGTTCGGGTTTTCGACTGAATTATGTCTTATTTATGCCAAGATTTTGGGAAGAACAAGCAAATTCTAATTGTTGGAAAATGGACTAGCTCATGGTTTTTGAAGCCTGTTTCAGGCAAAGCTTCCTTTCTTTCATCGGACAGACTTCTCAGGGGATGGGTTGGACTTTGCGGTAGCGGTAGCGGCAGTGGGGTGACGGAACAGCGATTGGCGACGGGGCGGGCGATGAGGCTGGTGGCGGGGTTGATGACGGGGCTGGTGGCGGGGGTGGGCGACAGCGGTTAGCGGGGGTGGGCGGCTGTCCGGACTGTCGATCCGTTATTTCTCCAACATTTACTCTTCTGCAGGCTTCGCGGACACATGATCCGCTAATGGCCTGAAAACACCTTAAAACCGGCTGTTTTTCGCACAATAACGGATTCTCTGTCCGCGGGATCTAAAAAACGTTGATTTTTCGCACAATAACGGATCATGTGTCCTCCTTATTCAGCCAAACCGCCGCCAACTCTCCGTAAGAAGAACGATCACCCCGGCCGCCCAAAAGAAGCCGTTACCTGTTCTGCGAAATAAACAAAATAAAGACCAGCAGCCACGTAAGGGCCAAAATACCTCCCAGCAATATGACCCAAATGAAGGTTCCTTTCGTGGAAACCTCCTTGCGCTTGTTGTCTGCAGCCTGATCGGGCTTGCGTTCGGAATCCGTCATGGACTGCCTCCTCCCGGATGCGAAATAAGCATCATTCAACCATGCTTGGCCGTTTCACAGCTATGAAGTCCATCACACAAATCCCTCCCCCGAAAAAGCAGCGTAAATGCTCTGGGACATGTTGCGGCCGTGTCGAGAGAGCTTGTCTCATTTTTTCCTGCGGGCGTTGTGAAAAAAAGGCATTGTTCCGCTTTTGGCCAGCCGCCGGATCAGCTCTTTCCTGTCCACCAGGCGCAGCCCATAATCTGCCGCCGCCCGCCGGGCCCGGTCTGTAAAGCTGGTATTGGTCAGACACCACAGCTCCGCCTCCCCCGCGGGATGGGGGGATTCCTTCATGGAGCCCGCCGCGGACGCAACGTAATCGCCGGTCAGCCGCCGCCGGGCCGTATGCAGGATCACGTGGAGCCGGGTATCCGCTTTTTCCAGGTACAGGGCCGCTCCTGCTGCAGCGCAGCTGCCCAATTGGCTGCTCCAGCCTTCGTCCGCGCATAAACCGCTTATGTATTCGGCAAATCCCACATCATCCAGGCCGTCAACCTTCTCGATTTGCGAGTTGGCATAGACAATTTCGCCATGAAGCCGGTAGAGGCGGACGCCGATGTAGAGGCTCTGAAGCAGAATTGCCGCGCCCAGCATATAGTTGAACCACGGGTCGCCGACACTGGCGTTCAGCTGTCGGAAGATAGTCATATTGGCCAAGAGCAGCAGCACACAGCCTGCTGTCCAGGTAATGGACAGCTCCAGGGGCAGCTGCCGTTTTTTGGCGGGACGGGGCATGGGCCGCATCCTCCTTTTCTCTTTTGCAGGGGTTGCCGAAAATGGCCGAAACTGTCTTCCATTATAGCACAAACAGCGGGCGCCTCTTCACGGACTTAAGTCTTATCCCTCCGTAAAGCGTGAGAAAAAGCCGGCAAACAGCTGCCGGCTTCTTAAAGGGAATTTTGCTCTTATTGGAGATTCGTGAAGGAATCCTTGGCGGCCGGCGTTTTTCTCAGCTGCTCGGCTTTTTTCAGCCAATCGATGATACTTTGCCAGGAGGCTTCCGTTTGGGAGCCGAATGGGTCCTTGCCCGCATCCATCAGCGGCAGCAGAATATTCAAACTCTGCTTCTCCACCTCCGGGTCCAGAGGGAAATCCTTGTTCTGCTGCTCCAGCAGGTTGTTCAGAGAGGCTTCCGGATTTTTCACCGTATATTCATATCCCTTGGTTGCAGCCTCCCAGAATTTCTTATATACCTCGCGGTTTTTCTTCAAGCCGTCTTCGCTTGCCGCCAGCACCAGCTCATAAAAATCCGGCACACCGTATTTAACAGGGTCCAGCGTGCTCAGCTTGATGCCTTCCTTTTCCAGCAGCAGCTTTTCGTGGTTGATGTAGCCGCCGATGATGGCATCCACCTTCTTGGTGGTCATAGCGGGAATCAGGTCCCAGCCGATGTCGGTGTATTTCACCTTGGACGGGTCGCCTCCGTCCGCCTTCACCATGGTGTTCACGATGGCCTCATCCAGCGGAATAGAGGGGTAGCCGATGCTCTTGCCCTCCAGATCCTTGGGGCGTTTGATGCCGCTGGCCTCCAGGGCAAACAGCTGATTGAGCGGATGGCGGACAATGGCGGCAAGGGATACAACGGGAATATCCTCTGCGCGGGAAATGGCGATTACAGTCTGGTAGCTCAAGGCCAAATCGGCTTTGCCGGCAGCCAGCAGCTTCACGGCGTCATCGGTGCCGGCCGGGGTTTCCAGCTTCACCTTAAGGCCCGCTTCCTTGAAATAGCCTTCCTTTTCCGCCGCGAACAAAAAGGAATGCACCGCATTGGGATACCAGTCCAGCAGCACGGTCAGCTCCTGCTCCTGGCCACCGCCGGATGAAGCGGCTTGGCCGCAGCCTGCAGCCGCCAGCGCCATGCTCAGGGCAAGCGCCAGCAGCTTTGCGGGCCGGGCAAAAATTTTTCCGAATAATAACATGCCTGTTGCCTCCTAAGGTAAAATGTTTTCTTGCAAACTCGGGTGTTATTTCCGGTGCTGCCAGGGAATAACCCGCTTCTCCAGCCATCGGGCGGCCAGAAACATGGCAATGCCCAAGCATGACAGCACCAGCACACCGGCAAACAGCGCCTCCGCCCGCAGCTGGCTGGAGGCCCGTTTGGTGTACATGCCCAAGCCGGAGTCGGCCCCCAACCATTCCCCGATGGTAGCCCCTCCAATGCTGTAGGTAGCGGCTACCTTGAGGCCTGTGAAAAAGGATGGCAGGGCGGAGGGAATTTTCAGCTTGCGGAAAATTTGCCCTTTGCTTGCTCCCATAGTTTTCATCAGCTCCAGAGTGCCCGGATCGGTCTGGCGGAAGCCGTCGATGGCGCCTACGGTAACGGGGAAGAAGGTAAAAAGAATGACCACCGCCACCTTGCTCCAGATTTCATACCCGAACCACATGACCATCACGGGAGAAAGGGCCACGATGGGAATGGTTTGGGAAGCGATGACCAGCGAGTACAAAGTCCGTTTGGCCAGCTGCCAGCTCTCCATCAGGGAGGCCAGCAGCACACCGAACAGAACTGACAACAATAGGCCCAGAAGCGCCTCCTGCAAGGTATACAGGGAGTGACGCCACAGCAGCTCCCGGGTCTCCCAGACGGATACCAGCACCCGGGACAGCCGGGGAATAATGTAATGGGGGATGTTCAGGAAGACCGTGGCGGCTTCCCATACCCCCGCCAGAATAAGCACAAATGCGGCCGCCGGGCCGTATTGGCGAAAACCAGGCTTCATGTGCGCCCGCCCCCTTCCTCCGGCGCAACCGGCTGTTGCTTCCCGGCTCTGCCTTCCCGCAGCAGCCGGAGAATTTCCCCCTTGGCCGGCAGCAGGGTGGCGTCCAGCAGCGCATCGCTGCTCCGGGGCCGGGTGAGGGGCACCCGGAACTCCGCCAGAGAAGCGATTGGCGTGGCGCAGGCCACCAGCACACGGTCGGAGAGAAACAGCGCCTCATCCACATCGTGGGTGATGAAGAGGATGGTTTTTTTGTGCTCCTCCCACACCTGGAGGAGCCATTCCTGCATATCCAAGCGGGTCATGGCGTCCAGAGCGCTGAAGGGCTCATCCAGGAGCAGCAGCTCCTGGCCGGCCAGCAGCGTCCGCAGGAAGGAGACCCGCTGCCGCATGCCGCCGGACAGATCGGCGGGCAAGCGGCCGGCGCTGCCCTCCAGGCCGAAGGAGGGCAGAAGCTCCCGCACCCGCCGCCGGGCCTCGCCCTTGGCCACGCCGGCTACCTCCAGCCCCAGCGCCGCATTGTCCAGCACCGTGCGCCAGGGCATCAGGCTGTCCCGCTGGGGCATGTAGCCGGCCAGGCCCAGCCGCCCGGGTTTGGCAGCGGAGACGGCGGCGGCGGATTTGCCGGCCGGCGCCGCCGCCCCTTCAACAGCGGGGGCAGATCGTCCGGCGGTCCCCCCGGGCCCTCCGGCCACCCGGATTTCCCCGGCATCCGGCTCCAGGAGCCCGGCGATGAGCCGGAACAGGGTGGTTTTGCCCACCCCGCTGGGCGCCAGCAGGGAGACGAACTCCCCTTTCCGGATCGAGAAGGAAAGATTGTCAAACAACAGGCTGTGACCGTCAAACCGGTAGGTCAGCCCCTGTACCTCCAGAGCCGCGGCGTTACGGTCCGGGAGCGCTCCAGCGCCTTTGGGGCCGGCCAGCCTTTCCTGATCCGGATCGGTCATACCGGCCATTCCTCCATCCGGTAAGCCATCTCCCAGAACAGATACTCGAAGCGGGAGGCAGTGACGAACCGCTCCGTCAGCACAGCCAGCTCCCCTTCCGGAAGCCCTTCGGCCAGCCGGTTCATCAGCTCCATGCACCATTCATTCAATTGGGCGAATTCCGCCGAAGCGTACATCTCCACCCATTCCCCGTAAAAGGGGTGGGAGCGGGCCCCGGGATAAGCGGCCATGGCCGCGCCGATCTCGCAATAGCTCCACGTACAGGGCAGCAGCGCCGCCGTCAGCTCCGCCAGACTGCCGGCCGATGCGGCGGTAAGCAGATAGGAGGTATACGCCGAGGTTACGGGAGCGGGTTTGGTCTCCTCCAGCTCCTGCCGCGGAATGCCCAGCCGCTCCGCATACTGCCGGTGAAGCTCCATCTCCATATTCAGCGTGCTGTCCAGCAGCTTGGCGAACATGCCCATGGTGGTAAGATCCCTGGCCTTGATGCTGCCGTAGGCGAACACTTTGGCATATTCCTTCAGGTAGGTGTAATCCTGCTTCATATAGAAGGCAAAACGCTCCGCCGCCAAGGTGCCGTCCCGCAGCTCCGTCAAAAAAGGATGCTTGTGGCTGGCCTGCCAGATGGTATAAGCCGCCTCATGCAGCCTATCGGTAAACTTTGTCATGGTTCGTCTCTCCCTTCGGTTTTGGGGCTGTTGCACCAGACAGCGATGAACCGCAGCAGGCTTTCGGCAAAAGTGAGCAGCTCCGCCACGGACACCCCTTCGTTGACCCCATGGGCCTCCGACAGAAGCCCGGGCCCATAGATGGCTGCAGGCACCCCCGCTCCCGCCAGCCATCCGGCATCGGTGACGGTGGGACTCATGCCCACAGCAGGCTTCTCCCCCGCCGCCTCCGCATGGCTTACCGCCAGGCATTGGAGCCCGGGATGATGCCGGTCCAGCTCCAGCGAGGGGAAGATTTCCCCCCGGTCTTCAATCATGGAGCGCCCGCCCCACGTGAACCGGGGAGGATGCTCCCGGAGCCACGGGTCAGCCATGGCCGCATAACGGATATGCTCCTCAATTTCCCGGGTCACCGACTGGTAATCCTCATTTGGATAAAAATGAACGGTGATCCACAAGCGGCAGGTATCCGCCACAAAAGCGGCATGCCGCCCGCCCTCGATAACGGCGGGATTGATAGTGGCGGCTCCCGGCGGGAAGCCGGGATATTGCTTCACCACCGCCCAATGGCGCTCCAGCTCCTGGAGGCTGCCGATAAGCTTCGCCATCTTCTCAATGGCGCTGGCCCCAAAAACGCCGCCCCCGGCATGGATCATGCTGCCCCGCATCCCGTCATGATGCACCTGGGGGCTCTGCACCGTCAGCCAGCCGGTGATGACACCGCCCTGGCCCTGGATAGCCAGATTGCTGGTATCCATCACTACCGCATAATCATAGCCGTCGGCCAGCCCGCGCTCGGTTATAGATCGTGTGCCAGCCTCACCGGCTTCCTCGCCGACGGCGCTCTGGAATTGGAGGTTTCCTCCCAATTCGATGCCTTCCTCTTCTATCACCCGGATAGCCAGCAGCGCGGCGGCCAAGGCCCCCTTCATATCCGCCGTTCCCCGGCCTACGGCCCAATCTCCTTCCACCCGGAGGGCAAAAGGGTCCCCCCGCCATTCCGCAGGCTGGCCCACCTCCGCCACATCCATGTGGCCGTTCAGGATCAGGCTGCGGCAGCTGGCCGGACGGGCTCCCGGCTTAATTCCCACTACCACCGGATCGCCGGGATACAGCTCCCACCGGCTGAGACGCAAGCCTGCCGCCTCCAGCTGCTCGGCCAGGAAGGCTTGCGCTTCAGCCGTATTGCGGGCGGGAGGACTGACTGTCGGAAACCCCACCAGCCGCTCCAAAATCGCCAACAGCTCGTCCCTGCTCCCCCTGATCCGGCGGACGGCGCGTCCCAGCTTGGCCTGCAAGGACAGCCCGCCCGCTTCCGCGATGTCCGCCGCCGCTTTCGCCGCCATCCGCTCCTCCTGCTCCTCGTGCTGTGCCCGACCAGATGTCGGCTCTCTGAGCTCACCTTGCTCCGCCGGGCCAGATGTCCGCTCTCCCACCTTCCCTTGCTGCGCCGGACCAGGCATCCGCGCCTGTCGCCGCGCTTCCCGATTCTCCATATGTACGCCCCCTTTTGCTCCCAAAAATAGCTTCCGGCGCAAGAAAAAGCCCTCCGAGAATAGACGAAGGGCATGGTTTCGTTGTATTCTCTACGCCAGCATTACCTGGTTCAGATTAACGGTCAGGAACAATTATCGGTTCCAATCTCAGCCGGACTCCATCCAGCCCCCGTAAACATGTATTCAGTTACATCCACTATACCGGATAGGCGCCAAATTGGCAATTGGAATTGCCTCTTCCCAACAGCCGTGCCGGGAAAAACGGGAGAAAAACGCCGCACAACCTCGCACAACCATGTAAGCGCCATAAAATGTCTGCTATTCAGCCGCTGGTGTTTTTTTAGCCCATTTAGCGTACATAAAATGAGGCTGTCGATTAATTCTCTTGGCCGGGGATAAGTCTCGGTTGGCAGCCTTCCCTGCTACCATCATTCGTTGTCGAATTCGCTTGTTTTCTTCACATAATCATCACTTTACTCCCACTTTCTCCTCTTTTCGTGGTATAATTGAGGTATCCTTATTCCCGGAGTGATCCTCGGTGTCCACCATTACTTATAAATCCTTTAACCAATTATCTTTTACCGACATTCTCGTCTATTCCAAGCTCCCTGATCATCCCTTTTGGAGCCAAGTAGGCTCTAAAATCGACTTCTCGTTTGCCGATTCCCTGTTCTCCTTCCTCTATTCGGGCCGCGGTCCCCGTCCCTATGCTCCTTCTCTGAAGCTCAAGATTCATTTGGTTCAGGCCTACTACCATCTCACCGACCGCGGTGTGGAAGAGAAAGTTATCGGCGACTTGTTTATCAAACGTTTCCTCGGCTTGCCGGTAGAATTCTTTGGCTTTGATCACAGTACCATTGCGTTGGACCGCGATCGCATGGGACTGTCTTTGTTCCATTCCTGCCATCTGTATATTCTGGCTCAGATGCACCAATTGGGTCTTTGGGGCGACAAGGGCGAACAATGGATCATCGACTCGTTTCCTTCTGCCAGCTCCGTCGCTTTTCATGGCGCTCTGCCCTTGATCCAACAAGGTATTCTTCGGCTGGTTCGCCATCTGGAGCGATTTCATCCCACCTTGCACGCCCTACTTGACCAGCAGTTCCCTTCCGACCAACGGATCATTTCCATTCCCAAGGATGCCTCCTCTGTCCAGCGTATGGTCGCTTTCAGCCAGCAGGTGGTCCAGGCTTATGCGTTGCTGAATTGGTTCGAGAGTCCGCTGGTGGCTCCCCTCTTTTGGGCCTGGTCCCGTCCGGATGCTCAACTGCGTTCCCTGGAATTGCAGGCGCTGCTGATCCAAGTTCTTCAAGATACCAGTTTGCCTTCTCCGCCCGATGATGCTCCTCCGCCTCCTTCTCGTTCGGAGGAGAGATCTTCTCCTTCTGCCGACGTCCCCTCTTCCCCTCTGCTGGCCACGGAGTCGGAGGTTGTCGTGGAAACGGGGAAGTCGTCAGGTTCTTCAGCGCCATCTGCGGTCCAGGAGCAACCCGTATCGGTCGACTACGTCAAAATTCCGTTTCAACGTCGCCCCTTTAAGATCATTAGCCTCGACGACCCGGAGGCGCGCATCGGCAAGAAGGGAGCCTTGACTCTGCTTGGCTACAAAATCCAAAACCTCTGCTCGAGTCAAGGCGTCGTGCTGAACGTCCGGGTCATCCCCGCTTCCGAGCATGACAGTCAAGCGGCGGTGGACCTGGTCAAGGAGATCGTGGAGCTGCTCGGCTATGGTCCGGACTGGCTTTTAGGAGACAGCGCGTATGGATCGGGTTCCATCCGCCAGCAGTTGCAGGATGTCGTACAGGTGCATGCTCCTGTTCCGGCCTCTAACCAACCCAAAGGATTGTGGGACGCTTCTCATTTTCAGTACGACCCGGAGCGAGACACCTACCGCTGCCCGGAGGGACACGAGAGCGTGCGCCAAAGCCGAAGCCACGATACGCAGGGCAAACAATACGGGTTTAGCAAACACGCTTGCGCCGCCTGTCCGCAACGGGAGGCCTGCACCACAGCCAAAGGAGGACGGACCGTATTCCGGAGTGATTACCACGATCTGTACCAAAAAGCGAACACCGCCTTTACCAGCGAGGAAGGACAGGAACGGTACAAAACGCGTACCGTGGTGGAACGGGTCAACCAGGCGTTGAAAAATCCCGGTGGGCTGGGGAAACCCCGGACGAAGGGAAAGCGGCCGCTCGGGATCAAGGCTACCTTGGCTGCGATCGTCACGAACTTAAAATACACCGTCAGGCAGCTCATACACCCCAAACCGGGGTTTATTCGTCGTCCCACTTAATTGAAAAACGAAGGGTCCCCCACCCTCGAGCACCTCAAAAACGCCCCATAGAACGAAAATACCCACCCACATATTACCAAATCCCATGAAATAAATTTGAAATCGTTAGGGGTTATCCCCAAGCAAAGTTAATCGACAGCCTCATAAAATGTCTGCTATTCCCCCCGTTTCGCCTCCAAATGGGCATTTTAGACGGATTAGCAGACATTTTATGTTGCTATTTCCCAATCGTTCGGGCAGTTTGCTCCCATAGTGAACATTTGCGGTCCGCTATCATTTCTCCGAACCGCGAACCATGCCCTGTGCCGGTAGAAATGGCAGACTCCTCTTCACCGGAATCCCCCGCCAAGGAAGACCTTCCCCCCAACACTGCCTACGCATGGCCGGGCCTATGCTTGATGGGCGCGCGCCCCGTTCCTCCGCAATGGGAGCAGGATTCGGTCAACAGCTCGTCCAGCGCCGGCCGGACCTTCTTGCGGGTAATTTCCACCAGACCCAGCTTGGTCCAGCCCACCACCTGCACCTTGGTCCGGTCCTTCTTCATGCAGGTCTCCAGCTTGTCCGTCACCAGCCGCCGGTGCCGCTCCTCCGCCATATCAATGAAATCGACAATGACCATGCCGCCCATGTCGCGGAGCCGCAGGAGCCGCGCGATCTCCTCCGCCGCCTCCATATTCGTTTCGAATACCGTCTGCTCCAGATCCACCGTCCCGGTGTACTTGCCCGTATTCACATCGATCACCGTCAAGGCCTCCGTGGGATCAATCACCAGATAGGCCCCGTTCTCCAGCCAAATCTTGCGCCGGTACGCCCGCTCCAGCTGCTCCTCAATCCCGTAATGCTGAAGCACCGGCTCCGGCCCCTCATAAACCTTCACCCGGTCCTGCAGCTCCGGGGCCATGGCGCAAATCTGGGCGCCGATCTCGTTGGCCGAGCGCCCGTCGTCAATCACCAGCTCCTCCACGGAATCGGAGAACAGGTCCCGGACAAGCCGGGGGATCATGCCCAGATCCCGGTACAGAAGGGCAGGCGCTTCGGCAACGGCGGCGCGGCGCTCAAGCCCGGCCCAAATATCGCCTAAGATGGCCATATCCTTTTGCAGCGACTCCTGGCATTCATTCTCGGCCACGGTACGGATAATAATCCCGTCCCCCGGGGGTTTGATCTGCATGCCGATCTGCTTCAGCCGGGTCCGCTCCGGCTCCGACTCGATCTTGCGGGAAACAGCCACATAATCCGCATGGGGCAAAAGCACCAGCCAACGGCCGGGCAAGGTGAAATGGGTGGTCACCCGGGCGCCCTTGGTGCCCAGTGGCTCCTTGCGCACCTGCACCAGAATTTCCTGGCCCTCCCGCACCAGCTCGGTAATGGAGGGTTTGACCTTGGGCTTTTTCTCCAGGTGAACCGGAAGCAAATCATCAATATAGAGAAACGCATTCTTGCGCAATCCGATATCCACAAACGCCGCCTGCATGCCCGGCAGCACATTCACGACTCTGCCCTTGTAGATATTGCCGGCCCGTTCCCCCTCCGCCGGCTGCTCCACGAAAAACTCGGCCAGCCTCCCGTCCTCCATCAAGGCAACGGAGCTGGCGCCGGACTCATAACGAACCACTATCCTTTTCAATACACTATTCACCTCATTGCCTGGAAAAGAGACTATGAATTTATTGTAGCACAAAGAGGATAGGGTCCACACTAACCGATTTTTTCCCCCTTGCCGCGCTTGCGCCCCGCTCCGTTTCCCCCACGGCTTCCGGGAGGGCCGGAAACCCGGGACAGATAGGCCCGGAGCAGCCTGTCCTCGGGACAGATCTGAAGCACATCTCCTGCCCGGTCCACAATATACAGGAGATGATGCCGCTCCCGCTTGAAGCGCCGCAGCACCTGGACGGGCTCCTGATCATAGGGCACCACCAGCATATGGGGAGGCTGGCCGGCCTGCTTCATCCGGCTGCAGCTTGCCTCCCGGCTGATCAGGAACCGGAAGAACTGATAGGGCAAATGCTTGATGCTGTACCAATTGCTGAAAAAAAGAAATAGCCCGATAGCCAAGAGATTCAAGTGAACGCCTCCCGCCGCGTAGCGGGCCAAGGCCGCAATCACCATGCAGAGAGACAGCAGCAGACTGGTATGCAAAACGGCGGACAACACCCGATGGTATGAAAACAGATAGCTGAAGGCTCCCAGCACCAGCTTTCCCCCGTCCAGCGGAAGAACCGGCAGCAGATTAAACAGTCCGATCATCAGGTTCGCCTGGAGAAAATACGCCCAATAATCCGCCGTTTGGCCCGGACCCCATTCCAGCATGGCGGCGGCAAAAACAGCCATCCACACATTCTGCAGCGGACCGCACAGCGCCACCACCATCTCTTCCTTTGCCGGAACATTGGCGGATTCTTCCATTTCGGCCACCCCGCCGAAGGGAAGCAGCTGAACCCGCCTGATCCTCCAGCCGTAGGCCCGGGCGGCGGCAACATGGCCCAGCTCATGGATGGTTACCACTCCGAACAAAGTCAGCATTTCCGCAAAGTAGCCCGTCCAGACGGAGAACAGCATCAGGATGAGGAACAGCGGATGAAGCCGGTATTCCACGCCTCCCCATTTAATCAAAGGTAACCACATCCAGCGGATTTATGAAGCGCTCATCCTTCATAACCGCCAGGTACACATTGGCTGAGGAGCTTTCTTCCTCCGCCAGGGCCTTGCCGATAACCTCTCCCGCCTTGACCCAATCCCCGGTTTGCCATTGGGCGGGACGCAGCCCGCCGTAGGACGCCCGGAGCCCGTCGGAATGGCGGATCATCACCAGATAGCCGTAGCCCTCTTTTTGGCCGGCGAATTCCACCCTGCCCTGGTCCATCGCCGCCACCTGGGCGTCGGGCTTGACGGCCAGCCAGATCCCCTCCTGATTGGCGGAAAAAGGCTTGATCACGGTTCCCCGCACCGGCTGCACCAATAACGAGGCCTGCCCGGGAGCCTGCACCTTTACCGCATTCTGCCGCTCCCCGAAGGCAGGCAGAAAGGAGGGAGCGCCGCTGAAGGTTTTCTCGTACCAGGCAGCCGCCTGGCTGAAGTCCATTTCGCGGGTCAGAGCTTTCCTCACCACAGCCTGGGCATCCTGAGTCCAGCCGGTATTCAGCTGGAACATCCCCCACACTCCCGCAAAAAGTATCCCGGCCAACACCAGCTTCGCCCGGAACAGCTTGAAAAAAGGGCCGCGACCCGGAGAATGC
This sequence comes from Paenibacillus sp. YN15, assembly GCF_003285005.1. GTDB lineage: Bacteria > Bacillota > Bacilli > Paenibacillales > NBRC-103111 > Paenibacillus_AR. The sequence continues at coordinate 64,884 of NZ_QMFA01000013.1, read as the reverse complement.
CCGTCATCCCCTTCGCCTTTTCCCGCATAAAAATCGCCGCCAGGACCGTTCCGCTCCTCCTCCGCATACCAGGCCATCAGCTGCTTTTGCCGTTCCTTCCAGACAAGCTCCGGATCGCCTCCATGATCCCTTTCCTGCTGACCCCGTATATATAACGGCAAGCCGGGATGCGCCTCCCTGCCGCTCCGCACGCTCTCGCCGGCGGAAACAGGCAACCCCTCTCTCTGTTCGGGCTGCAGCGGCCCTGCCTGTCTTTCTGCAGACGCAACCCGCTCTCCCGCCACGGTCGCAAGGACACCGCCGGCAGGCACTCCATCGGCTTGTACTCTGTCGGCTTGTACTCTGTCGGCTTGCACTCCGCCGGCCTGTCCCTGGCTGCGGCTCTGCAGCTCCCTCAGCCGGCTTTGCCGCCTTCTCTGCACATTGGCTTTAACCTCCACCTGCTTCGCCCTCCTTCTAAAATCTTCCCCCGTATATACATGCAGATCACTGCAAAACCTTGTCCCTTGTCTAACCCTTTAATTCATCCTATGCCTGTCCCCGGGCCATTATGAAAACAAGGGCGGAGCGGGAAAAGAGAAGCTGGCAGCAGCAGCGCTGATGGGGAAAGCCGGGGGTGACGCCGGTGTGCAAGCCTCGGTGACGCTCGCGGGAGCCGATGCTGCTCACACCAAAAAACGCCGGTTTTCCGCATATTAACGGAACCACGGTCCGCCGCGTTGCAATTCAGCTGCTCCGTGATTCCGGCAACAGCTGCCGAAGCAGAAAAACCGCCGTCCCGGCTGGTAAAGCCGAAACGGCGGTGCTGATATGGACTAGCAAGAACGGGAAGCGGCGATGGCCAAGGGGGGAGAGCCGGAGGTTAGCCGCAGGTGATAGCAGGAATCTCCCAGCGTAGAGGAGGCAAACGCCTCCCCGGCGTTCGATGCAACAAGCTCTGCCCCGGACGCTGGCGCCAAACCTGCCTTTGCCGCCCAATCCGGCAGCCGGACCACCACCTGCGTGTCCCGGTCGGCGGTAAACTCGGCGCGGAGCCATCCCGCCTCCCGGTCCCATTCCATGCTTACCCGGCCGGTATGGAAGCGCCAGTCCGCCAGCTTCCCCCGCTTCCAGCGCTCAGGGAGGGCGGGCAGCAGCTTGACCAAACCCGGGGACACCTGAAGCAGCATCTCCTGCACCGCATTCACCAGCCCCAGGTTGGCATCCAGTTGCACAGGGGCAGCGGGCATATTCATGGAGACGCCCATCCCGCGCCAATCGTTGTGCAGAGTAAACAGGTTGGGCAGCAGACTGGCCCGGACAAGCAGGTCCAGGCATTCCAGCGAGCGGTTCCCGTCGCCCAACCGGGCATATACCGCCGCCATATGGGCCAGGGACCAGCCGCTTTGGGCGCCGATTTCCCGCTTTTGCACCGCTAATTCAAAGGCCCCGAACAGCCCCGGATCATGCTCCCGGGTCACCTCATGTCCGGGAAACACCGGATACAGATGGGACAGGTGACGGTGAGTGTACCGGTCATCGAAATCGGGGTGAATCCATTCGCAGACTGCGCCGTCCCCATTGACCCGGTAGGCGGGCAGCCGCTCCAGCATGGCGCTCCATTCCCCGATTTCCCCAGGGTCCCCGCCCAACGCCCGGCTTCCTTCCATGAGCTGCCGCAGCAGCTCCTTCAGAATCGCCACCTCCATGGTGGCGTTGATGGTAGTAGGCATGGGATGGGCAAGGGGCTTGCCGTCGGCGGGCATGTAGTTGAGCGGGGTATTTTCCGGCGAAACGGACGGGTACAGCTTGTATTCGCCATTTTCATCGATCACCAGAAAATCCTGGTAAAACGCCAGCGCCTCCCGCATAAACGGCATCGCCTTTTCCCGCAGAAACTCCAGGTCGCCGGTATACCGGCAATACTCGGCGTAATGGCGGGCCAGCCATCCGGCTGCTCCTGTCCAGTTGAGAATCACCGGCACAATTTGGTTGGGCGAGCCGATACCCGGGGCAGTACCTGCGGGAATATAGATGCCCCGGCAGCCGTACAGCTTGCGGGCGTTGCTGCGGAAGTCATCCAGCAGCCCCTCATAATAGCGAAACAAAGCCTCCGTCAAGCTGCCCAATCCGCCGGTATGGGCGTGCCAATACATCATCTGGACGTTCTCATTGGCCATATTGTGGCTCCACATCAGCCGGTAGTCCCCGGCCCACAGGCCATAAAGCCCGAAGGGCTGGGCCTGCGGATCAGCCGAGGTGCCGCTTATGAACAGGTAGCGTCCGAAGGACCAGAGCTTCTGCACCAGCGCAAGGGGCGCTTCCCCTTCGTAAGCCTCCAGCAGCAGCCGCTCGTTGGACAGGGCCAACTGCTCCTCCCCACTGCCGTCATCCAGCTCCAGAGACACCGAGCGGTAAAGAGGGGTGTGGAGGGCGGTATGCCGCTCCAGCAGCCGCTCATATGCCACATCCGCTGCAAGCCCGGCCAACTCCCCCTTCAATCTTCCAAGCTCCCTCCGGCGGTCCCCCTGTACAAAAACCTTGACCACCACCAGCACCCGCTCCGCTTCCGCAAACCGGACAAAACCCTCCTCCGCCTCCAGGCGGCCGCCCTCCGGGATTACCCGGAGCACAGCGCCAAAATCGGTTCCGTCATCATTTTGGGCCGCATACCAAGCGAAGCCGCCCTCCGCCCCCGTTTCCACCGTCTGCTCCAGCGCCTTAAACTCCGGGGTGTCGCCGAAACGGTCGCTGGCATGGAGCATCAGCCCCAACCGGCCGGAAACCCCGTTGCAGCCGCAGCCTCCGTCGATAGCGTACACCACGGCATCATCGGCCCGGGAGACAAACAACCGCCGCCTGAAGCTCCGGCCGCCGTCCCTCCAGCTAACCTCCACCTCCCCGGTATTCATCCGGAGGATGCGGCGGTAGCCCTTGAACGCCTGATCGCAAGGCATCTCAAGGCGAAGGGCCGCCAGCGGGAAGCGGGAGGCCAGCTTGGTCCCGTAGCCCTTTTCCTTCAAGGCATTGGCCAGGAGCCAGCTTGCCTCCAGATACCGCTTTTCATCCATCAGCTTCCGGGTTTTGGGCAGAATGCCGCTCACATCCGGGAGCTCATCCTTTTGCCCCCAATGCCAAAGGGCCGCATGATTAAGGAGCACCGTCTCCTCCTGAACGCCTCCGAACACGGACGCCCCCAGCACCCCATTGCCGGAGGGCAGCGCCTCCCGCCACATATTGCCCCACCAGGAGGCCGGATAGCTCATGATGAGCTTATCGGCAAACCGCTCCTCTGAGGATTCACGCATCTTTTGTCTCCGTCTCCGCCAGCCGCTCCAGCTCTACACTGGCCAGCAAAAGCGGGGCCACGCCCATCAACGAATCGCTGACCACGGCCTCGCTTAAATAATAGGCGTAGGAGCCGTCCCGGTATCTGCGGCCGCCCAATCCTGCCCCGTGGCAAATGCTGTGAAGATGCACACCCTCCGCATCCTCTGTGACAAAATGATTGCGGATGCCCGCAAAAGCCCGTTCCACCGCTTTCCTGTCGATACCGGACAGGTAACCCAGGCGCAAGCCTTTGGCCAGGGCATAGGTGAGCATGCAGGAGCCGGAGGCCTCCAGGTAATTGCCCTCCCGGGCGTTGCAGTCCATCACCTGATACCACAGGCCGCTCTCCCGGTCCTGGACCCGCAGCGCCGCTTCGGCAAACCGCTCGAAGATGCCCATCAGCTGCCCCCGCTTCGGATGCAGCACCGGGAAAAACTCCAGCGCATCCGCCATCGCCATGGCATACCAGCCCATAGCCCGGCTCCATACATGCCGGGAACGGCCTGTGCTGCCGTCGCACCAGCGCTGCTCGCCGGATTCATCCCAGGCGTGATGCAGCAGACCTGTCTGCGGATTGCGGGTATGGCGCTCAATCAGAAGCAATTGGTGGGCAGTCTCGTCGAACCAACCCTCTTCTCCGAAGGTCGCCCCATATTCGGCCATAAAGGGGGAGGACATGTACAGGCCGTCCAGCCACATTTGGAAAGGATAAATCTTCTTGTGCCAGAAGCCGCCCTCGGAGGTGCGGGGCTGTCCGGCGAGCTGGGCGGCCAATAGCCGGGCAGCCTTCTCATACCGCGCTTCCCCCGTTTCCCGCCACAGCCGCAGCAGGTTCTTGCCTTTGTTGATGTGATCCAAATTGTATTCGTTCAGGGAGTAGCCCTTGATAGCGCCATCCTCGGGGATAAACACATCCATATGCCGCTTGACAAAATCATGGTACTTGGAGTCTCCCGCCCAATCGCCGGTCCGGGTCAAGGCCGTCAGCGCCATGCCCGCCACATAGCCCCATTTGTTGGCAATGCCGGGATGGTACCCGTCCTGGGCCTTGGAGAGAATCGTATCGGCCACCCGCACAGAGAATGGCTTGGTCTGTACCGCGTTAGCTTCAGCCTGCATCATCATACTCCTTTTTCCGGTTTGAGTTTTTAAAGCCGTGTCCGCCCGCCCAATGTACCCGGACTGACGATCCGTTATTTTGCGAAATTGCCTGCTTTTGCGCTTTTCGCGGACTGACGATCCTCTATTTTGACTTTACAGCTCCCAAACCCCCACTTTTCCCCTGCATAACGGAACCACTGTCCGCCAACAAGAAAAAACACGGGTTTTCCGTCAAATAGCGTATCCTCTGTCCGCCCGGTAGCGCATCCTCTGTCTGCCCGATAGCCCACCTCTGTCCGCCCGGCCCGCCACCGGAGGAACCGGGGCCGGGACGTCAAACTTGGCTCCGGAAGGAGCCAGCCGGGCTATTCCATCAGCGGCAATACGGACAAATCCTCGGGAATATCCACCAGATACAGGTTGGCATAGCCGTTTTTGTCGCTGGTGAACAAAAGCCGCTTGCCCTTGGCGTCAAAACGCGGATGGGCGTGGACCTTCTGGGAATGGAAGCTGCAGCGCAGCTCGCAGAGGGTTCGGGGGCCTTCGTACACATCGCCTTTTTTGCGCCAGATGGAGAGGGTCTTCACCTCGCCCTTGCCGTCCACCACCGCCTGCCCCAGCCCGTCGGCATAGCCGTGCCAGGTATCGAAGGAGAAGTCCGTTTCCTCCATGCCCGTGTTGTCATAGCGGATATTGCCGAAGAAGTTGGTGCCGTCGGCCCGGAAGCCATGGTACCCTACCGTAACTCCATCGGGGAAAAAGAACTCATGGCCCACCATCTCCAGCGGCTCCAGCCGCTCGCGGATTTTCCAGGCCTGGCCGGTGCGCAGGTCCAGTCCCCAGATGCGGTGGTCCACCAAATGCCAGGGTCCTTCATGGCAGAAGGTCATGAGCCACGGCTCTGTGGTGGAGGCGTTGATATGGGTGATGAAGCTTCTGTCCTCATACACCTGCTCTACCTCGCCGCTATCCGCCTCAATGCGGACAATTCTGCTGTGGGGAGCGGCCTCCATCAATTCCCGGTGGCCCACATAGCCATTGCCCAGGTCCAGCCGGATTTTGGAGGACAGATCCTCCTGCACGCAGGTCAGCACATAGCGGCTGTCGGCGGTGGCGCTGGCATTGCCCAACTGGTAGCCCGCCGGTGCCTCATACAGCAGCTTTTCCTCCAGTGTCTGCAAATCCAGCCGGATCAGACGGCGCTTCAGCTTCACAATGGCCGCCCGCTCATCGGGGAGCAAGCACGCATCCAGGGCGTTGTTGTCCGGGTAATCCGTCAGCTGCGTCATTTCCCCGCTGGCCACATGCAGGCTGAACAGGTTCGTGCTGTTTCCCCTGTCGGAAATGAACAATAGCCGCGCTTCGCCGTCATACCACCCGTTTTCGGTAAAATAAAGATGGTGGCTGTGGGTTTTGTAATCTGTCAGCTGCTTTACCTCTATCCCTGTCAGCCGGTCAACGGCTGTTTTCATTTCACTTGGCCATACGGTTCCCTTGCCCATAATCGGATTCCTCCCGGATATATTCGTTTATTGGTTTTGAGAGTTCGCCCCTACTGTACACCTCTGCCGCCAAGGGGACAATTAGACAAATTTTCCGCGTTTGCACTTTATTGCTCCGGCAGGCCGTCGGACGGGGCAGGCCGGGCTTTCTGCTTCTCCGGAGGCTGGCATGGGCTACATCAAGGGCTTCAGGCCCTCCCACTTCACCGTCCAGCTGCCGTCTTGCGGGAAGCCGGGGTTATGTCCCGGAGCATCGCTCCAGCCGCAGGCCATCATGGCGACGGCCGTCAGCAGGCCGCCGTTGCCGGGCAGATAGGCGGAGAGGCCGGGACGCTGGTAATTGTGGCCGTTGACCAGGTAGGTGTTTTTGACCGCATCCATCAAAAGAAAATCCACCGCCAAATCCCCCTCCCCCAGCCGCGCCGCCGTCATGGCGCACATGGGGAAGTCCCAGCCCCAGGCCGAATCCCACATCCATACCGCCTTCACCTTCAGCAGAGTATTCCGCATCACCCCGCGGTCGACCATGGTCCCGGGAAGAATGCCCAAAGCCCCCAGCATGGAGGGATGATCCCGGTTCTTGGCGGTAAAGGTATCCCCGCAAAGAGCATGGGCCAGATACACCCCGTCCGCCTGGGGAGGAGGAGCCATCGCCGCCGCTACCTCTGCCCACCGCGGGTCCGCAGCCAAGCCCAAACGCTCCGCCCAGCGAATGGCGATCTCCAGCCCGTATTTCCAGTATTCCAGCTCATAGGGCGGGTTCTTGCTGCTGTGCAAGGGATGGCATTCCTGCGCCGGGATCAGCGGAGGCCCCAGCTCGTAAGCTCTAGTCTCCTCATTCAGATGGGCGTAGGAGACCATAAAATCGGCGGAGGCGAATACAAGCTCCCGGAACCGCTCCAGCGTCCCCTCCGACGGGTCCGCTTTATAGATCAGTTCCGCCATGGTCATGGGATGGGGCTGCTGCCAGATCAGCCCCGGAGCCACCGGGGACGGGCAAGGTTTGCCGTCAAAGCCCACCATCTTGGGCCAGCGGGCCCCTTCATACCCTTGAGACTCCGCCAGCTCACGGGCAATGGGGAGCACACGGGTATACCAGTCCATGCTTTTCAGCAGAAGATTCTCCCGGCCCCACAGGGGAAAATGGGCCCCATGCCACCAATGCATCTCCAGATGGGCCTTGCCGAACCAGCTGTTGTACATCAGCCCCGTCTCCTGGGGCGGCAGAGAGCCGCCGCTGTGCAGCGCGCACAGAAACTGGGACAGGACCACCCGGCGCTCCAGCTCGAAGGCCCGGGGATCGGTGCTTCCCGAGAAGTCCACGGCAGCCCCGCTTTGCCAGAAGTCCTCCCAATGGCGGCGGCTTCCGGCTTCAATATCGGCAACGGGGGCCAGGTCCGGCTTAACAGGGCCGAAGGCCGCGGACAGCTCCAGCATCTCCCCGTCCCCTTCCGGCAAAAGCGTCACCTCATGAATCCCGGTCTGCTCCAGCCGGCCTGCATTCCACTCCAGCCTGACCTCGTAGCTGTCCTCATCCATAATCCGGCCGATGCGGGCTTCCGCAGCCCCTTTTTCCAGCAGCAGCGTCGTATGTCTGTCGTCATGCTCCCAATCCAGGTCCACAGCCTTGGCCCAGGCGGTATGGGTCATGTCCGGAGCCGGGAAACGCAGGAAAATATGGAGCCGTCCGGCGGCGACCAACGGCGAGCGTACACGGACCCCGATGTTATCCAACCGGGGATGACAGGCCGTATCCACACTCACCGGAACTCCCTGCACCTTAAACTCGCTATGGAGAATTCCCGTCCACAGGTCCATCCGCTGGCGGATATCCGAGATATCCCCGGGGCAGGCCTCCTCACCGGATTCCAGAAGCAGGCGGAAGGACAAACGGCCCAACTGCAGCCTGTGGGGGTTCTGGCGGAGCCAGTGATACGCCTCCGGCTTATTCCCCGGCTTCATGGGATACCCCACCATCCGTCCGTGGGTATCGAACAGCTGCAGCTCCGCATCCTCTCCCGTAAACCTGCTGCGGCCGCCGGTAAAATGCCAGCCCCAGTTGGATTGGGTGCCCAGCGGCACCTCATAGCTTTCCGGGAAGGTCTGCAGCCCGGTAATATCGGCACTGAAGGCAAATTCCCCATTGCCTACTGTGAACGGGGACAGCGGGTCCCAATTTTTCAATTCCGGCTGATGCCGTTCTACGATCTTGCGTCTGTCCATGGCTCCTCCTTGTGGCCGAAGCCGGAAACGCCCGACCGGAGCTCTACTCCAGCAAGGCGTCCGTCCGGATTCGCATCATATCCCGGTATTTGCCGGGGGTGATGTCTTTGTATTTGCGAAAGCTGCGGATAAAGCTGTTTTCATGCTGGTAGCCCACCTGCTGGGCGATATCGGAAATTTTGCAGTCCGTCTTGAGCAGAAGCTCCGCCGCCCGGTCCATGCGCAATTGGGTCAAATAATTGTAGATGGTTTCGCCGGTTTCCTGCTTGAATATCTGGCTGGCCAGGCTGCCGCTGATCTCGATGGATTCGGCAATCTCGGGAATGCCGATAGGCTCTCCCAGATGCTGCTTCATGTAATCGATCATCCGGTGGCAGAGGATAAAATCCTTGCTGGCAATCAGCCTCTGGAAGCCCTCCGCCATCAGCACGGCCCGGTTGGCCAGTTCACTCTGGATATCCTCCAGCCGCAGCGTATCGAAGCGCTCCAAGCCATGGCCGCCGGACGGGGAATCCTGGGATGCGGGACGCAGTTCCTCAATCCGTTCCGCAGCCTCCTGCAAAAGGGCAGCGGCAGCCGTCGGATACCCGTAGCGGGAACGGATGGAATCCGCCAGCCGGTCCACAGCCGCCGCCGAAGCCTCCGTCTCCCCGGCCTGGATGGCGCGGATCAGCTCCCCCAGAGTCTCCCCGTCGCAGAGGGGCTCCATCACTTCATGCCCGGATACCTCCCGGAAGGGGATAACCTGGCCATAGCCCTGGTACAGCCGGTAGGTCAGGGCGTTTTCGGCCTCCAGCATTCCCTGGCGCAGCCGGGTGACATCCGTCTGGGGGGTGCTGATTCCGGCGGATACGCTGAACTTCAGCAGCCGGGAGGTAACTTCGACCGCCTCCGCCAGAATGCTTTCCGGTTTTGTTTCCGCCTCGGGATGTTTGGGCTGAAGAAGGATGGCGGTTTTGTCAGTGCCGAAGTCGGCGCAGACGATCCGCCACTGGGGTTCGGACAGCTCGGCGGCAATATTGGCCAGGGCGAATTTCAGCAGCGACCGGTCCTCGGCAGGAAAGGTCCGCTCGAATTCCTCATACCGGTCAATGGAGAGGATGGCAACCGTCACCGGAGCCTCCGACCAGTCCTCAAAATAGCGCCCCCATTTTTCCCGGATATCCCGTTTGCCGGTCAAATTGCCCATATAAATGTCGTACAGCAGCTTGGAGGAGGCCTCCGACATGGTTTCCCGGATCAGCTGGGCCAGGTGGGCATGATTGCTCAGGAGCTCCCCGGCCAGCTTTTCCAAATCGATTCCATCGGGATTGCCGTTCCTGCGGCCTTGGCCGCCGTAAGTATTGAATAGTTGCTTGAGCCTGCGCACGGGACGGTAGGCAGCGGCATTGATGCTAAAGATCGTGGCCAGCCCGATGACAATCGCCGCCAGAGAAACCAGGAGCACGGCGTCCCGGACCTTCTTGGACTTGGCCAGCAGACTGTCCTGCTCAATGATGGAGACGAAGCGCCAGCCGGTTTCCGGGGACTCCAGCTGGTTCACCAGAAGCTTGCGCCCCTGGTAGGGCATTTCGTAGGTGCCGTCCACAGATATCTCCCGGATGCCCTCGCGGATGGCCTCCTGGTCCACCTGGTAGTTGGAGGCGGAATACAGCACTTCATCCTGCTGGTTCATAATGTAGCGCATCCGGTTGAGATTGTTCAGGACCGGAGGGGTCAGCCGGGCAAAAAGCTCGTCGCTTTTCAGATTGACGGCGACAATCCCCCTGAACTGCCCCTGGATCATAATCTTGCGGAACAGGGTCATTTCCGAACCCTTGCTCCCGGCCCCTTCGGGCACCTGGCGCTTCTTGATGAGGGTCAGGCGGTCGCCGAATTCATGCTGGACGCTGACCCATTCCGAGTCCACGAAGGTCAGCCTGCTGGAGCTGTAGCCCTGGGGCAGGGCAATGAAGCTCTCCCTGTTCAAATCATATACATAGATGCTTTTCACATACCTGGAATTGCTGATCAGGGTGGACAAAAGCTGGTACAGCTCGGAAATGTTGGTGAACGAATTCTGCACCTCTGCGGTCAAAAACTCATAAATCCGGCTGTTCACCGCCACCTGGACAGCCACCTTGTCGCTCTCCTTGATGGATTCGTCGATCACATTCATATTCATCTGCAGCATCTGCCGCTGGGGCTCGCTGAGCTCCTCCTGGAGCACCGATTTGGAGGTATAGTAGGAGGTAAGGCTGACTGCCAGAATGATGATGAAAACGATTGCGGTCTGCACCAGCACGAGCCGTGCCTGGGAATGGGCGAAGTTGCTTTTCAGCCAATTCGTGAAGGATTGTGTCACGGTTAAGCCCACCTTATATTCAGGATGCTCTTCTCATTATAACGCGGCCGCGCACCCGTGAACACGCTCCTTGGCCTTCGGCCCCCGCAAGGGGAGGCCGGACCGCCCGGCTCACACTGGGCAATCGCATCGGCAAGGCTCTTGCCCCGCCCCAGCCTCACCGGCGGGGAGGCCGGAGGGTGCCAGGGAAGCCTTACCCCCGGCGGCAGGCCTTACTCCCGGCTGCTGCGCAGATGCTCTCTCATCCGCTCCGTCTCGATGCCGGCCAAGAGCACAATGCCGATGCCGTGGGTGTCGTTGAGATTCCAGCCCAGCTCATGCTTGTAGTAAGCATGGGAATGGGACCAGCTGGAGCCCTTGCAAACCCCGTACAGATTGCCTTGCCTGTCGATGGCCCGGCTGCACAAGCCCTGCCAGCCCTTCAGCACCGCCCGGGCATAAGCCTCCGGCTCTGTCAGCCAGCCATGCCGGACACCCAGGGCAAAGCCGTACATGAACATGGAGGTGCAGGAGGATTCCTCGTAGGATTCGTGATCCACAAGCACCTGATGCCACAGCCCGTGACGGCCTTGGAGCCGGAGATACCCTTCCGCCAGCTCCCGGTAGAAGGCCATCACTGCCGGATAATCCCGGTGCCCCGCAGGCAGTACCGCCAGGAGCACCGCCAGGGAGAAGAACACCCAGCCGTTGCCCCTGCCCCACGCCGTACCGGATTGGCGGCCCTCGGACACATTGAACACATGGCTCATGATCTGCCGCTCCGGCATATACAGGTACTTCTTGTACAGCAGAAGCTGTCTGGCGGCTTCATCCACATAGGCCGGGTCGCCGGAAAGCTCCGCATAACGGCACAGGAAGGGAACGCTCATGTACATGTCGTCGCACCACATGGTGTTGCGCATGCTGACGGATACGCCGGCCTTGCGGTACAGCGCTCCGTCCGGCAGCCGGTCCTGCTCCTCCATGATGTAGCGGGCGATATCGTCCGCCGCCTGCTCCACCCCCTTGATCGGCCGGACCCGGGAGGCCAGAATGGACAGAGCTCCGAAGGAGCCGCAATCGTCCAGACTATCCACATGGGAGAGCTGGTTGTTCAATCCGGCAGCCCCGAACCGCTCCCTGTCCCAAAGGGAATAGGCATAGGTGGAGGCGGCAAATTCCACATGCCGGACCGCGTAATCCGCCAGGTCCGGGCGGCGCAGCTGCCTGGATGCCTCCAGAAGGCCAAACAGGGTCACGCCAAGGGGATAATTCCAGCGGCCGAACAGCTCATTCTCCAGGAACGGCCGCACATGGGCGCCGGGTTCGCCGGCCAGCCAGAAGCAAGGGCCGTCCGCGCCGGGAGCCACCGTATCCAGGCCTAGGTACGGGCTAACTCCGCCGGGAACCGCCTCCTGGGCAAACGGGCCCAGATAAAGCCATTGGCCCGCATAGCCGTGAACCCGGCAGGGCTGCGTAAGCTCCGCCTCCGGTGTCAGGAGCCGGAGCGTAAAGCCCCAGCCCTGCTCCCCGCATGTGCTGCGGGCCACCAAGTCTCCGCTGCCGGGAGCCGCCTCCAGCTCCAGGGAAAACCGGCCCGCCTCCCGGGATGTATATACCGCAGCGCCATTCCACTCCAGCTCCAGGGGGCCGCCGGAGGTTCCCGCAAGGGCAATCCGGGCAGGCTGAATCCCCGGATTCACCAGCCTGGTCCAGGCATACGCCGCCAATCCCGGACGCCGCCCGTACAGAAAGTCAAGGGGACAGGGGCTTGCGTCCTGTCCACCGCCAGCCTCCGCCACCCCTGGGGAATCCCGGAGAGCAGGAGCGGCGGCGCGCTGCGGCAGCCACTTCAAACCCGCTTCCGGCCCGGCGGCAGCCGGGATGCGGCTCGGAGGCCGGTCCAGAGGCTCCGTATAGATCCAGCCCTCTTCTCCCTCCCGCTCAAGGGAAGGAGCGAGGAAATGCAGGGGTTTGTTCTTGCGGTTGCCGGTGCCGAATTCGGCTCCTGCGCCTCCGGCGCTGTTTTTGCCCAGCTCCAGCACAAAATGGTTCCAGCCCTTCACCAGGTTCACCTTCAGCTTGAGCGGCTGCAGGCCGGCGGATTCCTCCTCGGACGAGGAGCCGAAGCGCCGCTCTGCGTTGTGGTACAACCGCACCGGGCCAAAGGGACGAAGGTGGAGGATAAACTCCTCGGGCTCTCCGCACCACAGTTTGGCCCAGGCATACACAAGCTGGCCCTCCCGCATGGAAGGGAACATCTCCTCCAGCGGAAATCCGTACATGTGATTGGGCAGCTTGCGGATGGGGGATTTCCGCGTCACACGATAGACGGGACCATGGGGCGGATTGGCCCCGATATAACGCTGGGCCATGGTCTCCAGCACATGGGGGATGTCGGTGCCTGCGCTTTGCGCCGCCATACTCTCCCGGGCATCGAAGTATGGGTTCATTTTCCGGCCGCTCCTTCCCCCGCCGCGCTTAACGCCGGTTCTGGAGATGAGCTGCCGCCCAGCACCTCTTCAATGGTAATGGGGCGGTGCTCCTTTACGGAACGCCATACGGCCTCCCCGGTGGCAACGGAATAAGCGCCGTCCTCCGCCCCGGACAAAATGCGGTACGGGCGGTTCAGATCCTCGCCCAGGAACAAATCCTCGATCAGGAGCGGGTCGCCGCCGCCGTGGCCGCCTTCCCGGTGCACCACATGGATGGTTTCCTTGGAGCCGAACAGCGGGAAATAATCGATGGTCTGCACCGGCGTCGGAAACGGCGTCCTGGCAGGCATATGGTATTCCACCGTTTCCAGGCGGCCCTTGGTGCCGTTGATGGCCAGCCGGTAGCCCTCATACGGCAGGGAGAAGTTGACGGAATAGCTGAGCAGGGCGCCTCCGTTATAACGGATAGCGGCTGTATAGGTGTCTTCAATCTGGATGTCCGAATCGAAGATGCAGCGGTCGGGACGGTATTCGGAAAAGGGGAAGACGTTTTTGACCGCTTCCAGGGAGCCGAGATGGTCGTCCGGGACGCGGATATTCTTGCTGCGGGAATTCCAGCGGGAGTAATAACCGCACTGGTCGGTATAGTCGCAGATGCCGCAGAACCGCCCATCCTCCTTCTTGGGATTGGCCTCCCCCTCCGCGCCGTAGTAGTTCAGCGCCCCGTACGCGAACACCTCCACCGGCTTCTGGCCCAACCACCAGTTCACCAGGTCAAAATGGTGGGTGCTCTTGTGCACGGACAGTCCGCCGGACAGCTCCCGCTGCCGGTTCCAGCGCTTGAAGTAGCTGGAGCCGTGGAAGGTGTCCAGATACCAGTTGAGGTCCACGGAGGTGATCCGGCCCAGCCTGCCGCCGGCCACAATCTCTTTAATCTTCGTATGGACAGGCCCGTAGCGGTAGTTGAAGGTTACCGTCACCTTGCCCTTGCTGGCCTTCTCCGCCTCCATCACCCGGCGGCAATCCTCGCCGGTGGTCACCATGGGCTTCTCTGTAATCACATCCAGATCCCGCTCCAGCGCGGCAATGATGTACCGGGCATGGGTATCGTCCCGGCCTGCGACAATGATGCAATCCGGGCGGGTTTCGTCCACCATCCTGTCGAATTCCGCTTCCCCGTAGGTATTGATATCCGCATGTTCGGGAAACCGGCTTCGGTAGGTCTCAAACCGCATGGGGTCCACATCCAAAAGCCCCACAATTTCGCAGGTTCCGGCGAAGGTGCTCCAGATAGGCTTGGCGAACATGCCCAAAGCCCGGCCGCTGACGCCGCAGATGGCGTATCTTTTTTTCATGACATTGCCCATTCCTTTCCTCATATTGGAAAATATGTGTTATTTCTTTACTTTGGCATACCATTCCTGAACCCGCTTGGTGACGGTGTCGCCGCCGGCCTTCTTCCACCGGTCCACAAATTCATCGAATTTCTCCATGGGCCATTCCCCGATGACAATCTTGGTGAGATATTCCTGGAACAGCTTGTGGGACTGAATGTCCGGGAAGCCTTCGTATACGGTATTGGGCAGTCCGTCTCCGGCAATGCGGCGGGCATCCGCGGTGCTCACCACAAAAACATCGGACACCATCTTCTGCATGCTTTCCGGAATGGTCTCCTTGATCCGGATGTCCATATCCTCCTTGGTGGTCAGGTTGCGCATGCCCAGAGCCAAGGGACGGCTGTCCTCTGCCGGGAGCAATACCTTCTTGCCGTCCACAACCTGATGCTGCAAGCCCTCTATGCCAAAACGGGTAAATTCGGCGTTATTGGTGTCATAGAAGAAGTCCAGCAGCTTCAGCGATGCCTCTGCCTTGTCTTTGGCCGAGGTGGGGATGATCCATTCCGGCTCCCCCATGCTCTTCTGGGTTACATACCCCTGGAAGCCTTCCGCCTTGGGCAAAGGCATACCCACCACATAGGCGTTGGGGGCCCCCTTCTGCATGGCGGTGTAGCGGTCGCGGAGGTTGGCGGGAAGATGGTACCAGCTGCCTACCAGATTGTTGTTGATTTTGGCCTGCCACACATCCCCCTTGTTCAGGAAGGTCTCGTTGTCCAGCAGCTTCTCCGCATACAGCTCGCGGATAAATCCGATGGCGGCCTTCATGTTGGACGTAACGCCGGCATACTGGATTTGGCCATTGTACTCATCCCACTCCGGGTTTCCTTCCCACATGGCCACGCCGTACATGGCGAACAGATGATCCATCCACTTGCCGTATTCCCTGCCCGAGGTAGGCAGCTCATCCTGCTTCCCGTTGCCGTTGGGGTCCTTGTCCCGGAAGGCCTTCAGCACTTCCTTGTATTCCGCTGTCGTCTTCGGCAGCGGCAGACCTACCTTGTCCAGCCAGTCCTTGCGGATCATCGGCGCCCGTTCGGGCACCAGGAATACCTTGGGCACATAATAAATTTTGCCGTCCGATGAAGCGGAGCGGACAACATCCCACGCCTCCTTGGGGATGTTCTTCCATACGTTGGGCGCATATTTGGGCAAAAGCTCATCCAGCGCAAGGGCGCCACCCTGCTTGATCAGAGTCTGCTCGATGCCTCCAATGGGGCGCAGAATATCCGGCATGTCCGCGGAAGCGATCATCAGGTTCAGATATTCCGTAGGTTCGGAGCCCGGCGGGGTGGTCATCAGCTGGTACTGCACCCCTGTTTTCTCCTCCACATATTTCACATGGGGATTGTTGGCGTCGGGGATGGTGCCTACGCCCATGTGGCTCTTAAAGACCTTGACCTGCACGCTTTTGCCGCTTTGGGCCGCCGCGCCCGCATCCTCGGACGCCTTTTCCTTGCCTGCGCATCCGGCCAGCGCCGTTACTGCCAAGAGCGAAGCCAAGCCGGTCAGCTGCACGGTTTTGCCAAACCAACATTTTGTCATGTATAAATCCTCCCTTTTTCAAATGAACCTGCTTTGGGGAATGTATATCAAGCCGTATCCGGCCTAATATCGGTGCTGCGGGCCGCCGCCGGGCAAACCCTACTCCTTCAGGGAACCCAGCATGGTGCCTTTGACGAAATATTTTTGCAAATACGGATACACCAGAATAATCGGTACGGTGGCGAATAAAATCGTAGCCGCTTTCAAGGTAGTGGTGTTGAAATCATAGTCGCCCGCCAGCAGGTTGGCGGAAGCCAGCTCCTCCGGCGAGGTCAGATAAGCCCGGAGCTTCATCTGGAGCGGCCATTTGTCCGGGTCCCGGATAAACAGCACCGCCCGCTGGAAGGTGTTCCAGTACCCCACCGCATAGAACAGGCTGACCGTAGCCAGCACCGGTTTGGACAACGGCAGATAGATGCGGAACAGGATGCCGGCGTCGGTGCAGCCGTCCATCCGCGCGGAATCGTCCAGCTCGCCGGGAATGCCCATGAAGAAGGTGCGGATAATGATCATGTTGAAGGTGCTGATGAGCCCCGGCAGGAGCAGGGCCCACAGGGAGTTCATCAAGCCCATTTCGCGGATCACCAGGAAAAAAGGGATCATCGGCGCATTGAAAATCATGGTGATGATGATGCCGAACATAATGTGCTTGCGGACCAGAAACTCCTTGCGGGAGAGAGGATACGCCATAATGACCGAAAACAGCATGCTCAGAAGGGTCCCCAGCACAGTAATATAAATGGTTACGCCGAAGGAGGTCCACAGTCCCCCGTTGTGGAGAATCCGCCCCCAGGATGCGGTGGTGAATTCCACCGGAAACAGGAACACCTTTTTGGAATCGGCGGCAATGGGAGAGCTGAAGGACACGGCCAGCAGGTTCAGCAGCGGGAACAGCATGGTGGCCGATGCCAAGGCCAGAAACAGATAGTTGAACGACTGAAAGATTTTTTCTCCGCTTGTTTGCTTCATCACCATAACCCCTGTTCTGTTTTTCGGGCCAGCCGGTTGAAGATCCACAGGAGGGCAAACCCGATGACCGATTGGAATAAGCCGATGGCTGTTGTAACGCTGTATTGGCCTTGCAGAACCCCTGCCCGGTACACGTAGGTTTCAATGATGTCGCCTACCGCATAGGTCATGGGCGTCAGCAGATTGTAGACTTGATCGAAGCCCAGCTCCAGGAAATTGCCGATATTCAGCAGGAACAGGGTCAATATGGTGGGGAACATGGTAGGCAGTGTAATATGAATCGTCTGCTTCCAGCGGTTGGCGCCGTCCATCACGGCTGCCTCATAGAGGTTCGGATTAATGCCGGTAATCGCCGCCAAATAGATAATGGTTCCCCAGCCTACCTCCTTCCAGATGCCGGACAGCACCACGATGGGGCGGAAGAAACGCTCCTGCTGCATGAAGAGAATCGAATCCAAGCCCATCCATCCCCGGAACATGTTGACCACGCCTTTGTTGGAAAGCAGTTCGAACACGATGCCCCCAACCACCACCCAGGACAGGAAATGGGGCAGGTAAAACAGGCTCTGCATCACCCGTTTGGCCAGCATGTGCCGGACTTCATTGAACAGCACCGCCAGAATAATGGGAGCGGGGAAGCCGAAGAGCAGCTTGTAGAAAGCGATTACAGCCGTGTTCCGCAGCACGTTGTAAAAATCCTGATACGTGAAGAGAAAGGTGAAGTTGTCGAAGCCGATCCACGGGCTGCCAAAAATCCCTTTCATAATCTGATAGTTCTGGAAGGCGATCATGCTGCCCCCCAGGGGCACATATTTGAAGATGATAAAATACAGCACGCCGGGCAGCGCCATCAAATAGAGCATCCAATGCTTCCGCATATTGGTGAAGTAGCGGTTTTCACGGGATTTGGTTTTGACGGCGGCTGATTGCGGGGCGTTCTGCTCCATTCCGCTGTAGACTTGTGCCACTGCCGCGAACCTCCTTTGCTTTATGTAGCGTCATCTTACCTGCTGCGGCATCCTGGGGACAATAGTGCATTCCTCGCCTGAATGAGCCAAAACGTGATTTGGCAGATAAGAGCGGAGGCAGCGGGATTGGTTGGTCGGGTACATGGGGGGAGACGGCTGGCTGGCGGGGCAGGTGCGGTATGCAGGGGCTGGAGCGGATGGCGGGGCAGGTGCGGTATGCGGGGGCTGGAGCGGATGGCGGGGCAGGTGCGGTATGCGGGGGCTGGAGCGGATGGCGGGCGGAACCGGTGGGGGAATGGGATTGGCGCATCTGTATGCCTCCGGCTTCGCAACAGCTTCCGCACGGACAGCGCCATGAGCAAATGGAGAATCAGTTGATGCGATGGAGGATCGGTTGATTCTATGGAGGGCGCGTCTCTTCGCGGGAAAAAGGAATCCGGCCGGGTTGGCTCCCGCGGACTCACGATCCGTTAAATCAGAAAAAGCGGGGGATTCCATGCCTTCTGAAGCCAAATAACGGATTCTCTGTCCGCCCAACTGTGTCGAGGATAATCGTCGGTCAGGCTCCTTTGCAACCAACCTGCGTTTGTCAGGAAGCCGGGTCGCTTCCCATCCGCTTCCCACAGTCGCAGGATAATTGCATTAGGCCAAGGCAGAGGGAGCGCAAAACCGGAGTCTCGTATCCGGGTTTTCGTATCCGGGGTCTCATCTCCAGATTTTGTGCGCGTCAGAAGGACAAAACCCGCCCGAGTGTCCGCTGGAAAGTGGACATTGCGGCTATAGAGGCCGCTCCGGAGTATATGTCCATATATAGGGGTTGAGCAGCGCCCGTTTCCCGTATATTGTGTTTGATGTGCAAAGTAGGGGAGGAGAGAGCTATTCTGCTCATGTCCACCTTATGAAAGACAAAATTCACAAAACGTCTACTGTGAAGAGACAAAACCGCAGCATAACCCCGTTAGAAACCTATAGGGGCATGTGTTGGACAACTATACGTATCGTAAACACTATATGCCGACCGACGGGTCACCGGAAAGGGCCTGGCTTTACACCGTACACCCGTTCCCCACCGTTGCCTGCTCCCCGCCGCTGCCTAATTTCCTCCCTATTTTCGCCGCATCAGGGAGATAACGGTTTCTTCGTTCCCTTCATTTCCCCAAACTCCCGTCCCCCCATAAGAGTCGCTCCGTTCCGCAACCGCAGCCTACCGCCTGTTCCCCCCGCCTGCAACCAGGACAATTCCCAAAGCGCCGACTTATGAAACGGCCCCTTTCCCCAGCGATTATATCCTTTCTGATCTGTAAAAAAAAACCGCGCGGCACTCCACCGCACGGCTTCTCTATAGCAGCGGATTATTCCGCCGCGCTGAACATGGACTCCTTCTCCTGGTGGAGCTTGACGCTCATGACCAGTCCAAGGGACAGCATGTTGATCAACAGGGATGTTCCCCCGTAGCTGACAAAAGGCAGCGTGATTCCCGTTAAAGGCATCAGTCCCAGGAACATGCCGATGTTCTGGAAAACCTGGAACACGTACATGGAGACGATGCCCACAATCATGTACGAGCCTGCCAGATTGGTAGACTGGATGGAGATCAGGATCATCCGGTAAATCAATATGAAATACAGCAGCAGGAGCGCCGAGGACCCGATAAATCCGAATTCCTCGGCCACCACCACGAAGATGCCATCGGTATACGCCACGGGCACAAAATTGTTGTGCACCGAATTGCCCTTTAAGTATCCGTCTCCCCGCAGACCGCCGGAGCCGATGGCAATCTTCGAGCGCAGATACTGGTAGCCGCTTTTGGCCGGGTCCACGTTGTCGGGATCGATAAAGGTATCGATCCGGTCCACCCAGTGGTCGTATTTGGTGCCCGCCATTTTGACAATATCCTCATGGTAGGTCTTGAAGGTATAAACAAAACCGCCCACCAAGGCCACCACCAAGGCGGTGCCGATGAGCACATGGGTATATTTAACGTTGCTGATCCAGTACATGCCCAGGAGAATCACCAGGAAAATCATGGCGTTGCCCAAGTCAGGCTGGACCAGCACCAGCATAAACGGCACAAACACAATAAGCCCGATGGGGACCACATCCCGGATAAATTCCAGGCGCTCTCCTTTTTTGCGGGCGGCATATGCGGCGATGGCGATAATCAGGAGCACCTTCATTAATTCCGCGGGCTGGAAGTCGCCGATGACCGGAAGGGTAAACCACCCTACTGCTCCCTCCCGTTCGGTTCCCCATACAAAAAGCGCAGCCAAGAGCAGCACGCCGGTAATATATCCGTAAGGCGCCGCTTTGATCAGCAGCCGGAAATCCACCAGCGATACGGTGAAGAATACCACAAAGCCGATGATGGCATTAACCGGGATTCTCTTCCAGAAATCTGGTCCGTACTTCGTGTCCACTGTAGCGCTGTATACGAGAAAGCAACTGATAACCACAAACAAAACCAGCAGAAATACAATAAACCAGTCATAACGCTTTAATTTGGACAGCATGCTCGGTCAACCCACTCCGAAGAATTTTTTCATCTTGCCGAAGAGGCCGGCCTTGTCGTCCAACTGCAGAAGCGGCACCGTATCGCCCAGAATGCGCCGGGCAATGTTCCGGTAGGCGATGGCCGCTTTGGAGGCAGGATTCATTACCGTCGGCTCTCCGACATTGGCGGCTTTGATCACATGCTCGTCGTCGGGGACGATGCCCAGAAGATCGATGGCCAGCACCTGGCACACCTCGTCAATGTCCAGCATGTCGCCCTTCTTCATCATGTTGGGGCGAATCCGGTTGATTACCAGCTTGGGCGAACGGATGCCGTCATGCTCCAGAAGCCCGATAATCCGGTCTGCATCCCGCACGGCCGCATTCTCCGGAGTGGTGACTACAATCGCCTTGTCGGCTCCGGCTACGGCATTCTTGTATCCCTGCTCGATGCCCGCGGGACAATCGATGATGACAAATTCAAATTCCTGCTTCAGCTCCAGAACAATCTTGCGGACAGCATCGGGCGTTACGGCATTCTTGTCCTTGGTCTGGGCGGCGGGAAGCAGATACAGCTCGGCAAACCGCTTGTCCTTGATCAGCGCCTGATTCAGCCTGCAGCGGCCGTCGGCCACATCCACCAGGTCATAGATGATGCGGTTCTCCAAACCCATTACCACATCCAGATTGCGAAGGCCGATATCCGTATCCACCATGCAGACTTTTTTGCCCTGCAGGGCAAGCGCGGTGCCGATGTTGGCGGAGGTGGTGGTTTTGCCGACGCCTCCCTTACCGGATGTAATCACGATTGCGTCCCCCATGTGAACACGCTCCTTTGGTCACATACCCCCTTAGCCTTTATGGGCGAATCCGGGACATATGCTGCACTTTATCGATTTCCATAACTCCGTTGTTGATATAAGCAAACTCCATATACGTGTCGCCGATGGCCCACTCGTCAGGCGGACGGCTAATAATCTGCGCAATGCGCAGTTGGGTCGGCTTCATGTGGGAGGCGGTAATGATCGCCTTTTCATTGCCTTGCGTGCCGGCGTGGGCCATTCCCCGCAGGGAGCCCATGACATAGATATCACCCGTGGCAGACACCGTTCCGCCGGGGTTCACATCGCCGATCAGAAGCAGGTTGCCTTCCATATGAAGTATCTGTCCGGAGCGGACGATGCTTTTGACCAGATGAATAGGCGCTTCCGCCTTCTCCTCGGGTTTGTCGTTCTCCGACTCGATGGACTGAATCAGGAGGTTGCCGCGGGTGCCGATAATCTCCCGGATCTTCTCCTTCTCCTCCTCCGAGACGGTTCGTTTGCCCAGCTTGACGAACACATGAATAAGCGGGCCGGTAAGGATATGTTGATGTGTTTTTTCCAGCTTGGTGGTCAAATCCCCGATTACCGATTCAAACGGACAACTGTCATCGAGGAGAAACAGCAAGCCGTCCTTGACGCCTTTGATCCTGACCGGATGTTTGACTGCCGCCATGCTTTTCCCTCCTGAACATACTCTTTCTGTCCGCACGCCCTGATTTCCTGCCGCCCTCAAGAATTTTAATCCTCTTTGGGCTTCTGGGAGACCATATCCTCCAGCCATTTGCGCAGGGGAACATAAATAAGCAGCGCAAACAAGAGATTAATCAGGACGCTGGGCAGCATGATGTGGAAGAACATCCACTGCGGCGTATCCTTGGTCACTTGGAACAACCGGTACAGACTATAGAGAATGCCTTCAAATAAAAAATTGCCCATGGTGATGATGAACATGCTGAACAGAATATTGGGCCGTGATCGGGAGGAGGCCAATCCGCAGACATAGCCGATAACCCCCATGGAAAAGGAATAGGCGCCGATCATGGTCGGGCCGTAATAGACAATGTCATGCAGGAGGCCGAAGCCAAGCCCGTAAAACAGGGAAAGATGCCGGTTATAATACAGCCCGATAAACATGATGACAACCAGTGTAAAATGGGTGGACACGGCAACATTGCCCTGCCACACGGAAGGAATGATCCACTTGAGCACAGTCCCTTCCAACAAGAACAATACCATCACCAGCGCAAACAGGAGTCCCTTGCTTCTCGACATCACTCTACCTCAGGCACTTTCACAACCAGAACCTCGCGCAGATGGCGGAAGTCCGTCGCCTTGGGCTTGACGGTGGCCACATAGTTGATGCCGAAATCGCCGACCCGCTTCTCGGAAACTTCCCCGATGACCAGTCCTTTGGGAAAAATCTGCCCCAGCCCGGAGGTAACCACAATGTCGCCAGGCTCCACATTCCTCTCGCTTCTCTGGTCAATCCGGCTCATAATCAGACCCTGCTCCTCGTTGCTGTAATAATCGATGGTGCCGAACACCTTGTCTTCCTTGCCCAGAACCGTCGCCGAAATTCCTTTCTCCAGCTGGCGTTCAGCCGAACCTACGGACTCCGTATTCATGTCCACCAGAAGCTGGACGCTGGAGGTGAAGTTGGAAACGCGGGAAACCCGCCCGATCAGCCCTTCAACGGACATCACCGCCATATTTTCCTTGATGCCGTCCAGGGAGCCCAAATTGATATTCACCGTATTGCTGTACGGATCGGGGCTTACGGAAACCACTTCCGCCACCATGTATTGGTAGTTATCGGCATTCTTCTGGCGTTCGGTGAACCCGAGAATCTCCTGAAGATGCTTGTTCTGCGCCTCCAGCATGTTCAGCCGCATGGTATCTTGGGCGTATTGGGCCAATTTTTTTTTCAGCTGCTTGTTCTCTTGGTAGGTATTCTTAAGGTCCTCTATATCCTGAAAGAAACCCGCTGCATAACGAGCGGGCTTGTAGAGCCAACCTTGGGTCCAGACAACCGTATCCTTAATTACCCGTTCCGGCCAGGTCAATTCCGAGCGTCTGCTCAAGGTGAGCCCCATCAGCGCGATAAAGACCATCAAAGCCAGGAGCAGCGTGAGCAGCTTTTTGTTCCCCAGCAATCGAAACACTTGTTACACCCTCATTCTGAAAATTCCCCGCAAAGTGCAGCTTGGACTTCTGCTTCTAAGCCGATGCCGATTGCTTTGCGGGGACCCCATAAAATCAAAATCTACTTCCCTTTGTGATAACGGGCAAAATGGGTTCATGGACGGCGATCCGCAACATCGACGTTCCGGCGGCGTATTTTATCGTCTGCCCCTGTAGGCCGGACCGGATTTGGACTTGAACAAATGGATGTTATCCAACGCCCGTCCGGTTCCGATGGCCACACAATCCAGCGGATTATCCGCCACCAGCACCGGCATGCCGGTTTCCCGGGCCAGCAGCTTATCCAGGTTGCGCAGCAGACCGCCGCCTCCGGTGAGCACAATCCCCCGGTCCATAATATCCGCCGCCAGCTCAGGCGGGCATTTCTCCAGAGTCACCTTGACGGCCTCGACAATGCTGTTCACCGTATCGGACAACGCATCGGCTATTTCCAGAGAGGTGACGGCAATGGTCTTGGGCAAGCCGCTGACCAAATCCCGGCCGCGGATCTCCAGAGATTCCGCCTGGTCTCCCGGCAGGGCCGAGCCGATATCCAGCTTCATCTGCTCCGCGGTCCGCTCGCCGATGGCCAGATTGTAGGTGCGTTTGATGTACTGGATAATGGCATCATCCATCTCATCGCCGGCAATCCGGATGGAACGGGAGGTAACAATCCCGCCCAAGGAAATAACCGCTACCTCTGTAGTGCCGCCGCCGATGTCCACCACCATGCTGCCGGTGGGCTCCCATACGGGAAGGTCGGCTCCGATGGCCGCGGCGAAGGGCTCCTCAATGGTGTACGCCTCCCGGGCCCCGGCCTGCTTGGTGGCATCCTCTACGGCGCGCTTCTCCACGGCGGTAATGCCCGAGGGCACACAAACCATTACATTGGGGTGGCGTTGAAACAGCACCCGCTGCTTCTGGGCCTGACGGATGAAATATTTGATCATGGTGGACGTGGTTTCAAAATCGGCAATGACCCCGTCCTTCATGGGACGCATTGCCCGGATATTGCCGGGGGTACGGCCGATCATCATTTTGGCGGAGTTGCCCACCGCCACAATAGCCTTATTGTTTGTATCGGTACGCTGGGCCACAACGGAGGGCTCCCGGACGACGATTCCTTTTCCTTTCACATACACAAGGGTGTTGGCTGTTCCCAAATCAATTCCCAAATCTCTTGTAAAGCCGCCAAACATGGCACGCTCTCCCTTCACTGGCCTTTATTAGGTTTCATCCATGCCGTTCTTTGCTGATGTGCTTCTGCGTTTTCCGAGGCTGGCGTATGAATCAAACCGCGCCCGTCTTGCAGTGGTACATAAAAAAGACGGGCAAAACGCTTCTCCGGTTGACCATAAGCCGCCGGCCTCTCATGAAACCTTTCGTATCCACCCGACCGTTAGGGTCCGTGCGGAGGTGAAAACCGTCCAACCGCCAAGCGCGAATGGCTTCTATATCTGCTCCCCGGCAAGCCCGCTTCTTCATTTCCAGCGGTCCCCCGGTTCAGGAAAATTTGATATTCAAATTTTATTATATAAAAAAGTCAATGACCGATGCAATTCGGTGATGCGGGTTCGTCCTTAGAGGTAGACTTTTATGCCGAATCAGGCAGTAGCTCGTGAAGCCCATTCACCCTGATTGCGGTAAAAAAGTCAACGCCGATGCAATTCGACGATGCGGGTTCGTCCCTAGAGGTAGACTTTTATGCCGAATCAAGCAGTAGACGATAACGGAACTCAGCGACGCCTATTGGCTTAAAACCGGCTTATTTCTGCATTAGCGGAACTCAAAAGCTCTTAGTGGGGCGTTTGGTCGCTATTCGTGGCCATTCGTGAGGAAATTCAGGCTTTAACAGCCTCTCTGTTCCGTTAATTTGGAAAACATCCAAAATTCCGCTTATAAGCGTCATTTAGTTCCGTTAGCCAACCGGTGACGTACGGGTAAAGCGCCTAGCACGCATCATTACGCAGGGAGTGAGGTGGTCCACCCCATGCTGCGGCGGACTTCGACTCGATCACATCAATCCCCGCTCCCTCATGCTGATAAAAGTTCCGTCGCCGATAACCAGATGATCCAGCACATCAATCCCGATAATCTCCCCGGCCTCCATCAGCCGCTGGGTGAGCTCAATATCCTCATGGCTCGGCGTAGGGTCGCCGCTGGGATGGTTGTGGGCGCACAGAATGGAAGCGCTGCTCCGCTGAATGGCAGAGCGAAACACCTCCCGGGGATGAACCACCGTCGCATTCAGGCTCCCCATCGAAATAGTCTCGCGGCCGATCACATGATTCTTCGTGTTCAGGAACAAGCATACAAAATGCTCCTTGTCCAAATACCGCAAATCCTCCATCAAGAGCTCCGCGGCATCGCCTGGGCTGCGGATGGTACAACGCTCCTCCGGCGCCGAGCGGGACAATCTTCTGCCCAGCTCCACTCCCGCCTGAATCTGCATAGCCTTGGCAGGGCCGACGCCCTTCAGAGCCGTCAGCTGCTCAATGCGCATTTCGTTGAGTCCCTTCAGGCTTCCCGCTTCCCGGAGCACCCGTTCGGCCAGCCGGACCACCGACTCCGCCACCGTTCCTGTCCGCAGCAAGATTGCCAACAGCTCCGCATTGCTTAACGCATGTGCCCCATGATGAAGCATCCGCTCCCGCGGCCGTTCGCCCGCAGGCGTATCGCGCAGAATCATATCAAAAGAACCCATTGTCCCACTCCTCCAATACAAAATAGGGACACGGGTTCTTCCCGATGCCGCATGACATACACATGCAGAATTATTATAGCATGTTTTTGGCAGCAAAAACCGCGTCTTCCAAAAAAGAAGGGAACCTTTGGCAAACTCCCTAACCCGAGGATGCTTCCCGTCCTCTCCCCCGCACCTTCTACTTGCCGCCCACCCGCTGCATGATGCTGGACAACAAATGATCCATCGCCGCCACCGGATGATACAGCATAATACGCGGGCCGGAATAGCGCATGACCGTCCTGATCCGCACCCGCATTTCCTTATTATAGCAATGAATAGGGCAATGCTTGCAGAATTTTTTGTCCTCCCCAAACCGGCAATGATCCAGCCGCTTGCAGGCATATTCCAGCAACTCCGCACATTCGGTACAAAGCTGTTCCCGGCCATGGCCGCTGCCCCGGCAGTAGATGGCAATCATTTTATGTACAATCTCTTTTTCCTTGGCAATTTTGGTTTTGGGCATGTGAAATAAACCTTTCCTACACTATGATAGATTACAGCCGGTGAACTACAGCCATTTTATCACCTCTCGGTGCAGTACAAAATACGGAACCGTAAATCCGGCTTCAAATTCTTTTTATTCTCCGCACATCCAGCCGCCCCCAACCGTTAAGCATTGTGAAAGGAGGGTATCCGGTGCCGGCCGACATCAGGGAACAGTATGACAAAATTTATCGCTATTGCTATTACAAGGTCGGCAACGCCGCTTTGGCGGAGGATCTGACCCAGGACACCTTTCTCAAGTATTTCGCCCACAACGCTTACTTGGAACGCGGCAAGCAGATGGCCTATCTATATACCATCGCGCGGAATGTATGCATAGATGCCTTCCGGCGCAGGAAGCCGGAGCCATTGACGGAAGAGCTGCCCGATGCCCGTTCCATGGATCAGCTGGAGCTGAAAATCACAGTCCGCCAGGCCTTGGACGCGCTGCCGGAGCAGGAGCGGGAGCTGATGTTTTTACGGTATGCAAACGGGCTGTCCGTAGGAGAAACCGCGTCTGTCCTGGGCATGTCCCGTTTTGCCGTATACCGCAGGACCAGTGCCGCCCTGGCTGCTCTGAAAAACTTGCTCCACGAGGAGGATTTTTATGAATAGGCAATGGAAAAAGGTGCTGCGGGATGCTTTTGAAGCGCCGGAGCCTGCAGATAAAGAGCGATTTCTGCGGACTCTCCGTTATCCCAAAATCACCTTCCGGGCATTTTTCCTCAGCCAGCTGGGCTATATCCGCAAGCAGGTTTGGGCGTTTGCCCTTCTGACCGTTCTATTGGGCTGGTTTGTTTCCTTTTCCGCCCCTGCCGCCAGTCATTGGAGGACAGAGGCGGAGGCGCTCTGGATTATTTCCGCCGTTCTGCCGCTGATGGCGCTCTTAACCACCACGGAGCTATTCCGCTCGGCCTTTCACCGGATGGCAGAAGTGGAAATGGGCTGCCGCTTCAGCCTGCCGCAGATTATCCTGGCCCGGGCGGCGATTCTGGGCGTTGCCAACTTTGTACTATTGACATTACTCCTTGCCTTTGTGAATCATGTGACGCCCATTGGCTTGGTGCGAACGGCTCTGTATCTGCTGGTACCCTACCTTATGACCTGCGGAATTTGCTTCTGGATATTAAACCGGTGGCATGGCCGGGATAGCATCCCGGCCTGTGCGGCAGCCGCCTGCATCATCAGCCTGGCGGATGCCATCTTCAGCAATACAGTGCAGTTGCTTTATGCAGAGACCAATCTTATTTACTGGGCAGGGTTGTTCGCTGCCAGTATCCTTTTGGTCACCCGTCAACTCACGCATGTGCTTAAACAAACGGAGGAGAGAACATGGAGCTCATTCTTGACCGAATAACCAGACACTATGGCAGCAAAATCGCCTGCGACCGCATTTCCCTTGCGCTCAAGCCCGGCGTATACGGTTTATTAGGCGCCAACGGTGCAGGCAAAACCACATTGATGCGCATGATGTGCGGCGTCCTGTCTCCCACCTCGGGCACCATCACCTATGGCGGAACCGATGTCAGCCATGAGGATTACCGCGATGCGCTGGGGTATCTGCCCCAGGACTTCGGGTATTACCCGGAGTTCACTGCTCTGGATTTCCTGCTCTACATTGCAACCCTGAAGGGCTTGCCGAAAACACGGGCTAAGGAAAAAGCGCGGGAGCTGCTGAAACTGGTTGCCTTGGAGCAGGAGGCTAAAAAGAAAATCAAAACCTTTTCCGGCGGTATGAAGCAGCGGTTAGGGATTGCCCAGGCGTTGTTAAACGATCCGCGCATTCTGGTTCTCGACGAGCCTACGGCCGGTCTTGATCCCAAGGAGCGGGTGCGTTTCCGCAATCTGATTTCCCGGCTGGGCAAAGACCGGATTGTGCTGCTGTCCACTCATATTGTTTCCGACGTGGAGCATATTGCAGATACCATCCTCCTGATGAAAAACGGCCAGATCATCCATCAAGGCGGATTGGCGGAGATCGTCCTGCCCATACAGGGCAAGGTGTGGGAATGCGTCGTTTCTCAAGAAGAGGCGGATGCGCTGTGCAGCAAACATCCTGTCATTAATCTGCGCCAGGAAACCAACGGCATCCTGCTGCGGCTGGTCTGTGAAGTCAAACCTTGGGCTTCAGCTATGCCCGCCCAGGCGGCGCTGGAGGATCTGTATCTTTATTATTTCAGTGAGGTGACGGCGGAATGAACCCCTTTTGGCGGATAGTCGGTTTTGAATACAGGAAAATGTTCCATAAAAAAAGCATGATCCTCGGCCTCGTATTGGCCTTCATTTTATCCCTGATTAACGGCTGGGGTATCCTTATCGGCAATTATTACATAAACGGGGAGGTGTTTGAATCCCACTATGATGCCATGATCAAGGACCGGGCCTATGCCCGCTCTCTGGCGGGACGCCCTGTCAACACGGAGCTGATCCTCGCCGCCTCCCAAGCCTACGCGCAAATTCCCGGGAGCGCCCAGTACCAAAATACCGAAGCTTACCAGACTTTCGCGCGTCCCTACAGCGAAATCTACTCGCTTACCCGCACTATTTACAATACCGAGTCCCGGCGCTTTAATATGGAGGACTTTCAGAAGCTGACCGATAAGCAAGCCGGGGATTTCTACTCTATCCGCGAAGAAAGAATGGTTCAGGTGGTGGAGCAAACCCGGATGAGTGAAAAAGCCAAAAAAGAGGTGCTGGCCCTGGACAACCGGGTGCAGACCCCCTTCATCTATTCCTACATCGACGGGTACACCCGGTTTTTCACGATGATGTACATCACCGGTCTGATTGCCGCCTTCTTCACTGCCGTTTGCATGGCGCCGTTATTCTCCGGAGAATATGCCTGCAGAGCCGACCAGCTGATCTTGACCTCCAAACACGGGAAAGGACAGCTCATCGGGGCCAAGCTGTTTACAGGCTTTACTGCGGCAAGCGGCCTGGCCATAACATTCACCCTGATCTCCTATCTGCAATGTATGCTCACCTTTGGCTTTGACGGAGGGAACACTCCCTTGCAGCTTTATATGCCCATGTGCTCTTACCCGCTGACCATGGGACAAACGGCCGTGCTGCTGTCTGCCAGCGTCCTCTGCGCCTGCCTGTTCACCGCTGCGGTCACCATGCTGTTATCTGCCCGGTTCAGAAGCCCCTTCGCTGTTATTGTTCTGGCCGGTTTACTGCTCTTGGCGCCCATGTTTGTCACTGTCTCCGAAGCCAACACCCTGCTGTACAATCTGGTCCGTCTGCTGCCCACAAACATGATGGTCTTCAAGAATGTCACCTCCATGATCCAATACGAGCTGCCGGGACTGGTTCTGCGTCCCTATGTATTCTTGCCCCTGTTCGGGGTACTCGCCAGTGTCCTGCTGATACCGCGGACGTTCCGCTCCTTCCGGAACCATCAGATCACATAGACGCGTTGTGACAAAAATTCCCTAAAAAACTGATTATTCCGTGCGCTTTCAGCCAAGTATGTCACCATCATTTCAATCTACGCACTCCATATGGAGTGCGACAGCAAAAACAGCTACAATCAATTCAAAATGAAGATAGTTTGCACGAAGATATCTATAACGCATACAAAAAAAGATAGCATAGATATTGACATCTTTTAGAGTTAATCTTTTTCATTTAATTCGACAACATCTGGGGTGCGAAGGAGCCGAGGTTTTTATGGGAACTTGGCATCCGCACCTGTCGCCATTCTTTTGAATTTTGAAATCCATTGTGAACTCTTGGGGCCAAATTTCAACCAGGAAAAGGCCTTCCCTAAGAACTGCGGAAGCCCTTCTCAATACATGCTCCAGACGATATGGTACCCGCTACTCATAGGTTTAGATTTTTTCAAATCAATATTCGTTCTTGTATGGCATTTTAATGCCCGCATCCGCCGCGGCTCTTTCCGTTATACTTGATTTCAATCCATGCATTCCATATGTGCGACAGCAAAATAGATATGATTCATCGATATAATTCAATACCTGTATGTTATTAACTCAACTTTCGCAGCTTAAATTACCGAACAAACCTTTGATGTACAAGGGTAAATCAGCCATCCACTGCTGAAGTTGACACAACGGCTTCTGCTTGCCAGCCTTGCTCGTTGTTCCAACCAAGTTTAAGAATAATGCCATCAGTTATTGAAGTGCAGTCTGGTAGTCTACATCACGGACTTCATCCGCATACAAGAAAAACAGCCCGCCAAGCGAACGTGTATCTCCGGCTTGTCTCCGGTTTTGAACACATCCCGCATGAAGACTGGACTATAACGGAGCTCCATATGGACGTTTACTTGTTCTTTGGCAGGCTTCTGTATAGTTCACTTAGCGTCAGCCGTCTTCCTTCATACAAGTAACGCTGCTTCATTTCCTTGACCATGCCAATCGTGGCTAGTCCTTCATCTGCCAGTCCTCGAATGAGTGGCATCTGAGTAAACCAACTATCCATCAGGACGTAATCCGCGCGAAAACCAGCCTTCAGCGCATGGCCAATTAAGTCAAGGGCAGCATCAGGCTTACGCGTAAGCGCCTCAACACAGCGCTTGTACCCCTGACAGCGTTTCGTGATCGTGGTCGTCATCTCCGTTAGACGATTCATAAGTTTGGCAGATGTGAGCATGACAAAGTCAATGGGAGCAAAGCTGAAGCCATCCGACCAGCCAAGCGTGAGCAAGGTGTATCCTTTAGTAAACCGGCCTGTTGTATGATATGGTCGAACACGCGGGCAAGCAATTCCGCCTTCTGACTGCGATTGCGCGAAAGAGTAGAGTCGTCCAAAATGAACACTTTTACACGCTTGGCTGACGTAAGGGAGCAAACTGCCGGATCACCGTCAAGCTGAGCGAATGAAGAAACGTGCGCCATGCAAAGCTGGAGTGATTCAAAAAACGGTAGACTGCATCTTTGTCTGGCAACGAAGCGCCACGGCTGCTCTCTAGAAGCCGAAACCAACTCTTCCCTTCAAACACAAGCGAGAAAAGCAATTGAAAGACAGCAAGCGCAAAAAGACCAAATGACTTACGAATACCAGCCTGACGAAGCAGATTCCCGATTCGCAACGTATGAAAAACAGACGAAAACCGAGACGGGTCAGACAGGGAACAGTGTACCATAGAGTTAAACACCTTTCTTTGTCTGCATGGTTGCTAGTCACTTCCATGATGCCAAACGGAGAAGGTGTTTTTTGTCAAGAGAAGGAAAAAAGGTGCATAGCCCTTACAGCTGCAGGGTGTTCAGCTTATTTTGCAAGGGAGCTTCCAGTCCCTTCCCCATTCCATTCAAACAGCCTCAATGCAAATTCCCTGGCTGCGGGATTGGTGCTGCAGCGGCCTGCCAATTCAACCTGGGAGACGATCAGATGCCCCATGCCGATTTTCCGTTCGCCTGCTGCCAATGCAGGCTCCCATTCACCGGAATCATTCGTATTGCCGCTAAGCAAAACCGGCGTTAAGCCCGTGGAAGTCATGGTATGATATAACAGAGGCGCAAGCCGGTCATCCTTGGGACTGTACCAAAGCCTGAAATCCCCAGGGCGGAAACCCTCAACCAGGGGATGCCCGGTTTTCCGCGAAACGAAATACAGAGGCTGCATGCTGCTGGGCTTCACCTGAATTCCGCATCCCCATAAATCATAATTTCCGGGCTCCAATTCCAGTACAATCACCTTGGTGTCCTCTTCCAGCATGGCTGATACCGGCTCCTCCGCCTGAGCCAGCATAGCCGAATTATCCGCCACAAGCACATCCGGCCTCACCGCAGGGTCAAAAGCCGCCGCCTCCACCCCCAGCTCCTCAACAAGCCGGAAGGCTTTGCCGTCCGGCGCTCCCAGCACTGCCACAGCGGGCCGGCGACTCCATTCTCTCTTCCCGTGAACCTCAAGCTCCACCGAATTTTGGCTCAGCACTCTGCCTTGGCTGTCGCAGAGCCCCAGCCAAACCGTTACTGACGACCTGTCGTTGGTCCGGGGAGCAGTAAAGCGGATAATCCCCTGGCAGGCACTGCTGCAAGCCGGCACCTGAGCCATCCTTAGACTGGCCGCAAGAAGCTTGCCCTCCTGGACAACCATAACCTGCAACCGGGCCGATTCCGGGGTCTCCCACCGGTCATTGCAAATCCATGCCTCCAGGGATATCTCTTCCCCCTCATAAAAGGCCAAACGGTCCGTCCGCAGGCTGGCCAGAAGAGGTTCCAGGGCGTTTCTGTAAGCAAAGTAGGCCGGCTTCGGACGGCGTTCCACATCCATAATGGTTTTCATCCAACCGGAAGGAAACGCATCGATAAACAGATGGATAGCGAAGGAGGTCATCCGCCAATCCCGGCGAAAGGCCTCGGTCATCATACGGGCAGCCCACGCTTGATGGCGGTGGCTTTGGTCCACCCATTCCTCCAGACTCTCCGGCGTTTCATAGAAGAAATAATGAAACCTCCCCGTCTGGGCCCCAATAATGGAATTGGGAGACCAGCTCCTTTCCTCAGAGGAACTGGAGGGAAGCCATTCCGGCGGATAATAGCGGCGCATGACGGCAACCGGATCAAGCCCCTCCGCTCCGAATTCGCCGCAGCCGTAGTACCAGTCCGGCTTAACCGGAAGCCAATGGCCTTTGTTCAGTCGTCCGAAATCAATGCCATGACCGTTATACCATAAGGGATAACAATGATTGTCCGGCAGTGTCCCGGAGGGAGGATCATAGTCCCCGTCCACATGCTTGGTAACCCGGTCCGGGTTGTTCAGCCGGACGGCAAGGTCAGCCGCCTGGAAGAATCCTTCCAGCTCCTTCCGGGTCAAATGCCGGTGAGGCCTGTTCTGGGCATTGGGAAATGGCTCGTTGATATAGGTGGACAGGATGCAGCAGGGATGAGGCCGGATCAGCCGCTCCATTTCCTCCGCCTGGCGCACTGCCTCGCAGAACTGGCTGCGGCTTAATACCCCGAACAAGGGCAGATCCGTCTGGACCATCAGCCCCAGCATATCGCAATAATCGTACACCTCTGTCTCCACCGGCCTTTGGGTGATGCGAAGAAAATTCATATTGCACAGCTTGGCCAGCAGTATATCGTCCCTTAACTGGTCCCAATCCCGCTTGGCTACGCACTGCTGCTCATGCCCCATGGTATTGGCTCCGCGAAGCCGGATGGGCCTGTCATTGAGGTACATGGCGCCTTTGGGCGAGCCAGCCGTATCTATCCGAAAGGTGCGCATGCCAAAATGGGAGCCGCGCGCATCCAACGTCCTGCCCTGCGCCATCACCTCCACATGAAGCTGGTACAGCCAAGGAGCCTCCGGCTCCCATCTGCGGGCAAACGGAATATGGATGGGAACAATATACCGGTTCCTGCCACGTTCGGCCAACAGGGGAAGCAAATTATGCAATTTCCCTTCCGCATGAAGCTTGGCCTGGGTGAAGGAGTCTCCCAGACCAACAGCCACCCCCGTCTGCGGCCTCCATTCCAGTCCTTCCCATACCGTTTGTGGGAAATTTTTCCCGTATACCGACAGCTTCAGAGTAATCTCCTGGGGCTCCGCCAGAAGGCTGTTCACTTCAATCCAGACCTCTGCTTGCTCCAGATCGGCCAAGGGTCGGACATACACACTTCCGATATGAAGGGATGTCCTGGCCTCTACAGCTACCCCCTGGTAAATGCCCATCCCCGCCGGACAATGATGCCAACCGCGGACCGGGTCATCATATCCCACCCCCGTTGCCGCATAAATTTTATCGCCGCCTTTTTCGTCCAACCCGGTATTGTCATTCTCCACTCGGATTACAAGGGTATTGCTGCCCTCCACCACATTATCCGTGCAGTTCATCTCGAAAGGGCTGAAAAATCCTTCATGTGCCCCCACGCAGGCTCCATTCACAAAAATACGGGCCTTGTAATCCACACCCTTGCATACAATAAAGATCTGGCCCAAATCCAGCATCGCCCGGGTCACGGTAAAATCAGTGCGATAAAGCGTGAATGCCGGCCCCAGCGGCTCCCCGTAATGGGGCAGCTCCACCCGTTCCCACTGCCCGTGGCCCGCCAGCACGCCTTGAAAGTTCCGCTCATCCTCCTTGGTTCCGATTCTCCAGTCAAAAGCCTGGAGCTCCTGACGGATTCTTCCAGACTCCAATGGCGGAGAATGTGCAGCCATAAACGGGGCATAACGCTCTCTGGCTTCAGCCAGCTCCTCCAAAAGCTCCTCCTGACGATCCACCTTATGAACCGGTTCAAATACCGCAGCAGGATCAATACCTGCCAGTTCCATTACAACCTCCGGACAATGCGGCAAGGAAGGCTCCTGCAAGCCTTTGCCTTCTAAATCCATCCCCCCTGCGGCAATATCGGCAAAGGTGTCCTTGGTCTGCTTCTCGTTCATTATCCGTTCTCTCCTCACTTGCACCCTTTATTCCGGACTCCGGAAGCTGCCCGGTGTTCTGCCCGTTACCCTGCGAAAAGCCTTATAAAAATTAGAATTATTATTGAAACCGCATAAAAGGGCTATCTCTATCACCGTCTTATCCGTTTCCCGCAAATACCTCACCGCCCGTTTGATCCTCAACTTGGCTATATAATCACTCAATCCTAGCCCGCTGTACCTCTTGAAAAGACGGGAAACAGATGAAGGGTGCAAACGCCCCAGCTCTGACAGCTGCTCCAAGGAAATGGAATCACAGAAGTGCTCGTGGATAAAATGGAAGACTGCCTGCATGCTCCCGGGAACCCATTCCCTGCCTGCAGGCTGTTCCTCTCCTTCTTGCCCAGGATAATAGGCACGATGGAGCAGCACCAGCATATTCAGTAGCTTCACAATAGACATATGCATGGAGTATGCGTTGGCGCCTAGCAATTCTGCCGCCAATTGATCAAACACCGTATGAATTTCCGCAGAAGCAGGGCTGGTGCGAGGCAATCTGTTGCCATACGGACTGTTGTCCCTTTGAAAAAATACGCGGAGCAGGCGTTCATCAAAAAGTTGCCCATTATTAAGCCATGCCAGTTGCGGTTCAAAATCGACAATTTCCATCACCAACGGTTCCGGCGGAAAGACTGTACGGATGGCACGGTGCTCGGAATTGTTCAACAGAAAAATATCCCCGCGCAGCATGGGATATTCCTTTGCGCGTATGGTCCACACTCCTCTGCCCTCCATAATCCGGCATAGCCGGAGGGTATGATAGCAGCTTAGCGGATAATGTGTCTCTCTTTATGTTTCCTGATTGTCAATGGATTCATCATCATCTCTCACATATTGGAGCCTGCCCGATAGAGTCCGGTTGACCAATCTTTCTTCACCGGACTGTATCGGACAGGCCCGCTTCGTCAATGGGCGCCCTGTTCAACCTGCTCGATCAGCCTTTTCAGCATCATGGCCGCCTGCGCCCGGGTGGTGGCCAGCTCCGGACCGAAAGTCTCTTCCCCAATTCCCTCAAGCAGCTTCATCCCGATGGCTTGAGCCAGATATACGCGGCTCCAGTCCGGCGCATCGGCCAGATCCTGATAAGTCCGGAGAAGCTCCTCTCCGTCTCCTTCATTAAGCGCCAGGCCCTTGCCCAAGGCAGCTGCGGACCGGGTCAGAATCGCCGACATTTCCATGCGGGTCACGATGGCATCGGGCCGGAAGCTGCCGTCCGGGTAACCCTCAATCAGGCCGTTGGCAGCAGCAGTCTCCACATAAGCGGCATACCAGTCATTCTTTTTCACATCCTGATACCTGACTTGAGACGCAGCTTCTTCCGCAACAGGCCCGAATTCCCATGCTTTCACCAGCATCGTCACCAGTTGTGCCCGGGTTAAACCTTCCTCAGGCCGGAAGCTGCCATCGGCAAAGCCATCCATAAGCGTTCTGACCGCCATGAACCCGATGGCCCCGGATGCCCAATGTCCGCTGATATCGGCAAAAACCGGAGAAGCCACCATCAGGCTGTAATAGCCTTGCGAATCTGCATTGAATGAAATTGCTTCGGCCTGAGTGGCCGATCTGCCGGATACATAGCGCCAGCCCCCGCTGTTTGCGGCAAGGGTATACACTGCCGCCAAGGAATCCGGCGCGACTGCAAGCTGCTGCAGCCCGGCTGCCGTATAACGCCAGACGCCCTGAATGGCAAATTCCCGCCCGGACAGAAGCCGTTGGCTGCCGTTTTCGGCTATACTCCAGGACAGGTAAACAGCAGAGCCTACAGGCTGAAGGCTTAAGCCGGAACCGGGAGGGGCCAGACTCCCCTGCTTTTCCCCGGCCAGCTCCACCTTCAATTCCACCCAGCCTTCTCCGGTATTGGATGCAGCTTCAGAACGGCGGACTTGTTCAAACCATGAATCAGGAAAGTCCAGCCTCAGATGGGAGAAATCCACTTCCAGCTTAAGCTTGTGTGTACGCATCAATTCCACTGCGGATAATGGAATGTGAACAGTGTTGACAGACGCCGGTTCCCCAAAGCTCACAGTGACTGTCTGCAAAGGAGAGCCCGCTGCTGCGGCCTTTTGGATGGAGGCCTGGGTAATCGCCACTTCCGCCACCTGGCTCTCTTGGCCTAACCGGGTGATCCGCACGCCAGTACCGGCGGCATCGGCATCTCCGGCAGAATAGGCAGAGCTGTCCCCACTGCCGTCAGCGCTGCTCCCGTTACCGTTGCCGTTCCCGCTATCTTCGCCTCCACTGTTGCCGTCTCCACCTCCACCTGTGGCCGGGGAGGCAAGTATTAGTGCCGCCTGCACAGTCGTTGTCCGGTATTGATCCGCGTACAGCCCCATTTTGTCAACAGGCAGCGGCTCAAAACCGGGAATTTCCGCATAAACGGCTGAATCTGGACGCAAATTGAAATTCAAGCTGCCCTCATCCAGGAAGCCCACGTCCTGCTGGGTTTCATAGGTATTGCTGACGACACCCCCATAACCGGGATGATAACGCCCAATGGACTTATGCTGAATAATGGCGTTGCTGTCAAACCAATTATTCCGCGGAACACTGGGATTGCTTGCAATAAAAGCTGCCAGATGCGGATACTTGGCTTGCCAAATGGCGCTTTGATAAGGCACACGGGCCAAATTGTCGGCAAGCACCCCCGTGGCAAAATTGGCATTGGAGCTGTTATTGTTCACATCCGCATACCAGCCCGAATTGGGCGTAGCCTTATAGATGATATTGTTGAAGGTTTTATGCCCGCTTCCGCCGTTATACTTAATGGGATTTTGCACCTTGTACATCAGGTTGCCGTAGACTTCCCCGTAGCTGGTGAAGTCATCAAAGTATATGGCATGGACACCCAAGCCGGAATGGCCGGGCCCTGTAATATTATGGAACAAATTATACCTGACCACATTGCCTTGGTAGGTTAAATCGCGGCCCATGTAAACGGCGCCCATATCATCCACGGAATACAACACATCATAGATTTCATTGTATTCCACCACCATATCATTCCCGCCGAATTGGACCGCCTTCTTGGGAGCATCATGAATTTTGTTGTGGGAGATGGTATTGCCAACCCCGTACATCTTGATGCCGTCTTCCATCCGCAGCCTTGCGTAATTCCAGATATGGTTGTTCTCCACCAGCATACTGCCCGGAGCAAGCGTTTGCCTGTCGCCTCCGGAGATGTGGATAGCGCCCTTGCCGATATTGAAAATATCATTGCTCCGGATGGTATAATCCCTGCCGCCTCTGTCTGTGCTGTTGACATCATACTCGTCAGCAACAGGGTAATTGCCTGCCATAATCGCCTTTTCCCCCGTATTGTATATCCGGTTTCCCTCCAGGCGAATATGATGGCCCCCTGTCATATTCACCGCATTCTTGCGGGTGTAGGCCAGGTCGAAGTTTTCCCAAATCACATGGGACACATTGCGGAAATCCACCAATTCCTTGTCTGTCAGCGTAATGGCCGTCTCCACGCTGTCCAGATTCTCTTCCGCATAGACATAAGCCTTCAGATTCTGCTTGTCCAAATACCACTCGCCGGGCTGATCCAGCTCCTCCAGCACGTTGAAGAAATAGAAGCCCTGTCCGATTCCCACTCCATAGTAGCTTGGCTGTGCAAGCTCCATGGTCAGGGTTGCCGGATCAATAGAATGAACGCCTATGGTATTATCCGCCCATTGATACTTGGGGAAGCCGTAAATCCAGCTATCAGAGACGCCGGACCAGGACTGGACCCGGCTGCCGGGGTCCTTGAATTTGAATATGGGGGGTATTCCGCCCATATCCCCAGCCCGGGGAACGGAGCCTTCCCGGATCACTTCGGTAATCTTCAGATAACCCTGATTGGGATAGCGGGCCCGGATCATCGGCTTGTTATCCACGAACAGCTCGCTTTCAGACGGCTGAATGACGATGCCGTGGCCCTGATAGGCGATATCCCCAATTTGACCCGCCGTTACCCCCAGAGCGGCCAGATCCGCCACCTTGATATGCTCTACTGCCTCCGGCAAAAATCTGTCCCGAATTTCCTGCTCCGCAACAGCCCCAAAAGCGCCCGGTGGAATAATAACCCCCCCGTGTATGCGGGCCTTCTCGCCAAAGTATCCTGCATACCGGACAGGCGCCGCTTCCGTCCCTGAATCCTGCTCCTCCAGCATAAAGGGCTCAGCACGGGAATAGTCGCCGCCCCGCACATATACGGTTACGCCCCCCTCAGGCAACCCTTCAGCTGCCTTCATGCTCCTGATCCTGTCTCTCGCCGCCTCCAGAGTCCGGTAAGGGGCCTCCAATGTTCCCGCACCGGCGTCATTGCCATCCGTGGAGACGAACAATATCCGGCCGGGGCGATTAAAATGCTGCAGAATTTGTTCCTCCTGAGCCGCCGTCACTTCCACCGCAGCCGCATCGACAATCATAAGTCCGGATTCCTTCACCGCAACCTGAAGGTTAAGAAGGGCTTCCGCCACTTCCTTAAGCGGGATGAAGAGTCTTCCATCCCGAATGGCGGCAGGCTGGGCCAGTGAAACAGGTTGGCCATCCACCTGCATGAGACTGGCTCCCGGCTGGAGAACTCCGGTATGCCCCTCATATCCGATGGCAAGAGTCCGCCCGGCATCGTCCCAGGCAAGCTGCGCCCCGTAATTGTCGGCCAGCAGCTCTGCAGGCACCAGAGCCCCGCCCGACTCCAGAACCGGGACAATGAGGGGATTGGTGCGGTCCAACATATCCTTCGTATCGTTGGCAATTACATCCGGGCTTCCGGCGGTCAGCAGAAGGGAATGGGCGATAGCGGAAATTCCCGTTTCCGCCTTGTAGCCCAAACCGGATTTGCCAGTCACAGGCTCGCGGACAGGAGCTTCTTCCTCCGGCGCTTCGCCCCCGTCCATATGGATGGCCACATCATACAGTGCAAAGTCATCCCAATACCTTGTGGTGGAGGTATTCCGGTCACTCCAGAAATTGCCCATGGTAACCGTTCTCATTTTGAAGGCAGTGCCTGTCATGGAAAGGACATCATCCACATAAACCTTTAATTCCATCTCGCCGGTAAAATCATTGACAACCGTGAACTTATGCCAGCCTTGACTCCGTGCCGCTGTGGTAGGAGTATGGGTGTTGCCGAAGCGGGTGGAGTAATTGGATTCGCCCTGATTAGTAACATTGTAACCCACCCAAAAATTTACATTTCTAGTGGAAGTGTCCGTTTCCTGAAAATGGAGCACGTTAATCGCTTCCGACATATCATCATATACCCAAGCGGTAACCGTCCAATCCTCCAGCAAGCGGTCATGCTTGTACCAGATCCCCTGGGCGGAGGCATTAAAGCCTACCTGTACCCCGTATTGGCCGCTGTGCTTTTCATTGGCGCTGATTTGCATCGTGCCGAAACGGCTGGTGAACAAGCCGAAGCCATTCTCAAAATCCTCCGCATATACGGGTACCGCCTCTTCGCCTGCCCCCGTTTCCTGCCCTTCGGCCGCATATGTCGCCGGGGCCAGCCCGAAAAGGGAACCCGCCAGCAGCACCCAAACCATCAGAATGCTCCATACCCTCTTGTACATCCCATCAACCCTCCCGAGATTATTTGAGCAAGCCCTGTTCCTTCAGCTGCTTTTCGGCTAATTGCTGCATCTTGGAAAATCCGAACTTAGTGCCCAATTCCTGCAGGAATTTCTCATAATCCGTGGTCAGATTGCTTTTGCTATAGAAAAATTTCAGCATTTCCTCTTGCATATATCGCTCCGCATCCGTAGCGGAATAATTCTCCGGCTTATCCAGCAGCTGGTTTACCGTTTTCAGCTCCGGCATGGCCAAAGACTGGTTGATATAAGAGGCTTGCTTGGGAAATTTGGTGTTGAGGTATTCCTTTTCATTACGGCCAATTAACTGGTACAGGGTTGTGAAGCCCGCTTCGGTGGCCTTATCGGTCATCACGATTTGCCCGCCCTCCAGCTTGTAATGAACATCCTTCAGGCCGTACTGGGCCAGCAGCAGCCCGTCGCCGTCGGAGATATAGTTCAGCATACTCAAGATCCGGTCCAGCTTCTCCGGCTCCTTCTCCAGCCGTTTGGGCAGCATAATAAAGCCGCCGTTGGCCCCCTGATCAATGGAACGTGCATAGTTAAAGGGGGTGCCTTTGAATTCGGGAATAATGACCCATTCGGCATTGGGATTGGCTGCCTTGATCACCTGCACGCTTTCATCCCGAACAAGAGAAGGCCAAGCATCATAGAGGATTCCCGCCTGCCCTTTATGTGCCTTGTCTTTGGCTGCAGCAGGCTTATTGCTGGTAAACTCCGGATCTACCACACCCTCCGAGACGAATTGGCGGATTTTCTCCAGCGCCGTTTTCATATTGGGATCATACAGGGAATTGTACACCTTGTTATCCCGGATATAGAAGGCATTGTAAAAGGGACTGACTCCATAGGACAGCAGGATGGGCGCAAAAATACTGGCGTTTCCCCCCTCCACGCTGCCGGTAATGCCGAAGGTATCCTTCTTGCCGTTGCCGTCCGGGTCCTTCTCGGTGAAGGCCTTCGCCACCTGAAGCAGCTCATCGGGATTGGTGGGCATGGCCATCCCCAATTTGTCCAGCCAATCCTTGCGAATCCAGCCATTGGATGGCTGGCCGGAGGTAGGTCTGGTAATGCCGTAAAGCTTGCCGTTGATTCTGGCGCTATCCAATCCGGCTCCCACCAGCTTCTTGATTCCCGCCATCTTGCTCTCATAAGGGGTCAGGTCCAGCAGAAGACCGTTCTTAACCAGCTGCTGATACACATTCCGGTTGCGGGTTTCGATTAAATCAGGCAAATCATTGGAGGCGGCCAGCACATTGATCTTGTTGTCCAAATCCGTTCCGGTTGCGATCAAATTCAGCGTTAAATCCACACCGGTGGCCTTCAGTATTCCGTCATGCAAAAAATCGGGGGTAGGAATGGGAGTGGAGGCGGATGTACCCAGCTTCAGAATCTCCACCTTTACCGGGGCCACATTGGCGGCCGGACTGACACTGCCCGACACCACCGGGGCCTGGGAGGGGGAGGCGCCATTCTCCTTCCCGTCTTCTTTGCCGCAACCGGGCAACACCGATGCCGCCAGGAGTGCAATAGACATTCCGGCCAGCCACATTTTTGCGCCTTGCTTCTTTTTCATTGGACGTCCCTCTTTTCTTCAATATGTGCTTGCTATATGTTGCAGTCCCCCTGCCACACTCTCCAGGGAAACAATCAACCTTTTACAGCGCCGATAAGCATACCCTTGGTAAAATATTTCTGGATAAACGGGTAGACGGCAATAATCGGAAGAGACGCCGTAACTACAGCAGCCATCTGCATGGTCATCGTCGGCAATGGCTTATCCGTTACATCCACCTCGGACTGACCGGCCATCAATATCTCTCTGACCACCACCTGAAGCGGCTGCAGATCCTTGTTTCGCACATAGAGAACGGCCTGAAAAAACTCATTCCAGTGACTCACCATATAGAACAAACCTACCGTTAAGAGTGAGGGTACAGCCAGCGGCACAGCAATCTGGAACAGCACCCGCCATTCTCCGGCCCCGTCCATGCGCGCCGACTCGAACAGCTCGTTGGGCAGTCCCTCCAGGAAGGTTTTAATAATCAGCATATTGAAGGTGGCGATTGCCGTCGGCAGAATCATCGCCCAAACCGTATTCAACAGCCCGGTCCACTGCACCACCAGGTAGGTGGGAATCATCCCCCCGTTGAACAGCATGGTCAGGACGATGAAGAACAGGAACATACTCCGCCCCTTTAAGGCTTTTCGGCTCAAGGGATAGGCCAATAGAACCGTTAGCAGAATGTTCACAAGAGTCCCCACTGCCGTAATGAAAATATTGACATAGAAGGCCTTTGGAATTGCAGGCGTATGAATCAAGTGCTTGTATGCGGATAGCGTTATTTCCTTGGGCAAGAGGATAAAGCCGCCATGCTTGACCACAACCTCATAGGGAGTCAAGGAAACAGAGACCACAAACAACAGGGGAAAGATTGCCATAAATCCAACGATGGCCAAAAGCGCAACTACAAGAGCATCAAATATCCGGTCTTTTCCCGATCTTACCATATTCCTTCCCCCCAGCGTTTGGCCAGACGGTTGGAGCTTACAACCAGCACCAGCCCGATTAAGGATTTGAACAAGCCTACCGCACCCGCCAGGCCGAAGTTCATCTGCTCCAAGCCGGTCCGGAATACCCAGGTGTCGATAATATCCGCCACGGCGTATACATTCACATTATACATGATAAAAATCTGCTCGAAGCCGGCGTCCATAATATGCCCCAGCTTCAAAATCAGCAGCATGATAATGACACTGCGGATGCCTGGAAGGGTAATGTACCAGATCATGCGGAACCGGCCGGCCCCATCCACTCTGGCTGCTTCGTACAGGGTAGGATCAATGGCCCCCATAGCCGCCATGTAGACAATGGCTCCCCAGCCCAGATCTCTCCAGATATCCGTACTGATGAGCACAGATCGGAACCACTCGCTTGAATTGAGAAAAGGTATGGCC
Source organism: Paenibacillus sp. YN15 (assembly GCF_003285005.1). Lineage (GTDB taxonomy): Bacteria > Bacillota > Bacilli > Paenibacillales > NBRC-103111 > Paenibacillus_AR. The sequence goes on along the minus strand of NZ_QMFA01000013.1, from coordinate 21,457 downwards.
TGATAACCGGCGTCCACAATCCAGCGGTTAATAATGCCCTGGGTCTGGGACAGGAAAGCTACCGACATACCAAACACGATGACCCAGGAGAGAAAATGCGGCATATAGCTTAAGGTCTGAATTATACTGCGGAACCACCTGAGCCTGCATTCGTTGAACAGCAGAGCCAGAATAATGGGGGGCAGCATGCCGAACACGATTTTGTAAACACTGATGATCAAAGTATTGCCGATGATTTGCGTAAAGTAGGGGGATTCCATAAACTGCTGAAAATATTTGTACCAAGGGTCAGCCCAGGGACTGGCAAGCAGTCCTAACCCAAAATTGTACTCCTTGAAGCTGATAATCACGCCGTACATGGGCATGTACTTGAATATAAAATAATACAGCAGCCCCGGAAGAATCATGATGTACAACGTGCGGCTTTTCCACAATTCCTTCATCCAGCCCGGAAGAGCCGCCCCTTTCCTGACCCAAGCCGCCTCCTGTTCTCTCGTCTCTGCGTTTGCGCCCATTTTTTGCACCACCTTGGTATGTTTTCTCTCCGACAACCAAAGTGTATCATCCTCCAGGACGGAACATAATGAAGGATTTTCACAACATGAACTGCACACTTTTCACAACATGGCTGCCATCGACAACCGCCGGCAGCAAAAAACCGGCTCCTGCGGATAAGCCGCATTAGCCGGTTTCAGTCACTTCTTGCTTCTACGGTATTGGGCGGGTGTCTCTCCTGTCCGGCGCTTGAAGATGCGGAAGAAATAGTTCTCATTGGCAAACCCCGCCTGCTCCCCGATTTCGCGGATGGTCATATCCGTCTCCAGAAGCAGGGCGATCGCCTTGTCCACTCTGGCCTGCTGCAAATAGTTGATGAAGGTCTCGCCGGTCTGCCTGCTGAACAGGGTGCTGAGATACCGTTCATCCAGATTCACGTAATGGGCCATGGAGCGCAAGGAAATATCCTCCTTCAGATGAAGCTGCACATATTCCATCACCCGGTTGATTTCCTCACGCCCCGTATCCGTCAGCTTCTCCTGATGCAGGTCCCCGAGAAAGCTGTCCAGCCGGCGCTCCAGCTTCCGCTTCAAGTCCTTATGGTCTTCCGCCCCGCTATAGTCCTCCTCCGCAGAAGAGGAGGCAGTCCTGGCCCATACATGGACAGCCAGAGCCAGCAGCCGGTCCGCTGTGGTCTTGGCTTGGAAAAACCAGACGGAATCCTCCATCATCTTCGCCCAGATTTCGTCCATAAGCCGCCATAAGCCCTCCTTGTCCTTGGCATCCAGGCAGCGGACCCATAGCTTTTCCTGGCTCCAGGGCAGGCTCCAGGCAGAGGGTGGGACGGCGGAGGCCTCATGCCTGTGGCCACGCTCCTCTGTGCAGCTTCCGCCGTACCATCGGCTGTTCCACTCCAGGAGGATTCGGCGCCACATGCGCATCAGCTCTTGGTAAGAGCTGCCGCCTTGTTCGGCAATGGACATGCTGACTCCAGACTCCGATTCCTGCTGCAGAGCCGAAGCTCCTGCCGGTGAAGCGGTCCACAGGAAAAACGTTCTGACTCCCTGTAACTCCACATGGTGAATGAGGGAATGGGAAGGCATCAGCCGCGTCCACTTCTCCTCCAGCTTCTCCATGTTTTCCCGGCATGAAGGCGCAAGAACCCGCACTTCCACATGAGGATACAGTTCATGGAGCCGATGAAGATACACCGGTTCAGCCCGGCAGCTTTCCGCATCACCGGTGCTGATGAGATGATCCCATAACGCTTTGTATTCCTGTTGAAAACGAAAGGGCTCCCCGCTTCCTTTGTGGAGAAACCGTTCCTTCAGCTCCTTGTCAAGCTTGCGGAGCATCTCCCGCAGCGCCTTCTCATCAGCCGACAGCTTAAGCAAATAGCCGGAAGCGCCGTTCTCCAGCGCCAAACGGACATAATCAAAGTCATTCATGCAAGTCAGCATGACGAATCTGGCATCAGAGATCATTCTGGCTTTCTGGAGCAGCTCAATCCCATCCATTTCCGGCATCACAATATCTGTGATCACCAGATCCGGCTGCAGTTGGCAAATCAGCTCCAACGCCTCGCTGCCGTTATCCGCTTGGGCAATCAGCGAAAACCCGAACTCTTCCCAGGGAATCTGTTCGACCAGAGCCTCCCGGACAACGGGCTCATCCTCGCAAAGCAATACCTTCCACATCTTCAGCTTCACTCCCCTTCATAAGGCTTGGCCAGCAAATACGGGATCTTCATCCGGGCCAGCGTCCCCCGCTCCAAAGCCAGCAGTTCAAGCGTTCCCTCCCCGCGATACATGAGCGCGAGCCGCTCCCGCAAATTGCTTAACCCAATGCCCCTGCGCCCGCCAACGGGCCTTTTTGGGCCTGCTTCCGCAAGCCCTATGCCGTTATCCTCCACCTCCACCGAAAGATACTCCGCTTCCCGGCAAACCCGGATGGTGATGACGCCGCCTTCTTTCATCCGGGAGAAACCATGTTTAATGGCATTCTCCACCAAAGGCTGGAGACTCAGCTTCGGAATCAATGCGTAATGGTAACCCTCATCGATCTCATACTCCATATGAAACCTTTTCCCGTACCGGAAATTCTGAATATGCAAAAACGCATCCACAAGGGCGGTTTCCTCCTTGAGATGGATCAAATCCCTGTCCACATTCAGGCTTGTTTCCAGGAGCAGGCCCAGAGCCACGCAAATATCCGCCGTCTCCCGGTCCTTCTTTTTGGCAGCGTTCCACTTCAGGGTATTCAGGGTATTCAGCAGAAAATGGGGATTCATCTGGCTCATCAGCATTTGAAACCGGCTCGCTTCCTTTTGCCGCTCCTCCTGCTTCAGCTTTTGCACCGATACCTGCAGATCATGCACCATCTGGTTAAAGCTTTTAGCTACCTCCTCAATCTCTCCGCGGAACCGGTGAACCGGCAGACTGACACTGAATCTGCTGTCCACTACTTGCCGCATCCGGCTTTGGAGCAGCTGCAGCGGACGGCTTAAGGTAGAGGTGATGAGATAGGTAATGACGGCAAACATCAGCGTGAACACCATGTAAACACTATAAGACTGATGCTTAAGCGTATCCATATCGCCAAAATATTGCTCCAGGGGAAGCCTGCTGGCCAGGGTCAAATCCGCCGCAAGGAGGCTGACCTCATTGCTGAGATATGTATCCGAACGGCTCAGAGCATCCATCCGTCCTGTTTTGGCCACCAGTTCTCCCGACTGATCCAGAAGATAGTAAAACTGATGCACAACAAATCCCCGGGACAATTCATACAGACAAGCCTCGTAATCCAATTTCTGAGAAAGATACCCCACAACCTGATCATTGCGGTTCGTCAGCACGCCGATGAACTCCTGCTGATCTTCACTCCACTCCATTGTCCGGCCGGCAGCCAGTTGCTCCGGCAGCCATTGGCCCGACAGTGCTCCCCGGGAAATGCGGGCTTCACCGGAGGAATCATACACCTTCCCGTCCCCGTCCTCCAGCGCCAGCGAGATGAACTTGCTGTAGGAGCTGACCTGCTGACGGGACCGCAGCCAGTCGGTGATGGCCTTGGTTTTATCATCGCCGGATGACGGCTCCACCGCCAGAGCCGGAAGAGATTCCGCCAGATAATAGGAATCGATGACCTCCTTGCGCAAATTCAACAGCACCTCCTTGACAAACTCGGTCTGCTGAAGACTCTTTTCCTTCATCTCTCCCATCATCATTTGCTGGATTTCATTGAACTGGTACACCTGGTAGCCCATGACCGGAACCAGAATAAAGGTAATGAAGGCAAGAAACAACCGGTTGCTCAGCTTCGCAGGCACCAGCCGCCTTAAAAACCTGCTCATTTACTCGCGTCCCTCCCCTCGGGAACAGCCCTAACCGCTGGCATATTGGACAGCAACAGAATGTAAACGCTATCAGTCAAACCGCCGTTTATGCATCCGCGGCAACCGCCCAGACTCCATTCTACCGCCGCAATCATTCCCAGTATAGCACCAATCCCGGCTCCTCTCCACTGGAAGACCGAGAGAATAGGCTGGCCAAACAGGGCATCCAAGCAGGCCTTCAAGACAACCAGACAAGGAAGAGGAAGTGAGTCGTTCAGCACAGCAGCGGAAAAAGGAGGGGCAAGTGAGGGAGAAGAATCATTCCCGGTTCATGCTCCGGAATGGAGGGCAACGAGGGCCAGGAGATTGGCCAAGGCCATAATCAAGAATTTCATTCCATGCGCTCACATGAGTGCGACCAATATGAAAATCTGCGCCGCGGGTACCTTCCAATTTCAATCCACGCTCACATGGAGTGCAACGCCCATCAACCTGGGACTGATTCCGGCATAGCCATTTCAATCCACGCACTCCATACGAAGTGCGACTGCATTGACGATGACGGAGCAAACCTGACAGTTGATTTCAATCCACGCACTCCATACGAAGTGCGACCTGGGTGGAAAAACGTCTTCGGAATTAGGATTGAATTTCAATCCGCGCACTCCATACGAAGTGCGACATTGAGGATATGATACTCCACACGATACAAGAGATTTCAATCCGCGCACTCCATACGAAGTGCGACCAAAGCTGGCAGAGGAACACCGAAAATCCGTAGATATTTCAATCCGCGCACTCCATACGAAGTGCGACATCCAAATTTTCCGTGAAGTCCGCTTTGATGAGATTTCAATCCGCGCACTCCATACGAAGTGCGACTTACCTTCTTGCAGCTGGCGTGGGAGTGGTTAAAGAATTTCAATCCGCGCACTCCATACGAAGTGCGACGCGTATTTTGACGCTGGCCGACCAGCTGGGGGAATTTCAATCCGCGCACTCCATACGAAGTGCGACGTAAATGTAAACAAAAATTCAAAATCTGATTGATTTCAATCCGCGCACTCCATACGAAGTGCGACTGCGTCCGGTGTTGGCTGGCCGTGTAGGTTTTGAATTTCAATCCGCGCACTCCATACGAAGTGCGACACGAGATTGCCGCTAAGGAAGCAGAGGCAAAGGCCATTTCAATCCGCGCACTCCATACGAAGTGCGACCTGTAATCTTTCGATTCGTTTCGCCATATCTAGTTATTTCAATCCGCGCACTCCATACGAAGTGCGACTTGAATTGCTTGCGAAGTTCCACCAGTTGAGCGAATTTCAATCCGCGCACTCCATACGAAGTGCGACAATCGCGTAGCCGAACGATTGGAGGCGGACGACATTTCAATCCGCGCACTCCATACGAAGTGCGACCCAAACAAAACGGACGACCGAAAAACCATAGGCAATTTCAATCCGCGCACTCCATACGAAGTGCGACCCCACGGCCACGTGGGACGAACTCTCCCAGCACAATTTCAATCCGCGCACTCCATACGAAGTGCGACGCGCCGAAATAGGTGAGTGGATGCAGCACGGCGGATTTCAATCCGCGCACTCCATACGAAGTGCGACATGTTCGGGCTGTTTACGGCCTGCTATGACACTATATTTCAATCCGCGCACTCCATACGAAGTGCGACGTCTGTGCAAAAAGACCAAGAGGATTATGAGCGCTGGATTTCAATCCGCGCACTCCATACGAAGTGCGACGCAACAGATTCAGCAGGCGCAGCAAAATGATATATTTCAATCCGCGCACTCCATACGAAGTGCGACTCTTCGGGGGTTGGATTTCTTTCCAATACCGTTTATTTCAATCCGCGCACTCCATACGAAGTGCGACTTAACGGATGCACGTGCGGAGACGGCGACATTACGATTTCAATCCGCGCACTCCATACGAAGTGCGACCGCAAAAAAAGGTGTGATCAATCCAAAATCAACATAGATAGTGTGATAATGTCTATGATGTATACAAAGAAAGTATAGCATAGATATTGACATTTTTGAGAGTTAATCTTTTTCGTTTTAATTCGACAACATTTGAGGTGCGAAGGAGCCGGAGTTTTTATGGGAGCTTGACATTCGCACCGGTCGCTATTCTTTTGAATTTCGAAATCCATTATGAACTCTTGAGGCCAGATTTCAACCAGGAAAAAGGATCTTCCCTAAAAACTGCGGCAGCCCTCCTCAGTACATTCTCCAGACTATGTTAGCACCCGTTACTCATAGGTTTAGATCCTTTAAATCAATATTCGTTCTTGTACTGCACTATAATTCCCCCCATACGGAGTGCGACGATCAGCAACAATCCCCTTATTGTCCTTGGTGTCATTTCAATCCACGCACTCCATATGAAGTGCAACATCCGCAGCGTGGTAGAAGCCGTATACGACAAGGAATTTCAATCCACGCCCTCCTCGCGGAGAGCGACGTACACCCGCGGGTCCAGCGTGATATTGTGCCGCATTTCAATTCACGCCCTCCTCGCGGAGAGCGACCAGAAAGGACGAAAGAATCTTATGACTCAATTATTTCAATCCACGCCCTCCTCGCGGAGAGCGACAAGCCGTTGTGCGTATCTCGCTTACGGTTATCTGGATTTCAATCCACGCCCTCCTCGCGGAGAGCGACCACTTCGCTGTGGTAGATGAACCCGGCATCCTGATTTCAATCCACGCCCTCCTCGCGGAGAGCGACTCCGGAGTCTGCGGAGAACGGCGCAAACCCTGTATTTCAATCCACGCCCTCCTCGCGGAGAGCGACTACGATAAGGAGGGTTTTGGATGCCTGCAGGGAATTTCAATCCACGCCCTCCTCGCGGAGAGCGACTTGGAGTGTGATTTGTCCGATTTACTGGAATACAAATTTCAATCCACGCCCTCCTCGCGGAGAGCGACATTCCGTCCGGAACACGCGTAACCCCGGACGGGATTTCAATCCACGCCCTCCTCGCGGAGAGCGACTTTGGGGGGGCTGACACCTCCATCACATCTACTGATTTCAATCCACGCCCTCCTCGCGGAGAGAGACTTTCGCACCCACGCATAGACCTTGCGAATAATCAATTTCAATCCACGCCCTCCTCGCGGAGAGCGACGTGAGCGCCATATGCGCTGCCTCAAACTTCGTAAAATTTCAATCCACGCCCTCCTCGCGGAGAGCGACCCATCCGGTCGGCCGCGGTAATCTTCCGTTTAATATTTCAATCCACGCCCTCCTCGCGGAGAGCGACCCATCCGGTCGGCCGCGGTAATCTTCCGTTTAATATTTCAATCCACGCCCTCCTCGCGGAGAGCGACGGTATATATGTGGCTCAGGTTCGTACGCAGTTGATTTCAATCCACGCCCTCCTCGCGGAGAGCGACTGCATCCCGGTTCCTTTTGTGATGGTAAACAGGGATTTCAATCCACGCCCTCCTCGCGGAGAGCGACCTCCATGAACAAGAACAGATACTCCTCGTACAGGCTATTTCAATCCACGCCCTCCTCGCGGAGAGCGACCTCCATGAACAAGAACAGATACTCCTCGTACAGGCTATTTCAATCCACGCCCTCCTCGCGGAGAGCGACACAGCGGCAAGCAAAAATACCGGCACCGCTGCGGATTTCAATCCACGCCCTCCTCGCGGAGAGCGACGGCTTTACGATAGTCCATAGCGGCCTCCTTTGGAATTTCAATCCACGCCCTCCTCGCGGAGAGCGACCACCGCTTTGCCGACAATGACCTTCTTCACATCATTTCAATCCACGCCCTCCTCGCGGAGAGCGACGGAGTTGCTGCCCCGGGACCCGTCGGCCAAGCTATTTCAATCCACGCCCTCCTCGCGGAGAGCGACTTGGTCTTTCATGACTGTTTGCTCCTTTCGTTTATTTCAATCCACGCCCTCCTCGCGGAGAGCGACTCTTTATTTACCGTATATCGACCATTTTCTATGATATTTCAATCCACGCCCTCCTCGCGGAGAGCGACTCAACATCAAATGCCTGCTTTCGTCCGATTCTTATTTCAATCCACGCCCTCCTCGCGGAGAGCGACACACCAGCAACCCCACAGGGGCGGATACCGGAACGATTTCAATCCACGCCCTCCTCGCGGAGAGCGACTCGTTGATGTGATTGAACCACCAAAAACAACAGTATTTCAATCCACGCCCTCCTCGCGGAGAGCGACCGAGCTGGTGTACCAGTCGGTAGCCAGTGAAAATATTTCAATCCACGCCCTCCTCGCGGAGAGCGACATATCTTGGGACAGCCCCATCAGCATGGACCGGATTTCAATCCACGCCCTCCTCGCGGAGAGCGACCAATGGCTTATACAACGCCAAAGGCGACGCGGATATTTCAATCCACGCCCTCCTCGCGGAGAGCGACCACCGCATGGAGTTTGTTCCCCTTCGGCAATTTATTTCAATCCACGCCCTCCTCGCGGAGAGCGACTCCGGCGTATCTTTGCGGGAAGAGGATTCAAGCAATTTCAATCCACGCCCTCCTCGCGGAGAGCGACACACAGGAGGATAATCCTTCCAAAGCAAGGAGGTATTTCAATCCACGCCCTCCTCGCGGAGAGCGACACACAGGAGGATAATCCTTCCAAAGCAAGGAGGTATTTCAATCCACGCCCTCCTCGCGGAGAGCGACAACAAAACACCCTAGAAACGGCTTTCTTCGCTGCGATTTCAATCCACGCCCTCCTCGCGGAGAGCGACCGCTGACGGAGCAGGAGCATGAAGACCTGTCCAAATTTCAATCCACGCCCTCCTCGCGGAGAGCGACCCAAGTGGAGCTGGATGAACTTTGGAGTGTATCTATTTCAATCCACGCCCTCCTCGCGGAGAGCGACACCGGGTCCGAGGGTATGGAGCAGCGATGACCACATTTCAATCCACGCCCTCCTCGCGGAGAGCGACCACCCAATTACCACAAGCAGGGGTACGAGTATTTATTTCAATCCACGCCCTCCTCGCGGAGAGCGACCAAAAATACTTTGCATGAGGAGGTTAACGGCGTATTTCAATCCACGCCCTCCTCGCGGAGAGCGACGAGGATAGCGCCATATTATGCAGCTCATTGTCGATTTCAATCCACGCCCTCCTCGCGGAGAGCGACCAGATGGGGCTGCTGAATATATCCCTACTTGTTTGATTTCAATCCACGCCCTCCTCGCGGAGAGCGACTTCAGGGTTGTCATGTATGTTTCCCAACAGTTTAATTTCAATCCACGCCCTCCTCGCGGAGAGCGACTAACACGGTTATACCAAGAGCGGCGGCGCTTGCTATTTCAATCCACGCCCTCCTCGCGGAGAGCGACACACCGGACTTCGAGCCTACGGAGCCGGGAGACATTTCAATCCACGCCCTCCTCGCGGAGAGCGACAAATTGAGCTTTATTGATCAATTTTTCATCTTGATTTCAATCCACGCCCTCCTCGCGGAGAGCGACGATATTTAACCCGGCGTGGAACCAGATATCTTGATTTCAATCCACGCCCTCCTCGCGGAGAGCGACTGCGAAAATTCACTTGATTGATCGCGGGCTGCGATCAATTGTTGCTTTTTCAAATGGACATATATGAGATTGATAGGCTTGCGCTCTTGACATTTTATACTACAGCTCGTTTTCGATCAACTTCGACAATATTTGAGGTGCGAAGGAGCCGGGATTTTTATGGGAGCTTGATATTCGCACCACTTAAAGTATGTCCGCAAATGAGTGCCTATGCCTCCAGATATTACCGAACCCTATGCCTAGACAATCAACGGCCCATCCATGTCAAAAGAGGCTTTGGCTCCCATATGCTCGACTCTGGATTTATACTTGTCTCCCAGGTTATAAAAACGAAGGCTATCGGTTTGTTTGTCGATCAGCTCCTCCAGTTCAAATTTCAGCTTGCGAAGTTGAGTCGCATCCAGCAGGCATTCAAACACGGAGTTCTGCACCCGTTGCCCATAATCCTGGCATTTGCGCGCCACCTGGCTGAGCCTTCTGCGGCCTTCGCTTGTGGTGGTGCTCACATCATAGGTAATCAATACCAGCACAGCCTCATCTGTCCCCTTTCAATCCGCATACTCCGCGGGAGGGCAATCATCATTTCCATAAAAAGGGCGGATACTCATCCAGATCGCCGCGGATATACCGGGCCAGCAGCAGTGCCTGGACATAAGGAACCAATCCCCAGGAAATTTTCTCATTCAAATACGGATGGGTAATGGTTTCCTGCTTCCGTTCATGCCAAGCCTGGAGCACCTGCTTTCGGGTATCGTCATCCATGATGATCGCGCCGTTTTCTTTTTGACAGAAGCCCCCGCCATTGATCAGCTTCTTATTGATAAGCGACAACGCCAGACGATCCGCCATCACAGCCCGCAATTCCTCCATAACATCCAGTGCCAAAGAGGCGCGGCCCGGCCTGTCCCGATGCATAAAGCCAACATACGCGTCCAGCCCCACTGCCTCCAGGGCTGCCTTCATATCATTGGAGAGCATCGTGTACAAGAAAGACAAGAGCGCATTCACCGCATCCAACGGAGGCCTCCGGCTGCGCCCGTGGAAGTGGAAACTTTCCTTCTGCTGCAAAATCAGATCATCGAAGACACTGTAATATTGCACAGCCGCGGCGCCCTCCAATCCCCGCAGCACCTCCAAATCTTCCACGCTCCGTACAAACTTCATAGTTTCACTCAAAGATAGAGAGACTCGCTTCAGTCGTTCCGCATCCAGCCTCAGGCTGTAATCCCGGATAGCTCTCTCTACGATCCACTTGCTGTTGTAGATTTTGCCCAGAATAAAGTTTCGCGCCACTGCTGCGCTTCTCCGGTCATCGTCGGATATCCGGTACTGCTCCTTGCGCAGCACCACATTGCCGCGGTCCTCGCCAATTACCCGCGCCAGAAAACGCCCGTTTTTCGTCATGAAGGTAATGGCCACATTCCGATCCGCACAGGCTCCCATTAATGCCGGACTTACGCCTGTATAACCAAAGGCGCACACCGATTCAAGATTATGCAGCGGCACCCTCTTCAAAACCTTGTCCTCTTGCTTTACTACCACATTCTCCCCATCCAGGGAAAGATACACATCCGGCGTTGTCACAAATAACGTATTCAGCAGCTTCTTCATTCCGCCAACCTGCTTTCGATATAGCTTGCCACAGAGACCCTGCCCCCAAGCTCCGGCAGACAAATATCATGAAGCGAGCAACTCCTGCAATGGGGCCCGAGCTTGCCCTTGGGCGTATGCCTGCGCCGGAAGTAATGATGCATTTCCTCCAGAGCCGCTGTAACCCGCTCCCTGTCCCCGGAGTCAACCGGAACCTCCACACGATGCTTGATCTCGTCGTAATAGAGATAGCCCATGGACAGCTCGCAGGCCAGCATCTCCTCCAGGCACATCAACTGGGCCACAAGCTGGGAGCGGTCGGAGTCATCCCTTTTGGGCTTGCCCCGTTTGTATTCCACCGGATAGGGAAGATAGCATCCTTCCTCCCCAGCCAACGGCACCCCCTGGGGATCGCGCACAAATTCTACCACATCACAAACTCCCGTTATTCCTAACGTCCTGGAATGCACCGGCATAGCCCGTACAACCAGCTTGCCGCCGCGCTTTTCCCGGAGAAAAGGCTGGTCCGCCACCCGGTGCACATGCGATCCTTCAATCGTACGCACATTCTCCGCCCACTGCTGCTCAATATGGATCAGTGCCCACTGCCGCCGGCAAAAGTTAAAATGCTGAATGCCCGACAGCAGCAAATAATCCTCCTCACTATATTCCGGCATATTCTTGGCAAGCCAGCCCATCCAGGGACTCCACCGTAATCTCGTACCAGTCCTCTACGGATTTTTCCGCACCGGACGTTTTCTTACGGTTGACCTTCAGCGAACGGTGCACCTTGGCAGAGGAATATTGTCCCAGCTTGGAGCTATGCTCCCACCAGTAGACCCGATGCACCTCCATGCTGCCGTCAGGGCGGGCGGAGGATGTATCATTTTCAAACAGAGTAATCAATGCCTGCCGAATTTTGTCTGCATCTTCATTGGTAAACCCTGTTCTTTCTGCCAATTGAGTATTGATGCTGCCGTAGAATACGTATACGCCAAAGTCCACCCGATGCTTCATCCCCATGGTGTCGGAGCCCTTTTTGCCGGAGGTTTCCGAGTTTACACTCTTCGTAATTTGGGTGCTGGTAATATCGATTGGATCAACGCTGAATGCAGTATGGATGGAAACAGGGCCACGAACGCCTACAGAGACGCCTTTTGCTTCCTTATCCTTGGCGCTGAATGCGAATACCTGGCCAAAGCTCCGCACATCAATCCAGGCCTCGCATGCTGCGCGGGCAAACAATTCACTGTTTTGCTTTTTGCCGGAAGCAAACTCCTGCACCTCCTTGTTGGCATCCACCCGGTCCTTAATACTGAGATACGCATCGTTGCGGCGGTCATCGGATTGAACCAGAATGGATTCCCCCATGTCCTGGAGGCGGTTGCGGATTTTGCGCTTCAAGCATACATCGGAAACCTCTCCCCTGCCTTCGTAATTTTCACGCGGCCGGTTTCCATTCAACGGATCTCCATTGGGGTTGGCATTTTTGACCGAAAAAACAACTGCAAAGTCAATCTTATGATCCAAAGTACCCATCTCTTATTCCTCCTCGTTATCCTGTTCTTCATCGGACAAAATTTCTGCCGCTTCCGGAGCATCCTTGTCGGAACGTTTCTTGTAAAGCTCGGTGCGCTGGCCTGCCAGACCGATCAGATAGACATTGGTTAAAGGCTCATCCGAAAACTCTTCCAATCGAAACATGGATAGAACCTCGTCCAGCAACTTGTTATAATAATTCGCCTTTGTTCCCATTCGCGCCTGGTAAGGCTGGAGACAGCGCTGAATGATTCCCCATGTCCTAAGCGGATGCCTTGCGAAAACCCCCATATACCGGACTGCGTTTGTCGCCCGCCTTTCCTCCTTGCCAAGGGCTGAGCGTTCCAGCACATCGGCGATAGCCAGGAGCCGTCCGAACAGATAATTACGGTCCCTATTACTGGTATCCAGATTCACCTCATACTCCTCCTTGTGCTTATCCTTTTCAGATTTGCGGACGAGCGCGCAGGTTATTCCCAGCGTTCTCTCCCATTCCCATGCCTCCATCCCTGCCGGGTTGGAAGCCCTGCGAACAGCATTATCCACAATATCGGCAGGTATAGGCTTCCCGTCTACAATGCAGGGGAGCAACCGTTCCCGGGCCGCCTTCTCAAGCTTATCATCCACCCGTGAGCCATACGCCGCAAACACAACCTCCGAGGTACTGGGAGAGGCCATAAAAAAGGATGTCCTGCCCCCTTTATTCTTGCCGGGCAACGGCCAGGAGCAGTTGGTAAACCATTCCGCAAGCCGATCGAGGAATATATTTTTATCCATATCCCGGTAATAGACCACTGACATTCTGCCTGTTGTAGCCGCATCCAGAATCATAATGACCACATCAGCCCTGTATTCGGCCTTGTATCGGAATCCATCCAGCGCTTTACGGATTCGTTCGGCAAATTCCTTATGGGTACTATCTCCGCTTTCCGCTACTTCATCTTCATCCTCATCGCCCAACAAGGGATTGGAGCCTCTGTGGGGATCAGGAACCGCTCCGGGATCATCCGTCCCCCAGATCAGGAAGATTCGTCCGCCTTTGTTAATGCCCTGACGCTCCACAAGCCATTTCAATGCATTGTGAGCCTTCTGGGAAGCCTCAAAGCTGATTGTCGCTGCCTCCCGGCTGGTGCTGAAGCGTCCCCGAAATGTAAATCCGGTAGAATCATTGGCCGAAATCAGCTTGGATTTATCACCGGAACCGCGGATGCGGGAGGCATGTTTGTCCACACAGGGAAGCCGCTCTCCCGTAATGAAGCATAAATCCTTCTCTGCCTGCTGCCTCTCCATATAGCGCACATAGGCATTCTGCACAGAAGTATCCCGCCACAGTCGGTCCTCCGAAACGCCAGGTTCCTCCACAATGAACCGGACAAATGCAGCATGCTGGTCGCCGGCCAGCACCGAGAAAATCTGTTTTTTGTCCCCATACAATTCCTTTGCTTCCGGAGTCCACTTAGCGAGCAGGCTGCCTTCCTTATCCAGCCATAGAACCCCTTGCTGCACAAGATCGCGGATTAGCGTTCCCTTGCTGACATAGGCATACACACTTTTCACCTTTGGGTGGGAGTCCGGGGAGTCGCACCAATCCTTCAGTTGCTTCAGATAATTGGCATGAGGCTCCGCACTCTTGGCCTCTTTGCAATAAGTAGTGTAATCCCCTGCAACATATTGAAGCTTATCGAACAATGGATACGGCACAGGAGCGCTGGTCCGGCTGGCAGAATCCTCCGTACAGGGAATAATGGTATTGGAATCGTCTTTATCAACTACGGAAGCCTTAATCAATTCGCCTGCCATATTAAGCCGGATTTCAACATGCGCCCCTTGGGTTGTGTGGGAAACGGGAATAAGAGCATATTCCTGACCAAACCGGTTTTTCTCAAATTGCCCTACGAGACGGAAATTGGCGTCATATGTATCCATCAGCTTCTTTAACCAAGTCATCGCTTCGCATCCCCCTTACGAAAAATACTCCTCATACAGTTCGTCCACTCCTTGCATGTTCCCAGGGCCAAACGGCTTGATTGCTCCTGTTCCCATGCTGCGGGTTATGGTGCATTGCTCGGGAGGGATAAAGCTGATAATCCCCTTCTTCATCGTAACAGGCCATAAGCGGGTTAGCTGCTCTCCGGTAGGCGTTTCATCCGGGTAGCTGATGCCGTGCAGCATCATGCCAAAATGCACCTCTGGAACATCATCGTAGAAACCTTTGTCCTCATAGAAGGAACAAGGCTCCACATACCCCTGGCATTCTCTGACTCCCAGAAAAATATCCCGCCGCCCTCCTGCCGCCAACGCCCGCTTGCTAATGTTGTGATGCTTATGTTCATTACGGTCATGAGCCAGATCCTCACGGTGCGGGTTAAATTCAAAATGGGCCAATACTCTGTACCGGACATCCTTCAAATACGTGTAATATGCCAGTGTATTACCGCCATTATATTCAATGGGCCGCATCCCCTTGGACTCCGTCTGAATGACATTCATCACCCTCACTTTATCGATGTACCAGGTGAGCGTAGGCTTCCAGTAGATGCTTTCGACGATTCCCTTCAATGCTTGGTAGGTGGGGACCTGGTAGCTGAGCTTCTCTCCCCCGAGCTTCGTCAAAGGATCAGTAAAGAGGGCATATTTCCCGTATAACTCAAATTCAATTTGGTTCCGCATTGTTCTCACCTCCTTTTACAAACAGTCGATTTCAAAATATTATTCGTAATTAGGACCAGTTTCCTTCTGGAGCTGGACCTTTACGCTACTGAAAACAGTGCTGGCCGAGTAACAGATAGATCAACGCCCGTCTTTAGTGAAGAAGTGAGTGGCTCTTTTTAGGATATCGTTCTCCTCCTCCAAATCGCGGATTCGTTTGATCATATGCCGGAATGTCACTTGATCCGGCTTCTGTTGTCCGCTTCTGAAATTGGATTTTGCTCTTTCCTGCTTGAACTCCGCCACCCATCGATAGATAGTGCTGTTGTGCAGACTTAATTCCCGCGCAACCAAAGAAACAGCTTTTCCTTGGTTTTGTATCATGTAGATGACTTGCTGTTTAAACTCGTTATCGTGGCTTTTCCTTTTCATTAGGTCACCTCAAAAGGAGAGCGATGATCGCTCCTACTCTCATTTCTTGATGTTAAGCTTTCAGACTAACAAAAGCCTGAGCAGCACCACCACTTTTCTTATGTATTGCATTGCAATGATATGTTATGGAATTTTCAATATATCCCTAGATTTAGGATATATCATTTGCTTGGATTTTACAATGCATTTTTAAAAAAAAGGTCATGTTGGATATTTGTCCTTATAAATCGTTCTATGCTACACTGTATGTTGTATTTGTCGCTGAAAAGCGGGGATTGAAAATTATGAATTGCTTGGCAATTATGTTATGGTGAGAAAACCTGCCTTTGGCGGGTTTTTCTTCTTATACATCTTCAAATCCCATAGAGCTTCCGCCTTCCCCGTCCGGGTCCAGCCCGAACTCCAGGGAGTAAGCTTGTTTTTGAAGTGCGAATATCTGCCCGTGTAGCAGACTGAAAATATGCCCCTCCCGCTCCAATGCCTTGCGCTCCGGATCGTATACATTCACCACGTATTGCTGAGCTTTGCGCAGCAATTCACCCAACCTCTCCGGCGCCGCCGCACCGTTCAGATCCAGCAGGATATTATTGGCCTCCTCATTGAAAGGAACCAGTACAGCCACAGTAGCCTGGGAAATGACCTCAAAGTGCTGCTCGGCAGTAGCAAATGCAGCGTAGCTGTAAAGCTCAGGAGGATTGCCGTATGTGCGACAATAAGATTCATAATATGCCTGGTTTTTGTTCAGGAGATCGAACATATTTTTCTCCAGACGGGGAATCGGGTAATCCAACTCCTCTTTAATCCGGTCGTAATATAACCGGAAATACTCCTCTATCACCTTGGGAGAAAGCAGGCTTCCCCCGTACTTTCCAGGATTGCTCTCATAATCCCGCATCACCCGCTCGGTGGTTTCCGCTCCGATTTTGATGTGAGGCAGCTTGGACAACTTTTCTTCCGCTGAACGGATCATATACACCTCCCGCGAAAGAACTTCGCCATGCCGGTTGCAACGCCCTGCCGCCTGGGCAATGGAATCCAGTCCCGCCAAGGAGCGAATGACACATTGGAAGCTTACATTTACCCCTGCTTCGATTAATTGTGTGCTGATACAAATAATGCGTTTGGGATTTTTTGGGTCCAATGCTTTGTTGACCTTCTCCAACACCTCACGGCGGTGGGCCGGGCACATATTGGTACTCAAATGAACAATCAACAATTCCTCTTCGTCTGCACCCGACTCCTTTGTCAGATGGGTGTAAAGCTTCCGCACGGCTGATTTAGTATTCAAGACAACAAGAGTGCTTCTAACCTCCATCATCCGCTCCTGAATGAATTGTGTCAGTTCCTCTGTATCCCAGCCGGCAGATGTTACCCGGTTTATAAGCTCCACTCTTTTAAACTGATCGCTGACCTCCTCCCGATTCTGAATGATCTCGGCCTGCTCCGGCATCTGGAGACGATTCTTCACAAAATGAAGGGCCGGTTGAGTGGCTGTGCACAACAAAATCGAGGAATTCCCCAGCACATGCAAAAAGTTCAGCGCGGCGTTAAACAAAGAAATGCACTTGGGAGGAACGGCCTGCACCTCGTCAAAAATAATAACCGCATTACAAAGCCGATGCAGCCTTCGGGTATTCCGCGTTCCCTTGGCGTAAATTGTATTCAAGAACTGAACCATTGTTGTAAAAATAATGGGGCTATCCCAATTGTCCCGGATCAGGCTCAATCTTTCTTTACGAACCAGATAATCACTTTTGTTCGTATCCGTATCTTGGTCATCCAAAATATTGGAGTGATGCTCCAGAATATGCTCCTCATCCTGCAAAATGTCACGGACTTCCTTGGCATTCTGCTCAATGATGGTTGTATACGGCACAATGTAAATGATCCTCTCTCTGCCATGTGCCAGTGCATGCTTTAAAGCATAACGCAAGCTTGCCAGCGTCTTTCCGCCACCGGTTGGAATGGACAAGGTGTAGATGCCGGAGGGGTGAACGGCAAATTCTTCACATTGCTGAGACATCTGGCTTCGCAAGCGGTTGATCGGTTTGTCCGCTGCCTCGCCTCCGTTCATCTCATTCAGCCTTTGCAGCACTCGCTCATAGCTCTGGGCAAAAAACCAGCGATTATCCTTTTCCCAAGGCTCTTTCTTTCCCTCTTCAAACTGGCGGGTATCTGAACGGTCTGCATCAAGCAGGCAACTAAACAGGTACTTATTGAGCAGCGAGTAGATGATGGGCTTCAGCCTATTGGCTTTGACCTTCCGTATAATCTCCTCCAGTTCGGCAACAGCCAGTGCAAAGTATTGATCCAGTTTCTCCAGATCATATCTCGACACAAAAGCAGCAACCGCCTGCTCATATTCCTCCATCCCGTCTTTTTTCTCCAGAACCCGGTCCAGAAAAGGGGAGCTTGCCTCCGGTCCCAAGTAGTCCCTTAACCCCTGGTGATGGGAGATCACGCAATTGGCAATCCATTCCGCCGCTATCCTGCTTACCGGTGAAGCCGCGTCGTGGCAGTATCGTTGGTATACCCACCTTCCTCCTGCAGTGGAATGGTCTACAGAGCCTCTTCTAGGCGGATGATCAGGGTCCGCGGTTGCCAACTGAATATATCGTTTGAAGGATGGGGTATTTTTCCCCATATCATGCAAAAGCCCGGCCATTCCGGCCAGATAGGATACCCCTGCCTTCTTCCCGAAAGTCTCGCAGCCTTCCTTAACAGCCTCCAAATGCTCAGGCACGGTCTGAACACGCTTTTCTTTATCACTGATGTGGGCTATGTACACGTCTGGGTCCTGTATGTTTATATCGTAATTGCGAGAGCCGTAGTAGTCCTGCAGGGCGCTGCTAAGCATCAATTCGACCTTATCCTGAAGAGAAACTGGAATCGCATGATCCTTATCATTTCGGGCTTCTGTCATAAACGGATTCCTCCCTTTTTTGTATTCAGCTTCATTTTGGCAAGAGCACGGCTTTTGCTGGATTTTACAGTTCCTAGGGGAAGGTTCAACTTGCTGGCGATTTCCTGATTGGTCAGATCCGATGAATAGGATTCAATAATAATTTGACGTTCTAGCGGGTTGAGGCAATCGGTATAGGAGGAAAGATCGATAGAGAACGCAGAAAGAGCATCCGGGAGTCGAGGGGACATTTTATTTATTCTTTTGCAAAGATTAATTTGTGCACGGTTTTTGTTATGTATTTTAAAACACTCGTTTCGAACAACCTTGCGGAACCAGCTCAAGTAATTCTTAACATGTTTACCCTTCTTCACGGATTGCAAGCCTTTGGTTATCGTATTGCTGACAGCATCAGATTGGTCCAGCTCATTTTTTAAAATAGAAGCTGCAATTTGACAGAGTATCGGTAAACTTGAAACAACAATCCTAACAAAAGCTTCCATATCGCCTTTTTGGGCTTTGATATTGTCTTCGTCCCCCATGCCTGACCCTCCCTTGGAGTTGTCCCTATATAAATATAGATCCCAAATAGAGGGTAAAAGGTTCCACACACTTCAAAAAAATCTGGACATTGAAAGTGAGTAATTCGACCTATACTTCACTTCTACATAATTTTACAAATTCCTTCGTTGTGTCCTTAGCTTTTCCAACCTTTTCCTCTCTTTGCCGGGGCAAAACAACAAAAAACCTTCTATCGAGAGAAGGGTTGGGGTTGGGCTGACTAAGAAGCAAGCTCCCTTGGTTTATTCGACCGTAAAATTCGACTTCTCATTCCTATTCCGTTCCGCGAGGCCCAAGCTCGAAATCAATGCCATGGATCGCATGCTCATACAAAAAACCTTTGATCTGATCCATATCGTTGGTGCTATAGTACACAGAAAGCAGTTCATTAAATCGCCCCATATTTTTTTCCGTAACCTTGAGCATGCCATGCCCTTGCTCGACTAGAAACTTATTGGCGAGTAATAGAGAAGTCCGCTTATTGCCTTCCCAAAACATTTGCCGTCTTGCTCCCCACAAAAATGCCGTGATCGCACGTTCAGTTGTGCTCATGTCGGCAGCCAGCAAATCGGCTAGCTCTTGCTCAACTTCGCTTGGTACCGGAATTGGAAGCACATCATCTGTGAACATTCATGAGATAACGCCAAGCGTCTCGCATATTGAGAACAGCCTGAAGGTCATCCAATGTAACACCAGGTACGTTAACTCCGTTTAAAATCGTTTGTGTTTGCGGAAACGTGATATTGCGATTCTCCATTTTCATTCCGCAGTATATATTTTCATCCCATTTCTTTTGGCCAGAAACAAATTCTGTTGTTTCGTCAGTGTATATTTATCCAAGAATGGTTTCATAAATAGTCCGCCATTTTCACATTACAACTGACATAAGAGGCAAAATCATACGGTAACTGCTGCTGGCAGTCACAACTGCTCATAACCGTATCCCCTTCCCTCTATTCCTTCTCCAGCATGACAGAGTATAACATGAGAGTACCCAGGTATAACCAACCCCCTGCGTTCTATCTGAAATGCAATCCTCTAAGATATACTCACAGTGCCGCGGCACATTGGGGCTAATTTCAATCCACGCACTCCATACGAAGTGCGACCGGATATTGCTAACTTCACGGATATCACGGAGGAGATTTCAATCCATGCACTCCATACGAAGTGCGACGCGGGGTGGGCTATCCCGGTGATAATCTACGCGATTTCAATCCACGCACTCCATACGAAGTGCGACTATGTGCCGGTATTGCCCGGACCGGCGGCCGGTATTTCAATCCACGCACTCCATACGAAGTGCGGCATAATCCGTAAAGGAGGATAAAGATGGTACACGGATTTCAATCCACGCACTCCATACGAAGTGCGGCTTTTAATTTCCATACATCCAAACCCACGATTGTGTATTTCAATCCACGCACTCCATACGAAGTGCGGCGAGTCATTGTCCCAATAGGCAAGTTCGATGACTATTTCAATCCACGCACTCCATACGAAGTGCGGCTTGCTGGTTTTATTCCAATCCTGTACCCCGTAGATTTCAATCCACGCACTCCATACGAAGTGCGGCCAGCACGGCGCTGCCGCTAGTCCGCTTAAACGGATTTCAATCCACGCACTCCATACGAAGTGCGACGCGTGCGGATACGCTACTGATCCGGCGTACGCGTCATTTCAATCCACGCACTCCATACGAAGTGCGACCATCATTTAGCCTTCACGAAGCGTTCCTCAACAGATTTCAATCCACGCACTCCATACGAAGTGCGACATTCCGCTTCCCCCTCCGCCCCCTCACGGAGGATATTTCAATCCACGCACTCCATACGAAGTGCGACATGGCGGAAATGGCTTTTTCCACCTCAATCAATTATTTCAATCCACGCACTCCATACGAAGTGCGACCCAAATTATCATCCCTTTTTGCGGCAGCGGCACAATTTCAATCCACGCACTCCATACGAAGTGCGACGACTTCCTTCGCCAGAGTCCGCAAGCCAGCTTAATTTCAATCCACGCACTCCATACGAAGTGCGACTTTAGGAAACCTGATTATGAACAAAATTTGAATGTATTTCAATCCACGCACTCCATACGAAGTGCGACGTTGCTCATTTCTGTTTTCGCCTCCTTGGTTTGATTTCAATCCACGCACTCCATACGAAGTGCGACACGTTAGTGGATTCTCCGCAAATAACGCAGGGCTATTTCAATCCACGCACTCCATACGAAGTGCGACGCGGACCAAGAAGTGTTGATCTCTGTGGGATTTATTTCAATCCACGCACTCCATACGAAGTGCGACTTTCGGCCAGGTGGCGAATATCTCCGTAAGCGTCAAACTGAGACCACCTTCAAAAGAGTAGAACACCATGAGATACTGAGTGTACTATTCT
>NZ_QMFA01000125.1 GCF_003285005.1 Paenibacillus sp. YN15 | reverse complement strand
CCCCTAACCGCTCCCCTTAACCTTCCAGCACCGGGCAGGCGTCAGCCCGTATACTTCGCCTTGCGGCTTCGCACAGACCTGTGTTTTTGCTAAACAGTCGCTTGGGCCTTTTCACTGCGGCCCCCTCGAGCTATTCACTCTACCGGGGCACCCCTTCTCCCGAAGTTACGGGGTCATGTTGCCGAGTTCCTTAACGAGAGTTCTTCCGCGCGCCTTAGAATTCTCTTCTTGCCTACCTGTGTCGGTTTCCGGTACGGGCACCTTCGCCTGGCTAGAGGCTTTTCTTGGCAGCGTGAGTACAGGACCTTCGGGTACTAA
>NZ_QMFA01000124.1 GCF_003285005.1 Paenibacillus sp. YN15 | reverse complement strand
CCCTATCTGTTTGCGGTGGAAATGGGAGCCGACAACGGCAATGGCAATGGCGGAGAAGGTTCGGAGCCGGGCAATGGAGGCGGACAGGAGCCCGGAAACGGAAACGGGTCCGGCGGGGAAACCGGAGGCAGCACTAACCCGGGAACCGGTGAAGGATCGGGAGGCGAAACCAATCCGGGGTCCGGGAGTGGGACTGAACAGGGCCCAGGGAACGAAACCAGTCCCGGTTCGGGAGCTGGGCAGGAATCCGGCGGCAGCGGAGGGTCAACCTCTTCCGGCTCTGCTGCCGGAGCGCCGGGTAATACAAGCGGAACCGCCACC
>NZ_QMFA01000123.1 GCF_003285005.1 Paenibacillus sp. YN15 | reverse complement strand
CGTATCCAGTTTTATGGGATATCTGAAAGGGAAAAGCGCACTGATGATCTTTGATAAGCATGCAAATTTGAAGTACAAATACGGAAATCGGCATTTTTGGGCAGAAGGATATTATGTGAGCACCGTGGGATTGAACGAGGCGACGATTCGCAAATATATCCAGGAGCAGGAAAGTCACGATATCGCGCTGGATAAACTGAGCGTGAAAGAGTATGAAAACCCCTTCAAGGGGTAGCCGGTAGTACCAGCACCCCTTCAGGGGTAGCAAAAGTGGCAAAGGCATAGTAGCTTGAACGAAGTGAAAGTCAGCGCCTTTAGACGCTAG
>NZ_QMFA01000121.1 GCF_003285005.1 Paenibacillus sp. YN15 | reverse complement strand
CAGCAGCATCCTTAAGACAGCCGTCCGGAGCTCTCTTGCTTCCTTTTTAGTATAGCGCATTTTTGCCAGCAATGCAGCAGCCACCGGATTATCCGAATCCACAAAATCCCGCCAGTTTTTGCTTTTCAGCTTCACCTGCAAAAACCGGAACTGCAAAATCTCGTGTCCGGATACTTCCATATGGATGCTGTCCCGCTCCTGCCGCACTCCATCCATGGAAAACACGGCAATGGGAATAATCAGCTTGAATTCCTTGCGGTACAGCTCAAACAGGCGGCTGAAATAAATAAACATCCGCTCGTGAAAGTCCGCTTCGCGGTAGGATTGCGGCTCAAAATGGACAAGCACGTAGGCATCCGT
>NZ_QMFA01000120.1 GCF_003285005.1 Paenibacillus sp. YN15 | reverse complement strand
GGGTTGAGCCCCGAACTTAAACCCCAGACTTAAACAACCGCCTGCGCGCGCTTTACGCCCAATAATTCCGGACAACGCTTGCCCCCTACGTATTACCGCGGCTGCTGGCACGTAGTTAGCCGGGGCTTTCTTCTCAGATACCGTCACATAGATAGCAGTTACTCTACCTACCGTTCTTCTCTGGCAACAGAGTTTTACGACCCGAAAGCCTTCATCACTCACGCGGCGTTGCTCGGTCAGGCTTTCGCCCATTGCCGAAGATTCCCTACTGCTGCCTCCCGTAGGAGTCTGGGCCGTGTCTCAGTCCCAGTGTGGCCGATCACCCTCTCAGGTCGGCTACGCATCGTCGCCTTGGTGGGCC
>NZ_QMFA01000119.1 GCF_003285005.1 Paenibacillus sp. YN15 | reverse complement strand
CCCCACTTTCGAAACTCATGCAGATGCCCGAACACGAAGCAGTAAAACAGGTTGACCGCCAATATCAAAAACCCCAGGATGGCCTCTATCGCCGTCGGATCATGCACAAACGGATGGTCCATATGCCAGTACGTTTTCAAGTCATGGAACCCCATGTTTTCAATATCCCACCGGGCTGCCGCTATTCGAGCGATGGTTTGCGTTCCAGCCGCTCCGGATTCGATTGTCGTGGCCACCCAGCGTTCCAGCACTTCCGTTTGTTCCTGCTTCCGCCCGCCTCGTCTTACACTGCGCTCCACGGTACGCACCATCCGGATTATCCGCATCGGCACCCGCACCTGTTCCCAACTGGTGAACCCCG
>NZ_QMFA01000012.1 GCF_003285005.1 Paenibacillus sp. YN15 | reverse complement strand
GGCGCGTGCTAGTACCATGCCCTTATAGGGCTGATGGAAGCCACCGGCTAAGCCGGTGGTTATGACTGCCAGGTTGCAGCCGACAGACTAATCCAAAAACATCGCAAAAAATTCACATTTCACCGCGATAAAGCATTGAAATGCAAACGTTATCACAGTATGATGCAAATATACTTACCTAACAAGCTATGTTAGCCTTTAACCAAGATCAGGAGGTAGAAAGAATGATTCAGTGGCCAAAATCCAATGATGTGCTTGGTACCGTAAACAGAGGAAATCCTGCAGAATCGGGGTTATGCACATTATGTCGGGCGGATTGCCAGGGCAAGTGTGAGACGTGGGTGTCCAGCATGAAAGGAAGGAAGCTGCTCTATCCCCGGGATTTCGGAACGGTGACGGCAGGAAGCGCCAATACGACTCATGTGGGGGTTTCCTATAATTCGCTGCGGATCAACGGCTTCCACTGCGGCTCCCAAGGGCTGCCTGCCGGACTGTCCGACGGCGCAGACGACTGCATTTTCCCCAATGTCAATTTGGAGACGGCCTTCGGCGCCAAGGTGAAGACTAAGGTGCGGGTGCCTGTGATGACCGGAGCCTTGGGCTCCACCTTTATTGCGGCCAAGTATTGGGAGCATTTCGCCGTTGGCGCCGCCCTGGTGGGCTTCCCCGTTGTTGTCGGCGAAAATGTTGCAGGCATTGACAAGCAGGCGGTTATTCGCAACGGGCGCATCGAGAAGGCGCCGGAGCTGGACCGCCGTATTGAAACGTACATGCGGTATTACGACGGCTACGGTGCGATTCTGGTGCAAATGAATGTGGAGGATTCCAATAACGGGGTAGCGGAATATCTGTCGCAAAAATACGGCGACAATGTGATCGTGGAGCTGAAATGGGGACAAGGCGCCAAGGATATCGGCGGCGAAATCCAGGTATCCGATTTGGATTATGCCATTTTCCTGAAGGAGCGGGGGTACGTAGTGGACCCGGACCCGACGCTGCCTGAGGTGCAGGAGGCCTACCGGGCCGGGGCTGTCCGCTCATTCGCCCGGCACAGCCGTTTGGGCTATACCAACCAGCACAGCTTTGAAGCGGTCCGGGAGGAGTTCCTGCGCAGTGTCACCCGTCTGAGGGAGCTGGGCTTCCAGAGAATTACCCTGAAAACCGGCGCATACGGTATGGAAGGATTAGCATCGGCTTTGAGGCTGGCTGCGGAGGCTGAGCTGGACCTGCTGACCATTGACGGGGCAGGCGGCGGCACAGGCATGAGCCCGTGGAACATGATGGAGACATGGGGCATTCCCTCGCTGAACCTCCATGCCAAGGCTTATGAGTATGCGCAGCTGCTGGAATCCCGCGGCTTCCGCGTGCCGGATCTGGCCTTCGGCGGCGGTCTGGCCAAGGAAGACCAGATTTTCAAGGCGCTGGCCTTGGGCGCTCCTTATACCAAGCTGGTCTGCCTGGGCCGTTCCTTGATGATTCCCGGCTTCCTGGGGGCCAACGTGGAAGGGGCGCTTCATCCCGAGCGGCGGGAGCGGCTCAGCGGCAACTGGAGCGCGCTGCCCAAAGGCGTGTCCGACCAAGGCTCGCGGGCTGAGGAAATCTTCGCCGGCTACTTCGACCTCCAGAAGAAGGTTGGGGCAGATGAGATGAAGAATATCCCTTACGGCGCCATCGCCGTCTGGACCCTGGCGGACAAGCTGGCCGCCGGTCTCCAGCAGCTTCTGGCAGGGGCCCGCAAATTCTCCGTCAGCGAGCTGACCAGGGATGACATTTTCTCCGGCAACCGGGAAACCGAGCGGGAAACCGGCATTGCCTTTATGACAGATGCCGGGGACGAAGCGGCCAAGTCAATATTGAAGGCATAGAAGGCGGGGAACGGAGGCCATTCCTCATATCCCATGCACATGAAAAAATCCCGGGGCGTTTCTTCGCTCCGGGATTTTGCAATTTTCCCGGACTGTCCTGCAGCCGGCCGGCCCAACAGCGATTAGAGCACGTTCTTGCCGGAGCTGATGGTATAGGCCTCCTGAACGGGCAGGACGAAAACTTTTCCGTCGCCGAAGGCGCCCTTTTCCCCTGTCCGCGCCACCCGCATCACAATTTTGATCACATCGTCCTTGTCGTTTTCGTCCACGACCATAAACAGCATCTTCTTGGAGAGCTGATCATAATGGGTTTCGCCGATCTGAATGCCCTTTTGTTTGCCGCGGCCGACAATATCCATCTTGCTGACGGAGGGGAAACCCGCCTTCATCAGCTCGGCCAGCACGGCATCCGCCTTCTCGGGTCTAACTACTGCTTGGACCATCACCATTCCCATACCCAAGTCACCCTTTCCTGAGCTCTCATTTATAGTGTTGCAGCAAGGCTTGATGCATTATAGCAAGGCTTTCGGGGAATGCTCAAGATTTGGAAGAGCAAAACAGTTAATTTGTGACAAAATCGTCGAAAACTATGTTATATAAACTCACATTTAAATTAACCCTTTGTAAAAAAATTTGTCGCATCCTGTTCAATCCCCCCCTTTATTGTATAATGAAAAAAATTGAGTCGATAAGGGAGATGGAAAATGGACAATCGGACGATTATCCGCTTCGAGCATGTGTTCATGGAATACGATGACGGCGAAGTCGTATTGAACGATATCAGCTTTGACATCGAGCGGGGCAAATTCTATACGCTGCTGGGACCCTCCGGCTGCGGCAAAACCACCATTCTCCGCCTGATTGCCGGCTTTGCGGAGCCTACGAAGGGGACCATCACCTTAAACAACAAGGTGATTAACCAGGTGCCGGCCAATGAGCGTCAGGTGAATACGGTGTTTCAGGATTATGCGCTGTTTCCCCATCTGAATGTCTTCGAGAATGTGGCCTTTGGCCTTCGGGTGAAGAAGGTGAAGCCTAAGCTTATCGAGGAAAAGGTGCGGGAGGCGCTTCGTTTTGTCAATTTGTCGGGCTACGAAAAACGGGAAATCCGCGAAATGTCCGGCGGCCAGCGGCAGCGGGTAGCCATTGCCCGGGCTATCGTCAACGAGCCGGAGGTGCTGCTTTTGGACGAGCCCCTGTCGGCCCTGGATCTGAAGCTGCGCTCGGAGATGCAGTACGAGCTGCGGGAGCTGCAGCGGCGTCTCGGCATTACCTTTATTTTCGTCACCCATGACCAGGAGGAAGCGCTGGCCATGTCGGACGAAATTTTTGTGCTGAATAAAGGCGTTATCCAGCAAAGCGGCACGCCTACCGATATTTATGACGAGCCCATCAACCGGTTCGTGGCGGATTTTATCGGCGAATCCAATATTGTGCCTGCGGTGATGATTGAGGACTATGTAGTTGAGGTGGGCGGCATGCGCTTCGATTGTGTGGACGCGGGTCTTTCGCCTAACGAGCCTGTGGAGCTGGTGCTGCGCCCCGAGGACCTGGAGATTACCACAGTGGCCCAGGGCAAGATGAAGGTCCGGGTGGATACCCAGCTGTTCCGGGGCGTCCATTATGAGATTGTGTGTTATGACGAAGCCGGGCATGAATGGCTGGTCCACTCCACACGCAAGGCAGTGGTAGGCGAGGAGATCGGGCTGACCTTCGAGCCGGAGGCCATCCACATCATGCGCTTCAATGAAACGGAAGAGGAATTCGACAAGCGACTGGAGGCATACGAGCATGAGGGCGCATATGTCCGCTGAGGTCCGCCGCCGGGCCGGCGGCCGCAACCTGTATCTGGTGCCCTATCTCCTGTGGATGCTGCTGTTTGTCATTATTCCGATTGCGCTGATTGCCTACTATTCCTTCCGCAATGTGGAGGGCGGCTTCACCCTGGCCAATTATGGCAAGGCCTTCACCTCGGTGTATATGAAAATGACGGTGAATTCCTTTTTATACGCCTTTCTGATCACCGTCTGCTGTCTCCTGGCGGCGTATCCCACGGCGTATCTCATCACCAAATCGAAGCATAAGCAGCTGCTTCTGCTGCTCATTATTCTGCCCACGTGGATCAACCTGCTTTTGAAGGCGTATGCCTTCCTGGGCATCTTCGGCTCCGCCGGGCCCATCAACACCTTCCTGGAATGGAGCGGCCTGGGGGCGAGGCAGATTCTGTTTACGGACTTCAGCTTTATCTTCGTGGCGGTATACATCTTCATTCCCTTTATGATTCTGCCCATCTACAACTCCCTGGAGGAGCTGAATCCCACGCTGACGGATGCGGCCCGGGATCTGGGGGCCTCCCGCTGGACTACCTTCCGGCGTGTGGTGCTGCCCCTGACCATGCCGGGGGTGAAATCCGGCTGCCAGGCGGTATTTATTCCCGCTTTGTCGCTGTTTATGATCACCCGGCTGGTTACGGGCAACCGGGTCATTACCCTGGGCACGGCCATTGAGCAGCATTTCCTTGTCACCCAGGATTGGGGCATGGGCTCCACCATTGCCGTATTCCTGGTGATTGTTATGGTGGCCATTATGTTTATGACAGGTGAACGGAACAGGAGGACGGGCGCATGAACAAACGGACAGGCGGCCGGACGCTTTTCCGGATTTATCTGGCCATGGTGCTCATCATTTTGTACGCTCCCATTTTTTATCTGATGTACTACTCCTTCAACAGCGGCGGGCATATGCGCAATTTTGAAGGCTTTACCCTGGACTGGTACAAGGAAGTGTTCCAGGATACCCGGTTGATTATTATCGTCATCAACACGGCGGTGCTGGCTTTGCTGTCGTCGGCTATCGCCACTATTCTGGGCTTCAGCGGAGCGCTGGCGATTGTTTCGGTGAGACGGAGCCGGACCCGCAATACGCTGCTGTCCCTGAACAATGTGCTGATCGTCAGTCCCGATGTCATCATCGGCGCGTCCTTCCTGGTGCTGTTTACGATGGTGGGAATCAAGCTGGGCTTTATGTCCGTGCTCCTGTCCCACATCGCCTTCAGCATTCCCATCACCGTGCTGATGATCCTGCCCAAGCTCCAGGAGATGCCGTCCACCCTGGTGGATGCCGCCCGGGACCTGGGGGCCAGCTCGCGGCAGGTGCTGACGAAGGTGATTCTGCCCTTCACCCGGCAGGGCATCTTCGCCGGATTTTTCATGGCCTTGACCTACTCGCTGGATGATTTTGCCGTAACCTTCTTCGTCACCGGCAGCGGCTACAGCACCTTGTCGGTAGAAATTTATTCCCGGGCCCGGCAGGGAATTTCCCTGTCCATTAACGCTCTGTCCACCATGATCTTCCTGTTCACCATCGTGCTGGTGGCCATCTATTATTTCCTGAGCCTCAAGAGCAACACCCAGGGACGTTCCTTCCGGACGGAGGTGCCCAAATGAAGCAGCTGACCCGGGCTTTCCTGGCGGTGTTCATCGCCGCCTTTGCGCTGATGTATCTGGCGTCCTACCTGAACGCCAGCGAGGGGTACTCCGGCGGGAATACCCTCACCGTCTACAACTGGGGCGACTATATCGATCCGGCGCTTCTGGACAAGTTTGAGACCGAAACCGGCATCAAGGTGATCTACCAGACCTTCGATTCCAATGAGGCTATGCTGACGAAGATTGCCCAAGGCGGCACCACCTTCGACGTGGCGGTGCCCTCCGACTATGCCATCAACAAAATGATGGAGGAGAAGCTTCTGCTTCCCTTGGACAAATCCAAGCTGCCCAATTACAAGCATATCGCCCCCAAGTATCTGGACATGTCCTTCGACCCGGGAAATGTGTATTCCGTGCCCTACTTCTGGGGAACTGTGGGCATCATCTACAATCCCGAGCTGGCGGGCGACCTGACCTTTGAAAGCTGGGAGGATCTGTGGGACCCGTCACTGGCCAATCAGGTATTCCTTTTGGACGGGGCCAGGGAGGTTATCGGCATGGGGCTGAACACCCTGGGCTATTCGCTGAATGATACGGAGGAGGAGCATCTCCAGCAGGCCAAGCGGAAGCTGAATGAGCTGACTCCCAATGTCAAAGCCATCCTGGGCGATGAGATCAAGATGCTGATGGCCAACGGAGAAGCTGCCGCGGCGCTGGTCTGGTCCGGAGATGCCTCGGAGATTATGGACGAGAATGAGGAGCTGGATTATGTAATCCCGGAGGAAGGCTCCAACATCTGGTTTGACAACATGGTTATCCCCAAAACAGCGGACAACGTGGAAGGGGCCCATAAGTTTATCAACTTCATGCTGGACCCGCAGAATGCCGCCGTCAACACAGAGTATGTGGGCTATTCCACCCCCAATGCGGATGCTCTTCAGTACCTGCCTGAAGATATCTCCCGGGACAAGCGCTTTTATCCCGAGGATGAAGTGCTGGAGAAGCTGGAGGTCTACCGGAACCTGGGCAAACGGAACCTGTCCCATCTAAACGAGCTGTTCCTGGAATTCAAAATGCACCGCAAACGGTAAACGAACAGCACGCCCCCTCTCATTGACAACAAAAGAGAGGGGGCGTTATAGTTAGGGCACATGCGTACAACAGGAGTGATGCTTGTGAATCTGCTTCAAACTCTCCGATCCCGAAAATACCTGCAGCGCATTCTGCTTGCCTTTATGCTGGTGGTATTGCTCTTGATCACGGCTTCCGCCCTCCTGTATTTCAATGCCCAAAGCAAGGTATCCAGCATGGAGCATGATGCGGACCGGAAACTGTTAACCCAAATCAAGTACAACATTGAGAACATGAACCAGATTGTGAAGGATTTGGCTGTATCCACCTTCAATGATGAGGATTTTATCGCGCTGAAGTCCGGCGACGATTTTGAACAGAGCATTCTGAAGCTGGATAAGCTGACCCGACTGGTGTCCAACTCCCCATATCTGCATTCCATCGTTTTTTATAATGCCGTTCAGGGGCGGTTTTTCTCCACGGTCAACCATACCATGGACACGAAGGTAATGAATGCCGCATTCGAGGACTACATGAAGAATCATGCGGCTCTGCCCAAGCTGCAGTTAACTCCCATGAAGCTGGGCGGCGGTGAGGGAGTGGATGTGTTTTCCCTGTTCGTGTACGATGGTCCCACCTTGAATGCCGTCAACGGGAACCTGTTGATCGTCAATATTAAGCCCACGTGGATGCTGGACAACGTGAAAGCGCTTAATGCATTGGCCGAAAGACAGGACGATGTTATCTTCGTCACCGACAGCCAAGGCCAGGTGCTGATTTCCAATGACCGGCTGCAGCCCGATCAGCTGAGCATCAAGAATGAGGTGATTCCGCAGATTGCCGCCTCCGGCAAGGAGCTGGACTATTTCACCTACAACCACGGGGGCAAAAAATACAGGGTCACCTACTTGACCCGCGGGTTGAATGATTGGCAGATTATCAGCCTGCAGGATTATGACGCGGTGCTGACCAATGTGAGGCAGATCCGCTGGACGGCGGCTGTTGTCACCGCCTCGGTGGTGCTTTTGACCATCCTGATCTCCATTTATTTCTCCGTCAGGCTCTACAGGCCCATCGGGCATTTGATGACCCTGGTGCGGCGCAATGACGGTCGCGGCGGGGAAGCCCACTGGGATGAGCTGTCCCTGATCGCGTCCAGCTATTCGCAAATGACCGACAAGTTGAAGGAGCTTGAGCAGGATCAGGCCGCCCAGCAGAATGTGGCCAAGGTGTACCGGCTGCGCAACCTGATTGCGGGGAGCACAGGGGTGCCGGAGCAGGAAATGGCCCATGACCGGACGCAATACGGACTGGATATTCCCGAATCCGGCAGCATGGTGCTGGCGCTGGCCCGCATTGACAACCTCCAGGAGGTGTCCGCCAGGACGCCGGAGGCTACCATGGCCCTCCTGTACTTTGCCATCAGCAACATCGGCCAGGAGCTGATCCGGGGCAGCTACTCCTGTGAAGCGGTGGATATGAGAAGCGATCATGTGGTGTTCATCGTCAGCCGCGGAAGCGGCATCGGGGAGGAGGAGCTGCGGACGATTCTCCGCCAGCTTCAGGAGACCGTCCGGCGTTATTACCACATTACCGTTACTGTGGCCCTAAGCCATGTCTTTACATCCTACCGGGACATTACGGCCATGTACGGGCAGGCTGTGCGCTATGCCAACTACAGAATGATTTTGGGCAAAGAGGCGCTGATTGAGCCGGGGCTGGTGTTGCCCAATGAGGAATGCAGCCAGTTCCATATTCCCCAGGAATTAGACAGACAGCTGATTGAAGGGCTGAAAAGCGGGGATTGGGAGCGGATTAACAGCAGCATGGACAAATGGCTGGAGCTGGTGCGCACCTTCAGCTTTGAGAACATGTTTTCCGCGATGCTCCATATGTTCGTGACCTTGGGCAACGCCATCAATGAGATGAACTCGAATAATCTGCAGGCGGCTACGGTTAACCTTCAGGAGTTCAACCGGCGGATTCTGGAGAAGGAAACCCTGGAGGAGGTCAGAGAGGTCCTCTTGGATCTGGTCCGGCAGGCTTTGGACAAACGCGTGAGCGGCCGTGAGGAGAAAGCCCGGCTGGTGGCGGAAACCATCCGGGAAATTGTCGCCCGGCAATATGCCGATCCCGATCTCAATGTCCAGAAGATCGCGGACATGCTCCGCATGAGCCACGTGTATCTGGGGCAGGTGTTCAAGGAGCAGGAAGGCATGACGGTAGTGGATTGCATCAACGAAACCCGGCTGGCCCAGGCCCGGCTGTATCTGGAGCAGCAGCAGATGACTGTAGCCGAGATTATGGATAAAGTGGGCTTCAGCAACGAAAGCTATTTTTACCGGCTGTTCAAGCGGCGCTACGGCACAACACCCAAGGAGTACAGACTGAAGGCAGCCATTAACCGCAATGCCTGAAGAAGAGCAATATAGCCGCAAGAAGAACAGTATAATCCCAACAGAGGCGCTTCCCATCTACCGGCGAGTAGGAGGAGGCGCCTGTTTTATTTTCTTCCATACTAACCGGTACTGTACAGAAACTTCGCTGCTGCGGCGGCAGAAATCTGGATTATTTACAGGCCTCTATACAGGAATCTTGCGTATGTACAGTAACAATACAGCCGGATTTGCTCTATGTTGGAACCAGAAAGCCTGACGTCAAGGGCAACTGAACCGGAAAGGAGCTTTGCTATGATGGAGAAAGAAACCCGGCTTGTTATGCCGAAAGCTGTGACAGCGCAAAAAGAGCGGCGGCCCGGTTCTGCAATAAAACGGGAGCTGCATTACTTTTGGAAGAACAGGGAGCTGTTCCTGTTGTCCCTGCCGGGAATCCTGTACAAATTGATTTTTGCTTATTTGCCCATGGTCGGGCTGATTATTGCCTTTAAGAATTACCGCTATGACAAAGGCATCTTCGGCAGCGCCTGGGCCGGACTCAATAACTTCAGATACCTGTTCACCGGTGATGCCGCTTGGCGGATTACCCGCAACACGGTCCTGTACAACGCGGGATACATCGTTTTAACCACCTGCGTGGCCCTGCTTTTCGCCGTTCTGCTGAACGAGCTGAAGGCCAAGTATACGAAGTTTTATCAGACATCGCTGTTTTTGCCCCACTTTTTGTCGTGGGTGCTGGTCGGTTATATCGCGTATGCCTTCTTCAACCATTCTGACGGCTTTTTGAACCGGCTTCTCGAATCCATTGGTCTGGAACCCGTTGCCTGGTACCAGAATTCTGCGCCGTGGCCGTTTATATTGGTCATCTTCCACCTCTGGAAGGCAGTCGGCTTTTCCACTCTCATCTATTTTGCCGGAATTATCGGGATTAATTCAGAATATTACGAAGCGGCCCGGATTGACGGCGCCACCAAGAGTCAGATGGCCTTCCGCATCACCATTCCGCTGCTGGCGCCGCTGGTGATTATTATGCTGATCCTGTCCATCGGCAGCATGTTCCGCGGAGATTTCGGGCTGCACTATTTTATTCCCAACAACTCCGGCTTCATCTTCAACTCCACGGATGTTATCGATACCTATGTATACCGTTCACTGCGCGAGCTGGGCAATGTAGGCATGTCCGCCGCCACCGGGTTCTACCAGTCGGTTGTGGGTCTTATTCTGGTGCTGGCCGCCAACGGCATTGTAAAGAAAATCAATCCGGACCATTCCTTGTGGTAAGAAAGGAGGAGCCTAACGCATGAAGCCTAAATTCCAGATTTCCCAAACCATCATTCACCTGGCTTTTATCATCATCTCGCTGCTCATGATTATGCCCTTCGCCCTGGTGGTTATGGTCTCCCTCACCAGCGAGGAAAGCATCGTCCAAAACGGCTACCAGTTTCTGCCCAAAATCTTCAGCCTGGATGCCTACCGCTATGTGCTTCAGACGCCGGACATTATCCTGCGGGCATACGGCATCACCGCGCTGATTACCATCGCCGGCACCCTGTGCGGCCTGCTGATTACCGCCATGACGGCGTATGTCATCTCACGGCGGGATTACCGGTATAACCGCGTGACTACCTTCTACGTGTTTTTCACCATGCTGTTCAGCGGCGGTTTGGTACCGGCCTACATTCTCATGACCCAGTATCTTCACCTGAAGGACACCCTGTTCGCTTTGATCCTGCCTGTGCTCCTGTCGCCCTTCAACATTATGGTGATGAAAGGCTTTATGTCCAAAATTCCCTTGGAAATCATCGAATCGGCCAAAATGGACGGAGCCAAGGAGCTGCGGATTTTCTTCACCATCATCCTGCCGCTGTCCAAGCCGGCTCTGGCCACCATGGGGCTGCTGATTTCCTTCGCGTATTGGAATGAATGGTTCAATGCCATGCTGTACATCGACAACCCCAAGCTGGTTCCCTTGCAGCTTTTGCTGGTCCGGATTTTGAACAGCATGGAGTTCCTTACCTCCAACTCGGATTTTTCGTCGCAGATGGGCATTAGCCTGGCCGATTTCCCCAACAACTCGGCACGGATGGCCATTGCCGTGCTGGCAGGCGGCCCGATGCTTGTAATCTTCCCGTTTTTCCAACGTTTTTTTGTCAGAGGCTTAACGGTTGGCTCCCTCAAGGGTTAACATATATATCATAAGAACAAAAACAGGAGGTCAAAAACATGAAGACATGGATGAAGGTAACGCTTACCGCTTCTCTTGCGGCAGCTGTCCTGGCTGGCTGCGGAAAAGGGGATGAAGCTCCGGCTGCCGGCAGTTCCCCTGCTGCCGGAACGGCCACGGCAGGGACCCAGACCTTGGCGCCGGTGGAGCTGACTTGGTATTATCCGTTGTCCCAGCTGCAAGGCGATCAGGAGACAGTAGCTGCCGAGGTGAACAAGATTACCAAAGAAAAGCTGAATGCCACTGTCAAGCTGATGCCGGTGCCCATCGGCGACTATGTGCAGAAGATGAACACCGTTTTGGCGGCGGGCGAAAAGTTTGATATCCTCTGGACCGGCTACCTGCTGAAGCCTGAAGAACTCGTCCGCAAGGGCGCCATCCAGCCGCTTGACACCCTGCTTGATAAATATGCTCCGGAATTAAAGAAGGATGTTCCCCAGGTCATGTGGGAAGGCCTGACCGTGGATGACAAAATCTATGCCATTCCCAACCAGCAAATCAACGGCAACCGGATTGGCTTCATCATTCAGAAGCGCTTCGTGGATAAGTACAATCTGGATGTGACCAAAATCAAGAAGTTCGAGGATATTGAACCCTTCCTGGAGCAAATTAAGCAGAACGAACCGAATATCATTCCCTTCGGAAGTGCCTTCGTCAGCGCCGCCCAGGGTGTCAACAGCGACCAAATGTGGGTATTGCCGGGGCTGGACGACCACTTCTATGTGAAGAAGGACGATCCCACCTACAAGCTGCTCCGTTATCCCGAAGAAGATCTGGTAAACTTCAAGCTGGCCTCCAAATGGTACAAAGCCGGCTATATCTTCAAGGATGCCGCCACAGCCAAGATGAGCGATTATGAAACCAAGGGACAAATGGCCGTTATCATGAACAACGTTCTGAAGCCGGGCGTGGAAGCGGAAGTCAAGACCAAGAACGGCGGCAATGATGTGGTGGTTGTGCCGATCACCGATTGGTTTTCCAACGGCTACTCCGCTACCACCAACCAGGCTCTGAGCCGCACCTCCGCCAACCCGGAGCGGGCCATGATGCTGCTCAATCTGGTAAACACCGATAAGCAGCTGTACAATCTGCTCTGCAACGGCATTGAAGGCACCCACTATGACAAGGTATCCGACAATGTGGTGAAGACCAAGGCGGATTCCCGCTACAAGCCCAATATGGACTGGGTATTCGGCAGCGTGTTCAATTCCTACCTGAAGGAAGGGCAGCCGGCCAATGTTTGGGAGGAAACCAAGAAGATCAACGCTACCTCCAACGTGAATCCCATCGGCGCCTTCAAGTTTAATTCCGAGCCGGTCAGCACCGAGATTGCCAACCTGAATGCCATCTGGGGCGAGTACAAGAAGGGGCTGACTACAGGCACCCTGGATTTTGACAAAACCTGGCCCACCATGTACGATCGCCTGAAAAAAGCCGGTGAAGATAAGTATGTCGCAGAGGTTACCAAACAATTCAATGAATTCCTGAAGAAAAAAGGTCTTGTAAAATAGTTTGTCACCATGAGAAATTTGGCTGCCGGTTGAACCATTGGATCGGCAGCCTTTTTTCGATATAAAAAATCCATTATTTGAAAGGAATGAGGTTATGTATCCAAAACGTCTGCTGCTTGTTCTCCTTGCCGGTTTGCTGCTCTTGTCTTCGCCAGGCTTCGCTTTGGGAGCGGTTGCAACAACCCAGGAACAAGCGCCTGGCCAAATCTTTTATGTGGCCACAGATGGAAACGATTCCAACCCCGGCACCTTGAATGCTCCTTTCCTCACGCTGGAAAAAGCCAGGGACACCATCCGGCAGCTGAAAGCGGCCGACGGCTTGCCCGAGGGCGGAGTGACAGTTTATTTGCGCGGCGGGCTATATGAGAGAAGCCAAAGCTTCGAGCTGCGGGAGGAGGATTCAGGCGTAGCGGGCAAAATCATCAAGTATCAGGCATATCCCGGTGAAACCGTGAGGCTGTCGGGGGGAGCGGATTTGCAAAAAAGCTGGTTCACGCCCGTTGCCGACCAGAACGTCCTGAGCCGGATCATTGATCCCGAAGCCCGCACCAAGGTGCTGGAGGTAAACCTGGCCGCCCATGGCCTATCCGATTATGGCGAATTGAGCCGTCACGGCTATTATCTGGCCAATGACCTGAGCAAGGTTCCTCCCATGGAGCTGTACGTGGACGGCCAGGGTATGACCTTGGCCCGCTGGCCCAACCAAAGCACAGTGAAAATGGATGAGGTTCTTGATCCCGGTCCCACCCGCAGAGAGCCAACCGAGGTTCATACCCGCGGAGGCACCTTTTCCTATGCCTATGACCGGCCGCAGTATTGGAGTCAGGCGGATGACATCTGGCTGGACGGGATTTTTGGGTACAGCTGGGAATGGTCGTACAACAAAATTGCCTCCATTGATACCGCCAACAAAACCATTACCCTCCGCTACGGGGAAATGAGCGGCATTTTCAACGACAACTGGTATCCGGACTTCCATTTTGCCCAAAACCTGCTGGAAGAAATCGATATGCCCGGCGAATATTACATTGACCGGCAGGCTGGAATGCTGTATTTCCTGCCCAATGCTTCCTTCGAGCGGGGCAACCCGGAAATTACTGTAACCGTTCTTAAAACGCCGATGATCAATGCCTTAAATGCCTCTTACATTACCTTTGAGGACATGGTATTGGAGAACGGCAGAGACTCGGCGGCTGTTTTTATGGGCGGGACTCATATGCTTCTGAACCACTGCGAGATCCGCAATTTCACCAACAGCGGCGTGCTTCTGAACACCCAAAGCCGCTTCTATTACAATGATTTCAGCGGCGCTCCCGGCTCCTACAACGGCGTGTCCAACTCCCATATCCACCATATCGGGGGAACTGCCGTCACTGTAACGGGAGGCAACAAAACCACTCTTGAGCCCGGCAATAACTTTGTGGAGAATTCCCATATCCATGATTTTGCCTATTATCACAA
This sequence comes from Paenibacillus sp. YN15, assembly GCF_003285005.1. Lineage (GTDB taxonomy): Bacteria > Bacillota > Bacilli > Paenibacillales > NBRC-103111 > Paenibacillus_AR. The sequence continues at coordinate 145,543 of NZ_QMFA01000012.1, read as the reverse complement.
GGCGTACAATCCGGGTGTTCATTTGTCGGGAGCGGGGAACCGGATGTCCCACAACGAGCTGCATGATGCGCCGCATCCGGGGATACTGATCTTCGGCAACGACCATCTGGTGGAGTACAACGATATTTACGATGTGTGCAAAACCTTCTCCGACCTGGGCGCCATCTACATGAACCTGGGCGCTTCGCCGCAGGAGCGGGGAACGGTCATCCGGCGCAACTACTTCCATAACATCGGGGAATCCAAGGCCGGGGTAGAGGGGGTATATCCTGACAACTTCACCATGGGGATCACTATTGAAGAGAATATCTTCAACAAAATGGGCAACTCCGCCATCAAGAACAACGGCGGCTCCCATATCCTGACCCGCAATAATATTTTCATTGACAGTAAGGTGCCGTATGACTATGCGGATCTGTATTTGGGCGACAAGCCGGAGAACCAGATTCCCAAGAACTATATGCCCCAATGGCAGGCTTTGTTCGCTGCCAACAACAACTATGTGGGTACGCCGCATATGGCGAAATATCCCGAATTGGCGGATTTCTTCACCGAAAACCGCTACTATCCGACGACCAATACCTTCACCAACAATGTCATCTACAATCCGACCAAAACCAGAAGCAGCACCACCAACGACAACGGTGCCTATGACAAATTCAACCTGGTGCAATACTCCGGCAACTGGATTGCCGAAAGTGATCCGGGCTTTGCCGATCTGGCAGGCGGCAATCTGGAGCTGAAAGCCGATGCAGAGGTCTTTACCCGCATTCCCGGGTTTGCCGCTATTCCTTTTGCGGATATCGGCGTCATTGGCAAGGCAGGGACTCTCTACGGCCCTGACCATTTCCCCGTCCAGGAAGTGTACGTATACAACAAGAATATCACCTTGGGTATCTTTAAAACCGCCTCCATTCAGGCGGAGGTGCTTCCGTGGAATGCTACCAATTCCAAGCTCGCTTACCAGTCCGACCGTCCTGATGTAGCGGCAGTGGACAGCAAGGGGGTTATAACCGGGGTTTCCATGGGGCAGGCCGTCATTACCGTAACCTCCCAGGAAAATCCGCTGCTTGTGGAAACGGTGCAGGTTACTGTTGATGAAGGCGACGGAATTATGGACTTCGCCGATTTTGAGCTGGGCTCCGGGGACTGGGTGCTGGACGGCAACCGCGCCATCGATAAAATCGGCGACAACCGCTGGTACAGGATCAAAAGCGGCGCCACTTCCCTGAGCAAAAAGGACTTTTCGGAATATGAGCTGAATTTCCGGCTGCTAACGCCGGATACCATACCGGCTTATGCCACCCTGTATATTTTTGACCGGCAGGTGGGGGCCGACTCCAGCCGGATCGGCTATAAGACCAATGCGGACGGCACCTCCCGCTGGCTACTGTACAATGCAGCCTGGGGAACGGTAAAGGAGGTCACCTTCCCGGACCACGATCTCAAGCCCAATACGGAATACCGGATCAAGGCATTGGTCAAGGGAGCGGATATCAGTGTGTACGTCAATGACCAGCTTAGGCTGAAGGCCAATGATCCTACCCATAACCTTACCGGCAAGGTAGGCTTCTATGTCAACAATTTCAGCTATCTCTGGTTTGACGATATCAAGTTCACGCTGCCGACCACAGCCGTTTCCGGTTTGCTGCTGGATAAAACCCAAGCCAATATGACCGTAGGGGAGACTTTGACCTTGCACGCTTCCTTTGATCCTTCGGATGCTGCCAATACAGCGGTGAACTGGTCCTCCAGCAATCCGCAGGTAGCCACCGTGGATGGAAACGGGGTAGTGACCGGCGTATCCATGGGCGAGGCGGTGATTACTGCCGTATCAGTGGAAAATCCCAACGCCGCAGCCTCTGCCAAAGTAATTATCTCCAACGTTATGCACACAACCGACTTTGAATCGGGGGGCAACGGCTGGCCGGTGGACCCCAACCGCAGTATTGTAACGATAGACGGAAACCGATGGTACAAAATCCTTAACGGCGCTTCCGGTGTAGTGAACAAAGAATTCAGCGGCTACGATCTCACCTTCAAGCTGAAAACGCCGCCCACCCTGCCTGATGCCACCACGTTCTACATTTTTGACCGGCAAAACGCCACAGGAGGCCCTAGCCGCATCGGCTACAGAACTACCGGCGACGGTACGTCCAAATGGCTTTTGTACAATGCGGCCTGGGCAACTGTGAAGCAGAACGTGCTGCCTGCTCCGGACTTGCAGCCGGACACGGAATATCAGTTCCGGGTGCTGGCCGACGGAGCCGATATTAAGGTTTATGTGAATGGCCAACTGAAGCTGGAGGCTTCAGATCCGGGCCATCAAGCATCTGGAAAGGTTGGCTTCTATGCCGGAGGCTTCAGCTATCTGTTGTTCGACGATATTGTGTTCAAGCAGCTTCCTGTGGCCGTAACGGGCATCGAGCTTCTCCCTGGACAATCGGAGCTGCAAGTTGGGCAAACTGCTACCCTGGCGGCTACTGTCCTGCCGGTGAACGCCTCCGACCGTGAGTTGGTCTGGGCCACCAGCGATCCCACCGTGGCGACGGTGGATGACAACGGAGCAGTCTCCGGCTTAGCTGTAGGGGAAGCCGTTATTACAGTAAAGTCGGCCGCTTCTCCAGAGGTGCAGGCAACCCATCGGGTGAAGGTGGTGCATAAGCCTGATCCAGCCAAAGCCCCCGGCAAGCCTGTTCTGTCGGATAATAACGGCCATGACACCGGCTTGCTGGATGGCAGCTACTCCATCCGTATGGATATGTGGTGGGGAAACAACGGCAGCATCTACAAGCTTTACGAAAATGGCATGCTCATCGATACGAAGCAGCTGGAGGAGCGCACTCCCGGAGCCCAATCCACCGTCACCGCGGTAACCTACAAGCCCAACGGCGTGTATGTTTATGAAGCGGAGCTGATCAATGACTTCGGCACCACCCGCAGCGATCCCTATCAGGTGACCGTCGCTCAAGCAGTCCCCGGCCAGCCCGTGCTCGCCCATAACAACTGGGACGGAGACGGCAGCTTCCAGGTGCAAATGAACATGTGGTGGGGCACCAATGCCAGCCTGTTCCGGCTTTACGAAAACGGCAGCCTGATCGCAGAACAACCTCTTCAATCCAACACCCCATCGGCTCAACAAGCGGTGGTAGAGCTCCAGGACAGATCCCCCGGCCGATACGAATATGTAGCCGAGCTAGTCAACGGAGCAGGAACAACAACCAGCCAACCATTAACAGTGGAAGTCAAGAACAACTAACAACAACTAAACAACTAAACAACTAAACAACTAAGCAGCGACTAATCAGCAACTAAGCAGTAATTAAGCAGCAGTCAACAATCCAACCATCGCCCATTTACCTCATACCTACACCTACCGGCCCGCGCCACCGCCAGTGTTACCATTGGCGGTGGCGGTACGGCCTTTGACAGAATACCTCCTTCAATCCATCTCCGCGTACCCCGCCATAACTCTCCAGATACCGGTCCTTCACTTCCATATCCCCTCCAACCAAGCCCGTCCCATTTTCCCTACGTTCCCCCTCTTTATTCGCCGCTCATCCAATCCTCCCATGTCTCAGCCCCCAACCAGACGGCCTTCAGCCAAACAGTCCCCGCTAAACAGCCCTACAGCCGAACACCCTCCGCCAACAATGCCTCAATCAGCCAACCCTAGCCGAACGCCTCCAACCGAACAGCTTCTAGTCGGCCAGCTCCCAACCAAACAACTCCCAACCAAACAACTCCCAACCAAACACTCCCAACCAAACAGCATCCGGCCACCCCCTTGGCTTCTTCTCCATTTCTCACTCCCCACTCCCCGCAGCCTGTCATCCTATAGGTTTTTTGCCCCTTTTCGTATATTATCCCCTTCGATCAGGAATGAGGAAAGTGTCATGGCAATAGAATAGGATATCNGGGAGGAAGATCATGGAATTGATGCCGGCATGGAAGCGTTGGGGTTACGAGGAAGGTTTGGAAAAGGGAATGGAGCAAGGGTTGGAGCAAGGAGTAGAGGCTGTTGCCCGGAACCTAATCTCGCTTGGTATTGAAGACGGAACCATCATCAAAGCAACCCGTCTTTCTCCGGAAAAAATCCTCTCCCTGCGAAAATTGCTGGAGGAGGATGCATCCGGTCAGAATTGACGCCCTTCTTTGTTCGATGGAGGAACACGGCGAAATCATGAAGCAAATAACAGACCATTAATGGGATAAACAGGGAGAGAAAAAAAGAAAGCAAACGGCCCCTAAAAGCGGTATGCTGAGAGGATCATCCCGATGAACCTGGAGGAATCCGAAATGGCAGACTCAACTCGCTACCAAGGGTCGTTTTTCAACTACTTTCAAATGGTGCAAGACCCGCGGCAAGCGGGAAAAGTAATGCACAAGCTGATGGATATCCTGTTTATCGGCGTGTGTGCCAGTCTATGCCGGTGTGAAGACTGGGAGGCGATGGAACTGTGGGCTCATGAACGGGAAGAGTGGCTACGCCAGTATATTGGATTGCCGAATGGGATTCCCAGCGAGCAAACCCTGGAGCGGGTGTTTGACTTGATCTCGCCAAAGCAAGTGGAAATCTGTTTTATCGAGTGGATGAAGGAAATCCGAGGGCAAGTGGAAAGGGATGTGATCGCGGTGGATGGCAAAACAATGCGATCCACGGGCAACGAGGCGGAAGGGAAAAAAGCGATCCATGTGGTGAGCGCCTACAGCACCCAGTATGGACTGGTGCTGGGGGAAAAGCAGACGCAGGAAAAAAGCAATGAGATCACGGTGGTGCCGGAACTGCTGAAACGGTTGATGATCAAGGGGTGCATCGTCACCGTGGATGCGCTGAATACGCAAAAAGAAATCGCGCGGCAGATTGTCAAAGAGAACAAGGCGGACTATGTGCTGGCGTTAAAAGGCAATCATCGGCTGGTGCACAATGAGGTGAAGGAATATTTTGCCGATGCGATGCAAAAGGGAGAAGCGGGAACGGACTACGAGATTTATTCCACGACGGAAAAAGGACATGGTCGGATCGAAAAGCGAATCTACCGGTTCACGACGCAGATCGACTGGCTTACGCCGCGCAAGGAATGGGAAAAACTGCAAGGCATCGGGATGGTGACGCGGATCGTGGAAGAGCACGGGCAAACGCGAAAGGAAGAGGCGTATTATCTGTGCAGCATCACAAAGGTGGAACTCTTCGCGCAAGCGGTCCGCAGTCATTGGGGAGTCGAGAGCATGCACTGGCACTTGGATGTAACATTTGGAGAAGATGGGTACAAGACCAAGGAGCGCAACCGGGCGGCGAATGTAGCGGTGCTCAAGCGGATCGCGTTGAACGTGGTGAAGCAGGACAAGAGCAAGCATGTCAAGCGAAGCTTGAACAAGCGACGGTTCATCGCGAGTATGAATACGTCGTATGTGGACGAGTTGCTGAGCCAGTATGTGGCGGCACAACCGGATGAAGCCTAAGCAACAACGAGCAGAGGATCCTCTCCCCAAGCGAATCGGTCCTGACGAGCCCTTACCGAAATGGAAGGGTTGGTTTGACGATGAGCAAAACCCAGACAGGAGGTCACGAGAGGCAGGCTGTCTTCACCCTCAAGCCGGTTAGGCAAGGTTCTTTATATTTTTTTGAAAGGCTAATCGAACATTCAGGAAATATATGGGTTCGTGATTTCGCCGTGGATGGAGGAAANGTTCTTTATATTTTTTTGAAAGGCTAATCGAACATTCAGGAAATATATGGGTTCGTGATTTCGCCGTGATAGGATATCAAATAACTCTTGATGTAAGAACATATGTTTGCTATAATAAGAATATATGTTCCTGTTTGGTGATGGAGTAGGTAGTTCTGGGTAGAGGGGAAGGGATAAAGATGAAGGGGAAAATAAAATTGGACAAGACCCTTAGCCCCGATATATGGGAGCAGGAGGAGGCGCTCCTTCTTCGGCTTCAATCATCCGAACAAGCCTGTGAGGAATATCTGTTCCAGTTGAAGTGGCCCAATGGTTTTATATGCCCCTATTGCGGTTACGGAAAAGCATACATAATCAAAACCCGGCGCCAGCCTCTATATGAATGTGTCTGCTGCAAGCATCAAACCTCCCTTACTGCCGGGACTATTATGGAGGGGACACGGACTTCCCTCATCAAGTGGTTTACCGCTATTTATTCTGTAGCAGATCCCGATCAGAACATGAACGCCACTAAGCTATGCGGGTTGATTCGCGTGACTTACAAAACAGCATGGAACATGCTTCATGCCATCCGCGGCGCTTTGTCGGAAGGCAAGCAACTGCTTCCTCCATCGGGAAAAATGTGTCTTCACAGCGAAACCTTAACCTACTCCCATCCTACTTCTTCCCGCAGTGACCCTCCCCCAACTCCGTCTGTGATAGTCTGTGTTTCCTTGACAGAGACAGATGAGCCGCGGCTTATGCACATGCAGGCTGTGCAAATGGAGGACTACAAGAACGGTCAGCTTTCGGCGGAAGTCATCGAGGAGTTTTGTGACCATTACATGGGATTGGGGTCAGCAAGGCAGCCTGGTCTTACTAAAATAAATCGGTTTTACCCCAGCAAGTTCAAAAAAGGCCTACCTTTGGCAAGACAGGCTGGAGAATGGCTGCATAGCACTTTTTGCGGCATAGGCGACAAGTATCGGCAACGGTATTTGGACGAATTTTGCTGCCGGGCGAATTTGTTGTTGCAGGGTTTATGCATATTTCAGGAAATGAGCCGTATGTGCGCCCGTTCTGCTCTTTCTCATAATTCCTATTTCTAACCTGGACCTGACGCTACTTTTCGCTATCGTGCAAAACGACGGGATGAATAACTATTTGCAATTTTCACATAAATACGGAGGATGTCCTTGCGACTGATTCCTTCTTCACCTTCTTTTGCTATCCCGTAAAGCGAAGATGTTTATGGACATGCTCAATCTTGGGGACTTAATTTTGTCTATTTGCTGGGATAACGGATTATTCCATACTTACATACTTATTTTGGATAGCCCAGCGTTCTGCGGGCATCTTTTTTTGTTGGAGGATAATTATTGCTGCCAAGTTACGGTGAGCTATAAAGTCGGTCCCTGAGTAAAGGGGATAATACACGAAAAGAGGGTGAAAAGGGGAATACGGCAGGAAACACGGGATGAAACATCTGGAATATGGAGCCGCGGGACGGAGCATAGAGGATATGGTGGGGATGTACGGGGTGGCGTATATGGAGAGGATGGCAGGATACGCAGGATGGATAATGGAGAATATGGTGGATGCACGGGATAGTGCATAGAGAAGACGGAGGAGTACGTGGGATGGGATAGGGCATATGGGAATGGTATATGAGAATGGTCTATGAGATATGAGAATGGTATATGAGGGGGCTTTTGTTGTATTCTTGTGCATTGACGAATGATCTGCAGGTGCCTTACAATAACAATTAGTCGACTAAATAATCGTGCGGATGAAGGGGGCTAGGCTATGATGGATATTTACAAGGCGGAGCATGTGGATTCGGTGTTCCGCCGGGTGTCCAAGCTGCATCATCATACGGTGTCCGCTTATCTTTCGGGCAGGGAGGTTTATCCGGGGCAGCCGCCGCTTTTGCGCGCGCTCACCGAACGGGATGGGCAAAGCCAGAAGGAGCTGGCGGAGCAGATGGGGATTACTCCCGCCACTCTCAATGTTATGATTGCCCGAATGGAGAAGGCGGGGCTTGTGGAGCGCCGGGCAGATGAGGCGGACCAGCGGATATCTCGGGTCTATCTGACGGACCGGGGGCGTCAAGCCCATCAGGAGGTGCGGAATATGATCGACCTGATGGAGAAAACCTGCTTCCGGCATTTCACGCCGGAGGAGAAGATGATTTTTCGTCGTTTGCTTCTACAGATGTACGAGAATCTCAAGGAAGCCGAACGGAACGGCGGAATTGCCGAATAGACGGGGGAAGACGATTAGTTGGCTAATTAATTCAGGCAGCTGGCAAACTGGCTGGCAAAAGACAAACGGGGTGAAGCAGCAACAATGTTGAAGCTGGCGAAATATATAAAGCCATACTGGAAGGCGGCGCTGCTGGGGCCGCTTCTCATGGTGCTGGAGGTATCCATGGACCTTCTGCAGCCCAAATTAATGGCGCAGATTGTGGACCAGGGGGTTATGGCCGGAAATCTGGATGAAATCCGGAGAACGGGGCTCATGATGCTGGCAACCTCCCTGATCGGCTTGGTGGGAGGTGTGGGGTGCGGTATTTTTTCGACCATCGCGGCCATGCGGTTCGGAGCGGATTTGCGTGAAGCGGTGTTTACCAAGGTACAGCGCTTTTCCTTTCGGAATCTGGAGAAGATTCATACGGCATCGCTGATTACCCGGCTTACCAATGATGTATCCCAGGTGCAGCTGTTTGTGCAGATGCTGTTGCGGATGATGGTTCGCTCTCCTTTTTTGGCGGCGGGCAGTTTGATTCTGGCATTTATGATCAATTGGCGGCTGGCCATGATTCTGGTGGTTGTGGTGCCCATTTTGTTTACGGTGGTTGCGGTGATTACCCGGATGGGCTTCCCCATGTTTGCCAAGGTGCAGAAGCGGCTGGACCGGATGAATACCGTTCTTCAGGAAAACCTGGCCGGAATCCGCGTGGTTAAGGCTTTTGTCCGTTCGGATTATGAAACCAAGCGGTTTACCGATGCCAACGATGATTATATGGCGGTGGCGCTCCGGGCCAATGTGATGATGGCTACGCTGTCGCCGGTTATGTTCCTGCTCCTGAATGGCACTATTGTGACTGTGCTGTGGCTGGGCGGCAATCTGTTTTGGGATCAGACGCTGCCCATCGGGGATCTGGCGGCATTTATCAACTATGTGACGCAGCTGCTTTCCTCTCTGTTGATGGTGGGAATGATGCTGGCCAATATTTCCCGGGCTACCGCTTCTTCGCAGCGGATTGTAGAAGTGCTGGAGACGGAACCGGAAATGAAGAATCCTGGACAGGTTGCGGCGGAGCGTATTCGCAAGGGACAAATTGAGTTTGAAGGAGTAGGGTTTGCTTATGACGGGGGCGAAAGGGTGCTGCGGAATATAAGCTTTGCGGTGCAGCCCGGAGAAACCTTGGCCATCCTCGGCGCAACCGGCTCCGGCAAGTCTACGCTGGTCAGCCTGATTCCCCGCTTGTACGAGGCGGAGGAAGGGCGGGTGCTGGTCGACGGCATCGATGTGCGGGATTATTCCTTGGAGGGATTACGAAGCAGCATTGGCATGGTGCTGCAGGAGGCGGTCCTGTTCTCCGGGACCATCCGGGAGAACATCGCCTTTGGCAAGGCGGACGCCGCCATGGAAGAGGTGGAGGCGGCAGCCAAGGCGGCCCAGGCCCATGATTTTATCATGGGATTGCCGCAGGGTTATGAGACAGTGCTTGGCCAACGGGGAGTCAATTTGTCCGGCGGCCAAAAGCAGCGGATTTCCATTGCCCGGGCGCTGCTGATGAAGCCGGCGGTCCTGATTTTTGACGACAGCACCAGTGCGGTGGATTTGGGGACGGAGTCCCGCATTCAGAAGGCGCTGCGGGAGCTGATGAGGGAGACCACCAGCCTGATTATTGCCCAGCGCATCTCCTCCGTTATGGAAGCTGACCGGATTTTGGTGCTGGAGGACGGTACGGTTGCGGCTTCCGGCAATCATCGGGAGCTGATGGCCAATAGCTCCGTTTACCGGGATATCTACAGATCCCAACTGGGAGAGGAGGAAATTGTCTATGCCGCAAACGAACATTAACCGCGCCGGAGTCCGCGGCGGACCGGCTCCCATGCCGGGAATGCCCGGCGGTCCGGGTGGACCTGGGAGTCCGGGACCGGGAGCTCTCCGGGGGATGCTGCCGAAGGTGCGGCCCAAGGATGCCAAAGGCACCATCCGCCGCCTGTGGGGATATCTGCGGAGACAGCGCACCGGATTGATTCTGGTGTTTGTGCTGACCGCTTTTGGAGCGGGGCTTGGTTTGATCGGCCCTTATCTTATCGGTACGGCTATTGACAAATATATTCTGCCCGGAGATGTAAACGGACTGCTGCGGCTGTGCATTGTGCTGATTGCCGTGTACGCGGCGGGAGCGGGAATGAACTGGCTGCAGTTGTATATGATGAACCGGGTTTCCCAACGGGCGGTGTGGGAGCTGCGCAATGATCTGGTGGGTCGGCTGCAAAAGCTGCCGCTCCGTTTTTTTGACAGCAAAACCCATGGTGAGCTGATGAGCCGGACCACCAATGATGTGGACAATATTTCCAACACACTGAACCAGAGCGTCACCCAATTGATTACAGGCGCGCTGACTCTTGTCGGCGCATTGGCCATTATGCTGTCCCTGAATGTGTGGCTCACTCTTCTGAATCTGGTAACAGTGCCTGTTACGCTGTTGGTTACCCGAAAAATCGCCGGTTTTACCCGCCGGTATTTCAGCAGCCAGCAGAAAAGCCTGGGGGAAATGAACGGTTTTATTGAAGAAACGGTTTCCGGGCAAAAGGTGGTGGCAACCTTCTGTCGAGAGGAAACCTCCATTGCCCAGTTCGCTGCCATCAACAGGGAATTGACCAATACCTCCATCAAAGCCCAGGTCCTTTCCGGCATGATGGGGCCGGTTATGAACGTGGTCAACAATCTGGGGTTTGCCCTTATTGCCTCTATTGGAGGCTGGATGGCCTTGAGTTCCATGACCAGCATCGGTACGGTGGTCAGCTTTTTGAATTATTCCCGCCAATTCAGCAGGCCGGTTAATGATCTGGCGAATCAATTCAATATGATTCAAGCCGCTATCGCAGGAGCGGAGCGGGTATTCGAGGTGATGGACACCCCGGATGAATATGAAGATGAGACTGAAGGGAAGCTGTGGAAGGCGCCCAAGGGTGAGGTCATCTTCAAGGATGTCACCTTTGGCTACAAGGAAGGTGTGCCTGTGTTAAAGGGGGTCAGCCTCCATGCCCGCCCCGGGGATATGATTGCCCTTGTAGGCCCCACTGGCGCCGGCAAAACCACGGTGGTGAACTTGCTGACCCGCTTCTATGAGCTGGAGGGCGGATCGGTTACGGTGGATGGGGCGGAGCTCTCCACCATTGACAAGAACAGCCTGCGCACAGGGCTGGGCATTGTGTTGCAGGATGCTGCGCTGTTCTCCGACAGCATCCGGGAAAATATCCGCTACGGCAAGCTGGATGCCAGCGACGAGGAAGTAAAGGCGGCGGCCAGATTGGCCAATGCCGACAGCTTCATCCGCAAGCTGCCCCACGGGTATGATACGGTGCTGGCTGCGGAGGGCAGCAACCTAAGCCACGGGCAGCGCCAGCTTCTCACCATCGCCCGGGCCATTCTTGCCGACCCGGCCATTCTGATTCTGGATGAGGCTACCAGCAGCATCGACACCCGGACAGAGATGCATATTCAGGCGGCCATGCGCACGTTGATGAAGGGAAGAACCAGCTTTGTCATTGCCCACCGGCTGTCCACCATCCGTGAAGCGGACCAGATTCTGGTCATCGACGGCGGACAGATCATTGAGCGGGGAACCCATGAGGAGCTGCTGGCGGCGGAGGGATTTTACTTCCGGCTGTATACCAGCCAGTTCAAAAAGGTCGTTTAAGCAAAACGAAGGGCGGGGGAATGAATCCCTGCCCTTTCGTTTATTTATTTGCCCAGCAGCCGTTGGCGTATCCGCGGGAAAGTATTCAAGGCGTTGTTGTAGAATACATCGTCATGAAAGGCCTCCGGCACCAGCCGCCGGATGAATTCGCTGTACAGCTCTACGGAAGCCAAGGGCCAGTCTGTGCCGAACAGCATCTTGTCATACCGGTCCGCATAAACGAGAGCCCTGCGGAAATGGTCCATAAACAGCTGTTCGCCCATAAAGCGGTGGAACTTCTCCTTGTCACCTACCACCAGACCGGACAAGTCTGCGTATACATTGGGATTTTTGGCCACCACCTCGGCGGCGTCCATCACCCAGGGATCTCCCAGATGGCAGAGCATAAAGGTGACATCCCGCTGCTGCAGGGCCAGCTCATCCACCGTCAGCGGATGGGCATATTTGAGCAAGCCGTTCATGGAGTAGGTGTCTCCCGTATGGATCACCACGGGAAGGCCGTAATGCTTGGCCAGCTCGTAGACCGGCCCGTAAATCCGGTCGTATACGTAATAGTGGTAGTATCCGGCGTACAGCTTGATGCCCGCGGTCTGCTCCCGCTTCAGCCGGGCTTCAATCCGGTCCAGCTCTGCCGCGGCATCCGGGCCCGCCAGCCTGGACGGGTTGATGCCGACGCATTCCATCAGGAATGGCGGCACCGACTCTTCCAGGTCCAGCAGCATGGGGTTGGGCGAGGCGCTGTCGGGAAAGGCCCCTGCCGTCTGCTCCGTGACGCCCATGCCTACTCCAAGGACAACCCCGTTCGCGGCAAATTCCCGCTTCAGTCCCTCTGCCGAATAATCCACAAAGGACAGCTGGTTGGCCGTTTGCCGGAAGCTTTCAATGTTTGACAGGTGGATGTGGATATCGATAATGGGCATGATCCGATTAATCTCCCTTCACGGCAAAGCTCAGCCGCGTAAGTGCTGTCAGCTCCTCCGGAGTCAGCTGCTCCCGGCCGAAGATATAGAATACCGGCTTCGTCCATTTGGTCTCTCCGTCAGGGAGAAGCAGATGATGAGCGGTTCCCTGGCTCAGAATCTGGTTGTTGAAATAGACAAACCCGCTTGCGCCTTCGGGATCGAAGGCCGCCTGCAGCAGCTCCTCATGCTCTGTGGAGCCCAAGCAGAAATGTCCCATAGCCTTATATTCCTCTTCATTGGTTCCCAGCCGGAAGCGGATTCCTGCTTCATTTTGGGTCCAGCCTGTATCATGGGCGGCGCCGGGCCGGAAGAAATTGCGGTTCCAAATCTGCAGCTTCGGGTAGCCAAATCCGGTCCGGTTGGCGATCCGGTTGACCTTGGCCAGCACCGGGGCTCCCGGCAGCATCAGATAATATTGGTCCACCGTCAGACCGCGGTTCTGCTTATGCTGCTCTACCGCAAGCCGCAGCCGGATGCCGGACCAGACATTGCCGCATGAATCCTCCACTTGCGCAAAATCCGCGCTTCGGCTCTCCTGAAGCAGGCTTAACGGAGACATGCCCTGCACATCAATGCCCATGCCGCCCAGCCAGGGATTCCACCAGGAGCGGGGACCCGGAGCCGGGTAGGAGCTGTGCAGCCACTCACGGCCCGCATAGATGAGGGAATGGGCGGCGCAGCCGAAGGCCGGCGAAACATCCAGGGTCATGAGGCCGTTGCCGCAGCGGAATAGCGTTCCCGCTTCTCCGTCAAGCCGCTCCAAAGCCACGGGCTCCTGCGAAAGGGGGAAGACGGCCGCGCGGCGCTCCAGCCGGGTGTCCTGCCCTTCATAGACCAGCCGCAGCCGGTCTGCCCGAGGGGAGCCAACGGGATGGGGACGATTCAGGACGGCGGTATGCAGGTTTTCGTCAGCATCGATCTCCAGAGCGTTTACCTCGGTCCCGTCTGCGGACAGCAAGGACAGTCTGCCGGAGAGGGGAGACAGCTTCCGGTCAGTCACCTCCAGGGGGTAGCCGCCCTCCGCGAAGGGGTTGCCTCCATTGGCTGTGACTTCCAGGTGGCTGGTCAGAAAAGGAAGCTCCTCCTCCCGTTCACGGTGCACATAAGCCCGGAAATCCTGCCAGTCGGCAAACATACCGACAGCCGCCCAGGTGGAGGCGGTGCGGATCGAACCGCCGGCAGGCAGATTGCCTATCGGATGCTCCAGGCCCATCATCCAGTCGGATTTGACCAATTGCTGCTTCCCGTCCCAAAAAACGCCATAGGTGATTTTTTCATTGCGTGAAAACAGCCAGTTTTCGCTGATCCGCCGAGGCTCCCACTGGTTCAGATGCTGGGCCGGCGCTTCGTCCAGCCGCAGATACAGCCCGTCATAGGGCAGCACCGTATCCTTCAGCTCAAAGCGGAAGCATTCCAGCAGCTTCATATCCGCAGCCAAAGGCGCACCGGACTGATTCTCCACCGTATAGTAATGCTCGATGAAACCGCCCTCCCATACCCGTGCCACCGATTTGATCACAGCGCCCGGATGATCGTCCGACAAATAAACGGCCTCCAGAAGTTGGGCGTCCCCGTCCTGTTCCAGCCGGACATGCTCAGGCTTTTTCCTGCAAAATTCGGAGGAATAGGGTTTGCCCAGTCTGGGATAACCCCAGAAGAGGCCCCCTCCCATATGGGTGCGCCGAATGTGGAGCTCGTTGTTCTCTTTGTTCAGCACCAGCATGTTGGGACCGCAGGCAGCGTATGCGTGCTTTCGATCCTGACCCCCGAAGCGTCCCGTATGGCCCCGGAAAACCAAGCTGACAGAGTGGTCGAAGGCGATGGTTTCACCGGAGTCGGCTGTTACGGTTTCCACGGCAACAGCGGCCGAGTAGACGCCGAATGACCGGAGCACATAGGGAACCGCCACCGATGCTTTGCCCAGGCCGGGAACCCGGATGGAAACATGGGGGTCCTCGAAGCGGATGAAATCCGCCTCCGGAAGGGTGAAGCGGTATTCGGCCTCCTCGGTGAGCTGATTCTCAATATTCAGAAACAGGGTTTCCCGGACTCCCGCATAATGCTCCAGCTCTTGGCCCGCCATGGACAGCTTGGCCGGAAACAATGGAGCGATGCCGGTCCGCAGCTCCGCCTTGCGCCCGTTGATGATCCACTGGGAGTGGACAACCGGGTGGGTCTTCCAGCTGCTTTGCTCCTCCTGCACCGGGTCCACCCGGAATTGCCCCTCCACCGTTTCCGTCCCGGTGACGGTTACCGTGCGGTGAAGATCAAACTGGATATTTTTGACGTTTTGGCCGGAAATTTCGCACACCACAGGTTTGCCGGTTTTGCTGCGGATATGGTAACGGACCGGGTAGGATCGGCCGAAAACCAGGTCATGCTCGGCAATTTCCGTGCGGATTTCATAGTCGGGGGTATCCAGGGACCAGATGCCCCGCCCTGTTTTTTCAAATTCCACCGTTAACTCCTGCCCGTCCTTCTGCCACGAATACCGGAAAATATCGAATTTCCCGCCGCAGGCCTCTCCGTCGGGTTTGATCTCGATGGGACGGGTGCTGTCCGCATACCAATCCAGGTCCTTCAGATACGGCTCCAATGCTTCCGTTTGCAGTACAGTGGGGATGTAGTTCATCAGATGAACCCCGTCATCCTTCTTTTCCCAGAAAAAGCCGCATTTCTTATACATGGGCACCGCTTTCGTGTTCCCCGCCCAAGTAAACAGGTCCAGGCGCGGCCAGCCCAATTCCACCGTTTTGGCCACGGCGTGGAGGATCAGGGCTTTGCCCACCTTCCGGTTATGGTAATCGGGCCGGACGTTAAGCAAGGGCACGTAAAGCGCCCCTTCATCCAGCATATAATGGGAGAAGCTGCAGAAGCCCGCCACTTCATCCCCGTCCACCGCCAAAAAAACATGAAGATTGATAGTGCTGTCCATATCCTGCATAATGCTTTCCGCTGTGCGCGGGCTGTGGCCCCCGCCCCAGCTTCCCAGACTCTTGTTCCACATATCCGCCACGGCGGCTGCATAGGAATGGTTGTACTCCACAATGCGGATGGTTCCGGCAGTGGTTGTCGGGCTGCTTTTCATGGCTTCCTTCCCTCCGTTACACAATGTAATGCTGTCAATTCTAACCTTACCCCAGGGTTAATCCGGATACAAGCGGGAAAACCATTATAATCAAACTCCTCCTTTTCTTTCATATCTGTGAAGGGCGGCTATGTATAAATTGTGTCTAAAAAACGAAATATAGCAAAGAGAGGGATTTTCATCTTGATTCGTACTATTTTAAAAGATAGAACTATCTTATAATAATTTTAGTTCATGTATACCCTGCAAGCCGGCATGAGATTCGGCTGTTTGGCGTGGCCTGTTTTGGGCTGCGCTCTACTCTATAAAGGGAGATGAGGAGCTTTGGATTCGGTGATTCTGGCTCGGTGGCAGTTTGGCATTACCACGGTCTATCATTTTTTGTTTGTTCCGCTGACAATTGGCCTGGTCTTTCTGATTGCTGTCCTGAACACCCTCTATGTGGTGAAAAAGGATGACAATTATAAGAAAATGGCCCAGTTCTGGGGCAAGCTGTTCCTGTTGAACTTCGCCGTGGGCGTGGTAACGGGGATTATGCAGGAATTCCAGTTCGGCATGAACTGGTCGGATTACTCCCGGTATGTGGGAGCGGTGTTCGGCGGACCGCTGGCAGTAGAGGCGCTGGTGTCCTTCTTTCTGGAGTCCACTTTCCTGGGCGTCTGGATTTTCGGCTGGGACCGCCTGAACAAGAAGGTTCACCTGGCCGCCATCTGGCTTGTGGCTGTAGGCACTACCCTATCGGCGCTGTGGATTCTCACCGCCAACTCCTTCATGCAGGAGCCGGTGGGTTATGCCATCCAGAACGGCCGGGCGGAAATGATCGATTTCTTTGCGCTTTTGGCCAACCCGCAATTGTGGGTGGAGTTTCCCCATGTTATTTTCGGGGCGCTGGCGACCGGTTCCTTCTTCATGGCCGGCATCAGCGCTTACAAGCTGGTCCGCAAACGGGAAGTGGAGATGTTCAAGCCCACCTTCCAGCTGGGCATTATTGTGGCGCTGATTTCCAGCGTGCTGACCGCTGTGGTCGGGCATAGCCAGGCCCAGCATCTGATCGAGGCCCAGCCCATGAAGATGGCGGCCTCCGAGGGTCTGTGGAACACCACCGGGGAGAAGGCGCCTTTTACGCTGTTCGCCATTATCGATCCCGCCAGCAAGGAGAACAAGGCGGAGGTGCAGGTTCCCGGCGTATTGAGCATACTTGCATACAACAAGCTGCATGGCAGCGTCAAGGGTATGAACGAGCTGCAAAAGGAATATGAAGCCCTCTACGGTCCGGGCAATTACATACCGCCTGTCCGCACCACCTTCTGGAGCTTCCGGCTTATGGTCGGCGCCGGCACGCTGATGATTCTTGCCGGCTTGTACGGCGCGGTAGCCATTGTGCGCAACCGCTTGATGAACAACACGCTTTATTTGAAGCTGATGGTCTGGGCCATTGCCCTGCCATATATCGCCAACTCCACCGGTTGGATTATGACGGAGGTGGGCCGCCAGCCCTGGGTTGTCTTTGGTCTGCAAAAGACCACGGACGGCGTATCGCCTACCGTATCTGCCGGTATGGTACTGACCTCGCTTATCGGCTTCACCGTGGTGTATGGGCTTATTGCGGCCGCTCTGGTGTATTTGTTCGTGCACTTCGTGAAGAAGGGTGTGGAGGGCGGAGGAGACCTGCACGGTCACGCCGTTCCCCATCCCACCAAATTATAAGAGATGAAAGCGAGGCGGCAACACCATGTATGAAACCCTATGGTTTATTCTGATCACAGTGCTGTTTGTCGGCTTTTTCTTCCTGGAGGGCTTCGATTTCGGCGTTGGCATGCTGGTTCCCTTCCTGGGCAAGGAGGATGTGGAGCGCCGGGTGCTGATCAATACCATCGGCCCCGTCTGGGACGGCAATGAGGTTTGGCTGATTACGGCGGGCGGAGCGATGTTCGCCGCATTCCCCCACTGGTACGCCACCTTGTTCAGCGGCTTCTATCTGGCCTTGTTCCTGATGCTGCTGGCGCTGATCGGCCGCGGCGTGTCCTTCGAGTTCCGCAGCAAGCTCCAGAATCCCAAGTGGAGAGGCCTTTGGGACTGGACCATCTTCTTCGGCAGCCTGCTGCCTCCTCTTTTGTGGGGCGTGGCGCTGGCCAACCTGATGCGCGGCGTGCCCATCGACAAGGACATGAACTATGTGGGCTCCTTCTGGGATCTGATCAGCATCTATTCCGTTGTAGCCGGTGTGAGCGTGGTACTCTTGTTCCTGCTGCACGGCGCTCTGTTCCTGACCCTCAAAACCGATGAGCATTTGCGTGAGCGGGCTCACCAGTTTGCCCTGAAGGTGGGGGCGCTGGCCACCCTTTCCGTCTTTATTTTCGTTATCCTGAGCTATTTTGAAACGGATATGTTCTCCGGCGTCAACCCTGGCGCCGTGCCGATTCTGGCGGGCATTGCCCTGGTGTCGGTCCGCTATTTCCTGAAAGCCAAAAAAGAAGGCTGGGCCTTCATCATGACCGGCCTGACCATTGTATTGTCTACGATTACGGTTTTCTCCTGTCTGTATCCCCGGGTGATGATCAGCTCGCTTAACCCGGATTGGAATCTGACCATCCACAATGCCGCTTCCAACGAATATTCCCTGAAGGTGATGACGGTCATCGCCCTGTGTACGGTGCCGCTGGTGCTGGCTTATCAGGGCTGGACCTACTGGGCGTTCCGCAAGCGGGTCAGCATTAAGGACCATCTGGACTATTAATATGATGAAGCGTCTTATGAAAAGCGCGCCGGCCGCCCGTCTGTTATTTGCAGCGAGCGTAGGCCTGGGTTTGGCCGGCGGCATCTTGATTATTCTGGAGGCCGTATGGATCGCCAGAATTACGGACCGGGCATTTTTGGGCGGGGAAGGGCTGCGGGAGCTTCTCCCCGCTCTTTTTGTGCTATTGGGCTGGATTGGCCTTCGGGTGGCGGTCCATATAGCGGGGGAGTGGGTGTCCACGGATATGGCCGCCCGGGTCAAGGAGGACCTGCGGGTGCGCATGGTCCGGAAGCTGGTGGAGCTGGGGCCCCAAGCGGTCAAAAAAGAGCGGAGCGGCGAGCTCCTCTCCACCCTCTATGAGGGCGTGGAGCAGCTGGAGACCTTTTTGGCCCGGTATATTCCCCAGGTGGCCTTGTCCACGCTGATTCCCATTGCGGTGCTGTGCGCCACTCTGCGTATGGATCTTACGTCCACCTTGATTCTGGCGGTGACCATGCCGCTGTTGATCTTTTTTATGATTATTATCGGGATGACCACCAAGGCCAAAACGGCCAAGCAGTACCGGCTTCTGGGATACTTAAGCGGCCACTTCCATGATGTGGTCCGGGGGCTGCCGACGCTGCGGATTTTTAACCGCAGCCGGGAGCAGATCCGGATTATTGCCCGCATCGGCGAGGAGCACCGCAAAGCCACCATGGGCACCTTGCGGCTGGCGTTTATGTCCGCCTTCGTTATGGAGCTGTTTGCCACCTTGTGTACGGCTGTGGTGGCCGTGTTCCTGGGGCTGCGGCTGATTGACGGCAGCATTGACTTCTACAATGCCTACTGCGTGCTCTTGCTGGCCCCGGAATATTACGGCCCGGTGCGGGCCCTGGGCACCCAGTTCCACACTGGGATGAACGGGCGGATTGCGGCGGAGCGGATTTTTGATTTGCTGGATGCGGAGCCTCCCGGCTGGAGGTCGCGGCCTGACGGGCGCAAGGCGGAGCCGGCGCTGCCGGGGGGCGGCTACCGGATCGAGCTGGCGGAGGTAGGCTTCCGTTATCCCAGAGCGGAGAAAGCGGGGGATGCGGAGGAGGAAGAAGCAGGCGGGCTGCGGACCGGAGCTGGGGTCGAGGTTCAAGATGAGCCGCCTGCGGCGTTGGACGGGATCAGCCTGGCGGTGGAGCCGGGCCAGCGGGTGGCCGTCATCGGGCATACCGGCGCGGGCAAAAGCACGCTGCTGGAGCTGCTGCAGGGTTTTCTGCGGCCCAGCTCGGGGATCATCCGCGTGAACGGCGCCGATATGGCGGAGCTGTCCATGGACTGGTGGCGCAGCAAGCTGGCGGTGGTGGCCCAACAGACGCATCTGTTCCAGGGGACGGTGCTGGACAATATCCGGCTGGGCCGCCCCGAGGCTTCCCGGGAAGAGGTGCTGGCCGCGGCGCGGCTGGCCCGGGCGGATGAATTTATTGCCCGGCTGCCCCAGGGTTATGACACGCCCATCGGCGAGGCTGTCCGCTTAAGCGGCGGCCAGATGCAGCGGCTGTCCATTGCCCGGGCGCTGCTCCGGGACGCGCCGGTGCTGCTGCTGGACGAGCCCACGGCGCAATTGGACGCGCAGAATGAGGCGCTGGTGCAGGAGGCGTGGACGGAGCTGGTGCGGGGACGCACCGTGATTATGGCCGCCCACCGGCTGGATACGGTCCGCCACGCGGACTGGCTGGTGGTGCTGGAGCATGGCCGCATCGCGGAGGCCGGGCGGCCGGAGGAGCTGCTGGCCCGCAGCGGCAGCGTGTATGCGCGGATGATGCGGGTGCAGAACGGAGGTGAGGCGTCATGAAGGGAACCTTCCGCCGGACGCTGGCTTTTGTCGGCCGTTATAAGGGACGGGCCTTCCTGGCTGTGCTGCTGGGGTTCCTGACCATCGGGGCCAATATCGGGCTGATGGGCGCCTCCGGCTATCTCATTGCCAAAGCGGCCTTGCGCCCGGAGACGGTGCTGCTGATCTGGGTGCCCATTGTGGGCGTCCGTTTCTTCGGGCTCTCCCGGGGCGTCTTCCGTTATCTGGAGCGGCTGGCCTCCCACGATGTAACCTTCCGGGTGCTGGCGGATTTGCGCACCTGGATTTACAGCCGGATCGAGCCCCGGGGCACGGTGCTGCTGGAGGACCGGCGCAGCGGCGATGTGCTGGGCTCTGTCATCAGCGACGTGAATGAGCTGCAAAATTTTTATTTGCGGGTTTTGTCGCCGCCCTTGGTGGCCGTGCTGTCCGGGCTTCTGGGCATCGGCATTGTGGCCTGGTGGGACATGCGGTTCGGCCTGATTCTGGCCGTGATGCTGATTCTGGCGGGAGTGGCCATTCCCGCCCTGTCCCATCTTGCAGGGCGGCGGAGAGGCGAGGAAGCCGCCGCCCGCCGCGGGGAGCTCTACGCCAACGCCAATGATCTGATCATGGGGCTGCCGGAGCTCCTGCTGTACGGCCGGGCGGAGAAAGCCGCCGGCCGGGTGGAGGCGGATCAGCGCCGGCTCTCGGCGCTGCAGAAGAGCCAGAACCGGACGGCCGCTGCGGCGTCCGGCATGATGCTGGCCTGCACCCAGGCGGCCATGTGGCTCATGCTCCTGGCGGCCATTCCGCTGGTGGCCGCCGAAGCGCTTAGCGGCATTGCCCTGCCGGTGCTGGCCACGGTGGCCCTGGCCAGCTTCGAGGCAGTGGCGCCGCTGCCGCAAACCTTCCAGCAGTTCGGCGGCATTATGGCGGCCGCCTCACGGCTGTTTGAGCTGGCGGAGGCCGGCCAAGGGGAGGCCTCCGCCGGGCCCGCCGCTGCCGCCGCCCATCCGCTGCCCGCGGAGGGCTTCGCCATCCAGGTAGAGCAGCTGACGTTCCGCTACGGGCCGTCGGAGCCTGCCGCTCTGGACGGCGTCAGCTTCGCCATTCCCCCGGGCATGAGAGTGGCCGTGGTAGGGGAGAGCGGCGCCGGCAAAAGCTCCCTGCTTCAGGCGCTGCTGAAGCTGCGTCCCTATGAGGCCGGAAGCGTGCGGCTGGCCGGGCATGAGCTGGCCGACCTAGCGGATGAGGCGGTGCGGGACCGGTTTGCCGTAGTATCCCAGCATGTGCAGCTCTTCAATGAGTCCGTCCGGGACAATCTGCTGCTGGCCCGTCCGGATGCAACGGATGAAGAGCTGCAGCAGGCGGCCAAGGCGGCGCAAATCCATGAAACCATCCTGAGCCTGCCGGAGGGGTATGACACGCTGGTCGGCGAATGGGGCTCCCGGCTGTCCGGCGGCGAACGCCAGCGGCTGGGGCTGGCCCGGGCGCTGCTCCGCAATGCCCCTGTGCTCTTGTTCGACGAGCCTACGGCCGGGCTGGACAGCGTGACGGAGGAGGCCTTCCTGCGGCAGGCGGAGGAAGCGGCCTTCCCGGGCAAATCCGTGCTGTGGATCACCCACAAGCTGACGGGGCTGGAGCGGATGGACCATATCCTGGTGCTCAAAAGCGGCCGGATCGTGGAGCGCGGCACCCACGGGGAATTGCTCCGCCTGCAGGGCGAATACTGGCGCTTATTCCGGCTGCAGCAGGCGGAGGCTGCATGGCAGGAAACCTCCCATTTTGAAAATAAGTCTTGAAAATAAATTGACATTTCCAAAGGTTCTGAATTATTATAAAAATACGCTTAGTTTTCGGCAGCGGCCGGAAAGCGGGGGAACCACGCA
Organism: Paenibacillus sp. YN15; assembly: GCF_003285005.1. Lineage (GTDB taxonomy): Bacteria > Bacillota > Bacilli > Paenibacillales > NBRC-103111 > Paenibacillus_AR. Next base: position 123,450 of record NZ_QMFA01000012.1, on the reverse strand, counting down.
ATTGGGGCGAATCATCTTGAGATGTAGGGTACCATCTACCCGAGCCCGTCAGCTAACCTCGTCAGCAGGAGATGGGTCATTTCTTTGCTTTTTACAAGTGGAGTAGGGCCCTGTTTAGCCAGGGCTCTTTTTGTGCTGTTCTTCTGCATGTTTCCGCCGCTATTTTGGAGAGGAGATGGAGAAACCATGATTAAAGCCATTATTTTTGATTTCGACGGAACGATTATTGACACGGAAACAGCCTGGTACGAGGCCTTCCGGGAGGCTTACCGGGAACATAACGTGGAGTTGACGGTGGAGCTGTATTCGGGATGCATCGGAACCAGCCTTCATACCTTTAATCCCTACGAATATCTGGTTACCGAGCTGAAGCTGCCGGTGAATTTGGATGCGCTGCGCACATCGGTCCGCACCCAACACTCCACGCTGATGGAGAAGGAGGCGCTTCGCCCCGGCGTGCTGGATTACCTGAAGGCCGCCAAGGAAGCGGGCCTGCGGATCGGGCTGGCCTCCAGCTCCTCCCGGGAGTGGATTGACCGTTACCTGACAAAGCTGGGCATCGCAAGCTATTTCGACTGCATCCGGACGGCGGATGATGTGCAGAAGGTGAAGCCCGACCCGGAGCTGTACCTGCAGGCCTTGGCGTGTCTGGGGGCGGAGCCCCAAGAGGCGGTGGCCATTGAGGACTCTCCCAACGGAGCCCGGGCGGCTGCGGCGGCGGGGCTGTACAGTGTGGTCATCCCCAACCGGATTACCTCGCTGCTGGAGTTTGAGCCCTGCAACTACCGGCTGGACGCCCTGTCCGATCTGGACTTCCGCCATCTGCTGGCCAATCCCCAGGGCTATTGACCCCTCCAAGCTTGCCGCGGGCCGGAGACCGGCCTCCGGTCCGCCCGGGCAGCGTGGGCGGAGGCGAAGCATAATACCAATAACGGCTTTTTGTCACATAAAGAGACGGAATATTCAGAAAAAAAGGAGTGGGGAAACATGAAGGCAGTGCAATTTGGAGCAGGAAACATTGGCAGGGGATTCATCGGCATGCAGCTCTCCGGTTCAGGCTATGAGGTTTGCTTCGTGGCCCGCAATGAGCGACAGATTGCTCTGCTTCAAAAGCGCAGGCAATATACGGTGATGCTGGCAGGCGCAGCGGGCGGAGAGGATGTTTCCGTGGTGCGGAATGTGACGGCGCTGCGCATCTCGGATGCGGAAGCGGTAGCGCGGCAGGTGGCGGAGGCGGAGCTGGTGACGACGGCGGTGGGAGCCGGCTCGCTTAAAGCTATTGCCGGGGCTCTGGCCCGGGGAATTGAGCTGCGGCTGCGGCAAAATCCGCGGATTCTTCACGTGATCGCTTGTGAGAACACGCTCCGCGGCAGCTCCCAGCTCAAAAAATGGGTATACGCCCAGCTCGACCCGAGCCTGCATAAGCTGGCGGAGAAATGGATTTATTTTCCCGATTCCATCGTGGACCGGATTGTTCCGGTGCAGCAGCAGGAGGACCCCCTTGCCGTGAAGGTAGAGCCTTTTTTTGAGTGGGTCATCGACAAGCGGGGCATCGCAGCCGGGTTTCCTGCGATTCAGGGCGTCATTCTCGCCGACGAGCTGGAGGCTTATATGGAGCGGAAGCTGTTTACGGTGAATACGGGCCATTGCAGCGCCGCCTATTTCGGCTATTTGGCAGGCTGTCTGACCATCCAGGAGGCCATGAAAAAGCCTTTGATCAAAATCAAGGTCCGCAGGGTTATGCAGGAAACGGGACGGGTGCTGGTCCAAAAATACGGCCTGGACGAAAAGGCCCATGTGGCTTACATTGAACGGACGCTGGAGCGTTTTGCCAACCCGGGCCTGACAGACCGGATCGAGCGGGTGGCCCGCTCGCCCTTGTCCAAGCTCTCCTACAATAACCGGCTGGTCCGTCCGGCCATGCTGGCCTCCCGGCTGGGGCTGCCGGTATCCAATCTGGCGGATGCCATCGCCGCGGCTCTTCGTTTTGACAGCAGCAACGATGAGGATGCGGCCCGGGTGCAAACGGTGATCCGCCAGAAGGGCATCCAGTCGGCGCTGGGGGAGCTGACCGGCATTCCGTTCCGCCATCCCCTGCACGGGGAGATTGTCCGCAGGTACAATAAGCTGAACGAACGTTATCCATTGGAAATCCGCAAGTTTATGCTGTGACAATATGCAGCAAAATCTGCCGATCCCGGGTATTTCCGGGCGGCTTTTTTTGTCTTTTTTGTCGCAATGCGAAAAAATGGGCAGGTCTTTTATCCCATGTTCAGTATTTGTTCATAGCCAAGTCGTATCATAGATTGCAGCGGATGACAAAACTGCCAGCAAAGGAGTGGAATGAATGGAGAAGAAAACAGTAATGGTTGTGGACGATACGGCGTTTATGCGGATGGCCATGCGGACCATTATGGAGGAATTGGGCCATGAGGTGGTGGCGGAAGCGCAAAATGGCGCTGAAGCGGTCAACCTGTATCATTTTGTGCGGCCCGATTTGATCACCATGGATATTACCATGCCCGAGATGGACGGAGTCAGCGCTCTCCGGAAAATCAAAACTATGGACGCCTCCGCCAAGGTCGTAATGTGCTCGGCCATGGGCCAGCGGGAAGTGGTGCTGGATGCCATCCGCAGCGGCGCCAGTGATTTTGTGGTTAAACCGATCCAAAAGGAAAGAGTATCCGAAGCAATCCAAAAAATCTTCAGCGGGGCATAATTTTCCTGCGATTCTGAACCAGGCCTTCCGGGCTCCCGTCTAATTCATATCCATCGGAAAGGAACGGTGTGTATGAACAAGAGGGGATTTGGCAGGTCTTTTTTGTTTTGCCTGTTATTCGGCAGTCTGGCGGTCCTTGCCCTCACCGGCTGCGGTGGGAAAGAAGAGGCTCTGCCGGAGGCGTCCGGTGCGGCGGCCACTCCGGCTGCTTCTTTTCCTGCGGCTGCGGTTTTAAGCCCTTCGCCATCCTCATTGCCCTCCTTATTGCCATCGCCTGCAGCAACGCCGGCCGAGGAAGAGACGGAGGTTTGGTTTCGGGTTGACCAGATGAGCTTTGCCGATGACAGGGTTGGCTGGATAGCCGGGGAAAATAAATCGGGAACCTTTTTGGGACTGACCTCCGACGGAGGCGGCAATTGGACGAAGGTTGGCACAAACGGCATGTATGTGACCGCTGTTGCTCCGCTGGAGCAAGACCGCGGGTTTATTGCCGGTTATTCGGGCTGCCGGGAGCAAAAGGGGATTCTGGGCTGCTTGGCCACAGGCATCTATGAAACATCTGACGGGGGCGCCCACTGGACTCCCCGGTGGGAAACAGAGGCGAAAGGCGTGAGCCCTTATACGGCCGATGTTCTGTCTGTCCATCCCCAAGGATGGGGATTTGCGGTGATGGATCACCGGCTTCTGCTCACCCGCGACGGAGGCGCCTCCTGGAAAGCGGCGGCGTTCACCGGCAAGCTGCAGGGGTTTGTGCCGGAGAAGGCGGTGTTTCCGGACCAGCGGCAGGGCTGGGCGGCAGGCTATAAGGCGCCGCCGGGCTGTGCGCCCCAGGGGGCGGAGCCGGCCGAGGCAGAGGCGGACTGCCGGATTCCCGTTGTGGCATATACGGATAACGGCGGCAGCGGTTGGCAGCTGGGGGAACTGCCGGAGGCAGAGCAGGGGCAGACGGTGATTGGCGTTTCCGCTCCGGATGCGCATACCGGGTTTGTCCTGCTGTTCAATCCGGCCAACCTGGAGGCGTCCTTCTACAGCGGCTCCACAGAGGAGCCGGGAAATTGGCGGCTGGTCAGCCAATTCCGCGGCGGGCGGCCTTATGCCAGGGATATGCATTTTCTCTCCGCGGACAAAGGCTTTGTTGCGCTGACTCCCGGAGCGGGGCCGATTGAAGGCGGGCTGATGGTTACGGCCGACGGGGGAAAAGGATGGGACACCGCCCCGCTTGAGGACATCATCGGCGTGACCCGGATCAGCTTTGCGGATGAGCGGTTGGGCTGGCTTCTGGCGGAAGCCAACCGGGAGCGCCATACGCTCTTGCGGACCCGGGACGGGGGAGGAAGCTGGGAGCGGCTCTCCCTTCCGGCGGAGGTTTTTGGCCGGTAGGCAGGCGGCAATCGGTAGAAAGGAAATCGTGCCATAACGGAAGCAAGTTTCCGTTATGGCATTTCTTTTTTCTCCTGACGCCACCCGGGTTCTGTCATCAAAGTATTATATCAGGCCATGGATTTACTATACCCAGCGGGATAAGGCAAACTTATAATAAAGCTGTCGGATATCCGAGAGTAATCGACAGCGAGAGGAGTGAGCACAACATGCAAGGAGGGGTAGCGGCAGAGGATCGCGGCGCCTTCAATCAGAAAGCAAGATTGGCAGGGCCCGCGACGAAGAACTTGCGGCGTTATTGGGATTTATACCTTATCATGATTCCCGGCATTGTGTATTTCCTGGCGTTTAAGTATGCCCCCATGTGGGGAGTCGTGATCGCGTTTCAGGATTACAATGTATTTGCCGGCATCACAGGCAGCGAATGGATCGGATTGAAGCATTTTATAGACATGTTTCATGACGCCGATTTTTTCAACATATTCAGGAATACCTTGCTCATCAGCCTCTACAAGCTGGTGTGGGGCTTTCCGGGGCCGATTATTCTGGCCTTGCTGCTCAATGAGGTCCGGCATATGTCGTACAAGCGGCTGATCCAGACACTGGCCTATCTGCCCCATTTCCTGTCCTGGATTATCGTGGCGGGCATTCTGAATAATATTTTGTCCCCCTCCACCGGTATCGTCAACGAAGTTCTGGGTTGGTTCGGCCTAGAGCCCGTCTTCTTCCTGGCCGATCCAAGCTGGTTCCGCACGGTGCTGGTTGCAAGCGACATCTGGAAGGAAATCGGCTGGGGAGCCATCGTGTACCTGGCAGCCTTGGCGGGAATTGACCCCCAGCTGTACGAAGCGGCTACAGTAGACGGAGCAAACAAATGGCACCAACTGCGCCATATTACCCTTCCGGCGCTGCTCCCGACAGTGGTCATCCTGTTTATCCTGCGGCTGGGACATGTGCTGGATGTTGGGTTTGAGCAGGTCTTTGTGCTGTATAACCCGATGGTGTATGGTGTGGCCGATGTTATCGAAACCTATGTGTACCGTGTCGGTTTGACGCAAGCCCAGTTCAGCTTCTCTACAGCCGTCGGATTGTTTAAATCGGTTATCGGTCTGATTCTGGTGGTCGCTTCCAACAAGCTGGCCAAAAAATTGGGCCACGACGGAATCTGGTAGGAGGAGGAGCAAGCATGAAATTAACCAGCAGTGAAAAATGGATGGCGGGAGTCATTTATGTCATGCTCGGAATATTTGCCGCCCTGGCGCTGGCCCCGTTCCTGCATGTATTCGCCCAGTCCCTGAGCAGCCACCGGGCCATCATGTCCGGCGAGGTGGGGCTTTATCCGGTGGATCTGTCGTTCAAGGCATACCATGAGGTGTTCAAGGACGATGCCTTTATCCGGGCATTTGTGGTCAGTGTGGAGAGAACGGCTTCAGGGACGCTGCTTAATGTGCTGCTGACCTGCCTATTGGCCTACCCGCTGTCCAAAGCGTATATCAACGGCCGCAGAATCGTGATGATGGGCATTGTGTTCACCATGCTGTTCAGCGGAGGCATGATTCCCACCTATCTGGTGGTGAAATCCTACGGGTTATTGGATTCGTTCTGGGTTTATCTGCTGCCGGGAGCCATCAGCGCGTTTAATCTGATCATCATGAGAAGCTTCTTCCAGAATGTGCCCCAGGAGCTGGAGGAGTCCGCCCGGATCGACGGCTGCTCGAATCTGGGGATTCTGTTCAAGATCGTCATGCCGCTGTCCATGCCGGCCATTGCCACCATCTCCTTGTTCCATGCCGTTGCCCACTGGAACGCCTTCTTTGACGCTGTTTTGTATATCTCCAATACGAAGCTGTTTCCGCTCCAGGTTTACCTGCGGGATCTGATCCAGCTCAATCAAAGCAACATCAATGTCAAGGACAGCCTGGAGCAGCAGTTGATTGCCAATGAATCGCTGAAGGCCGCTGCGCTGTTTGCCAGCACACTGCCGATTCTGATTGTGTATCCGTTTTTGCAGAAGCATTTTGTCAAGGGAGCCATGATTGGTTCTGTCAAAGGATAAAGGGGGATAAAAAAATGTCGAAGAATTATTCCAGATTGTCCGCTGTGCTGACCATTACCCTGGCGGCAGGAGCGTTGCTTGCAGCTTGCGGAGACAGCGGCAGCCAGAAAACAGGCGAAGCGGGTCAAACCCCGGCTGTCGAGGAAACGCCCAAAACCATCAAGGTGGTGGCCAATAACGGCTCAAGAAAGTATCCCGAGGGTATGGACGCCAACAATAATCCGTATATTAAATATGTGCGCGAGAACGCCAAGGTGGATGTTCAGTTGATTACGCCGCCTGCCGACGCCTACCTGGAGAAGCTGAGCGTGATGATGGCCTCCGGGGACCTGCCGGACCTGATGTATACCAATGACCCCAACTGGCTGGTCAATTATGTGAATCAGAAAGCGCTTCAGCCCCTGGATGAGCTGTTGGACAAATACGGCCCGGATTTGAAAAAGCTGATCCCCAAAGAAGCGTGGGACCATGTAACCATTAACGGCAAAATTTATGCCGTGCCGGTTCTTAACCAAATTCCCGCCAACGAAATCATGTATGTCCGCAAGGATTGGCTGAACAAGCTGGGATTGGCCGAGCCGAAAACGCTGGATGAATACGTCAAAGTGATGAAAGCGTTTGTGGAGCAGGACCCGGACGGCAACGGCAAGAACGATACAGTGGGACTTGTGGCCATGGAAAACCTGCAGCGGATGGGGCCGTTTTTGGGAGCCTTCGGCGTGCAGCGCAATCAATGGTATGAGAAGGACGGCCAACTGGTCAACAGCAGCATTCAGCCTGAAATGAGGGCGGCCCTGGAGTTTTTGAACGGATTGTACAAGGATAAGCTGCTGGATCAGGAATGGGCTTTGAATAAGCAGAAGAATCTGGAGGAAAAGGTGGCAAGCGGCAAGGCCGGCTTATTCTCGGCTGCCTGGTATGACACCCGGGGACCGATTCAAACCAACAAGCAGAATGATCCGAAGGCGGAGTGGGTGCCCTTGGAGTATCCCGTTGGCAAGGACGGTAAATCCGGCTCTGTAGGCTTAAGCATCGTAAAGGGCTACAATGTGATTCCGGCCACCAGCAAAAATGCCGACGCCGCCATCAAAATGCTTGATTTCATTATCGGCAAAGGCCAGCGAACCCTGGGTCTTGGTTTTGAGAATGAAATTTGGGCCACGAAAGACGGAAAGTTCACCATGGATTTTGAGGAGCATAACAAGCATATCTACCGTTTGACCCTTGGCGAGCTGGTGCTGCCTACAGAATTTCTGAAGGAAAAGAATGATGCCCTGGGGATGCAGTTCCGGCTGAATGAGAACATCGACCGCATCTTGAAGAATCCGGTGAAGAGCCAGTTCCTGGGCACTCCGACGCCGGCCATGGGCAAATACGGGGTAAAGCTGGATAAGATGGAATCGGAAGTGTTCAACAAAATCGTGATGGGCGTGGCGCCGATTACCGATTTCGATAAATTCGTCGACGATTGGAAGAAGCAGGGCGGAGACGAAATTACCAAGGAAGTAAATGACTGGTACAAGGGCCAGAAGAAGTAGGCAATAGGGTTGCCGCATGATTGGGGAGGGATGGCGCTTGGCAGGCGTCATCCCTTTCTCAAGCCCGTCCCCGATGAGGGGCAGCCGGTTATCCGCGGCATCGTCCGGCGAGTCCGGAAACGGGATGAAGCGCCTGCCAAAGCAGGAAAACGGCGGCCATTAGCAGAAATGGTGAAGCAGCATTCAACAGATTGGGGAGGTTATCATGCTGCAAATCCGCTCGACGCAAATGAGGCTTACTTGTTATTTTCTCCTGGTGCTGCTGCCTCTGGTCGTGGTCAGCCTGTTTGCTATCCGGCAGTCCCAGCATGCGCTGGAGATGCAGGCGGGAGAACGAAGCGGGAACGCGCTGAAATCCTCCATTGAATATCTGGATCTGACCCTGCAGGGGATTGAGGACATCTCCGCCATGGTGGCAACCGACGAGAATTTGCTCGGTTTGCTCAGCCGTACGGAATCCCAGCTGAGTCCCCAATTGATTTATGACTTTCAGAATGTGGTGAAGCAGATTGCCCATGTCAATTCGCAGAATCAGGTCATCGCCGAGATTTCCATCCTCCATTCGCCCTCCGGCATGATGATTTCCTCCAAATCGGGAGGCAGGCGGATGGAAAACTTCGAAACACAGGACTGGTACCGGGAGGTGGTGGAAGCCCGGGGACGGAATGTTTTGTTTGTACCCGACAGGACCGAGTATGATTCCTACCGAAGTCCGGACCCGATTTTCAATACCCAAAACATCACCTTCATGCGGGTCATGGACCTGTACGGCGGATATTCCAGCCGCAATATTCTGGCGATTACCATCAGCAAGAATATGCTGCTGGGACTGGTCGGGCATCTGTCCGATTCCAACAATACGGATTTGTCGCTGTTTACCGGCAACGGGGTCTGGATCGCGGGAACCTCCGGCAAGGTCAAAGCGCTTCCCCAGTGGGATGCCGGAGAATCGGATTTGATGATTCAACAGCCTGACGGCGGCAAGGAAAAGATGCTCTATATCCGGGCCCAATCCCCCTATTCCAAATGGCTGTTCCTCATGTCCCAGCCGGAGAAGGAATTGCGCAGGGAAACGGAGCCTATCCGCAAATTTACCTTCGTTATTATGGGGGTCAGCATCGTTCTGGCGCTGCTGTTCTCCTGGATTTTATACTCGCGGATTTCCTCTCCTCTGGCTCTGATCTCCAAAGGAATGAAGCAGTTTCAGATGGGCAATCTGGATGTCCGGCTGCGGAAGCTCCGGGAGGATGAGTTTGGTTATCTGGTGGACTCCTTCAACCGGATGACCGAGCAGCATCAGCAGTTTATCCGGGAGACGGTTGAGCAGGAGCTTCGGCTGGCCAATGCGGAACTGAAGTATTTGCAGTCCCAGATCAACCCCCATTTTCTGTACAACACGCTCAATTCCGTCTATTTGATGGCCAAAGACTACGATGCCCAGGATATTGAAGAGATGGTCATTAATTTGTCGCGGTTCTACCGTTTGAGCCTCAGCAAGGGCGTGGAGACCTTTTCCGTCAAGGAGACCATGGAGCATCTGATGTACTACATCCGCATCCAGCAGATCCGTTTCGTGGACAGGTTCCAGGTTGAAATCGACATGTCGGAGGACAGCCAGCCGGTTCAGATCCAGAAGCTGCTGCTCCAGCCCCTGGTTGAAAACGCGATTCTGCACGGTCTGGAGAAGAAGAAGGATTCGGGCCTGCTGTCCATCCGGACGGAGCTTGTGAAGCAGCCCTCCGGAACCTTTCTGTCCGTGCTGATACGCGATAACGGCCCCGGCATTGAGCCGGAGAAGCTGGCATACATGCGCGCGGAGCTGGACAAGCTGCAGCAGAAGGATTTGTACCTGAATGCCGAAAAGTACACCTCCGCCGCCCAATTGTTCGGCTTGCGGAATGTGAAGGCCCGGCTGAAGCTGATCTACGGCAAGCTGGCGGAGCTGCGGATTGACAGCGATGGACAGCATGGAACGGATGTGCTTGTGCTGATTCCGCTTCATGATGCGAAAAAGGGGGATACAGGCGTATGATTCTGTACATTGTTGAAGACGAACCCAGGTTCCGCAACTATCTGGCCCGGTCCATCGAATGGGAGGAGCTGGGCTACCAGGTCATGACGGCGGAAAACGGGCTGGAGGCCTTGAAGATGAGCGCCCGGGTCAAGCCGGATATTATGCTGATGGATATTCAGATGCCAGAAATGGACGGGTTGGCCCTTGCCGAAGAGATGTACCGGCGGGACCCGTCGGTGAAGATCATTATTATCAGCGGCCATGATAATTTCGCTTACGCCCAGATGGCAATGAAATACGGAATCTCTAAATACTTGTTGAAGCCTGTGCCGGATGGGGAAATCATTCAGGCCGTTCATGAGATGGCGGAACAAATTAAGCAGGAGTGGGAAAAAAAGCATAATCACGAGCGGCTGGAACGGCAGTGGACGGAGCATCTGCCCAAGCTGAAGGCCGACTTTTACCTGAATGTCATGAACGGCCTCTATTCGGACTGGGAAATCCATAAGCGGAGCCGGGATTTGGCGATTGATCTGTCCCGCTTCCGCGCCAATATTGTGGCCGTTGCCCAGATGGACCCGCTGTCGGATACGGAGACCCGGTTCAGCGGCAAGGACCGGTTTCTGCTCCAGTTTTCCCTGCGCTGCATCGCCAATGAGCTGATTGGGGAGGAAGGCGGCTGTGTGGTGCTGGATGATCCGGACGGGAACACGATTCTGTGGTTTGCCGATGAAGGCGTATTGGAGGAGCCGGAGTTTTTTCAAAAGGTGAACGCCCTGCTTGCCAAGCTCACCTCGGTGGTCAAGGAAGTGATGAAGCTGACGGCCAGCGTGGGAATCGGCTCCTGCACCGGCTTGGAAAGCGCGCCGGAATCCTACAGGCAGGCGAAGCTGGCGCTGCAGGAGCGGGTCCTGTACGGCCATGATATTGTCATTCCCTACACAGAGAAGGCCGGGATGGGGAAAACGGAGTCGGACCGGAATCAGCTGCTGAAATTGCTGGAGACCGCACTGGTTACAAGCGATCAGCAAGGCGCCGCCGTGCTGGTGGAGGAACGGGTTCACCCGCAAATCCTGCAATGCGCCACGGTTGAGCAATTCCAGGAGCTGCTGCTTTCCATCAACAGCATGATGATCCGGATGATGCAGTCCCAGGGCTGGTCGGTCAGCGAGGTAACAGGCGACGATTATCACTATTTCCTTGATTTGAAGCAGCTGAAAACCAACGAGCAGGCCTTCCAATGGCTGACCCGTGTTGTCCGCTGCATCACCGGCTATGCTGGCAGGCAGAGAAATTCCGGACGGGACCATCTGCTGCAAAAAATCTTCGCCAAGATCGAGCAGGAGCTGGATCAGGATTTGACCTTAAATTCCGTGGCGGATTCCCTTTATATTAACCCGTCCTATTTAAGCCGGTTGTTCAAACAAGAGACAGGCAAAGTCTTTTCCGGCTACATTATGGAGCACAAGATGGAGAAAGCCAAGGAGCTGCTGCTAAGCGGCTGCAAGGTGCATGATGCGGCGCTTGCCACGGGCTTTAAGGAAGACAGCTATTTTATCCGGGTATTCCGCAAATATTGGGGAACTACTCCGGGCGAGATGAGACAGGGCAATTGAAGAGTAGTCTTATGGTAAATAAAAGGAGGTTGCGTCATGTATCGCAGTTTTATATCCAAGCTGTTAATCGCGGTTTTGCTTGCCGCCTTGATCCCATGGCTGCCGGCAGGGCCTGCTGCCCATGCGGAGCCCGCGGACGGGTTTGAAATTTGGGTGGACAATGCCAATTCCTACAACACCGACGGCAGCACGTTCATTAAATCGGCAGGAAATTGGAGCGCCAATACCACCAGCGTCAATGCGGTTTATGGCACCGTATTCTCCAGCAATGATCCTGCGGTCAGCGGGACATGGGTTCCCAATATTCCGGTAGCGGGGGATTACGAGATTTATATGAGCTGGGTGGCCGCCACCAACCGGTCCACAGCGGTGCAGGTGGAGGTGCAGTATGACGGCGGCGTTGACACTTCCGTCACCGTTGACCAGACCAAGAATGGAAGCGCTGCCAACAGTCCCGTGTGGAACCGGATCGGCCTCTACAAGCTAAGCGCCGGCACCGGCAATTATGTGAGACTGGGCGGCGTCGACGGCGGCAAGTATCTGGTTTGCGATGCGGTCCGGTTTGTTTACATTCCGCCGGGAACAACCATCCCCGACCCCCATCCGGCTACGGTGCTGGATGATGCGTCCCCCCACTTCAGCGTGGAGGGCAATTGGATCAGCCAAACAGCTACCGAAGGGGTATACGGCGAGCAATATACCCGGACAGCCGATGGCGCAGGACATGCCGGTTCCATGGCCAAGTGGAGCATCCCGTCTGATCTGCGGGCCGGGTACTACGATGTGCATATGATGTGGAAGGACGGGCCGGACAGAGCGGATGCGGTTCCCTTGGAGATCAAATTCGACTTGGGGCTGGATACGGCGAAGACGGTGAACCAGCAGACTTACGGCGGCCAGTGGAACTATATCGGCACGTACCCGCTTTCGCCGGACTACGGGCAATATATTGCGGTTGCAGGCAGCGATAATGGCGTTACGGTAGCGGATGCGGTCAAGCTGGTATTCCGCGAGGCTACGCCGGAGGCAATCCCGGTGCAGGTGCCTGCCGCTGTGGAAATGCCGGTACAGGCGGGAGAAGAGGCGGTTCTGGATAACCATGTGTCGGGAGTGTTCAAAACAACCGGCGCCTGGACAACGGCAACGGGGGACGCGGGTTATGAGGGACAGGATTACAGGCTGGCGGTTAATGCCGATTCCGGCACAACGGCGACATGGACTACTCCGGCTATTTTGACCCGGGGCAAGTATGAGGTTTATATGAAGTGGCCCTCCGGCCCGGACCGGGTGGATGCGGCTCCGGTATATATCCGCTCCTCGGACCGTCTGGATGTATTTTTCGGGGGAAAAAGCTTTTATCAGACAGACCTGTCGGGAAAGGTGAACCAGCGGGAGCATGGCGGCGAATGGAATAAGCTGGGGACCTACACCTTCTATGAGGGGAAAACCTACACCATTAAATTAGTGGGCGGGGATCAAGGGGTTCTTGCAGCCGATGCAGTCAAGCTCAGGCTGGTCCAGCCGGAAACCGTACCTGTCAAAACAGCGCCTGAGCATACGGGACAACCGTCCAGGGTGGAGATCATTCGGGACAGCGAGGGCAATTTCAGCCTGCTTCGGGACGGGCAGCCGTATGAGATCAACGGGATTTGCAGCACAGAGGGGATGGAAATCGCTGTTTCCTATGGAGCCAATGCGGTGAGAACCTATGGAACCACCCATTCGGATACGGAAACCTGGGACATCTTGGACAGAGCTTACGAAAACGACGTTGGCGTGATGCTGGGCTTCTGGCTGGCGCAGCAAAATGCGGGCATCGATTATTCCAATCCGGCGTATAAGGCGATTATCGCCAACCAACTGGAGAATTTCGGGAAAACGGTGCTGAAGTACAAGGATCATCCGGCGGTTATTATGTGGGCCATCGGCAATGAAGCGGACAAAGGCAACGGGGATATCTTCTATCATATTAATGAAGCCGCAAAAATTGCCCATGAGCTGGACCAGAACCATCCCACCGTCAATGTGCTGGCAGGCTCCTCGCCCAGCAAGATTGTCAACATTCGCACCAAGGCTCCGGAGATCGATATCATCGGAATTAATTCCTACAGGGCCGTGGGAAATATCTATAACAATGTGACCAACCCGGAATTGGGCGGCTGGACCGGCCCTTATATGGTAACCGAATACGGGCCGGATCAGATGATGGAGGTTATGAAGGTGAATAATATTGCCCCCATCGAGGACCCCAGCGATACCATTGCCACTTTGTATAAGGACAGGTACATGGCCGAGATTGCCGGCCGCCAGGACAGAGTGGTAGGCTCGTTTGTGTTCAAGTTTGCCGAAGCCATGGGCAGTACGGGCACCGTCACCTGGTATAACCTGCTTTTGGATAACATGAAGACGCCGATTTTGGATGAAATGATGAAGGTATGGACGGGTGAATACCCGGCCAACCGCGCTCCCCGGGTGTATGGGCTGACGGTGAACGGGATCGCTTTGGATCGTGATACGGCCAGCGAGGCTGTGTTTGCTCCGGGTGAGCGGGTTGCGGCAACGGCTGTGGCCGGCGATTATGAGCAGGACGGACTGGCCTACGGCTGGGAGCTGCGCTATGAGATGGGCACGGACACCAGCAAACCTCCCCAGGAGATTCCCGAGTTTATCTACGAGGTCAATCCGCAGGAGCCGGGCGGCATCTTTATGTATGCCCCGACTCTGCCGGGGAATTACCGGCTGTATGTGAAGGTATACGATGGCCACAACAATATCGGCACAGCCAACTTTCCGTTTCAGGTGCAATAAAGAACGGTGATTCGGCAATAAGGAGGAGTTCCTGAAATGAAGATCAGCAGCTTCAAAAAATGGTTGACCGGGACGGTCATACTCGGTTTGCTTGCCGCCGGGATGCCGGCAATGGCAGGGATGCCGACAGCGGCTGCGGCGGCTGCCGGGGAAGGGCAGGGGCAAGCGGACCTGGCGGTTGGCAGCTACGTCCAGTTCGGCGCTTATAACGGGGCGCCTGTCAGATGGAGAGTGGTTCATCATAATGACAGCGGCAGCGCTCTTTTGCTGGCGGAGCATATCGTCAGCCTGAAGCCCTTTGATGCCGACGGGGACGGGCTTGAGGAGGACGTCCAGCGGCATTTCTACGGAAGCAATGATTGGGAACGGTCCAATCTGCGGGAGTGGCTGAACAGCGCTGCGGCGGAGGTGGCCTATACCTCCCAGGCCCCGGATAATTTTCATGTGGCGGCCTCCTTCAACGATTATGCGGCGGAGGCGGGATTTCTGCACGGGTTTACCGCAGGCGAGCTGGCTGCCATTCAGCCCTCCGCCAACAAGGTCTATCTGTCTGCCGCCGATTCCGGCCGGAAGCAGGCGGGGACAGCCGTTCGGCCCTGGTTGGGGGCAACGCTGGAGGAAGCGGGTCAAGCCGATCCCCAGGCTTATTTCCATACGGTTACTGACCGGGTATTCTTGCCGAGTGCGGAGGAGTTGTTGAGGCTGCTGGTGGCGGAAAACGGCTGGTCCCATCTTCGTATGCCCACTGGGGAAGCGCTTGTGCAGTCGGAATACAAGAATGATTCACTGCTTACCGGTTCCAGCCCATGGTCGTATTGGCTGCGTGACCCTTATGCGGAAACCTCCTACGGGGTAAGGGTGGTGTCCAAGGAAGGGCAAGTGGTCACCGCCCATGCCAACAGCGGCGCTGTGGGTGTGGTTCCGGCATTGTTTCTGAAAAGCGGCGTTACGGTTGCGGCGGGAGCGGGTACGGCGGCGGAGCCGTATACCATAAGCTGGAGCGAGCCGCAGGAGGAACCGGGGCAACCGGAGGAGCCGGAAGAGCCTGGGCAAACGGAGGAACCGGGGCAAACGGAAGAGCCTGGGCAAACGGACCCGGGCCAGGCTCCGGCCGGGTCTTCAGGCCCGGCGGCCACCCCCACTCCGGGAATGGAGGAGCGGGAGGTGCAGCTTGGGGCGTCTGCCGTGAAGCTGTCGGATGAAACGGCTCCGGACGGCAAAGTGACAAGGATAGCCGAGCTGCAGGGAGACGGGCTGAAGACCGCTTTGCTTTCACTCGAGGCCTCCAAGGGCGGCCAAGCTGCAGCGGCGGTTCTGGCGTTGTCCGAAGCCGGGGCGGATGCAATTCGGGTCCATATTCCCGCCCCTATTCTTGCGGCTGTCCCCGATGCGGCTCTCCATGCCGTTTTGTCCGTCCGTACGGAAACGAAAAGCCTTGATCTGCCGCTGAAGGGCATACCGGTGACGGCATTGGCCCGGCAGTGGGGCGTTGAAGCGGATCAGCTGCGGATTGTCATAGTATTGCGGCAAGCTGAACCCGGCGCACAGGAGCAAATTGCTGCCCAAGCGGCGGCGTTGAGCAGCGGCAGGCTTGTTTCGGAGGCGGCGGAGTTCAGCGTTTATGCTGAAGCGGGTGACAAGCGGACGGAGCTGGAGCCATTCGGTGGAATGTATGCAACGCGCGGAATTACGCTGACGGCGGAGATCAATCCGGCCAAAGCCACCGCCGTCCGGTATGACCCGGCTTCCGGGAAGCTAATTTTTGCGCCTGCCCGCTTTACGTCCGACGGCGGCAAAACGATAGCGAAGATCAAACAAACCGGCAACGGCGTGTACACGGTGATTCAAGCGGACAAAACCTTTGCCGATATCGAGACCCATTGGGCCCGGCAGGAGATCGAGCAGCTGGCCTCCAAGCTGGTGATCGTGGGAGTAGGCGGCGACCGCTTTGCGCCGGAACAGCAGGTGACCCGGGCTGAATTTGCCTCCCTGCTGGTTCGCAGCCTGGGCTTGCCGGAGCAATCCGGCGGGACGCAGCCGTTCGCCGATGTGCAGGCGGCGGACTGGTACGCTGAAGGAGTGGGAGCCGCTGTCCAGGCCGGGCTGCTGAACGGCTTCGAGGACGGCACCTTCCGCCCCGGCGAAGCCGTTACCCGTGAGCAGATGGCCCTTGTTATTATCCGCGCCCTGGGGATCGTCGGCGAGGAGGGTGAAGCCGGGGCTGCCGATCCGGGCCTGCTGGCTTCCTTCGCCGATACCGCCCGGATTCAGCCCTGGGCCCGGGAGGCGGTGGCCGGGGTTGTCCAAGGCGGAATCATGACCGGCGTATCGGAGCAGCGCTTCGCCCCGGAGACCGCCGTTTCACGGGCCGAGGCGGCCGTTGCCCTTGCCCGCATGCTGCAGGCGGCGAAGCTCATCGACTAGGCCGACGCAGCTGCCGCTTAAATAGCGGAAAGTCGTTTTCCGCTATTGCCTGGCAAACGGAGTCAAAAGGGGAATAACGGCAGCCAACTGTCCGCTATTCCCGGCAATGAAGGCCCGCGGAACGGGGCTAGGGACCAATAGCGGAAAAGGACCTTCCGCTATTGGCTCGCACCGCCCGCTTCCGCTTTAATAACGGACAATCCCTGTCCGCTATCTTGAAAAGAACGTTTGGCTGCCCCGCCGCAAAGCAGGTTTTTGCGGAGGGGCAGCTTTTTTAAATAGAAACGGGCTGCGCGGCGTCGGCAGGCCATCAAAGCAGGAACATGGCAAAAATCGTCGTCGCCACAAGCCCGATGACCACGGGCTTCACGTTGCGGCGGGCCAGCTCGAAGGGGTCCACGCCGCAGATGGCGGCTGCCGGAATCAGCGCCCAGGGGATCAGCGTGCCGCCTCCGACCCAGATGGCGGCGATTTGGCCCAGGGCTGTCAGGGTGGCGATGCCGTGGCCGATGGAGGCGGCGAACAGATTGGCGATGGAGCCCGCCAGAGAAATGCCCGAGAAGCCCGAGCCGTCCAGCCCCGTTATGGCGCCTACCGTGGTCAGGGTGGCCGCTCCGACGGCGGGGTTCAGGGGCACGGCGGAGGCCAGGGCGCTGCCCAGGTCATTGACAATGCCGTGGGAGCCCTCCGGCAGCACCTTGCCGAACAGCTCGAAGAAGGCGGAGTCTCCCAGATAGAAGAAGGCGGCAATGGGAATAACGGGGCCAAAAATGCGGAAGCCGAACAAAAAGCCGTCGGTCATATAGGCGGTGGCTTCCGCCAGCCCTTTTTTGCGGTGGGCGGTCATGGAAATAAGCAGCATCAGAAGCAGGGCGGTGCCGCCGACCAGAGCAGTGGCGTCTCCCCCTTGCAGATTCATGGTAAACATCAGCACCACATCCAGCGCAAACAGCACCGGCACCAGAATGGCGAAAAACAGCCTGAGCCCGGGGGGAAGCGAGGCTGGGGACCCACCGCCAGAATTGCCGCTTGCATCTGGGGAGCTTACTGCGGCTACATCCGCCTTCAGCCCTGTGCCCATGGTCAGGGCTCCGCTCTTCATATCCCGCCGCATATACCAGAAGCTCACGGCGGTGGTGACTGCGCCCATCACCAACACCAGCGGCACGCTGGCGGCGACCACATCGCCTACGGGAATGCCGGCGGCATCCGCCGTCAGCTTGGGAGCGCCCTGGATGATGAAGTCCCCGGAGAGGGCGATGCCGTGGCCAAACAGATTCATCGCCATAGCCACGCCCAGGGCGGGAAGCCCGGCGCGGACAGCCACCGGAAGCAGCACGGCGCCGATCAGCGCTACAGCCGGGGACGGCCAGAAGAACCAGGAGATGACCATCATCAGAATACCGATGACCCAATAGGCCAGGCCGGGGCTGCGGATCATTTTGGCAAACGGGGCGATCATGGTTTCATTGACGCCGGACCGGGTAAGCACCCGGCTTAGCCCGACAATAATGGAAATAATGAGAATGGTTCCCAGAAGCTCCTTGATGGCATAGATGAAGCTGCCGAAAACACCGCTTACGGAATGGGGAAGGTCGCCGGTGGCCAGAAGCCCCAGAAGAAAAATTCCGGTGATACAAAGCACCGTTGTGTCCAGACGCCGGATCATGAAGCCGATAATGAGCACAATAAACACCAAATACAGCCAATGGACCGAAACCAGGGTAATATCCATTTTTGCGCCACCTCCCGTATGCAAAAAGCCTGGCTGCTTCTTGTACTCCAGCCTATGCAGGCGGTGGGAGAAGGTGTGAGGGCGGATGCCTATGCCGTTGGGAGCGCGCTTGGATAAAGGATTTCACAAAAGCCTAACCGCGGGTGTATAATCAATGGAATGTGCGCGAGGAAAAGCATAATACAACAAGAGATAGGAGTGTCATCCCCATGAATGTTACGGCGTCTCCCCCCGGAGCAGGGCGGAGCATCAGCCGATGGGCGGTCCTGGCCAATGTTTCCGTGGGCACCTTCATGGCGACATTGGACGGCAGCATTGCCAATGTGGCCCTTCCCACCATTTCCCAAGAGCTGTCGGTTCCCCTCCATGATGTCCAATGGGTTCTGACCGCGTACCTGCTGACCATCTGCGCCACCCTGCCCATAATGGGCAAGCTGTCCGACCTGTTTGGACGAAGCCGGGTCTATAACGCGGGCTTTTTGCTGTTTGCCCTGGGTTCGGCCCTGTGCGCATGGTCGGGCACCCTGACGGTCCTGATTCTCTCCCGGATTCTGCAGGCGCTGGGTGCCTCCTGTCTGATGACCAACAGCCAGGCCATTGTGGCGGAGACCTTCACCGCCGGCGACCGGGGCAAGGCCATCGGCATTGTCGGCACCATGGTGTCCCTGGGCTCTCTGACCGGGCCGGGCATCGGCGGGATTCTGGTGGATCATCTGGGCTGGCCGTCGATCTTCTGGATCAACGTGCCCATCGGAATTATTGGTTTTGCCGCCGGCTTGGCGATCCTTCCCAAAAGCAAGGAGAAAAAGCCCCAGGAGCCCTTCGATTATGCCGGGTCCGTGCTGTTTATGGTGGGCATATCGGCGCTGCTCTATATCCTCTCCAATGCCCAGGAATGGGGCTGGATGACGGGAGCGGTGCTGGGAGGCGGGATTGCCTCGCTGGCCGTTCTGGCTGTCTTCTACATCTGGGAGCGGCGGACACGCTATCCCATGCTGGACTTCACCCTGTACCGGAACCGCATCTTTGCGGTGGGCAATATCGCCGCGCTGTTTTCGTTTATTGCCCTTTTCTTCATTAATGTGATGCTGCCCTTCTACATGCAGGGAGTGCTGGGCTTTTCTCCGGAAAAAACCGGCTACGTCATGATGGTGAACCCGGTGTTTATGGCGGTGGTGGCTCCGTTCTCCGGCTGGCTCTCCGACCGGATCGGGTACAAGCTCCTGACCACAGCCGGGTTAGGCATCAACGCGCTGGCCTTCATGCTGCTGAACACCTTGGGGACCCGGGAATCCGCCTGGACCGTCGGCCTTCATCTGGCGCTGTTCGGCATCGGCGGCGGACTGTTCCAGTCGCCCAACAACTCCAGCATTATGGGGGCGGTGCCCAAGTCCAAGCTGGGGACGGCCGGCGGTCTGAACGCTCTGGTGCGCAACGTGGGCATGGTGACGGGCATCGCCCTGTCCGTGTCCCTTTACTCTACCAGGCTGCATCAGCTATCCAGTGCCCGCCCGGAGGCGGAGGCTATGCTGGGCGCACTTCATGCCGTCTTCTGGACGGCTGCCGGAATCTGCCTTGTGGCCTTGGCCATTTCGGCCCGGAGAATCTCCATCCGCGAGACAGAGCCCCAGGCGGGATGAATCCATTTTACACACCATTAACAGGAGGTTTTTGGCATGAGCGGTATTGATAATCTGGAGTTTGACAACATGCTGGAAAAATATGCGGAGCTGGTCCTGCGGGTAGGCGTGAACATCCAGCCCGGGCAGGTGCTGTTTATCGAGTCCCCGCTGGAAACAGTGGAGCTGACCCGCAAGATTGTCCGCCGGGCGTATCAGGCGGGAGCCAAATATGTGCAGGTTCAGTGGGATGACGAGCAGGTGACCCGGGCCCGCTTCCAGCATGCGCCGGATGAAAGCTTCGACTACTATCCCCAGTGGACGGCCAAAATGATGGAGCAGCTGGCGGAAGGCGGCGGCGCCCTGCTGAACATTAAGGTGCCGGACCCGGATTTGTACAACGGCATCGACGGCAAAAAGGTAAGCCGCGCCAACAAGGCTGCTTCTCTGGCCCGGCAAACCTTCCAGCGGTATGTCCGCAACAGCGACTTCAGCTGGTGTCTGGTAAAGGCTCCCACCAAGGCTTGGGCCTCCAAGGTATTCGCCGATCTGCCCGAAGATGAGCGGGTGGACGCCATGTGGCAAACCATCTTCAAGATGAACCGGGTAGATACCCCTGATCCGGTAGCCTCCTGGAAAGAGCATCTGGATGTGCTTTTGGCCAAACGCAATGCCCTGAATGCCAAGAACTACAAGTCCCTTCACTTCAAAGCGCCGGGAACCGACCTGGTGGTGGAGCTGGCGGAGAATCACCGCTGGTTGGGCGGCGGCAAAAACAACAGCTTCGGCGTATACTTCGTTGCCAATATGCCTACTGAAGAGGTATACACCATGCCCAAGCGCACAGGCGTCAACGGTACGGTGAGAAGCACTATGCCCCTGAACCTGAACGGCCGTCTGGTGGACGGGTTCTCCTTGACCTTTAAGGACGGTAAGGTAGTCAGCTTCAAGGCGGAGGTAGGGGCGGAGCATCTGGCGGCGCTGCTGGATACGGATGAGAATGCCCGTTATCTGGGCGAGGTGGCGTTGGTGCCGTACCATTCCCCGATTTCCGATCTGCGCCGGATTTTCTATAATACCGGCATCGACGAAAATGCCTCCTGCCATTTGGCTCTGGGCAGCGCGTATCCCACCAACTTGGAGAACGGCACCACCTATTCCAAGGAGGAGCTGATTGCCCGCGGCGCCAATGTCAGCCTGGTGCACACCGACTTTATGCTGGGCAGCGCGGACATGGATATTGACGGCGAGCGTTATGACGGCACAGTTGAGGCAGTGTTCCGCAATGGCGACTGGGCGCCGGGAACTCTGGGCTGAGCGGAGCCGGGCTTCATTCAATATAGCCAGCAGGAAGGGAGTCCGGGCAACCGGCTCCTTTTTTGTTTCATCCGCTCTTGCAGGGGATGGAAATTTTCTCCGTCTGCAGGCGGATATCTCCATCCTTCCGGAGGCTCTGGCTGCGGGAAACCTTCTTCACTATAATGGAGCAAGCAATAGAAGCGAAGGGAGCGCGCATAAGCATGAACAATCAACCGCAAAGCAGGCTGGGACTGGTTCTGGTCGGTCTGCTGCTGGGCATATTCGTGGCCGCCATTGACAACACCATCGTGGCGACAGCCATGGCGACTATCGTGTCCGACCTGGGCGGCATGGACCAGTTTGTCTGGGTCACCTCGGCCTATCTGGTGACGGAAATGGCAGGCATGCCGATTTTCGGCAAGCTGTCGGATATGTACGGGCGCAAGCGTTTTTTCATTTTGGGCATCGCCCTGTTCCTGCTGGGCTCCATCCTGTGCGGCACCGCGGACAGCATTATTCAATTGAGCATCTACCGGGCCATACAGGGCATCGGCGGCGGAGCGTTGATGCCGGTGGCTTTTGCCATCCTGTTCGATGTGGTGGCCCCCGAGAAACGGGGAATGCTGGGCGGGCTGTTCGGCGTGGTCTTCGGAGCGTCCAGCCTGATCGGTCCGCTTCTGGGAGCCTATATTACGGATTACATCCATTGGCACTGGATTTTCTACATCAATGTGCCTGTGGGCATCGCCTCTCTGGCGCTGCTGATTCCCTTCTATAAGGAATCCCTCAACCATGCCCGGCAAAAAATCGACTGGTGGGGCGCATCCACGCTGGTGGGAGCGGTGGTCTGCCTGATGTTCGCCCTGGAGCTGGGCGGCCAGCGGTTTGCCTGGGAGTCGCCGGTGATTCTGGGCCTGTTCGCCGGAGCGGCGGCGCTGGCTGCCGTCTTCGCCTTTGCCGAGACGAAAGCGGAGGAGCCCATCATCTCCTTCGATATGTTCCGGGAGAAGCTGTTCGCCGCCAGCACCGTGCTGGGGCTGCTGTACGGAGGGGCCTTCATTACCTTCGCCATCTTTATTCCCATGTATGTGCAGGGGGTGACCGGCGGCACGGCCACCAACTCGGGGCTGATCCTGCTGCCCATGACCTTGGGCTCGGTGGTGGCGGCCCAGGCGGGCGGGGTGGCCTCCTCCCGGTTCAGCTACCGCTCGATTATGGCGGTATCGGGGGTTATTTTCCTAATCGGCGCTTGGCTGCTCAGCACTCTGACTCCGGATACCTCGAAAACGGTGCTCACCCTGTACATGATCGTGACCGGCTTTGGCGTCGGCTTTTCCTTCTCCGTGCTGGGGATGGCGGGCATTCATCATTTTGATTCCACCCGGCGGGGTTCGGCCAGCTCCACCATGTCCTTCGTCCGTTCGTTGGGCATGACCGTGGGTTTGACTGTCTTCGGCATCATCCAGCGGAATTTGCTTAAGGGAGATTTGAAGGAGGCGTTTGCCGGTTTTGGCGGAGGAGGCGGCGCTCCCGCAGGCGGCAGCCTGGGCAATGTCCGCGAGCTTTTGTCACCCCAGGGGCGGGAGGCCATTCCCAAGGAAGTGATGGACAAAATTGTGGACGCTTTGAGCAGCTCCATCTCCTCCACTTTCCTGTGGGTGCTGGTTCCGGCCGTGCTGATTCTGGTGGCGGTTCCTTTTATGGGCAATGCCCGGCTGTTGGTTCCGGCGGCGGTGAAAGGCGAAAGCAAGTCCCAAGCGTAGCTTTGCCCAAATGAGAAGACCCCCCGCTTGCCTGACGGCAATTGCGGAGGGTCTTGTTTGTGTGCAGTCAGGCATGTGCGCCGGAGGCCAGCAGCTTCTCGATGTGCTTACCGATCTCCTCGGGGGAATCGGTGGGGGCGAAGCGCTTCAGCACCTTGCCGCTGCCGTCCGCCAGGAATTTGGTGAAGTTCCATTTCACCGCCTTGGTGCCCAGCACTCCGGGAGCTTCCTTGGTCAGATATTGGTAAAGGGGATGGGCGTTCTCGCCATTTACATCAATTTTGGCAAAAAGCGGGAAGGTCACGCCATGGTTCAATTGGCAGAAGGAGGCGATTTCCTCCTCGCTGCCCGGCTCCTGGTGGTTGAACTGATTGCAGGGGAAGCCCAGAACCACCAGCTTTTCCGGTCCGTATTGCTCGTAGAGCTTTTGCAGGCCGGTGTATTGGGGGGTAAAACCGCACTTGCTGGCAGTATTGACGATGAGCATCAGCTTTCCGGCATATTGAGAGAGGGAAACCTCTTCGCCGCGGATATTTTTCACCAAAAAGTCATGAACGGACATTACGGATGCCTCCTTAAAATTTACTCCTGCCCGGCGGGCGGGGTCTGAAGCGGGGGGATGCTGTCCAGCCGGACCAGCAGCTCCTTCAATTGGCGGTGGAGGGAGATGGCCTCCTCCGGGGTCATGCCGCTGCGGCAAAACGCAGTTTGCGGAATATGAGTCGCCTGCTTCTGCAGCTTCCGTCCGGCTTCGGTAACTTCAATCCAGACATTCCGCTCATCCTGGGTATCCCGGGTTCGCTTGACCAGGCCCATAACCTCCAGCTTTTTCAGAAGGGGGGTCAGGGTGCCGGAATCCAGGTACAGTACCTCGCCCAGCTCCTTCACCTTCATTCTGCTTTCCTTCCAGATGGCCAAAAGGGTAATGTATTGGGTATACGTCAGGCCCAGCGGCGCAAGAAGGGGACGGTACATCCGGGTAATTTCCTTGGAACACGCGTACAGAGCAAAACAAAGCTGTTTGTCCAAATCCATAAACGACTGCGATTCCATTGCTCGGGCGGATTCTCCTTCTTTACTATTTTGTTGGTGTAAAATTAAATTGCATACAATCATTATAGCGGGAGGCCAAAGCCGTGTCAAATTGGTTTTCGGATTGGGCGATGCTGATTTTTTTCTCCTGAATCTGGTATAGTTATCCATAAGCAAAACTATGAAAGTGAGGAGAACGAGAATGAAGCTGTTTTTTCTGTCGGATATTCATGGCTCCATTAGCTGCCTGGACCGGGCGCTTGCGGCTTTTGCGCGGGAGGAAGCGGATTATCTGGTCAGTCTGGGGGATTTGATGTACCACGGTCCCCGCAATCCGCTGCCGGAGAATTACAATCCCAAGGAAGTGGCGGCCCGGCTTAACACTGTAAAGGACAAGATCATGACGGTCCGCGGCAATTGCGACAGCGAGGTGGACCAGATGCTGCTGGAGTTTCCCATCCTGGCCGAGTATGTAATTCTGTTCCATGAGGGCAGGCGGATTTTCGTCACCCATGGCCATCATCATAACATGGATCAATTGCCGGCGCTGTCTCCCGGGGATGTGTTCATCCAGGGGCATACCCATATTCCGGTGGCGGAGGAGCGCGGCGGCTTGTATCTGCTGAACCCGGGCTCGATTACGCTGCCCAAGGAGAACTTCCCCCCCTCCTACGGAGTGCTGGCGGGTTCATTGTTTGAGATTAAGACTCTGGAGGGCCAGGTGTTAAAAAGCATCCGGTTCGCTTAAAGGAGAGTAATCCTATGAAGCGCGGCTTTATGTCCCCGTCCATCTATGCCCAGGGGGAAAACCGGCTGCTGGAGCTGGGCGGTTATGTCCGGCGCGTAGCCGGCGAAGGCAAGGTCTTCCTGGTGGCGGGCAGGGAAGACCGCCAGCGGGTCAGCCATTTGCTGGAGGAGGCGCTGCGGAAGGAGCCGTTTCCTGTGGTGCACGGCGATTTCTCCGGCAGATGTACGGAAGGCGAAATCGTCTGGCTGGCGGAGCTTTGCGCCCAGGAGACCTGCGCGGCGGTGGTGGGGCTGGGAGGCGGCAGCGCTCTGGACACGGCTAAGGCGGTGGCCCATGAGCTGGGCTTGCCTGTTATCATCATCCCCACGATTGCCTCCACAGATGCGCCGTGCAGCGCGGCTTCCGTGGTCTACAAGGACACGGGGGAGCTTTCCCGATATATTGCTCTGGCTACGCCGCCGGAGGTGGTGCTGGTGGACACGGGCATTATCGCCCGGGCTCCCGTCCGGTTTCTGACGGCGGGCATGGGGGATGGCCTGTCCACCTGGTTCGAGGCCAGGGCCAACGTTCGGGCGGCCAGCGGCCTCGGTGTAAGCCAGGCCGGACAGGCCATCGCCCGGCGCTGCTATGAGGTGCTGCTGGCGGATGCCCCTGCAGCCAAGGCCGCCTGCGAAGCGGGCCGGACCGATGAAGCGCTGGAGCGGGTGGTGGAGGCGGTGCTGCTGCTAAGCGGCCTGGGCTTCGAGAACGGCGGGCTGGCGGCAGCTCATGCGGTCCATAACGGCCTGACGCTGCTGCCGGAGACGCGGCCCTATCTTCACGGGGAGATCGTCGCCTTCTGCACCTTGGTCCAGCTGGTGCTGGAGCAGGCTCCGGCAGCGGAGCTGGAGGCGGTGCTGGGCTTTTCCGCCGGGCTGGGCCTGCCTGTGACCCTGGGCCAGATCGGCCTGGACGGGGCGGAGGACGGCCGTCTGCTGCCGGCTGCCCAAGCCGCCTGCTCGCCGGACAATCCCATGGGCAACATGCCGTTTCCCGTCTCCCCCGGCGATGTGCTGGCGGCGCTCCGGGAGGCGGACCGGCTGGGCCGGGAGTGTTTGTCACGCGTATAGGGATGCCTGAGGTAAGGCCGGCGGATACTTTGACCTAGCCCTCCCTGCAATTAAGCAGGCCCATGCGAATATGCATGGGCCTATTCCATTATAAGCGTATCCGATGCAGGCTCTGCCGCCGCGGCACTTGAAAAGACTTGGAACGGCAACTGGTCATGCCTGATCGTCGCGGTCGGTGCGGTAATCTCCCGGAACCTGGCGGGTAAGGCTGTGGAAGGCCCGATAAAAATTGGATGCATTGCGAAAACCGCAATCCATGGCGATATCCAGAATGGTCCGGTCCGTTTCCTCCAGCAGCCGGATGGCCAGGGTGATTCGCTTCCGCTTGATGTATTGGATAGGACCGATACCGTTGTATTTGGTGAAATATCTGGAGAAGGCGGTACTGCTCATATGGGCTATTTTGGCCAACTCATTCAGGGTAATCCGCCGGGTATAATGCTCGTCAATATAAGCCAGCACAGCTTTCATCAGAGGATTCACCCGGGAGCAGTGATCCGGAGACAGGCCAACTTTCCGAGCCGCCAGCGCCAGAATCTGGAGCACGCAGGATGAAATGACGATTTGGCTGTAGCTTGCCTGACTTTCACTCTCTTCCCGGATAAGCTCCAGTATGCCTGCCAACTGCCGGTCCGCAGGGATAATCCGGTGGACATAGCCCTTAACGGGTTTGGTAAACAACTGCAGCAATTCGGAATCAAAGAGGAAACGCGGCTCAAATTCCATTATAAAAAACTTCAGGTCCCCAGGGGAGGTAACCTTCTCAATCAGGCGTTGCTCCTCATTATTCAGCAGGACAATGTCATCCCGGTTGACGGCACACAGATCTCCGGCAATATTCCAAAGGCAGCTTCCGCTCCTGATCCAGACGACTTTGAAGCGGTGGGACAGATGGGGTTTGTTGGATTTCGTGAGATTGTTGTAGGACCTGCGGTGAATCCATATGGTTTGCTCATGGTCCATGGCGGATTTTGTCCCTCCCGGACGGCCCGCGGGCGGTTGGATCAATTCCCGGGGGACTTTTGGAAAAACGCAAAAAAATGGAGAACCCAAGCAAAAGAGTAGAGGATGGGAACTGCATTAAGCTATATGATGAATCCATGGCACAAGTATACCAAGCTGCAAAAAAGTATACAAACGCAAGAGGCCAAAGGAGGAGCATGGATGCAGTACGATCTGGTACTCATCGGAGTCAACAAGACGGAAATGGCGGGAATCCGGCTGGGAAGGAGTCTGGTATCATGATGATCTATCGCCGAATGGTCAACGGCAAAATGATGGAAACCGCTGCAGATCAACCGCAGTTTGCAGAAAATGTGGATGTTCTGGTGGCGGGTGTAGGAACGGCCGGCGCTCTTGCGGTGATTGCCGCCTCGGCACAGGGTGCAAAGGTTCTGGGGGTGGACCGTCTTCCGGGAATCGGCGGCATGGGCACCATGGGCTATGTGTCCGGCTATTATTACGGCCTGGCAGGAGGCTTGCAAGTGGACATTGACCAGGAAGCCCAAAGCATGGGGAGAGAGCATTTCCTGGACCGGGTGGAAGCGAAGAAATATATTATGGAAAACCGGATTACGGAGCATGGCGCCCGGCTGTCTCTGGAAACCACGGTAACCGGCGTATTCATGAAGGGACATACAGTCAAGGGGGTGTCCCTTTTCTCAGGCGGACGGCAATGGAATGTGGCTTGCGGCACCGTCATTGATGCCACTGCCGACTCTGCCGTATGTATACTGGCCGGCTGCGCAACCCGATACGGCCGGGAAACCGATGGTATAACCAGACCGTTTACCAGTGTGAAGGTATGGCTGAACAAGAACGGCACCATTACCCGGACCAACCATGACAGCGGGTATGTCAACCAGTATGATCCTTTCAAGCTGTCCAGAGGCATTCTTCAGGCCCACGCCAGCCAAATGCTGGAGGAGTTCAGCGATGAGGAAAAGCGGGTGATGTTCTTAGCCCCCTTCATCGGCATCCGGGAAGGCCGGATCATTGACGCGGAGAAAAATATTACCGTCGGAGAGGTTATCGCCGGACGGCGGGAGGAGGAGCCCCTGTTCTACGGCTACTGCGACTTCGACAAGCACGGCAAGGATCATGCGCTGGAGACGGAGGAGCTTCAGGACCTGCATGTGGCGGCCAATTTGAGCACGGCCTGCTTCTCGGTTCCGGTGACCCTGCGCTCCATGATGCCCAAAGGCTTCAAGGGCCTTCTTGTGGCCGGGCGGCATCTGGGGATGGACCACGATGTGGCCAGTATCCTCCGTATGCAGCGGGATATGCAGAAGTGCGGCGAAAGCGCAGGGGTTGTGGCGGCTTTGGCGGCCAAACGGGGCGTAAGCCCGGAGCAGGTGCCTTACGGCCAGGTGAAAGCCATTCTCGAGGCCAGCGGTTGTCTCACGGAGGAGCATGACAAGGGCATTATGTTCGATGACTCCTTCCGCAGGGAGCGGATTCAGTGGATGACCGATCCGCAAGAGATTAAGGCGGCCCTTGCAACGGATATGCCCGGCATCGCAATTTACTCCTGCAAGCTGTTGGGCGGAAAGATCGCGCCTCAGCTGAAGGAATGGCTGGCCTCCGGGGAACAGATGCTGCGCTATGGCAGCGCCATAGGCCTGGGGCTTGCGGCAGACGCGGCGGCCCTGCCGGTATTGCGGCAAATTGTCGGTGCCCGGGACGCTTTTTACTTCAAGGATTGCCGCCGGACCAACCAGTTCCGCAGCGCCATCGCCATCTATCTTCTGGGCAAGCTGGGAGACCGGGAAAGTATCCCGATGCTGAAGGAAATCCTTTGCGACGAGGGGGAATACAATAAGCCGCTGTATCATGAGATCAAGGAAATAAGCTATAAGGTGAACGGCAACAAGAATTTCAACGGGCTTTATTTCCAGATCGTCTCCCAAACGACGGTGGCCCTGATCCGGATTGCCAGGGCGCATCCGGAGCTTCAAGCCGGGATCAAGGACATTCTGCGGGAGGCCTTCAGGGATGACCGTCATCTGCTGCATGTCACCACCCTGCCGAAGCTGACCTTCGAATACGAGACGGTCCAGAATATCAAGAGCTATGCGCTGCGGTTCTGCGGTACGGAGCAGATGCCTGGGCCCGGCGCACAGTGAAATATCGAAAGAACCGGTTCTTCAGCCGGTTCTTTCTTTTTTGCGGCTAATATGTACGATTCTCCATGTAAGTTGTTGTTTTGCCCAATAGAAGCGAGGGGGATCGCGCCTTAAAATACAGGTAGACAGAAAAACGCTTACTTGCAAGAAGCGCAAAAGAGAGGAAGGAAACCCATGAATACATCTGCAACTGCTGCTGCCTCAGCCTCGAAAAGCGGTAGAGCCAAGATCGGCCTGTTCAAATATGTGGCGAAAAACCGGGCTTTGTATCTAATGCTTCTGCCGGGCCTCCTGTATCTGCTGATCTTCAAATACATTCCTTTGTTGGGGAGTGTGCTGGCCTTTAAGGAATATGATATTTTCCAAGGCATATGGGACAGTCCCTGGGTGGGGCTCCAATGGTTCGAGGAGCTGTTCAAATATGAGCGTTTTACCCGCCTGATCGCCAATACCCTGATTATTAGCCTGTACCAACTGATCTTCTCCTTCCCGGCCCCGATTCTGTTGGCCTGCCTGCTGAACGAACTGCGGATCAACTCCTACAAGAGAATCGTGCAAACGGTTCTCTATCTGCCCCACTTTCTCTCCTGGACCATTATTTTTGGCTTGGCGTATGTGCTCCTGTCCGTCCGTATGGGTCTGGTCAATCAGGTTGTGGAATATTTCGGCTATGAGAAAATCCAGTTCCTGCTGGAGCCCGCTTATTTCCGGGGGATGATCGTACTATCGGGCGTATGGAAGGACATGGGCTGGAGCTCCATTATTTTTCTGGCTGCCCTGGCCGGCATTAATCCGGTGCTCTATGAGGCCGGCAGAATCGACGGAGCCGGAAGATGGAGGCAGTTCCTTCACATTACCTTGCCGGGAATCCTGCCTGCTATTGTTATTCTTCTCCTGCTGCGGATCGGCAATATTCTGGATCTGGGCTTCGAGCATATCTATGTGTTCCTGACTCCCATCACCTATCAGGTCGGGGATGTGCTGGACACCTTTCAATACAGAGCCGGGGTTATCGAAGGCCAATACAGCTTTACGACGGCCATAGGGTTGTTCAAATCGGTTATCGGGTTTGTTCTGCTCGTAACGGCCAATAAAATCAGCAATAAGCTGACCGGCGACGGATTGTATTAGAGACTAGAGACTGGTGGGAGTGTGAGCCATGAAAATCAAACAAACCATGGGGGAAAAGGTTTTCGACTTCTCCAATATTGTATTTCTCTTTATTCTGTGCCTTGTGGTCTTAATTCCGATTGTGCATATTGTAGCAGGCTCCTTCAGCTCCACCAATGCCCTGATTCATTCCCGGGTAAAGCTGTGGCCCGTGGATTTCAATCTGGACAACTATACCCAGGTGATGAAGAACAGCTCCTTCTGGACCTCCTTTCGCATAACCGTCTTTATTGCTCTGGTGGGAACCTTGATCAATTTGCTGCTTACGGTGCTGATGGCATATCCCTTGTCCAAATCGGGTCTGCGCGGCCGCAAGGTATTCATGCTGGTTATCGTCTTCACCATGATTTTTAGTGCTCCCTTGATTCCCACCTATCTGGTAGTAAAGTCCATTGGCCTGGTCAATACGCTATGGGCGCTGATCATTCCGTCGGCAATCAGTATGTTTAACATGATTCTCTGCCTGACCTTCTTCAAAAGTCTGCCGGAGGAGCTGTTCGAGGCGGCCCGGGTGGACGGCATGTCCGAATACAGCATTCTCTTCAAAATTGCTGTGCCTTTGTCGCTGCCTATATTGGTGACGCTGACCCTTTATTATTCGGTTCACCACTGGAACAGCTACTTCTCGGCGATGATTTATATCACCAAGCCGGAGCTTAGGCCACTGCAGCTGTATCTGTACTCCATGATTGCCCAGGGCAATACCAACGACATGGCTTCCACTATTATGGAGGAAATGGATACCTCCCCGGAGGGGCTGAAGATGGCGACGATTGTAGTGGCGACCGTGCCGATTATGCTGATTTATCCCTTTGTCCAGAAGCATTTTATTAAAGGGGCGATGCTGGGTTCATTGAAGGAATAGGGTTCAATGCTGGCGCATTTTGCGTTGACATAAGGTAAACTAAGCTTAAATAAAGGGAGGACATCTTCATGCGGCATACAAAAAAATGGGTATCAATCATGACTGTTGGGGCGCTGGCCGTTGTTTCGGCGTGCTCCGGCGGCTCGGGACAAGGGACGGAGGGGAACAACCCGAGCGGCACACAGACGCCTGAGGCGGCAAAGCCGGCGGAGATCAAGTATTTCTTGTCCGACAATAATTTTGTTCTGCCGGACGGCCCCTTGTCGGAGCAGGCCTTCGTTAAGTATTTTGAAGAGAAGACCAATACGAAGCTGATTATTGAAACCATGGCCCATGGCAAATACGAGGAGACGCTGCGGCTGAAATTCGCTTCCAGCGATTTCCCGGATTTGTTTACCGGCTATACCCTCAACTATGCGGGAGCCCAGGACCGGCTGCTTCCTCTGAATGACCTTATTGACAAGCACGCCCCCAACCTGAAAAAAATCATCCCTCAGGAAGCCTGGGACGCTGTGACTATCAACGGCAAGATCATTGCGATTCCCAGCATTCAGCTGGCTGCCAACAATGACGCTTTCTATGTCCGCAAGGACTGGATGGATAAGCTGGGAGCGAAGATTCCCGGCACCTCGGAGGAGCTTCTGGAGCTGCTGCGGCAATTCAGGGACAAGGACCCCAACGGCAATAACCTGAAGGACGAGATTCCCTTCACCATGCGGGAGAAGTTCACCTGGTGGACGCCGATCCGCGGCATGTGGGGCGTGGCCTCGGATTATACGGAATACGAGGGCCAGATTATTCCCTCCATCATCCACCCCAATATGAAGAATGCCCTTGGCTTCCTGCGGCAAATGTATGAGGAGAAGCTGGTAGACCCGGAGTTCCTCAGCAATACGGGCGCCGTCCAGGAAAAGAAGATTTTGTCCGATCTTGCGGGCTCCTTCCACCATCAGACCCTGTCGGCCGACAACTGGAATCTGAAGCTGCAGTCATCTCTGAAGAGCACCGCGCCGGAGCTGATCACCATTCCGACTCCCAGAGGCGCCGGCTATGACGGTGCCCTTGGCGGGACTCTGAAGACCAGCAGCCGGTATTGGTTTATTATGAAGACCGCCAAGAACCCGGAGGCCATTATCAAGATGTTCGATTGGCTGGCTACGGAGGAAGGGGCCGTCTTCGCTTACTTCGGACTGGAAGGGGATACGTACGTTAAGGAAGGCGACAAGTATGTCTATGACGCCCAGAAGGTTAAGGATCAGAAGCAGGAGTTCCGCTCCGCCCTGTTCCTGGGAGTCAGCTATGCCCTTGATTTGGCTACCAAGCAGAAGCGCACGGAGGATCAGGAGCGCCTGTACAAATATAAGCAGGATGCCATTGACCTCTCCAAGAAGGAAGGCGTCAAGGATGTGATGAACGGGCTGCCCGACCCGGAAATTCTTAAGCGCTTCCCCGATTTGAAGCCGGATACGGGAGCCCTGTTCCAGGAAGCGGCCGCCAAGATTGTTCTGGGCAAGGAGCCGTTGGATTATTTTGATACCTTCGTCAAGGAATACCGCAAGCAGGGCGGGGATGATCTGATCAAGGAGCTGACGGAAAGCTACAATAAGGTTCACGCCAATAATTCCTGAAGGGGGATGGACGAGGGATGGGAAAACGGCTTATTGCAGGGATTGTCGGACTTGCGGCGGGAATGATGCTGTTGTCTTCAGGCTCGCAGGCGTTGGCATGGGAGTCCTCTCAAGTGCATTACAATAATCAGGGGCTGCTTGAATATGCTGTTGATTCATTGGGCAACCGGATTGTGGATTTCAGCTATGCAGGGTACCATCTGGGTGAAAAAGCTATTCCCGACAGCACAGCTCTGACTGCTTATGCCGTTGCTCCCGTCTCCGGCGACAACACCGCCCATATCCAACAGGCCATCGACACCGTGTCCTCCTGGACGCCGGATGCCCATGGAATCCGGGGAACAGTCCGGCTGGCGGCTGGGGAATATGCCATTGGCGGCACCTTGTATATCCCCACAAGCGGCGTAATTTTGGCCGGTGCGGGTATGGGAGACAGTCCAACCACGAATACGATTCTGCGCAGGCCATATGGAGGTACAGCCAATAAGGCGGCGGTTCTCATTGCGGGAGGCAATACCTTCTCCAACTGGGCAGGCGGCGATACTCCCGGCAACCGGGTTAATGTGACCAGCAGCGTGGTCCATACCGGAGACAGAAGCTTTGATGTCAGCAATGCGGCGGGCTTCTCCGTTGGCGACAATATTATTATCAAGCATCCGGCTACCCAGGCCTGGCTGGATGCCGTCGACGGAGGCGGCACATATACCGGGGAGCCATGGGCGGTGGATTCCCAGCCGCTGCTATTCAATCGTCACATTACGACTATATCCGGCAACCGGATTACGGTTGACGCTCCCATTACCAACCGGCTGGACGCTTCCCTGTCCACCTCGTATGTCTACAAGTATGACCGTGCCGATCTGGTGACGGAGGTAGGCGTAGAGAACCTGCAGATTGTCATTGACACCAAGTCCCCCACCAGCGAGGATCACGCCGGGGCAGGAATCATCTTCAATACGGTAGAGGATGGCTGGGTCAGCGGAGTGAAGGTGAAGCACTTTGTCAACAAGGGAATTACGCTGCAATCGGCCACAAGAGTAACCGTTCGCAATTCCTCCGCAGTTGAGCCCCATTCCAAGCTGGAAGGAGGCAGAAGGTACAGCTTTGCCGCCGAATTTGCCCAGCTTAACCTGTTCATTGGCAACTATGCCAGCCAGGGCAGACATGCCTATGTAGGCAATGGAGGCAGCTGGGATTCGGGAAATGTATTCGTCGACAATGTGGCCAGCCAGTCTTATGACGCCAGCGAGCTTCACCGCAGATGGGGACATGGCTTCCTGTACGAGAATCACATGGAAACCAATGTGATCAGCAGTAACTTCAGGGTATTGTCCTTGTATAACCGGGGAAATTATGGAACCAGCCACGGATGGTCCGCCGCCAATTCTGTCTTGTGGAATTGCAATGTGGGCAATGGCCGTGCGGTAGTGGAAAAGCCGCCCGCTGCCCAAAATTATGCAATCGGTTGCAAGGGCAACATCACCGGCGCGGGTCCCTTCAGCACCCTGCTGCCTACCGTTCCCGGCTTCATCGAGGGCACCGGCCAGACGCAGATGTCCATTCCATCCTTGTACCGGGCCCAGCTTGCAGAGCGTTTGGGATATTCCTATGAAGCGGCAGAGGACGCCTATGTGAGGGGCGGAAGCTACGCCAATGAAAATTATGGCCTAAGCTCTGCGCTGGACATAAAGAATGCCTCCGTCAACTATGACCGGGATGCGTATATCAAAGTGGATATGAGCGGCTATAACCGTGAGGCTCTGGGAAAAGTCATACTGAACTTTCATGTGGAATCCAATGAGCCGGCGCAGAACGTGACCTTCTACGGCCTGACGGATGACGGGTGGTCGGAGAACAGCATAACCTGGAATCATGTTCCGTCCAGCGCCGGGGCCAGTCTGATCGGAACCGTTTCTTTGGCGGAGCCCGGCTGGTACAGCATCGATGTTACCGAATATGCCAGGAGCCAAGCTGACAAGGTGCTGACCTTCAAGCTTACGGAAACCGCCTCGGCCAATCAATTTTCCCGAATATCCAGCAGGGATTCCGCCGCCTACAGAGGTCCTTTCCTGATTGCGGCTCCTTATTGACCCGCACCCTATAAATTCTATGCAGCGTTCCCTGACGGCCGGGGGCGCTGCATTATTTGCTGTCGGATATGGGGGAGGAGTCATACCGGTGATGCTTTGTGACTGGGGGGGAATTCCATTGTCTAGTTGAAGGGGGGGACATATGATGGAGGAGTATGGCCTAGTAAAAATAAGGCAAAAGCATGAAGCTGATAAGGTGGTTGCAGCATGATGCAATGGATTGCCAGGATTCGCCGTTCTCTGAAGCTGAAATTTATGCTGTTGGTGCTGCTGCTGATTGTAGTGTTAGTCTCGTCCATCGGGTATTTCAGTTATTACGAAAGCTCCAAAACCATTCGCAAGGATGTCTCCATGTTTAGCGATCAGATCTTGAAGCAGACAAATTTGAATTTGAACCAGTATTTTCTGGATTACGAGTACGGGTTTCTTGTGCTTGGCTTAAGCTATGAGTTTGAGCAATGGCTTGGCCTTGGCAGAGATGGCGATGATGAATATGACTTGTATATTATGGAGAGCCGGATGGAATCCCGTTATATTCTTTCTTATATATCCCAGCATCCCGAGCTGCTCTCCATTTCCATTTATAATGACAATGGCAAGGAGAGGCTGTTTCGCGGCAATCAGGCTTTTGTCAGGCTGAACCATTCGGTGAGAGAGGAGGAGTGGTTTTCCTCTGTCGCCTTGTCCAAGGGCTTCGAGGTATTCGTTCACAGCGCCAAGGCGTATGAGAACCCCTCCTTCCGGTCGGTCATTAGCATGGTCAAAAGATTTGACTTCCAGGGCCACAGCGGTCTTATCAAAATCGATATCTCCCCATCTAGAGTATTGCAAATTCTTGATCAGATCAATCTGGGGGCAAACAGCACGGCCTTGATCAGCGACGGGGAGGGCAAGCCCCTGCTGCAAACCAGCGGAGGCGAATTTCTGCCGGATTCCGGCATGATGAGGCAGGTATCGGAGGGGCAGGCCGGCTCCTTTTATTATAAACCTACGGACGAAATGGTGATTTTCCAGACCCTTCCATATACAAACTGGAAGACCATGGTGCTGGTCCCTTATGCCAATGTGGCCGAGGGAGTGTTCCGGGTAAGGAATTTTACAGCGGTTGTGGCTGTCGTTAATTTTCTTGTTGCGGTGGTGGCCGTGTGGCTGATTTCTTCCTCCCTGACCTCCCGGCTGCTGCGGCTGAAGGATTGGATGAGACTCACCCGCACAGGCAATCTGGACACCCGGATCGCCATAGGCGGGACAGATGAGGTGGCTGAGCTGGGCAATGCCTACAATCGGATGCTCGATACTCTGCAGGAGTCCATGAATGATCTGGCGGAGTCCCGCTTGCTCCAGCAGCAGGCCGTGCTGTCGGCGCTCCAGTCCCAAATCCACTCCCATTTTACGTACAATGCCCTGGAATCCATCAATGCCATGGCAAATCTGGTCGAGCATCGGCAAATCATGGAAACCGCAGTGGCTCTGTCAGACATGCTGAGATATACTTCCAGCTATAAGCAGGAGTTTGTGCCTTTGGCTGATGAGCTTAAGCATGTTCAGGATTATATCCGCATTGCCAATATTATGTACGGCGACCAGATTGACTTGAGAATAGACATGGACGAGAGCATGGATGAGATTCGCTGCCTGAAGGCTGTTTTGCAGCCGCTGGCGGAAAACTCCATGAAGCATGGTTTTGAGCGGACCGGATGTCCCATGTGCATTGAAATCGCCGCAAGAAACTGCGGGAACGGGTATATTGTTATTCTTGTGCGCGATAGCGGAAGCGGCTTTGCGCCGGATAAGCTTGCCGAGCTTCAGCGTCGGCTGGCCCTTCCTCCGGGGACCTCCGACTACCGCAGCATCAGCCAGGTGGGTCTGCTGAATGTGCATTACAGGCTGCGCATGCATGACAGGGACGGGGTATCCGGGCTGCAGATTGGCAATGACCCGCACACAGGCGGGGCTGTTGTCACGGTCATGCTCCGCGGATAGGCCTCATCCTTGCAAGAAGCAAAATGAGTCAAAACCGCTATTCCCGATGGAACAGGAGGAAGCGAAATGCAGCGCGTTCTGGTAGTGGATGATTCTCACCTGATAAGAAGCAGTATAGCCAAATCGGTGGAGCGTTTTTCCGATACGGTAGTGGTGTCGGGAACGGCAGGCAACGGGCAAGAGGCTCTGGAATGGCTGGAGCGCCATTACGCGGACCTGTGCATTACCGATGTCCGCATGCCGGTAATGGACGGCCTGGCCCTCATTTCCGAATTGGGTAGGCGCTATCCATGGATGCTCTCCATCGTCGTATCCAGCTATGATGAATTTGACTACGCCAAGATGAGCATTGAGCTGGAGGCCATCGATTACATTCTGAAGCCGGTGGACCAGACCAAGCTGAACAAGGCTTTGGAGAAATCTGTAGCCAAGCTCCAAGCCGGGCGGCTCCAGCAGGCGGGAGAGCTGTTTATCCGGAAGCTGCCCCATCACCGGATGGTTATGAACAAATGGCTGGAGCATATTCAAACACTGCGGACCGAAACCATGCCCCTTCTGATCGTGGATACGCTGGAGCTTTTGAAGGATTGGGTGGGGGAGAAATATTATTTGCTCAATGCCCTGTCCATGTGCTGGCTGCAGACTGTTGTGGAGGAGCTGCATGATTCCAAACTTGCCATTGAACTGGAGGAGGGAACGGACCTGGGACTGGGAGATAAGCGGATTGAAACGGCCAATATCCGCTTTTATTTCCGCCTCTGCGCCGTAAGGCGCCTGGAGGAAGGAGCCCATAGGCTTGTGGAGAGCATGATAGCGGCCAAGGAGGGACAAAGCCCCAAGGTCATCGAGGACATTAAGAAGCATATTGCCGGCAGGCTGGCCGAGAAGCCCAGTCTTCAGGAGCTGGCGGATCAGGCCGGCATCAGCAGAAGCCATCTGGCCAACATATTCAAGCAGCAGACCGGAACGACGGT
The DNA here is from genome assembly GCF_003285005.1 of Paenibacillus sp. YN15. Taxonomy (GTDB): domain Bacteria; phylum Bacillota; class Bacilli; order Paenibacillales; family NBRC-103111; genus Paenibacillus_AR. Next base: position 85,755 of record NZ_QMFA01000012.1, on the reverse strand, counting down.
CAACCAGTATATCATTGCCGAGAGAATGCGCGCGGCGCGGGACATGCTTTTGCATACCGCCATGAAGAGCTATGAAATCGCCGATAGGGTGGGGTATGAGGACGTGATTTATTTTTCCCAGCTGTTCAAGAAGCATTATGGCCTGGCTCCCATGGAATACAAGAAAAGAATGGAGTCCTGAGCCTGCGGCAGCCGGGCTTTTGGCGCCCCCGCCTTGCTCAAGAGCGCCCCTGCATCCAGCCCTCCCTCCAATCAAACAGGCCCATGCGCACTCGCATGGGTCTGTTCGATTTATGAATAGCTCCGCCGCGGCGGTATCCTCCCTTTGCAGAAAATGACTTTTAACTTATACTTATGGCATAAGAAGATGGGGGATATGAGGAGGCTCAACATGAAAGTTAGCATGTCAACCCGGGTCATGATGGTGTATGGGGGAATCCTGCTGCTGTTCATCCTGCTGACGTTTTTATTCTCGTATTGGGGAACAGTCGGCGGGCTCCAGCATCAGCTGAAGGAAACCAATCTGGCGCTGCTCAAGCAGATTGACCAGAAAATCGAGATGTCCTTTCAGCAATCGGAAAAGGATTTGCTGCAGCTTACGGAGGAATTGGAGTTCGTCTATTTTATGAACGACAGCTACAAGGACGATTCCCAGCGGTATGTAAATTTTGTAAATTTGCGCACTAAAATCAGCAGCTTTATGACGAAAAATATGAGATTTTCTTCCATATTTGTCTATTCGGATAAGACCGGAAATCTGCTTACAGACCGTTCCTATATGGGCAAGGAAGAATCCGATAACCAATGGCTGACCGATTATTTGGATAAGGAAGGTTACTTTTGGTGGTTGCCTACCCATAAAATTTGGGATGGCACCAAAAACAGGGATGTGGTAACTCTCATCCGGCCCTATCCCTCCTTAAGCGCGCCGGGCTACAGAAGGGGCCTGCTGGCGGTCAATATCGATGAAAACGAGCTGCACCAAATGATTCGGGATATCTATGAAGGGGATTCCTTTCAAGGCCACTCTTTTATTATTGACGGCCAAGGGGAAGTGGTCACCCATGATGACAAAAGCAAAATTTACAGCAATATGAAGGAGCTGCCCTATATGCAGACCCTGCTGGCCCGTCAGGGGGACGGATCATTCGCCACAGATATCGATAACGTCAGGCAGACTGTGTTTTACAAAAAATCCCCTTATACCGGATGGACCATTGTGACAGTTGTGCCGGAGGCCCAGGTGTACCGTTCCCTTATCTTCACCAGGAATCTTTTTATCGTGCTGACTGCCGTAATGTCTGCGGCCGCCTTGGCCCTGGTCTTTGTGTTCAACCGCAGAACCTTCAGGCCGATTGACCGGGTATTAGGCAAGCTGGCCGGAAGATATCAGGCTGCCCCCGTGGGAAGAAGCGTGCAGGGCACCTCCTATCTGGAGAGCATTATTGACCAGATGTTTCTGGACCGGGACAATCTGGAGCATCAGGTGCGGGAATCCAAGCCGGTTCTGAAGTGGCGGATTGTGATGGATATTCTCACCGGCTACCGGACAACGTATGCGAAGGCCAGGCATCATCTGGAGTATCTGGGCATCCGGCTCTTCCCCAACCGCTTCCTGGCGGCCTCTGCCGAAACCAGCAAGGAGGGCGGAATTGACCCCAAGGATGAGACATTGTATACATACTGTCTGTGCAATGTTGCCGAAGAGATCATCAATATGGAGAACGCAGGTGTGGCTATTGACCTGGGCGGCGGACGGGCGGCTATTCTCTTCAGCTTCGCGGAGGGAGACGAGGAGCAGAATGTTCTGCGGGCCACAGCGCTTTTGGAACAGATCCAGGAGGTGATGAAGAAGCAGATCGGCATAATGGTGACAGTCGGAATCGGCAGATGCTATGAGGATTTGAAGCAGGCTGCCGAGTCTTATGAGGAGTCCCAATTGGCCCTGCGCTACAAAATGGTCACCGGCCCCCACACCGTTATTTCCATTGAGGACCTGCAATCCACGGACAATCTGGGCTATTACCGGATGCTGCAAATGGTTGACCGTGTACTGGAGACCTTGAAGCTGAATGATCCTTCACGGATGAAGGAGCTGCTGGAGGAGGCCTTCCAGGAAGCGGTAAAGGGCAGCCTGTCTCCGGAGCTGATCAAGCAGTTTTCCTTTGAACTGGTGATGCGGGCTATGCAAACCATGGAAAGCCTGGGCATTTCCGCAGAGGATACGCTGACCCGGGTGGGCAATGTCCATGAGCGCATCCACCAATGCGAGGACTGGCGGCAGACGGAGCAGCTGGTAAGCACGCTCCTGGAGGAGTTGGCGGCGATTATCGGGGACAGACGCAACCAGAGAGGCAAAAAGGAAATTATCGATCAGGTTCTTGTGTACATTCAGGAGCATTACTCCGACCATAGCCTGTCATTGGACCGGTTGGCGGAGGAGTTCAATATGAGCCCCACCTATATCAGCAAATTGTTCAAGGAATATGCGGAAGGGAATTTTATTGATTATCTGATTGAGGTCCGCATCGAGGCGGCCAAGCGGCTTTTGGAGAACAAAAACGCCAAGATCGGGGATATTGCCGCCTCTGTGGGCTATGCCAACAGCCGCAGCTTTATGCGCTCCTTCAAAAAATGCACCGGATTGACCACCACCGAATACAGGGAACGGTTTGCCCGGGGAAAAACCAGCTAGCTGCGCAGACTTCTCCATGCTCCCATACAAAGAGACCCCCGGTGAAGGGGGTCTCTGTTCTTCTTATGACAAGAATCGTTACCCAGGCAAAACATGCAACCGCCGCTTTTGCAAAAAATGTCCCCGTTCACCGAATTTAACCGTAGGCGGCGGAAGAGCCGCCAGGTAGAATAAAGCCTGAGAGATTCATGGAGCGCAGCAGAATCAGCGGACATGCCTTTTGGCGGCAGCCCCTTGTTACAGCTTCTCCGCAATCATCCTCGCCGCCTGTTCCGCACAGACTCTGGAGCCTTCCTCCGTCAGATGAAGCCCGTCTCCGCATTTATAGAAGTTTGGATCGTGGTGCATCAGCGTATACAGATCGTTTACGGCGATGCATTCTTCGGCCATCAGTTTTTTGGCGGCATCGTTGTATTGAATGACCCAATCGTTGCTATAGGTGATGCTTGTTCCTGTGCCGGTGTTGTCCAGGGAGGCGCCGTTATCCAGAATCGGAGTCGTAGTGGCAAAAATGATTTCCGCCCCGTTGCGGCGAATCTCCGCGATGATTCTCTTCAGGAAATGAACGTATTCATCAACGGGATGCATGGGCTCCGCCATGGGCGCTTCGATGTTCATGTCCCAGTAGCCGTTGTTCCAATGAACCACGTCAAATTTGCCGTATTTCCGGAAAAACTGATTGGCCTGCCAGAGGGTATAAGCGGCAAAACGCCCGTTGTCCTGCTCATCGTAATACACCTCGCAGGTTCCTTCCAAAAGCTCCTTGACGTATTGGTCATAACCCATTCGGATAGAGTCCCCTAATAAGAGCACTTTTTTCATCCGGCACGTACCTCCTCCAGTGGAATATCAGATAAATTAATTTTGTTATGCTAACGGGGTTAATTGGGAATAACAAATCAGGTTTATGATAGCAACCTCATGAAATGAAGTCAATGCTTTGTCTTCAAATCATCTTTGCAGGGCATTTAACAGACAGAATACATCAGTTTGATTCCAAAAAATCGGTATGGTTCATTCCAAGCTGAAAATCCGAATGTTAAAATCCACATGAATCACGTTTGCGGCATAACGGAAACAACACTTAAGAATGCTTATGAAAGCGCTGTCCGAATTGCCGTGGTACGTGAAATAAATGTAGAAAGGAAAGTGACAATGAAAAGAGCTTCACTGCTTTCGTTGCTTTTGGCGATTGCTCTGCTTTTGACCTCCATCGGAATCGCCCCGCCGTCAATGGCAGGTGCGGAGCCCGCCCCGGACCCCTATGCGTTGATCCGGCAGAAACAATATGAGGTGCTTACAGGCAGCGGAACCTATGATCCGGCCGCTCCTCCCGCCGAGATCCAAAGCAAAATCGCCCAATTGGATGCGCTCACAGATGGACACGCGGCGTCTATGAACCTCTCCCCCCAACGGGCCTGGCTTTGGGAGGATCTGAAGAACGGAGCCAACCCCGTCGTTGAAGGGGAAGCCTTCGCAGGCAGCTCTACCGAAAGCGTCGCCTATTCCTACTCCCGGCTGGTGGTGATGGCCACTACCTACCGCACGCCGGGCAGCAAGTGGTACGGAAATCCGGAGTTGGCCGGCATGATCCTGGGCGGCATGGATTTTCTGGACGCCAATTGGTACAATCTGACCCGGGATTTTTCCGGCGCCAACTGGTGGTATCTGAAGATTGACATTCCGGGCAAAATCAACAATGTGGCCGTGTTGATGTATGACCTGTTTACCCCGCAGCAGCTGCAAAATTACATGAATGCGGAGGACCGTTATGTTCCCCACATTGTGGACGACTCCCCCGGTGCGGCTTCCGGCGAAAACGTAGGAGCCAACGCCGTTTGGAAGGGATTCCGTGTGCTTCTTAGCGGAGCATTGACCGGCAATCCGCAGAAAATCGCCGAAGCCCGGGATAAACTGAGCGAAAGCTTCGAGTACGTGGAGTCGGGGGATGGTATGCAGGCGGATTACTCTTTCCTGCAGCACGCCTGGAATCCATATAATTTATCCTATGGCATGTCCTCTCTGACCGATATAGTCAATACTCTTTATGTGCTGGAGGGAACTCCCTGGTACCCCGCCGACCCCAATCTGGAAAGAATCTTCGAGTGGGTGGAGAAGGCCTATGAGCCCTTTATTGCCAACGGCCTTGGCATGGGAATGGTAGAGGGGCGGGCTGTGGCCCGGGCCAGGGCTTCGGAGCAATCCCCCTTTAACCTGGTGAATACGGTGTCGAGAATGATCTCCTTCGCGCCGGAGGAATATGTCCCCAGGCTGAAATCCATTGTCAAAACCATCATGTCCAGCATTGACCTTGTGTATTACCGGCAATATTCCTCCATTCTGGATATTAAGCTCAGCAACGGCATCTATACGGATGCCGCCGTTCCCCTCAAGCCTAAGGCTGCCGAGCATCTGCGGTTTCCCGGCATGGACCGGGTGGTGCACCGCAACGGCAGCTTTACGGTAGGCTTGGCCATGCATTCCACGCGGACCAAGAACTTTGAGGCCAATGGCGAGTTCAAGACGGGATGGAATATCGCCAACGGCATGACATATGTGTATACGCCCAATGACCGGCTGCAATTTACCGACAAATTCTGGTTTACCGTGGACCCGGATAAATTGCCGGGAACAACGGTGAATACACGCCCGCGCCCCCTTGAAATCAACGGCGTGAGTGTGGATATGTGGAATGATCATCCCTATATGTCCAAACCGTTTGTTGCCGGCAATCCCATGAGCTGGACCGGAGGAACGGACCTTGGAGCATACGGAGCCGCCGGGATGCAGCTGGCGGGGGTGATGAACACCAGTATAAGCGCCGAGCAGGCCAAAAAAGAGCTGATGGCCAAAAAATCCTGGTTCATGTTCGACAATGAGGTGGTGGCGCTGGGAGCCGATATCAGCAGCAGCGAGGGCTCGCCCATTCAGACGGTCATTGAGAACAGGCGTTTATCCGCCGCCGGCGACGATTCCTTTATTGTCGATGGAGTGGAACAGCCGGGCGGACCGTTTGAGGAAACGGCAAACGGAGCCAACTGGATGCATTTGGCCCCGATGGGCGGTTATTATTTTCCCCAACCGGAGAATCTGCAGCTTGCCCGGTACAGCAGGAGCGGCAACCTTGGCTCCATCAGTCTGCAAGGCAATCCCGATGCGCCCAAGATTACCGAGAACTACTTGTCCATCATTCTGGATCACGGGGCCAACATCAGCGGTAAAGGCTATGAATACGTCCTGCTGCCTGCAAGCACAGCCCAGGAAACGGCGGCATACGCCGATGATCCCGATGTGGATATCCAAGCCAACACCGCAAAGGTGCAGGCCGTCCGGGAAAACAGGCTGGGCATCACGGCAGCCAATTTCTGGACCAATGAGGTAACGGCGGCGGGCGGATTGAAGGCCAACGCCAAATCCTCCGTGATGGTGCAGGAGCAGAGCGGCAATTTGGCTGTCTCAATCTCCGACCCTACTCAAGCCAATACAGGGAATATTTTGCTTGCCATCAACCGCAGCGCCGCCTCCCTGATCGGCTCCAATCCGCGGATTGAGGTGATCAGCCTGCAGCCCACCGTTGTAGTGGGGGTGAATGTGCAGGGCCTCAAAGGCCAGTCCGTTCATTTTGAGCTGGCGGGAGCCGGAGCGGGAGTGGATGAAGCGGTATTCCAGGCTGATCTGGATATGGGACTTGCCGCCAGACAGTTGGATGTGCGGATGGCGATCAAGAATGCCCGGGGCTTCCTGGCGGAAGCGTCCATCGGCTATACGGACGGCCAGTATCCTCCAGCCGCCCGGAACGCTCTGGAGGCGGCGGCCGCCCAAGCCGAACCCTTCGCAGCCGATCCGAATCTGGGGGAAACGCAGAAGCAGGACATTGTCCGCGGGCTGGAAGTGGCCCTTCAGCAGTTCAAGGGCTCCCTTGTGCAGAGCAGTCTCAGGGTCGGAGCGGATGCGGATACCTCCGTCCAGTTCAATAATGCGGCAGGACTTGGCTCGGCCACGGAAATTATGGTCAAGACGGATAATACGGGATGGCTTGGCGGAACAAGAGCGGGCTTTCTGCGGTTTGCGCTTGGCGACAATGGGGCTGTCATCAAAAGCGCCAAGCTGTCGGTCATTACCAGAATCGGCGAAGCGACTACGGCGCTCCCGCCTTTAACCATCCGGCGGGTGGCCGACAACAGCTGGCCGGAGCAGGGCATGACGTACAGCACCATGCCGCCGTACAGCGCGGAAGCGGTGGCGGAAGCCACGCCGTCCAGCAAAAATTCGGTGGAGACACAGTTCGATGTGACCGGATATATCGCCGACAGTCTGGACAACGGCATGGTGTCCATGGCTATTGTTCAGGTTCCCCTGCCCCCCATAGTGGCGCCCGACACGCCCAATAATGACAACACCAGTCCGCTGTACAGGATCAGCGCCAGAGAGAGCGGAGTCGCTTCCGCGCCCAAGCTGATTATCGAGTATGAGACCTTGGAGGGGGCATTGGCCCATGCCGGGGAGGCCATTGGCCGGATTCCGGAGGGAATGACTTCCAGCTTGCTTGTGGCCAAAACAGCTCTGGAGGCGGAGATGGCAGCCGGTGAAGAGCTGCTGGGCGATGCAGCGGCCGGCAATGAAGCGGTCCGCACAGCGATCCTCCGCCTGATGCAAAAAACCGGCGTGATTGATCAGGCGCTCCAGACCGCTGCCGACAGCGCGCCGCCCAGCGCGCCCCAGGCCTTGACAGGCAAGGTGCAGAAAGCGGATATTCTGCTGCAATGGACAGCATCGTCAGACAATATCGGCGTGGCGGGATACGATATTTACCGCAACGAAGCGAAAATTGCCCATGTGGCGGAAACGGAGTACCTGGACTTAAATCCCGGGAAAGGGCTGCTTCATACCTATTTCGTTCGCGCGGTTGACACGGCGGGCAATGAATCCGCAGCCAGCAATCGGGTGGAGCTGGCGATTCCCTCCGACCCCGATATAGCCGAACGGCAGGCGGCAGTAGCCAGCGCCATCGGTTCTGCCCGGGAAACGCTGAGTGTTTCCCCCGTTGGTTACAGCATCGGCCAATATCCGCCGCAGGCCGCGGCCAGGCTGGAGCAGGCGGTTTCCGCAGCCGAGCCTTACAGCACAAAGGCGGATTTAAGCGAGGCGGAGAAGGCGGCCGCCATCGGACAGCTGGAGCTTGCCTGCAAGAGCTTCCTGCTGTCCCGGGTGGCAAGCTCTGCCACGGTTCCGGTGGATGCGGATACAGCCGTCCGGGTGAACTATGGAGAAAATCATGGCTCGGCCGCTGTTCTGCCGATTAAAACAGACCCCACCTGGGCCGGAGGAAACCGGATTGCGCTTCTGCGGTTTATTGTGGGGAATAACGGATATCTGCTTAAAAAGGCCACGCTGCTCGTTCAGGGCAATGTCAACGACAGCAATCCGTCCACCGATATTCCGCCCTTGGCTATCCATGCCGTGGCGGACAACAGCTGGTCCGAAACCGGGGTCACATACGCCACTATGCCGGAGATGGGCCAGTTGGTGGCCGCAGCCGTTCCTTCAAGCAGAGCGCAGGCGGAAACCGGCTTCGACATTACCGGCTACGTGTCCGGCAGCCTGGAGAACGGAGCGGTTTCCATGGCGCTTGTCCAGCAAGCGCTGAGCAGCGGAAATCCGGGGCTGTACTACCAGATCACAGCCAAGGAAGCGTCCTATTCTACGGCCAGGGCGCCCAGAATCGAGCTTGAGTATGATCTTCCCGCTACCCTGGAAACGGCTCTGGAGGCAGCGCGGGCAGCGGTAAACAGGCTTCCCGCCAACTCCGCGGAAGACTTGTCCGAGCTTCGCTCCGCATTGGCGGCCGGCGCTGCAGCGGCGGAAACGCTGCTGGCCGGACCGGAGGCGGACAGCGGTGAATATATGCGCTCCATTGCTTCTTTGAGGGCGTTGACGGACCAGGCCAACAGCGTCGTGGTGCCTCCCCTTTCCCCCGCAGCGCCGCAGAATGTGACTGGAGCTGTCTACGGGACGGTGATTCAGCTCCATTGGGATGCAGCCTGGGATGATGCGGGGACAGTGACCTATGCCGTTTACCGGGACGGGGCGCAGCTTGCCTTCACCACGCTGCCCGCCTACACGGATAACGCGGTATCTGCCGGCAACCATTATGTCTATACGGTTGCGGCAATAGATGCGGCGGGCAACATGTCGCCGGCCAGCCAGCCCGTTGCCCTGTATGTTCCGCATCCTGCCGGACCGGAGGAGCCGCAGCAGGAAGACCCGGCGCCATCTCCGCCTGCGCCGAAGGAAGAACCGGCGGCTGACCCGCACACCGCCGTAATCCGGCCGGAGGAGCTGGAGCAGCTCGCTGCCCAGGGCATGGCGTTTCTTCTGGAGGATGGCCGGACAACCCTGATTTTGCCGGGCAATTCCGGCGCGCTGCTGCAAGGGCGGTCGCTGGCCGTTCAGACCGGCTTCCTCCGGCTGAAGCTGCCCGCCGCCGTGCTGTCCTCCGGTGAAGAGTTGGCAGGAGACCGGCAGTATCTGCTGGATGTCACCCCGGCGGCAGGGGTCAAGACAGACCGCCGTCAGGCCGGTCCGGTGGTGGAGCTTGGTTTGCAGCTCCGCGACGGCCAGGAGCTGGAGCGGGTCAGCGCCTTCGCCGAGCCGGTCAGTCTGACGCTGAAGGTGGACTCGGATCGGGTGGACGTGCGGCTGATCGGAGTATATCGGCAGGAGCCCAATGGCCAATGGGAATACGTAGGCGGCAGGTATGACAGCGCACTTCAGGAAATATCCGTTGGGATTGCCGTCCCAGGCCGGTACGTGGTCTTGGAATATAACGAATCCTACAGTGATGTGCCCGCTGCCCATTGGGCTTATGACAGCCTCAAAATATTGACTTCCCGGCATATCATCTCCGGGACGGGGAGCGGTGAATTTCATCCGGAAGCCTCCGTAACCCGCGCCGAATTCACAGCCATGCTTGTCCGTTTGCTGGATTTTCCTGCGGCCGGCAAGGAAGCCGGTTTCCGGGATGTGTCGCCGGACGATTGGCACTATGGGCTTGTCCAAGCGGCGAGGGCGGCGGGATTGATCCAAGGGGATGAGACCGGAAGCTTCCGTCCCGGTCAAGCGCTGACCCGGGAGGAAATGGCTGCCCTGCTGGTCCGGGCTTATGAATACGCCGCCGGCGGGAAGCCAAGCGGCGGAGGCACCCTGGCGGATTACCGGGACGGCCCGGCTGTCTCCCCATGGGCCAGACCCTTTGTGGAGGAAGCTATTGCCTCGGGAATCATGCAAGGGAGGGACGACGGGGTGTTCCATCCCCAGGGCGCGGCCAGCCGGGCCGAGTCCGCGCAAGCCGTCCTGAACCTGCTTAGCCGCATGAATCAGTAGAATAAACAGGGGCATCCGGATATATTGGGCTGATGAAATCCCCCGAAAAAGCGGTTTCATTCCGAATAATCGCTTTGAACAATGGGTGATCAGTCGGTTTAGGCCCGAATGAGCAGTATGGAATATATCCGGATGCCCCGGCTGTCTGCATAATGGAATTACCGAATGGGCCCGCGGCAAAAGGAAAGGAGAGAGAGAACCATGGAGAGTCTCACCGGGAAAGAGGTTTATTCCCAGCCGGATGCCATTGACCGTCAGAAAGGCAAGGGTATAAAGAAGCTGAAGCCTTATCTCCCGCTGTATCTGTTGTTTCTCCCCGTACTGATTTATTATCTGCTGTTCAGCTATGCTCCGATGGCCGGACTTGTAATCGCATTCAAGAATTATAACTTCTTGGACGGCATCTTTCATAGCGAGTGGGTGGGGTTAAGCCACTTCCGCCGCTTTTTGCAAAACGGCGATTTTTGGCTCGTATTCAAGAATACTGTGCTGCTGGCGGGGTTCAGGCTGGCCGTTGTGTTTCCTGCCCCAATCATTTTCGCTGTCCTGTTGAACGAGATGCGTTTTTCCAGGGTAAAGCGGATCATCCAGACCATCTCGTATCTGCCCCACTTCCTGTCCTGGGTGGTGGTGTACGCCATCTGCTACAATTTTCTGTCCGATTCAGGCCTTGTGAACTCGATTCTGGCTTATTTCGGCATGGAGAAAATCGCCTTCCTGGGGGAACCGTCCTTATTCCGTCCCATCTTTGTAGGCAGCTCCGTCTGGAAGGAGCTGGGCTGGAACGCCATTATCTATCTGGCTGCGCTGACCCGGATCGATACGGATCTTTATGAGGCCGCTTCCATTGACGGGGCCAACCGCCTGCGCCGGATCTGGCATGTCACCTTGCCCGGCATCCGCACCATTGTCAGCATCATGCTGCTGATGGCTCTGGGGGATATCCTCAGCGTCAGCTTCGAGCAGGTGACGATCATGATGAACCCCATGGTCTCCTCTGTGGCGGAGGTCATCGATTATTATGTGTACCGGGTTGGCCTGCTGGGGGCAAACAACTTCAGCTATGCCACCGCCGTCGGGTTTTTCCGCTCTATCATTGCCCTGACTGTAGTGATTATTGCCAATGTATTAGCCAAAAAAATCGACGAGGATGGAGGGATCTGGTAATGGGCGCCACCTTCATGCGCAAAAAAGGAATTGCCGATATGGTGATTCTCGCCGGCATGATCTGCCTTTGCATCATCACTCTCTATCCCGTGCTCAATTTGGTCTTTATCTCCTTGTCCAGCATGGATGAGGTGATGAAAAGCAACGGCATGATGCTGTATCCCAAATCCATTGATCTATACGGCTACAAATATATCTTCCGTTACGCCGGCTTGACCGATGCTTACAAAATGACCATTTACATTACGATAGTAGGCACGGCCATCAATCTGGTTATGACCACGCTGGGAGCTTACGTGCTGTCCGTCAGAGAGATGCCAGGGCGCAATATACTGATGACCATGGTCATCGTCACCATGTTCTTCGGCGGCGGACTCATCCCCAGCTATCTGGTGATCAAAAATCTGGGCCTGACCAATACCGCCTGGGCGGTCATGATCCCCAACGCCATCAGCGCCTGGCTGCTGATTCTGATGCGCAATTTCTTCCAGGGCATCCCCAAGGAATTGCGGGAATCGGCCAAAATCGACGGCTGCTCGGAAATCGTTACCCTGATCAAAATTATGCTGCCCTTATCCTTGCCGATTATTGCTACCTTGTCCTTGTTCTACGGCGTTGGGCACTGGAACGAATATATCAACGTGATCATTTACATCAACGATGTCAAGCTGTCGACGCTGCAGGTACTGCTGCGCAAGATGTACACTTCGGGAGCTATTGCCGAGATTGACGGAGACAGCCTGCCGCCTCCGGTGGAAACAGTCCGCGCGGCCACCGTAGTGATAACGGCGCTGCCGATCATCTGCGTGTATCCGTTCCTGCAGAAATATTTTGTCCAGGGAATGATGGTCGGCGCTGTCAAAGGCTGATAGCCCCACATGCTTGCACTCTCCCAAGGAGTGTTAATAAAAAATTTGAAAGGGGAAACGAAGTATGAATACCATTCAAAAAAAGAGATCTGCCGCGGTTGCCGCCATGTGTGCGGCTGCATTAACCGCCACCGCCTGCGGTTCCTCCGGCTCTTCCTCCCCGGCCTCTTCACCTGCCGGCGGATCGGCAAGTCCGGCCGCCTCAACAGCGCCGGTGAAGCTGTCCATTGTCCAGCAGGACGGAGGACGGGTGTGGAAAAGCGACAATCCGGCTATTCTGGAGCTGCAGAAGAAAACCAACACCATTTTGGAAGCGAATATGATTCCTTCCGGCGATTTTGCCAATAAGTACAATGTGATGGCTGCTTCCGGCTCCATTCCGGATATCAGCAAAATCCCCAATTTTGATTTCCAGAAGTACGCTGACAACGGCCTGTTTCTGGATATCCAGAAGCTGGTGGACCAATACGGGCCCAATCTGAAGAAGAATATTTCGGAAAATATGTGGGATTTGGTCAAGTATAAGGGCAAGCAGCTGGCCATTCCCTACGCCAATAATCCGGCCAAGATCGTGCCGGTGGTTCGTCAGGACTGGCTGGATAATCTCGGTATGAAGCTACCTACCAATTTGGATGAATATGAGGAAATGCTGAAGAAATTCACCTTTGGCGATCCCGACAAGAACGGAGCCGCCGATACGTATGGCTTGGGCTCCGGCGGCAATTGGAAGGGCGACTTCAGCATGGTTTTCGGCGCCTTCGGCGTTATGCCATTTGATTCCGCAGATAACCGGCAATCCTACATTAAGGATGACGCCATCTATCCCGCCCAGATTTCCGACGAATACCGGGACGCGATTGCTTATATCAAGAAGCTGTGGGACGAGAAGGTGATCGATCCGGAAATCTTCATTATCAAGCAGGATCAGGCCAATCAGAAGCTGGCGCAAAGCAAGGCCGGGACCTTCACGGCATGGTGGTCCATCGCCCCGTCCGTCCTGACCATCAACCTGAAGATGAATCAGATTACGCCCACTGCCAAGTGGAATCCCATTCTGCCTGCGATTAAGGGCCCCAACGGCAAAAGCGGGGTAGAATCCCGCGGGTCGATTAATGGAACCATCAATATCTCGGCCAAAGCCAAAGACCCGGTTGCCGCTATCAAGTTCCTGGATTATCTGGCCAGTGATGAAGGCTGGGAGTTGGCCACCTACGGCATCAAGGGCACACACTATACCGATTTGGTGCAAGGCCGGACAGCGGAGGGCAACAAGGCCATGGAGGAGAAGTGGCTGGACCCCCTCGCCCAGATTATCTACCGACCCGATCTGGTGGACAAGGTGAACAATGCTTCCAAGGACCCGGTGCAAATCGAGAGCAACCGCTTCATCAATGCGGCAAGGGAATACAATCTTTATGAGGATGTGTTCTTCGGAGTGCCGCTTACCGATGAGCAGAAGAACCTGGGTCCGGACCTGGCGAAGTTTGAGGAGGAAATGTTCATCAAGTTCGTAACCGGCAAGGAGCCGCTTGGCAACTGGGATCAATATGTGGAGAACTGGAAGAAAAAAGGCGGTAAGGAGATTCATCAATCCAAGGTCAAGGCTTATAATGAGCTTCGCAGTAAAAATCTCAAGGCCGGCGGAGTATGAAGGCCGGATAATAGATAGAGAGGGTGGCGCAGGCAACTGCGCCACTCCTTCATGATTTGCAGCGAAAGCGGGTGGGTTGCCATGAAAGCAAGGGGGATCAAACGCTTATCTTCAAGCAGCTTTACCGAATATTTCTTTTATCTGACCGGGCTCTCTATACTGATTACGGCCCTGCTGGGCGGTTCTCTGTACTTTTATTCGGCTTCCATGCTACGCAAGGAGGCCATTGCCAACAATAACAACTCCCTGCGGCTTCTGCGCAACGCACAGGAACTGGTGCTGGCGGAGGTGGACAAGTCCATGGGCAATATTTTTCTGGACTCCTTCTATGCCTCCTATATGGACTACTATTACAGGCAGGATATGGTTACTCTGCAAAAATTGCAGCTCAAGCTGGATACGGTGCTGTCCACCAACAATTATATTGAATCCGCTTACGTCTATTACCATAAGGACCGGTTTGTTCTGTCTTCCGGACAGGGCCCTGTCCGCCTGGAGGACTTTAACGACCGTCTGTTTGCCGACGGGCTGACCCACACCTCTTTTAACAAAAATTATGTCCGGACCAGAAGAATCTCCAGCTTCCCTGCGGGAGAGCAAACCATTATTACGATTGTGAAGGCGATCCCGATATTTTATACCTCCAAGTTGCCTGACGCTTATGTGGTGGTGAATATTAAGGGCGAATACTTGCAGGAGATGATGGATTCCATCAAGACCAACCAAAACGCCGCTGTCCTGGTGACGGATGAGGCCGGAAACATCATTACCCAGAAGGCAGGCTCCAACCTGGGAGGCTTGACCGTATCCGGGTACATGTCCCTTCCCCCGGCCAAGCCGGAGGATGCTTATGTGCGGAAGCTTGAGGGAACAGAGACGCTGGTCTCTTATATCACCTCCGATATATACGGATGGACGTATATTTACACCATCCCCATGTCAGCGGTTACGAAGAGCATCCGGGTTTGGGTAAAATCGGCGCTGCTGATCGTCCTGTCCGTCATCGGGTTGAGCCTGTTGTTCTCCCTGCTGTTTTCCAAATGGATGGCCGCCCCCTTAAAGCGCCTGCTGTTTATGCTGAAAAGCCACGCCCCGGATACGGAGCAGGACAAGGAGCCGCCGGAGCATAAGGAGAAGGAGGTTGCGCAGATTGAGCGGCGGGTAACCACCATTCTGGACCGGAACCGGAAGCTGGGACAGATGCTGGAGGAGTATGAGGTATACAGCAAAAATAAATTTCTGCTGTCGCTTTTGACCTTCGATGAGGAGGTAAAGCCGAAAACCCTGGAGACGCTGAATTATTATAAGCTGGATCTGGACCGGAACGGTTATTATGTCACACTGCTGTTCTATATGGATTCCTACGGCTGGTTTGCCAGCGAGCACACCGAGCAAAGCCGGAACACGCTGTTCCTGCAGCTGACCGACGATCTGCGGACCGCGGCGCTGACCGGGCAAAAAGGGTTCATCGCCGAGCCGGAGGCAGGCCATCTGGCGCTGGTGCTGAATTACTCCGAATTCCTTGAGCCGGATGAGGCTGCCATGCTCTCCTTCAGCATGGCCAAGCGGCTGCATGCCATGCTAAGCGAGCAGTACGCTTATTCCTTCACATTGGGAGTCAGCTCCCCCAAGCGGGGAATTATCCGTCTGGCCGACAGCTACCGCGAGGCTGAGGAAGCCCTTCGCAGCCGGATGATCCTGGGAGACAATACAGTGATTCCTTACGGCAGCATCGAAAAAGACGGCAGAGCCCCGATTTCCTATCCCATCTCCATTGAGCGCCATCTGCTGGGCAGTCTGAAGCTGGGGGATTCCCAGGCCGTCTTTCATTACTTGGCCGAATTTGAAGCCTACATTCAGCAGAATGCCACTTACATGGAGACGGTGCGCAGCTTTTTCCTGCAGCTGTTTTTCACCTCGCTGAAGTGCGTGTATGAGATGAATTCGGATTTTGAATTAGGTGCCCTTGTCCGGAATATCCGGCATACGGAATTGATGGGCGAGGAGACCATGCGCGGAATGGCTGCCTACATGAGCAGGGTCTACAGCATGATTCTGCAGCATCTGGAATCCAAGCGCAGCCAGAAGAACAGGGAGTTGGTCGCGGCGGTTAAGCAGTTCGTGCAGGATCATCTTGAGGATGATCTGACAGTTGAACGGCTGGGGGAGCAATTCTATATCAGCGCTTCCTACCTGCGCAGGATCTATAAGGAAGAATCGGGAGAGACGCTGAAGGAATATATCCTGGCGCAGCGGATGGAGCGGGCCAGGCAGCTGCTGGAGCAAACAGAGGACAAGATCGTGGATATTGCCGAGAAGGTAGGATATATGTCGCCCCAGTCCTTCTCCAAAGCCTTTAAGCTGGAGACAGGCAAGACGCCTGTGGAATTTCGCGAGGAGCGCCGCCGTTTTTTTTCTTCATAACAAGAATCGTGACCCGGGCAAAAAATGCACCCGCCGCTTTGCAAGAAATGCACCCGTTTACCGATTATAGCCCTAGGCAGCGCAGGGCGGGCCGGATACAATGAGGTCGAAATTCTTACTTTTAAAGAGATCAGGAGGAGAGAAGGAATGATGTCAGAAGCTGTGTCACCGTCTGTAGCTCTATATCCGCTGCCGGAGATTTATGAGCAATCCCGGAGATTTGCCGTCACCGTGCAAGGGAGGCCGGTGCCTGTGATTGCCTTCCTTACAGAAAAGGATTATGACTATGCCCATTTTTCCTTTAGCGGCAAGATCACCGTAACCATTGAAATCGCGGAGCCGATCCGCGACTTTCAGATCAGCCCCCTGGCCTTTGGCATGGAGGGGAGGGTTGACGGCAACCGGCTAACCTTTCAATTGGAGGAATCCCGTTATCTGATTATCAAGATCAACGGCTACAAGGAGCTGGTGCTGGCGGCCGATCCGTGGGAGGACTTTGCTCCCGATCCGGCCGGAAGCGGAGTCTGCCATCTGGTCAACCGGTACCATGCCGATCCCACGGGACAAAAACCGGCTACCCAGGCTTTGCAGCAGGCTATCGATGAAGCCGGAGCCGCCGGAGGCGGCATTGTGTATGTGCCGTCCGGCGTATTCACTGTCGGCAACATTGTTTTGAAAAGCCAGGTTACGCTCTATTTGCAAGGGGGAGCAGTGCTGCGGGCAACAGGGCGCAGGCAGGATTATACGTCCCATTTTCGCAAGGAGAGCCTTTCCATGGATGGCACCTGGTTTATCACAACCGAACCGGGCTCCGAGAATATTGCCATCCGGGGACGGGGGACCATCGACGGCAACGGCTCGCATATGCGGCTTGCGGAAGGCTTTCTCAATAATCTGATTGTCCCGCTGGGCACCGCCTCCTTCCTGATTGACGGCATTATCGGACGGGATGCGGGCTTGTGGGCTCTAATTCCCACCCGCTCCAAGCATGTGACCATCCGCAACTACAAGGCGTTTCAGTCCTTGGTTCACTATGAGAATGATGCTATGGATATAAATGAGTGCCGGCAGGTAGCGGTGGAGCATACCATCGCCATCTCCGAGGATGATCCCTATTCCGTTAAAACCTGGAGTAAAACGACAGATATTTCCCGCAATTGGCCGGGAGAGCCCCAGGCGGCGGAAGAGGTGGTTTTTGATGATGTGGTGGCGTGGACCTCTTGCGCGGCCTTCAAGATCGGCATGGGTGTTGAACAGCCCCAGAGGAAGGTGACCTTTCGCAACGGGTACGTTTATCAGACCAGCCGGGCCATTGCGGTCCATCACCGCTTTGGAACAGCGCCGACGGAGGATATTGTCTTCGAAAATATAGATATCGAGCAGGTCATCCACCGGCGCAATGGTCCATATTGGCTGCAGCTGGAAATTGAGGACGCCGGCCGGGGAACCGGTCCGGTTCGGCGGATTACGCTGCGCAATATCCGCGTTCGGGATGCAGGCCTCAGACCCAGCAAGCTGAGAGGGAGCGAAACCCCGGCGGGACGGCAGATCATTGAGGACATTACCTTTGAGCGAATCTGTATGCCCGGAAGGAATGCTCCGGCTGCCACGCTGGACGAGATGCAGCTTGCTGACCGGGACTTGTATGCAGGCGCAGCGGTCCTGCCCGCCGTGGAACCGGGAAAGCAGTGAGGAGTTGCAGAATTTTCGGGCTATCCGCTGCTTTCAAGATGTGTCAGAGGCCAATTCACAAGAATTGCAACCTTTTCAAAAGGAGTCCGTAGGCAAAACGGCAGCAATCGACTACGATATGGGCATCGTTTTCTTCATAGAGCAAGGCAACTGGAAAGGGTGAACAAGATGGCAAAATGGAACAGGCTGCAAACCGCCTCCAATGCCGCTGTGTCCGGGACGGCGCCGGGGGGAAACATATGCATGGAGGCTGCGCCTAAGAAAACAGTGTGGAAGAAGCTGTGGATGAACAAGTCATTTTATGTCATGCTGCTTCCCGTAATGGCATTCTATCTGGTTTTTAAGTATCTGCCCATTGGCGGTGAGATCATCGCCTTCAAGGATTATCGCTTTGCCGACGGTATTCTGGGAAGCGATTGGGTGGGACTCAAGCATTTCAGGCTGTTGTTCGGCAGTGTGGATTTCTGGCATGTGCTGCGCAATACCCTGCTGCTGAATGTGTACAGTCTGGTCTTCGGATTTCCGGTTCCCATCCTTCTGGCCCTGATGCTGAACGAGCTGCGGATGGAGGGCTTCAAAAGGGTGATCCAGAACCTGCTGTATATCCCCCACTTCATCTCTTGGGCCGTCCTGGGGGGGATCGTCGTTGCCCTTCTGTCTCCCAGCACAGGGGTGGTCAATATTGTCCTGAGCAAGGTATTCGGCATTGAGCCCATCTACTTCATGGCCAACTCCGGCTGGTGGCCGGTGGCCTATACGCTGTCTTCCATTTGGAAGGAGGCCGGTTGGGGCACCATCCTCTATCTGGCGGCCATGTCCTCCATTGATCCCCAACTGTACGAGGCGGCGAGAATGGATGGAGCCAACAAGCTGCGGCAGATCTGGCATATTACGCTGCCGGGCATCCGCAGCACCATTGCCATTCTGCTGATCCTGCGGATGGGCAGCATGATGGATGTGGGCTTGGAGCAGACTCTGGCCCTCCAGAACAATTCAGTGCTGGATGTGGCGGACGTCATCAGCACCTACGTATATCGCGTAGGCCTGCAAAGCATGAATTACAGCTACACCACGGCTCTGGGATTATTCCAGTCTGTGATTGGATTGATTCTGGTAGTCAGCGTCAATAAAATCATCAATTTGATGGGGGAAAGGGGACTGTGGTAACAATGGCGGCAGCACGCAAAGAAGCATTTTCCCCGGGCAGAATCGGCACCTGGCTAAACTATACTATCCTGGCGCTTTTGTCCCTTACAACCCTGTACCCGTTCTGGTACGAGATCATTGCCTCCATTTCCAGCAGCAGAGCCATCACCTCCGGCGAAGTATTCCTGCTGCCGGTGGAAATCAACCTGGAGGCGTACAAAAAGCTGTTCGATGACGGGCAAATTTTCCGGGCCATGGGCAATACTGCACTTGTTACGGTGGTAGGAACGGCGCTCAACATTACGTTGACGGTGCTGGCAGCGTATCCCCTGTCCAGAAAAAAACTGTACGGACGGGGACCGCTGCTCATGATGATTACCTTCACGATGATTTTCTCGGCAGGCATGATTCCCCATTTCATCCTCATCAAGTCCCTGGGATTGATGGATTCCTACTTTGCCCTTTGGCTGCCGGGGCTAATCAGCACGTATAATATGTTTGTGATGAAAAGTTTTATGGAGGGGCTGCCGGAGGAGATCGAGGAATCCGCCGCCATTGACGGGGCCGGAATTTGGCGCACGCTGGTGCAGATTCTGCTGCCGCTGTGCAAACCGATTCTCGCCGCATTGTCATTATTTTTTGCCGTGGGCTGGTGGAATTCCTACTTTAACGTCATGCTCTATATCAACAAGTCCAGCATGCACACGCTGATGCTGAAGCTTTACCAAATGATCAGGCAAGTGGACCAGAGCCTGCTCAGCACGGAGGGAAGCGAAGGGGTTATGCCCATTATGCTGACCCCGGAGGCGATCAAGGCGGCGTCGGTCATTATCTCCATTACGCCGATTCTGTGTGTGTATCCTTTCCTGCAGAAGCATTTCGTCAAGGGTGTGCTGATCGGATCGGTCAAGGGCTGATGTCTGCGGGGCAGACCCGGTCTGCTCCTGAGATATAATTTGTGATTCATACTACCAAAGGGGATGAACGCATTGAAAAAGAAGGTTCAAACAACAGCATCCATTGTAGCGGCGAGTCTCATCATATCCGTAATGGCAGGGTGCGGCGGCGCCGACTCCAAGGACCAGTCCGGCGGCAACGACGGAGCGGGACAAACGGCCAAGACAGAAATCAGCATTTCCATCTTGGACCGGGGGAAGGTCCCTACGGAGGAAGGAACCTATGAAAGCAACAGATGGACCAAATGGATCAATGAGAATGGGCCTGCCAACGTCAAGTGGATTCCTGTTCTGCGCACGGAATCCAAAACGAAGCTGAACACCTTGATCGCCTCCGGCAGCGCTCCGGACTTAATCTGGGAATTCGATCGGAACTGGATTGCGCAGCTGGTGAATCAGGGCGCGCTTCAGCCATTGGACGATTATATTGAAAAGTACAGCACCACCTTCAAAACCTATTTGAAGGATAACCCGGAGCTAAAGCCGTACTTGACCTTTGATGGAAAGATATACGCCGTCTCCAGCGTCCGGCCCATTGGCAGCGTGGCCAACCATGGCATGTGGATTCGCCAGGATTGGCTGGATAAGCTGGGCTTGAAGGCTCCCACAACTACGGATGAGCTGCTGGATGTGGCGCGTAAATTCAAGAACGGCGATCCTGACGGGAACGGCAAAAACGATACAATCCCGATTGCTTTCGGCTCCAACGCCAAAGGTATTCTGCGGGCCATGTTCCTGACCAATTCGGACCAATGGTATCTCGAAGGCGATAAGCTGGTTTATGGCCGGCTTACGGATAATTACCGGGATTACATGGCTTTCGAGAAGCAATTGTACGACGAGGGGTTGATTGACAAGGAATACATTACGGACACCAACGCCCAGCGGGCCACGCAGCAGTGGATTACCGGAAAATCAGGCATTGATCTGGATAAATGGGATATTTCCACCATGTACACGGATTTGAAGAAGAATGATCCCAATGCCAAGCCGGTTGCTTTGGAGGCCGTATCCTCCAAATACGGCAAAAGCGGTTTGTATCAGGAAACCCCTCCCAATATTCTCGTGGCCTTCAACAGCAAGGCCAGCGAGGAAAAGGTAATTGCCGGCATCAAGTTCCTGGATTGGATGCTGGAGAAGGGCTGGGAGCCCATCAAGAACGGGTTTGAGAACGAGCATTACAAGGTTGCGGACGGTGGTGTGAAGCAAAAGCTGGATACGGCCCAGTTTGAAAAACAGGTGGGTTACGCTTCGGAATATGCGGTGGTTAACCAGGATCAAATCAAGCCGGAGTGGTATCCGCTGATGGCCGCTCCCGACGCTCTTTCCCAGGAATACGCCAAGGCCAAGGCCAATTCGCTGACGGTTGCGTTGAAAAATCCGTATAAGCGGGACATCGCCTACAGCCCGGATCTGGCGGAGCTGACCCAGCTTATCGCCGCTTTTAATCCCATTGAGGTTCAGATCGAAACCAAGGTGATGACAGCCGGGGGAGCCGTCTCGCCCCAGCAGGGCATAGACGAAATCCGCAAGGAATGGAAGCGCCTTGGCGGAGAGAATGTGGAGAAGCTGGTCAATGATTGGTACCAGAAGAACAAGGATCAGCTGAAGGTAAGTGGCGGCAAGTGATGCGGTATGCCGGTTGATGAACGCGTTGAACCGGGAACGGAACTCAACTACTTCGCATTGGAGCAGGATCATGATCAAATAACAATGGGAAGGTGACCGTCAATGGGGAAAAAGGTTCGTTTGTTATGCGCATGCTTGCTGATAGTTTTCATCGCTGTATCCGCCAATCCCGCCCCGGCCAATGCTTTGGATTATGGAGCGCTTCCGTCAGGCATTATGCCGTCAAACGGATGGAGTAACATCGTATGGAATGATCCGGGAGGGTGGACCACCATTAATGTGGCTTTGCACGGCCTGTCGGCAAACGATCCGAATGTGGATGCCGCCGCAGCCGTGAACAGCATTCTCGGCAGCACGTCAGGCAGGCGAGTCCTTTATTTTCCGGAAGGTGATTATTATTTTAAGACCACACTCAGTATTGCAACGGGAGATATTATCATACAAGGCAACGGATTGGAATCGACGACCTTTTATATCGGCGACGCTTCCCATCCCAATACGGAGCTGCGCTTTGACGGCGGCGGTCCGGATACGCCGGTGTCCGTTACCGGCTCGCTGGCCGCAGGCAGCAGCTCCATCACCGTATCCAACGCCAGCGGCCTGAATCCTGGCGATTACATCCTTGTCTATTTATCCGCAGGACGAGTGGCGTGGGGAACCTATACCGAATCCCAAATCGTCAGAATCGCATCCAAAAGCGGAAATACACTAAGCCTGGACATGAAGCTGGGGCTGGATTATACCTCGGCAAAGCTGCCCATGGCAAGGAAGCTGAACCTGCTGTCCAATATCGGCGTAGAGAAGGTGAGGCTGGCCAGAACTGTTCAGCCAACAAGCGAAAATACGAATAATCTTGTTTTGAACCGCGTCGTCAACGGTTATGTCCAAGACATAGAGTCTATCAAGAGCGGACGGGGACATATCTCGGTGGATAACAGCAAGGATGTAGTTGTGGAACGGAATTTCGTTCACGATGCCTTTATTAAAAACGTTGGTGGCTATGCTTATGGCATCGTCGTGAACGGCTCCACGGGAACCCGGATAACGGACAACAAGGCGTGGGATCTGAGACATCATATTTTGCTGCAGCTTGGAGCCAATCATTCCGTGGTCAGCTATAATTCCGTTGAAAGCGCATATACAGGCTATAACGACTTGGCGTTCCATGCGAATTATGCCTATATGAACTTAATTGAAGGCAACAGCTTCAAGGAAAGCTATGCGGACAATTCCAAGTCCGGCGATAGCATCATGACCGCCACCGGTCCGCGAAACACGTGGTTCCGCAATAACGCCAGCGGCAAAATCGGAAGCGATAACACCTCTACCGTGAACCAGAACATAATAGGCAACAACTTGCAGAGCATCTCGACTTCCGGTTCAGGCCATTATGCAGGAGCCAACAGACTTGCTGCCGGAACCGTTCAATGGGGGTCGCTTGGCTCCGGCTCGGCCATTCCGGCATCCTTGTATCTCTCGGCCAAACCTCCGTTCCTGGGCTCCAAGCCTTGGCCGCTATTCGGGCCGGGAGCGGGAACGGATTGGGGCGCGGGCAATACGCTGCCTGCGAAGGACAGAGCCAAACCATCCAGAACGCTGACAGATCACTTGAACGACTGGAGTAAGACATATAGCCATACGGGAAATTTGAATTTCGACTCGGCCAACACAGCTAAATTCGAAGGGGACGCCTCCCGCGTGAAACGAACCGCGGCAACGAATGAGGAGATCGTGTGGAAGCAGAACGGCATGACATCATTCTCCGCTGTGACGTATTACTGGCCTTCGGAAGGCGTTTCTCACTTCAGTCTGTACACTTCGGCTGACGGATCTGCATGGACATTGGCTGCGCCGACAATTGCCGGAGGTTCGGGCGATTGGAAAAAGCACACGTATACCCTTAGCGGGCTGTCGAATGTCAATTATGTAAAAATGCGTTGGAACAACACCGACGGCAGCGTATTTACGCCGCAGCTCTGCAAGGTGACGATGGGCTATATGATTCAAGATGATATGAATGATTGGAGCAAAACGTACAGCCATTCGGCGAATCTGGACTTTGATGCGGCCAATACGGCCAAATTTGAGGGGGATGCTTCGCGGGTGAAGCGAACGGCTGCCACCAATGAAGAAATCGTCTGGAAGCAGCCGGACATAAAGACGTTTGCCGCGGATACGTATTTTTGGCCCAATGAGGCGGTATCGCATTTCACTTTCTATATATCGGCCGACGGCTCCGCGTGGAGTGAAATTACGCCGACGATATCGGGCGGTTCCGGGGATTGGATCAAATATTCTTACCAGCTCAGCAATCTGTCGAATGTCCAGATGCGCTGGAATAATACCGCTGGCAATGCCTATACGCCGCAAATCGGTAAAGTGAGGATCAGCTCGAATTGATTTGAAAAATTTAAAAAAAACAAGAGCCTTCACCGCGAAGGCTCTTGTTTTGCTTCACTCCACGCTCACGACCAGTCGTAGAGGCTTTGGGCCTGCAACTGCTGCCGGAGCTCTTCCAGGGCGAGGGGACGGGACAGGCGCTCCTTGGGCAGTTCGATTATCCGGCTTTCCCCTGCCGACAAGTCGAAGAAATTGTCGCTGAATACGCCGTCGGCTTCCGTCAGGTCCAGCGTGACATATTTGGCAAAGGAGCGGGCCTTTACTGCAATCTCATAGGCCTCCGCCGTTTCCTCCACCGAGAGCTGCAAGGCGGGATCGGCAAATTCGAAATGCTTGGCTTTGGAGAACAGCAGCGTTCCGCGGCTTCGGGTCTCCCCGGTTTCCGGCAGGATGAGGGAATATTCCAGATAGGCGCGCCTGGCCAACTCAGCCTGTTCCCCTCCCAGCTCTCCGCTGAAGTCCAGCTTGCAGATGCATCCGGCAGACAAGGGAGCCATTGCCGCCTGCGCCTCGCCCTTCCGGAGCACCTGTCCGTCCCGGTCCAGAAGCCGCCAGACGACGGTTCCGGCGAAGGGCCCGCGGGTCTCATTGGTTACATAAAGGTCGGCGCGAAGGCCGTCCTCGCAGGCGGACAGCAGCACCGGGGCATAGAAGCGGCGGGCCGAATAATGCAGGGCTTTCCAGCGGCCGTAATAATCGATGGAGGACCAGGAGGCCACCGGCCAGCAGTCGTTCAGCTGCCAATAGATAGAGCCCATGCAGCGTCCGCGGTGGCGCCGCCAATGCTCCACCCCGTACCGGATGGCTTCCGCCTGCAGCACCTGCGATACCAGAAGAAGGGCGTCTGTGCTCCGGGGGTACTTGAAGTGCTCCGCCAGATAAAACATGATTTTCCCGTTGGCTGCCCCGTTCTTCTGGTGCTTCTCCATGATCCGGGAGAAAATATTGCGGTCCTCGGGAAGGGTGAAGCTGCGAACAGTTTTGGGGGAAGGGAAGGATTGGAAGCCAAACTCCGAGCAGAAGCGGAAATGGTATTTCCGGTAAGCCTCAAACGGCTTGAGGCCATGCCAAACCTCCCAATAGTGGACATCTCCCCGGTTCTCGTCATTGGGAGCGTCGAAGCCTCCGCCGGAGGAAGGAGAGGAGGGCCAGTAGGTCCGCTCCGGATCAAGGCTCCTGACCACATCGGCCAGCAGAATCTCGAACTGCTTCAGATATTCCGCCTTCTGGGTCGGCGTTTGGATCACGGAGCTCCAGCTGTCCAACGCCTGTTCGATCTCGTTGTTGCCGCACCACAGCGCCAGGCAGGCCCGGTGGCGCAGCCGCTTCACCTGCCCGATGGCTTCCTGCCGGATATTCTCGGCGAAATCATCCCTCAAGTCATATACCGCGCAGGCGAACATGAAATCCTGCCACACCAGAAGGCCGCAGCGGTCGCACAGGTCGTAGAAATACTCATCCGGATAAATGCCGCCGCCCCACACCCGGATGCAATTGAAGTTAGCTGCGATACAATCCTTGATGAGCTGCTCCGTGCGCTCATAAGAATAACGCGAAAGCAGATTGTCTTCGGGGATATAGTTGGCCCCTTGGGCAAAGATGTCGACGCCGTTGACCCGGAAGCAGAAGCTTTCGCCCCACCCATCCTTTTCCCTGCGCAGCTCCACGGTACGCAGACCCAGGGAGAAGCTGCGGCCGTCCAACACGGCTCCGTCCCTCAGAAGCAGCACCCGGGCGCTGTACAGCGGCTGGCCGCCATATCCGTTGGGCCACCAGAGGAGCGGCTCGGTGATTGTTGCCGCAACGGACACGCAGTTCTCCGAGGGCGGCAGCGTCCGGCATTCCTCATAAAGCAAGGAGCCGTCCGGAGCCAGAATCTGCACCTGGACGCTGACTGGAGGAGAGTCCGCCTGCTCTTCGGCGAGCCATTGATACCCGATGCGGCCGGATAATGTGACGGCGCCTTGGTCGTGCTTTTGTTCCCAGCGGATGTCCTCCAGCCGGGCCTCCTGATAAAATTCCAGACCGATGCTTCTCCAGATCCCCATATCCGGCAGCTGCGGCCCCCAATCCCAGCCGAACATGGAGTGGCCCTTGCGCAGATGGCTGAAGCCGGTGACGGCCTGACCCACTCCCCAGAGGGGCCTTCGCTGCTGTTCCTCTCTGGCAAAACGCACAGGGGAGGTGAAACGGATGAGAATCTCGTTGTCTCCCGGATGGAGCAGAGGCGTCACATCAAATTCGTAGGTCCGGTGCATGTTTTCGGCGCGGGCCAGCCAGGAACCGTTTATTTCCACATCGGCAATGGTGTCCAGCCCCCGGCAGACCAGCGCAATGCGCTGCGCGTCCAGCAGCTCCGGCGCCACGGTGAAGCTGCGTCGATACTCATAGTCAAAGCCCGACAGGCTAAGCGCGGCGTCCTCGTTATCCCGGTAGAAGGGATCATCCATCAAGCCGCTGCCGAGCAAATCGGCATATATAGAGCCCGGCACCTGCGCTTGAAGCCATTGGCCGTCAGGCAGCCTTCTCATCTGCCAGACTCCGTTTAAGTCCAGTGTTATCATGGGCATGTCGCTCCTTCTTTACCACAATAGACTCTTTTTCTCACAAGCCCTGCATTTATGGTAAAATGACGCTGACGATGATGTATAACCATTTGTCGGGACTCTATCTCCGATTGTCGGGAGGCGACTATGACTACCTACCCCATTCAGTTAACCGACCCCCGTTTGTCCTCGCCGCTGCCCGTGGCAGTGGCCATTCATAAGGTGGAACGCCTTTTTCCGGCCCACCGCCATGATTTTCTGGAGATTTCCCTGGTGATCGGTGGCTATGGGGAGGAGGTTGTGAATGGAGCGGCGCATCCCATGATGCCGGGGACGCTGTCGCTGGTGCTTCCGTTCCATGTGCATGAGCTCAGAGCCAATCCGGGCCAGCCGTTGCGTCTGTACAACTGCATGTTTGGCGTGGAGATGCTGCGGTCGGTGGGCGAGGAGCTGGAGCGGCTGAAGGAGAGGCTTCTGGAAGGATCGGCCCGCCGCATGTTCCTGCAGCTGTCCGAAGCGGAAACCGGCAAACTGGCCGCCTTGTTTGAGGAACTGCGGGAGGAATACGACCAGCGGCGCAGCTTAAGATCAGCCATGCTAAAGACCAGACTGACGGAGCTGCTGATCCGGGTGGACCGTCTTCAGAACGGTGGAGCAGAGGGTCAGCCGGAGCAGGAACGCCCCGGAATGCCGGAGAAGGTATGGAAAGTGGTGAGCTATATGCACAACCGCTACCAGGAGCAGCTCAGCCTGTCGGGCCTGGCAAATACATTTCATATGAACCGCACTTATCTCAGCGAAGAGCTCAGGCGGCATACCGGCAAAAGCTTCCTTCAGCTGCTCCATGAAATCCGGTTGCGCCAGGCATGTGCCCTTCTGGCATCCACGGATATGACCATCTGCGCCATCGCTTATGAGGCAGGCTACGGCTCCAGCCAAACCCTGCACAAGGCTTTCCTGAAATACAAGGGAACAACCCCCGGCGAGTACCGCGGAAGCTTGGGGGCCGAAGGGCGGCAGCTCCAAACAATCCCCCAGAATTGACGAGGCTTTGAAGCGGAATCCGGGTACTTTTGGGGCACACAGCACTGCATTTTCGTACAAAAAGAGGCTGCGCCCAAAATTGCTTTTGGGACAGCCTCTATATGATTCCGCTTCAATAGTGCATTATGCCTTCAGCACATCATGGTCCACATAACGCTCGCCGTTCAGCGCGCTCAGCACCTCAACCGCCACGCGGGCGCCGTCGCCTGCGGTAATAATGGTGTGCAGGCTGGTGCCGGCTGCGGCGCCTGCCGCGTATACGCCCGGCACATTGGTTTGGCCGGCTGCATCCGTGGCCACAACGGTTTTTACCCGCGGCTCAGTGCCCGGTTTGGTGGCGATGCCGGAGGCCTCCGCCAGATCCGTGGCCAGCCCGGTGGCGAGAATAACCTTGGCCGCCTGATAGCTTTCCGAATCCGTCTCAATCGTCAGCCCCTCGCCGGCTGCGGCAATCTTGACAGCCTTGGCGGCAACGATCTCTGCACCGAATTTGGCGGCCTGCTTCTTGCCGTTCTCCACCAGATCCGGACCGGTAATTTCATTTACGCCGTAATGATTTTCGATCCATGCCCGTTTAGTGATGCTTTGGTTGGCGTCGATAACCAATGTTTTTTTGCCCGCCTTGGCGGCGAACAGCGCGGCGCTTGCGCCGGTGGGTCCTGCTCCGATAATCGCTACATCATACATGAATGGCTCCGTCCTTTCCCCAGTCAGGTTTACAATCGATTCTTCTATATTATAGCAAACCTTAGAAGAAAATGATAATAAACCGAGCCATTCAGTGTAAACAGGTTGGAAAACATGCTATTCCAGGAAGCTTTCCACACTGGCCGCGGCGCGCTTCTCCTGAAGCCAGCTTTGGGACAGGGTGGAAATTTGCTCCTCCGAAAGGGCTTGGCGGATTTCCTCCGTTTTCTCCTCCAAAGTGGGGGTTGTTGCATCCTTATGGTCTGTTGCTTTAATCACATGAAACCCGTGGCTGGTTTCCACAACACTGCTCAGCTCCCCGGTCTTGAGGGCAAAGGCGGCGGTTTCAAACGGCTCCTCCATGATGCCCTTGGCGAAAAAGTCCAAATCCCCGCCTGCTTCCTTTGAGCCGGTATCCGTGGATTTTTCCTTGGCCAGAGTGGCGAAGTCGGCGCCGCCCTGCAGGCTGGCCAATACGGCTTCGGCTTCTTCTTTAGTGGCTACCAGAATATGCGAGGCGCGGACCTCCTCGGGAGTTTTCATGGACTCCAGATTAGTGTCGTAGTAGGTTTTGATCTCCTCATCGGTGACCTTAACCTGAGGCTCCAGCAGCTTGCGCAGCTGCACCTGAATATACATGTCCTCCTTCAGCGATTCCAAGGTCATATTATAGGTAGCAAGAGCTTGGGTGAATTCCTCGTCCGACGAGAAGGATTTCTTGATTTGCTCCACTTCCTTGTCCAGATCGGCATCCGTAACCTGGATGTTGGCTTTGTCGCTTTCCTGCTTGACCAGCTCCTCGCTGATCATGGTTTCCAGAGTCTGCGGACCGCCGGCCTTGACCATTGCGCTGTACAGCTGGGATTTCAGGATGGGGGTACCGTTCACCTTGGCTACCGTGGCGTCCTCCGATTTTCCGGGGGGATAAATAATGATATAAATAATAAGCGCAGCAAGCAGAACAAAGGAGGAAACCATCCAGATGCGGCTAATTCCCAATGATGTGTTTTTCAAATGCGTAACATCCCTTCTCTAATTGAAATGGCCGTCAGGCGGAAAACTCACCCGCACAGTTTATTATGCC
This sequence comes from Paenibacillus sp. YN15, assembly GCF_003285005.1. Taxonomy (GTDB): domain Bacteria; phylum Bacillota; class Bacilli; order Paenibacillales; family NBRC-103111; genus Paenibacillus_AR. The sequence goes on along the minus strand of NZ_QMFA01000012.1, from coordinate 56,382 downwards.
CGGGCAAGCTGAACGGGGCCTGAAGACAAGCTTAACGCCACATTAATTTGCAACTACCCAGCTATTGTCCGTAATACCCTAACTGTCTCGAGCGCCGCTTGAAAAACAGCGGATTTGGAGGTTTCCCAGTGTAAACAGCGCACTGTATGTCCGTAAAATGTCCGTAAGAGCGCTAATTTGATGAATAACGGAGGTACGGTCCAGATGGCGCTTCCTGCTCTAACCGAAGGCAGTTTTTTTGCGCCATCCTGCCGCAGATCCAGCTCCTGGAAATGCTATAATGCAAAAGTGCATCTATTTTGGGCTGCGAGCCCACTTTCTCGCTCCGATCATGCAAAAGTGCAGTTATTTTCATTTAAAACCGCCAAAAAGCTAAAATCCAGGTGAAATAGATGTACTTTTGCATGATGCCCCTCCGTTCCAGCAGTTGACTCATGAAATAAATGCACTTTTACATTATGGGCATTCCATATACTTCCATATTGTTCTACATTCCCAGCATCCCACCACCATCTGCCATACATCAGAGATGTTGTCACTAAAAGCAGCTAATAGCAATTGGAATTGGGACAGAATGTGCCTGCGGAGACAATAAGGGCTCCAAGTCCTTTTAAAACACAATTATTCCAAACAGACAGCTGAGTAGCCACCATTAATTTGCAATTGCGATTGAGAATCATTCTTACATTAATTTTATAACTTTACAAAAGTAAGTGGTGGTGTTATTATTATAAAATAATTATTACAAATTATATATGGAGGTGCTCCCAATGGGAAAATGCGCATGCGGCAACACCAAAAACAGCTCCGGGAACTGTGACGGCTCCCACGCCAAGAAGGAAAAGTAAGCCCAGGCTATCCAGACCTATCCGATATAAGCAGAGGCGACCCTCCGGAAGATGCTGTCCTCCGGGGGGTTTTTCTTTAAACAAAAAAATGTTCCCCAAAAATTTGTAATGCTGTCCGCAATGTGGTATGATGGTTTCAACGATATGGAAACCTGAATTCACATAATGGCAAAGGTTATCTATACTCATCATAACCTTTCCGAATTATGCGGATTTTTTATTTTTAGGAATAAAGAAGGCCATATTGAACAAACTTTTTGGAGGTAATACCATGCAAACAGGTACAGTTAAATGGTTCAACGCAGAAAAGGGCTTCGGTTTCATCGAAGTTGAAGGCGGCAACGACGTATTCGTACACTTCAGCGCTATCGTTGGCGACGGCTTCAAGACTTTGGACGAAGGCCAACGCGTTGAGTTCAACGTAGTTCAAGGCAACCGCGGCCCGCAAGCCGAGAACGTTGTTAAGCTGTAATCTCGGATAACCAAGCTGCCCTTGGCCTTTATGGTTGAGGGCGGCTTTTTATTTTTTGGCAACATGTGCAACATTGCGCTGCTCCAAGCGGCGGCGGTCCCCTGTCCACTTATCCTCGATTTAGTCCGAAAGAGATTATCCATATGCCAGGAGGGATATTCATGTATTCACGGAATAAATGGCGGGAAGAAATTCCTTGTGAGGCAACGGCTGTCTGGGTATGTACGAATGAAGAATGCACGTGCTGGATGAGAAACAACTTTTCATTTGAATCGACTCCAACTTGTTGGAAGTGCCAATCGCCCATGTCCATCGGAACAAGACAGCTTCCTCCGATTCACAACAACAATCCGGAGATGAAGGACAGATAGGAAGAAAAGAGCAAGAACGCAGGCGGCGGACCAATCCGGCCGCCTTTTTATATTGCACAGAAGTTGGGCGGAAAGCCCCTTTCAGGAATTGACCAGCCTAATAACCATTGTTAAAAAACTGTACACATTTTGTGTGTAAACTTATATCACAAGCTCCCGCTTTTATGATAATCTATGAAGCAATAAATCATTTTTGTCCTCCCATGGGAGACGTTTGTTTTTAGTTGGCGGAACAAAAGGGGGAATAGATAGTTATTTACAACAAACAACATGTGGTGTTATAATTACTAACACATTCCTAACACAGAAGAGGTGTACTAATGGAATATTACATTCAACAGATCATCAACGGTCTGTCGGTGGGGAGCATTTACGCGCTTATCGCCTTGGGCTATACGATGGTTTACGGCATTATTAAGCTGATTAATTTTGCACACGGCGACGTGTTTATGGTGGGCGCCTTCGCAGGCCTCTATGTTGCCAAAGGCTTGGATCAATACAATCTGCCCCCAGTTGTGGTGTTCCTGATCGCATTGGTGTCCTCCATGCTCTTCAGCGCAATTCTCGGCATGGTCATCGAACGCATCGCTTACCGTCCTCTGCGGAACGCCTCGCGGATATCCATTCTGATTACAGCGGTGGGTGTGTCCTTCCTGCTGGAGAACGGCGGCATCTTCATCGTCGGGCCGCAGCCCAAGGGCTTCCCGGAGATTATCGCCAAGAAGCAATTTGATATCCTGGGCCTGCAAATTGACTCCAACCAGATTATGATTCTTCTCCTCACTGTTTTGCTGATGGTTGTCCTCCAATACATTGTCCAGCGGACCAAAACCGGCAAGGCCATGCGCGCCGTATCCTTCGACATGGAGGCCGCCCGCCTGATGGGCATCAATGTGGACCGGACCATCTCCTCCACCTTTGCCATTGGCTCCGCACTGGCTGCTGCAGCCGGCGTTATATTCGGCATGACGTACAATTCCGTTGATCCGCTGATGGGGATGCTCCCCGGTCTGAAGGCTTTTGTCGCCGCCGTTTTGGGCGGAATCGGCAGCATTCCCGGCGCTCTGGTGGGCGGTCTGCTTCTGGGCACAGTGGAAACCGGCGTTTCCTCGGTGGGTTACTCCATGTGGCGGGACGGCGTTGCCTTCGCAGTGCTGATTCTTATTCTGATTTTTAAACCCTCCGGTCTGTTCGGCAAGAACATCCGGGAGAAAGTGTAGGTGCCCGCCATGCTGAAAGCCGCAAAACCCTTTGCCGCCATGCTGGCAGGCTGTCTGATCGTCTTTTTTGTCTTCCAGGTGCTGGTGTCCGGCGGAACCCTGAATGATGTGGCGGAGACTACGCTGATCCTTATCTGCATCAATATCATCCTTACCGTATCGCTGAACCTCATCAACGGCTTCACCGGCCAATTCTCCCTGGGCCATGCCGGATTTATGTCCATTGGCGCCTATACGTCAGCCATTCTCACATTGGACTTCAACTGGGCCTTTCCGCTGGCAATTGTAGCCGGGGGTACAGTGGCCGCCCTGTTCGGATTTCTCATCGGTTTGCCTACCCTTCGTTTGAAGGGCGACTATCTGGCCATTGCCACTCTGGGCCTCGGAGAGATTATCCGGATCGCTTTGTTGAATACGGAATATGTCGGCGGAGCCTCGGGCTTAAGCGGCATTCCGGCCAAAACCACCTGGGGATGGGTATTCCTCTTTACCGTCATTACGGTTATTGTGATCCAGAACTTCGTACGCTCCACCCACGGCCGTGCCTGCATCGCCATCCGCGAGAATGAGATTGCGGCCGAATCCATGGGGATCAATACCACCATCTACAAGGTCATCGCCTTTGTGATCGGTTCCTTCTTCGCCGGAGTCGGCGGAGCGCTTTATGCCCACAAGTTCTATGTCATCAACCCCACCAGCTTTAACTTCCTGAAATCCTTTGAAATTCTGGTTATGGTCGTATTGGGCGGCCTGGGCAGCACCACAGGGGCTATTGTGGGAGCTGTTGCGCTGACCATGATCTTCACCCTGCTGCAGGATTATCCCGAGCTGCGGATGATTATTTATTCCCTGGCCCTGGTTATTATGATGATCTTCCGCCCAAGCGGCATGATGGGGAATAAGGAATTCAATTATAAATTCATAACCAAACGGTTCCGGAAGAAGGGAGCGAATGTCCATGACAGCGACGTCTCTAGCGCTTCTTAATGTCAAACAAGCCAGCCGTACCTTCGGCGGCCTGAAGGCTCTGACCGATGTATCCCTGTACTTGAACGAAGGGGAGCTCATCGGGCTGATCGGCCCCAATGGAGCGGGCAAAACCACCCTCTTTAATCTGCTGACCGGCGTATACGAGCCCTCCGAGGGCCAGGTGCTGCTGTCGGGGGAGTCCATTGGGGGCATGAAGCCCTATAAGATCAACTGGAAAGGCGCTGCCCGCACCTTCCAGAACATCCGGCTGTTCGGCAATATGACGGTGGAGGAGAATGTGAAGATTGCCTTCCACCAGCATGCCAAGCACAGCGTCTGGACCACCTTTCTGAGACTGCCCGGATTTTTCAAGGGCGAGCAGGAAATTACCACAGAGGCGCTGAATCTGCTGAAAATTTTCAAGCTGGATCATATGAAGGATGAGCTGGCCAAGAACTTAAGCTACGGCAACCAGCGCCGTCTGGAGATTGCCCGCGCCTTGGCTTCCCGGCCCAAGCTGCTGCTTCTGGATGAGCCGGCCGCCGGGATGAATCCCAATGAAACGGAAGAATTGATGCATCTGATCCGCTGGATACGGGAGGAATTCAATCTGACCATCCTCCTGATTGAGCATGACATGTCCCTGGTTATGGGCGTGTGCGACCGCATCTATGTACTGGACCGGGGTATGCTGATTGCCAACGGCACGCCGGAGATGATCCGTTCAAATCCGAAGGTAATCGAGGCATACTTGGGACAGGAGGCTTAATTCATGCTGAAGGTTGAAGACATCAATGTATATTACGGAGCAATCCATGCGCTGCAGGGTGTAAGCCTGGAGGTGCTCGAAGGGGAGATTGTGACGCTGATCGGCGCCAACGGCGCAGGCAAGTCCACGCTTCTGAAAACTCTGTCCGGCCTCCTGAAGCCCAAGACCGGCGACATCAGGTTCCTGGGCAAATCCATCGCCGGGCAGTCCGCTACCTCTATCGTCATGCAGGGTCTGATTCATTGTCCCGAGGGACGGCGCGTGTTCGCCAATATGTCCGTTGAGGAGAACCTGGAGCTGGGCGCTTATCTGCGCAAGGATTCCCAGCAGATCAAGAAGGACATGGATGGGGTGTACGAGCGTTTCCCCCGCCTTCTGGAGCGCAAAAAACAGCAATCCGGCACCTTGTCCGGCGGCGAGCAGCAGATGCTGGCCATTGGCCGGGCGCTGATGTCCCGCCCCAAGCTGCTGCTTCTGGATGAGCCCTCCATGGGGCTTGCTCCGCTCCTGGTGCAGGATATTTTCCGCACCGTCGAGGAAATCAACAAACAAGGCACCACCGTCCTGCTCGTGGAGCAAAACGCCAATCAGGCCCTCAAGATTGCTGACCGGGCCTACGTGCTGGAGACCGGCAATATTGTGCTGTCGGGCACTGCCGCAGAGCTGTCGCAATCCGAGGAAATCAAGGCGGCTTACCTGGGCGGCCATTAAGCAATTTTCCCCCAAAAAGTGAAGCCAGAGCCGAATGAAACGTGCCCCAGACACGTTCAGAATATACAATTCATCATTAATGGGAGAAGGAAGGGAATCAGAAATGAAGAAAACATGGATCGCTGCGGCGACAGCACTGGTGCTGACAGTCGCCCCCCTGGCAGGCTGCGGGGAGAAAAAAGAGAACTCCGCAAGCGGAGGAGACACAGGGGGTACCATCAAGATTGGAGCCAACTTCGAGATGACCGGCGGGCAAGCTTCCTTCGGCAATTCCTCGATGAAAGGATTGAAGCTGGCCGTCAACGAAATCAACGCCGCAGGCGGCGTGTTGGGCAAGCAGCTTGAACTGATTCAAGCCGACAATGCCTCCAAATCCGAGGAAGCTACACGGGCTGCACAGAAGCTCATCTCCAACGACAAGGTTGTGGCGCTGATTGGGCCCGTAACCTCCACCAACACCTTGGGCGCCGTACCGGTTGCACAAGAGAAGAAAGTACCGCTCATCACCACCTCCGCCACCAACCCCAAGGTTACCGTGGATGAGCGCACCAACAAGGTGAATGAGTATGTATTCCGCGTTTGCTTCATCGACCCCTTCCAAGGCAAGGTGGCGGCAGACTTCGCCTCCAAGGAGCTGAAGGCGAAGAACGCAGCTATCTATCTGGACTCCTCCTCCGACTATTCCAAGGGTCTCCAAAAGTTCTTTAAAGAAACCTTCACCAAAAACGGCGGCACCATTGTAGCCGAAGAATCCTATCAGCAAAAGGATACCGACTTCAAAGCGGTTCTGACCCGCATCAAGGAAAAGAACCCGGAATTCATCTATGTTCCCGGCTACTATGAGGAAGTCGGCAAGATTGTGAAGCAAGCCCGCGAGCTGGGCATCAAGGCTCCCATTATGGGCGGCGACGGCTGGGATTCCCCGCAGCTCCTGGAGATTGCCGGCAAGGACGCTCTGAACAACACCTATCTGTCCAACCACTATGCCGCTGACGACAGCTCGGCAGAGATCAAGAAGTTCGTGGAAGCCTTCAAGAAGGAAAACAACAATGAAACTCCCGACTCCCTGGCTGCTCTCGGTTATGATGCTGTGAACATGCTGGTGGATGCCATCAAGCGCGCCAATTCCACTGATCCGCAGAAGATCACCGATGCCCTGGCCCAAACCAAGGATCTGAAGCTGGCTACCGGCTCCCTGACGCTGAACGAAACCCATGACCCGGTGAAATCCGCTGTTGTGCTGGAGTACAAGGACGGCAAGCAAGTGTTTAAAGCCAAGGTAAATCCGTAAGCTTCCACTAAATAGCACCTATTGCAAAAAAACGCTGCTCCGGTCTATGACACGGGCAGCGTTTTTTTGTGAAAACTCCGGTAATGCGGCTATGCGGTAAAGCTGTATTACGGGACCGCGCCGGCTGTCAGGAAAGCGGGATGGAGGCCAACTCCTCATACATAGGCAACCGGTTCAGGCGCGTCTGATACAGCACCACCCGGTCGGCGGTCCATTGGTAAGCGGGCTCACCGGCAGAAAAAGCGGCTAACGCCTCCCTGGGTAACGGTTCGCTTCCGGTGTATCGGCGGGCCAAGGTCAGATGGGGAGAGTAGGGGCGGCTCTCCGGCACATAGCCGACGGTTTGCAACCGGGAGGATATATCGGCCTGCAGCGACTTAAGCGCTTCCAATGCCCCGTCAACACCTGCCCACAGAACCCGGGGCGAGTTCGGCTGCCCGAAAACTCCGGCTTCCTTCAGCCCGAGGGGGAACGGGCGGTGCCCGCCAACGGCTTCCTTAAGCTGGGCAATGATCCCCTCAACAGCTTCAGGAGCCGTATCCCCCAGGAACACAAGAGTAAGATGCAGATCCTGGGGATGGACCCACTTTTGAAAAGAAAGCTCCTTCCGGAGCTGTTCCATCTCCGTCTCCATTTTGGCCTTCAACTGCTCCGGCAAAGGCAGAGCTACAAACAAACGGGCATTCGGTTCGGGGGGCCGGGACATCATATTCACCTCTTTACGGATAGTATGCCATCTTTGCCGGAAAAGCTTTCATGAGGCAAATCGATTATAATGAAGGTTAAGGAATATCCACCTTCGGAAAGGAGATTGCACCATGATCATACGCAATTTTTTGGAGGCTCCGCTGAAAACGGCCAGCAGCCACAAGGGCAAAGGAGAGGTCCGCTCCGTGAAGCTGTTCAGTGAGGAAGACCATGACAGCAAGCTGAAGTTTTTCTATTACATGGAGCTGCCGCCGGAAACCTCCATCGGCTACCATACCCATAGGCAAACCAATGAAGAGGTATATGTCATCCTGGAAGGCCAAGGCATTATGACCGTCAATGGGGAGGAGCGGGAGGTGAAGCCGGGGGATGTGATTCTCAACAAACCCGGCTGGAGCCATGGTCTGGAGAACCGCTCCGGCTCCGTGGTGAAGCTGATGGTCTATGAGGCGGAGGTGTAGCCCCGCCGCGCTATTCCTCCGGGCGCTCTTTATCCGAATTGTAGCCCCGGTCGCCGAAAGGCATCAGCTCCTGCAGCCACTTTTCTTTCAGCTTTTTCAGCTCCCGCTTTTCATCGAAGGGGCCGGTTTCCGGCCTCTTCAGCTTTTCCAGCACCTCGAAGGCGAAGGAATCCTCCCCGATAGCGGTCCAATCCTTCTGAAGCTGCCGGTTCATGTGGCTTCCCATGTCCAGGGACAGCTTGAGTCCGTTGAGCTTTTTGAGGTTGGGGGTGCTCTCCACCAGTCTCTTGTCATTTTTGAGGTTGCGGATGCAATAAATCCCCGCCTCCACCTTGATCTCCTTGGCCAACTCCTGCAATTCCTTCCGCCGGTCCACAGCGTCATCTTCCTTCCTGCGCGCCAGGCGCCAATATTCGCTTCCATCCTTCTTCCGTTCCAGATAGCCGTAGTCCACCAGGCTGCGCCGCAGCAAGGCGTAGTCCGCATAAACCGGCTCCAGCAAGTCATTCACCTGCTGCTCCGTGTAGATTTCTCCATAGGCAAAATGCTCTGCAATCACATCCAAGACCAGCTTCAACGGCTTGCTGCGGGAGGGATAGCGGGAGAGCGGTCCGTCTGTCCCCAGAGGGAACAGGGATGCCAGCTCTTCGCGGCCATGCTTTTCTTTGGGATTGCCCGCGGCTCCCGCTGCAACGCCGGAGCCGCCGCTAGCCGGGGCCGCCTTTGCCCCCTGCGCCGCCATCAGCTCCATCACTGCCAGAAACAGCCGGGCCTGGCGCTCCTTCTCCCGCAGGGCAAAGCGGTGGTTGCGGATGGTGGAGGAGCTGCCGATGCCCATCTCCTTCTGGAGCTGGTCATCGCTCAACCCTTGGGCGCTGAGCTCCAGCAGCCGCTTGTGGGTGCCGGTCAGGCCGGTGGCGCTTCTGTCCAGCGCCAGCAGAAACCTGAGCATCCCGCCGTGCTCCTCTTCAATATGCGCCTCCATATACCGCTCCGCCTCATAAAACCGGCCCTCCGCGGGATAGACCAGCCCGGCCTCCGTCTCGAAGCCGCAGCACAGGCAGAGCCGCCGCCGTCCCTCCCGCCGGAAGCCAAGCTTCAGCTCCTCAATTGTCGCCTCAAACAAAAGACTGCTCATAAACAAAACTCCAATTCGTTTATTTTTACATAAACAATTTAACATATTGTCTATAATAATTCAAACCGGGTTTGTCTTTAGCCCATCTTGCGGGGCGCCGGATAACCCTGCCGATAGAGCGGTTTCATACCTAAAAAAAACACAAGCTTACTCACAGGGACTCCATTTTGGGATTCCCGGAATCAGGGTACGATAAAAGCAGATTCAGTGACTTGGCTTGGGAAAGGAGGGAATAGAGTGCCTCATATCACCATCAAGATGTATGAAGGACGCACCCAGGAGCAAAAAGATGAGATCGTCCATGTGTTTACCAAGGAATTATCCCGAATTATCCAACGGGAGGAACAATTTATCACCATCGAATTCAACGAAATTCCGCTGGATGAAAATGCCCCGGCAAACTTGCGGAAAACCTAGTTTATGATGCGAGTTTTGCTTACGCAAAACCTGGCTCATGCTTACGATGCGAGTTTTGCCTATGCAAAACCTGGCTCATGCTTACGAAGTAGGCTATCCTTCGGATAGCCCTTAGGGAGGAAGGAACATGGCGGCTAAAGTTACAGCGGCGGACCGGGTGAGCTACAAGGCGACGACCAAACACTCTCTGTTGACGTATATGTGGAAATACAGAACCTTGTATCTGATCGCTTTGCCCGGCATTATTTATTTCATCATTTTCAAGTATGTGCCGCTGGCCGGATCGGTTATTGCATTTCAGAATTACAATATTTTCAAGGGCTTTACAGGCAGTGAATGGGTAGGGCTGGAGCATTTCAAGACCATGTTTCAGTATCAGGATTTTATGCGGATTCTGACCAATACCATTCTGTTGGGATTATATGATCTGGTGTTTGCTTTCCCGGCGCCGATTATTCTGGCTCTTCTCTTAAACGAGATCAGACTGGTGGTGTACAAGCGGCTGCTGCAAACCATCGTGTATATGCCCCACTTCTTGTCCTGGGTTATTATCAGCGGTATCGCCCTGGGCATCCTGTCTCCGTCTACAGGCATCGTGAACCATGTCATCGAGTGGCTGGGCTTTGAACCGATTTATTTCCTCGGCGAAAATTCCTACATCCGCACAGTGCTCATCGGCTCCGGCATCTGGCGGGATTCCGGCTACGGCACCATCATTTATCTGGCGGCGCTGGCAGGCATCAACCCGGACCTGTACGAAGCTGCCGAGGTGGACGGCGCCGGACGCTGGAAGCAGACCATGGCCATTACCTTGCCGTCTTTGATTCCCACCATCATGATCCTGTTCCTGCTGCACATCGGCAAGTTCCTGGATTTGGGCTTTGAGCGGGTATGGGTTTTCCTGAATGCGCTGAATACAGGCAACGGTGAAATTCTCGACACCTACATCTACAAGGCGGGCCTCTTGTCCCAGCAATACAGCTACACCACTGCAGTCGGTCTGTTCAAATCCGTGGTGGGGCTGATGCTGGTGTTCATCGGGAACTTCCTGAGCAAAAAAACCACCGGCGAGTCCCTGTATTAGTCTATGCTTACGATGCCGGCTTTCCTGGCGGAAAGCCTTCAGGAGGTGCTTCATAATGAGAGCGCGCTATACCCGCGGACAAAATATTTTCAACATCTTCAACCTGGTGCTGCTGACGCTGATTGCGCTGGCGATGTTCCTGCCGTTCCTGAACGTCATCGCCCAGTCCTTCAGCACCTCGGACGCGATCATTAACGGCCGGGTGGGCCTATGGCCCAAAGAATTTACCATGATCAACTACCAATACGTCTTCAGCGACCAATCCATCTGGCGGGCCTTCGGCGTGTCGGTGTACATTACGGTGCTGGGCACCTTCATCAATCTGGCGGCTACCTCTTCACTGGCTTATCCCGTTTCCCGGCCGGAGTTTGTGGGACGCAGGTACGTTGTGCTTATGGTGCTGTTCACCATGGTGTTCACCGCGCCGCTGATCCCCAACTTCATTCTGATCAAGAATGTGGGCCTGATGAACACCCTGTGGGCCCTGATGATTCCCGGCGCCATCAGCGCCTTCAATTTCTTCGTGATGCGCAGCTTCTTCATGCAGATTCCCCCGGAGCTCATCGACTCCTCGCGGATCGACGGCTGCGGCGAGCTGCGGATCATTTACAGCATCGTGCTTCCTTTGTCCAAGCCGGTTATGGCGTCCCTGGGAATTTTCTATGCGGTGGGACACTGGAATGCTTACATGAACGCCCTGTATTACATCAACAAACCGTCACTGTGGCCCCTGCAGGTGAAGCTGAAGAAGCTGTTTGAAAGCGATGACATCAGCATCGACCCCGCTTCCTCGGTTTTCAGCTCGCTGGCCCATACCTCGCCGGAGGGCATCAAAATGGCGGTCATCATCATTGCTACACTTCCCATTATCATGGTGTATCCTTTCCTGCAGCGGCATTTTGTACAGGGGATGATGGTGGGCTCGGTAAAAGCCTAAATGCCCGAATGTGGTACAATAAGACAGATATGCACGTTCGGATCATAAGGACGGGCTGCTAGGCCAAACCAGCGCTCCGCGGCAACAACCGCCAAGGAGAGAGCAGTAGCCGAAAGCAAGCCCGGACACAGCAAAAGGGGGGCTTCCAGCATGAGAAAAATCGTCATTGTAGACGACGAGCCGGTTATTCGAAAGGGTCTTTCCGTTATGGTCCGCCAGATTGTCGGGCCTGGGGCGGACATCCGTCTGGCCGCAGACGGAGAGGAAGCGCTGGCTCTCATGAAGGAAGATCAACCCGACTATTTATTTACCGATATCCGGATGCCCCGGATGGACGGGCTGGAGCTGTGCCGGCGTCTGGCCGGCATGGATACGGTAACCCAGATCGTAGTGGTGTCCGGCTACGGAGACTTTGAATATGCCCGCCAATGCGTGTCCTACGGCGTAAAGGAATATTTGCTGAAGCCGGTGGGCCGGGCGGAGCTGCAGAAGACCATCGCCAAGCTGGAGGAGGCGGCCAATGAGCCGACAGGCTTCGTAGCGGTGGCCAAGCTGGACGATTGGGTGGAACGGCTTCATGACGCCGTCTGGAATTTGGAGGAGGAGAAGCTGGGGGCCGTTCTTCAGGAATGGGAGAGCGAGATGCTCCGGCGGAAAATGAGCCGCAGCCAGCACAAGGAGCTGCTGGAGGAGGGGTATACCCTTTTGATCCGGCGGCTGCATGCCAGCTCTGTGAATCCCTCCCAAAGCGCCCTCCGCCTGCGGGAAGGGATGCCTGCCGAATTGTTCGGGCAGTTCTCGGGAGCGGTCCGCGAAATCCTGCAGGAGCTGCGGGTGAGGCGCAAGGGCAAGGCCAAGGACCCGGTGGAGGAGGCCAAGGCCTTTATGGAGGAGAACCTGGCCCGGGAAATCTCCCTGGAGGAGGTAGCGGAGCTGTTGGGGCTGAATCCCTCCTATTTCAGCCAGCTGTTCAAGCAGGTGACGGGGGAAACCTTCGTCCATTACCGGATCAGCCGGAGAATGGAGAAGGCCAAGAAGCTCTTGGGGCAATCCCAATACAGGATTACGGATATCTCCTTTGAGGTGGGGTATGCGGATCATCCCCATTTCACCAAAACCTTCAAGAAATATACCGGCCTGTCCCCTTCCGAATACCGCAGCCAGCTGGGGATCGAATAATGCTGCGAAAGAGCCTTTCCGCCAAGCTGTTCGTCTCGTTTCTGACGGTGATTGTCCTGTCCTTGTCCATGGTCGGCTTCATCTCGTACTTTCAGGCCTCCAGCGCCCTGGACCAATCCACGGAACGGACCATTGCCCAGGTGATCCGCAGCGCCTCCTACCAGACGGACCTGTATCTGCAAAATTATGAAAAAGCCAGCGATTCCGTTCTGTCCTATTACCAGGTGAAGCAGTTCCTGGATATGGACCCGGAGGACAGCTACTCGTATTACCAATACACCAATGACATCCAGAAGTATCTGTTCCGCTCGTTGTTTATCCTGTATCCGCAGATCAACCTGATTTATGTGATTAATGAGAACGGCAAGGCCATCAGCGACGATAACGCCAACCAGGCGTACAGCACCCAGTTCAATGCGGCGGACCGGTACAAGGCTTTGGCGTCCCAAACCCCGGAGAGCGGGCGGATCGCCATTCTCAACACCAATGTGCAAAATGTGCCCAACGCCGGCATCATCAGCATGGTGCGTCAAATCCGCGGCGTCTCCTCTTACCGGCCCAACGGCATTCTGGCCATCGAGTTCAAGGCCCAGGAGCTGGCCCGGATCTGGGAACCCCTGGACCTGGGGCAGGGAGGCTTCTTCCTCATCCTGGATGAATTCGGCAAACCCTTGTATCAGCCCACAGGGACGGGACCGGTCCTGTCCCCCGAGCTGCTGGCCAATGTGGCGGCTCACCCCAATACCTCCTACATTGAGGGGGTAGAGGGAAAGGATTATCTGTTTGTTTCCCGGAAGTCGGACTATTCCAACTGGCAGCTGGTGGTGACCATGCCGGTCAGCGAGCTGCGGGAGCCCATCTCCACCATCCGCACCACCACGATTCTGGTGGGGGTGCTGACTCTGGTGGGCACCCTGCTTCTGGCTACCCGCTTTGGCCAGTCCATTACCAGACCCATTAAGGTGCTGAAGGAAGGCATGCGGGAGACGGAAAAGGGGAACTGGCAGCGGCTGGATACGGATGACCGCCAGGATGAGCTGGGGGGACTGATGCGCAGCTACAACCTGATGGTCAGCAGACTGTCGGACATGATTGAGCGGGTGTACGAGGCGGAGCTTACCACCCAGAAGGCGGCGCTGGAGCTTCAGGAAACCCGGCTGGAGCGGCAGCAGGCGGAATTTCAGGCCTTGCAGCTGCAGATTAACCCGCATTTTTTGTACAACACGCTGGAAACCATCAAGAGCTACGCGGTGATTCAGGAGTCGGAGGAAATTACTGAGATGGTGGAAGCCATGGCGTTTATGCTCCGCTACTCCATCCAGACCAATCTGAAGGAAATTACCATCGCCAATGAATTGCGCCATGTCTTAAGCTACATGACCATTCTCAAGCACCGCATCGACCGGGAGTTCGAGATTGATGTGATCATTCCGCCGGGACTGCTGCTGGAAAAAACGGTTCGTCTTACGCTGCAGCCCCTGATCGAGAATATTTTCCAGCATGCGTTTCCCGGAGGCATTGAGGACCGCCACTACATCCGCATCGACGCCCGGATTGAGCACGGCCGGTTTCTGGTGATGGTAGAGGACAACGGCGCGGGCATCTCCCCGGGGCGGCTGGAGCGGCTTAGGGAAAAGCTGAAGCTGAACCAGCTGGCAGGCGGGGAGGACGACTCGCTGTACCACCGCGGCGGCATCGGCCTTATGAATGTGCACCGCCGGATTCAGATGGTGTTCGGCGAGGAATACGGACTGAGCGTGGAAAGCAGCGAAGGGGAAGGGACGCGGATGACCCTGTCCATGCCCGCAGAGCGGCGGAACAGCCAGCTGCCGGAGAGGAAGTAAGGAGCGGGGAGGCGAAGCTTAAGGGCAGGAGCTCCCGCTTGGGAAAGAGGCTGCCGGTGAGACCGCCGATAGGACCGGGGGGAAGCTCCCGGTGAAGCCATCGGCAGAGGTTCCGAGTGGAGTCCCGGTCACCGGCAGAGATTCCGGGCGGAGTCCCCCTTCCGGAATTCTAACGGAAGAGAGCGCCGTTATTTGAGCTCATAATGGTTTTTTCGAATTTTAACGGAAGTGAGCGCTCTTATTTCACGGAAAATGCCCCCAAAGGAGCTCCTGCAGCGGAAATAGCGGCTTTGGCCGCCGTTAGAAATTGCAGCCCCCCGTTTTAGCCCGTATAACGGCTGTGACCGCCGTTAGAAATGACAACCAAACTACTATTAGGAGGATTCATCCATATGCATATCGATCTGACAGGTAAAATCGCACTCGTAACCGGTTCCAACGCAGGCTTGGGCCGCCAAATTGCCGAAACGCTGGCAGCTTCCGGCGCCAAAGTAGCCATCAACTATTTGTACGGCGACCCAGTGGAGGCCGTTGAGGCCATCCGTCAGGCGGGCGGCGAAGCCTATGCCTTCAAGGCGGATGCCACCAATCCTGCAGAGCTGGACCAAATGGTGAAGGATATTGAAGCCCATTTCGGCGGCACCGTGGATATTCTGGTCAACAACGCAGGCGGCATGATCAAGCGGGTGCCCAATGCGGAGATGGATGAGGAGCACTACAACAAGGTCATGGACGTTAACTTCAAATCCTGCGTCTTCGCTTGCAAGGCAGTAGCTGCAGGCATGATCGCCAAAAAAAGCGGCAAAATCGTCAACGTGGCTTCCCTGGCAGCCCATGACGGCGGCGGACCGGGCGCATCCGTTTATGCGGCCAGCAAGGCTGCCGTATGGTCCTACAGCAAGGGGCTGGCCAAGGAGCTGGCACCGCATGGCATCAACGTAAACGCCATTTCCCCGGGCTTCATCGGCCAAACCGCCTTCCATGCCACCTTCACGGCAGATGCGGCCCGTCAGGCCACTATCGCCAAGATCCCGCTGGGAAGGGAAGGAGTGCCGCAGGATGTGGGACGGGTGGTTCTGTTCCTGGCCTCGGAGCTGGCCGATTATCTCACCGGAGAAACCATCGAGATCAACGGAGGCTTGTTCATGCGATGAAAATCATCCAAGACAAAACCGCAGCCTGGAGCTGGGCCCGCCGGACAGCGGATGAGCTGAAGGCGGAGCTGGCAGAGTGGCGGGGAGGGGCGGACGCCTCTGCCCCGCTGCCGGAGGCCGGACGCCAACAACCGCTCCGGGAGATACGGCTGCCCCTGGAACCCGGCGGCTGGTGGCATCAGTATGTGTGCCCGGAGCATCATGCGGAGCTGCTGTTTGATCCGCTGGAGGAGGACGCCGTCCAATTCCGCTGCCCCCACGGCTGTGTGCTGGAGGGCGAACCCTACCGGGGAGCATGGCTGGTGTTCCGGCATCAGGCCATGGCCCGCTACGCCCTTCAGGCGGCGGCGGTGTACGCGGCGGACGGGGAAGAGTGGTGCGCTGATACGGCCAAGGAGATTCTGGCGGGGTATGCCCGCCAGTTCCCCTTGTATCCCGTCCATCCCGACGCCCAGCCCTGGATGCTGAAGGGCAGAGCCTTCCATCAGGCCTTGACGGAGGCCATCTGGTCCACCACCCTGATCAGGGCGTATCTGCTCCTGAAGGACAGCGGGGTGGAGTTTGCCCCGGCGGACGAGGAGGCGCTTCAGACCTTTTTTACCATGCTGGAAGAGAGCATGGAGCAGTACCGCCACATTCTCATCCACGAAAAAAAGAATGCGGAAAACAACTATACGGCCTGGCTGAATGCCAGCCTGGCCTGCGTATATGCCGCCAAAGGGGCGGACCGTGCCAAGCTGCAAACCCTGCTGGAGGGCCCCGGCGGCTTCTACCATCATCTGTCCATCGGCGTTAAGCCCGACGGCTTTGAATTTGAGGGCAGCACCTATTACCATCTGTTTGTGCTGCGGGCTTACTTCATTGCCGCCGAGATGTGCCGGCGCTTCGGCGTTGATCTGTACGGGGCCAAAGGAGAGGCGGGCCAGTCCCTCCACGGCATGCTCCAGGTGCTGGCGGAGCTAAGCAGCGATACAGGCCGGCTGCCTGCGCTGCATGACGGCCCGTATAACCGCGTACCCTTTGCGCGGGAGGTGGCGGAAGTATTCGAAGCCGGGCTGTCCGTTTACGGGGACCGGGATCTACTGCCGGTATTGGCCCACAGCTACCGCTATATCTTCGGTGCGGAGAAGCGGGGCGGCCTGGAGGCTCTGCTTTATGGGGATGGCCCGGCGACGGAGGCGGAGCTGTTTTCCGCGACGGTTCCGGAGGCAGGCAAGGAGCGGTCTTCGCTTCTGTTGGAGGACTCCGGCTTTGCCGTGCTGCGCCAGAAGGGCAATCCTCTGTCCGTACAAACGGACTTCGGGGAGCACGGAGGTTCTCACGGTCATTTCGACAAGCTGCATATATCCATTATGCACCGGCTTGGCGAGGTGGCCCCGGAGATGGGCACCGTCCCCTACGGCTCCGCCCGGCGCTTGGGCTGGTACGCCACCACGGCCAGCCATAACACGGTCAGCGTCGGCGGCCGCTCCCAGGCTCCCCATATTGCAGCCTGCACTCTGTTCCGCGCGGACGAAACGGGAACCTGCATCCGCCTCCGTTCGGAGGGGGCGTACCCGGGGACGGTGCTGGAGCGCCATCTGCTTTTGACCGGGGAGGTGCTGGTGGACTGGTTCCGTGTAACAACGGAAGGGGACGAACTGATCGATTGGTGGCTGCATCCGTCGGCAGAGCTTTCCCTGGGCGAGAAGGAGGCATGGGAACCGCTTGCGCCCCAGGCCGCCGGTACGGAGGATGGTTATGCCCTGGTGGAGCTGCTTTCCCGGCGGGACAACAGCTCCGCCGCGGCTTTGTCTGCGGCGTTCCGCCTTGACGGCGAAGGCTTTACGGTGCAGGCGGCTGTTCTGCAGGCTCCAGGAGCGGAGCTGCATCATATCCGCACCCCCGGCATAGCCGAGGACCCCAGCCGGACCATCAGCGGTTTGCTGCTGCGGCAGAAGGGAACGTCGGCGGAGTTTGTGGCTGTGTACCGGGCAGGGGAGGAACCCATCCGGCTGACTGCCGTAGAGCGGGAAGGCGGCGGCTTCGCCGTGCAGGTGGAAACGGAAACGCCGGGAGTGTTCAGCGGCTGCTTTGTTCTTGACCCGGATTCGGGTTTGACGCAGCTAAGCTAAAGCTGAACTGAATTGGGCCGTCCGAGCTTTAAACCCTCTTATCACGACATTTGTCTATCCTTGACCAAATGGAGGACTTCTTATGGCAACGCCATTATTTCAGCCTCATAACGGTGTGCTCGACGTGGCTTACGCCCCGGAGGAGCATACGGAGATTGCCGAAAATCCGCCCCGGTTTACCTGGATGCCCGCGGCCTTGGAGGGAGGCTCCTACCATCTCCAATTGTCGGCGGACCCGGGGTTTGCCCCGGAAACCACCCGGGAGTATGCCGATATTCCCTATAATCTGTTTACACCGGATGAAATTCTGGCTCCCGGCAGCTATTATTGGCGGTACGCTCTGGCGGGAGAGGGCGGAACGCTGTCCGAATGGAGCAAGATCAGAGGCTTCACCGTGACTCCCGGCCTGCCGGAGACGCCCTTGCCCGACCGGACCCGGCGGTATGCCGCCGCCGCAACGGCCCATCCCCGCCTGTGGCTGCAGGCGGAGGAGCTGCCCCGCTTCCGCGAGGCGGTGAAGCGGGACCCCGAGGGCACTGGCTGGGCCGAGTTCCTGGCCGAAGCCGCCCTGCCCTGGGCGGAGCGGCCGCTGATTGCCGAGCCGCAGCCCTACCCGAACAACAAGCGGGTAGCGTCCCTGTGGCGGCAGATGTATATCGACTGCCAGGAGATGCTGTACGCCATCCGGCATTTGGCCGTGGCGGGCGTGGTCCTGGAGGACGCGGAGCTGATCGCCAAGGCCAAGGCCTGGCTGCTCCATGCGGCCGCCTGGAATCCCGACGGCACCACTCACCGGGATTACAACGATGAGGCTGCTTTCCGCATGGCGGGAGCATTGGCCTGGGGTTATGACTGGCTCTACGGGGAGCTGACGGAGGAAGAGCGGGCCATGGTCCGCGGGGTGCTGCTTGAGCGCACCCGCCAGGTGGCGTTCCATGTTATCGAACGCTCCCGGATTCACCATGTGCCCTACGACAGCCATGCGGTCCGCTCCCTGTCCTCGGTGCTGATTCCCTGCTGTACCGCTATGCTGGGTGAGGAAGCGGAGGCCCGGGATTGGCTGGACTATGCTCTGGAGTATTTCTCGGCTATGTATACGCCCTGGGGCGGCCAGGACGGAGGCTGGGCGGAGGGGGCCATGTACTGGACCACTCAGATGGCCTTTGTCACCGAAGCGCTGAACCTGGTGCGCAAATATACCGGCATCAACTTCTACAACCGTCCTTTTTTCCGCAAAACCGGGGATTTCCCCTTATATGCGCTAAGTCCGGATACCCTCCGGGCCAGCTTCTGCGACCAGTCCTCCCTGGGCGATCCGGTGAACCTCAAGACCGGCTTCAACATCCGCCAATTCGCCGGGGTGACTGGCAACGGCCTGTACCAGTGGTACTATGAGCGGACGCGGGAGCTGAACCCGGACAGCCAGAAGATTTTTTACAATTACGGCTGGTGGGATTTCTGCTTCGACGAGATGGTCTACCGCTGGGATTATCCCCAGGTGGAGCCGGTGGCGCCCTTGCAGGCGGAGCCGCTGAAGTGGTTCCGGGACGTAGGCTGGGTGGCCATGCACCACCGGATGGACGATCCCGCGGAGCATCTGATGCTGCTTGCCAAAAGCAGCCGCTACGGCTCGGTCAGCCACAGCCACGGGGATCAGAACGCCTTCGTGCTCCATGCCTACGGGGAGCCGTTGGCTATCGAAAGCGGGTACTATGTGGCGTTTAACAGCACGATGCATATGCAGTGGCGCAAGGCGACCCGCTCCAAGAATGTGATCCTCATCGACGGCCAGGGCCAGTATGCGGGTACGGATAAAACCAAGAATATGGCCGCTACGGGAACTGTGCGGGAAGCCTGGCACCGGGACGGCGTGAGCTACGCCTCCATGGATGCCACTGAGGCCTACCGGGAGCATGTGCCCTATATCCGGCGCTATTTACGGGAATATTATCTGTTGGACAGCGCCTACGTGGTGGTTGTGGATACGGTGGATCTGGCGCAGCCGGGCAAGGTGGATTGGTTGTTCCACACTCTGTATCCCATGACGCTGAAGGGCCAGACTTTCCTGGTCAACGGAGTCAAAGCCCAGATGGAGGGGCGCTTCGTCTATAGCTCCTCCGGCGATCTGACGCTGTCCCAGCATAATGAGTTCACCGGCGTCGATCCGGCGGAGTGGGAGGGGCAGCCCGCCCATTGGCACCTGACCGCGTCCACCCGGGAGGCGGCAAGCCACCGGCTGGTGACCCTGCTTACGCCGCGCAAGGCGGGGTTGCAGGATTATGTGTCGTATTTTATGGATGACCAGGGCCATGGGGTCCACTTGTACTTCACCTATCAAGGCGTGAGCCGCCGGGTGGAGGTCGCCAAGCCGTATTAAGCTGAGAGGCAGGAGGGGCAATGAGCGAGGCGGCAGCGGGAGGCGCAGATGTGGCGCTGCCCGCGGCTGGCTGGGCTGCGGAGTCTTATGCCATCAGCCGGCCCGCAGTAGCGGAAGCGATTTTCCGCTATCTCTGGGAGCCGTCTGGCATCGCCATGGATAGCGGAAGCGAATTACCGCTAACTGCGGGGAACAGGCGCTGTGAGGGAGCCAACGGGCCGATTAGCGGAAAATTGCTTCCGTTAACAGGTCTCCGTCCAGCTGTGGGTAGGACATAGCGGAAATCCGTTTCCGCTATGCCCCTATAACTTCGGCCTCGCCACCTTTCGCCCATACGCTCACCGCATCCGCAACGAGACTTATGCCCCTATTCTCAGCTTCGCCACCTTCCGCTCACGCGCCCGCTTCATCCGCAGCGGAACTCAGCGGCGCTTACAGAGGAAAATCGGGTTAGTTTCAGTTTTAGCGGAGCTCAGAAGCTCTTGCGGGGGCGCGAGGAGGCCTGCAACGGCTTGCGGCGCCAATTTTCGCTGGTTAAGTGTTCTATAGCTCCGTTAATGCTCCAATTGCTGATTTTTCCCGGCAGAAGGGTCTTATAGTTCCGTTACAGCCGCACCGCCGAGCCCGCACCACCGTATAGCCCGCAGCCCGCGCTGCTGCACCGCTGAGTCGCATTGCCGTGCAGCTGGCAAGCTGCATAGCTCCAGCCGCACCGCCGAGCCCGCACCACCGCATCATCGGCCGAAACGCCTGCCCAAGGCCATAACGGTACCCCGGCAGAGGGCTTTTGACCGGCCCATCTAAAAAAATGACAATCCCACATGGAATCATTCCATTGTCGTGATCCCGTCCGGGCGATAAGATAAAGCCATGCAAGATAAAGCGTTTACAAACAACGCTTTACCCACTCAGTCACCTGCCTATATGGATAAAAAGGGAGAGGTTCGCAATGAAAAAATGGCTTGGCGTATGTCTCACCGCCGCATTGGCTGCCAGCGTTGCAGCAGGCTGCGGAAGCGACAACAAAGAAGAGGGAGGCAGCAGCTCGCCTGCAGCTTCCAAAGCCCCTGAAAAAACCAAATTCTCCATCTCGCTGCGGACGCTGGCGTTTAACTACGTGGAGAAATCACCCGATATCAACAACGATAAATGGGTGAAAAAGCTGGAGGAGATGACCAACTCCGATCTGGACATCGTGCTGGTGCCCCACAAGGAATATGAGCAAAAGATGGTGCAGATGTTTGCCACCAACGATATTCCCGATGTGGTGCAAGGCGCCGGCGGCGTCAACGGCAAGGAAATGGCCGGCTCCGTAGCGGCGGGCGTATTTATGCCGCTGGATGATCTGCTGAAGCAGTACGGTCCCAATCTGTTGAAGAAAATCCCCAAGGATGCCTGGGACAACGTAAGCTATCAGGGCAAGATTTACGCCATACCGGAGTACCTGTCCAACCCGTCCCGCCGCGCTACCTGGATTCGTAAAGACCTGCTGGACCAAACCGGACTGCCTGTGCCGAAAACTGTGGACGAGTACCTCGAGGTGCTGCGGGCCTTCAAGAAGCTGGGTGTGGAAAACCCGTACATGGGCCGCCAGGACTTCAAGTATGCCGACACCTTCTTCGGACCGTATGACGTATACCCGTACCTGTCCATGTTTGAGGAAGTAAACGGCCAGGTTCAGCCCAAGTTTATGGACAACGAAAACATGATGAAGGCGCTCCAAACCTACAAGACCATGTACGATGAAGGCCTCATCAACAAGGAATTTGCCACCATTAACGCCACCAACTACAAGAATGCCATTCTGGCCGGCAAAGCAGGCATGTGGACCATGAACGCCAACGAGCTTCTCCAGTGGGAGCAGCAAATGAAGGCCACCGTTCCCGGCGCCAAGCTGGAAATCATTCCTTCCCCGGTAGGACCGGACGGCAAGGGCGGCTATTATCTCTACGGCTCTGTTACCCGCTCTTACTTCATTAAGGAAGGCACCAAGAATGCGGCGGATATTATCAAATTCTTCGATTGGATGATGAGCGACGAAGCAGAAACCTTCTTCACCTTCGGCATCAAGGGAGAGACCTACCAGGAGGAAAATGGCAAGATTTCCTACACCTCCCCCACTGACGCCAACGGCGTGGATGAGGAGCGCTACCGCCAAGCCTTCCTGTGGCTGGTGCAGGATACCACCTACAACAAAGGCTCTCTCAGCTTGACAGAGGAAGGCAAGAACCTGATCAAGGTTTACGACACGATTCTGGCAAAAGAAGGCCGCGACGGCATCCAGTTTGACCCGCGTCTGGATTCGTTGGTGAAAAATCCGGATGTAGCTCCCAACTCCGATACTGCACCTCCTGTACTGCTGACACACATGGTCAAGATGGTTTACGGCAAGGAGCCCATCAGCGACTGGCCTAAGGCTGTGGAAGAATGGCTCTCCAAGGGCGGCAAGGACGTCATCAAGGAAGCTACCGAGAAGTACAAGAGCAAGACCGGCGTCACCATGTCCCGCAGATAAAAGCGCAGGCAAGCGGTGCGCATACGATCTATACAATGGACGAAAAACCGGCACAGGGAAACCTGGCCGGTTTTTTGCCGTCTATGCGCATTGCGGCGAGCATTTCCCAGTTGGGATTTTTCCTATATTTTCTCACCAAGTAAACACATTTATTTTAAAATTTTATTTGACGGATCATCCGAAAGTGCCTATTTTGACAAAATAACAGACCACCATGATCAAATAGAATCCATATTGGAGCCCAGCACACCGCGCCTACAAAACACCATCAAGCAGTTGGTTTGGCGGCCATCGTCATCCACACGCATCAGCCTCGACGCCACCGTCCCAAAAGACATCCACCTGCATAGCCTTAGCCTCGGCCGCCGCCCTCTATGGGGCCAACGGTTACGGGCGGCCCCAATAGGCCACTGTTTCGTTGGGCTGCATGTAGATGCCGTCCTGGGCGCAGCGATCAAACAGGTCCTCCAGCGCCGCAACGTATTCCTCATAGCGGGGATCGCCGGGTTTTAGCGAATAGGAGCTGGACAGGTTCCGCTCAATAAAGCCGGTTTTGTCAAACGGCAGATCATTGGGGAATTTTTCTACGGTAAAATTCTGGTGAAAGAAGCCTCCGATCTTGTCGTCCAGATAGGCGATCCCGCCGCTGAAGCCGGTGAAATTGGGGCAGAACTCCCGCAGGACGGCTTCATTTTCGCGGACGGAATCCCGGTTGTGAATCCGCGAATTCCACACCAGCACCACCTGGCCGCCAGGCCGGAGAATCCGCCGGCATTCTTGGCCGAAGGCCTCTGCATCAAACCAATGGAAGGCTTGGGCTACGGTTACCGCGTCCACGCTCCCGCCGGGAAGGGTGGTATCCTCCGCCGTCCCGGCCACGGGCACAAACCGCTGCTCATCCGCCAGCTCCCGCTCGGCTACCGCACGCATGTCGGCATTGGGCTCCACGCCGTAGACCCGGCAGCCGCAGGTGAGCAGCGCCCTGGAAAAAATCCCGGTGCCCGCCCCGATATCCGCCACCTCCGAGCCTGCTCCGATTCCCGCCGCCTGGGCGATGCGGTCCAGCATAGCCTGTGGGTATCCCGGCCTGGCCTTGGCGTAAAGCTCGGCCTTTCCGGTAAATTTGCCTGTGTTGTTCATTGCATATCCCTCCGCTTTCCCTGAATAGATGGCACCGATTTAAAGCGCCCGCGCATGGATGTGGAAGTGGCAGCCTTTTTTGCCCAGGAAGGAATGGTCCTCCACATGCCTGAATTGCAGCATCTCAAAGCCGGAGAACAGCTCCGCCGCTTCATGGGCGTTCACATAACAATGGGGAATGCCCTCTTCCCCGTCCTTGGCATATTGCAGCGTCCGCACATCCAGCCGCCGGTATTCGGGCCCGGCCCTGGTATAGTTGGGGCTTAGCGTGGAATTCAGGGTCAGGAAGATCTCGTCGCCGGGGCGGGTGACTCTGGCGATTTCCCGGGCGGCTTGCTTCAGCCCCTTCACATCCGTGTGATAAATGCAATGGTACGAGAGAAGGCTGTCGAAGGTATTGTCGGCAAAAGGCAAAGCCTGCATGTCCCCTCTCACCAGCTCCATCGGCAGCTCCCGGGATGCAGCGCTTGCGGCAAGGGCGTCCAGCCCCGATTGGGACAGGTCGAAGGCGGTTACCGCATAACCCGCCTCCGCAAATTGCAGGGCATGGCGGCCCAGACCGCAGCCCAGGTCCAGAAACCGGGTGAGGCCAAGCTCTTTCCATCTCCACACGTAATAGTAGCACTCCTGTGCGGGTGTCTCCCAAACAGGGTCCTTGCTTTTGATCCAATCCCATTCCTGAGACAGCACCGTCATCCCCTCGTTTCACATTGGATTGCCAGCTTCAGCCTATCCTTTTATTTTGCCACATTCCGCGGGAAAAGGTAAGTCGGCTGCGGCCTTGCTCGCCTGCGTGGACCTCCCATGATAGCGGTCATCAAATGTATGCTATCCGGCAAACTGAGCGGCTCGAAGCAAAATAGCGTACCGAAAATGTATGCTAATGGTGTAAATGAGGCTGTTTTTGAGGGGGATTTGGCAAATAGCATACATTTTATGTTCTTATTGCCGGACTTTTTCCGGTTGAGGGGCCGTTAGCGTACATTGTCTGGCGCTTACATTAATCCGACTCGCGGGGAGAATTTCCGCCGGGGACTATCCGCATGGTCCAAACCGCCGTGCAAACCCAAAAAGAGCCTGCGCGGCAGACTCTTCGGGAATCGGAAACAGTGAAATGGCTTAACGTCCTCCGGTCAAGCGCCCGGCTCTAAGCTGCTTCACCCAGAAGTAGAGGGTACAGCCGACGCAATAACCCAGCAGGGCAGCGCCTGCCGCGCCAGCAGCATCACGGCGAACACATAGCCTGCGGCGGTCCAGCCCAGCAGCAGGCTTCCCAGCGACAGCGTAAGGAAAGCCACGGCCAGCGAATTGTTGAACCGGAGCAGCTCCGCGGCTTGCGTTTCCTTGCCCTTGGGGGTAAGGAAACGCCGGCCCAAGGCGGCAAACGGATTCCAGCGTCCCCCGGTAGCCAGCCCCGCCGCCTGAATCACCCATAGGGCAGCGATGATCCAGGGCTGACGGAACACAAGAAAGGCAATCACCGACAGCACGATGCCGGTTTGGTTGGCTTTTACATATTCAATGGGGATTTCCTTCATAAAGGGTCCGCCTCCAAATTAATCTGATTAAAATGATTGGAATAATTATAATTATTTTAACAAAGAGACAGGCTATCCGTCAATGCAGGATTGCGGTACAATTGGGTTAATTTTCATAATGAACAAGACTATTTGGAGGGAAGAGAAATGCTGTCAGAGGAAGAAGTGCGCCGGAAAATTCAGGAAAACCGCAATTTTATGAAAAGCATCTTCGGCAAGGACCAGTATGAATCCGACCAAAGCAAAAAGCTGCCCCAGCCGCCCCTGTCCCACCCGGCAAGAGGAACAACTGTCATTCCGTTGACCAAGGAGTTCGCGGGAACCGTGAAGCAGGCAGATTATCTGGCCTTGCTCCAAACCCGCAAAAGCGTGAGAGTGTACAAGCAGGAGCCCATTTCCCTGGAGCAGCTGGCATTTCTCTTGTGGTCCACCCAAGGAGTAACGGGCATCCGCGGCAGCGGGTATGCGGCGCTGCGCCCGGTGCCTTCGGCGGGAGCCAGGCATCCCTTTGAAACCTACCTGGCCGTGTTCCAGGTGGAGGGGTTGGAAAAGGGGATTTACCACTATCTTCCGCTGGAGCATGCCCTGGAATTTGTGGTTGCGGTGGACAATCTGGAGGAAGAGGTAACGGTGAGCCTGTGCGGTCAAGGCTGGGCAGCCAAAGGAGCGGTGACCTTCTTTTATACGGCGGTGCCCTACCGCAGCGAATGGCGGTACTCCATTGCCTCCCACCGGGTCATGCTTATGGATGTGGGCCATGTGATGCAGAATTTGTACCTGTCCGCACATGCCATTGGCTGCGGAACCTGCGCTATTGCCGCCTTTGAGCAGGAGGTGGCGGACCGGCTGCTCCAAGTGGACGGCGAAGAGGAATTTGTGGTATATGCGGCCCCGGTGGGAGTGCAGCTGTAGGCTCCAGAGTAAGGACAGACCGGCAGCCAATGTCATAAGTGGAGACGCAGGACAGACAATCAGAAAGGGCAGATTATCGAAAAGATAACTGCTCTTTTTTCGCGTCTGGACGAAGCGCCTACCCCATATTTCCGGCCGGAAATCCAACAAAACAGCAGTGGCGGAGCGAAATCGGGCAATAAAACAACATGAAAACAAGATCATTGTAATTTACAGTGGTACCCTCAGCTGTTAAGGTAATCTCAGCAGGCAGGTTGAAAATACAGAATGTACAGAAAGAGGGATTACAATTTGAAGAGCAATGTTACCATACCGGCTCCATTAAACGGCACCCGACAAAAAGGAAAAAGTCTTTTAAAACGAAATTCCCTCTTGAGGGAATATGTAAAGCATAAGTATTTATTCCTGTTGCTATTGCCTTTGCTTGTTTATTATGCGGTTTTTCACTATGCCCCCATGTATGGAATCATGTTGGCCTTTAAGGATTTTTATCCCTTGAAAGGGATTGCGGGAAGCCCGTGGGTTGGCCTGGAGCATTTCACCATGCTTTTTACCGGTCTGGATTTTCTGCCTGTATTGAAGAATACACTGATCATCAGCTTCTACAAGCTTTTTTTCGGCTTCCCTGCACCCATCATACTGTGCTTAATTATCAATGAAGTCAGGCATACCTTTTTTAAAAAAGCCGTGCAAACAGTTACTTATTTGCCACATTTTATATCGTGGGTGGTGCTGGCGGGATTCCTGATTGAGCTGCTTTCTCCCAGCCGGGGCCCGATCAATATTTTGCTTCAGCTTTTGGGCATTGACCCCATCTTCTTTATTGCAGACGTAAACTGGTTTAGGGGAGTTATCGTAGCATCCTCGATCTGGCGGGAGGTAGGCTGGCAATCCATCATCTATCTCGCCGCCGTAGCAGGAATTAACACGGAGCTGTATGATGTTGCCAATATGGACGGGGCAGGCAGGCTGCAAAGAATATGGTATATCACCATCCCCTCCATTACGCCGGTTATCATTATCATGTTCATTTTTGCCACGGGGAGTATTATACAGGATGATTTTGATCAGATTTATAACCTGTTGAATGCCAAGGTTTTATCGGTGGGAGACGTCATCTCCACCTATACCTACCGTGAAGGGCTTGTGAATATGAACTTTGGTTATGCCACAGCAGTGGGGTTGTTTAAAAATGTAGTCGCTTTCACATTGGTGATGAATGCAAACTTTATCGCAAGAAAATTCAGCAATTATGCTATTTTATAGGAAACGAGGTAACTTTATGAGAATAAAAAGGACGGTAGAGGATGTCCTTATAGACACATTCGTTTACACCGTATTGATCCTGCTGTCAATCGCAACCCTATTGCCCTTCCTGCAGGCCATTACCATATCGGTAAGCCCGTCCTCTGTTGTATCCAGCTTCGGCTTTCATATCATTCCCACCAAATTCGACTTTGAAGGATACAAGCGGATTCTGGAGTATTCCTTAATCTGGGAGGCCTACCGGAATACCATTATACGTACTGTTGTGGCTACAGCGCTGTCCGTATTCCTTTATACGATTGGGGCCTATCCCTTGTCCAAAAGCTATCTGCCCAACCGGAAGCTTTGGACACTGATTATTATATTTACCATGTATTTCAGCGGAGGACTGATTCCGTCCTACCTGCTTGTCAAAGGATTGGGGCTTTATAACAGCTTTGGCGCGCTGATTCTTCCGGCAGCGGTAAACACATTTACGCTGATTATTGTCAGAAACTTCTTCATGACGGTTCCCCAAGAGATTGAGGAATCGGCCCGGATCGATGGCGCAAATGAGATGTATATCCTGTTTAAAATCGTTATTCCCATCTCCATGCCGATTATCGCCACTGCGGCGTTGTGGTCAGCAGTTTCAAACTGGAATGCATGGTTTGATTGCATGATTTATATCAAGGATCAAAACAAATATGTCTTGCAATATGTTTTGAGACAGATTCTGCTTCAAGGACAATCGGTGGATGTGATGGGGGAAAGCCAGAACATCTATGTGAACAGCGAAACCATGAAGATGGCCGCCCTGGTGGCTGCAACTCTTCCCATCATTTGCACCTACCCGTTTTTGCAGAAATACTTTGTCAAAGGAATGCTTATCGGGTCCGTAAAAGGCTAAGCATGATGTTGTCAGCGATATGCTGGTAATATAAATCAAATTGAATGTAGGAGGAACGCTATGTTATTCCG
This sequence comes from Paenibacillus sp. YN15, assembly GCF_003285005.1. Lineage (GTDB taxonomy): Bacteria > Bacillota > Bacilli > Paenibacillales > NBRC-103111 > Paenibacillus_AR. The sequence continues at coordinate 27,987 of NZ_QMFA01000012.1, read as the reverse complement.
TTCAAAAAGGGGTCTTTTCATTTGTACTGCGGGCATCTTGGCACTGACGGCGGTTGCAGGCTGCAGCAAGGATTCTGCAGGCCAGCCTGAAGCAAGCTCCAAAACCGAACCCGCTGCCTCACAGGCGGGGAAATTGCCGCCGGTTGCCATTGATTGGCTGGGGTGGCAGTCCGTCGCGCAGCCCAATATGGAGTCGGATGTGGTGAAGGCGGTTGAGGAGCGGTTTAATGCGAAATTCAATATCTGGTACGTGGACGACCAGAAATGGGATGAGGTCCTAAACATTCGCCTGTCCGCGGGAGAAGTTCCCGACATCATGAGGCTGAAAAACAGAGCCAATCTTAAAAAGTATGTAGAGCAGGGCATTGTCGGCGAAATTCCGGTGGAAAAGATAGCCAAGTATGCACCCAATTATATGAAGTTGATTCAAGAGAATAATCTGGACAGTACAATTTGGAGACTGACCACCCAAAACGGGAAAAACTACGGGTTCACCGGCGTAGGAACCGGCCAGTATCCCTCGGTGATTTCATGGAGGATCGATTGGCTGAATAAAGTGGGAATCACCAAGATTCCGGAAACACTCCAGGAATTTGAGGAAGCCTTCTACAAATTCAGAAATGATGATCCCGATGGAAACGGGAAAAAAGACACCTATGGTCTGTCCAATTCCATCATGCCGGCCGTCATGGGAGCCTTTGGAGCGCCGCCTTTCGCTTCCAATGATTTTAAGGGAACCCCTATGCCCGAATTGCGGTGGTCATTGAACGATCAAGGGCTTCCGGCATTGAATGCGGTTCAGCCGGAAATGAAGGAAGCGCTGTCATTGCTTCAGAAATGGTACAAGGACGGCATTGTTGATCCGGAGTTTGTAACTGGTGAGAATAAAGGAGGATATTGGGCGCTCTCGCAGGATTTTATGAACGGGAGAGTAGGCGTGAACGGATTTGCCTCGTATTATCATTGGGTACCGCCCTTAGCGGCCAATGATCCCGGCGGAACGATTTATCAGGAGTGGAAAAAGATCAAGCCGGATGTGGAATTCGGGAAGAACTACATGCTGGGCAAAGCCCCTGTTGGCCCCAAAGGGAAATCCGGACAGCTGGCAGGTGAAAATTTTACGGAATCCATGGTATTTTCCTCAAAGGTTGTGAAGGACGAGCGGAAGGTCGAGACGATTCTGAAAATGCTGGATACCTATATTTCCGATAAAGATTACACCATGATGGCTATGTACGGACAAAAAGATAGAGATTACACCATCAATCCCGACGGTACCTTAGTGGATTTGGTAAAAACCGTTCAGGAGGGCGCCAGCAAAGGAAGAAACATTTTTAACTTCATGCAGACGGTGCCTGCGGTTTCCAAAAAGCTGAAGGGCCCGCAATATGATTTTGGCGACAAATATTTGGTGAAGGCATACACGCAGCTTTCCATACCTGCGACGGATGCATACTCCAAAAGCTATGCCAGCTTGCAGAAGCTGACGGTGGAAACGTATTTCAAAATTATTACCGGCGAGAAAAGCGTGGATTCCTTTGACGAGTATGTAAAGACCTTCATGAGCAATGGCGGGGAAGAAATGATTAAGCAAACCCAGGATGCATGGAAGGCGTTGACAGCGAAATAAGATTGCCTTAAGCTGCTATTGTAACAATCGGAGTACCGGTTACGCGGGTTATCGGTACTCCGGATAAGTTATGCTTTTCATCGCACAAGATTACGTTCCCCTTAAATGATATAGAGCAATTAGAAAACATCAGGGGGAGGGGGAGCAATAATGAAACTGCCTTTAAAGCTAAATACAATTTTCGCAAGGATGTTAATTTTTAACATGGCCATGATTATCATGGCAACCATCATACCGCAGGCTGTCTTTTTCAATTTTTTTACCAAAACCTATGACGATAATGCCAAAGCATACAATACGAAAAACGCTCTTGAAATCCGAAATTACGTGGATGAAACCGTTGTTGAGAAAGTGGTTAATCTTCCCAATGTCTATTTTTCACAGCTGCAAAGCAATGATGACTTGGTATTTCCAATGGAGAATGATATAAGAAACACGCCTTCGAGAATTTTAACGATCAGCCAAAAAATATTCAATATAACATCCTCCATGGATTTTCTGGACTCCATTGATGTGTATTACCGGGCGGGAGAGGTGCTTTTTATCAATTCCAACGTCCATTTTATTCAGGATGTGGAAACTGGAAATGACTATGCCTTTGAATGGATATCCAAATACAGGGATGCTGCTTCCGAACGCTCCTGGTTTGTCAATGAAACGGTCAAAACTGGAGCGGAAAGAAATGTTACCGCTTACAAAAGAAATATTCCGTATAACGTAAGCAATCAGGAAAGCAAGGCCATTGTGGTGATCAATATCAAGCAGGACTTTCTCAATAAATTTATTAAAAACATGAATTTGCAGCAAGAAGAGGTGATGCTGATTGTCAATAAAGAGGGGGAAATTGTGGCCCATCAAGACAGCAGCAAAATCGGAGCCAGCATTGCGGATACGGCTTTAGGCAGGTTTGTCCTTCAGTCGGAGATGAGCGGAAATAAGGATTTGAAAAGTGAAGGAGAGCTGGTCACGGTTTCCTATGTAAAATCCGGCTACAACGACTGGAAATATGTTTCCGTTCTGTCCATTGAGAGCATCCATAATAAGAACCGCCAGATGATGCTCTATATTCTGACCCTTTGCATCATCCTGCTTGTTGTCAATTTGACCATGTCCTTCGTGTTTACCAAAGGGGCTTACCAACCCTTCGGAGTGGTGTTGGACAGGATCAGAAAGCTGTCTGCCGTATTCCGCGGAGAGGAAAATACTCTGGCCCAAAATGAATACCAGATGCTGGAGGGGACGATTCATAACCTGGCGGGGAATATTCACAGCTTGAGTGAAAAATTGGAGGCAAACAAGCCCATCATTCACCATGATGCCATTTCAAGGCTGATCCTGGGGAAAACCAATCTGGACGAGGTAAAGGATATCGAAAGATTGGCGGGTTTGAGCTTTACCGGGAGCTACATCTTTACCTTTATCATTCAAATCTATTCCGATACGGGCCTGGGGTATGAAAACAGGATGCTTGTCAACTACAGCATTGTTCAGGAGCTGGGGATGAAAAGAGAAGGACTGCAGGTGGAAAGCATATCGGAGGACGATAGAACAATCGTCGGATTCGTCAACTTTGAGCTATTGGAAGATAAGAAGAATATCTGCGGACAGCTGCAAGCAGCAATTGAGTCGGCGGTGAATACAAAATTTGCGTTTTGCATCGGAGGGACTTATCCGAGAACGGGAGATGCCATATTCAAATCCTATAAAGAAGCGCAGGAGTGCTGCAAATATATGTACTTTATGCCCCATAAACGGATATTTGCCTATGAGGATTTATGTGTTTCCCCAAAGCATGACCTTGAAAATCCGGTTAAGCTGTTAAACAGGCTGGAGGATGCAATAAGAAGCGGGAAGGATACTGACTTCAGCACACTCCTGGATTCCATAGTAGAGGATTTGATGACCGGCTTCTATCATATGGACGACGGCATGTATATTCTCAATTCCATCGTTTCCGGCATCAAAAAAACCTTAATCGGTTTGGATATGAATGAATGGGATACCTTTGGTTTTGATTTGCGGGAGCAGATGCAGGAGATCGGGAATATCGCTGATTTTCGGATGTGGATGAATGATGTGTTCCAGGTTCTATGTCTGAAAAGGCAAAATACGAAGAAATCGATGATCAATAATGAGCTGGAGCAGAAAATTATAACCTATATCGATGAAAACATATACAACAATCTGTCTCTTGAAAATGTAAGCAAAGCATTGAATATAAGCGCCTCCTATTTAAGCAGGAATTTCAGAGCCTTGATCGGGATGGGCTTCTCTGAATATTTATCTGAAAAGAAAATGCAGTGCGCGGCAAAGCTTCTGTATGAGTCCGACCGCACGGTTAAGGAAATCGCTTCCCAGCTTGGATATAACAGCATCCAGCATTTTATCAAGCTCTTTAAGGAAAGGTATGTGCTGACTCCGAAGGAGTATCAGAAAAAGATGAGAGGCGATATCCGGGATATGAAAGGAGATGATGCAGAATAGCTGCATAATATGGATCGGGACAAGTATGGAATGAAAGAAAAAATGTTACGAGGAGCGTCGGATGATGAAAAAATTAGTAAGCTGTTGTATTGTTTTCTTTTTAGCAGCGGGGATTTTATTTTTTCCGCCTTCCATTCAGACCGTGAAGGCGGCGGATGATTTTGACGCCATCAGGATGAAGCACTTCAACTATCTCACCGGAGGTTCACCCTATGATCCCAATGATCCGAATACCGCCAGCAAGATTGCGGCTCTGACACAGACGGCACAGGAACGTTGGAATACGATGGAAAAGTCTCCCACAAGAACGTATCTATGGGATTATATGCCTGATAATCAATATTCCTATTATATTAATGAATCCTATAAATCGCTGGAATTTATGGCAACCGCATACAATACAGTAGGCTCAAGCCTGTACCATAATGCCAGCTTGAAAACGGATATTGTCAATGCCCTTGAGTGGATGAACCAAAACAGGTACAGTACAACCGCGCCAAAAGCTCCAAGTCCCAACTGGTGGGATTACCAAATCGGCGGTGCGATAAAATTAATGAACTGTACCATTTTAATGTATGATCATCTCACTGCCGCACAGGTGAACAAATATGTAGATGCGGTTCTGCGTTATACGCCCAGCATCGGCGGGTATTCAGGTGTTTTTACGGGGGCCAACCGGCTCTCCTTCGCCGAAGAGTTTGTGAAAGCAGGTGCGGTCAGCAAACGGGCCGCGTTGGTGACAGCAGGAAGGGATGCCATGGACCCGCTTTATTTGGAGGTTACAAGCGGAGAAGGAGTCTATCCGGACGGGTCTTTCATCCAGCATGAGCATCATGCGTATAACGGGGGATACGGATCGGGTTATGCGTATGGACTGCTTAAAATAGTCGACAGCTTAGTCGGAACCGGATACCAGGTGGTCAATCCGAATGTCAGCAATATTTATAATTGGATATATACTGTCTATGAGCCGGTGATGTATGAAGGCGGTTTCATGTCGATGGTGCGCGGCAGATTCATCTCCTATTCTCCCCAAAATGATTTTTCCTATGGCATGGATGGAGTGAGGGCGGTGGTATTCGCCTCGCAAAGTGCGCCGGATTCCGGCGACAGGCTATATTTCAAACGTTTGCTCAAAAGATGGATCACCAATAATACCTTTCAGCCCATTCTCCCGAATATGCCTCTGTATGAAATGCAGATTGCAAAGCAGATTATGAATGATCCTGCGATTCCGGCAGCAGCCCCTTTTGTGGCCCACAAAAGGTATCCGAACATGGACCGTGTGGTGCATGGACGTCCGGATTATACATTTGGGCTAAGCATGTTTTCAAGCCGGATATACAACTATGAATCGTTTAGCAAGGAGAATCTTCACGGGTGGTTTACCAATTACGGCGCAACCTATCTCTATAACGGCGACCAAGGGCAATATAACGGCAATTACTGGGCTACCATTGATCCGTACCGGATTCCGGGAACCACCGTGGACAAGTCCGCAAGACCGGATATTGATCCCGGTGATACCACAGGCAAAAAGGGTTATAAGTCAGGCATACTGGGAGGAAGAAGCTGGGTTGGAGGGGCGGATATTGCCGGGCTTTATGGGGTAACCGGCATGCAGCTCCATGATGTGCCGAAAACACTGGATGCCAAAAAGTCATATTTCATGTTTGATGATGAGATTGTTTTGTTGGGAGCAGGCATAAACAGCACCGATAATTCGCCCATTGAGACCATTGTGGAGAATCGGGCGTTGAATAGCTCCGGCGCCAATGGGTTTACCGTAAACGGCAGCCTGAAAATCCCTTCTCTCGGACAAAGCGCAACACTTACAGGCACCAATTGGGCGCACTTGGCCGGAAATACGGCAAAATCCGATATCGGCTATTATTTCCCGGGGGGCTCTACGGTACAGGTAAAACGTGAAACCCGGACGGGAACATGGTTTGACATTAATAAAAACGGAGTTATTGATGACGCCCGCACGGCAACCCAGACCAGGAATTACTTGACCATGTGGTTCAATCACGGCAATAATCCGGTGGATCAAGGCTATTCCTACGTGCTGCTGCCGAATAAAACAACCTCTCAGGTGGCTGCTTATGCGGCCAATCCGAATATAAAAATTATCGAAAATTCACCGGATGCACAGGCGGTGCAGGAGACAACCTTGGGGCTGACGGCGGTTAACTTCTGGAATGACAGCACCAAAACGGCAGGCGATATTACCAGCACGAGAAAAGCCTCCGTGATCACTAAAGAGACGGATGCCGATTATGAGCTCGCTGTGTCTGATCCCACCCAGGTAGGCGGCTCGCCCATTGTGCTGGAAATAAACAGAAAAGGCGCCGATGTGATATCCAAGGATTCCAATGTAACGGTTTTGCAATTGGAGCCTACCATCAAGCTGAGCATCAATGCAGTTAATATGAAGGGGGCTACGTTCCGTGCAAAATTTAAGCTGAGCGCGAAGACCTTTACCTCCAATAAGGATGCTTATGTGAACGATGGGGCAAATGCCGCCACAAATTATGGTGCGGATACTAATCTTATGGTAAAAAAGGATATCGCCGCTGATACCGGCTTTAACCGTAAGGCGTACGTGCATTTTGATTTTAGCGGATTTGACTATTCGGAGCCGGAGGCAAAATTAAAGCTGTATGTAAGCAATATAGGCACGGACTCCACCAGAATAATAAAGCTGTACGGAGTTTCCAATGAAGCCTGGTCAGAGACGGGAATAAACTGGAATAATGCTCCGGCAGGAGCAACCTATATTACAAGCCAGAGCATCAGCAATACGGACAAGGGAAAATGGATTTCGTTTGATGTGTCTTCTTATGTGAAAAGTAATTTGACCGATAAAAACGTATCCTTTCTGCTTGTGAACGAAGGTACAGCCTCCACCCAAAACACGGTACTGTTTGCCTCGCGGGAACGGGCAGGCTTTGAACCCAAGCTGGAAATCCAAGGCGGGAAGAGCTTTCTTCCGGGCGCAGACGCCAATATAACCGATGGGACATACGCCAATACAAACTATGGCACAATCGATAATTTGCCGGTTAAAAAGGATACGTCCAGCAATAGCGGATATAACCGGAAGTCGTATGTGAAATTCGATTTCAGCGCCTATGGATTTTCGACAAGTTCAAAAGCGGAATTAAGGCTGTATGTGTCCAGTATAGGGACTGATGCTGCAAGGACCATCAAGCTTTACGGCGTGTCGGATACAACCTGGTCCGAGACAGGGATAACCTGGAACAATGCCCCCGCGGGAACGGCCTATATTACCGGCAAAAGCATAAATGCCACGGACAATGGAAAGTGGATCTCGTATGATGTAACCAATTATATAAGAAGTCATCTGAATGACAAGAAGGTTTCCTTTCTGCTTGTAAATGAAGGCACAGGCTCCTCCCAAAGCTCCATAAGCTTTGCTTCAAGAGAAAAAACAGGCTTTGAACCGAAGCTGGTCATTCAATATCCTTGATAGATTTGTGGAGGATTAATTATGAATTTACAGAAAATCAAAGCGGCCTTGTTGTATGGCGACGAGGTGAATCAAGGCAGACCCGTGTTGTTTGCGGAGGGGCGCAATTCGGAAAAGTGGAAGGAAATTCAAGGGGAAAATCCATTTTATAAGGAGGAATGGCATCTCATACTGGAAGCGGGAAGGCGTTATCTGGAACAGCCCATCCGATCCCTCCGTTTTTCAGATTATAAAATATACGATCTTACCGGTTCCAGAAAGGAATATGAACGTGAATACTTCGAGCATAGGGGAAGGCTGAAAACCTTTGCTGTTTTATCGGCAGCCTGCGGAGAAGACCCATACATCCATGCGCTGGAGGATGCCATTTGGGCCATTTGTGATGAATATACCTGGTGCCTGCCTGCGCATTTGGGCGGGGAGAGCCTGACGGTCTATGAAAAGACGGGCCCCTATGCCGGCGGCAAGAAAAACATTGGAAGGATTCGGGAGCATCAACGGCAGGTAGACCTTTTTGCTTCCGAAACCGGATTTGCGCTGATGGAAATATGCTCGATGCTGGAGGAGCGTTTGGCCCCTATTGTGGTACACCGGGTACATGAGCTGGTGAAGGAGAGGATTCTCCAGCCCTACTGTGAGCTCAACTCCATGTTCTGGTGGGAGACGGCGACGAACAATTGGGCGGCAGTGTGCGCAGGATCAGTAGGCGCAGCGGCGCTTTATTTGATTAAGGACAATGATGCGCTGGCCCCGGTTTTGCTGCGGCTGCTGGGCACAATGGAAACCTTCCTCAGCGGCTATGCGGAGGATGGGGCCTGTACCGAAGGACTGGGCTACTGGAAGTACGGCTTTGGTTTATATACCTATTTTGCAGAACTGCTGAGACAAAGGACTGCAGGGCAAATTGATCTCATGCAGGGAGAAAAGATTCGGCAGATTGCGCTTTTCCAGCAAAAATGCTATCTGAGCGATAATAATGTGGTCAGCTTTTCGGACGCCAATCTGACCTTCAAGTTCCAGCCCGGGTTGACTTGGTATTTGAAGAACTGCTTTGGGGAGGTGGAGATTCCGGATCTACAATACAGGGCCCGGTTTATGGATAACAATTGCCACAACTGGGCGGAAGCCATCCGCAATCTGATCTGGAGCAGTCCGGGGATGGGAGGCGGAGGTTTGGCAGGCGGAACCTATTACCTGAAGGATGCGCAGTGGCTGGTTTCCAGGCTTCGCACAGGGATGAATGCCGTTTCCCTGGCGGCCAAGGGCGGACACAATGATGAGCCGCATAATCATAACGATGTGGGAAATTTCATTCTGGATGTCAATGGGGAATTGCTGCTGACCGATACAGGGGCGGGTGAATATACGAAGCAGTATTTCGGGCCGGAGCGGTATACGATCTTGTGCAACAGCTCCCGGGGGCATTCCGTTCCTGTCATTAACGGAGGTTATCAAGCGGAGGGCCGGGAGCAGTCCGCCCGTGTGCTGGAGCAGTCCGGTACCGGGAGCACAGATGTATTTGTACTGGAGATTTCCAGGGCATATAACGATAACAGCCTGGTATCCCTGCTAAGGTCCTTCGTATTTGAAAAAACGGCAGCGCCCAAGCTGACGGTGAAGGATAGCTATACATTTAAACATGCGCCTTCGTCTGTGACAGAACGCTTCGTCACCTTCCGGGAGCCCAAGCCGCTATCCCCCGGCAGAGTGGAGATTCAAGGCGAGAGGGGCCGCATTTTCGTTGTCTACGACCCGAATGTACTGGAATTTTCCGTTGAAAAGGATATTTTTGTGGGTCCAAGAACAACACTGGCGGAGCTTTACCTGCTGGATTTGAAGGTGAAAAATCCGCAGTGTGAGTTTACGGCAGAAATTATTTTTGAAGTAGAGACAGTATAGAGAAATTGCACATCCGCACATCGGATTGTTCCAAGAGTGGGGAGCGCTGGAGCGGTGCTTGCTTACTCCCGGGGCGCTTCACGCAGGCTGTCCCCCCGGACCAGCCGCCCCTGGAGCCGCAGATGCTCCAACGGCTCACCCGGATTGGCGATGCGCCAGATCATCCGGTCGGCGGCCCGGGCTCCGGTTTCCCGCACAGGCAAATAGAAGTAGCAGAGGCCCGGCGCAGGCGGCTCCGCCGATACATCCAGGCTGACCAGGGAACAGTCTGCAGGAATCGACAGGCCCGACTGGCTGCATAAATAGTAGATCCATGGCAGATATCCCTCCACGGTGTTGAGCAAGGCAGTGGGTTTTTCCGCAGTCATCAGCCGGATAAATTCCTCCCGCCAGGCAATCCTGTCAGCCTCCTGGGGCGCCGTCAGGTGCCGGGCCGGGTCCGCTTCCAGCCCATGTTCGGCCATGGCTTCGGCAAAGGCTGACCAGCGGAGCCGGTAGCCCCGGGAGGAGCGGGTGTCGCCGATATACAGAATCCGCCGGTGGCCATGCTCCGCCAGGAGCTGGACCGCTTGCCTGACCGACTCGTACACATCCCAGACGACACTGTCCGCCATGGCCCCGGTGGGCGGGAAGTTCAGCAAAATCCGGGGAAGCGGCAGGTCAAGCAGACGTTTTTCCAGCTCCGGCGGAGTCATGGGAGGAATGAAAATCCCGTCGGCAAAAGCAAGTCCGCAGCCGTCCGACCACTCCCGCCAGGCGGCGTCGCTCTGAGAGGCGGCGGCAGGAGCAAACAGCGGCGCCACAGAGGAATGAGTGCCGTGAAAGCGCTGGTTCAGCCCCTTCAGCAGCTCCAGGTGGACGTGTGAAGGGGAAGCGTTATGCTCTTGCAGCACCATATAGAACCGCCTTGGCTGGAGACTCTGCAGGGAGGTATGCTCAAAAAGGGCGCTTTCCTTCTGCTCCCGGGTCAGGTAGCCTTTGGCCTCGGCCAGCCGGAGAATGTCCCGGCGGGTTTCCAGCGACATGCCCGGCAAGCCGCGCAGCGCCTTGGAAACAGTCAGACGGCTTACCCCCAGCTCGCGGGCCAGGTCTTCCATGGTTGTTTTTTTGCGGGGCATGATGGACCCTCCTATATGTAAACCAAATGATAACTAAACGGAAGCTACTCTTTATTATACACTGAAGACAAACAGAGGTGTACCCGGTTCGCCTCAATCAACTATGCAGGGGGTAAGGATGATGAGCGAAGGTTATCGGTTGCCGGCCAGGGAGCTGCCGGTTGTGGCAGAAACGGATGTACTGGTGGCGGGAGGCGGTCCTGCCGGAGTGGCGGCGGCATTGGCGGCAGCGCGGAATGGCGCGCGGGTGCTGCTTCTGGAGCAGCGGGGATTTCTTGGAGGAATGGGGACGCTGGCGCTGGTTCCGGCATTTTGCCCGTATACGGATAAGGAGAAGCCCGTCATCCGCGGGATTGGTCTTGAGCTGCTGGAGAAGATGAAAGCGGCCAGTCCGGCTGCCTTCCAAGAGCGCTATGGCCAGCTGCTGGACTGGGTGCCCATTGATGCCGAGGTGCTGAAGCTGGTTTACGACGATGCCGTAACAGAGGCGGGGGTGCAGGTGCTGTTCCATACCTTTGTGGCGGATGTGCTGATGGCAGAGGACGGCACCCGGCTGGAGGGAGTCATTCTGGCCAATAAGGCAGGGCTTTCCGTGGTCAAAAGCAAATATTTCATCGATGCCACAGGGGACGGCGATCTTGCCGCCCGGGCGGGCGCCCCTTTCCAGAAGGGTGGGGAAGAGGGCGAACTTCAGCCCGGCACCATGTGTTATGTGCTGGCCCGTGCGGACTATAAGCGGTTTCTGCAATATCTGGAGGAGAGCGGAGACGGTGGGCAAATTCCTCTGGCAGTGGAAAAAGCCCAGCAAAACGGCGATCTTCCCGAGGGCCGCAAGAAGGTGTCCGGCTTTGCCTGGCTGGCGGATGATCTGGTCAGCGTAAACTTCGGGCATGTGTTCGGTGTGGACGGGACCAAACCGGAGGATTTGACCCGCGGCGCCATGGAAGGGCGGAAGCTGGTGCAGGTGCAGGTGGATTTCCTGCGCAAGTATGTGCCTGGTTTTGAACATGTCCACGTAGTGGCTACCGGCGAGCAGCTGGGCATCCGGGAAACCCGCCGGATCGAGGGGGATTATGTGCTTCTGACAGAGGACTTTATGCAGCTGCGCAGCTTCCCCGACGATATTGCCCGCAACTCCTATTTCATCGACGTTCACTTGGCCAACAGCAAGGGACAAACCCGGATTCACCGCTTGAACCCCGGAGAATCCCATGGAGTGCCTTACCGCTGCCTGCTGCCCAAGGGGCTGGAGAATCTGTGGGTGCCGGGCCGGGCCGCCTCCTCGGACCGGGCAGTCCAGGGTTCGCTGCGGGTAATGCCCAACTGCTTCGCAATGGGCCAGGCGTCGGGAACCGCCGCTGCGATGGCGGTGCAGGCAGGAGGCATCACCTCCCGCCAGGTGGAGGTGCCTTCACTCCAGCGCACCTTGATTGCCCAAGGCGCTTGGCTGGGAGAGGAGCTGGCGGCACAAGCCGCTTCCGTCAAGGAATAGACATGATTATGCAAAGGGATTGCTCCTCCGCTGTCGAACAATTCTGATAAACGGTTTTGTGAACCGGATTATCTCGCGGAGGATGTGATTCCCATGAAAAACGAGGTCAGAAGCATTCTGCTAACTGCACTGGAGAAGCGGGAGCCGAATACGGATTATATTCAGGGGGAATACACCCTGAGCCACAATCCGGGCAATTTGGAGCTGTATGTAGGCGGAGTGCTGGTCGCCAGATATACATTTGCCGATAAGGTGCTGTTTACGGCGGACTGGAGCTTCAAGAAGGAAAACCGGTATTTGGGTTATCTGCTGGAGCAAAACGGCTTTGAGGTGCATGCGGACCCGCTTTTGCTGCAATAAACCCGTAATCATCTGATCCAAAAGCAAACCGCCGGGACCATGGCTCCGGCGGTTTTTTTGTTGAAGCCCGCAGCTCAGGGACGAGGCTCCTTGCAAAAGGCCCGTTCGGGATCGGCAGCGGCGGCTTCCCAGGGCGTGTGTGCAAACACGCCCTAACGAATATCAGCGGCGTTATTTTGCCAATTAGCCTCCTGTCTCCGGTTTAACGAATCTGTGGAAGCTTATTTGGCAAAAGCAAGCTGAAATTAGCCCAGTGAGCAGGAGATAACGTGGCTCATATTCGTTGCATTTTCAAACCTGCTGTTTTGGGGGAAATAAGCCTTCTGATATTCGTTAGGGTTTGGCTAGCAGGGATCGCGCAGCGGTCGCGCCGCCGCGGCGGCGGCTTTAGTGCACGGCCAGCGCCTGCTTCACAGCGGCCTGCAGCGCCCCGATGTCCGGGGACGCCGCAACAGGCGTGTCCGCCAGCTTCCGCGAGGCCTTCAGCGCCAATATCCGCGCCACGCTTTCATCGATCCGCGCCCAGGTCAACCGGCCGTCGGCCAGCGCCTCCTTTAGGCCCTGCGCCGCTTCCTGCACCTGGCTGTAGCCGTGGGCTACCAGAACCAGGTCGCAGCCCGCCTGCACCGCCCGCACGGCGGCCTCCTTCAGGGAGTAGTGCTTGACGATGGCCCCCATGGTCATATCGTCGGTGATGACCACCCCGTCGTAGCCGATTTTCTCCCGGAGCAGCCCTGTGATGATGGCCGGCGAAAGGGTGGCCGGATAGTCCGGGTCCAGGCGGGGCAGCAAAATGTGCGCCGCCATCACCGCATCCGCCCCGGCCTCTGCGGCGGCCCGGAAGGGCACCAGCTCCAGCTTTTCCAGCTCCGCCAGGGTTTTGTTGACCACCGGCAGCTCCAGATGGGAATCCGTGGCCGTGTCGCCATGCCCGGGAAAATGCTTCACCACCGACACCACACCGCTGTCCTGCAGGCCCTGCATAGCCGCCAGGCCGTACAGCTTCACCGTCTTGGCGTCAGAGCCGAAGGAGCGGCTGCCGATGACCGGATTGGCCGGATTGCTGTCAATATCCAGCACCGGGGCATAGTTCATGTTGAAGCCAAAGGCCAGGAGCTCCTGGCCCACCGCCTTGCCCAAGGCTTTGGCCCGCTCCGGCGTACCGCCGGCGGCAAGGTCGCGGCTGGCCGGGAGGGCGATGTCCACAGGCAGCCGGCTGACCTTGCCTCCCTCCTGGTCCACACTAAGCCAAAGGGGAATCCCGGACGGCCGGTTAAATTTCTTCAATTGATTAAGCAGGGCCACCGTTTGCCCGGTGTTAACCATATTGGGCTTGTATAGGATGAAGCCGCCCACATGGGTTTCCTCCACCAGCCGCCTGGCTTCGTCACCGGCTTCCGTCCCGTCAAGTCCGGCTACCAGCAGCTGCCCCAGCTTTTCATCCGGGGTCATGCTCTTCAGCTTGTCAGGAAGAGCTGCGTCGCCTGTAACCGTGGGAGAAGGAGCGGGAGGGGGAACCGGTGCGCTTGGGGACGGAATGGGAGTAACCGCCGTCGCCGAAGGGGCTGCTGCCATGGAAGGCGGCGCGGCAGGGGAGGGAGCGGCCTGTTCCTTGCCGCAGCCTGCGGCCGTCACCGCCAATGCAAGGCAGATGCCCAAGCCAGCCATGACGGCTGATAATTGCTTACGATTGGTCAATTTATTGTACCTCCTCCGAATCGTCTGTGCTGGGCTGGAACTCTGATGTCTGGAAGCTGGAATCTAGAAGCTGGAACCAGCTGCTATCCGGACCGACGTTCCGTTATTTCTCACAAATAAGCTCTTATGCAAATTTCACGGACAATGGATACGTTATTTGCCTGTTTGACCGCCTAAACCGGCTGTTTTCCGCCACATAACGGATCGTCAGTCCGCGTAAAAGTCAAAACACTAATTTTTCGAGGAATAACGGAACCTGTGTCCGCATACCAACCTCTGTCTTTTTACCCAACCCGCTGCTTCCATACACATACAATACCCACTATCCCCCGGCAGGCCGTGCGGGATACCCGTTCACATGCAAAAACACCCGCCTTAGTTCCTCTGGCGGGTGTGAAAGGAGCGGCATCAGCCGCTGCTGGCAGTTCAATTATCCCAGTGTTTTGTCGCCGGGCTTCCAGTTGGCCGGGCACAGTCCGCCGGCTTGCAGCGCTTGGAGCACACGGAGGGTTTCATCTACGCTGCGGCCCACGTTCAGGTCGGTGACCACTTGGTAGCGCAGAATACCTTCCGGGTCGATGATGAACAGGCCGCGGTTGGCGGCGCCCAGCTCCTCATCCAGCACGCCGTAAGCGCGGGCGGTTACCTTGGTGAAGTCCGCAGCCAGCGGATACTTGATGTCGCCGATGCCCTTGGCGTCCCGGGGGGTATTGATCCAGGCGCGGTGGGTGTGGACGCTGTCGGTGGAAATGCCCACAATTTCGCAATCCAGATCCAGGAACTGCTCGTATGCGTCGCTCAGGGAAATGATTTCGGTGGGGCAAACAAAGGTGAAGTCGAAGGGCCAGAAAAAGACAACCAGCCACTTGCCTTTATAGTCTTCCAGGGCCACGCGCTCTTCCAGCGTCTCCAGGTTTTTGGTGGACAGCAGGTTAAAGGACGGAGCGGGCTTGCCCACTTTTACAACGGCGGTTTCAACAACTTGACTCATAGTTTATTTCCTCCTCGAATTTTGGGTTTGTGGTTGCAGGGGTATGTTTGTGCATATGGGGTCTCCCCCAAAAGCGCCGGGACTTCCCTTCAGAGCCTCCCGTCACTTTGGGGAACTCGTTTTTTAGGCCAAAGCGGCGATAGCTTTTTTGATCCGGGTGGGGTTCAGGCCCAGAATGGTGGTTTCGCCGATAACGGTAACAGGCACGGAGTTCATTCCCAGATCCTGCAGTTCTTTGGCATACGCTTCGCTGGTATCGATGTTGCGCTCTTCAAATTCCACATTTTGCTCGGTCAGATAGGCCTTCAGCTGCTTGCAGAAGGTGCAGTGGGTACTGGAGTAAACAACGGCTTTTACGGGAGTGGACATGGTCAAAATCTCTCCTTATATGGTTATTTGTATTGGGGAATCAGATTGGCGCGGCGGTGGATGAATTTATCCACGGCCATGGCGGCGATGGCGCCGTCGGCGGCGGCCACTACAGCTTGCTTCACGGGAGAACGGCGGACCTCGCCGGCTCCGAAGACACCGGGGACAGAGGATTGCATGAAGGCGTCCAGCTCCATGAAGCCCGCTTCATCCAGAGGCACCTGGCCTTCCAGGAAGTCGGTGCCCGGCTTGCTGCCGGACAGGAAGACGAATACGCCGTCCACCTCAAGCAGTTGCTCCTCGCCGGAGGCGGTTTTGAGCTTCACGCCGGTAACCTTGCTCTCGCCGACAATTTCCAAAGGGCGGGTCTTCGGCAGATAAACGGTGTTCTCCAGCTCCGGGAAACCGTCCACGCCCTGGAGATCAGGCCGCGGCACGATAAAATGGATTTTGGAGGCGAATTTGGTCAGAGCCGCCGCTTCCTCCAGCGCTTCCTCGGAGTCGCCGATCACCGCCACCTCCTTGCCCTGATAGAAGGCTCCGTCGCAGGTGGCGCAGGTGCTGACGCCCCGTCCCAGCAGCTTCTCCTCGCCGGGAAGCATCCGGTTGCGGCCTTTGGAGCCGGTGGCGACAATCACCGCTTTGGACTCATACATGCCTTCGGGGGTAAAGACCATCTTGGTCTCGCCCTCCAGATCCACCGCGGTGATCGAGGTGGTTTCGAAGGCAGCGCCGAAGCTCTTGGCTTGCTCCCTTATCGTATCCAAAAGTTCTTTGCCGCTGATCTCTCCGGCAACGCCGGGGTAGTTGGCGATTTTGTGCGTCAGCGCCAGGGCTCCGGCCCCGGGGGCTTTATCCAGCACCAGGGTGGAGAGATTGGCGCGGGCAGTATAGATGGCTGCTGTCGCTCCGGCAGGGCCGCCGCCGATGATAATCACGTCATACATGCGATTCAAGCCTCCTTGTAAGATGCATTTCATAATATTTATTTCTAATTAATAATTAGACTAAATATAAGTTATGAATACATTTTAACAAGCCTATAGGGAATCTGCATGAAGGTTTGATGAAGAAAAGGTGAACAAATTATGACGTCCTTTCACTATTCTTCCTCTACTGCACGGTAGCCGATGCCGCGGACTGTTCCTACATATGAGGACTTTTTGGGATCGTCGCCCAGCTTCTGGCGCAGAGAGCGGACGTGAACATCCACAATATTGCTCCCGCCAAAGTAGCCCTCGCCCCATACCCGGTCCAGAAGCTCCTGCCGGGACAGCACTTTGCCTCCACCCTCCAGAATGACCCGCAGCAAATCGAACTCCGTCCTGGTCAGCTCTACCCGGTGTGTGCCGCACTGCACCATATACCGGTTCAAATCCAGCACCAAATCCTTCAATTGAAGAATGCCTTCCTGTTGAAAAGGGGCTGCCGCCTTCCCGGCTCTTGGCGCTTGCGCCATTTGGGTTTTGATTGCAGACAAGGCATTGCCCAAGGAGGAAGGCCAAGCCAGCGAAGCGGCGGAAACCAGCCGGAGGGAGGCTCCGGATACAGGCGGAACCAACTGCAGAAGTCTGGTGCCGTACATTTCCAGATTGGCGATTCCCTCAAGGGCGGGGGCATGATCCTCCCGGGTGAAATCCAGAATCAGCAGATCCGGCTTAAGCTGGAAGAGCAAGGAATAATCCGCGTGGTGGAAGACCATTACATCGTAACAGGCTGCCGCCAGCTCCCGCACCAGCTCATGAAGCGTTCCCGGCACCGGACTGACAATGACGATCCGGTTGGTTACGGTACAATAAGCCTCCTCAGGGTCCACACCCGGCGGGAGAAAACGTCTGATTTCCTCTTTTTCCTCCGCCGTCAGCTTGTTCGTGCCCTGCATGAAGCACACACTCCTTTCAGCAATATCTGGTCCTGATCCAGGAGATATCCGGTTTCCCGGGCTACCTCCTCGGCCCATTCCCCGGGAATGGGAGCAAACACCTCGTCCACCCGTCCGCAAACGGTGCATTGGATGTGGTGATGGTGCTCTGTCCGGGCATCGTAGCGGCAGGCGTCGCCTACCCGCAGCTCCTGGATCTGGCCGGTTTCGGTCAAATATTTCAGTGAATTGTATACCGTTCCGTAAGCAAATTGGCGGCCTCTCTCCCGCAAACGGTCCATAATCTCCGCCGCGGTGGGATGGTCCGATGAGGCGCATATAACATCCAGAATGGCTTTCCGTTGGGGTGTTAAAAGACCTTTGGGCTTCACGGCACAGACCCCCTGGCATTATTAATTAGAATAAGTCTAATTATAAAACCTATATAAGGAATCTGCAACTTTCCGGCTCAAAGGAGAGGAGGTGCGACAACGGAGGCTTAGCCACTATCCTTTATTATCCTATATTTACCTGGTGCCTTCAAATAAACGGGAGTGACAAAGCGCATACCTACGCATAAGCTTCATAGCCCCCCGGTTATGTGATGCCGATGATCGCCTCGTGACAAACGGTATAGCCGCGCATCCGCTCCGGCTGGCCGGACCGGGGGATTGCACATCGAAAAACCCGACGGAAGCCCGCCGGGTTCAATAGCAAAAATTATAGTTGCACATCTCTATGCACAGTGCTATAATCAAAAACGATCTGTCATCATTTTGGTTTTTCGCATAGTAAGACCAATTTTAATTTCCTTTTACAATTTTATTGTAGCAAGGAGTTTGGCATTTGTCAAGGGGATTTATCAAGAGGTTTGTCAAGGGGGTTGCTTCTCTATTTTTTGAAGGGAGCGTGCTGGGAAAATGATGAAGCGGTCGGATTGGAAACAGGAGCAGGCGTATTTGGAGCAGGTGAAGGAGAAGCTGGAGGAGAATATTCGCGAACTGGAGCCTGATGTAGATCGGCTGGGAAGTCAGACGGCGGAAATCCGCAAGCACTTTTGGGAAGAAGTGACCGTCAATACAGCTTCACAAGAGGACTTCGAGGAGACATTCCACAGCATCAGGCAGCAGGAAGCGCTGCTCTCCGAGCGGGAACGCAGCTACCGGCTCCGGCTGCGGCAATGGAAAAATATGAACCGGCTTCTGGCCTCCCCCTATTTCGGCAGAATCGATTTCCGCGAGGACGGCGAAAGCTTCGACGAGAAGATTTACATTGGCGTTGCTTCCTTTGCGGATGAGGATGGGATGTCGTTTCTGGTTTATGACTGGCGCACCCCCATTGCCGGGATGTATTACGATTATTCCACCGGCAAAGCCGCATTCCATGCGCCCGGCGGGGAAATCACAGGGACCATCCAACTGAAGCGGCAATACCAGATTGCCAACGGCCAACTGAAGAATGTATTCGACACCAGCCTGACCATCGGGGATGAGCTCTTGCAGCAGGTTCTGGGCAAGGGAGCCGATTCCCAAATGAGGAGCATTGTAGCCACCATCCAGAAGGAGCAAAATGCCATCATCCGCGACGATACCAGCCGGATGGTTCTTGTGGATGGCGTAGCGGGCAGCGGCAAAACCTCTGCCGCCCTGCAGCGGGTAGCCTACCTGCTCTACAAAAACCGGGAGCGGCTGAAGGCTGACCAGATCGTGCTGTTTTCCCCCAACCCTGTCTTCAACAGCTATGTATCGGCGGTGCTCCCCGAGCTGGGCGAGGAGAATATGCAGCAGGCCACCTTCCAGGAATATCTGGAGCACGCTCTTGGGAAGGAGTGGGCGCTGGAGGACCCTTTTGACCAAATGGAGGTTGTCTTGACCGGTTCCGGAACGGAAGGCTACGAGGCCCGGGTGGAAGGAATGGCCTACAAAGCCTCCGCGGCATTCTTGCGTGCATTGCAGAGCTACGGGCTGTGGCTGAACCGGGAGGGAATGCAATTTAACAGCATCCGGTTCCGCGGGCGCGAGCTGATCACGGAGGATGAGCTGCGGAGCCAATTCTACAGCTATGATCCGGCAATCCGCCTGACCAACCGGGTGACGCTGCTGCAGGAATGGCTGCTGCGCCAATTGACCTTGCTGGAACGGCAGGAGCGGGATGAGGTGTGGGTCGGCGAGGAGCTGAATTATCTGGACAAGGAGCAGTATGCCGCGGCATTCGGAAGGCTGCACCGGGCCGGGGGGGTATTTGATTTTGCGGAAGCATATGAGGCCGTTCACGAGAAGCAGCAGAATATCACCTGGGGCGAAGAGGATGATTTCGACTTTGCCGAACGGGAGGAGGATATACTGAGGCAGGCGGTGGTGAAGGAGCATTTCAGGACCCTGCGAAAAAGCGTCAGACGGCTCTCGTTCATCAATATCCGCGGAGTGTATGCCCAGTTGTTCAGCGGGAGAGAGGCCTTCCGGAGCATGACCGGCGAAACCGCATTGCCTGCGCTGTGGGCGGAAATCTGTGCTCAGACCCAGGCCCGGCTTGACGGCGGGCGGCTGTTTTATGAGGATGCCACACCGTATCTGTATGTGAAGGAGCTGGTGGAGGGGGTCCGGACCAATACGGAAGTCCGGCATGTTTTTGTGGATGAGGGCCAGGACTATTCGGTTTTCCAATATGAGTTTCTTGCCAAGCTGTTCCCGAGAGCCCGCATGACGGTGCTGGGCGACTCCAGCCAAGCCATCTTTACCCAAGCGTCGGAGCTGCGCGGCGGCGGCTCTCCCCTGGTGAAGCTGTTCGGCGAAGCCGACACCAGGCAATTCCGTCTGGCCAAGAGCTACCGGTCCACCCGGGAAATTGCCGAATTCACCAAGTCGCTTTTGCCCGGAGGCAAGGAGATCGAAACCTTCCATAGAAGCGGGAAAAAGCCGACGCTTGCTCAAGTGGAGAGCAAGGAGCAATTGGCCGCAAGGCTTCGCGGGGATTTGGCCATGCTTCAAGCGGAGGGGTATTCCTCGGTGGCGGTTATTGCCCAGACGGCGGCCGAAAGCGAAGAGGCTTACCGGCTTCTGAGGGAGCAGGGCAACGAGGATGTGAAGCTGGTGACGAAGACTTCTGCGGAATTCGCGAAGGGTCTCCTGGTCATTCCCGCTTATTTGGCCAAGGGAGTGGAATTCGATGCCGTCATCATCTATGACGCATCCCGGAGAGTATATGGGGAGGAGAGCCGGCGCAAGCTGTTTTATACGGCCTGCACCCGGGCTATGCACCGCCTGATGCTTTATTCTGTGGGGGAGTGGACGCCTTTCCTCCTCGAGACGGAGGTTTCCCTTTTTGAAAAAGGATAATATAATTTTAAGAATTTGTTCCGGTTTCTTTTGGCTTGAAAATCGTGTAATATAGTTAGGTGCCTAATTGTTTGACGGCTAACCTTTTTTTGCGGGCTTGTTTGGGCGAATGAGGCTTATGCCTGCTATGGTCAGCTTGGCTAGAGGTGAAATTCCGGGAGGTGGGATGGAATCTTGTTTCATATAGAGACAAATTCCTTGTATCAGCTGTTCAATCAAGTGATCCGGCTTCATTTTCAACTGGTCCATGCCACTCTGGAGCCCCTTGGGCTGTATCCGGGGCAGCCGCCGGTCTTGTTTGTTCTGGCCCACAAAAGCGGGCTTAAGCAGCGGGAGCTTGCCGATCATCTGCATATCCAGCCGGCGACGCTGACGGTTATGCTGAAGCGGATGGAGGCCAGCGGTTATGTCAGCCGCAGTCCTGATCCGCAGGACCAGCGAGTGTCCCGGGTTTATCTGACAGACAAGGGCAAGGAGCTTTGTCTTCAGGTCAGGAAAGCTTTTGCCAATATGGAGCAGAAGTATTTCGGTGCATTGACCCCCGAGGACAAGGAGAAAATGAAGGAGGGATTGACTCTTGTGCGCGACCGGCTTCTGCAGCATGACGAAGATAAGGTTGGCGGCAAGCCCGTTGAATGCGAGTAAGCAGTTTGTTTTATGCTAAATAGACGCCCGGCACCCTCGGAAAAAGGGATGCGGACTACTTTTGCTCCGGGTACGGGCGACGCGATTTCAGGATAATTGGAGATGATGAGACTGTGCTGAAGCTCTTTCGTTATTTGAAGCCTTACAGCTGGCTGCTTGTAGCCGCTGTGGCGCTTCTGTTCCTCCAGTCCCTGTCCGATTTGTATCTGCCGACGCTGATGTCGGACATTGTGGACAAGGGCATTGTGCAAAAAGATACCGGCTATATCTGGTCCACCGGCGGCTGGATGCTCCTGATCGCCTTGGGCGGCACCATCTGCTCCGTGATTGCCATGTACCTCTCCTCGCGCATCGCCATCGGCTTTGGCCGCGATCTGCGGGGCAAGGTTTTCCATCACGTGGGCAATTTTACTCTGCGGGAGTTCGACGCCGTTGGCACCGCCTCCCTGATTACCCGGACCACCAACGACGTGCAGCAGATGCAGCAGGTGCTGATCATGATGCTGCGGATGATGATTTCCGCTCCGATTATGGGCATCGGCGGTCTGATTATGGCCTACAACCGGGACCACATTCTGACGTGGATTCTGGCGATTTCGCTGCCGGTGATGGGCCTGACCATCTGGTTTATCGCCTCCAAGGGCATGCCGTATTTCAAGGTTATGCAAAAGCGCATCGACAAGCTGAACCTGGTGCTGCGGGAATTCCTTGTGGGCATCCGCGTTGTCCGCGCCTTCAACCGCGATGAGCATGAGAAGGAGCGCTTCACCGGCGCCAACTGGGAGCTGACGGACACCGGCATCCGGGTCAACAAGCTGATGGCGTTTTTTATGCCTGCCATGATGCTGATTATGAACTTTACGGTTATTGCGGTTACCTGGTTCGCCGCCAAGCGCATCGATATCGGCGAAATGCAGGTAGGCGATATGATGGCCTTCGTCCAATATGTGTTCCAGATCATGTTCTCCTTCCTGATGGCTTCCTTCATGTTCGTCATGGTGCCGCGGGCGCAAGCATCCGCCATCCGTATTAATGAAGTGCTGGCGATGGAGCCGGAATTCGACGATCCCGCCTCCCCCAAATCCGCCAAGGGCCAAAAGGGCTATGTGGAATTCAAGGATGTTTCCTTCCGGTATCCGGGGGCCGAGCAGCCGGTGTTGTCCGGCATCACCTTCAAAGCGGAGCCTGGCGAGGTGACGGCCATTATCGGGGGCACCGGTTCGGGCAAATCCACTCTTATTCAGCTGATCCCCCGTTTCTATGATGTGGAAAACGGGAATGTGCTGGTGGACGGCGTGGATGTCCGGGAGATGACCCAGGAGGCGCTGCGGCAGAAGATCGGCTTTGTCCCTCAGAAGGCGGTGCTGTTCACCGGTACGGCTGCGGATAATATCCGCTTCGGCAAGGAGGACGCTACCGACGAAGAGGTGCGCAATGCAGCCGCTACCGCCCAGGCTCTGGATTTCATCCAGGAGATGGAGCAGGGCTTCGACTCCATGATTTCCCAAGGAGGCAGCAACCTGTCCGGCGGACAGAAGCAGCGTCTCTCCATCGCCCGGGCTTTGGTCCGCAAGCCGGAAATCTATATCTTCGACGACAGCTTCTCGGCCTTGGATTACAAGACGGACGCCCGTCTGCGGGCCGCCCTGCGCCATGAGACCGGGGATGCCACTGTACTGATTGTGGCCCAACGGGTCAGCACTGTGGTGGATGCGGACCGGATTATTGTGCTGGAGGACGGACGTGTCGCCGGTATGGGCAAGCACAAGGAGCTGCTGTCCACCTGCGGCGTCTACCGTGAAATTGTGGCGTCCCAGCTTTCCGAGGAGGAGATCGCATGAGTGAGAATCAATCGAACCGTCCCAAACGCGGCCATGGCGGCGGCGGTCCCGGAGGAGGGGGGCCCGGCGGCTTCGGACGCCCGGTAGAGAAGGCCAAGGACGCCAAAGGCACCTTCAAGCGTCTGGTTCAATATATGTCCCCGTACCGGGGCAAGCTGCTGGCAATTTTCCTGGTGGCCATCCTGTCTACGGTGTTCTCCATTGTCAGCCCGAAGATTATGGGGAAAGCTACAACCAAGCTGTTTGAAGGCGTAATGGCCAAGTTTGTGGCCAAGGTGCCGGGAGCAGCCATTGATTTCGATTATATCGCCCAGATTTGTTTGATTCTGATCGGGCTGTATATTTTAAGCGCCTTTTTCACATACATTACCCAATTCATTATGGCGGACGTGGCCCAAAAGGCCATGTATGATCTGCGCCAGAAGGTGAAGGATAAGCTGACCCGCCTTCCGCTCCGTTATTATGATGGACGGAAGCATGGGGAAATCTTAAGCCGCGTCACCAACGATATCGACACCATCAGCACCACCCTGCAGCAAAGTCTGACCCAGCTGATTACCTCTGTGGTCACGATTATCGGAATTCTGGTCATGATGCTCACCATCAGCCCGATAATGACGTTGATTGCTCTGGTGACTCTCCCGGCCAGCGCTGTTATTACTCAAGTGATTGCCAAACGCTCGCAGAGCCATTTTATTGCCCAGGCCCGGTCCTTGGGGGAATTGAACGGCCATATCGAGGAGATGTATACGGGGCATAATATCGTCAAGGCCTTCGGCCGCGAGGAGTCCTCAGCCAAGAAATTCGAGGAGATTAATGAAAGACTGTACGAAGCCGGCTATAAGGCTAACTTTGTTTCGGGTGTTATTATGCCGGTGCTGAACTTCGTCAATAACGTAGGGTATGTGCTGATCTGTGTAGTGGGCGGTCTGTTCGTCGCCCGCGAACGGATGAACATCGGTGATGTGCAGGCTTTTATCTCCTATATGCGCCAGTTCACTCAGCCTATTGTGCAAACGGCCAATATCGCCAACGTGCTGCAGGCCACCATCGCTTCTGCGGAGCGGGTCTTCGAGATTCTGGACGAGACGGAAGAGGAGCCGGATGCGGCAACGGCCATTGCCGCTGCGGATTCCGTGCAGGGCACCGTCCGCTTCGAGCATGTGAACTTCGGCTACAAGGCGGATGCGCCGCTGATCGAGGATATGAATATTGAGGTGAAGCCGGGGCAGACGGTAGCCATTGTCGGTCCTACCGGAGCAGGCAAAACTACGCTGGTCAACCTGCTGATGCGCTTCTACGAGGTGGGGGACGGCAGCATTACCATCGACGGCCGCAATATCCGCGACTGGAAGCGGGGCAGCCTGCGCAGCCTGTTCGGCATGGTGCTCCAGGATACCTGGCTGTTTAACGGCACCATTCGCGATAATATCGCCTACGGACGGAAGGGCGCTTCGGAGGAGGAGATTGTCGCGGCGGCCAAGGCAGCGCACGCGGACCGCTTCATCCGGACGCTGCCCGACGGGTACAACACCATCTTGAACGAGGATGCGTCCAATATTTCGCAAGGGCAGCGGCAGCTGTTGACCATTGCCCGGGCTATTCTGGCCGATCCGGCCATCCTGATTCTGGATGAGGCCACCAGCAGCGTGGATACGCGCACCGAGGTGTACATCCAGAAGGCCATGACCCGGCTGATGCAAGGCCGGACCAGCTTCGTTATTGCCCACCGGCTGTCCACCATCCGGGATGCGGATCTGATCCTGGTGATGAACCACGGCAAGGTCATCGAGAAGGGCACCCACCAGGAGCTTCTGGCCGCGGGAGGCTTCTACGCCGACCTGTACAACAGCCAGTTCACCACCGCCGGTGTTGGCGGCGAGGTGGAAGTGGGGTAAGCAAGCAAGCTGCGCCAACGGGGGAGCAGCGGGAGAAGCAGCGGGAACGCGGATGCGGCGCCCGCTGCTTTTTTGCGCGCCGGGCGGCGGCGCTAACTGCTGAGCCGAGTCCGGCTAGCTCAGGCTGGGGGTGTGCGCCAGAGTTTCGCTAACGGAACTCAGAGCACCTTGTGCGGTGGACGCTGTGCCGAGTTTGGACCTGCTCAGTCTGTCGCTCCGTACGGGGTTACGCTAACGGAACTCAGAGCACCTTAATAGACAAATTTGCCGGTTTTGATTTTGCAACGGAACTGAGGAGCCGCTAATGGGGGAAAGAGGCCGTCTATGCTTGTTTATGCCTCGTTTTCGGCCATTAACGGCGTCTGAGTTCCGTTATTTTTTGGAAACCTGCAATTTCCCGGCGTAAGAGTCGCTCATTTCCGTTAAGCCATACAACCGATTTCGCTGCTTGCCGTTGGTAACCCGAACCAGCTCCAATTCGGCCAAATGCTGCAGCAACCGTCTGGCATACCGCACCGTGACGCGCAGATGGGAGGCGAGCTCCGTTGCGGGAAAGGGACGCATCACCCGTCTGGCGTAACGCAGAGTTTCCGCCTCAAGAGCCGCCAGTTGATCAGGCGAATCCGGCGACATAAACCTGCCGATAAACGCCAACACCAGCTGCCGGCAACGTTCGGGCTCCTCCTGAATGGACGGATAGGCTATCGGCAAAAACGTCCAGCCACCCAGAGCCAGCAGGCAATGCCGCCAGCATAAATCCTTGAACCGGCGGACATCCAAATCCCGGGCATGGGGCCCGTAGCCCTGAATTTCGATGCCTCCCTTTAGCCCTCCCGGCATGTAGGCCAAATCCACGTACCGGTACCCGTTGTGAAAATCCCTGACCTCCCATTCCGGATAGAGGTAATCAAAGTTTCTTACCGTGGGAAACCAGATCGTCCGCAGAAACTCCACCGTTCCATGCCCCAAACCTTTCTCCAGTATTTCACGCCTGCGGTGATTTTTTTCAGCCGCAATCTGACTCTGCAGCCATGCCTCATACTTTTGCGCAAAACCCGACATTTCCTCACTCCTCCTATAATGTAAATAAAGCAAAAACACCGCCAGATCCCATAGAAAGGATCATAGCGGTGTGTGCTTCACAACCAGTAATGCCAATATTATAACCCGCGGCGGCTATGGCGGCAACGAGAAGTTGTAAGCGAGTTGTCCGGGCTGTCTGGAGAAGCGGCGATGGGAGCTTGCCAACGAATGATGGGCGGTCGGCGGCGGAAGTCTGAAGCTGCTTGAACGGGAGTTGGGAGAGGAGAGAGGAGGGGGGGCTGTAACGGAATTCAGCGACGCTTAAAGGGCAAATTTGTTTATGTTGGCGGACGGAACTCAGCGACTCTTACCAGGGGGAAACGGGGGGAGGAAGGGGGAGAAAGCATAAATTTGAGTAAATAAGGGTATTTGAGTTCCGTTGCAGGCGAGAAGGTGGCAATATTGCTCCATAAGGGGCGCTGAGTTCCGTAAAAAGAGCAACTGCAACACCCCAGCCACGAAAGACGAGCGGTCAGCGGCGGAACCTGGAAGCTGAATATAGCGGCAGGAAAACGGCGGTTTGGCAAATCCATAATCCCTTGTTGAACTATCATCCCCGTTAATTTTATGAACTTTCCGCCTTATTCCTAAGAAACGCTTCGAATTGTTCAATATCTTGGAACCGATTGATTTCGACTCCTTTGGAACGTAAATGGCTTTCCAAACAAGAACTCAAATGGTGTATACCTGCTTCCAGTTGCGATAAATCATGGGAATTGAGAAGGGGAATAAGCTCCGGGAGCCCCGCTTTTATGTAAAATTGCTGATATGCTGAGTAAGCCATTAAGTGGCATGGCCACTGCCCGGTTTCGGCAAAAAATAAAAAGCCGGCGATTTCATTCTGCACATGGACCGCATAGTAAAAAGCCGTATCAAAATCTTTCATTTCGCAAGCCGTAATGATTTTGTCCAAAACCCCCTTTGCCTCTTCGTAATGGCCTTTCATTCTATCCCGATAAGATGGAGAGCCAGTGTGCTTTTCCATTTGTGCCAATACTAATTCAAGAGTATCTGCTGTCAGCTGCTCACAAGCCTGCAAAATACCTCCCGCCGTAACACCATGCATAATCGTGTTCATATAGGACTCCAAGCCAGCCGGTTTTAACGGTAATCGCAATATTTCCTCCTTGTTTTTACCAAACCCTTTGGTGAAGTACGATTGATTTAACAGCGCAAGACTTTGCAGCACCTTTGTCAGAACCTTTTGCGCTTCTGAGCGGTAAAAGCTAATATTATCCCCATCGCCTGCTCGGCTCATCTTATACAAACTCGCATAAACATCATGAAGTTCAGCCTCTGACAGATCAACCAGTTTTTGTTTATTTTCAGGCTGCTGTAAGGTGGCGCTTATGTTACGCAGCTTCATGAAGCGTTCGCGGTCCTCATCTGAACGAATATAAAGTAATTTGCAATCGGCGATAATCGTAGTTAGCGGTTCTTTAAATGAAGCCATTCTTTCCGCGCGCTCCCAACCGATAGGCCAAAAGTCAAAGCTTATGCCGTCAATAATAAACTGGATGCCGGCACGATAACCGTTAGAAGTGGCAGGAATAAAAAAGAAGTCCAAATCAGAACGCTTAGTAGCCGTTCCTTGAGCATACGACCCGTAATAAGCGATAATTGCAATGTCTTCCGGATAATTGGCCTTGATATGATTCACAAGCGTATGGGCAACATCAAACACGTTCAACATTACTCAAACCCTCCTTATGAACTTGCTCAGTTAATAACTCAACTTTCGCACCTGAAAAAATAGCTTAAACCCTTGAGTACGTAAGAATAACTCAGTA
>NZ_QMFA01000117.1 GCF_003285005.1 Paenibacillus sp. YN15 | reverse complement strand
TCATCTTCGGCGGAATACTCACCAGCATATGAATGTGGTCCGGCATCAGATGCCCTTCGATGATCTCCACCCCTTTATATCCGCACAATTGTTTGAGGATATCCCGGATGCTTTCTTTGTATTGATTGTAGATCACCTTTCGTCTATACTTTGGGGTGAATACAATGTGATACTTGCACATCCATTTCGTGTGTGCCATGTCATCTCTTTGTTTCGCCATGAAATCACCTTGTCCTTTCCGTTATACATAGTAGCCTGAACAACTCTATTATAGCGGATTCCACACAAGGTGATTTTTTTGCTATAAGCTTTTCCTACACCACCCGCATAGCAGGTGGTTTTTTGTTTCCCACGCTTCGCGTGCTCA
>NZ_QMFA01000116.1 GCF_003285005.1 Paenibacillus sp. YN15 | reverse complement strand
GGGAGTACAATGTCCTCCTGACTAGATGACCTCTTTGGTCATGTTATATTTGATGCATCGTTAGTGCCTCCATTCACGGATTGCGGGGATAATATACACGAAATTTCAACCATAATGCCTTGTTGAAGGGGCTACACGTGAATTATGGATGATTTTTCGAGTCCAGCATCAAGTGGTGGCCAGACTGCGAATAGTAACCCGACAGATGCAAACGAGGCCATGGTTGATTCGCCTGTTGACAACAAAATTTATATATCATAATATTGCGATATATTGATTTAAGCTCATCGGGATGTTGACCATCCTGTTGCAAAGTGAGCAAAAGTCCAGCGGTAAGATGTCAAGCCCCTGAAAGAAGCGAATTGGAAATTTTATTGGGGCTG
>NZ_QMFA01000115.1 GCF_003285005.1 Paenibacillus sp. YN15 | reverse complement strand
GGCATTCTGGCGGAGCTCGGGGACATTACCCGGTTCGACGATCAGGCTGCAGTGGCGAAGTACGCCGGCCTCACCTGGCGCAAGCACCAATCCGGTCCTTTCGAAGCCGAAGAAACCAAACGCATTAAATCCGGCAACCGATTCCTTCGCTATTACCTGGTTGAAGCTGCCAACTCGGTCAAAAACCGCGATCCGGAATTCGGAGAGTATTACCGGAAGAAATACAACGAAGTACCGAAGCACCAACACAAACGCGCCCTCGTTCTGACAGCAAGAAAATTGGTGCGTCTGGTCGATGCGCTGCTACGCAACGACCAAGTCTACACGCCGAAGAGGAAGGTGAATCGCGCGAAGGGGTAACGCCTCCTTTAGCTGAGTCCTCTCGAATT
>NZ_QMFA01000114.1 GCF_003285005.1 Paenibacillus sp. YN15 | reverse complement strand
AGCCATAGCTTCGGTGGCGTGTTTAGCCCCGTTACATTTTCGGCGCAGAGTCACTCGACCAGTGAGCTATTACGCACTCTTTCAATGGTGGCTGCTTCTAAGCCAACATCCTGGTTGTCTGTGCAACTCCACATCCTTTCCCACTTAACACACACTTCGGGACCTTAGCTGATGGTCTGGGCTGTTTCCCTTTTGACAACGGATCTTAGCACTCGCTGTCTGACTCCCGGTGACCTGTTCATGGCATTCAGAGTTTGACGGGACTTGGTAACCCTTGGCGGGCCCCTCACCCCATCAGTGCTTTACCTCCACGACAGTCACACCGAGGCTAGCCCTAAAGCTATTTCGGGGAGAACCAGCTATCTCCGAGTTCGATTGGAATTTCTCCCCTACCCCCAACTCATCCCCGGCTTTTTCAACAGACGTGGGTTCGGGCCTCCAGTGCGTGTTACCGCACCTTCACCCTGGTCAGGGGTAGATCACACGGTTTCGGGTCTACGCCCACGTACT
>NZ_QMFA01000113.1 GCF_003285005.1 Paenibacillus sp. YN15 | reverse complement strand
GGCCTTGTATACCGCGAAGTATCAAGGCAGCAACAACTGCCATTTTGCCGAGCTGCTTGACGAGCACGAGTCGTTGAAGATCAGCTCTTCCAGCGTCAGACGCATCCTGCTAACCGAAGGCATCAAGCAGGTGAAGCCACGCCGACGTGCAAAGGCGCATCCGCCTCGCCAACGCCGGGCACAAGCAGGTATGCTGTGGCAGATCGATGCGACGCCATACGCTTGGTTGGAGGACAGAGCCCCTGCATTCACCCTGCATGCTGCCATTGACGATGCGACAAGCACGGTCGTAGCCGCAGTATTCCGCCCCCATGAATGCCGGGAGGGCTACTCGCGGGTCATGCAACAGGGGATCCGAACCTATGGCGTACCCCTTGGCCTATACAGTGATCGGCATACGATCTTTCGCTCTCCGAATGAGAAGCTCACGGTCGAGCAGGAACTGGCCGGTGAAATCAAGCCGCTTTCCAACTTTGGCAAAGCCATGGCGGAGCTTCACATTGAACATATTAAAGCGGTGACGCCGCA
>NZ_QMFA01000112.1 GCF_003285005.1 Paenibacillus sp. YN15 | reverse complement strand
CTGCTCGCCGTGAAGTCCATTGACGAGGCCAATGCAGCGCTGCCGAAGCTCCTTGAGAAACACAATGAACAGTTCACCGTAGAACCGCGCAATGCCGAGTCCGCGTACGTGCCACTGGATCCTGCCGTTAATCTGGAACATGTTTTTACCAAGCGTGAGTTCCGACAGCTCGGATCCGGGAATACGTTCAGCTACAACGGGATCATCTACACCCTCGCCAAGCCGTCTGGTATGCGCTTGAGCGCAAAGATGACCATCGAGGTGCGCGAGACACTGGCTGGCGAGGTGCTGCTGTGGCTTCAAGGACAAGCGCATGCGCTCCAAGCAACGGAGCGATCTAGGCGCCATTCCGCAACAACGCCAAAAGAAAAAGCGGGCTCTGCGCAGCCACGCAAACCCGCCGACAGTCATCCGTGGAAAACCGCGGTGACCCCAACCAAGAATAAGCGTACCACATCGAAGAGCGCTTTCCAAGATGCGACTTATTCACAGCACAACAGCTACGCCGAGGCCTCCTGGTAGGCGGCCTCAAT
>NZ_QMFA01000111.1 GCF_003285005.1 Paenibacillus sp. YN15 | reverse complement strand
GTCTGAACCTTCCGCTTGGGCCGGGCCAGCTTCTCTGCTCTTGCTTCGATGGGAAGGGTCGGACGCATACGTCTGAGGACAAGCCGAATCTGGCTAACGAATCTCTCCCACGCTATTTCGCGAAAACGGGCCTGATAAAAAATCTAACGAATCTATAGCGCGTTATTCGCCGGTTTGAACGGAGTTCAGCGCACATTCGGGCCAATAGCGTTCCTACGATTCGTTAGATTTCAAACAGGCTCCCCTATAGGCAAATAGCAATACCTAGATTCGTTAGCGTTTCTCCCATTTTTGAAGCTTTCAAGACAGCCTTTTGGGCTTGGCAACGTCCTTCCGCACCCATCCCGCCGCCGCAGGCGACAAGCGAAGCGCGGGTGGTCGGCGTCTGAACCTTCCGTTTGGGCCGGGCCAGCTTCTCTGCTCTTGCTTCGATGGGAAGGTTCGGACACAGCTCACGGACGTGAGAAACACAAAGAGACCCCTTAGCGTGAGCTAAGAGGTCCATCTGTGCTTGGCAACGTCCTACTCTCCCAGGACCCTGCGGTCCAAGTACCATCGGCGCTGGAGGGC
>NZ_QMFA01000110.1 GCF_003285005.1 Paenibacillus sp. YN15 | reverse complement strand
ATTATTCCAATGTGCTGCTGCGCTCCTATGAGGCCTTATCCTACAGCGGTCAAAAGGTGGGCTTTGTTTCGGAGAAGCAGATTGCGGCCGGAGGGCTTTCTGCCTTCAAGCTGCTGGTAGTGCCGTATGCAACCCGGGTGGACCCGGCTACTCTGTCCGGCATTAAGGCGTACATGGAGCAAGGAGGCAGAGTGCTGCTCATCGGTTCCCATGCGCTGGAGCTGGAGCCCCACGGGACAGCCCAGTCGGCGGAGGAGCGGAGCTATGTGTTCGCCCACGCCGATAAAATCACTGCAGCCAATTGGACGGCGGCCCAAATCAGAAGCTTTCTTCAGCCCATTCTGGAGGATATTGCGCCGGAACGGATGCTGCTGAAGGAAACCGCAACCGGGGAGCTGCCGTACAATGTGGAGTGGAGAAGCACGGAGCATGAAGGCAGGGTGCTGCTGAATGTGGTCAATTACGGCGCTGAGACGGTGTTGGCGGCAGCGGAGGCAGATGGCAATCAGGCGGTGCGCTACACCAATCTAATTACCGGCCAAGTGCACGAGGGTGGGGCGCTGGAGCTTGAGCCGCTGACCCCCTATCTGTTTGCGGTGGAAATGGGAGCCGACAACGGCAATGGCAATGGCGGAGAAGGTTCGGAGC
>NZ_QMFA01000109.1 GCF_003285005.1 Paenibacillus sp. YN15 | reverse complement strand
ATTATTCCAATGTGCTGCTGCGCTCCTATGAGGCCTTATCCTACAGCGGTCAAAAGGTGGGCTTTGTCTCGGAGAAGCAGATTGCGGCCGGAGGGCTGTCTGCCTTCAAGCTGCTGGTGGTGCCGTATGCAACCCGGGTGGACCCGGCTACCCTGTCCGGCATTAAGGCCTACATGGAGCAAGGAGGTAGGGTGCTGCTGATCGGCTCCCATGCGCTGGAGCTGGAACCCCACGGGGCAGCCCAGTCGGCGGAGGAGCGGAGCTATGTGTTCGCCCACGCCGACAAAATCACCGCAGCCAATTGGACGGCGGCCCAAATCAGAAGCTTTCTTCAGCCCATTCTGGAGGATATTGCGCCGGAACGGATGCTGCTGAAGGAAGCCGCAACCGGGGAGCTGCCGTACAATGTGGAGTGGAGAAGCACGGAGCATGAAGGCAGGGTACTGCTGAATGTGGTCAATTACGGAGCGGAACCGGTGTTGGCGGCAGCGGAGGCAGACGGCAATCAGGCGGTGCGCTACACCAATCTGATTACCGGCCAGGTGCACGAGGGTGGGGCGCTGGAGCTTGAGCCGCTGACTCCCTATCTGTTTGCGGTGGAAATGGGAGCCGACAACGGCAATGGCAATGGCGGAGAAGGTTCGGAGC
>NZ_QMFA01000011.1 GCF_003285005.1 Paenibacillus sp. YN15 | reverse complement strand
GCGTGCTAGTACCGTGCCCTTATAGGGCTGATGGAAGCCACCGGCTAAGCCGGTGGTTATGACTTGTCAGGCTGCTCCCCACAAGCAGATTAGCCCTGCTTCCGCGGCAGCCGGAGGGCGAAAGTGGTGCCTTCGCCCACGGCGCTCTCCACCCAGATGTCCCCGCCGTGGGCCTCCACCAGGGACTTGGAGATGGAGAGCCCCAGGCCTGCGCCGCCGGAGCGGCGGGTCCGGGAGGATTCGCTGCGGTAGAACCGGTCGAACACATGGGGCAGATGCTCCTCCGGGATGCCCGGGCCGTTGTCCCGCACACTGAGCTCGGCGCTGTCCTTGCGGGCGGCCAGGGTGAGGGAAATCCGGCCCGTTTCCGGGTCTGTATGCTGGACCGCGTTGTGGAACAGGTTCAGCACCACCTGTTTGATTTTGTCCGGATCATACACCCCCTGCACCTTGGGCTGGACGGAGATGAGAACCTCCCGTTTGCCTGCCAGCATCCGCAGTTGGGGCTCCATCTCCCGGATCAGCTCGTCCAGGGCCGTGTCCTTAAAGGTCAGCTGAGGCGCCCGGTCAAGCTTGGCCAGGAGCAGCAGATCCTCCACCAGCTTGTTGATCCGTTTGGATTCGCCGTGCATGCTGGAGAGGGCGCTTTGGAGCTGCCCGGGGTTGTTCATGGCCCCGCGGAGCAGCACCTCCAGGAAGCCGTGAATGGAGGTCAGTGGGGTCCGCAGCTCATGGGAGGCGTCGGCAATAAAGCGGGCCATCTGCTCCTTGGCCTCCCGTTCTGCCCGGAAGGAATCATCCAGGCGCTTCAGCATTCCGTTGAAGGAATTGGCCAATTGGTCAATTTCCTCCTGGCCTTGGCCGATAGGCAGCCGTTCGTTCAATGTGCCTGCATCCGTCCGCTGGACCGCGCTGACCATCCGGGACAGAGGCACCAGCGTCCGCCGGATAACCGGCAAATACAGGCCAATGCCGGCCAGAAGGGCCGCTGCCGACAGGACGACAAAAATCATCAGCTGCTGCAGCACGGTATCATCCAAAGACGACGTAGGTATGCTCATCTGGATAAAAGTATCCCCGGTTCGGCCAGGTGCTCCCAAGGTAGAGCGGAAAACCACCAATTGCCGGCCTGAGCCGTCGCTGCCGTCCGCCACCCAATATTGGGGTTTGTTGTTGGCCTTTACCTCCTGCAGAATTTCGGCATATTGCTCCTTGGAGATGGAGGGCATCGGATGGCCGCCTTCCTCGGACAGCCGGGTTACATTGCCATTGATGTCCACTGTGGCCAATGCCGTATCCGGCAGAAAAAAGTACGGCCGCCGCCCTTCCCCATTAACCGGCTCCAATGAAGAATCTGCCGGTGCTGCCGGCTGATTCTGCGCCGGAGCGCCCCCGTTGACGCCGGGGAGCTTTTCCAGCCGCTGGCCCTGGTTTTGCCTGTCCTTGCGGTCGGGCATAGGCTCGGCCCCCACCAGCTCCCGGGGCACCGAATTCATTTGAGTGAACATGGCCTCCGCCTGATTTTTGTAGAGAAAATTCTTCATGAACCAATACTGAAAGACGCCGATGGACAGAAGCAGCACCGCCATGATCAACAGGGAGCGGGTAACCAACTGGTAGCGCAGGGAATGGGGGACCACCAGCCGCCGCATCCGCCGGGCCAGGGTTTTCATGGCAGATCAACCCGGTAGCCCGAACCCCGGAGTGTCCGGATCAGCTTATGTTCCTTGTCCTCCAATTTCTCCCGCAGGGAACGGATGTACACCTCCACAATATTTTCCTCCCCGCCAAAATCATAGCCCCATACGGAGTCCAAAATTTTCGCCTTGCTCAGCACAATGCCATGATTAATCACCAAATAGTGAAGCAGCTCGTATTCCGTAGGAGACAGCTCCAGCACCTGCCCCCGGTAGCTGATCTCCTTGCGCCTGTCGTCCAGCCGGAAGGGCCCGTGGTTTACTTCGCCCAAAAGGCTCGGGAACTGGTTGCGCAGTCTGGCGTGAATCCGGGCCAGCAGCTCCTCGAAGCTGAAGGGCTTGACCAGGTAATCGTCGGCTCCCAGCCCCAGCCCCTTCACCCGGTCCTCGATTTCATCCTTGGCGGTGAGCATGATGATGGCGGCGTTAATTCCGGTTTTGCGCATCATCCGGCAGGCCTCAAAGCCGTCCATTCCTGGCATCATCACATCCAGAATCACCACCTGGGGCTGGAATTCCGCAGCCGCATTCAC
This sequence comes from Paenibacillus sp. YN15, assembly GCF_003285005.1. Taxonomy (GTDB): domain Bacteria; phylum Bacillota; class Bacilli; order Paenibacillales; family NBRC-103111; genus Paenibacillus_AR. Next base: position 159,224 of record NZ_QMFA01000011.1, on the reverse strand, counting down.
CGCCATCAAGCCGTCCGGCGCAGTTCTTACCTCGAATCCCTCATTCACCAGACCCAGCTCAAGAAATTGCAAGATATGCGGTTCATCATCCACAAGCAGTATTTTGACACCTTTGGTCATTTTCATGGCGCTTCTCTCCTAAATGTAAGTTGCCTTTCTGTTTCAGATGGGGATTGTTTTTTACATTATATAAGGCGTAGCTGAAGATTGTCTGAAGGCCTGCTGAAGCTGTGCTGAACAGCCTTTTCCCGGTAGGGCGGGCGCTGATTTTCAGGCAACATTCAGCCTGCCTTCATGACCGCTTCAGATAAAAGGATCAGAATAGAAAGCAATCGGCAACAACATTATACCAAACCTTTTCCTCATATTTTCTACAAAAAAACAGAAAGGCGGCGGACGGCATGCAATGGCTTCGCAAAACAAGATTGGACCTTCCATTGGCGCTTATCGCCCTGCTCGCGGCGTTTCTGAACGGGTACGGCATTTGGAATGAGCAATATGCCAACTCTTATTACACAGCTGCTGTAGCCAGTATGCTGCAGAGCTTTCATAATTTTTTCTACGGGTCCTTTGACCCCGGCGGCTTCGTGACGGTGGATAAGCCTCCGGTGGTCTTCTGGATTCAAACGGCCAGCGCCGCCTTGTTCGGCGTCCATGGCTGGAGCGTCATTCTGCCCCAGGCGCTGGCAGGCGTCGGCTCCGTGTTGCTGATGTATGCGCTGGTAAAGCCCACCTTCGGACAGGGGGCGGCGCGGCTGGCGGCATTGGTTTTGGCCTGCACCCCCATTGCCGCGGCGGTAAGCCGGACCAACAATATCGACAGCATGCTGGTATTTGCTCTTCTGGCAGGCACCTGGCTGCTGTTTCGCGGAGTGCGCAGGAAAAGCCTGTGGCTCTTGATGGCCGCTTTTGCCGTAGTCGGCCTGGGCTTCAACATGAAGATGCTGCAGGCGTATCTGGTGCTGCCCGCCTTTTATCTGTTCTACCTGATCGGATACCGCGTCAATTGGAAAAAGAAGTTGGCCGGTCTGGCGGCGGTGACGGCATCGCTTCTCCTCGTATCTCTTTCATGGCCGGTGATTGTGGACATGGTTCCGGCGGACCAACGGCCTTATGTGGGCAGCAGCCAGACCAACTCGGTGCTGGAGCTGGCCTTTGGCTACAACGGCGTTTCCAGACTGACCGGCGACCGGGGCACAGGCGGCGGCAACGGTGGGGACGGCGGTGGCGGCGGACGCGGCATGATGAATATGCAGCCGGGAGGCGGTATGGATGATGCCGCCAACGGCGCAGCCTCCCGGCAGGACGGCATGCAGCCGCCGCAGAACGATTCGTCCGGGCAGAGCGGAGCCCAACCGACCCCCCGGGACGGACGGGCCCAGCCGGAGGGCGGGCAAATGCCCCAGGCTGGACAAAACCGCCAGGACGGAGGCCAAATGCCCGAAGGCGGGCAGATGCGCCAGGACGGAGGGGGACAGATGCCTGAAGGCGGGCAGATGCGCCAGGACGGACAGACCCGCCAGGACGGGGGAGGGCAGCTGCCCCAGGACGGCCAGATGAACCGCGGCGGCGGCCAGGGTGGCGGCATGTTCGGCACCGGAACCAAAGGCGTGTTCCGGCTCTTCCAGACCGAGCTGTCCGGCCAGGCCAGCTGGATGATCCCCTTTGCCTTCATTGGAGCGGCAGGCGTGTTGGCAAGCATACGCAGAAGGAATATAACCGAGGCCCATAAGGAAACGGCATTTTGGTTGGCCTGGCTGGTTCCCGGGATGATATTCTTCAGCATTGCCGGTTTTTTTCACCATTATTATCTGATTATGCTGGCTCCGCCCATTGCGGCCATGAGCGGGGCAGGCTGGATGGAGCTGTGGCGCAGATACCGGGAGAATGCGGGCTGGACAGTCTGGCTGTTCCCGGCAGCCGTAGCGGCAACGGCAGCGCTCCAGTGGTATTTCGTGCAGCCGTATGACAGCCAATTCGGCAGCGGCTGGTCCATGGCTGTGGCTGCTGCAGGCGGCGCAGCGGCCGGCTTTCTGATCCTGGCGAAGCTGCTCAAGAAAACCGTACCCGCAGCGGCAGCCGTACTGGCCTTTCTGGTGCTGCTCATCGCTCCCCTGTATTGGGCCGCCACACCCATTACCTACGGGCAGAGCGCCCAGCTTCCCCAGGCGGGACCGGGCACCTCCAGCCGCGGCGGCGGATTTGTCGGAGGAAGAGGCGGCGAGTCCGCCAGTATCGACGAAGGGCTGTATCAATATCTCACGGCGCATCAGACCGGGGAAACCTTCCTGTTTGCTACCACCCGCTACAATACGGCGGTTCCGTATATCATCGAAAAAGGCGCAGCGGTGATGGCCATGGGAGGCTACTCCGGCTCTGATCCGATTCTCACCGAGGAATCCCTTACGGCCATGGTGGCCGAGGGAAAAGTGAAATATTTCCTGATATCCAATAACGGCGGTCCGGGAGGCGGCAGCTCCGGGCTGACCCAGTGGATTACCTCCCACGGCAAAGCTATTTCGGAGAGCGAGTATGGCGGCAGCAGCGGAACGTTATATGAAGTGACACTTGACTGAATCTGAAGGAGGATGAACTGTATGGCCGGAAAAGTCCGTTATTCCGTTGTGATTCCCATGTACAATGAGGAAGAAGTCATCGAAGGAACGTACCGCCGTTTGAAAAAAGTGATGAGTACCGCCGGCGAGCCCTACGAGCTCTTGTTTGTCAACGACGGCAGCCGGGACAGGTGTGCGGAAATTATCCGGGAATATGCCTTTTGGGACAGCAATGTCCGGCTCCTGGAATTCTCCCGCAACTTCGGCCATCAGGTAGCCATCACCGCCGGTATGGACCATGCCGCGGGAGATGCGGTGATTCTTATCGATGCCGATTTGCAGGACCCGCCCGAGCTGATTCTCCGGATGATCGCCAAGTGGAAGGAAGGCTATGACGTGGTCTATGCCCAGCGGCTGAAGCGCAAGGGGGAAACCTGGTTCAAGCGGGCTACCGCCAGCGCCTTTTACCGGGTGCTGCGGACCTGCACGGATACGCCGATCCCCGTGGATACCGGAGATTTCCGGCTGATGGACCGGAGGATTGTGGATGAAATGAAGCGGTTGCCCGAAAAGAACCGTTTTGTCCGGGGGCTGGTCAGCTGGGTGGGCTTTCGGCAGACCGCCATCGAGTATGAGCGGGAGGAGCGGCTGGCTGGAGAGACCAAGTACCCTTTCCGCAAAATGATGAAGCTGTGCCTGGACGGCATTACCTCTTTTTCCTCCAAGCCGTTGAAGCTTGCCGGGTATGCGGGGGCGTTGATGTCCGCAGCGGGTTTTGTGTATCTGGTCTATATCCTCTGCCTGGCCGTATTTACCGACAGCGCCGTAAAGGGCTGGACCTCGCTGATGGGAATCACCCTGCTGCTGGATGGGGTCATTTTGCTGATGATGGGCATTCTGGGGGAATATGTGGGACGGATTTACGATGAAAGCAAAAACCGGCCGCTGTATATTCTGAAGGAAGGCGGCGCCCAGGAGAAAAAGCCGGAGCCGGTTCGCTACCGGACGGTGGAGAACCAACGAGGTTAAATCCCCAAATGAAAACCAGGAGGGATCGCCATGAAAATCAGGAAAGCCGTTATACCCGCCGCCGGCCTGGGAACCCGGTTTCTTCCGGCCACCAAGGCGCAGCCCAAGGAAATGCTGCCGGTGGTCGACAAGCCGGCCATTCAATACATCGTGGAGGAAGCGGTCCGCTCCGGCATTGAAAGCATTATTATCGTCACCGGCCGCAACAAAAAGGCCATCGAGGACCATTTCGACCGGTCTGTGGAGCTGGAGCAGGCGCTGGAGGACAAGGGGAAGACAGCGCTTCTGGAGGAGGTCCGGGCCATCAGCAATATGGCCGCCATCCATTATATCCGCCAGAAGGAGCCCCTGGGCTTGGGCCATGCGGTGCTGTGCGCCAGGCAGTTTATCGGGGATGAGCCCTTCGCCGTGCTGCTGGGGGACGATATTATGGTCTCCGACCCTCCCGCCCTGGAGCAGATGATCCGGGTCCATGACCGGATTGGCATGCAGATGGTGGGGGTTCAGCCCGTCCCCGCCGCAGAGGTGGGCAAGTATGGCGTCATTGCCTCCGGCGGGCCCCAAAATGGGCTGCACGAGGTTACCGGTCTGGTGGAAAAACCGCCTGTCCATGAAGCTCCCTCCAACCGTGCGGTGATGGGAAGATATATTCTGCATCCGCAAATTTTTGAGATCCTGGAAACTATGGACAAGGGAAGAGGCGGAGAGTACCAGCTGACGGACGCGCTTCATGCCGCCTGCGGCAGGGAGGGGCTTTTGGCTCTGGAGCTGAAGGGACGGCGGTATGATATCGGCGACAAGCTGGGTTATATTCAGGCGGTGCTGGAAATGGGACTGGCCCGGGAGGATTTGAGAGAACAGCTGAAGCCTTATTTAATGGGGCTGGCCGACAGCCTGCGTCCTGCCCAGGCGGCCCGCTCCGGCAGCGAAGGGCTGCTTCGCCGGGCCAACCGGTAAGTTTCTGGCCGACCGGGCGGCATACGAAGCTGGAAGGCCAGATGTCCAAATGCAAAAGTGCATTTATTTTCTGAGTCAGCCGCTAACTTGGAGGGCCAAAATGCAAAAGTGCATTTATTTCCCGCGAATGCCGCCCGTGTGGCGGTTTCACCGAAAAATAGCTGCATTTATGCAGGATAGGAGCGCAAAAGCGGGTTTACGGTCAAAAATAACTGCACTTTTGGAGGATAGCCCGCCGCTAAATCACTCAAATTCTCCGCATCCCCCGCTTATATTGACCCCGCCCATTCCCCTGTGTACAATAAATCCAAAACACCATGGGGGCGCAAGCGCACATGAAAATTGGGTTCCGCACCTTAAAAACCGCCGTTGGCGTTGCCTTATCCGTCTTCATTGCCCAGTCTCTGGGCTTGCAATATTTTACCGCGGCGGGAATCCTGACCCTGCTCTGCATCCAGAAGTCCCGCAAGCAATCCTTTCAGGCGGCTTTAAGCCGCCTATTTGCGTGCCTAATATCGCTGTTTGCCTCCACCCTGCTGTTTGAGGCCATCGGCTATGGGGCTTACGGCTTTCTGGTGCTGCTGCTTTTTTTCATTCCGTTGACAGTGCGCCTGCGCATCCAGCAGGGGATTGCCAGCAGCATCGTCATCGTCATGCACGTCTATATGCACAGTCAATGGGAGTGGAGCTTTTTTCTGAACGAAATCTGCGTCATTCTCATCGGTCTGGGCGTGGCTTTGGCCGTCAACTGGTACATGCCCAGCATCGACAAGGAGTTGAACCGGTACAAGGATCAGGTGGACGGGCTCATTGCCGCCATCCTGAAGGAGGTTTCCCTGTATCTGAAGGAAGGGCGAACCCAATGGGACGGCAAGGAACTGCTGCTTCTGGGCGACACTCTGCGCAAGGCCTCCGAGCTGGCGCTGCTGGATGACGAGAACAGCCTGCACCGCAAAGACAATTCTTACCGCTATTATTTTGAGGAGAAGCGCCGCCAATATGAAATTCTCGACCGGATGCTGCCGGCGGTTTCCGGCATCTCCATCCAGCTTGAGCAGGGCTTCCGCATCGGGGAGCTCATCGAAGAGATGAACGCCCACATGAGCAGCGGCATCTCCTCCCCCCATCTGCGGGAGAAGCTGCGCGGCATCCGGGACTATCACAAGCTCCTGCCCATGCCCGTCACCCGGGACGAATTCGAGAACCGGGCCAGTCTGTACGCTGTTGCCAACGAGCTGGAGCGGTTTATGGAGACGTTGTAGGGGGAATAAATGGGAGGAGAGCTTCATGCGCGGCAGGAAGAAAAGGAAGCGAACCGATCAGAAAACGGATCATGCAGGATTGCTTGAGCAAGACGAGAATTTTTATTTTATTGCCGGATATACGGCTGGAGGCTTCGCCTATGGGGTCACATGGGAGCAATATGAGGAACATGAGGCAGAACAAGGAGGAGGGTTGATAAACATGAACGAAGCGGGAGATGATCACGTGAAGGAATTGAAATTGAACAAGCAGCAGTTTCAGGAGCTCGTGGATACCTTTGGCATGTACATAGAAGGAATGGAGTCCTTCCTGAATATCGAAACCGGCGATGTGGTCATGCTGCGGACGTTTGATCAGGATCAGGATGAGGAAGACGAAGAATTAAGCGAAATGGTTGAAGAAGGGTACAACGAAATTTACTTTTCGATACCGCAGCTGGAATCGTTTGAAGGATTTGAGGATATGGTTGATTTTGCCGCAACGGTTGAAGACGAGCAACTGAAATCTACATTAATGTATATCTTGAATGGCGGTAAGGGAGTATTCCGCAGATTCAAGGACGCCTTATCCTCGGACAGAAAGCAGTTGGAGCGCTATTACCGCTTTGTGGAAGAGCGGAATGGCGTGCGCGTCTCGGATTGGTTGGAGTCCATTGATGTGAAGCTGATTCTGGAGTGATGGGGCAATGCAGCACTGCGATCTCAATCTGAGATGCTGCAGTGCTTTTTTTAACACGTATCTTTCGTTCTTGTGCCCGTAGGGAAATCATGCTATCCTAAAACTGATCAATGATCAAATCAGTGATCAGTTTTAGCGCGGTGAAATGGCGGTGACGAAAGGAGCTGCAGATGAAGAAAGCGGAGGAAATGAAGGAACGGATTATCCGGAGCACCATCCGGCTTATTGAGCAGGGGAACGGCAATATCGGAGAGATCACCACCCGGATGATCGCCGAAGAGGCGGGAATCGGGATCAGCCTGCTCCACTATCATTTTCAGACCAAGGAGCGGCTGGTGGAGCTTTGTGTGCAGCGGATTATTACCGGGGTGATTGAGGATTTCCGCCCTTCCATAGCTGCGGCGGACACCCAGCTTGCCCGGGTGAAGGCGGTGGCCAGGCAGGTGGCCGATTTTCTTGCGGCTAATCCGGCTATCTCGCGGATTTCGATTCTTGGCGATCTGAACCATCCCGCGCCCGGCGACAACACCGCTCTTACCATGGCGGGTTTTGCCGCAGCCTGGAGGGGAGGCGCCAGCGCCGGGGAGCAGGACTGCAAACCTGCAGTATTTGCTTTAACGGCTTTGATGCAGGCCGCATTTCTGAGGAAGGAATTGAGCAAGGAGCTGTTCGGCTATGATATGGAAAATAAAGAGGAGCGGGACCGCTTTATCGGCTGGATGGCGGACCGCTTATTCGGGAGCGATGTTCATGAATCATAAATTCGGCTTGATTGCATCATTATCTGCGCTGATCTGTACGCTCTTGTTTTTTGTGGGGCTGATCACCTGGAACGACAGTCTGAATTACTGGTCCTGCCTGGTGCTGAGCTGGGCATACATCGGGACGGCTTGCGCTCTTGCCCAGGAGGCTCCGGCAGACCGGAAAGGGGTAGCGGGAGCAGGCATTGCCATTGCCGCCGTCTATTCCCTACTGACCAACCTGGTCTATTATACCCAAGTGACCACAGTGGCACAGGGAACGGCAAATGCGGAGGTGCTCCGGGTGCTGCGTTTTCAGCAGGGAAGCTGGATGTTTGGTCTGGACCTTCTGGGATACGGCCTGATGGGTTTATCTACCTTCTTGATCGGCTTGTCCATGGTGCCTGCCGCAGCCGGGGATAAAATACTGAAATGGCTGCTGCTGCTCCACGGCATCTTTTTCCCCGCATGTGTGCTGATGCCGGTGCTGGATATTTTTCCGGAGGGAAGCGGCGGCAATGCGGGGGTATATGCCCTGATGGGATGGTGCGTTTATTTTGCGCCTGTAATGGCCTTGTCTGCCCGGCACTTCCGGCGGCAGAGCCGCGGGAGTATGGATCGTAAGATTGTGTAAAAGGAGTGACAGCAGCATGTTTTTAGCGATTCAGCTTCCTGCTGCGGAACTCAGCGGCTCTTATGGCGGCAAAAGCGGGAATTTGGATGTTTTACGGAGCTGCTTTAAGAGCCGCTCAGTTCCGTTTTGCGCTCTTCCGGGAGGCAGGCGATTCCTGGAAAACCAGAAGATTTATTGGTGTCTTGTTGCCCTTTATGCCCCATGGTATAATTTTAGCGACATAGACCGGAAGCGGATACCCACAGGGACTTGCGGAAGGAGATCGGTATGGGCGCAAAAGCATGGATTCTGAACATTCCGAGGCTTTTCAGGTTTATCCGGAAAATCTCCCTGCGCAAATGGCTGCTGCTGGTGAGACGGCGAAGCATGGAAATTCTCCGCAGCTTGTTTGCCAGGCTGCTGATGGGCCACAAAGAGCTGGAGGAGCGCCAGGAAATTCTCCTGCAGAACCGGGAGCTTTCTCTATTGAATGAGCTCAGCGGGCAGGTCCGTTCCATTCCGGAAATGAAGGGAATGCTCGAGCAGTTTTTGAAGCGGGCTGTTACCGATCTTCAGCTCCATTCGGCTGTGATTCAAATTAACGTGGTGGGTGAATACCTCGACCTGCCTTACAAAATTGTGGAATGCCCCTGCGACCGCTGCGAGCGTCTCCAGGGACGCGAATGTTATTGCTCGATTGTGTCCATCTACTATCTGGTGTTTCCCGTAGGAGGAACGGACAACCGGATCGGCCAGCTGGCCGTATGCAGCTATCTGCCGCTGAATGCCCAGTCCGTCAATGTCCTCCAGTCCCTGGCCAACCAGATTTATGTTACCGCGGAGAACCTCCGGTTATGGCATGAGCTCAAGCAAAAGGAAGCGCTCCGGCTGCAGCTTCTGGACAAGGTCATTCAGGCCCAGGAGGAGGAGCGGAAGCGCATTGCCCGGGAGCTGCATGACGAAACCAGCCAGTCCCTTACCTCCATTCTGCTGGGATTAAGCGTGCTGGCGGACAAAAAGACGGAGGCGGAGCGGCACGAGCATCTTCGGGGCCTGCGGCAAATGGTGCAGGAAACCCTGGAGGAGGTCCACGATCTGGCTTGGCAGCTGCGGCCCAGTGTTTTGGACAAATACGGTCTTGCCATAGCGTTGGAAAGATATATGGAGCAATACCGGAGCAAATACGGGATTGACACGGATTTGTGCATAGTGGGACTGGATGAGGTCAGATTGCCCATGGAGATTGAAATCTCCGTTTACCGGATTATCCAGGAAGCGCTGACCAATGTGGCCCGCTATGCAAGAGCGCGGAATGTGAGCGTCATTATCAGCCGCAAGCAATGCCAGCTTTCCGTCATCATCGAGGATGATGGGGCAGGCTTCGATGTGGAGCAGGTTCTGGGGCGGGAGCCGACCCGGTCCAATCTGGGCTTGCGCGGGATGCAGGAGCGGGCGGTTCTGCTGAACGGGACACTGAAGATTGAATCCGGCTTTGGATCGGGAACGACGGTATTCGTCAACCTGCCGTTGTTTGCCGGCAAAGAAACCTATGCAGGCTGACTGGCCTCTGTTTGGAAGGAGCGGCATTATGCAACCCATACGAGTTCTGTTGGCGGACGACCATCCGCTGTTCCGCTCTGGTCTCAAGAATGTGCTTCAGGCGGACCCGGCCTTCAATATTGTCGGGGAAGCCAGCCGGGGAGACGAAGCGCTGCTTCTGGCCCGGGGCTGCAAGCCCGATCTGGTCATCATGGACGTGAGCATGCCGGTGATGGACGGCATCGAATGCACCAGGCAGCTGAAGGAGCATGATCCTTCCATTAAAGTGCTGATGCTCTCCACCTATTCCGATGATGCCTATTGGCAGGAAAGCATGGAGGCCGGCGCCTCCGGTTATGTGCTGAAGCGGGCGGTGGACACGGAGCTGATCATCGCCATCCGGGCGGTGATGGAGGGGGAGCGCTACATTTATCCCACCCTCTTGGGCGGGTTCTGCAAACCCGGAGGCAAAGCGGCTGCCGATGAGGTGCAGGAGGAGGTGCTGAGCCCGCGGGAGCAGGAGGTGCTGCTGCTGATTGCCTTGGGCCATACCCAGCAGGAAATCGCCGAGCAGCTGACAGTCAGCATCAAAACCGTGGATTCCTACAAAACCCGAATCCGCGAGAAGCTCAATCTCACCAAACGTTCGGACATGGTCCGTTACGCGCTGAAGCATAATATCATTTCCGATAAAACCGTGTAGGGGCTCCGGCTCCGGCACGGTTTTTTAGCATATCGGAAGGCGCAATTTCAGTAAGACACATCTGATTGGCGATAAAAACAACATCCAAGGACGAACTGCGCGGCACGGGCGGTGCACATGTCCCCTATTGACGGCTGCGGAGAACAGGCTGTCTGATGGGCGCGGACAGAGCATCCGTTATTTTCCGCGGATGGCCCTTTTCCAGATTTTCACGGACAGACGCTCCGCTATTTCGCACCAGAAGCACAGGGCACCCCCGTTTTTTCACACTTAGCGGATTCTGTGTCCACCCCCAACCCAAAAGGGTGAATTTTTGTGAAATAACGGAATCTGGGTCCGTACAAAAAGATGTGTGGCGCAAGGGCACGGGAGGGCTTTCCGGGAAACCGACCGCCTTCTGGACAAACGCACGCCGCCGCAAGAACGCCGCCGGATAACTATCCCCGTTTCCCATCTGAAAAAACTCCCATCTTCGACAATTTATTCACGATGCAGCAGGTCTTTGTCTGGTCCGGAGCGAATACATTAAGTGCTGAAGGGCAGGTGATGAGATGGATCTGTGGCTGATTTGGCTAATAGTGGCCGGTCTTCTGGTTATTGCGGAAATGCTGACGCTGACCTTTTATCTGCTGTGGCTGGGGCTGGGCGCATTGGTGGCCATGATAGTGGATTTAATTTTCCCGGGCGCTTGGGTGGCGGAGGTGGTCACCGGCTGTGTGGTTGCGCTGCTGCTGACGGTGTTTACCAAACCGTTGACCAGGCGGATTGTGAAGGCGAGAGGATTCAAGGATGCCGTTGACGAGCTTGTGGGCAAGGAAGGGACCGTGATTGAGGAGATCGAGGCGGGCCGGCGGGGAATTGTCAAGGTTGGCGGCGAGCTGTGGAGTGCGGAGTCGGACGAAAGTTTGCAGAAGGGCGAGACAGTAGTGGTATTGGCTCGTGGAAGCGCTTTATTGCAGGTAACCAAAAGAGGAGGCTGACGAAATGATTTATGCCATTCCTATCCTGATTGTTGTGCTGGCAGTTGTGTTTATATCGCTGTCGGTCAAAATCATCCCGCAGCAGAAGGTTGGCGTTGTGGAAAGACTGGGCAAGTTCAATCATCTGCTGACGCCGGGCATCAATATCCTGATTCCGATTATCGATCATGTGCGGACCTATCACGATTTGCGCGTCCAGCAGGCCAATGTGCCGCCGCAAACCGTCATTACCAAGGACAATGTCCAGGTCAAAATCGATACCATCATCTTTTACCAGGTGACGGGACCGGAGCAGGCTACATACGGAATTTCCGATTACGTATACGGGGTGCGCAACATCACCACGGCTACCATGCGGCAGATTATCGGCAAGATGGAGCTGGATGAAACCTTGTCCGGACGGGAAAAAATCTCTACCGATATCCGGGTCGCCTTGGATGAGGCTACGGAAAAATGGGGCGTGCGGATCGAGCGGGTAGAGGTTATCGATATTCAGCCGCCCAGCGACATTCAGGATGCCATGGATAAGCAAATGAAGGCGGAGCGCAGCAAACGGGCCATGGTGCTGGAAGCGGAGGCGGCCAAGCAGGATATGATTTTGCGCGCCGAGGGCAACAAGCAAAGCCAAATCCTGAAGGCAGAGGGCGAGAAGGAAGCCCGCATCCGGCAGGCGGAGGGCGTCCGGCAGGCCAAGGAGCTGGAGGCTCTGGGGGAAGCCAAGGCGATTCAATCCATCGCCGACGCCGAAAAGCTCCGCATCCAGCTCCTGCGGGAGGCCGGGCTTGACGAGCAGGTGCTTACATACCGCGCCTTGGAAGCATTGGGCGAGGTGGCTAACGGCGCTGCCAACAAGGTGTTCATTCCCACCAAGGCGGTGGAAACTCTGGGCAGCATCGGCGCCATCGGCGAAATGCTGAAGGGGAGCAAATAAGGCAAGAGGATAAACACGGGTCATCTGGAAGAGGCTTTCGGGGGTGACCCGTTGTTTCATATGTAGGAAATGTCCATAATTGGGACTTACTGCAGGGGATTTGGTATGGTACAATGCAAGAGCAATAGAATAGGCTTGCAAGGGCGGTCGGCTAATCTCCCGGTTAGCATATGCTTACGAAGCAGGCTTTCTCACGAAAGCCCTCGGGTGATGCCTGTGGAGGTTAAAGACGCTTTGACGCTCATGATTAGCTTCGGTGCGCTGCTTGTTGCGCTGCTGACGTTGATTGTGGCCATCGTCGTAGCGGTTAACCATAACACAAAGAAATAGACCGCCCTGGTCAAAGGTAGCGGTCTATTTCTCCGACCAATAAACCTAAAAGCCGACCGCCTTTCAAGCGGCTGTTGCGCGGGAGAGTCGTGTTCTCAGCACGGCTCTCTTTGCATTGTTGGCTGTTTCTAACTCCAGTATACCATGCACATTTAATGCGGCGCAATGAGGCGAGTGGAATCTTGCTCTCAGTTTCGTGTAGGGAAATTCCCGGCAGGAATTTCCGGTTTTTCCTATAGCGCAACCCTAAGCGATGTGCGATGATGGTTGTAAAGGCTTACAAATGTTGAAGGAAACGCAACATGGAGGTGAGCAAGGTGGCCGGCAGGAAGACCATTTATGAAGCGGCAATGGAAAGAGGGGTTACCCGGCGGGATTTTCTGAAGATGTGTACGGTGCTTACAGCGGTAATGGGGCTGGATATCGCCTTCGAGGAAAAGGTGGTCAAGGCGGTGGAAGCGGCCAAGCGGGTTCCGGTAATCTGGCTGCAGATGCAGGATTGCACGGGCTGCTCGGAATCTTTTATCCGGACGACGCATCCCAGGCTGGAAAGTGTCTTGTTCGATATGATCTCGCTGGAGTACAGCGAGGTGCTGTCCGCAGCCTCCGGGCATCAGGTGGAGGAGGCACGCAAGAAGGTGATTGAAGAGTATGCCGGAGAATATGTGCTGGCGGTGGAGGGCAGTGTGCCCAAAAGCGCCGAATATCTGATGGTGGGAGGCGTTCCCGCCAAGGACGTGCTCCTGGAAACGGCGGCCAAGGCCAAGCTGATTCTCGCCTACGGCAGCTGCTCCTCCTGGGGCGGCATTGCCGCGGCAGGGCCCAACCCCACGGGAGCCATGCCCATTACCGATGTGATCAAGGATAAACCGGTGATCCGGGTGCCGGGCTGCCCGCCCATCGCCGAAGTGATGACCGGCGTCATTGCCCATGTGCTGACCTTCGGAGCGGTTCCGGAGCTGGACAGCCAGGGTAGGCCCAAGGCTTTTTATCGGCACCGCATTCATGACAAATGCAACCGGCGCGCTTATTTCGATGCCGGGCTGTTTGTGGAGTCTTTCGACGATGAGGGGCTGAGGCAGGGGTATTGCCTCTATAAGGTGGGCTGCAAAGGTCCCACCACGTATAATTCCTGCGCCGAAATGCGCTGGAACGGAGGGGTGAGCTATCCCATCCAGTCCGGCAATCCCTGCATCGGCTGTTCGGAGAACGCCTTCTGGGACATGGGGCCCTTCACCACCCGGGTATCCCAGATTCCCGGCACCCAGACCACCATCAATCCGGATCTGGTGGGAGTGGGCCTGTTGGGCGCGACAGTAGGCGGCGTGGCCGTTCATGCAGGCGCCACAGCCGTCAAAAAAATGCTGGATGAAAAGAAGCGCGGAGCGGCAAGCGGCCATGATGAAGCGGCAAGCCCCGTTGACGAGAAGCCGAAGAAAAGCGGTCCCCCTCCGGGGCAGGGCCCGAATAGCGGGATAGGAGGCGGCGCATCGGTATGAGCGAACGAATTGTAGTTGACCCGGTTACCCGGATCGAAGGCCATTTGCGGATTGAAGCGGATATTGATAACGGCGTGATCAAGGACGCCTTCAGCTCGGGCACGGCCATCCGCGGCCTGGAGCTGATTGTGAAGGACCGGGACCCCCGGGACGTGTGGGCGTATGTGCAGCGGATTTGCGGCGTGTGCACCACCACCCATGCCCTGGCTGCCGTCCGGTGTGTGGAGGATGCGCTGGACATCAAGATTCCCCGCAACGCCCATTTGATCCGGGAAATTATGAACGGAACCCTTATGATGCATGACCATGTGGTCCATTTTTATCATCTGCACGCCTTCGATTGGGTGGACGTGGTCAATGCCCTGAAGGCCGATCCCAAGGCCACCAGCACCCTGGCCCAGTCCATCTCCAAGTGGCCCAAGTCCTCGCCCGGCTACTTCAAGGATATTCAGGACAAGGTGAAAAAGATTGTGGACAGCGGCCAACTGGGCATTTTCGCCAACGGATATTGGGGACATTCCGGCTACCGGCTGCCGCCTGAGGTGAATCTCCTGGCCGTGGCCCATTATCTGGAGGCGCTGGACTGGCAGAAGGAGATCGTCAAGATCCATACCATCTTCGGCGGAAAAAATCCCCATCCCCACTATCTGGTGGGCGGGATGGCCACCCCTATCGACATCAACAGCGACAACGGCATCCACGCCGAGCGCCTGATGCATGTGTCCCAGCTGATTGACCAGGCCATCGAGTTTGTGGAGCAGGTGTATCTGCCTGATTTGCAGGCTATCGGGTCATTTTATAAGGATTGGACCTATGGCGGCGGACTGGACAATTACCTGTGCTACGGGGATTTCTCCAAAGGCGATATCCGGGATATCGGCATGTACCGTATGCCCCGGGGCATCATTCTAGGCGGCAATCTCAACGAAATTCACGACGTGGACCCCAGGGACCCGGAGCAGATCAAGGAATGGATCGATTTCTCCTGGTATACCTACGGCGGCAAAACCACCGGCGGTCGCCATCCTTGGGAAGGGGAAACCACTTTCCACTATACGGGACCGAAGGGCCGGTACGATACATTGAACACCAACGACAAGTACAGTTGGCTCAAAACCCCCCGCTGGAAGGAGCAGCCCATGGAAACAGGGCCCCTGGCCCGGGTTATGGTGGGCTATGCGGCCAAGAAGGATGAGTTTGTCCAAAGCGTGGACAACAGCTTAAGAAAGCTGGGCGTGCCTCTCTCTGCGTTGAAATCGGCGTTGGGCCGGACTTTGGCCCGGGGGTTGGAGGCCCAGATTGTGGGCGGCTGGCTCCGCAGCGATATGGATGAGCTGTTGAAAAATATCAAAAACGGCGATCAGACCACCTTCAACAAGGCCAAATGGGAACCCTCCTCCTGGCCGAAGAAGGCCCAGGGCGTCGGCTGGATCGAAGCGCCCCGGGGCGCGTTGGGGCACTGGATCAACATCGAAAACGGCAAAACCGCCAACTACCAGGCAGTGGTCCCCTCCACCTGGAACGCCTCCCCCCGGGACGGCAAAAATCAGAAGGGCGCCTACGAGGCGGCGCTTACCGGAACGCCTGTGGCGGATAAGCATCAGCCCTTGGAGATTCTGCGGATCATCCATTCCTTTGACCCCTGTCTGGCCTGCGCGGTGCATATGACGGATTTGCAAAATCAATCTGCCGTAGACATACGGATCGGATAGGGGGAAGGACCATGAGCATGATCGACCATCATGGGGCAGACCATCCCAAATCGGAGATTGTACTCAAGGGCAAGCGGAAGGTGAAGATGGAGGAGCTGTCCAAGGACGTGGTCAAGGTATACGTCTGGGAGCTGCCGGTGCGGATTTTCCACTGGATCAACGCCGGCGCCATCATGCTTCTCATTCTGACCGGCCTGTACATCGGCAATCCCATTGTAGGCTCCACCACCGGCGAGGAGGCCTATTATACCTTCGTGATGGGCTGGGTCAGGTACATCCACTTTTTTGCGGCGTTTCTGTTTACCGCCAATATGATTTTCAGGCTGTATTGGGTCTTTAAGGGCAATTCCTTCGTCACCACCAATGCGTTGAAACCGGCCTTCTGGAAAGAAACCTTGCAGACAGTGAAATTTTACCTTTTTATGAAAAACCGCAAGCCCCACTATACCGGACATAACCCGCTGGCGCAGCTGACCTATTTGGTGCTGATGGGCGGCGGCTCCATTGTGGCCATGTTTACCGGGTTTTATCTGTATTTCGAGCCGCAGCCGGAATCCTTCTTCGGTAAGCTGTTTGCTTGGGTGCCCTTCATCTTCGGGGGAAGCTTCTCGGTCCGCTCCTGGCATCATCTGATGGCATGGGTCTTCATCATTTTCATCGTGATCCATGTGTACCTGTCCTTCCGGGAGGATTGGCTGGAGAAAAACGGCACCATGAGCTCCATCTTCACCGGCTTCAAAACCGAGAAGAAGGATAAGGTGGAAACCCACGAAGGAGTGGACCCGAATGCTCTGGAGGCGGCGGAAAAGGATGCGGAGCATGAGTAGCGGGAGCGGCGAATTGGCCAATGCGGCGCTGACGGATCTCTGGAACGGTGAGATCGGCTTGCAGGGAGACGGAACCCAGCCGGAGAAGATAACGGTAATCGGGCTGGGCAATACCCTTTACACCGATGAAGGGGTGGGCATCCATGTGCTGCCTCTCCTGGAGGAAATCCTGGCCGGGACGGAGAACATAGAGATCATCGAAGGCTCCACCGACGGCATCAGGCTGCTTGGACCGGTGGAGGACACAGACCAACTGATTCTGCTGGATTCCATCAACGGCGGAGCGCCTCCGGGCCATCTGTACACTGTAGAGCGAGAGGATATCCCGGCATATTGCAATGTGAAAATGTCGGTGCATCAGTTGGGCTTCCAGGAGGTGCTGTTTGCCGCCCGCATCCGGGAGCGGCTGCCGGCAAGAATGGTGCTGTTCGGCGTGCAGCCCGCCTCTCTGGAATTCGGCATCGGCCTGTCGGACACGGTGCGCGGACGTCTGGCTGGACTGGCGGAGCTGGTAAACCGGCAGGTCCGGGAATGGAGGAGTGCCCCTTGGACCGCAGGGAATTTATGAGAGAGCTCCGAAGGGGCGTCACCGGGGCCATCCGGGAAGCGGCGGGGCCTTTGGTGGAACGGGATGTGAAAAAGCTGACCCAGTTGGCCGACAAGCTGAGCGGGCATGAGTATCATACCGTTGCTCCGCCCCGTATCTGGCCGGTGATGGAGCAGTCGGCAGGCCATCCGTTCCTGCTGAATCAGGAGGACGGGGAGTGGAGGGCGTACAGCGCGGTTTGTCCGTCCTGCAAGCAGCATTTACATTTTTTGTCCTATGCGGCTGAGCTGAAATGCTTTGCTTGTGACCAGAATTACCGTCTGGGCGAGGATACCCGGCTTGCCCTGCTTCCCGTGAGGCGGGCCAATGCGCTTCTTCAGGTGGGGCTGCCCGCAAGGGAGGCGTTCTGATGCACGAGCTGTCGCTGATGGGCGATGTCCTTGCCCTGGTGAAGCGGGATGCGGAAGCCCGCGGCTTTGCGGAAATTACCCGGGTGCGGCTGTTGGTAGGCGACTTGAGCAATGCCCTGCCAGATGCGCTGGAGATGGCCTTTGACATGTATAAAGCGGAAGGAACGGCCATGCTTGCTTCGGAGGCGCAGCTTGCCCTGGAGCTCCGGCAGGCCCGGGCTACCTGTGTGCTGTGCGGGCTGGATTATGTGCCGGAGCGAAGTGCGGCTGCGGCAATGTGCCCGGTATGCCGCTTCCCCGGCGGCCGGATTACCGAAGGTGAGGAATTCAAGGTCTTATCCTACGAAGGGAGGTAGGGGTCTGGCGAAGTCTGTCCGACGAAAGGAACAAGCGAATAAATATTCATGATGAAATGACTGGGAGGGAAAGAATGACTTGAGGGCGAGTTTTTTTGGCGGCTTTGACACCTTAAACATTCAATTAAAATCAAAACCGACAAAAACTGTTTGAGCATCCAAGGCATTGCTTTCCCGGTAAGGAATGAAATCCGATGATTATTGATTCGCTTAAGCAACACCGTCGGACAGACTTCTAGCGGCAGACTCCGGTCCGTCCATGGAAATTGTGTTGAATGAGGATGTGCTGAAGGACAACAATACTGCGGCAGCGTATATCCGGGAGCAGCTTGCGCGCCACAGGGTGCTGGCCATCAATCTGATGAGCTCCCCCGGCGCAGGCAAAACCACGCTGCTGGAGGCAACCATCAGGCGGCTTGCCCCGCGTTTTAGAGTGGGCGTTATCGAAGGGGATTTGGCTACGGAGAAGGATGCGGACCGCATCCGCGCCCTGGGCGTCAATGCGGTGCAGATCAATACCGGCGGCGGCTGCCATCTGGATGCGAGAATGGTCACCAAGGTGCTTTCCCGTTTCCAACTGGAGGAGACGGATATTCTGTTTATCGAAAATGTGGGCAATCTGGTTTGCCCCTCCGGCTATGACCTGGGGCAGAACCATAAGGTGGCGGTGCTCAGCGTTCCCGAGGGCAACGATAAGATTCCCAAGTATCCGACCATGTTTATGCGGACGGGTTTGGTGCTGCTGAACAAAGTCGATCTTCTTCCTTATGTGGATTTCAGTGTGGAGGCGGCCCGTGAGGATCTGTTTCAAATGAACCCGGAATCGGCGCTGATCCCGTTGTCGGCCCGCACCGGGGAAGGGATGGAGCTGTGGACGGCATGGATCGAGGCCAGACTTGCGGACATCAGGAACGGTGCGGCGGAGGCGGGACAGCCAGGCTGAAGGCGGGAACCGGCCTTGCGGCAGGGATAGCTGTGGAGTCGGAGCCTGAGCCTAAGGCAGCCGGAGCGGCTTCCGGTTTATCGGAGAAGAAGGGCGGTTCAACCCGGGAAGCGCTGCTGGTAACGGTGAAGGGCAGGGTCCAGGGTGTGGGCTTCCGGCCCTTCCTGTTCGGGCTGGCGGAGCGGTACGCTATCAGCGGCACCGTCCAGAATAATATGGACGGCATCCGCATGGAAGCGGAAGGAACGCTGCAGGCGCTGCAGGAGCTCCTGGCGGCTATCCGGCGGGAGGCTCCCCGGCTGGCCCGGGTGGACGAAATCCGGGCCGAGCCGCTGCCGGCGGAAGGGCGGTTGGGCTTCCGCATTGTGGCAAGCAGCCGGGAGGGAACCTCCTCCCTGGTGATTCCCGTGGATGCGGGGTTATGTCCCGACTGCCTGGCGGAGCTGAAGGACCCGGCCAACCGCCGCTACCGGTATCCGTTTATTACCTGCACCCAATGCGGTCCCCGCTACACCATCATCCGGGAGCTGCCTTATGACCGTCCGTATACCTCCATGAGCAGCTTTCCCATGTGTGAGGCTTGCCGGGCGGAATATGAGGATATATCGAACCGCCGCCATCATGCCCAGCCTATCGCTTGCCCCGAGTGCGGCCCGCGCTTGCGGCTGTACGCCATGGAAGAGCCCGCGCCGACGGTCTGGACGGCGCGGGATGGCGGGAGCTGCGGCGGCGCCCGGGAGGCGCTGGCGGAGGCCGATGAGGCGGTGCGCCAATGCGTCCGCCTGCTGCGCCAAGGCGCCATTGTCGCCGTGAAGGGCATCGGCGGCTATCATTTGGCCTGCGACGCCACCAACGGCCCGGCGGTGGCCCGGCTTCGTCAGCGCAAGCGGCGGCCGACCCGGCCGCTGGCGGTGATGGCGGCGGATGCGGCCATCGCCAGCCGGGCGGCAGTGCTGGGCAGCCGGGAGCTGCGGCTCTTGGCCTCGCCGGAGGCGCCCATCGTCATCGCCCGCAAGGCGGAGGCGGGGCCGCTTGCGGAGGCTGTGGCGCCGGGAATGGCAACGGTAGGGCTGATGCTGCCCTACACCCCGCTTCATGTGCTGCTGATGGAGGAGCTGCCCTTTCTTGTGATGACCAGCGCCAATCCTTCAAGCCAGCCTATTTTGTACCGGGATGAGGAAGCCTTCACCTATTTGGCCGGTATCGCCGATTACGTGCTTGCCCATAACCGTGAAATTCTTCACCCCCTGGACGATTCGGTGGTGCAGGTTATAGACGGCGAACCGGATATCCTCCGCCGGTCCAGAGGTTATGCCCCCGATCCGCTGGCTGCTCCCGTTGATTTGAGCGGAGTGGCCGCTTTGGGCGGGCAGCAGAAAAACACCTTTGCCCTGGGCAGAGGCAGGCAGCTTTTTACCGGACCCCATATCGGGGACATGGACAGTGTGGAGACCCAGGACCACTGGCAAAAGGAGCTGGCCCACTTCGTCAGGCTGCTGGGGGCGGAGCCGCAGCGGTCGGCGGCGGATTTGCATCCGGGTTATGAAACCGGGCGGATGAGCCGCAGCATAGGCCAGGAGACGGTTCAGGTTCAGCACCATCACGCTCATCTGGTTTCGTGTATGGCGGACAACGGGCTGCCTCCGGAGGAAGAGGTGTACGGGATTATTCTGGACGGAACCGGCTACGGTCCGGACGGCTGCATCTGGGGCTTCGAGGTCCTGGCCGGAAACGCAGCCGGCTGGCGGCGGCTGGGACATCTGCGCTATACCCCTTTGCCCGGCGGGAAAAAGGCGGTACAGGAGCCCTGGCGCAACGCCGTGGGGATGTTGGCGGCGCTTTTCCCGGAGCAGGCCCCGTTATGGGGCGAACAGCTATTTCCCGGGAAAAGCCGGGAGCTGCCGGTGATCGCCAGAATGGCCATCAACCGGATCAACAGCCCGAATGCAGGCACCTGCGGCAGGCTGTTCGACGCCGTATCCGCCATCCTGGGTCTGGTGACAGTTTCCGGCTATGACGGCGAAGCGGCTATCCGGCTGTCCGAGCTGGCGGCGTTTGCCCGCATGGACGGGGAGGATGCCATTCTGCCTTACGGGTATGCCGTCCGGGACAAGGAGGAGCAGGCGCTGGAGCTGGATATGGCGGAAGCCCTTGGCTGTATTGCGGAAGAACGGCTGGGCGGCCTGCCGTTGGAGGAGATCGCATTGCGCTTTCACGAAACGGTGGCCCAGGCTGCTGTGGAGCTTTTGCTGCGCGCCATAGAAAAAGATGGGAAAGCAGCGTTGAATCCCGCTTTCGTCCCCAAGGTGATGCTCTCCGGAGGCTCCTTCCATAACCCGTATCTGGCCAGGCGGATTCCCGCCTTGCTGCGGAGCCGGGGGTTGGCGCCTTACCGGCACCGCCTGGTGCCTGCGGGAGACGGCGGCTTGTCCGTGGGGCAGCTGATGGCTGCAGCCTTTGCAAGACAAGGCCAAGCAAAGGCAAGGCTAGGTTAGACGTCCGCTAATCCCGCGGCGGCTTTGACGGCAACAAGGAGGGAAAACCGATGTGTGTGGGCGTACCTGCGCAAATTGTGGAAATCGACGGCTATGCCGCCATTGTGGATTGTATGGGAACCCGGATGAAGGTGGGGATTATATTCGTGCCGGAGGTTGCCCTTGGGGAGTTTGTCATCGTTCATGCCGGGCAGGCCATGAGCATCATTGACCGTCAGGCGGCGGAGGAAAGCCTGGAGGAATGGAGGCGGATCATGCATGAGCGAGATGCGGAAGGTTCTTCCAGGTGAACCGGAGCTGGGCCATTCGGGCGGCGGAACGGCTGTGGGGCGTCGGAGACCGCCCGGCGGCAGTCTGCACGAAGGGCTGCTGCAAGGGATCTTGGGCCTGGCGGACGGCTTCGCCGCCAAACATGGCCGCCAGCCGGTAATCATGGAGGTTTGCGGCTCCCATACCATGGCCCTGGCCCGGTCGGGCCTGCGCAAAAGCCTCCAGGGTCATGTCCGGCTCCTGTCCGGTCCCGGCTGCCCCGTATGCGTAACGGATCAATCGGATATTGACGCCATGATTGCCTTAGCCCGCGAGGACAACCGGACGGTTTGCACCTTTGGCGACATGATGCGGGTTCCGGGCACAAGCGGCACCCTTCTCCAGGCCAGGGCCCAGGGAAGGGATGTGCGGGTGGTCTACGCCCCTATGGATGCGGTGGAGCTGGCCGCCGCCCATCCCGAACGGCAGGTGGTGTTTCTCGGCATCGGCTTTGAAACCACCCTTCCCGTGCTGGGAGCGGCCCTGATGGAGGCGGAAAAACGGAGCTTGACCAACTTCAGCATGAGGCTTTCGGCCAAACGGGTGGAGCCGGTACTGCGGCATCTGCTGCACCTGCAGGAGGTGCAATTGGACGGATTTTTACTTCCCGGCCATGTGGCGATGGTGACAGGAAGCCGCGCCTTTGCTTTTCTGGCGGAGGAGTACGGCCTTCCCGGGGTGATCAGCGGCTTCGAGCCGTTGGAGCTGGCCAGCGGCATTCACCGGCTGCTGGAGCTGGTTGCAGACGGCCAAGCCGTCATCCGGAACGACTATGCCTCCGTTGTGTCGCCTGACGGCAATCCGGCAGCCTTGGCCGTGATGGACCGGTATTTCCGGCCCTGCGAAGCCAGGTGGCGGGGAATCGGAGCGATTCCCGACAGCGGCATGGCTATCCGGTCTGAGTTTGCCGCTTTGGACGCCGCCGAGCGCTTCCCGGCGACCGCTGCACCCCTGCCCAAACCGACCGGCTGCCGCTGCGGGGACGTGATTCGCGGACTGATTCCGCCTTCGCGCTGCGGCCTGTTCGGCAGAAGCTGCACGCCGTATCAGCCGGCCGGTCCCTGCATGGTATCGGCGGAAGGCGCTTGCGCTGCGGAATATGCATACAGCCGGGAGGGATAAGCATGATGGAAACGGAACTGATCAACATGAGCCACGGGGATGGAGGAGAAGCCGCCCATCGGCTGCTTTCTCAAGTGATTCTTCCGGCGCTGACCGGGGCTGAAAGCCGGGAGCCTTTGGGCGACGCAGCGCTGCTGCCTGCTCCGGCGGCGGGGAAGCTGGCTGTGACCACAGACAGCTTTGTGATCAAGCCGCTGTTTTTTCCCGGCGGGGATATCGGCAAGCTGGCAGTGGCGGGAACAGTCAATGATTTGGCGGTCAGCGGCGCGGTGCCCTTGTATTTGACCGTATCCTTTATCTTAGAAGAAGGGCTGCCTGTGGCAAGCCTGCAGACCATCTGCAGGTCCATGGCCAAGGAGGCTGCCGTCTCCGGCATCAGGCTGGTGGCGGGAGATACCAAGGTGGTGGGAAAAGGCGACTGCGACGGTTTGTTTATCAACACGACGGGCATCGGCGTGGTGGAGCCGGGAGCGGAGCTCCAGCCGCAGCTCATCGAGCCGGGAGACGCCGTGCTGGTTACCGGGGCCATCGGGGATCACGGCATCGCCATTCTGACGGCCAGGGAGGAGCTGGGGCTTATGTCGGAGATTCCCTCCGACTGCGCGACGCTTTTCCCCATGCTGCACAAGGCCAGACAGGTCTCGGGGAATATCCGCATTATCCGCGATCCTACCCGGGGCGGGCTGGCTACGGCGCTGGCGGAAATCTGCGAGGACTACGGGCTGACGGTGGAGCTGGAGGAGGATTTGCTTCCTGTGAGGCCGGAGGTAGAGGGGGCCTGCGAGCTGATGGGCTTTGACCCTCTGTATTTGGCCAACGAAGGCAAAGCGGTGATGATCCTGCCCGCCCGGGACGCGGAAGGGGTGCTGGATGCGCTGCGGCATTTTTCCGAAGGGAGGGATGCCCGTATTGTCGGATTTGTCACCAACAGGGAAAAGGGCCAACTGCTCATCCGGACCCCCTTTGGCTCCACAAGGCGGCTGTACCGGCTGGCAGGAAGCATGCTTCCCCGCATCTGTTAAGAGCCGTCCGTTTTTACAACAATGAAGATTGTTTAAAAATCATTATGCGTTAAAAAAGAATATCTCAAAGTAATTGTTCAATATTACGACACATCTTTATTATCAAAATTTGAACATTTCATTTTTGGTATTGTGACCCATTTCACATGGTGTTAATATTGTCACATAGGGAAAGCAACCTATTCAAAGGGAGAGATCAGATATGATCGTCAAATTTTTGCGGGAAAATGTGTATGCAGCCGGAGCATTACTGCTGATCAGACTGTACATCGGCTGGGATTGGATGCATCATGGCTGGGATAAGATCACCGGCGGCTCCTTCGACGCATCGGGCTTCCTGAAGAATGCTATCGCCAAGCCGGTCCTCGAAACCGGAACACAAACTAAGCTGTATCCTACTTACGTGGCATTCCTTGATAACTTCGCATTGCCGAATGCAGGACTCTTCAAGATCCTGATTCCGTGGGGGGAATTCCTGGTAGGTCTTGGCCTGATTCTGGGCTGTCTCACCACCGCAGCGGCTTTCTTCGGCGTACTGATGAACTTCATGTTCCTCTTGGCCGGCACTGTTTCCTCCAACCCTTGGCTGATTCTCTGGGGCGTCATCATCATGGTAGCCGGAGCAAATGCCGGCAAGTTCGGCGCTGACTACTACGTTCTGCCCTATGTGAGAAAGTTCCTGCGCCTGAAGCCCGGCCCCGGCTATAAACAACATACGAATGCGTAACCGGGTGCCATCCCGGAGCCAATAAATCCAAAAGAGCCTCCCGCTTGAACGGCGGAAGGCTCTTTTCCTTTTGCTCCCGTAGCTGCCCTCTCCCGTGTTCGCCTTCCAACGGACATCTTGGGGATCGGGGAGAAGGAATGATAGCGGGCAGCAAATGTCTGCTATTTGGGAAAAGGGGCTGGGGCGGGGGCAGCAGGCACAGTTTTTTTCGAGCCCGTGTTCACGTATACTAGGAGAATAGGTATTTGTAACGTCTAAAGGCAAAGGATGATGAAAGATGGAGGCAAAACCGGCCGGACAGGCCCGTATTCTGGTCATTGCCGCCGTAGAGGCGGAGCGCCAGGCCATTCTGCGGGGCCTGGACGGCGATCCCCGCTTCGATGTTGTAGCGCCGGGGGCGGGTGTGGGCATGGCAGCGGCTGCAGCGGGAGCCGCATTGGCCTCCGGCGCATATCGGCTTGCGGTCAGCGCCGGAATCGGAGGCGGCTTCGCCGGGCGGGCGCCCGTGGGCAGCCTGGTTATCGCCGACGCCATCATTGCCGCCGATCTGGGGGCGGAAACGCGGGAGGGGTTTCAGACCGCCCACGAATTGGGCTTCGGCGGCAACCTGCACCCGGCCCACCAGCCCCTGGCTGCAAGGCTCACGGCAGTGCTGGCGGAGCGGTTTCCCGCCCGCACGGTGCTGACCGGGCCGGTGCTGACGGTGTCCACCGCCACAGGCACCGCCGCCACCGCAGAAGCATGGCGGCGCAGGCATCCCGAAGCCGCCGCCGAAGCCATGGAGGGCTTCGGCGTAGCCTGTGCGGCCAGCCTGTGCGGGCTGCCCTGCATGGAGGTGCGGGGCATCTCCAATGCGGTGGGCCCCCGGGACCGGGCTGCCTGGCGCATCGGGGAAGCCTTGCAGGCGCTGGAGGAAGCCTTCAGCGTGCTTAAGGATGTGCTGGAGGAGTAAAGGTAGGATGGAAGAAAAGAAGCAACGGCAACAAGAGCAGGATTTTAAGCTACACCCATTCTGGAGGTGCAACACAAATGAACATAGCATTTTCACCATGTCCAAACGATACCTTCGTCTTTCATGCCTGGGCCCACGGGCTGGTGCCGGGCGCTCCGGAGCTTCATGTGACCTATGCGGATATTGATGTGACCAACGGGCTGGCCGCCAGAGGCGAAGGCCCCGAGGTGCTGAAGATTTCCTATGCCGCCCTTCCGTGGGTGTTGGACCGGTATCATCTGTTGCCCTGCGGTGGAGCCCTGGGACGCGGCTGCGGCCCTCTGGTGCTGACGGCGGACCCGGCAACGGCTTCGCGCGGCCCGTCCGTGCTGTCCGGCAAGAAGGTAGCCGTTCCCAGCGAGCGCTCCACCGCTTATCTGCTGTTCCGCCTGTGGGCGGCCAAGCATGTGCCGGGAGGCATCGGCGAGGTAGTGGTGATGCCGTTTCACCACATTATGCCCGCTGTCCAAAAAGGGGAGATCGATGCCGGGCTGGTCATCCATGAAGCCCGCTTCACCTATCCCAGCTATGGGCTGACCATGCTGGCGGATATGGGGGCCTGGTGGGAGGAGGACACCGGCCTGCCGATCCCGCTGGGGGCGATTATCGCCCGCAAGGACCTGGACCCCGTGCAGGTAGCGGGCTCGGTGCGCGCCTCCGTGGAGTATGCCTGGGCCAACCCGCAGGCTTCCCGGGCCTACGTGCTGGAGCATGCCCAGGAGATGTCGCCCCAGGTGGCGGATGCCCATATCGGTCTGTACGTCAACGAGTTTACAGGCAGCCTGGGAGAGCAGGGCTATGGAGCGGTGCGGGCCTTGCTGACCAGGGCCGCCGAAGAAGGGCTTGTTCCCGCCGTGGAGCCCGGAAGCCTGGAGCATCCCGGTTTTTCATAAGCTGCGGATTCATGTATAATATAGACAGATTAAGCCCTCAGTGAACAGGAGCAGTGGCAATGGATTATTTCAGGAGTTTATTTTCAAATCCGACAATGAAACGCTTTTCTATTCTGGGATTGATCTGCATTCTCTTGTACTTTATGAGGGATATGCTGAATCTGGTGCTGCTGGTGTTTTTATTCACCTTCATCATGAACAGCCTGCAGTCCCATATTACCGCATGGCTGAACCGGTTTTTCAAGGTGCCGTACCATGTGGTGGTCATTCTGCTCTATCTGGGAGTGGTGGGTCTGGTTACCCTGGGGATTGTTATGTATTCCCCCAAAATCGTATCCCAGATCAGGCAGCTGTCCGACTATCTGATCAAGATCGCCGGCAATCCCCCCGGCAACAACACGGTTTCCCAATATATTGCGGATGCTTTGAAGCAAATGAATTTTCAGTCCTATCTCCAGCACGGCTTTGATTACATCCTGATTATCAGCAACTGGGGTACGACCTTTTTGATGGCGCTGATCCTAAGTCTCTTCTTCATTCTGGAGAAAAACCGGATCGTGAAATTCACCTCCAAGCTGCGCCACAGCAAAATCGGCTGGTTATACCAGGAGATGGAATATTTTGGCCGGAAATTCGTGCGTTCCTTCGGCAAGGTGATTGAAGCGCAGTTTATGATTGCCCTGTTCAATACCGCCTTTACCGTTGTGGGATTATCCTTGCTGGGCTTCCCGTACCTGTTTGCCCTGGGGATTATGGTGTTTGTGCTGAGTCTGATTCCGGTGGCGGGAGTGATGATCTCCCTGGTTCCCCTGGGAATTATCGGATATACCTTGGACGGCATTCTGATGGTGGTTTATGTCATCGTGATGATTACCGTCCTCCACTTCATCGAGGGTTATTTCCTGAATCCCAAGCTGATGTCCTCCAAAACCAACCTTCCCGTATTTTATACCTTCGTGATTCTGCTGTTCTCCGAGCATTATCTGGGGGTATGGGGCTTTATTATCGGTATCCCCATCTTTATCTTCATTCTCGATATTCTCGATGTGTCGGTGCTGGATGAACCCAAGGCCTGACCCTCTCCCAACGAACATGCAAAAAAACCGCTCTTCGGCAAACGCTGCCGCGGAGCGGTTTTCTTCGTTTTTCATTCCCCTAAAGCATGATCCCGCAGAGCGGGCTGGCCGGACCACATTTTGACGGAGGTCCATTCCCGGGGCTCATCCGACCAGAATTCGTCTCCCGCCGGAAGGCCCAGGGGCAGGAATACGGCTGTGCACAGGTACAAGCTGCCGGTGGAAATATACCGCTCCCCCACATCCGGCTGGCTTCCGGTGAAGCCGATGCGCAGCCAGCCTTCGTTGTCGAAGGTGCCCGGCACAGCCAGGGTCCGCCGGATCACGGCTGTCAGAGCGGAGCGCACCTGGGAGGGATATACCCCGGCGGGAAGGGTGTGCTGCAGCGCCATCTGGGAGAGATGCTGCATGGCCCCGAACCGGTAGGCCAAAGACCGGCCGATAGGGGGGAAGGTTCCGTCCGGAGCGATAAAACGCTCCAGAATCTCGCCGTAGCGCACAGCCCGCCGGAGAATGGCCGGGGTCATGGCTGCCCAGTCGGGAGAGGCGCTGCCAACGGAACGGATAATGTCCACCAGCATCGGCTGGATCACAAAGCTGTTGTAGTAATCCCAATGAAATTCCGGCCCGTCCCCGTACCCCCCGTCGCCGGCATACCATTGCTCATGCTGCCGGAGGGCATAGTCGATGCGCATGGGGTCCCAATCTGCGCCCATGTGCCGCAGCGCCGTTTCGATCATGGCCGCGAACAGCAGCCAATTGCAGAAGAAGGGCTTGCGGCTGCGGGTCTGCTTCAGGGCCGCCACCAGATTATTCCGGACGCGGCTGTCCAGCTTGTCCCACAGCTCCCCGGGAGCCCGGAGAATGGCATGGGCCAGGAAGGCCGCATCCACAATCGGCTGGTATTCGTAGCTGAAATTCATGTAATCCGGCGAGTCCGGGTCAGTGGCGGCATCAAGGCTTAAGCGGGCCAATTGGGCGAATTCCTGGCGCAGCCGCTCCTCCTCAGGATCTACAGCGGGCATCTCCAGCCAGGGGGCAAGGCCGGTCATGGTCCGGCCAAAGGCCTCCAGATGGGAAAAGCTGGGCCGGTCAAGCACCCCTTCTTCACATTCCACCGGCATGTACGCCTTCAGCTCCCGTTGAGCCAGCCGCTCCAATACCGGCCGGGCAATGCCCGTCAGCGATTCCACCCAATACTTGCGGTCTTCAAGGCCTGGTAACATTCCTTTTTCCTCCCTTGTAAGAAAACAAACCTCCACATGTTGCTTCCTCTAGTCTAGGAGTCTTGTCCGGCAGCGTCAAGGAAAACGTTCTTCCTCCGTCAAACCGGGCTGCCTGCTCTAGCCGATAAGAATATTGTCCTCCGGGTAGCCGATTTTGGATACCCGCTTCTTTTGGGACAGGGCGTAGGCCAAGGTCAGGGGACCCAGTCTTCCGGCGAACATGGTGATGGTTACGATCATCTTGCCTGCGGGAGAAAGCTCCGGCGTCAGCCCCATGGACATGCCGGTGGTGCTGAAGGCGGAAACCGATTCAAACAGAATCGAGAGAAACTGCTCATGCATCAGATCCTCGGTAATGGTCAAGGCCATGGTGACAATCAGCACCCCGGCTATGGCGCTCATGGTTACGGCCAGGGCACGCATCACCGTTTCCTGGTTGATCTTCCGGCCGAAGGCATGAATTTGGCCGCCGCCCCGGAAGGTATTGAAGGTAGCCAGCACCAGCACAATGAAGGTGTTGATCTTGATGCCGCCCCCCGTACCGCCGGATGCGGCGCCGATGAACATAAGAATGATGGTCAGAAACTGGGTGGCGGACAGCATTTGCCCGATTTCAATGGAGTTGAAGCCGGCGCTTCTCGGCGCGGACCCTTGGAAAAAGGCGGCCAACAGCCGTTCGGGCCAGCTCAAATTGCCGAAGGTGGCCGGATTCCAGCTTTCCAGCAGGAATACCAGCAGGAAGCCCAAAAGGGTCAGGATGGCCGAACCCAGCAGCACTACCTTGGAATGAAGGGAAAGCTTTCGCCAGGAGCGTTTGCGCAGCACCTCCACCACAACGATAAAGCCCAACCCGCCGGTGAGAAACAGCAGGGTAATGGTCAGGTTCACCACCGGATCGCCGATATGCCGGGAGAGGCTGTCGTGCCACAGGGAAAAACCGGCGTTGTTAAAGGCGGATACGGCATGGAAGATGCCGTAATAGAAAGCCCGGCCCCAGCCCAGCTCCCCTTGCCAGCGCAGGGCCAGAATAATGGCGGCTGCGGTCTCCAGGACGAAGGAAATGGCCACCATATGCAGGGAAAGCCGGACCAACCCCTGAACGGAGGTGGACTGGGTGGTCTGCTGGAGAATCAGCCGCTGCTTCAGACCGATTTTGCGGCCCAATATGATGGCCACCATCACGCCCATGGTCATAAAACCAAGACCGCCCACCTGAATCAGGAGCATGATGACAACCTCCCCCAGATGGGAAAAGGAGCTTCCCGTATCCATGACGATGAGGCCGTTTACGCATACGGCGGAGGTGGCGGTAAAAAAGGCGTTGAGGAATCCGACGGATTCCCCGTCTTCCGCTGCGTGGGGAAGGGAGAGCAAAACAGTGCCCGCCAGAATAAGGATAATAAAGATGGCTGTAACCAGCTGGGGCGGGCTGATTTTGTTTTTGACCTGGTTGAAGTAAATATCCAATTGCTCGTAGCTTCGTTTGACCGGATGTAACCGGCCGCTTATGCTTTTGATCACGACGCATATCTCCTTGATGGCGGCTTGTCTGCCGTTTTGCAAGCAGCGGAAAATAGCTGGAATTGGCCTCATCATAAGGGAAATCGGTGCTTTTGTCAAAATGGTGAAATTCCTGTGAAAGTTTCATTGCGCCTTCCTTGGGCTGACGTTTATAATGATGCTTAAGACGGCAAACTACAACAGAATAGGCGGATGATGGCAGCGGGAGAGATCGCCTGTAAGATGGAGAGGCGGCGCCGAAGGAGTAAGCCTGGCAGCAGGTGAATCTCTCAGGCAAAAGGACCTCTGCCGGACGCAACTCTGGAGAGCATCCCATGCGGCTTGTGCGTGTATGGGATCACCCAAGGGGAAACTTGACTCCGGAATAACCGGGTTCCTGGCCTATGGTATGGCAGGATGAAGGTTATGGTACATCCGGACGGCAGGCAAGGCAACTCTCAGGTACAAGGGACAGAGCGGAAGGCTACCGGATCTATTCGTGCACGCAACGGGTGGTTCCCTTTGAGGCCTTTTGCCTGTCCTTTTTATTGTTTTGTTTGAAAATTTGCGGCGAAAGAGGTGGCGGCATGGACGGGTTGAAGCGAACGCCCTTGTTCCCCTGCTACGGGGAAACGGAAGGAGCGCGCTGTATTGATTTCGGCGGCTGGGAGCTGCCGGTGCAGTTTTCCGGCATTCAGGCGGAGCATGAGGCGGTCCGCCGGCGGGCGGGGCTGTTCGATGTGTCCCATATGGGCGAGTTCCTGGTGACGGGACCGCAAGCCGAGCAGTTCCTTCAGCGGGTGACAGTCAATGATGTTTCCCGGCTGCTCCCGGGGCAAGCCCAATACACCCTCATGTGTTACCCCGAGGGCGGCGTGGTGGATGACCTGCTCATCTACCGGCTGGGGCAGGAGCGGTTTATGCTGGTGGTCAACGCCTCCAACATCGGCAAGGATTTCCAATGGCTGGAGAGCCATCTGCCTGATGCGGGGGATGCGGCGGTTCCCGCGGTGGAGCTGACAGATTGCTCTGACGCCACCGCCCTGCTGGCGCTTCAGGGGCCTGCGGCGGCGCGTATCCTTGCCCGGGTGACGGATGCCCCGGCAGGGGAGCTGGCGGCCTTCCACTTTGTGGAGGAGGCCCATGTTTGCGGCGTTCAGGCGCTGATCTCCCGCACCGGCTACACCGGGGAGGACGGCTTTGAGCTGTATCTGCGGGCGGAGGACGCCGCCGCTGTCTGGCGCGGCCTGCTGGCTGCGGGCAAGGATGACGGGCTGGTTCCCGTGGGCCTGGGGGCCAGGGATACGCTGCGTTTTGAGGCGCGGCTGCCCCTCTACGGCCAGGAGCTTTCCCGGGAGATTACCCCGTTGGAAGCGGGATTGGGTATTTTTGTCAAGCTGGACAAAGGGGATTTTATCGGCCGGGAGGCGCTGCTGAAGCAAAAGGAGGCGGGTCTGCCGCGGAAGCTTACAGGCATTGAGATGCTGGACAGAGGCATCCCCCGCAGCCATTATCCGGTTTATGCCGGACCGGACGGAGAGCAGATCGGTGAAGTCACCACCGGCACCCAATCGCCGACGCTGAAGCGCAATGTGGGCCTGGCCTTGCTGAAGCGGGAATACAGCGCCCCCGATACGGAGGTGTGGGTGGAAATCCGCGGCAAACGGCTTAAGGCCCAGGTAGTGAAAACGCCGTTCTACAAGAGAGGCGCGGCGGAATAGGAGATTTCAACCAGGAGACAGGAGGAAAGAGCCATATGAAGCATCGGTATTTGCCTATGACGCGGTCGGATGAGCAGGAAATGCTGGAGGTGATCGGCGCGCAGTCGGTGGCGGAGCTGTTCGCGGATATTCCCGACGAAGTGAAATATGCCGGCACCCTGCCCATGTCCGGGCCCTTAAGCGAGCCGGCATTAATGAAGCATCTGAAGGAGCTTGCGGGACGGAATGCGGACTTTGAACGCTATGCCTCCTTTTTGGGAGCAGGGCTGTATGACCATCAGGTGCCCGTGGTGATCCAGCATCTGATCTCCCGCTCCGAGTTTTATACGGCGTACACGCCGTACCAGCCGGAGATCAGCCAGGGGGAGCTGCAGGCGATTTTCGAGTTCCAATCCTATATTTGCGAGCTTACCGGGATGAAGGTGGCCAACGCCAGCATGTACGACGGGGCGACAGCCCTGGCCGAGGCGGCGGCGCTGGCGGCGGGAGCGGTGAAACGGCGGAAGATCGTGGTAACCCGGACTGTCCATCCCGAAGCCCGGGAGATTGTCCGCACCACAGCCCGCGGCCTTGATCTGGAGGTGGTGGAGGCAGACTTCAAGGACGGGGTCACCGATCTGGAAAAGCTGGCTGCCGCCATTGACGGAGACACGGCCGCCGTTCTGGTGCAGACCCCCAATTTCCTCGGCCATCTGGAGGATATTC
This sequence comes from Paenibacillus sp. YN15, assembly GCF_003285005.1. Classification (GTDB taxonomy): domain Bacteria; phylum Bacillota; class Bacilli; order Paenibacillales; family NBRC-103111; genus Paenibacillus_AR. The sequence continues at coordinate 126,825 of NZ_QMFA01000011.1, read as the reverse complement.
CCGCCATTGAAGCGCTGATCCATCAGGCCAAGGGGCTCCTGGTCATGAGCGTGAACCCCTTGTCCCTGGGCCTTCTGGAATCCCCCGGCAAGCTGGGGGCGGATGTTGTAGTAGGCGATGCCCAGCCTTTGGGAATCCCCGCCTCCTTTGGCGGTCCCACCTGCGGCTTCTTCGCGGTAACGGAGGCCTTGATGCGCCGGATGCCCGGCCGGATCGTGGGCCAGACCGTGGACAAGGACGGCAAGCGCGGCTTCGTGCTGACGCTTCAGGCCCGGGAGCAGCATATCCGCCGGGAGAAGGCCACCTCCAATATTTGCTCCAACCAGGCGCTTTTGGCGCTGTGCGCATCGGTTTATATGTCCGTCATGGGCAAAGAGGGCTTCCGCGAGGCGGCGCTGCTGAATTACCGCAAAGCGCGGTATGCGGCCGGGCTGGCGGCGGCTTCCGGGGACTCCCGGGTGCAGCTTGCTTTTGCGGCCCCCTTCTTTAATGAGTTCTCCCTCCGGCTGCCGGAGGGTGCAGACATTCAAGCGGTGAATGCCAAGCTTCTGGAGAAGGGCTTCCTGGGCGGCTATGATCTGGGGCTGGCTTATCCCGAGCTGGTCGGCCATATGCTGGTAGCCGTGACGGAGCAGCGGACCAAGGATGAAATTGACGCATTCATGCGGGAACTGGAGGCTTGTCTATGAAACCGGAAAAAGCGCTGATCTTTGAATTGAGCAAGCCGGGCAGAACCGCCTATTCCCTGCCGGAGTGCGACGTGCCGGAGGCTGATCCGGCGGAGGCGATTCCCGGCAGCCTGCTGCGTACCGCTCCCGCCGCCTTGCCGGAGCTGTCCGAGGTGGATGTGGTCCGCCATTATACGGAGCTGTCCCGGCGGAATTTCGGTGTGGACAACGGATTTTACCCGTTGGGCTCCTGCACCATGAAATATAACCCCAAGCTGAACGAGGACGCCGCCCGGCTTCCCGGCTTTGCCCGGATTCATCCGTACCAGCCGGAGGCGTCGGTGCAGGGCGCGCTGGAGCTGCTGTACACGCTGCAGCAGGACCTGGCCGCGCTCACAGGCATGGACGCGGTAACCCTGCAGCCGGCCGCCGGCGCCCATGGCGAATGGACCGGGCTGATGCTCATCCGCGCCTACCATGAGAGCCGGGGCGAACGGCGCACTAAGGTGCTGGTGCCGGACTCGTCCCACGGCACCAATCCCGCCAGCGCCACCGCCGCTGGCTTCGAGACCCTGACCATCCCCTCCGATGCAGGCGGGATGGTGGATTTGGCGGCGCTGCAGGCCGCGGTTGGCCCGGACACCGCCGCGCTGATGCTGACCAACCCCAGCACCCTGGGGCTGTTCGAGCGCAACATTGCGGAGATTGCCGGGATTGTTCACGAGGCCGGAGGCCTGCTCTATTATGACGGCGCCAACTCCAACGCCATTATGGGGATTACCCGGCCGGGGGACATGGGTTTCGATGTGGTCCATCTCAATTTGCACAAAACCATGAGCACTCCCCACGGCGGCGGAGGACCGGGCGCAGGGCCGGTGGGGGTAAAGGAGAAGCTGATTCCCTTCCTGCCGAAGCCTGTGGTGGGCCGCCGGGAGGAGGATGGCGCATACTTCTGGGATTGGCACCGTCCCGACTCCATCGGACGGGTGAAATCCTATTACGGCAACTTCGGGATTCTGGTTCGGGCGTATGCCTACATCCGCTCTTACGGCCCGGAGGGGCTGAAGCGGGTGTCCGAATGCGCGGTGCTGAACGCCAACTATATGCGCAAGCGGCTGGAGCCTTACTTCTATGTGCCGTACCCCGGCGTGTGCAAGCATGAATTTGTCCTCTCCGGCAAAAATCTGAAGCAGTACGGGGTTCGTACGCTGGATGTGGCCAAACGGCTGCTGGATTTCGGCTATCATCCGCCCACGATTTATTTTCCGCTGAATGTGGAGGAGTGCATCATGATCGAGCCCACGGAGACGGAGAGCAAGGAGGCGCTGGACGGGTTTATCGACACGATGATCCAGATTGTGGAGGAGGCGGCCCGGGACCCGGAGCTGGTGAAAAACGCCCCTTACGAAACGGTAGTCAAGCGTCTGGATGAAACGGCGGCGGCCCGGAAGCCGGTGCTTAACTGCAGCTGCGGATGACGCCGCGGTCAGCAGGGAATTTCATATCCGGCGGCGAAGAGAATATATAAGGTAAGGCGAAATGAGGAGGCGCGTAGGAAGATGAGCGAGATCAGGGAAGGTTTGGGCTACACGGAAGAGCATGAATGGGCGTTGGCCGCAGACGAAAACACCGTACGCATCGGGATTACGGATTATGCGCAAATCCAGTTGGGCGATATTGTGTTCGTGGAGCTGCCGGAGATCGGCGCAGCTGTTGCGCCGGGGGACAGCCTGGGCTCCATCGAGTCTGTAAAGACGGTATCCGACCTCTATAGCCCGGTTGGCGGCAAGGTGATTAAGGTGAATGAAGCCCTGCTGGATCAGCCCGAGCTGGTGAATGCAGAACCCTACGAAGGCGGGTGGATTGCGGAAATTCAGGTGGAGTCCGCCGCGGCGGCGGTTGGCAGCCTGCTTGATCCCGCAGCCTACAAGGCCCTTGTGGAATAATTGGTTTAGTGCTCTATAGGGTATCATGGGACACCGTTTGCGCTTCCTCCGGGAAGCGCAAACGGTGTTTTGTGCTGTATAAGGGGTTTTCCCCGCCCTTCGCATACTCTCCCCTTCGCTCAGGAAGAGGCTGTATCCTCAACGGTATGGGCCAATTAGAGCCCAAACCTGAGTACAGGGGATAGTAGAGAAAGGCGATGGAGTGACCTTAAGGGGAGGGGGAGCCAAGAAAACGGTGTGGGTGCTCGGAGTGCAGGGGGAGCCAAGAAAACGGTGTGGGTGCTCGGAGTGCAGGGGGAGCCAAGAAAACGGTGTGGGTGCTCGGAGTGCAGGGGGAGTCACGAAAACGGGTACTCGGAGTGCAGGTGCCAGCGGGGGGAGCGTAGAGTGCCTGAGCGCAGGGGATAGTGGGGAGAACCTGGGATTTTTACCTCAAAAAGATGAAAATTTTTTGAACAACGATTATTATTTTAACTAAGAGATGAAGCAAGGAGTGGTCAATGATGAGCCTTAAAGCTGTGTCGGGTACGGAAGCGATGGTTGTAAGTCCTCATCATCTGGCTACTGCCGCCGGAGCGGGGATGCTCATGAAGGGCGGCAATGCTTTTGATGCCGCGGTGGCAGTCAGCGCCTGTCTGGCGGTGGTGTATCCGCATATGGCCGGGCTGGGCGGGGACGCCTTTTGGATGACCTACCACCGGGGGGACGGAGCCGTCCGGGTGTACAATGCCAGCGGACGTGCCGGCCGTCTGGCGGCCCGCGAGCGGTTTGCCGGGGAGGCGGTGCTTCCTGCGCGGGGCCCCAAAAGCGCCCTTGTCGTGCCGGGAATGGTTGACGGCTGGGAGGCGGTGCTGCGGGAGTACGGCACCATGCCGCTGGCAGAGGTGCTGGAGCCGGCTGTCCGCTATGCCGTCGACGGCATGCCTGTGGCCCCCCATTTGCACGGAGCCCTGTCGGAGCGGGCGCTGATGCTTTCCATGCACAGCGGCACGGCCAGGGTGTACCTGCCCGGGGGCAAGATTCCCCAGACCGGTACGAGGCTCTTCCAGCGGCAGCTGGGGGAAAGCCTGCGGAAGCTGGCGGCAGGCGGAAGGGATGTTTTTTACAAGGGGGAGCTTGGCCGGGCTATTACGGAGGATTTGCAGGCACAGGGCGGGTTGCTGACCATGGAGGATTTCGCTGCCCATTCCGGCGACTGGACCCTGCCTGTCACCGGCGCCTACCGGGGCTATGAAATCTGCCAGGCCCCTCCCAACTCCCAAGGCTTTGCCGGCATTCTGGCGCTGCATATACTCGGGCATACGGACATAAGCGCCGTTCCCCACGGCTCTTATGAATATTACCATCTGCTGGTGGAAGCGCTGAAGACCGGCCTGCAGGACCGGGACCGTTACCTTGCCGATCCCGCATTCCATCCCGTTCCGTTGGACCGCTTGCTGTCCAAGGATTACGCCTGCAGCCGGTTTGCCGATATTAGCCTGAGCCGGGCGGCTGCGGACCGGAAAGCAGCGGCCATGGGGGAAGACGCGGCGTTTGCGGCTGTGATGGACAAGGACGGCAATGCGGTTTCCTTCATGCAGAGCCTTTTCCATGAATTCGGCTCCTTGGTGACGGCGGGGGATACCGGCATCCTGCTGCAAAACCGGGGCTCCCACTTTTCCCTGGACCCGCGGCATCCCAACGTGCTGGAGCCGGGCAAACGCTGCTTTCACACCCTGATGCCGGCCATGGCCCTGCGGGAGGGGAAACCGGCCATTCTTTACGGAGGCCAGGGCGGCGACGGCCAGCCTCAGACCCAAACGGCGATGCTTACCCGGATGCTTGATTACGGCATGGACCCCCAGGAGGCGATTAATGAGCCGCGCTGGCTGTGGGGGAGGACCTGGGGAGAGCAGGCCACGGAGCTGAAGCTGGAAAAGCGGCTGCCGGGCGAGGTGATGGACAAGCTGAAGCAGGCGGGGCACCAGGTGAAAACAGTGAAGCCCTTCGACAGGCTTATGGGCCACGTCCACGCTATTCGGGTGAATGAGAACGGCTGCCTGGAGGGAGGAACAGACCCGCGGGGCGACGGCTCCGTCATCGGGTGGTGAGATTGCGCCGGGCAGCAGCATATACATGAGTAAAGCCGCTTGCCATCCCAAACAAAGGGATGGCTTCAAGTCGGCTTTTTCAACATTCGGCACTGCTTTTTCCCTTTGGACAACCCCATGGTTCCGGTATAATGAAAATGGGAATATCTATGGGTAAATTCCCGGAGAGGGGTGGAGCATGGGAAAGCTATTCCATTCCATTACACAGTTTTACCGGAACCTGCGGATTAAGCTGAAGCTGTTTATTATGCTTTTTTCCATTATGATCGGTTGTATTATGCTGACTTACGGCGTGCTTCAATATGCCTATTCCATTTATGACCGGCAGATTTACGAACGCTCCTCCCAGGTGCTGAACCTGACGGCCAACAGTATTGAGAATGAGCTTAGAGGCATTGAAAATACCAGCTTCAATATCGCCATCGATCCCACCATCCAGAGCAGCCTGAACGCTCTCCGGGCCGATCCCTCCGAAATGAATTACGAGCGCCACAAAATCCGCGATGACATCATTGTGCGCCTGGTTCAATCTGCCGGCTCCGAAAAATATATGGCCACCGCGGACATTATGGATTTGTCCGGCAACATTATCTCTGCCGGCCGGGAGGCGATCTGGACAGAGGAATACAAACGAAGCATCTGGAATGAGGCCAGCCTGGGAGAAGGCAAAATGCGCTGGATGCTTCCTATGGAAGGGGATCCCTATCTGGTGGCTGTCCGGCTCATCCGCTCCTATAACTCTAACCTGAGACTGGATTTGGAGACGCTGGGGGTGTTGGTGGTCCGCGTCCGCATAAACGAGGTTGTCCACAATGTGGCTGCCGGCTCGGAGCTGGCCTCCGGGGAGCTGCTGATTTCCACGGGCAAGGGTCTGATCTTTTCCGGCACGGATTCCCTTGTGGGCTCCCAGCAGGACTTTTTGCAGAAGCCTTTGGCCAAGCCTTATGAAGTGAGGAATGAAAACGGCCATAAGATTTTTGTATCTCAGATGATATCGGGCTATACTGGCTGGATTTACTCCAGCATTATCCCCTTCGACAGCATTTTTGAGCGGATTTCCTGGATGAAAAATCTGCTGATCGCCGTTTTCTCCGCCAGCATGTTAGTGATTATTCTGCTGGCCTTCCGGGTGGCCCAAGGCATAACCGGTCCCATCGAGGAGCTGATTGGCAGAATGAAGCAGGTGCAAAAAGGGGATTTTTCCACAGAGGGCATTGCCGATCTGACGGTGGGCAATAATCTGAATAAGGATGAGGTGGGGCAGCTGCACCGGACCTTCCGGATCATGATCCAGCAGATTGACGAGCTGATCCATGAGAATTACGCCAAACAGCTGACCATCAAGGAGACCCAGTTCAAGGCGCTGCAGGCCCAGATCAACCCCCATTTTTTGTACAACACCCTGGAGTCCATCAATTGGGAGGCCAAAATGGGCGGCCAGCCGCAAATTTCCCGGATGGTGGAATCCCTCGGGTTTCTGCTGCGGAACTCCATCAGCCAGAAGGAGTCTATCGTAACCCTGGGCCAGGAGCTGGACATCATCCGCCATTATCTGACCATCCAGCAAACCCGCTTCGAGGAGCGGCTGGTGTATGCTCAGGATGTGCCCCAGCATTTTTATTCCTGTCCCATCCCCAAGCTTACGCTGCAGCCCCTGGTGGAGAATGCCATCCACCATGCCCTGGAGCCTATGGTGAACCCTTGCCATATCACCATCCGCGCCCGGGAGGAGTCGGATCATCTGCTGGTGGCCGTGGAGGATAACGGGCCGGGCATGGCCCCCGAAATGCTGGAGCGGGTGCGCCGCGGCGAGGTGCAGTCCAAGGGCAACGGCATTGGCTTATCGAATATCCGGGAACGGATTGTGCTGGCTTTTGGAGAAGGTTACGGGCTGGAAATGGAAAGTGAGCCGCAGCGGGGCACGCGGGTTCTGGTTCATATTCCGCTGGAAAGGAAGGATAGCCATGTATAAGGTTTTGTTGGTGGATGACGAGCGCATCATCCTGACCGGCATTTCGCAAATCGTCGATTGGCAGAGCTGCGGCACGGAGCTGGCGGGAACCGCCCGCAACGGGCTGGAGGCCCTGGATTTCATCATGTCTACTCCGCCCGACATTATTATCAGCGATATCCGCATGCCCGGCATGGACGGACTGGAGCTGGTGGCCAAGGTGAACGCCATCAATCCCGATATCCGCTTTATCCTGCTCTCCGGCTTCAGCGAATTCGATTACGCCAAAACCGCCATGCAGTATGGCGTCAAGCATTATCTGCTCAAGCCCTGCAATGAGTCCGTCATCGAGGCTTCCCTGAAGGAGCTGGCGGAGGACATTCGGCAGCATGAGGGCAAGGAGCAGTTTGTCCAAAATTTGAAGCATCGTCTGGAAAAGGTGATGCCCCATGTGAAGGAACAGTTTCTTAAGGAATTTGTTACCAATAAAACCTATGGAAGCCAGGATTGGGACTATTATTGCAAGCTTTTCGACCTGCATTGGGAAAACCGCCGGGTCCGGCTGATTCTGTTTCAGCTGGAGGGGCCTTTTGAATTTGAGCATCTGTTTGCCGTGAAGAATATTGCCGAGGAAATTCTGGACAGGCCGCTGCTCAGCTCCACTGTAGGCCATCAGGTGCTGCTCTTGATTGAGGACGACGGGCATACGGAGGAAACCTACCAGCGGATGGCGGATATCCGCCAGACCTTTCAGGGCTTTTATAAGCTGGGGCTGACCATTGCCTTAAGCGAACCCGGAGATATGGCCCAGGCGAGGCTGCTTTACAAGCAAACCCTGGAATGCCTGAACCACCGCTTCTATCTGGGCGAAGGGAGCTTGATCACCCTGCGGGACATCCAGGCTCCGGAAACGCCGGTTATTGCCGAGCTGCCCTTCGACGAGGAGAGCTTCCTGCTCCAGCTCAAATCCGGCCAGACCGAACATGCCGAGGAGACGATCCAGCGGTTGTTCCGCCAGGTGGCCGAGATGCGCCAGGATCTCCATACCTCCAAGTCCTACATCATCCAGAGCTACATGGCCATGATCCGCCAGGGCGGCAAGGAGGATATTACCCGGTACATGAACAAGCTGGTCCAGCTGCTGGAGACCAACACTTTGCCGGGCATCCAGCAGACCTTCCTGCAGGTAGCCGGGGAAATCGCCAAGAAGCATTATGAGCAAAACAAGCAAAAGCACTCCGCCATTATCGGCAAGGTGCTGGATATCATTGAGCAGCATATCTCCGACCCGGAGCTGTCGCTCAACTGGGTGGCCAACCAAATGCTGTACATGAATGCGGACTACCTGGGCAAGCTGTTCAAAAAGGAAACGGGGGACAAATTCTCCACCTATGTCATTAAGCAGCGGATCAAAAAGGCGGCGGAACGGATCGCCCAGAATGAGGATGTGAAGATCTTCGAGCTGGCGGAGCAGCTGGGTTTCGGAGATAATCCCCAGTATTTCAGCCAGGTTTTCAAAAAAGTGGTAGGCTGCACCCCTTCGGAATATATGAAATCTCCCACACAACTCGGTTTTTTAAACAAGGATGACGGATTTTTGGATTAAAAGTTGGAGCGAAATAGCGGATAATAACAGTGTCAGGAATGAAAGCACTTCCAAACTTGCTTTAATATAAAGGGGAGGAATAAATGTGAAAAAGACACTTACAGCAGTTTTATCCGCTGCTCTTTTGGTAACTGCAGCCGGCTGCGGAGGCGGCGGGGACAAGAAGGATTCGGGAGCAGCCAGCGCCGCCCCCACTGCAGGCGCAGCATCGGCCGCAGCAGGCGCCAAGAAAGATCCCGTAAAACTGCGGATCGCCTGGTGGGGCGGCCAAGCCAGACATGACTACACCTTGAAGGTTATCGAAATGTACCAAAAGGCAAATCCCCATGTGACCATCGAATCGGAGTACGCGCCTTTTGATGATTACTGGAAGAAGCTAGCTCCCCAAGCGGCCGCCAATCAGCTTCCCGACATTATCCAGATGGATATTTCCTACCTGACCCAATACGGCGGACGCGACCAGCTTGAGGATTTGACTCCGTACACCAAAAACGGCATTCTGGACCTGTCCAGCGTAAGCGCAAACGCCGTTGACGGCGGCAAGGTAAACGGCAAGCTGGTGGCTATGAATCTGGGCGTCAATGCCCTAGGCATCACTATGGACTTCGGCATGCTGAAGACTCTGGGCATCGAAACCCCCAAGAAGGATTGGACCTGGGATGATTTGACCAAAATCGGCGAAGCAGCCAAGGGCAAGGGCAAGATTATGGGCGGCTTCCGGCATGACGTATACTTCCCGTACTATCTGCGCACCCTGGACATGAAGATGTACAAGGAAGACGGCACCGGATTGGCCTATACCGACGACAAGCCGTTTGTGGACTACTTCACCATGTACCAAAAATGGTATGACAGCGGCCTTCTCCTGACTCTGGACAAGGAAGCTACCAAGAAGGGCACACCGGAAGAAGACGAAATGGTTATGGGCAATTCCATCTCCACTGTAGGCTGGTCCAACCAGTTTGTGCTTCTGCAAAGCACCGCCAAGCGCGACCTGGAATTGCAGCCTATGCCGGGTCCCGGGGCCAACAAGGGTCTGTTCCTGAAGCCCAGCATGTACTTCTCCGTCACCAAGAACTCCAAGCAGAAGGAAGAAGCGGCCAAGTTCATCAATTTCTGGATCAATGATATCGAAGCCAACAAGATCATTAAGGGCGAACGCGGCGTTCCCGTATCCTCCAAGGTGAAGGAAGCGCTGAAGCCCCTCCTGACCCCCGCTGAAATCAAGGTATTCGATTTCGTAGCCTGGGCCGAGCAAAACAGCAGCCCGATGGACCCCCCGAACCCTGTGGGTTCCGTGGAAGTGGAAAAGCTGTTGAAGGACATCAGCGAGCAAATCATCTACAAGAAGATTTCCGTGGCCGATGCCGCAGCCAAGTTCCGCAAGGATGCCAACGCGGTTCTTGCCAAGAATAAATAAGAATGAGCGCCTCCGGAGAGAAATCCGGAGGTTTTTTCTTTTTATTTGCTCGATCAATAGAAGGAAGAACCATTGACTTCCGCTCGGGACAGTTCTAATATGGGGGATGGTATGTTGGGAAAACAGACAACAAAAAGGACGGGAGAGAAAAAGAAAACATGGCTAACCTGGGAAAGCCGCTGGATTTTGAGCATTTATTCATGAATGGAAGCCTGCGCAAGGACCGCCCGTTTCGCACCCTTTTGCTGCTGTACAAGGGTTTGAGGGTAAATTTGCTAATATCCCTTATCTTTTACATTACAAAACATGCGCCAACCTGGGTCATCCCCATTGTTACGGCGGATATGATCAACCGCCTGAGCGGACCCAAGCCGGAGAATCTGAATTGGCTGTGGATTGATCTGGCGGTGCTGGCCGTTGTTATTATCCAAAACATTCCCTCTGCCGTGATCCATGTCAGCTTCATGAGCCGCTCGTCGCGGCAGGTGGAGGCGGGGCTGCGGGGGACACTGATCCGCAAGCTCCAGCATCTGTCCATGTCGTATCACTCCGATCTGCGCTCGGGCAAGCTGCAATCCAAGGTGCTCCGCGATGTGGAAGCGATTGAAACCCTTTCCAAGCAGATGATGTACTCCTTTATCCCGGCCATCACCAATGTGCTGATCGCCATTGTGCTGACGGTCACCAAAAGCCTGACGGTATCCGCCTTTTTTATCCTGGTGATTCCCTGCGGCGCTGTTCTGATCACCTCCTTCCGCAAAAAAATCCGCAGCCGCAACCGGGAATTCCGCCGCCATATCGAGCATATGTCCGGCCAGGTGGCGGAGACGGTGGAGATGATTCCCGTCACCCGGGCCCATGGGCTGGATGAGTTTGAAATCGAGAAGGTGGACAATACCCTTCATGAGCTGAAGGGCAAGGGCTACCGGCTGGATATTACCGAAGCCTTGTTCGGCGCTTCCAGTTGGGTGGTGTTCACCCTGTTCCAGGCGCTGTGTCTCGGCTTTACCTGCGTCATGGCTTACAGGGGCCAGATTCCGGTGGGCGATGTGGTGATGTACCAGGGCTTCTTCGCCACCATCCTTTCTTCGCTGAACGCTATCCTGAGCGTCTATCCCCAATTTGCCCGGGGCTTCGAATCCATCCACTCCATCTCCGAGGTGCTTACCTCCAATCAGGTGGAGGAGTATCAGGGAACCCGGAAAGTGGAGGCGTTCCGCGGCGCATTCGAATTCCAGAATGTGCGGTTCAGCTATAAGGACACCGACAAGCATGTGCTGTCCGAGTTCAACCTAAGCGTCAAAGCCGGAGAATGCATCGCCTTTGTAGGAGAATCGGGAGCCGGCAAATCCACGGTGCTCAGCATGGTGGTAGGCTTCTACCGGCCCACCGGCGGCCGCATTCTGGTAGACGGCGTTCCCATGGACGAGCTGGATATGCGGCTGTACCGGCAAAAGCTGGCGGTGGTGCCCCAAAGCACGGTGCTTTTCTCCGGAAGCATCCGCAGCAATATTACCTTCGGGCTGGACAATGTGCCGGAGGAGCGGGTTATGGAAGTGGTGCATATGGCCAATCTTCAGGATGTGGTGGCCGAAATGCCCGACGGCCTGGATACCCTCATCGGCGAGCACGGCGGCAAGCTGTCCGGCGGGCAGCGGCAGCGCATTGCCATTGCCCGGGCCATGATCCGCGACCCCGAGATCATCCTGCTGGATGAGGCCACCTCGGCCTTGGACAATATCTCGGAGCATGTGGTGCAGAAGGCCATGCAGGAGCTGATCCGCGGCCGCACCACCTTCATTGTGGCCCACCGCCTGTCCACTATCCGCGACGCCGACCGGATTGTCGTCATGAAAAACGGCCGGGTAGCCGAAATCGGCACCTACAGCGAGCTGCTGGAGCGGCGGGGAGAGTTTTATCAGTTGAAGCAATTGCAGGCATAGCAGAGGCAGCAGAGACAGCAGAGATAGCAGAGACAGCAGAAAATTAAAGATGATCCGCACTTCCGCAAATCGCGGGGGGCGGATTTTTTTGTGCGGACTCAGAAGCCGTTATTTGGCAGAAAACCACTAGATATTCATTTCTGCGGACTGAGGAGCCGTTATTTCGTGAAACAGAGCGGATTTGAACCCCGCTCTCCGCCCTCCGGCCATCCCGCCGGCTCCCCGTTCTTTTCTCTGTTTTTTGTACAAAGTAAACGGTTTTTTAAATTCTAACAAGAGCCGTTTTAACGGATAATAAAAGTATGAAGAGACAGCAAACAAGCAGGCCGACATACCTTCAAAGGAGTTGAGTCACATGAAAACAGCAAACGCCGGGCAACTGAAAGCGGGTGCTCGCAGAACCGGCCGCCTGGCCCGGTTTCTGGATAACGATAATGTCGTCGGATACGTATTCGCGGCTCCCTTTCTTCTCGGGTTTTTAATTTTTACTTTGTATCCCATCCTGTCTTCCTTGTATTATTCCTTCACCAATTACGACCTGATGTCGTCTCCCAACTGGGTCGGCTTCGACAACTACCAAAAGATTTTCACCGACGACGCCAAGATCATGAAGTCCTTCCAGGTGACCTTCACCTACGTATTCTTGAGCGTGCCGTTTCGGCTCACCTTCGCCTTGATCGTGGCTATGCTGCTGAAAAACGCCATCAAGGGCATCGGCTTTTACCGCTCCGCCTACTATCTGCCTTCCCTGATCGGCGGCAGCGTGGCCGTGGCCATCATGTGGTCGCAAATTTTCGGTGACAAGGGCTTGGTTAATTCGGCGCTGGGCGCTATCGGCATCGATGTCTCCACCAACTGGATCGGCAATCCCGGAACGGCACTGTACACACTGATTGCGTTGTCCGTCTGGCAGTTCGGCTCCTCCATGCTGATCTTTCTGGCCGGTCTGAAGAATATTCCCGCATCCTATTACGAAGCGGCATCCGTAGACGGAGCCAACAAGGTGCGCCAGTTCTTCAATATCACTCTGCCGCTGTTAAGCCCGATCATCCTGTTCAACCTGATCATGCAGACTATCTCCGCGTTTATGACCTTTACGCCGGCATACATCATTTCCAGAGGCGAAGGCGGTCCCCTGGACAATACCTTGCTTTACTCGCTGTACCTGTACCAAAAGGCATTCCGCTTCTTCGACATGGGTTATGCCTCGGCTATGGCATGGGTGATGCTGATTATTATCGCGCTTATCACGTTCACTCTGTTTAGGCTGTCCAAGCTGTGGGTCCATTACGAATAGGAGGGGGAAGAGGCCATGACATTCAACAAAAAAATACAACCGTACCTGTACCATATCATTATCGGCGCCATAGCCATCATCATGCTTTATCCGATCCTGTGGCTGATTTCCAGCTCCTTGAAGCCCAATGATGAAATCTTCGGCAATGCCTTTTCCCTGATTCCCAGCCGTCTGGAATTCAACAATTACGTAACCGGCTGGAGAGGCTTCGCCAACACTACCTTTGCCACCTTCTTCAAAAACTCGCTGTTTATCGCCACTTTTTCCACCATCGGAGCCGTTTGCTCCTCGGCTTTGGTTGCGTATGGCCTGGCCCGCATTCCCTTTAAGGGAAGCGCCATTTTGTTCACCTGCGTTATGGGCGTGATGATGCTGCCCAACGATGTGGTTGTGATTCCGCAGTACATCATGTACGCCAAGCTGGGGTGGCTGTCTACCTTCAAGCCGGTTATTCTCCCCCATTATTTCGGCACACCCTTCTTCATCTTCCTGATCATGCAGTTCATCCGCACCATCCCGCGGGAGTTGGATGAGGCGGCCAAGATTGACGGCTGCACCAAGTACAGCATCTTCTTCCGGATTATTCTGCCGCTGATTGTGCCGGCGCTGATTACCGCCACCATCTTCTCCTTCTACTGGAGATGGGACGACTTCCTGACACCGCTTCTGTACCTGAACCGTCCGGAGAATTATCCCGTTTCACTGGCTCTGAAGCTGTTCCTGGACGCAGAATCCGTCAACAACTGGGGCGGAATGTTCGCCATGGCGACGCTCTCTCTGGTACCCATCTGCACCATCTTCTTCATCTTCCAAAAGTACATTGTGGACGGCATCAGCACCAGCGGCCTGAAGCAATAAACCGCCAAAACCAAGTGCCCCATCCGCCGCAAGCCGGGCTGATGGGGTATTTTGCTTTTTTTGCGAAAATGAAACCGGACGGGCGGAAATGCGTTATATTGAAATATATGGATGATGCCGATTATTTCCATTCCGGCTATCCATGTACCACTTAAACAGAGAGGGAGAATGTGCAGTGAAGAATTTGAAGAGGGTGCTGTTGCTCATGCTGGCGCTTTGCCTGTTGCCGGTGATGCCCTTGGCATACGCGGAAGGCAACGTGCTGCAAAACCAGGCCGTGGATGGAGGAACCATCAACCAGAATATTGTGTTTGTGGATGTATCCAACCATTGGGCCAATGATGCCATCTATGACATGGCGCAGAAGGGAATTATCAGCGGGTATGACGATTCTTCCTTTAAGCCGGAGAATTCCATTACCCGGGAGGAGTTTGCCAAGCTTATCGCCACTACTTTTTCGTTGAATCTGGGTTACAAGGACGCGCCGACCTTCAGCGATGTCCAGAACGACAGATGGTCTTATTCCTACATAGAGGCGACCAAAGAATATTTGACAGGCTATTATCCGCCCAAGGGGCAGGCGTTTTTCAGCCCGGATACCCGGGCCACCCGGGAGGACGTGGCCGTAGCGCTGGTCAAAATCCTGGGCTACACCACTGATGACCTTAGGGATTCCAACGTATTGCGAAGAAGCTTTGTCGATGTGGAGGACATTTCCTTCGGTCTCCGTGATTATGTGGCCATTGCCGCGGAAAACAGTTTGATCAGCGGTTATGAGAACAGAACCTTCCGGCCGCAGAATCCCATTACCCGGGCTGAGGTGGCCACCCTGCTTTACAAGGTCATCAAGTCCTCTGTCCAGGATCAGGCCGACGGTCCTTCCCTGGCAGTCACCATGCCGGAAAAAACGGACAGCGGCACCTTCTATGTTTCCGGCACAGTCAGCAAAGGGGCGAAGGTTACCATTAACGGAACCGCAGTGGATGTGGTGAATGGAGCCTTTAAGGAAGGGTACAGCCTGGAGGAGGAAGGGGTATACAGTGTAACCGTTGTTGCCAAGCTCTCCAGCGGCAAAGCCTCCACCGTGCGCAAGCAGATCACCTACCAGGTGGCCGGTCCCCAACTGAAGCTGCACAACATCCCGGAGACTTCGGATAAAGAGTCTGTCTCCATTACCGGTACAGTAACGGATACGACCGACCGCAATCCGTATGTTTATCTGAATGAGCAGCGGCTTTACCCGGATTGGAACGGGGAGTTCTCCACAACCGTCAAGCTGAAGGAGGGTGTGAACACCCTGACCTTCAAAGCGGTCAATGCCTCAGACAAGGTTACGCAAGTGGTCAAAACCATCAGCTTCAACTCGGGCGCTCCGGTATTGAAGCTGGGCGATATACCGGAAAGCACCAGCAATAACAAGCTGACCATCACCGGCAGTGTAAAGGATGCCAATGACCGGAATCCCGTGGTTTATTTGAACGGGGAGAAGCTTTACGTGAACTGGAACGGGGAGTTCACCAAGGAATTGACCCTCTCCGACGGGCAGAACACCTTGACCTTCAGAGCCGAGAGTAATAAAGGCAAAATTACCACCATTGTCAAAACAGTCATTTTTGAATCCGATGGACCGGAATTGAGGGTTTATGATGTTCCGCTGACGGTAAATGTAGGCAATGTTACTCTAACCGGTAAAGTTAAAGACAAAAATGACAATGATCCCGTGGTTTATTTGAATAATGAAAAGCTGGTTGTGAACTGGAATGGGGAATTCAGCAAAACCGTTACATTGACAGAAGGGGATAATGTGTTGATAATCCGGGCGGTAAACGCCTCAGGAAAGACTGTGATAGAAAAAAGAACAATATTCTATATTGTTGCGGCCCCTACACTAACTGTTGATTATTTGCCGTTGCGGACTACCCTCAAGCGAATCACACTGTCTGGAACGGTAAAAGACTCTAATGATAGTAGCCCTAACGTGTATCTAAACGATGAGAAGCTCTTTCCCAACTGGAACGGAGAGTTTTCGAGGGATATCAGTCTGAACAAGGGCGAGAACGTGTTTGTCATCCTCACCACCAACAAGTACGGCAAATCCATCTCCGTCACCCGAAGCGTATATCAGGATTAAAAAGCCAACCCCCTGCAGAGCCATAGCGGACTTTGCAGGGGGTTCCTGTGCTTAATGATTCCACAGCCCGGCGGCAAGCATTAACACTAACAGTCCCGCGGCATTGGCCGCTGTAAACACGCCCAAATATTTGAGCGGCCGGGCCTTGGGGGTTTTGAGGTAGAGCTTGAAGGAAATCAGGCTGGCCAGGGAGGCGATGAGGGTGCCCAAGCCGCCTACATTCACGCCGATCAGCAGCTCCTTCCAGCGGTCGGTGAAGCCGGAGAGCAGGACGGCGGCGGGGACGTTGCTGATGAGCTGGCTGGCCAGAACGGAGGAAACCAGGGTGCTTTTAGCCATAATGGAACTGAGAAAATGCCGGAGCTGCTCCATCTGTCCGATATTGCCCGCACAGATGAAGAAGAACACAAAGGTGGCCAGCAGACTGTAATCCGCCTTGCGGAACAGATCCCGCGCAAAAAGCAGCATAGCCGCCAGAACAAGCGCCAGCACGACGCCGTAATGGATCACATGCAGAACGGACAGCAGGCATAAAAGAAACAGCCCCGACATGAGATATACCTGACGCGGATTGCTGATGGTTCGGGGAGTGTCGAAGCGGACTTCGATGGCTTCTTTTTTAAACAGAAACACCATTAGCGCCAGCGCCAGCAGACTGAGAAGCGTATACGGCAGCATGGCCGTGAGGAATGACGCGATGGAAATATGATATTTGGAATACAAAAACAGATTCTGCGGGTTTCCTATGGGTGTAGCCATACTGCCCAAATTGGCGGCAAGGGTCTGGGCGGTAATCACCAGAATCAGGTATTGCGGGCGTCCGATCATGTCCAGGACGACGATGGCGAAGGGCACAAAGGCCAGCAAAGCCACATCATTGGTGATCAGCATGGAGCCGGCAAAGGGCATGAGGATCAGCAACAGGCAGAGCAACCGGATGGATTTGGACCCGGACAGAAGCTTCTGGGCGAGAACATCGAATAAGCCGCAGCTTTGCACCCCGGCTACCACAACCATCAGGCAAAACAGCAGGGCCAGCACCCGAAAGTCCATATAGCCCACATAAGCGGGGGACGGCGGGACGAAGAACATGGTCAGCACGGCGCAGACGAAGGCGGTTGCCAGCACCGCCTCCTGCTTGACCGCAGGCCACAGCCTGGCCGGGGTGCGCAGGTTGAATAATGGAATGTCGGTTTTCATCATGTCGGGACAACTTCCTTCGTAGGGAGATGGCATAAAGCAATCGTACAAAACGAGCAAATTATAGCATAAGCGGGTGATGTTGAATACAAAAACATTCCCCCGAATGAAAATGCGCAGTATACGGCATTTTCGTAAACAAAATGGCTTTATGTTAAGATGGAAAGGATCTCCATATCATTGTACAAATTCATTTTTGGGAGGGAGAGGCTTGGTTCGGAACTTCGCCCTTATTGTTATCATGATTGTTGGTGTGTTTGCCTTGGTTGCCTGTGATTCCGCTTCGGAGCAGCCCGGCGCAAGTATGACTGCCCCCGGAGCGGGGAATGGGAGCCCAACCGTTGCAGCCTCCGCCGCCGCAGGTGCAGGTGCAGGTGACCCTTCCCCAACCCCATCGCCAAACGCCCCGGATACGGCGGCTGCGGGCCTGATAAAGCGGATCGCCTTCACGGAGGAGAATGAAACCACCAACAGGATGCTGGTTTCCTGGGAGACTGCAGAGCTTCCCGAGGGGCCGCTAAAGGTGGTGTATCATTGGGAAAAGCTGTTCATTGTTCTCGAATTTGCCGAAGCCGATGCCAAGAGCATGTCCGCTGTGCTGGACGGGATCGAGCTGGGCGGGAAAAAAGCGGAGATCATCCCGATGGCCCACGATGAAAAGCAGATCCAAGTGAAGCTGCTGCTCCCCGTGGGGACCTCCGCTCCGTTAAGCCTGGGAGGGCTGCCGGATATAATCATCGAGCGCCGGGAGACTTTGGGTTATGTGCCGGCAGAAACGGCGGGCAAGGGAGATTCGGACGCCCTGCTGTTGCGAGCAAGGGAATACGGCGTACATTTGCTGCTTCCGGCGGAGAGGGACAGTGTGGCGCTTCAGTTTTCCGAGGATATGCTGCCCGCGCTGCCCGTTGACCGGGATGGCAGGCCGGTGCAGGCGGAATGGGAGGATATGCGGAAGCTCCGGATTGCACTTGGGGAGGCCGGTTCTGCTCAAGAGCCATATACCGAGAGTTATTTCCGGTTGGATACCCTGGAGGCAGTAAGCGGAAACCGGCTGTACTATGAGGAGGGGAGCCTGGTGATCCGCCGTATGCCCTCCAGTGTCTGGAAGGACAGTCTTTCAGGCGAGGCCCTTCCCATGGGGCCGCGGGATCGTTTGTATGATCAATTGATTATTTCTCCGGACAAAAGAAGCTATGTGGGAGTTGTCAGCATTGGAGGCCCTATGGGCGACGGAGATGGGTGGAGCTACGCCTTTATTCTGGAGCGGGAGGGCAAAGAGCCCGCCGTGTTGGAGCATGTTTTCTACTCCACGGTGGAGCCCGGGGATGCCCCTATTTCCTGGACCGGTTCCGATTCCCTTATGTATACCTCCTATGCCGGTGTGTTCACGTATGACATCAATTCCTTGACCAAAACAATTCTTCGCAGCCATCAGAGGGACGAAAGCGACAATATACATTTTGCCGTCTGGGACCCTTTCCGGAAGCTGAGCTATGTTCTGGCTTTTCAAAACCGGATGGAGTCCGGTATGGTTTCGTTCTTTACCTACGGTGGCGGAGAACTGCTCAAAACGGAGGAGGATTTTTCCCGGTCGGCGCTGATTAACAAATACCACCTGCTGGATTTATCCGTTCTTCCTGTTGCAGACGGCATCTATCGGACCAAGACCAGGGAGGGTCTTCCGTATACCGAATATATCGGTACGGATGGATCGCGTTATACGGCGGATGGGATTGCCAGATTGGCTGCCGACGGAGGAGTTTATCTCCAGCTGTACAAGGATGGCGGCCAGAACATTATTCCTGCGGGATGGAGGTTTTGGCGTCCCGGGGAGAAGGAGCGGGCGATGGCGGAGCCCCCCGGTCAAGGCCAGGGCCACTTTTTCGTTTCGGGCAGCGAGCTGATTCTCAGTCTGGAAGAGGCCTTTTACCGCTATGACGCCAAGCTCGATGCATGGCCGTTATGGAGTCCGCCAAACGGAGAGAAAGGGGCTGAGCCGGTCAGAGGCCCCGACGGACTGTATAAAGTGCGGGAATCGGAAGGTTGACACGATGATGGAAAAGCTGCCGGTGGAGGCGGAGCTGCTTATGCCCCTTGCCCTCCGCCGGTTTTGTTGTTCTGGTGGATGGCGCGGTATTGCCGGGGAGACATGCCGGTGGCTTTTTTGAAGGTTTTGCCGAAATGGGAAAAGTTATCGAAGCCCGAGGCTTCGGAAATTTCCGTAATGGTTTTTGTGGAGCCCCGCAGCATCTGCTGGGCTTCTTTGATCCGGGTCAAAATCAGGTATTCGCTGAAGCCGAAGCCGGTAAATTCCTTGAAGGTCCGGCTTAAATGGCTTTTGCTGATGAAAAAACGGGCAGCCAACCCCTCCAGATCCAGCGGTTCGCTGTAGTGGGTGTTGATATGGCGGACGATTTCGGTAAGCTTCAGTTGGGAAGGGGAGGGAGCCTCCGCGGCCACTGTTTCCTTCTTCAGGAGAATCCGCGCCGTCAGCAAAAGAAACTCCACCGCCAAATGCTCCACCCGCAGGCTGTAGCCGGGAGGCTGCTCCGCCACCTCCTCCAGAAGGGACAGCAGCAGCTCCTCCACCATCAGGCGCTCCTGGAGGTTAAGGCGGAGAACGGGGTAGTCCCGCCGGAACACGGACAGGAGAAGCTCCCGCTCCTCCTCCTGGAGGGCGGCAAACAGAGCGGGCTGATAATAAAGCACCAGCCGGTCATGGTTGGGGATGTTGCGGTTGGCTGTCTTGTGAACCTCCTCCGAATCGATCATCACCAGATCGCCTGCCAGAATGGTATAGGTCCGGTCTTTGATAAAATAATAGCGTTCGCCGTTAAACAGGTAATACAGCTCATATTCGCTGTGAAAATGGTTGGCGGTCATGGTGTAAGACTGGGACCGGCGGTCAAATTCCACCTGAACCGGTCGCGGGTTGGGGGTTTTGCCGAAATGCAAGGAAACGGGCAGCCTGGAGAGTTCCATGGAAGGCGGACTCCTTTTTTTGGGTTCTTATAATTGTTCAAATGATTGCTTTTATTATAGCAAAATATGCGGTGTTGAAGTAATAAATCCTTAGAAATGCGGAGATATTATCATTTTACTGTGATACCATGAGCTTGTGAACGTAACCATGCTGGATGCCAATAAAGCAGGAAATAGACCATTAGGAGGGTTATTTACATGGCGAAGAAGAAGTATGTGCAGGTGGGCATTGGCGGAAGAGCGCAGTTTTTCTATGGGGCGATTGCCGAGAGCTACCGGGAAACCTCGGAGCTGACCGCGTTCTGCGATATCAACCAGACCCGGATGGATTATGCCAACAAGCTGTTGCAGGAGAAATATAACTACCATTCGGTCAATACCTACAAGACTGAAGAATTCGACAAAATGATTGAGATTGAAAAGCCGGATGTAGTCATTGTCACCAGCGTGGACCGGACCCATCACCGCTATATTATCCGCGCTCTTGAGCTGGGCTGCGATGTCATCACCGAGAAACCCATGACCGTGGATGTGGAAAAATGCAAGGAAATTTATGATGCTGTGGAACGCACAGGCCGCAAGGTGCGCGTCACCTTCAACTACCGCTATGCGCCCCATCACACCAAGGCCCGCGAGCTGATCGCCAGCGGCGTCATTGGGGATGTTCATTCCATCCACTTCGAGTGGCTGCTGAATACCCAACACGGCGCCGACTATTTCCGCCGCTGGCACCGGGACAAGCGCAACAGCGGAGGCCTCTTGGTTCACAAGTCCACCCACCATTTCGACCTGGTGAACTTCTGGATCGGCTCCGAGCCGGAAACGGTATTTGCCTTTGGCGACCTGATGTTCTACGGCCGGGAAAACGCCGAGAAGCGCGGCGTCACCTCCTTCTACCAACGGGCTACCGGCAGCGCCAATGCCAAGGGTGATCCCTTCGCACTGCATATGGACGAGAACGAGAACCTGAAGGCGATGTATCTGGATGCGGAAAAGGACGACGGCTATCAGCGCGATCAAAGCGTGTTCGGCGACGGCATCAACATTGAGGACACTATGGGCGTTATGGTGCGGTACAAAAACAAGGCCATCCTCACCTATTCCCTGAATGCCTACATGCCTTGGGAAGGCTACCGCATCGCCTTCAACGGCTCCAAGGGCCGGATCGAAATGAACATCGTCGAAACCTCTTATGTAAACGCCGGCGGCGACCGGGCGCTGGAAGGCGCTATCGTGGGCAAACATCTGGTGGTTCACCCCATGTTCGACGCTCCGTATGAGGTGCAGGTGGAGGAGAAGGCCGGCGGACATGGCGGCGGCGACCCTGTGCTCTTGAACGACCTGTTCGGCGAGCCGGACGAAGACATCTACAACCGCGCGGCCGACCATGTGGACGGCGCCCGCTCTATCATGACCGGTATTGCCGCCAACCAGGCGATCAAAACCGGATTGCCAGTCCGGATTTCCGACCTGATTAAGATCTAATAAGCTCTGCGGCTCTTCTGCCTGAAGCCTTGGCGCTTCTCTCGGCAGGAGAGCTTTTTGTGCTGGAGTCCCGCAAAAGATGAATTGATATACAAGAATTCTCACGAAAAGACGCTAATCCGTATAAACGGTTCATATTAAAAAGAACGCCCGGAAGGAAGCATCCGCTGCCGGCCGGGCGTTCTTTTATATACATGCGGGGAACCGCATTTTTACATAGGGGTCGTTATATATTAATCCGCCTCTTGCGCCACGCTGTTTTTGTCGGGGGTAATGTAAACCTTCACCTGGCCGATGCGGTTTTCCACAACCTCCTGCACCCTGATGACCAGATTCTCAAACTCGATTACGGGACGCTCATCGGATTTGGGGATGCGGCCCAGCTCTCCGATAATAAAACCGCTGAGCGTATCATGGTCATCCTCCGGCAGCTTGCTTCCCAGCCAGCGGTTCACATCGCGGATGTTGGACAGGGCGTCGAATACGTAGGTATGGTCATCCAGCTTCTCATATTCCCGCTCTTCTTCGTCGTGTTCGTCGAAGATATTGCCCACAATCTCCTCCAGCAAATCCTCGATGGTCACAATGCCGGTGGTTCCGCCGTATTCGTCGATGGCAATGGCGATATGGATTTTGTTCTTCTGCATATCCCGGTACAGCTCGTCGATCCGCTTGGCCGCGGGAACAAAGTAGGGAAGCCGCAGCAGCTTCTCCAGCTTGAAGTCCTCCTGGGCAGCCAGGTTCAGATAAGGAATCAGATCCTTGGTATGAAGAATGCCGATGATGTTGTCGAAGTCATGCTCATACACCGGGAAACGGCTGTATTTCTCCGCCGAAGCCAGCTCCACCAGTTGGGCCAGGGAAATATGATGCGGAATGGCGATAACATGGGTGCGGTGGGTCATAATATCGGAAACCACTTTATTGTTGAATTCAAAAATATTGTTGATCATGATCCGTTCGGATTCCTGAATACTGCCGTTTTCGTTGCCCACATCCACCATCATCCGGATTTCTTCCTCGGTGACCTCCTCCTTGTTGGCGTTGGGATCAACGCCCACCGCCCGCAGCAGCACATTGGTGGAGGCGGTCAGCAGCTTAACGAAGGGAAGGGTGGCTTTGGACAGCACCGTCAACGGTCCGACGGCAAACATGGCGATGGGCTCCGCTTTTTGCATGGCGATCCGCTTGGGCACCAGCTCCCCGATGACCAGGGTGAAGTAGGAGAGCACCAGGGTAATCACAATTACCGACAGGGTGGACAGCACGGAAAGCGGCAGCGGAACTCCCCAATTGTACAGCGCCTGTCCCAGGTCTCCGGCAAACCGTTCCGCGGCGAAGGCGCTGGCCAGGAATCCCACCAGCGTAATGCCGATCTGGATGGTGGACAAAAAGCGCGTCGGTTCGGAAAGCAGCGCCTGCAGCTTGATGGCCTTCTTGTGCCCGTTGTCGGCCATTGCCCGGATGCGGTTGTCGTTTAGGGAAATAAGCGCCATTTCCGAAGCGGCAAAAAAGGAATTCAGAATAATCAGAAGCACCAATATAATGATTTCAACAGCCATCAGTAAATCCTCCTCCATCATTTGAAAGTTGCGATTGCATTCATCACTGCCCTCAAATGAGGCATCAGATTCTTCTGTAATATCTTGTCCTGAAGCTCACACAAACAATCCTCTGACGAAGCCGGTAAGCAAGAAGTGAATGATTCACCTCTCGGGGCTCGGGGTCATCGTCCATAACGCGCTATCGCCTCCAATGGGAAAATGATGTATTGAATTCTAGTATACCGATATACAAGTCCTCCAAGCAAGCCCGGGGGCAAATTCGGCGTCTGCGGGAAGGATTGAACTTCCCTGCTTAAACCCGTACAATTAGGGACGTCTTATAGCTCCGAAGGGAGCAGATTTAGGAAAGGTAACGAAGCAGGGGGCGAAAAGGCGGTGAAAGTGGACGGAGGCGGGCGCATGGCGGAAGAAATAAAAGATGGAAACCCGGATTATTCGTACTGCTCCTCCGGGGAATGGGATGGGGGCCTGTGGGAAGAGGCTAAGCCGATTTATGCCGCGGCTTTTCCTGAGCATGGCCGCAAGCCGGAGCGGATTGTCCGCGCCATGTTCCGGAAGGGCATGTGCCGGCTTCATGCGGCAAGGCTGAATGGGGAGCCTGCGGCCATGGCCCTGTCGGGGCCGGACACCGGCCGGGGGATTTGGGTCATCGATTATTTGGCTGTGGCGGACAGTTGGCGCGGCCAAGGGATAGGCAAACGGTTTTTGGATGATATCCGCGCGGAGGCGGAGGCGTTTCCCTGGTGCCGCGGCATTGTGGTGGAGGCGGAAGCGGAGGAAACGGAAGTGAATTTGGCCCGCATCCGCTTCTGGCAGGCTTGCGGCTTTCAGCTAACCGGCTACGTGCATCATTATATCTGGGTGCCGGAGCCGTACCGCGCCCTGGCGCTGTCCTTCCCGGGCCGGGAGGCTTTAAGCCTGGACGGCCGGGAGCTGTTCAAAGCCATCACCGCGTTTCACGAGCGGGCGTACCGGAAGTGAAGGGGGCAAAAGACCGATTATTTGCGAAATGACGGAAACTGGGTCCGGAGCACTTGCACAAAAAAAGGACCCGCTGGCCACGGGGCTGCGGGTCTAAGATATATTATATTCAAAAAGGGGGGTTGCTTTTATATTACCCGGCTTGTATTAATGCAACATGAAGGCATTATTACAATTCGATTACATGTATGGGAACGCAAAATCAATCCCGTCGGGAGGCGGCTGCATATGGAGCAATATTGGAGTGAACGTTTCCGCAAGCAGGGCAAAATCTGGGGTACGGAGCCCAGTCCTACAGCCCTCGCCGCGGCGGCACTGTTCCGGGAAGCCGGAATCGCGCAGGTGCTGGTGCCGGGAGCGGGCTACGGCCGGAATACCAAAGCCTTCTCGCGGGAATTCCGGACGGAGGCCCTTGAATTATCCCCGGAGGCAGTACGGCTGGGGAGAGAGTGGGACCCCCTGACCGACTTTCGCATGGGGTCCGTTCTGGACCGGTCGGCGATGAAAGGAAAGGCCGGCGGCATCTTTGCCTATGATATCCTGCATTTATTCCTGGAAGGGGACAGACGGCGTTTGATGGGCAATCTCCTTCATTGGCTTGAGCCCGGGGGCCTGGTGTATGCCACATGCTTCTCGGATGAGGACAGCCATTACGGAACCGGCCGGTGCCTGGAGCCCGGAACGTACGAATATACGCCGGGAAAATACGCCCACTTTTTTTCGGAGGAGGATCTGCGGGAGCATTTCCGTTCCTTTCAAATTCTGTCCCTGGATCAAGTGGACGAGACTCTCCGCTACGAGGGGGGAGGCTCCAAGCAATACAGGCTGCGGATTATTGCCGCCAGAAAGCCCCGCGACTTATAATATGCACCAACCCTTGCGGGCGGACAGTCAGTCTGGTCACCAGGCAAACAGACGCTGGTCCGTGGTTTTTTCAATCATGTAAACCGCCTGGTCCAGAGGCATGACCATCTCCGACCGGTCAGTGAGGTCCTTCAGCCGCACATGATTCGAGGCGGCTTCCTCCGGACCGACCAGCACCGCATACCGGATGCCGCTTTTGGCAACGGAGGAGAGAGCCTTGGCCAGCTTTCTGCCGCTGTATTCCACCCGGGTGCAGATCCCGCTTTGCCGCAGGCCGTCTGCCGCCCGGGCCGCTGCAGGCAGCGCTTCGTCGCCTATAGGGAGCACGATGGCGGCGGGGACTTCTAATCCAGCATCCCCTTCATGCAACAGCGCCATCATGCTCTCCAAGCCAAAAGAGATGCCCACTGCCGGGCAATCCCGTTCCGGATTGCCGCCGAGCTTGCCGGCCATGGCATCGTAGCGCCCTCCTGCCGCCAGGCTGGAGGGGTATTTGCCTGTGGCGTCAAACACCTCGAACACCGTTCCCGTGTAGAAGGACAGCCCGCGGGTGAGGAAAGGCTCAAACCGGCAGATGGAAGCAAGTCCTGCTTCCTCCAGAAGCTCCAACAGCGCCAAGGCCTCTTCCGCCCCGGGAGAGGCCTTCAGTCCAAAAGCGGCGGTCAGCTTATGCGGTGTCCATTCCGACGCTTCCGAAAGCTTCAGCAGCCGCTCCACCGTCCCTTCGTCCAGCCCTTTTTGCAGCAGCTCCTGCCTTACCCCACCGGTGCCGATCTTGTGCAGCTTATCCATTACAAGCATGACGCCGGGCATGTCTTCCATCGGCACCTGAAGCGCCTCCAGCAGCTCCTGGAGCAGTCTGCGGTTGTTCCAGTGAATCCGGACCGGCAGGTTAACGCGTTCAAACACATCCCGGGCCAGTCCGAACAGCTCCAGTTCCGCCATCGGCCCCGCTATGCCGGCTATATCCGCATCACATTGGGTAAATTCCCGAAGACGGCCCTTCTTCACTGGTCCATCCCGGAACACCTTTCCCATTTCGTAACGCCTGATGGGCAATGGGAGGCCCGGCTGGAGCGCCAGCACCTTGGCGAAGGGCAGGGTCAAATCATAACGCAGTCCCAAACTCCGTCCGCCCTGGTCGCTTAAAGCGTAGACTTCCTTCAAAATTTCCTCGCCGCCCCCGTATTTGGCCTCCAGCAGCTCCATCTCGTTTAAGACGGTTGTTTCCATCGGCGCAAAATCGTAAATCCGGAACAGCTCCGTGAGCCATTCTCTTACCTGTCCGCGCAGTTGCTCCACGCTTCCAACATAGTCCGCCGTGCCTTTGACATTTTGCATGGTTGAACCCCTCCCGGTAATAAATTTGCCGGAGCAAACAAAAAACGCGCAGGACCTCTTGGTCCCGCGCGCTCCTATGCCGCAGGGAGGCCAACGCGTCAAGCGTTAGCCCTCCCTGAATATTGCCTTCAGGGGTGCTAACGCTTTTTGTGGTAATAATGGTTGCTCCTGCATTGGAATTTCGCGCTGTTCATGACAGATTCTCCTCGCGTCAATCCGAATTAAGCTGTATTATAGCGCTATCTCCCGGCAGATGCAACCTGTTTTTGTCCAAACGCTGCGTGTTTGCCCTACAGAAGTCCCTCCCACCTGGAGCCGCCGGGGCAAGGGCAAACCCCGTCCGTCAGCCGGGCCCGGTAGCGGACCAGGCAGCCGCAGTGGCGGCAGGTGGAGCCGCCCTGCAAGGCTGCGCAGGCTTCACATGCGGCAAGCCGCGCCGCATATACCGCATCGCTGACGGCTTCCCCCTCCCGCAGCTTCATCCGCTTCCACAGCCGCTCCACCTCCGCTGCCGCGTCTACCTCCATGCAGCCTTTGCAGCCTGCTTCCATCCGTTGCCGCACTCCTTTCAATTACGGAAAGCTTACCCGACGGCTATAACCGCAACGGAAGCCGGGGGCAAAGTGGCCGACAGTACGCCGTCCTTCCATTCCATCGCCGTAAACGCGGCAGGCTTCACATTCTCCGGATCGGCAAAGGTATTATGGGCTTGCAGCGAGTCATGGGCCAGAATCCGTCCGCTCAGCTTCGGCGCGGCAACGGTCAGGCCGGACAGTTTCACCTGCACCGGCGCGGCTTCGGCATGGTGCAAATTGCACAGGGACAAATGCAGCCTGCCTTCCGCATTGCGGGAGCAGGAGACGGACAGCTGCGGGATGCTGACGGCGCCCAGGGTGTAGGCGGGGCTGTCCAACTCCACCGGCACCAGTTCGGCGTCCTGGTGAACCTTGTACATTTCGAACACATGGTAGGTGGGGGTGAGCACCATTTTTTCCCCCTCGGTGAGGATCATCGCTTGCAGCACATTGACGGTCTGGGCAATGTTGGCCATGTGCACCCGGTCGCAATGCTTATGGAACAAATTCAGGTTGATGCCCGCTACCAGAGCGTCGCGCATGGAGTTCTGCTGGTAGAGGAAGCCCGGATTGGTGCCCGGCTCCACATTGTACCAGGTGCCCCATTCGTCCACGATCAGTCCCACCCGTTTGGCAGGATCGTATTTGTCCATAATGGCAGAATGTTTGGTCAAGAGCTCATCCATGTACAGGGTGCGGCGCAGAGTTTCGAACCAGGCGGTGGCGTCAAAATCCGTGGCCGAGCCCTTATCCGCCCAAATCCCCGTAGGCAGCGTGTAATAGTGCAGGCTCAGGCCATGCATATGTCTGCCCGCTTCCCGCATCAGCACCTCGGTCCAGTGGTAATCGCCTTCGCTGGCTCCGCAGGCGATTTTGTAGACCTTGTTATCCCCGTAGTTGCGCACGTAGGTGCCATAGCGCCGGTACTCATCCGCGTAATATTCCGGCCGCATGTTGCCGCCGCAGCCCCAGCTTTCGTTGCCCACGCCAAAATATTTCACCTTCCAGGGCTGCTCCCGGCCGTTTTGCTTCCGCAGATTGGCCATGGGGGATTCTCCGTCAAAGGTCAGGTACTCCATCCATTGCTGCATTTCATATACGGTTCCGCTGCCTACATTGCCGTTGATATACGGCTCCGTGCCCAACTGCTCGCACAGCTCCATAAACTCATGGGTGCCGAAATGGTTGTTTTCCACCGTCCCGCCCCAGTGGGTGTTGATCATACGCGGCCGGTTTTCCTTGGGCCCGATGCCGTCCATCCAGTGGTATTCGTCGGCGAAGCAGCCTCCCGGCCAACGCAGCACGGGAATGTCCAGCGCTTTCAAAGCGGCGACCACATCATTGCGCAATCCCTTGGTATTGGGGATGGGAGAGTCCTCCCCGACCCAGATTCCTTCATAGATGCATCTGCCCAAGTGCTCGGCGAAATGGCCGTAAATATTGCGGTTGATGGTGCCGGCGGTTGTGGCGGCGTCGATCTTCAGCTCAGTCATTGGCATATGGCTCCTTATACCTTGGAATACCCTTACCTTATCACGGGAAAAATGGGACGAACATAACCAAAGCTGCTTTTTTACCGCAATATCCTGCTTTCTTGAGCGATCTGTTTTTGTTTCCGAATTTATTTGTTTTTCTGTGAAATATTCCTGGGGGCTATTGATTCGCTTCTGTAAGCCCGTTATGATAGAGGGGAAACGGTATGAACACGAGAACGACCATTACCTGCGGAGGTGCTTTTTGAACATGGGCAAGGGTGCATTGAATTGGTATATTCCGGACGGCTTTATCCCCCCGGTAAGCAAGGGTGAGCTGCTGAGCCATGAATCCATTTGCGTGCTGAATTGCGGAGACGAGGACGCGCAAATTTTGGTAACTGTATATTACGAGGATCAGGCTCCCCTGGAGAAGGTCCCGGCTGTATGTCCGGCTAAACGGACAAAGCATATCCGGACAAGCTCCCTGATCAAAGACGGCGTGGGCATTCCGGTAGGCGTTCCCTATGCCATGGAAGTGGAAAGCAATGTGCCGGTAATCGTGCAATACAGCCGGTTGGATTCCACCCAGGCCGAGAACAGCCTGATGACTACTATGGCGTATCCGCTGTAAAAGCGGTGTTAAAGCCGATGCATCGGGCATTGAGGATTTGATATGCGTTGTGGTATACTGAGTGTAGAAACAGCGAACAATGCAAAGAGAGCCGTGCTCGCAACACGACTCTCATGCGCAACAGCCGCTTGAAAGGCGGTCGGCTTTACGGGGTTATTTAGTCAGAGAAATAGACCGTTCCCCTTAGCGCAGGGCGGTCTATTTCTTTGTGTTATGGTTAACCGCTACGACGATGGTCACGACCAACGTCAGCAGCGCAACAAGCAGCGCACCGAAGCTAATCATGAGCGTCAAAGCGTCTTTAACCTCCACAGGCATCACCCGAGGGCTTTCGTGAGAAAGCCTGCTTCGTAAGCATATGCTTACCGGGAGATTAGCCGACCGCCCTTGCAAGCCTATTCTATTGCTCTGCGATTATATCATATCCGCGGTATTCCAGTAAGTCTCAAAACGCGCTGATAAGCCAGGAGCTTCACCGGCCAAGAACAACCGTTGGTCATCCTGGCATATCCGCAAGCGCGGTGTTAAAAACCGGTGCCGGGCATTGAGAATTTGATATACGCTGTGGTATACTGAACGTAGAAACAGCGAACAATGCAAAGAGAGCCGTGCTGCTAACACGACTCTCATGCGCAACAGCCGCTTGAAAGGCGGTCGGCTTAAGGAGTTAGGTTTAGGCGAAATAGACCGTCACCTTGACCAGGGCGGTCTATTTCTTTGTGTTATGGTTAACCGCTACGACGATGGTCACGACCAACGTCAGCAGCGCAACAAGCAGCGCACCGAAGCTAATCATGAGTGTCAAAGCGTCTTTAACCTCCACAGGCATCCCTCCCTTCCGGGAGATTAGCCGACCGCCCTTGCAAGCCTATTCTATTGCTCTTGCATTTTACCACATCCGCGGCATTCCAGTAAGTCCCAAAATTCTTATCCCACGCGACTCCGCGGCGAATAAACCTGATGATCGCTATGGCGTATCCGCTGCAAAAAAACAGGCCGCTCTGTCAGTGCAGAGCGACCTAATTTCTGGTTACGCATGGCCCCGCCCTTTCAAGATGCTGTACGCGCCGCAGAAGGTGCCGAACAGGATGCCGGTGACGGGGAAGATCACCCAATTGATGTCCCACCGGTGATAGATAAAACCGCTGACCAGAAAAATGCAGGCAGCCAAAGGCCACACCACCGAAGCAACCGCCCCGATCACCCGATTCTCCTCTTTTTTCTCCTTGGTAAACTCCTCTTTCTGAAGCAGCATATTGTAGCTTTCACGGATGGTTCCATAATAAATGAACAGGAATACGGCAATGCCCACAAACATCAGCAGGACGGGCACTCCATAAGCGGTGGCTCTATCCCCAACGGCGGACGCGATGAAAATGGCAACCGGAGAAAGAACGGCCAGACAAACACCGGATATCAGGGAAACGGTATAGGAAGGAGCGAAGGCCGATTTCCTGTTTTCAATCATACCCTTCAGGGAAGAGGCAATTACGAAGTCTCCCTGCAAATACTTGTATTTTTCCAGCTTCATGCCCGTGTAGATAAAAATGCCAATGGCCGGCACAACCAAAACAAACATGGCGGCAAGCCCCACCATATAGCCGGCATCCTCCGAAAGCTCCCAGCCCACCAAGCTGTCTTTTACCAAAGCGGAAATTAGCACAAGCAGAGCCGCACCCGCCAGACACATAAAAACGCCCAATCCGATCAAAAGACCGGTTTTCTTCTTCATCATCATAAAGTCCAAAGCCTCTTCCTCCGTTACAACCGGCAGAGCCGCTTCCTCTGCGGGCAGCGGGATATTCAGCTCCGCCAGCAGCTCATCGATATTGCCAAACTCGGAAATGACAATGCCTACCGCTTCGTTTTCCGTTTTGCCCTCTTGCTTCAGCTCCTGATACTTCTCCTCCATCGTAGCCAGCATTTCTTCCTTCAGAGTGAGCATCTGCCGGGTGCGGGGGAGGGAAGCAAACATGTTATCCAGATAGCTGGCGATTGTATCCATGCCGTCACAGCTCCTTTATAAATTTGTTGACAACCTCTTGGGTAACCAGCCATTCTCTGCATTTGTCCTGGTAATAAGCCAATCCCGATGGAGTAATGCGGTAATAGGTGCGCCTTTTGCCCAGACTCTCATCTTTATGGAAGGATTCAATATAACCGTTATTCTCCAGGCGGGTGAAAGCGGAATAGAGCGTGGTTTCCTTCATAATGTATTTCTCCTCCGAGAGCTTTTTGATGTTCTTGGAGATTTCATAGCCATAGGACTCTCCATGGAGAAGCATATACAGGATCATGGTGTCGTTATACCCCCGGATCACATCGCTGCTGATCAAACGCCGGCCTCCTTTCTCATCATCGGTGGTGCTGCATTTCCTTTACTGCATCTGTCGTACTTCGACTGTCGTAGTAAAATCATTGTAGCATAAATACTACGACAGATAAAGTAGTTAAATGATTTATTTCGTATAGGCTGATATGGTAAAAAATAAACCTGCCGCAGCTGCTGCAAGGTTACAGGCAGCATGAAGGGCAGGTTATTCAAAAGGCTTCATAAATTATGAAGGGAAAGCAGATAATTATTTGCAGCCTAAGGCACCACAAATTGCACGCGGGTTCCGTCTGGATATTGCTCCAGCTGATTGCTGACCCAGCTGCCTGCACCGCGGTTATCGGAGGGGTCAATGTATTGGATATCCGCACCGGCCCCGCCTTCCGCACACATAGCCATAGGCCATTCATCCCGGTCATACCCTGTTTTGGTGGGAATTCCCTTCAGCGATTCCTTGCGGTTCTCCTCAGCCCCATTCCTGTCCAGGGTACAAATGGAGGATTCCCCCGCCGCGATGGCTTCTTTAATGTGCCGGGCTGTTTCCGGGTAGCGGTCTGCCGGGAAGTGAAGCGTTACGGTCTCTCCTGCGCCGGTTTGACTATCCGTGCGGATATCGATGTACCCGTTAAGCTGGGCATACCAAAGGATACCCACAATAAGCAGCAGAGTGGCGATTCTTATGTATTTTTTCATGAAGCGGCCTCACCTCAAGGAATATTGTAGGGGCAGCTGCAGATATTGTAAAGCCTTGTATTCCCTCTGATTGAGGCCTGCAGCCCATGGCGTTATAATGAATAAAATGCCTAAGCTGCCGGAGGAATGATTCATGTACAATTTTACGCCAGAAGAAGCGGTGAAGATTGAAGGGCGCTTCGGCAAGGCCTTTTATGACCGGCTGGGGGAAAAGCTGGACCGGTGCGCAGAACGGTGGGAGCTTAAGCGGATGGAGCTGCTGCCTTCCTTTTCGGCCAACTGTGTGTTTACATGCGAGTCCGCCGCATTCGGCAAGGCTATCCTGAAGCTGGGCCCTCCCGGCAGGGAACGGAGCACAGAGGCGTCGGCACTGCAGGAGTACAACGGCGGGCGGTTTTGCAGGCTATATACTGCCGATTTGGCCGAGGGAGCTATTCTTGAGGAACGCATTCTTCCGGGAACTCCGTTGAGAGCGGAGCAGTCTACGGAAAAAAGACTGTCCGTCTACTCCGGCTTGGTTTCCGGCCTGCATAAGGAGCCCTCCGATCCCGGGGCGTATCCCTCGTATCTGGATTGGGTCAGCCGTATCGCCTACTTTATGCAGGGTCAGGAGGACTTCCGCGAACTCAGCGGACATATGCAAAGAGCCGAGGCCCTCTGCCGGGTGCTGTGGGCGGCTTATCCCCGGCGGCTTTTGCTCCATGGGGATTTGCACCACGATAATATCCTGCTGGGGGAGGGCGGAGCCTACCGGATTATTGACCCCAAGGGGGTGGTGGGCGATCCCGTGTTTGACGTTCCGCGGTTTATACTGAATGAAATGGATGAGACTATCGCTCCCGATACATACGGCAGGCTGAACACGGTTATCGTCAAGCTGACTGGACTTTTGAATATTCCGGAAGCCGTCATCCGCCAATGCCTCTACATTGAAACGGCCATGTCCCAATGCTGGAATGTGGAAAGCGGCATGACTCCATCCATGGACCATGTGGAGTTGGCGGAGGCGCTGATGGCGGAGGCAGGGGCGAATCCATTGGCGCAGCCGGATGCGGGGACGCAAGGTTAGCCGGGAGACTTATGATGTAAGGAAGGCGCTTGAGCCAATGAGGCTTAAAGCGCTTTTTTTCGAGCTAAGCACACCTTGTCATTTGCTTCACCGGACATTTGAGCGAGCCGGATTCCACCAATTTCCGGCAGTGGTCTGACTTGAGCCTTTTTACCAAGAAAGCACGCAGATTCGGCTAGCCCAAACAAACGGACTCACGATCCGTTATTAGGCGGAAAAACGGTGTTTTTTCACCTGAGCGGACCCACGATTCGTTATGTGCCGAAAAAAAGGCGGTTTGCCGTCAGTTGGGGACAAATAACGTACCGTGTGTCCGCGAAATCATCAGAAGTCCGCATTTTGGCATAATAACGGATTCTCGGTCCGGATAGCCCGGCCTCGCGTGTTATACGCCGGATTGGATCAATGTTTGTGCTCACATATGATCGTTTGTGAAAGAATATTTTCAATAAAGCGCTTTACAAAAGATTAATGATCATATATTATCATAAGTGAGAGCAAACGATCATCATAATCTCCAATTGGCAATGAAATGACTGCAAATGAGCATGATAGATGCAGGGGGTGAAGCCGTTTTGCTATATGAAGAAGAACGCAAGCAGCAGATATGCGACTATATACAAACCTCCGGACGGGCTTCCGTCCAGGAGCTGGCTCAATTTTTTCAGGTATCCGAATCCACCGTCAGGCGGGATTTGAAGGATTTGGAGGAGGGCGGTCAGGTCAGACGCACTCACGGAGGCGCAGTGGCCATTATCCAGGCGGATAACGCGGAGCCGTCCTTCGTGGAGAAGGAAGACCGCTTCCGGCTGCAGAAAGAGGCTATCGCCCGTGAAGCCGCATCGCTGGTCCGGGAGGGAGACACCATTATCCTGGACTCCGGCACCACTACCTATTACCTGGCCAAAGCCATTAAATCGGTTCCCCGGCTTACGGTGGTCACCAATTCCATTATGGTGGCCCGGGAGCTGGCCCAGCAGGCCAACATCAGTCTGGTGCTTACCGGCGGAACGGTGCGTTATGAGACGTTGGCTATGGTGGGGCCGATGGCGGAGCGGGCGCTGGAGCAGCTGAAGGTGGATAAAACCTTCCTGGCCATCAACGGAATCGAGCCGGTTGCAGGATTAACCACTCCCAGCATCACCGAAGCGGAAATGAAGCGGAAAATGATCCATGCCGGCCGTGAGGTCATTCTGTTAGCGGACCACAGCAAATATGGCAAGTCCGTGTTTGCCAAGGTGGCGGATCTGAAGGACATCGACCGCCTGATCACCGATTCCCTCCTGCCGGAAGCAGCCAGACAGGGGCTGGAGGATGCGGGCGTACAGTTGACCGTTGCGGCGGAAAAAGGAGAATGACATCATGATAACCCCTTCTGTAGTTACAGTGACGATGAATCCGGCAGTGGACAAAACAGTCAGTGTGGATAAAATCGAGCTGGCCGGGCTGAACCGGATCAAGGAGGTCCGGATTGACGCGGGAGGCAAGGGCATTAATGTAGCCAAGGTCCTGGCAGGCTTTGGGGTAAAAGCAGCCGCACTGGCTGTAGCCGGCGGCTATCAAAGCAGGCTGCTCCGGGATAAGCTGGAGCAGGCAGGCATTCCCTGCAGCTTCGAGGAGGCGGAGGGAGAGACCCGGGTCAACCTGAAGGTGGTGGATGAGAGCACCCGCCAGACCACCGAGTTCAACGAACCGGGAATCCGGGTGGACGCTGCTGTTCTGGACCGTTTTACCCGGCGGTTTGAGGAAGCCCTTGAAGGCGCCGCGTATACGGTAATCGGAGGCAGCCTGCCGCCGGGAGCCCCACCGGAATACTACCGGACCCTGATTGAGGCTTCGCGGAAGCGGGGCGTGCCCGTGGTTCTGGATGCGGACGGTACCGCCTTCGCCCAGGGGGTGGAGGCGCGGCCCTTCGCCATCAAGCCGAACATTCACGAGCTGGAGCTTTATTTTGGCCGCAGGCTGCCGGATGATGGGGAGCTGGTATCGGCGGCCCGGGAGCTGATCCGGGAAAAAGGGGTGCGGCTGGTGCTGGTTTCCATGGGCGGCGACGGCTCCATTCTTGTCAATGAGACGGAGGCCTACCGGGCCAGGCCCTTTCCCATCCGTCCGTTAAGCACGGTTGGCGCCGGAGATTCCATGGTAGCCGCCATGGTGTACAGTCTGCTCGGCGGACGCACCTTGCCGGAAATGGCCAGAATCACCTCCGCTGCGGGTACCATCACCGCATCCAAACCCGGCACCCAGGTTTGCGGCATTGAAGAAGTGGAGGCCGCTATGGAAAGGGTTGGGTTAGCCTCCATTTGAGTTCTGATATTTTGCCCTCATAACGATAAAAAGGGGATGACATGTATGAAAAAACTGTTGGCTGTCACCGCTTGCCCCACCGGCGTCGCTCATACCTATATGGCGGCGGAATCGCTTCTGAAATCTGCCCGGGAGAAGGATATTCCCATCAAGGTGGAGACACGGGGCGCCGTAGGGGTGGAAAATGAGCTGTCCGACGAAGAGATTGCCGAAGCTCACGCCATTATTATTGCCGCCGATACGGATGTGCTGGAGGGGCGGTTTGCCGGCAAGCCGGTGGTGAAGGTGCCCGTTGCCCAGGCGATCAAGAACCCGGCCGGACTGCTGGAGGAGGCGCTGGGTCTGGAAGCTGCGCCCGCCAAGGCCGATTCCGGTCTGGCCGACCAGGTGGAGAAGGTCAAGACAGAGCGCGGCGCGGCCCGCAAGGGAGCCTACAAGCATCTGATGACTGGCGTGTCCGCCATGCTGCCGCTGGTTGTGGCGGGTGGCCTTCTGATTGCGCTGTCCTTTGTGTTCGGCATCGAAGCCTTCAAAGAGGAAGGAACTCTTGCCGCGGCATTGATGAACATTGGCAGCGGCGCCGCTTTTCAACTGATGGTACCCATTCTGGCGGGCTTCATCGCCTTCTCCATTGCCGAAAAGCCGGGTATGGCTCCAGGGCTGGTGGGCGGCATGCTGGCCTCCCAGATCGGCGCAGGCTTTCTGGGGGGCATTATTGCCGGCTTCCTGGCAGGTTATGTGGCCAAATGGATGAAGCAATATATCAAGATGCCGCGGAATTTGGAGGGACTGAAGCCCATTCTGATCATTCCCCTTCTGGCTACCGGCATTACCGGCCTGATGATGGTTTACGTGATAGGAGAACCGATTAAATATGTTATGGACGGCCTGACCGGCTGGCTGCAAAATCTGGGCACCACCAATGCCGTTCTGCTCGGTCTGATTCTGGGCGGCATGATGGCCTTTGATATGGGCGGACCGCTGAACAAAACCGCCTACACCTTCTCGGTTGGCCTGCTGGCCAGCAATGTATACGGTCCCATGGCCGCCGTAATGGCCGCGGGCATGACCCCTCCCCTGGCTCTTTGGCTGGCGACATTAATCGCCAAGAACAAGTTTACCCGGGAGGAGCGGGATGCGGGCAAGGCCGCATCGGTGCTGGGTTTGGCCTTCATTACGGAAGGCGCCATTCCCTTTGCCGCGGGGGACCCCTTCCGGGTCATTCCCTCCATTATCGCCGGTTCGGCAGTGACCGGAGCCATGTCCATGATGTTTGACGTCACCCTGCGGGCTCCCCACGGCGGCGCCTTCGTCCTGGCGATCCCCAACGCAGTCAACCATGTGGCCTGGTACGCCCTGTCCATCATTGTCGGCACGCTGGTATCCGCCTTGCTGCTGGCCGTCCTCAAAAAACCGCTGCAATCCCAAAGCGCCTAAGAGAAAAAAGAATGCTGATTTCTCCGCAGCCCTAAGTATAAGGAAGA
The DNA here is from genome assembly GCF_003285005.1 of Paenibacillus sp. YN15. Lineage (GTDB taxonomy): Bacteria > Bacillota > Bacilli > Paenibacillales > NBRC-103111 > Paenibacillus_AR. Next base: position 89,931 of record NZ_QMFA01000011.1, on the reverse strand, counting down.
CCTGCGCCGGACATACAAACCTTAGCCGGAAGCACGCCCAAACCCCATAACCAGGAGGATATTGCCATGACCATAACCGAGCTGTTAGATTCCAGATCCGTATTGATTCCCCTAGACGCCCAGTCCAAGGAGGAGGCCATCGGCCTTCTGGCGGACGGCCTTGCCGAAAGCGGCAGCTTAAGCGACAAAGCCGCTTATCTGGAGGCTGTTCTGCAGCGGGAGGCCACCGGCTCCACCGGCATCGGCTTCGGCGTAGCCATTCCCCACGGCAAGTCCCCCGGCGTGGCCAAAGCGGGCATTGCCTTTGCCAAGCTGGCCCGGCCGCTGGAGTGGGCCTCGCTGGACGGCAATCCCGTCCAGGCGGTGTTTATGATCGCCGTTCCCCAAGAAGCGGCGGGCAATGATCATTTGAAGGTTCTGATCGCCATCTCCCGCAAGCTCATCGATGACGAGTTCCGCGGCAAGCTGCTGGCGGTTGCGGATTATGAAGAGCTTGCCGGCTTGCTTGCCGGCATTTAAGCTCCATAGAAGAGGAGGATTTCCATGCAGCAAAGACAAGTCACCATCAGAAACGAAGCGGGCTTTCATATCCGTCCCGCCCAATTGTTCACGGAAAAGGCGGGGGCATTCCAGTCGGCCATCCACGTGAAGCCGGAAGGCCAGGACGCCGGCATCGATGGCAAAAGCATTCTCGGCTTAATGACCCTTGGGCTGTCCAAAGGCGCAGGGATGATTATTACGGCAGAGGGCTCCGATGAGGAGGAAGCTGTGGAAACCCTGGCCCGGTTGGTGGAGGGGGGCTTCGGCGAGGCGTAAAGCCAGCCGGAGCCGGCATAAAAGCGGAAGGACAGGAGGAATCGCGGCATGACATCCACAATCATCAAGGGCCTGGGAGTTTCCGAGGGCATCCGGATGGGCAAGGCGTATGTGTATGCCCCTCTGAAGCTGGGGGACCGGGCCGAACGGAAGACGGATGCTCCCGAAGCGGAGCTGAAGCGGCTGCACCAGGCCAAGGCCCGCTGTCTGGAGGAGCTGGAGGAGCTTATTGGGCAGACGCGGCAGAAGCTGGGGGAGGAGAAGGCAGCCATTCTGAAAGGGCAGGTCAGCTTCTTGAACGACCCTACCTTTTTCCCGCCCATGGAGCAGCTGATCCGGAAGGAAGGCTGGAGTGCGGAGACGGCTGTCACCCGCGTAGCCTTGCAGATCGCCGGTATTTTTGAAAAGATGGACAATGCCTATATGCAGGAGAGGGCGGCGGACATTAAGGACGTGGGCAGCCGCCTTCTGGCCCAAGTGTTGGAACACAGCGGGGCCAGGCTGTCGGACATCCGCGATGAGGTGGTGCTGGTAGCCGACGACCTGACTCCTTCGGATACGGTGCAGTTGGACCGTTCCCTGGTGCAGGGCTTCATCACCCGCATCGGCGGCAAAACCTCCCATACCGCTATTCTTGCCCAATCCCTGGGGATTGCCGCAGTGTTGGGGGTAGGCGGCGGCTTGGACGAAATCCGGAATGGAGACTTGGTCATTCTGGACGGCTCCACAGGCGAATGCCTGGTGCGTCCGGAGGAGACGGTGCGGCAGCAATACATCCGGCTGATGGAGGCGGAGCGGGCCGACCGGGAGCGGCTGGCTGCTTTTGCCGCCCGGCCTGCGGCCACCGCCGACGGCTTCCGGGTGGAGATTGCCGCCAATATCGGCACCCCGGCGGAAGCGGAGGGACTGATCGCCAAGGGAGCGGAGGCTGTTGGCCTGTACCGGACGGAATTCCTGTTTATGGGCAGCAGCACCATGCCCGGCGAACAGCTTCAGTTTGAGGCCTACAGGGCTGCGGCCCAGTCCATGGAGGGCCGGCCGGTGGTGATCCGGACGCTGGATATCGGCGGAGACAAGGAGCTGCCGTATCTGGAGCTGGAGAAGGAGATGAACCCGTTCCTGGGCTACCGGGCCATCCGGCTTTGCCTGGACCGGCAGGAGCTTCTGCGCACCCAACTGCGGGCGGTGCTCCGGGCCAGCGCCTTCGGCAATCTGAAGATCATGTTCCCCATGATCTCCGGACTTGGGGAATGGCGGCAGGCCAAGGCCATCTATACAGAGGTCCGGGCCCAGTTGGAGGCGGAAGGAGTCCCCATGGCGGACAAGGTGGAGCTGGGCATCATGGTGGAAATTCCGTCCGTCGCGGTGCTGGCCCACAGCTTTGCCAAGGAAGTGGATTTTTTCAGCATCGGCACCAATGATCTGGTTCAATATACGGTCGCAGTGGACCGGATGAACGAAAAGGTCTCCTATCTCTACGATTATTTCCACCCCGCGGTGATCCGGCTGATCAAGAATGTGATCGACGCAGCCAATGCCCACGGCAAATGGGCGGGCATGTGCGGCAGTATGGCCGGAGACAGGCTGGCAGCGCCGCTGCTTCTGGGGCTGGGTCTCCATGAATGGAGCATGTCTCCCGGCTCCCTCCATAAGGTGAAGGAAACGATAGCCGGATGCAGCCGCGCCGATTGCGTGAAGCTGACTGAGGAGATTCTGGAACTGGAAACGCCGGAGGAAATCCGCGCAGCGCTCACCGCTTTTCTGGATAAATAGGGAATGACGCCATCCGCCTGCTCATCCGAGTATGGCGGATTTGTGCCAATCGCCCGATAGCTTGTGAAAAAAGTGACAACCTTTATTCCCATTTCTTGCTGGCTGTTTTATAATGAATATAAAATTGAAATGGGTGATCCTGAGCATGAGACTGGAGCAAAATGTGGTTGTCACCTGCTGCGCGAATGCGCATGCGGAAGCGGTGTCGGAGCTTGTGCAGGAGGCATGGCGGACTGCGGGCCTGGCCAATCCCGGCGAGCAGGTGGAAGAGGCTGTGTCCGCCTTCAGTTGGGAGCGGATTATCCGGGATATGCCCGGACGGTTGAGCTATGTGGCTGTGCTGCGCCATAAGGTAGTGGGCGTGGTGATTCTGTCCCAGGGCGAAGCGGGGATATCCTGCATTGAGGCGTTGTGTGTAGCTCCCGAGTTCCACGGGCAAGGCATCGGTGAGCTTTTGATCGAAACGGCGGAAAAACGTGCAGGCGAGCTGGGGGCCAAACGGATGAGCGTCTCCGGGCGGCTTGCCAATGCCGGGTTCTTCCGCAGGTATGGCTATCAGGCCGCTTCCGGCCAATCCCAACTGGAAAAAGCGCTGGCTTAAGCGGCGGTTGCCCTTCATCGAAAAGCCCTTACCCGCAAGCCTTGACGGCTTGAACGGATAAGGGCTCTTTGCGTTGTCCTTTTTATCTCCTGCTGTTGCTCTCTAAGGTTCGTCTATGAAGCCAGTCTACAGGAGGAAGCTTAAGAAAAAATGAGCACATCCTTAAAATTGGCTTAAAATCGTCCTGGCAAATATTGTCCTCTTTATCCCAGCACAACCTCCACCTGATGGACGCCGCCCTCTGCGAATACGGGCAGGACATTGCCCTCTACAGGCCGCCCGTCAACGGTTACGGAGCGGACGCCGCTGGACACATGCTCCGGATTCCTGACGGCGATGACGTAGGTGCTGCCCCGGAACTCCCGGGTAATCGTGTAGCCGTCCCAATCCACAGGGATGCAAGGGTCCACCTGCAGGCCGCCGAAATCCGGCTTAATGCCGAGAATGGCCTGGGTGATGGCGATATAGTTCCACGCGGCGGTGCCGGTAAGCCAGGAGTTTTTGGCTTCGCCGTGGCGCACCGCGTCTTTGCCCGCAATCATTTGGGAATAGACATAGGGCTCCATCTTGTGAATTTCGCTGATCTCCTCCAGGTAGGCGGGGGCAATCTTCCGGTAAACCTCGAAGGCTCTGTCTCCCCGGCCCAGCACCGTCTCCGCGATCATGATCCACGGATTGTTATGGCAGAAGATGCCCGCATTTTCCTTGTAGCCCGGCGGATAGGAGGAGATTTCTCCCAGGTTCAGGTAGTAGGTGGAGTAGGGCGGATTTTGCAGCACGATGCCGTACGGCGTTTCCAGACGCTCCTGGACGGATTCCAGCGCCTTTAAGGCAGAGCCGTCCTCTGTACCGATGCCGGCCATGACGCACATGCCTTGAGGCTCGATGAAAATTTGCCCCTCGGCGTTCTCCTTGCTTCCCACTTTATCTCCAAAATGGTCATATGCCCGCAGGAACCAATCGCCGTCGTAGCCGTGCTCCATGGTGGTTTTGCGCATTTCCTCAGTAGCGGCCTCGGCTGCCTCCGCCTCCCCGTCCAGACCGCGGAAGCGGCACAGGGCGGCGAAGTCCGGTCCCGTAAACACGAACAAGCCGGCGATAAAGACGGATTCCGCTACCCGTCCGTCGATGTTGCCGGTGGTCTGGAAGGACTCGCCCGGCTCCTTGGAAAAGCAGTTCAGGTTCAGGCAGTCGTTCCAGTCCGCCCGCCCGATCAGCGGCAGCCCGTGGGGGCCCAGATTGTGGATGACATGATAGAAGGAGCGTTTTAGATGCTCGAACAAGGTTGCCGTATTATCCGGGTTGCAGTCAAAAGGCACCTGTTCGTCCAGAATGCCGAAATCCCCGGTTTCCTTAATGTATGCCGCCGTGCCCACGATCAGCCACAGGGGATCGTCGTTGAAGCCGCCGCCTACCTCGTGGTTGCCTTTTTTGGTCAGAGGCTGGTACTGGTGATAGGCGCTGCCGTCCTCGAACTGGGTGGAGGCAATATCGATGATCCGCTCTCTGGCCCGTTCCGGAATCTGATGCACAAAACCCAGGAGATCCTGGTTGGAATCCCGGAAGCCCATGCCCCGGCCGATCCCTGATTCGAAGTAAGAGGCGGAGCGGGACATATTGAAGGTGACCATACATTGATACGGGTTCCAAATGTTGACCATGCGGGCCAGCTTTTCGTCGCCGGTGGCGAGGGTGTATTTGCCCAGCAGACGGTCCCAGTAGGAAGCCAGCTCGGCAAGAGCGCGGTCAACAGCTTCATCGTCGGTAAAACGGTTCATCATGTCGTAGGCCCGGAACTTGTTGATAACACCCGGCTTTTCCCACTTCTCTTCTTCGGGATTCTCCACATAACCCAGCACAAACACCAGGGATTGCTCTTCGCCGGGAGCAAGGGTCAGCTTGAAGGAGTGGGAGCCCACCGGGCACCAGCCGCTGGCGACGGAATTGAAGGATGCTCCTGCGGCTACCGCATCGGGGCGGTCAAAACCGTTATACGCGCCCAGGAAGGTATCCCGGTCGGTGTCGAAGCCGTCGAAGGGACGGTTTACCGAGAAAAAGGAGAAATGATCGCGGCGTTCCCGGTATTCGGTCTTGTGATAAATAGCGTTGTTCTCCACCTCTACCTCGCCAATGCTCAGATTCCGCTGGAAGTTGGTCATATCGTCATAGGCATTCCAGAGACAGAACTCGATGAAGGAGAAAAGAGTGACGGTTTTGGCGGCGGTGCCGGTGTTCTTCACCTTGACCTGATACACCTCCCCGTTGATTCCCAAGGGGACGAAGGCCAATTGGCTGACGCGGATGCCGTTCCGCTCGCCGGTGATGGAGGTATAGCCCAGACCATGGCGGCATTCGTAAAAATCCAGCTCCCGTTTTACCGGCATCCAGCCCGGTGTCCAGAAGTCGCCGTTGTCATGCAGGTAGAAGTAGCGTCCGCCGTTGTCCAGGGGGACATTGTTGTAGCGGTAGCGGGTGAGCCGCCGTAAACGCGCGTCCCGGTAAAAGCAGTAGCCGCCGGAGGTGTTGGAAATCAAGCCAAAAAAGCTCTCGTTGCCCAGGTAATTGATCCAGGGATAGGGGGTTTGGGGCGTTGTAATGACGTATTCCTTGCGCTGATCGTCAAAATGACCAAATTTCAAAGGGTTCGACTCCTTTCGGGATGGAAGGATTTATGATAAACGGGCGTTTTGTGAACGCGCGTTTATTTTGGGGTGAAAAAAACTGTGTCCCAGGGAGCAGGACATTGCCTGAAGCGGAAAGCCGGATGGGGCGGCCATAATTAACTACGGAAACGCAGAGGGCAGCCGGCACAGAGAAATGTAAGCGTCACAAATTGTTTGCTATTCCCCGAAAGGGAGGTCAAATGGACAAATAGCATACATGAAATGTATGTTAATTGGAATATTTTGATGCAAAACGGTGGTTTTAAGTGGCTTAGCAAACATTTTGTGTATGCTATTTGCCTCAAAAAGGGTATTTGGCGGAAATAGCGTACATTTGAGGTTCGCTATCACAGTAACCATCTCCCATCATGCCAGAGGAATTGGCTCAAGGGGCGGCACTAGGGTGTGTGCAAACTCCGAGGGGGGTTCAGACACGCCCTAGCAGGGGCTGCCAGCTGTCCCATCTGATCGCCCGCCGCCGCCTGACCGCCTTCCCGCAGGCAGATGGCGTGCCCCCGCAGATGATCGGGTCCCCGCAGATGGTCGGGCCCCCATAGATGGCGTGCCCCCGCAGATGTCGGGCCCCCGCGGGCCTACGGCCCCACTGCCCGGCAGGAGCCGCGGCTTATGAACTCCGCGGGAAAGCTGACGGTCTCGAAGCTGGAGCCGGAGCCGCTTTTCTTCTGCTGCATGCGGCTGATGGACTCCACGGCGGCCCGGGCCATCTCGTAGATGGGCAGCCTGACGGTGGTCAGGCCCGGCGATAACAGCGCCGCAGAGGGCACATCGTCATAGCCTGCCAGAGATATATCCTCCGGCACCCGGATGCCGGAGCGGGTAAACGCCTGCAGCGCCGAGATGGCCATATCGTCGTTGGCGCAGAACAGCGCCGTGGGCAGCCTGCCTGAGCGGGCCAGCCGCTCGGCCTCCGCGTAAGCGGCGTCCTTCAGAAACTGGCCCTGCAGGATAAATTCCTCCCGCATGGGCAATCCGTGCTGCTGCAGCGCCGCTTCATAAGCCTTGAAGCGCTCCCGGCCGGAATAGGTGTCCAGCCGTCCGGCCAGGATGCCGATTTCCCTGTGGCCCAGGCCGATAAGATGCTCCATCACCGCCATGGCGCCTTCATAATCCATGGAATTGACCACGGCCAGCCTGCTCTTATTCAGGCGGCTGCCGATAATCTCGGCAATGTCGTAGTCGATGAGCACAATGGGAGCCTGAAGCTCCGCCAGCTCGCTGACCATCTGCGGGTCGCGCCCCGAGCCGACAATGACCCCGCCGTCGATGCGCTTCTGCAGAAACGCCTGCTTCACCCGGAGGAAATCCTCCGGCGAATAGACCGTATGGATCAGCACATAGCTGCCTTTGGCATTGGCGTGATCCGTTACCGCATCCACGAACCGGGCAAAATAGCTGTTATCGTAAATGCGGCTGACCTCGGGCCGTTCGGCGGTGCTGACCACAAACAGGCCGATGGTGTCCGTTCCTTTGCCTGCCAGAACACGGGCGGAGGTGTTGGGCTCGTAATGATGCTCCTCGATCACCTTCAGCACCCGCTGCCGGGTTTCCTCCGGCACGTTGGAATAGTTGTTGATCACCCGGGAAACGGTGCTTCTGGAAACACCCGCCAGCCGGGCAATGTCCTCACTGCGCATGTGCTGAAAAGCCCCTTTCGTGAACACGCGTTTACAAGGCTATTGTAACCATTCCCGGAAGCGCTGGCAATACCTTTTTCGGATGGCGGGAATAGCGGCGCATCACCGGTCCCTAGTCTATCCATTGGTCGGGAGCGGCAGCATTCAAGGAATACCCGCCGGAAAAATGTTCGTCTGGACGTTTTTGGAAAACCATGGCATGATGATACCAGGAGCGGCAGCGTAAAACGGACGCGGAGATTGACAGCGCAATGCGGCTGAGGCATCCAACCATGCTCTGTGCCTGTACCTGCACTTGTACCTGTGTCTGCACTTGTGCCTGCGCCTGCACTTGTACCTGTACCCGTACCTGCCACCGGACAGGATATTGCCGCCGCCGTGAAGCAGCGCTCCGGCTTCATTCTCCAAGGGAGGACCTGCCATGAAATGGTACCATTCCGTGAGGCTGAAAATTATTCTGGGCTTTACCGTCGTCATCGTGCCCATTGTGGTTTTTCTGTTTTACAATAACATGTACTCCATCCGGATTGTCCGCGAGCAGATTTCCAGCAACTATGACAACCTGCTCCAGCAGTATGTTCAGAGCACCGACCAGATGCTGAACGAAACCGGCCTGTATCTGTACCGGTTTGTCAACGACCCGGATTTCACCACCCTCTACGCCTTCGGCACAGCCTCCAATGAATACTACCTGACCAAAATCCGCATCATGAGCAAGCTCACCTCCGGCATCGGCTACTTCAACGTCACCAGCTCCATTTTCATCTACTCGCCGGTTTATAAGGACTTGCTGCTGGCCAGCTCCGAGGATCACAACCGCCAGACCCAAAATATTACCCTCATGGCCGACAAGCTGGCGGAGAATGACGACGGCAAGTGGCATCTGATGGAGACTCCCGACGGTTATGCCATGGTGATGATCGCACCCATTTCCTCTGAGCTGATCGCCGGTGTTCTGGTGCATCCGGACAAGCTGATTGCGCCCCTGCGCAGCTGGAATCTGGGGCCGGGGGGAGAGGTCGCCGCCATGGACAGCAGGCACACCCTTCTCTCCAATACCCGCATCAGCGCCGATATCTGGGGCCGGTATGCGGAGAAAAAAGCCAGCCAGAAGGGCAACTATCTCCTGATCGACGACCCCCGGCTAAGCGAAAAAATGCTGCTGGTCAAGGCGGATTCCGCCGCTACCGGCCTTCGGCTGATGCTGGCTATTCCGGAAACCACCATTCTCCGTGGGTTGCCTTTTTTCCAGAAGGCTATTTATGTGACGCCCTTCGGCGTGCTGGCTGCGCTGGTTATCTACTTTCTGATTCTGCAGCGGATTCTGGTAGGGCCGTTTTCGGCTTTGGTCAAAGGTATGAGACGTATCGGCCAAGGCAAGCTGGATACCCGGCTGCCCACCGCCCGCAAGGGGGAATTCGCCTACGTGATGGCTGTCTTCAACGACATGGCCGACCAGATCCGCTCCCTCAAGATCAATGTCTACGAGGAAAAGCTACGCGTGCAGCAGGCGGAATATAAGCATTTGCAGGTGCAGATCAATCCGCATTTTTACATGAACAGCCTGAATATCGTTTACAATCTGGCGGTGCTGAAGGACTACCAGACCTTAAAGAAGCTGGCTCTGCATCTGGCGGATTATTTCCGCTTTACCATCCACAGCAGCCGTCCCCACATTACGCTGGAGGAGGATCTGAAGCATGTCGCCAACTACATGGAAATCCAGCGGCTCCGTTATCCGGATAATCTGGCGTTTGAAATCAGCGTCAGCGACGAGCTGAGGGGGGCGGCAATCCCGCCGCTCTCCATCCAGCCTTTTGCCGAAAATGCGATAATTCACGGGTTTAAGAACCGGAACCAGCCGTTTCACCTGTACATCCATGCACAGATTGCGGAGCAATCAGGCGAGCGGGAGGCGCAGATTTCCATCCGGGATACGGGGGTGGGCTTCTCCCAAGAGTGGCTGGAGAAATTCGCCGGAACCGATTGGCGTACCATTCAGGATGAGCATGTGGGGATCTGGAACGTGCTCCGGCGGCTGTCTATTTTTACAGGCAATAAAGCAAGGGTGAGGTTTCAGAATGCGGACGGCGGCGGCGCCGAGGTGCTGATCGCGCTGCCTCTGGAGACCAGACTTGGGAAAGGCGGAGAAAACCATGTACAACGTGCTTCTGGTGGATGATGAAAAATATGCGGTCAAAGGGCTGGCGGCGGGAATGGACTGGGAGGCGCTGGGGATTTCCGCGGTGCTGGAGGCTTATGATGTGGACCAGGCCAAGGAGCTGCTCTCCCAACGGGAGGCGGATATTGTCATCCTGGACATTGAAATGCCGGGCCAGTCCGGTCTGGAGCTGGCGGAGTGGCTCCGGGAGCAGCAGCCTCATGCGGAGCTGATTTTCCTCACCGGCCACGCCAACTTCAGTTACGCCCAGCAGGCCCTCTCCATGGGGGCGTTCCGCTATTTGCTGAAGCCGGTGGACCATGACCGGCTGTCGGAGATTCTTGTGCAGCTTTTGGACAAAATCCGCTCGGAGCGGGAGCTGCAGGATTACCGCAGCGTGTACCGGAAGTATTACAGCCTCTGGGAAAGCCAAAAGCCGCTCCTGGTCGAGCGGTTCTGGCAGGAGGTAATCCAGGGGCGCACCGCATTCCTGAGCGGCAAGTTGGATGCCGCGCTCCGCCAGTATGATATTCCTCTGGCCTCGGAGGACCGGCTGTTCCCGGTGCTGATCAGCATTGAGCAATGGCAGCAGGATTTCGGCGCGCGGGATGAGGAGATTATGGAGTATGCCATCCGCAAGGCCGCCGAGGAGCTTGTGCTGGACGGCAGCCCCGGGATGGTGGTGGGGGAGCGGAGCGGCAGCGGGCTGATCCTGTTTTACCGGTCTGCGGCCGGGGAGGCGGCAGCGGCGGAGAATGGGGTTTCGCTGGAGGAGAAATGCGAGGCCTTCATCCGTTCCTGCAATGAATATTTTCACTGCCGGCTGTCCTGCTATATCGGCGGCGAGGTGGGCATCACAGGGCTGGAGGAGGCTTACCAGCGGCTTTTGGAGGCGGAGCGGGCCAACGTCACCCGGACCGGCAGCGTCATTATCCCCAACGCGGCAGGCAAACCCGCCGCCCGCCCTGCTCCTCCGCCGCCCCTGGCAGAGTGGGCGCTGCTGTTGGACAATGGGCGCAAGGGGGAGCTGAGCGACCAGCTGAACCGGTATTTTAGCCGTCTGGAAAAGGAAGAGCTGTCTGTGGAGACCCTGCAGGCCGTTTACTTCGGATTGGCCCACCTCTGTCTGGATTCCGCGGTCAAGCAGGGGATTTCCCTGGGGGAGGTGCTGGAGGGCAGGGAAGAAGGGCTGGCCCTGTCTCCCGTCAAGTCCCTGGCAGCCCTGCGGCAGTGGTGTGCCCGCCTTTTGGAGCAGTATTGGGCCAAGGCGGCTGGTTCCGGGGAGCAGTCCCAGCAGCAATCCTCCATCATCGCCAAAATCAAGGAATATATCCAGCAGCATCCCCAAGAAGAGCTGGGCAGGGAGCAGCTGGCATCCTATGTGTTTTTGAATCCGGCCTACTTGTCCCGGCTGTTCCGCAAGGAAACCGGCCAGTCCCTGACGGAATATGTTCTGGAGGTGAAGATCGGCCACGCCCGCCGCCTGCTGGAGGAGTCCAACCTCAAGGTGGGCGCGGTAGCGGAGGCCATCGGCTACACCCATTTCTCCTATTTTGCCAAGCTGTTCAAAAAAATGACCGGCCTATCCCCCCACGAATATCGCAAAAAGCACCGCCGTTTGCCCTGACGCCAATGCCGCTTCCGCTCCTGCACAGGAGGGAGGCGGCTTTTTTTTAAAATCTAGCGAAGGGTTGGAGATGGTCGCGGACAGAGAATCCGTTATTTCCCCCATTTGGCCCTTTTGCCGATTTTCACGGACCGACGATTCGCTATTTCGCTCTGGAAGTGTGCAGAACCCCTGTTTTTTCACACTTAACGGAACCTGTGTCCGCTCCGGAGAAAAAAAGGCCGATTTTTGCAAAATAACGGAACCAGGGTCCGCCTGATGAGTCGCATGGTGCCAGCACGGTGCGGCACAGCACCAGCACGATGCCAGTACGGTGCAGCACAGCGCCAGCACGAAGTCAGGAGAAAGAGTTCAGTTGAAGGAGCGCACAGCAGGAGGGCGACTCTGGAGGAGATATTCCGAGGAGCTTTTCCAGCTCATTCCATGAAGTCACAAAAGTGCTGCTTAGGTGCCGCCATTATATAGTTTGCGGACGTCAAGAACCATACAATAAAGCTACAAACCAAACAATTCCCTAAGCTACAAACCAAACAATCCCCCAAGAGTGACGAAACGCTTCGAAGCAAAATTCCGGATACTTTTGGGGGAACCCCCGATGAAAATGCAGCAGTGTGCATTTTCGTATAAAAAAGACAAGGAGTGGTTCCCCATGGCCATGGAGCTCAAGACGCCTGCCGGTGTCGCCCCGGCTCCCGCATCCAGAACGGCGAAGCGGAGAACCCTGCACATCCTGAGGAAATACAAGGTGTTTTACTTCATGATGCTGCCGGCGATTCTGATTCTGCTGTTCAACAATTATCTGCCCATGATCGGCGTGCTGATTGCCTTCAAGAACATCAATTATACGGACGGCTACATCCATAGCCCCTGGAGCGGCTTCAACAACTTCCGCTTTCTGTTTGATACCAACGTGGCTTGGGAGCTGATCCGCAACACTCTTTTGTACAATACAGTGTTTATTCTGCTGAACCTGGTGATGGGCGTAGGGCTGGCCGTACTGTTCTCGGAAATGCGCAACAAACGGGCGGCTAAGCTCCACCAAAGCGCCATGTTCCTGCCCTACCTGCTCTCCTGGGTGGTCATCGGCTATCTGGTGTTTGCCTTTCTCGGCATGGAGCATGGGCTGCTCAATACGTGGCTGTTTCCCAAGCTGGGCTGGAATCCGGTGGAATGGTATACGGACAAAACCTATTGGCCCCTGATCCTGCCCCTCGTCAACACCTGGCGCAACGTCGGCTATTTCGCCGTCATCTATCTGGCCTCGATGCTGGGTATTGATCCCGAGTATTACGAAGCGGCGGTTATTGACGGCGCCACCAAACGCCAGCAGATCCAGATGATCACCATTCCTCTGGTGCGTCCCGTTATCATCGTCATGACCATGCTGCAGATCGGGCGGATTTTCTACGCGGACTTCGGATTATTCTTCCAGGTGACCCAGAATGCCGGAGCTTTGTATCCGGTGACGCAGGTTATTGATACGTATGTGTATCAGACCTTCATGGTCATGGGCGATATCGGCATGTCCTCGGCGGCGGGTTTGTTCCAATCGGTTATCGGCTTCCTGCTGGTGCTGGGCACCAACCTGGTTATCCGCAAAATCAGCAAGGAAGACGCCTTATTCTAATTCAACATAGGAGTGGATGCACATGGATGGGCAGGCTTCAATGTCTGTTAAGAATCCCAGGGCCCCCAAAACGCCCCATTACACTACAGGACCCTTGGCCATTTCCAAAGGCTCCAACATTGCCATTAATATTTTCTTCAGCATATATACGATCCTGTGCCTGATGCCGCTTGTTCTGATTATCATGATCTCTTTTACGGATGAAAGAACAGTTCTGATTAACGGCTACAGCTTCTTCCCGGAAAAATTCAGTCTCTCGGCCTACCAGTTCCTGCTGGAGGACTGGCGCCAGATTACCAAGTCCTTGGGCGTATCATTGTTCGTGACCATTGTGGGAACCGCCATCAGCCTGCTCATTATGGCGCTGTATGCGTATCCCATCTCGCGCAAGGATTTTCCCCACCGCAATATCTTCAGCTTCTTCATCTTTTTCACCATGCTGTTCAACGGCGGCCTGGTGCCCTGGTATCTGGTATACACCCAACTGGCCGATCTGAAAAACACCCTGGCCAGCCTGATTATCCCGCTGCTGGTCCAAGGCTTCTTCGTCCTGATGATGCGGACCTTCTTCAGCACTACCATTCCCATGGAGCTGATGGAGGCGGCTACTATTGACGGAGCCAGTGAAAGCAGGGTGTTCGCCCAGATTGTGCTGCCGTTGTCCTTGCCGGTGCTGGCGACGGTGGCTCTGTTTCAGACAGTAAACTATTGGAACGACTGGTTTCTAAGCCTGGTTTTCATTTCGGGCGAAAGCGGCAAAGGCATGGTCAGTCTGCAATTCCTGATGTACCGGACCATGCTGGATATCCAGTTCCTGTCCTCCAATACGTCGGCAGCCCAGGGGTTAAGCCAAAGCGGCGGGTTGTTGAATATCCCTACGGAAACTGTCCGGATGGCGATGGCGGTAGTGGGCATCGGTCCCATTGTGATTGCGTATCCCTTTTTCCAGCGGTACTTCATCCAAGGCCTGACCATCGGAGCGGTAAAGGGGTAGTGATCGGACGAAATTTTTTGGAAATTAGCAGTAGCTATATCCGGAAATTCCGGTTAGCATAGAAGTTGGACATATAAGGGAGGATAAGAAAAAAATGGCCAAATGGAAAAAAGCAGGATTGGCAGTGACGGCGGCGGCAGCACTGGCGATGACGGCAGGTCTGGCCGGCTGCGGCAGCAGTGATTCCGGCTCCGGCGCAAGCGCTTCCCCAACCGATGCCGCAAAAGCTTCACCTGCGGCAAGCGTGGCTGCAACCGCTCCGGCTGCGGCTGAAACGGCAAGCTCCCTGAAGCCCGCAAAGCTCAGACTGGTGTACCCTGGCTCCCCTCAGAAGGACCAGGCAGCGGTTACGGAAGAAATCAACAAGTATCTTCAGAGCAAGCTGAATACTACCCTTACGATTGAATCCTTTCAATGGGGGCAATGGGACAACAAGGTCAATTTGATGGTGGCTTCCCGTGAGGCCGTGGACATTATGTTTACCGCCCAGTGGTCCCAATACGCCGTGAATGCAGGCAAAGGAGCTTTCCTAGCGCTCAATGACGATTCCGGCAAATACGGCAACCTGCTCAAGAAACACGGGCCGGATATTCTGAAATCCTTTGACGACCAGATTCTGAAGGGCTCCCAAATCGACGGAAAGAATTACGGCGTTCCGGCATTGAAGGAGATGGCTTCGCAAGGCGGCATTGTATACCGCTCGGACATTGCCAAGGAGCTGGGACTGGAGGAAAAAATCCAGGCCGTAAAGAGCATCAGCGACCTGATTCCCATTTTGGAAACTGTAAAGGCCCAAAAGCCGGACATCACCCCCTTGTTCCTGCGTGACGGTGAAAACTTTAATGCCCACTTTTTTGCTAACTGGGATTATTTGGGGGATGGCAATATTGAAGGCGTAATCTTCAAGGACGGGAACGACACCAAGGTCATGAACCGGCTGGAGCAGGAGCGTTATAAGAGCACACTGAAGATTACCCGGGAAATGTTCACCAAGGATCTGATCAACAAGGATGCGTCCACAACCCAGCTGTCCACCAATGATGCGATGAAATCCGGCAAGGTGTTCATGATCGTATGCCCTCTGAAGCCCGGCAAGGATACGGAAATTGCTTCCCAGGTAGGGCTGGTGGGCAATCTGAAGCAGCTGGCCCTGAACACCAAAACCACCGCTACCAGTGAAACGGCAGGCTCCATGCTGGCAGTGAGCAGCACCTCCTCCGATCCCGAGCGGGCCATGATGGTTATCAACCTGCTGTACTCCGACAAATATTTGAACAATCTGCTGAACTTCGGCATTGAAGGTGTCCACTATAAGAAAACCGGAGACAACACAGTCGAACCCTCGGAAAAAACCGGCGACTACAGCCCCGGCGCAGCGTGGATGTTCGGCAGCCAGTTCCTGAACTACATCTGGAAGGGCGAAGCGGCCGACAAGTGGGAGCAGTTCAAGAAGTTTAATGAAGGCTCCCACTATTCCAAAGGGCTGGGCTTCACCTTCGATGTGAATGAGGCCATCAAGAACAAGGTGGCGGCCTCCATCACCATCCGCAAGCAATACGACCCGGCTCTGGATACCGGCTCCGTGGACCCTGACAAGGTGCTGCCGGAGTATGCGGCCAAGATGAAATCCTCCGCAGTCGATGAAATTATCGCCGAGAAGCAAAAGCAATTCGACGCCTTCCTCGCCAAAAATAAATAAGCAAATGGCGGCCCTGGTATGGGGCCGTTTTTGCATTTTTGCGGGGAAATGGAGGCGGGACAGCTGTAGCGGGAGGATGAACTCGAACCGGCAGTATGCTATCATGAGGCTAGGGCGTGTCTGACAACTCCGAGGGGAGCAGATTTGGCCGAATTTTCGTTCCAGGCAAGGCACTTTTCGTGAAGGCGTACCGGGGGTACGTCAAGCGAAAGTAACGCAGCAAGGGGCGAAAAGGCGGTGAAAGATGCCCTCAAGCGGGTTTTCAGACACGTCCTAAAGGAATATTTTGGAGACGGGAGTGGATATTGTGTCAAAGCCGGGAGCGCCAGCGATTCGCCGTTACTGGATGTGGTTTGCCGTGTACGCGGCAGCCATGGGAGTTTATTTGTATCTGACCCGGGGCAACGGTGTGCCCGAATCATACAGGGGCACTCCTGCCGACCCGGCCACCTTTATGAGCGCCCGGGAGCTTCGGGTCAGCGAAACCTACCCCGCTTGGCGGAATTGGCTGTTTTTTCTGCTTTCCCCTTGGGAATGGGGGCTGTATGTCATCCTTCTGTTCTCCGGGTGGGGCAAACGGCTCTATAGCCGGATGGAGAACCTGCGCTGGCCCTCACTCCTCCGGTTTACGGTATATGCCCTGGCTGTGCAGGCGGTTGCCTATTTCGGCTGTCTGCCGCTGCGGTTTGCCGGTTACCGGATGTCCCGCTTCTATGGCATCTCCACTCAAGGTATGGGGGGATGGCTTCGGGATAAGCTGGTGGAATTTGCCGTGGGAGCCATTCCGCTTGCTCTGGGGCTGGCCTTGGCCATGTGGCTGATCCGGCGGGGCGGACGGTGGTGGCTGAAGCTGTGGCTGGTGTCCATTCCCTTCATTGTGTTCATGATGGTGGTGCAGCCGGTTTTTATTGATCCCCTCTATAACAAATACAGCCGGCTGTCCGATCCGGTTCTGGAAGCCCATATTCTCGCCATGGCCGATGAGGCGGAGGTACCGGCGGAGCGGGTTTACGAGGCTAACATGTCCGCCAAAACCAATGCTTACAACGCCTATGTCAACGGTATCGGACCAACCCTGCGGATTGTGGTTTGGGACACGCTGTACCGGCTGGATGAAAGCGAAATTCTGCCCATTGTGGCCCATGAAATTGGCCATTATGTGCTGCATCATCTGGAATGGAGCACACTTGGGCTCGTCGGCGCGGCTCTGGTTCTGCTCTATCTCGGCCAGGCGCTTTACCGGTATGTGTACCGCCGCTGGGGAGAGGCCTGGGGCTTGCGCGGTCCGGGAGATCCGGCAGCCGCTGCGGCGCTGCTTTTGCTGTTGTCGGTGCTGAGCTTTGCCTCGCTGCCTTTTTCTAATTTGGTATCGCGGCAGGCGGAGCGGGCGGCGGATGAATATGGGCTGAAGCTGGCCCACACTCCCGAAGGGGTGGTGAGCATGAATCAGAAGCTCACTGCCGCCACCTATGATGATGTGTATTCCCCTTTATTGGTGCGCCTGTTCCGGGACACCCATCCTTCTTCAATGGAGAGAATCCATCATGCCGATGAATACGCCCGCAGCTTCCGGAAATGACAGCCGCCTGTATGTATACGCTCTGGCGGGCATCGGGACTGCTCCCGGGTTCATGCAGGAATTTCATGGTGAGCTGTCCCGGCGGCTTGCGGCAAGCACCGGCTTCACGGCGGCAGGCGGACTGCTGTATCCGTACGGAGAGTGGAGCCGTTCCGTCCGCAGGCAGATTTGGGAGGTGTGGCGGGATATCCGCCTGCCTGCCGGGGCGTGGGCGCGCTCCTATGGCGTAGCCGCGGTGCGCCGGGAGCTGGAGCCTGCGGCCCGGGGCAGCGGGCCGGTGGTGCTTGTGGGCCACAGCGGCGGGGGGACTGCCGCTGTCCATGCCGCCGACATGCTGCTGGCGGCAGACCCGGAGCGGCCCGTAGCCGTTGTGCAGATCGGCTCGCCGCGGAGCCCTGTGCCTCCTGTGCTGCAGGAGGCAACGGTCTATTGCTATGCCTGCGGCCCCGACGGCAGGGGCCGCGACCCAGTGTGCCGCCTGGGCAGCTGGCGGGCGGCGGGGGAGCCGCGCGGCCGGCTGCCTGTTGGCCGCGCGGTTTGGCGCAAGCCCGGGCAGCTGGTTCCGCTGCCCATAGCCGGACGCCACCCGGATTATTTCCGGGGGCATCTGCGCGCAGCCGGGGGAGCGTCCAATCTGGAGCTGGCGCTGGAGACGGTGGAGAAGCACATCCAGGGCTTGTGGCCGCAGCTGTTCGGGGAGGAGGAGCGGGCTCCGTTCTCCTAACCACGGTGAATACCCTCGCTGCGCGCCTTCACTTCGGGAAACCGGGGAACGAAGGGGTTTTCGTGGGCAAACCATCAGCCATCATAGCTGAAATTTCATACATATTCGCTCACGAAATGGTGTTTTGGGCAATTGTACGCGAAATTTCATATCCAATTGCCCCAACGGGGGCTATTTCTAGAAATTGTATGCGAAATTTCATACTCAATCCTGCAAATGGGGTCATTCCTGGAAATTATACTTGAAATTTCACATATGATGGCCGAAACGGCAGTCTCCCGCAAATTGGGTGTCACGATGGTCAAGCCGAAGCTCATACACTTGAAGAGAAGCCTCTTACAAGGAGTGAGCAAAATGGCAGCATGCGGCGCGTGGAAATACAGAAATGTAACCCCATCCGTTTATCAGACGTTGCAGAACCTGGGCAGACAATATGGCGCTGCGATACCCGGCACCCCGTCCGGGCGGTTTTCGTTGAAGGTAGCTGGAATTCAGGTAGGGTTTTCGTATTCCTGGGATGTACGGTTTGGCACCCTTGTTCTTGTATGCGAATCCAAACCGGTTCTAGTCAGCTGCTCATTGATCAAAAACGCAGCAGACAAAATCATGTCCGACAGCGGAGCCAGGCCCTATTGACATGAAGAGCAGGGAAAGCGCTGCACTTCGTACAGACCGGATAGAATCCGCAGGAACGGGCAGCCGCTCCAGCGGATTTTTTCCGTTGGAACGCAAGCCCGACAAAAAAAGCTCCTCCCGGCCTCATGCCGGAGAAGGAGCTTTTTTGTGGCCAAGGGTTCTTACAGCCCGGAGGCCGCCTCCTGTTCATCTGCCCAGTATCCGCCCAAGGCTTGCAGAAAGGGTTTGCCCGGCAGGTAGTGGTTGGCCAGGATGGTGCGTACGGTGCCGGTTTTGGCCCGCATGACCACGGATTCCGTCTCCGCCCGGCAGCCGGGCAGGAAGCGGACGCCTTTCAGGAACTCGCCCGGGGTGATCCCGGTGGCGGCAAACAGCACATCCCCTTTGCCCACCAGATCGTCCATAGTCAGAATCTTCCTCGGGTCCGCAATGCCCATGGACAGGCAGCGGTCAAACTCGGCCGCGTCTGCCGGCATCAGCCTGCCCTGGAAATCGCCCTCCAGGCATTTCAGGGCCGCTGCGGCAATCACCCCCTCCGGCGCTCCGCCGGAGCCTACATACATATCGATCCCCGATTCGGCAAACGCCGGGGCCATAGCTCCGGCCACATCTCCGCCGGGCAGCAGCTTGACGCGCACGCCCATTGCCCGGAGAATGGCGATTTTTTCCGCATGGCGGTCACGTTCCAGGATAGATACCGTCAGGTCGGAGACGGCTCTCTTCAGAATCCGGGACGCCTTCTGAATGGTCACGTCCAGCGGATCGGCCAGGGAAACCTTGCCCTTCAGCTGCGGCCCTACCGCCAGCTTCTCCATATACATGTCGGGCGCATGGAGGAAATGTCCCTTGGGGGCTACGGCCATCACCGCCAAAGCGCCGGGCAGGCCTTTGGCCGCCAGGTCCGTTCCTTCCAGGGGGTCCACCGCCACATCCACCTCGGGGCCTTGGCGGTTCCCCACCCTTTCACCGATGTACAGCATAGGGGCCTCATCCATTTCGCCCTCGCCGATGACCACCGTTCCCTGAATGGAGACCGAATTGAACATGGAACGCATGGCGGCCGTAGCCGCTCCGTCCGCTTCCGTCTTCGAACCCCGCCCCATCCACTTGGAGGAGGCCAAAGCCGCCAGCTCCGTTACCCGTACCATTTCCAATGCCAATTCTCTCTCCATGTCCATCCGCTCCTTTTTCCACAAATAAGAGTGTCTAATTGTCTGATTTCCCGTTTATATAACGTAATATATTTTAATTATGACATACTATATATCAACTTTTCAAGCCATATTGCAACCTATTTTTAATTATGGTATCAATGAATAAGAAGTAATGGAACCTGGCGAGAGGTGAGTGACCTATCGAACTGACATCCCGGCAAAAGGAAATTTTGGCGTTGGTGCGCAAATCGGCTCCTGTCACCGGCGAGCAGATTGCCGAGCAATTGGGCTTAAGCCGCCCAACCATCCGCTCGGATTTGGCGGTGCTGATTATGCTGGGGCTTTTGGACGCCAAGCCCAAGGTGGGGTATTTCCCCGGCGCCGCCGCACAGCCCCAGGGCGAGGTGCGCAGGATGCTTTTGGACCTCAAGGTGAAGGATATCCAATCCCGGCCCGCCAACATCCGCGAGGCCTCCACCGTTCAGGATGCGGTAGTGGCGATGTTTTTGGAAAATACAGGAAGCATCTTCGTCACCGACGAGCAGAATTGGCTTCAGGGGATTGTATCCCGCAAGGATCTGCTGAAGGTGGTGCTTGGCAATCCGGGAAGCGCAGCCATGCCGGTGAGTCTGGTGATGACCCGCAAGGCCAATCTGGTTACGGTGGGGCCGGAGGAGCCTGCGCTGGAAGCGGCCCGCAGGATGGTCCGCCACGAGGTGGAAAGCCTGCCGGTGGTGGTGGCGGTACCGGACAAAAGCGAAATTGAAGTGATCGGCAGGGTCAGCAATTCCACTATGACCCGGATTTTGGTGGATTGGGCGGAACGGATCGGAAGGGGAGAGTAGGGTGGGAGAGAAGCAGCAGTGGATTTACATATGCTCGGATGCCGTGGGCGAAACCGCGGAGGCGGTAGCCAAGGCTACCTTGCGGCAATTTCAGGGAGGCGAGGCGAGGATCAAGCGCTTCGGCCAAATCCGCCATGAGGATGAAATCCGCCGGATGATGGAGGAAGCGGCGGCAGTGGGCGGCTTTGTGGGCTACACCCTGGTCCAGCCTGAATTGCGGGAGATGATCAAGTCGGAGTCCATCCGGCTGGAGGTCAGGATTGTGGATATCCTTGGACCCATGATGCAGGCCTATGCAGATACCTTCAACGACTCTCCCCAGTGGAAGCCGGGGCTTCTCCATGAGCTGGACGACGATTATTTCCGCAGGGTGGACGCTATGGAATTTGCGGTCAAATACGACGACGGGAAGGATGCCTCCGGCCTGCTTGCGGCGGATGTGGTACTGGTGGGGGTGTCCCGGACCTCGAAAACGCCGCTGTGCATTTTTTTGGCCCACAAGGGGATCAAGGCCGCCAATCTGCCTGTCATTCCCGAGGTGAAGCCGCCTGTGGAGCTGTTCCGGGCCGACCCGTCCAGAATCTTCGGGCTGACCATGAACCCGGAGCATATGCAGCATATCCGTACGGAACGCCTGAAGGCGGTCGGTCTCCCCGGCGGCTCGCGGTATGCCTCGGCGGAGCGGGTGCAGGAGGAGCTGCGCCATGCGGATGAGCTGATGAAAACGCTGGGCTGCCGCATCATTGATGTCACCAACCGGGCCATTGAGGAGACGGCCGGGCTGATTATGGAAGCTGTCAGGAGGGCTACATGAGGGCCATTATTGTGGATGACGAGCAGCCTTCCCTGGATCTGCTCAAGCTGCTGCTGGAGCGGGACGGCAGGACCCGGCTGTACGGCGCCTACAGGAGACCCGGCGAGGCTCTGGCCGCGCTGGAGGAAACCCGGCCGGATGTGGCCTTCCTGGATGTGGATATGCCCCAAATGAACGGGCTGGAGCTGGCGCGGCGGATTCACGAGCAGCAGGAGGCCGTGGAGATTGTGTTCGTCACCGCCTACGCCCAATATGCCATTGACGCTTTCCGCCGCAACGCCTTGGATTATCTTCTGAAGCCGCTGACATTGGATGCCGTATCCGAAACGATCAGCCGCCTGTTCAAAAGAAGGCAGCCCGCAGGGCCGTTGACGGCGCCTGCGCATCCGGAGGTAATGAAGGCCGTCCTGTTCGGCGGCTTCGACATTCTGGATGCGGCGGGTCAGCCCATCAAGTGGCGGACGCTGAAAACCAAGGAAATGATGGCCTATTTTCTGGTGAAGGAAGGCCAGCCGGTTTTAAAATGGGAGCTGATGGCCGATTTATGGCCCGAGCTTAATGAGGAGCAGAGCCGCACCTATCTTCACACGACCCTCTATAACCTGAAAAAAGCGCTGAAGGACGCCGGAGGAAACGGTCAAATCCACTACTTGTCTGGACAGTATCACGCCGGCTTCGGGGATATGGCAAATCCTTTGCGGGTGTACAGGGAATTTGAACGGAGCTTTCCGGCTCTGACCAAGGAGACGGAGGGGGCTTACCAGGCGATGGCTGCCCTTTATCAGGGAGAGCTGTTTGCCAGACTGGATTATCCATGGAGCTCCCCTTACAGAGAAATGTGCTTTGGGCTGTTTCGGCAGGCCTGCATCCGGTTATGCCATTATTATCTGGACAGGGGAGAACCGGAGGCTGCGGCAAGAGCCGCCCGGCAGCTTTTGGCCCAATCGGAAATCGACGAAGAAGCCCATGAGATGATGCTGCAGATCCATTTCCGGCGAAATGACAGGATTGCCTTGCGGAACCAGTACGAGCTGCTCAAAAGAGTTCTGCTCTCGGAGCTGGGCCTTCCTCCAAAACCGGCGGTAGAAAGGCTGTATGCCGGCATGATGGAACAAATCGGGTCGGAGCCCTTGTAAAACAATCTCTCAACACAACCTGAGGTAAAGCAAACATTTTGAGGTGGTCAAAAAAAAGCCGGATTGCTCCGGCTTTTTGCGTATTTCGGCAGCCATCAGGATACGCTGTCCGTGCTGCTTGCGGCAGGAGAAGCGGCAGGGGCCTTCATTTTGCCGCCTGCTGGGCGATCTGTTCCTTTGCGTTCGATGAAGGTTTTCAGCTCATCGGTGAGGCTGTCCTTGATTTTGGCGATGAGCTCGTCGGAGGTGATGCCCTTGCTTTCGGCAATCTCCGCCAGGGATTTGCCTTCCTGCTGAAGGGTCCCCAGCTCCTCCTCGGTAATGCCCAGGATAGCGGCCAGATCCGCATTGCTGGCAAAACCGCCTCTAAGGCCATGATCCGGGCGAATGCCTTTTGCGTTATTTTGGACGCTGGTATCGGCATTGGCGCCGGCGGTTTCTCTTTGCTTCAGATTGGTGCGCTCAATCTGATTTTTCAGCTGCTCGGACAGGCTGCCCGTCAGCTTGTCCGCCTGCTCCTGGGTCAGCTTGCCGGCGGTGACGGCTTCGCTGATTGCCGCGGTTTGAGCGGCTACCAGCTTGGCCAGGTAGTCTTCTTCCGACAGACCGGCGGCTGCGGCGATTTGGACCCAGGTAAGTCCCTGCTCCAACTGGGCGGACACTGCGGATTCCTCTACGCTGAGAATGGCTGCGGTTTGCTTCAGGAGATCGACTCTGCCGATCCCTTCCATACCGCCGCCCCGTTTGCCGAAGTCGCCGCGGAAGCCGCCTTGGCCTTGACCTTGGCCGCCCGCCCGGAGGTGCTGCGCGTTATCTGTAACAGGGGCGGAGCTGTCGCCGGAGGCTGCGGCAAAAACCTGATTATGTACCAGACCTGCGCCGCCAACGAGAACGGCTGCCGCCAATACACCGGAGATAATGGTTTTGTTTGCGGATTTTTTCATAGTAGGATTCATCCTTTCCGAAGTGGGTTTGACTTGCTTCTTCAGGATAAAGTCCCAAGCTTAAACCCCACTGAGCACCCGCTTAATGTTCCCTTAAAGTACCATTCCCTCCCCTAATACCCCCCGAAAAAGCAGCGGTGCTGCGAACAACCCTCCGTCTGGGGAAATAACCCTTCAAAAATGGCGAGCTGCTCCAAAGCAAATTCGATGCACTCCGGAAAACATAACTCGCTGCGTTAAGCGTGTAATTTGGCGGACCCTGGTTCCGTTATTTCACAAAAATTCGCCTTATTTTCTCCCCCGCGGACTCACGATCCGTTAAGTGTGAAAAAACGGGGATTCTTCATGCTTCCAGAGTGAAATAGCGGATCGTCTGTCCGTGGAAATCGGGACAAGAGCTAAATGGGGAAAATAACGGATGCTCTGTCCGCACCCATCAGGCGCATGGTTCTCAAAGACCAGCAGATTCTGCCCCCATCAGGCATATTGGAGCAATCATCAGATAGTCCGTCCTCTGCCCCCATCAGGCGCTTCAGGCGCTCCGTTCGCAATCGGTCATCCATGGGATATACCGTACATGTCAAAAAAACCCGGCCCCGCCAAAGCGGGACCGGGTTTTTGGAGCTGCCGCGGATAAACCGCAGGCAGCATGTATTATACGCGGGATTAGCGGGCTTGCCAGCCGCCATCCACGTTCAGGATATGGCCGTGCAGGTAGTCTGAAGCGGAGGAAGCCAGGAATACGGCAGGTCCGCCCAGGTCTTCCGGTTGGCCCCAACGGCCGGCCGGGATACGGGCAGTGATGCTTTCGGTGCGCTCGGAGTCCTGACGGATCGGAGCGGTGTTGCGGGTTTCAAAGTATCCGGGAGCGATAGCGTTGACGTTAACGCCCTTGGACGCCCATTCGTTGGCGAATGCCTTGGTTAGGCCGGCAACGCCGTGCTTGGAGGCGGTATAGCCGGGAACCAGAATGCCGCCCTCATAGGACAACATGGAAGCGACGCTGATAATTTTGCCTGATCCGCGTTCGATCATGTGACGGCCAACCAATTGGGTCAGGAAGAACACAGTATTCAGGTTCAGGTTGATGACATCATGCCAGTCCTTGGCAGAGTGTTCGGCGATGGGAGCGCGGCGGATAATGCCGGCATTGTTCACCAGAATGTCTACCTGTCCGAAAGCGGCGATCGCCTTCTCGACAACACCCGGAAGCTCTTCTTCCTTGCTCAGATCGGCGGTAATAACGGTGCAGCGGCGGCCAATCTTCTTGCACTCGTTCAACACGGTGTCATCGTTATCGGTATAGGTAACCAATACCAGATCTGCGCCTGCGTTGGCCAGAGCCAAGGACATGCCGGCTCCGAGACCTACTGTACCGCCTGTAACCAATGCTACTTTTCCTGTGAGATCAAACGCGCTCATGAAGACATCTCCTTTAAATTTAAA
The DNA here is from genome assembly GCF_003285005.1 of Paenibacillus sp. YN15. GTDB lineage: Bacteria > Bacillota > Bacilli > Paenibacillales > NBRC-103111 > Paenibacillus_AR. The sequence continues at coordinate 65,037 of NZ_QMFA01000011.1, read as the reverse complement.
TAGGGATTGTGGTTAAATGTATGGAATCAGCGGATGAGCTGTATCCCTTTTGCCGTGTAACGCTGGACGGTTTCGTCCGGCAGCCCGGGGTCCGTCACAATGGCCGTCAATTCCTCCGGTTTGGCGAAGGTAAGCAGGGCGCATTGGTTGAACTTGGTGTGGTCGGCCACGCAGTAGCATTCTGCCGCGGCTTGCATAATGGCCCGCTTCTGGCTCACAATGGCCTGGGTAAAAACCGTAAGCCCATATTCCTCGTGAATGCCCGTGGCGGAGATAAACGCCTTCTGAATATTCATGTTGCCGATAATGGAAGCGAAATTCTCGTTGATCAGCTGGTTGCGGTTGCGGTAGCCGCCGGGCACCACAAGCCGAACCTTGTCCTTTTTCACCAGCTCCCCGATAATAAACAGGTCGTTGGTGATGACAGTAATGGGGATGTTGTCCAAAAGCTTGGCCATCGCCAGCGTGGTGCTGCCCCCGTCCAGAGCGATTACTTCTCCGGTGTTGACAAGCTCCAGCGCCCGTCTGGCCGCCTGGGCCTTGGCATCCTCGTTCTTCGAATTGGGCAGGGAGTCGGGAAACAGCCCGGCAAATCCCTCATTGGCCAAAGCCGCTCCGCCGTGGAACCTCCGAAGCAGCCCCTTCTTCTCCAGCTTCTCCAAATCCTCGCGGATAGTCTTGCCGGATACGCCCAATTCCTCGCTGAGTCTGGATACGTTGGCTTCCTTCTCGGTAATCAGAATTTCCAAAATTTGCTCGTGACGCTTGATGGTGGACATAAGCTTGCCTCCGAGGAGAGAATCGGGGAAGCAACACAATCCGCTCTCCCCCGGCAAACATCAACGTTTGAATATACTATATCACACTTCCAAATGAACGTAAATAAACCTTAATGAACATTATGAACATTTTTTTGCACACACCCTAGTATGATTGTTTTGCAGTTAATCCATGCAAGACCTGCTTTTTAAATGACATAATGGTTCCACTCGCCGTTTTTGGGATCGTGGATATGCAGCCAATCCGCAGTCAATCCGAATAGCCGGCGCCTCACATCCTGGCCCGTGAAGGAGTGGTCGGCCTTGGGCAGAATCTCCTTGTCGCTCACCCCGTCGCTCCGCAGCCAGAAGGCTCTCTGGTACAGATAGGCGGACTCGCTTGTGATGACTTCATCCTCCGCTCCATGGAGAACCAGCACATCGCCGCGAATCTGCCTGGTTTCCTGAAGAGGATGGGAGTCGGCCAGAGATTGGAGAAACCGGCCGGTGAGGGTGTAGCCCAGGTAATCCGTTTTGCCGGCCGCGATGATTTCCCGATGGGCTTCGGGACCGATGATCCGGACGATATCCGCCAAGGGATGGGCAACCGGGGCCCACAGCACCAGCCGTTTCACCCGTCTGTCGCGGAAGGCGGTCTGAACGGCAACGGCGCCGCCCAGGCTGTGGCCCAGCAGAGTGACCCGGGACAGATCCACGCAATCGAAGGAGAGGGTGTAGTCCAGCATGATGCGGGTTTCCCTGACCAGCTGCTCCATGCCGCCGTCCCCGTAGCTGCCTGTGCTTTCGCCGCAGCCGCCGTAATCGAAGCGGACCGCCAGGTAACCGGCCTCGCTGAAATGGCGGGCTGCCTGAACGAACAACCGGTCCGCGCCGATCCGGTTGCCGGTAAAGCCGTGGCAGAACAGAATCAAGGGCAGGGTTTCCTCCTTGCCTTCTTTTTCGGGATAATGCATGGTAACGGCCAGGTCTGCGTGTTCTGTTTTGACGATGCGCTGAAGCTCCATGCCAACCCCTCCATATATAATAATTCCTATTATAATACTATGATTAAATTTATTGTACCATGCGCCTGTGATGAAAGCAATCCGGTTGCAGGCCACCTGGCAAAAAAAGGCGGCTCTGCAGCCCGCGGTGGGCAGCAGAGTCCGCCTTCTTCATTTCTTAGCTGATAATCGCCAGCTGCCGGGATATCTCCAGCCGCTGCTGCTTCAGGAGCAGAAGACGCTCAATCAGCTCCTGCTGTGCCTGTTTGTCCCTTCCCCTAAGCTCTGCATACAATTCCAGCAAAAGCCCGTTCACTTCATCATATTGCCGCCACAGCTCATCCCTTGTTTTTGCCTTCCATTCGGAGGCGATCCGCTGCTCCTTCTCCGCCAGGGCCTGCAGGATTTCCTGCTGCCAATCCCGGTCACCCTGTTCCCCGGCATAATTATATAAGTCCAAATGGTCATTGATCCATTGATAGGTATAATGAGGGTGCGTCACATTCATCTGCGCCACGCTCCTTTATGTCATGGGTTTATATACTTAGTATTATACTTGGAATTGTTGGTCTTTCAAGTGGGCGAACAAATTACTTTTGAGCGGGGGCGGTATGCTGCTGTTTTTGATGAAACATGTACATACAACAGGAAATGATGATATACTATTAACCATACAACTGCACGGTGTCAAAGGACGCCTGTCAGCGTCTATCACGCATTGGAGGTTTGTTGTGAAAGAAAAAGCGCTGCCCAAATATATGCAGGTGAAGCAGGAGATTCAAGCCTGGTTTCACAGCGGAGCGATGAAGCCCGGGGATCTGATGCCCTCGGAGAACGAATTGGCGGAACGTTTTGGCGTCAGCCGCCAAACAGTGAGGCAAGCCTTCGGAGAGCTGGAGAGAGAAGGCCGGCTGTCGCGCATCCAGGGCAAAGGAACCTTTGTGTCCGCGCCCCAGGCGGGCAGTGGGGAGACGGTGCGGACGGTGGGGCTGATCACCACGTACATCTCCGACTATATTTTCCCCCATATTGTCAGAGGGGCGGAGGCTGCCCTGCGCAGCAAGGGCTACCGGCTTCTCCTGTCCAGCACGGACAACGACAAGGAGCGGGAGCGGGAGGCGCTGGAGATGATGCTGGGCCAGCCGTTGAGCGGCCTGATTATCGAACCCACCAAAAGCGCCGAGGGCAACCCCAATCTGAGTCTGTACCTGGCCTTGGAATACCGGGGGATTCCGTATATTATGTTAAATGAGCAATACCCGGAGCTGGACGGGCCCTGCCTCAAAACAGACGATGTTCTGGGCGGCTGCCTGGCGGTCCGCCATCTGCTGGCTTTGGGCCATGAGCGGATCGCCGGTTTTTTCAAGATGGATGATATGCAGGGTGTGAACCGGCTGAAGGGCTTCCGTCAGGCCTACCGGGAGAAGGGGGTGGCCATTCAGCCCGATCTGGTGGTCCAATACGCCACGGAGGAAAAGGGGACCAAACCCGCGGAGGCGGCTGTGCGGCTCTTGTCCCGGGAAAGCGCCCGGCCCACCGCTTTTGTCTGCTACAACGACGAGCTGGCGGTGCAGCTGATGGAGATCATCCGGCAAGCGGGCTTGTTCGTACCGGAGGATGTGGCCGTGGTGGGCTTCGACGACTCCAGCCTGGCTACCGCCACCGAAACCAAGCTGACCACGCTGACCCATCCCAAATCCCTGATGGGCCAGGAGGGGGTGGAGCTGCTCCTGCGGATGATTGAAGGGAAAGTCAAAAAGCCCAGGGGCAAGCTTTACACACCGGAATTAATTGTACGGTCTTCAACAAAAAAATAATCAAACCTATAGCAAACTTGTACGTACAATTGTATAATTAGCTACGGGGAATTTTCAGGATAGGAGTGAAGAAGTTGCTGGAAAAGCTGAAGGAAGAGGTGCTGGAGGCCAATTTGGACCTGCCCAAGCACGGCCTGGTTACATTTACGTGGGGGAATGTAAGCGGTATCGACCGGGAAAGCGGTTTGGTGGTTATTAAGCCAAGCGGCGTATCCTATGAGGTTATGAAAGCGGAGCACATGGTGGTTGTGGATCTGGACGGGAAGACAGTGGAGGGGGAGTACAAGCCTTCATCCGATACAGCTACCCACGTGGCGCTGTACAAGGCTTTTCCGGGCATCGGGGGCATTGTGCATACCCATTCTCCCTGGGCCACGGCATGGGCTCAGGCAGGCCGGGGGATTCCGGCGCTGGGAACTACCCACGCGGATTATTTCTACGGCAAGGTGCCCTGCACCCGCCCCATGACGGAAGCCGAGATTAAAGGCGCTTACGAGCTGGAGACCGGCCATGTCATCATCGAAACCTTCCAAAGTCTCGGCTTGGACCCGTTGCAAATTCCCGGCGTGCTGGTCAACTGCCATGCGCCCTTCACCTGGGGCAAGGACGCCCATAACGCGGTCCATAACGCAGTGGTGCTGGAGGAAGTGGCCAAGATGGCCTTCCATACTTTCCAATTGAACCCCGGGATCGAGCCGATGGATCAAACGCTTCTGGACCGGCATTTTTTGCGGAAGCACGGCGCCAACGCCTATTACGGCCAATAATATCAGGAGGAATGCTTATGAAGGATGATGTGAAAGACCAGATTCAGAGCGGCAGAACCGCTCTTGGAATCGAGCTTGGCTCCACCCGCATTAAAGCTGTCCTGATCGGAGAGAATGGCGAACCCCTCGCCTCCGGCAGCCACGACTGGGAAAACAGCTATGTAAACCAAATCTGGACATACAGTCTGGAAAATGTCTGGAAGGGCGTACAGGACAGCTACCGGAAGATGGCCAATGATGTGAAGGCCCGCTACGGCGTACCCTTGCGCACCCTCGGAGCCATCGGCTTCAGCGGCATGATGCATGGCTATATGGCCTTTGACAAATCCGGGGAGCTGCTGGTGCCCTTCCGCACATGGCGGAACAACATTACCGGGCAGGCGTCCCAGGCGCTCAGCGAAAGCTTTCATTTTCATATTCCCCAGCGCTGGAGCATTGCCCATCTGTACCAGGCGGTGTTGAACGGGGAAGAGCATGTGGGCCGGATTGATTATCTGACCACGCTGGCAGGCTATATTCACCGGAAGCTGACGGGCCGGAAGGTTCTGGGCGTTGGCGAAGCATCGGGCATGTTCCCAATTGATATGCACACGAAGACTTACAACGCAGGTATGGTAGAGAAGTTCAACAGCCTGATTGCCCCGAAGAATCTCCCCTGGAGGCTGGAGGATATTCTGCCTGAGGTGCTGGTTGCGGGAGAACATGCAGGCACACTGACGGAGGAAGGCGCAAAGCTGCTGGATGTAAGCGGTGAGCTTGCCCCCGGGATTCCCTTCTGCCCTCCTGAAGGGGATGCGGGAACAGGAATGGTGGCCACCAACAGTGTCGCCCAGCGGACAGGGAATGTTTCCGCCGGAACCTCGGTATTTGCCATGGTGGTTCTGGAGGGTGATCTGTCCCGGCCGTATGAGGAGATCGACCTGGTGACAACGCCCACGGGAAGTCCCGTGGCTATGGCCCACTCCAATAACTGCTCCTCGGATCTGAATGCCTGGGTCGGGCTGTTTGACGAATTTGCCAAGTCCATGGGGCTGGCCCCGGATGCGGATAAGCTGTACGGAACCCTGTACAATCTGGCTCTTCAGGGTGACCCGGACTGCGGCGGCTTGCTGGCTTACGGCTATTTGTCCGGCGAGCATATGACCCATTTTGAGGAAGGCCGCCCCCTGGTTGTCCGGACGCCGGGCAGCAAGTTCAGCCTGGCCAACTTTATGCGCGTCCATTTGTTTACGGCTATGGGCGCATTGAAAATCGGCATGGATATTCTGCTGAAGCAGGAAGCGGTCAGATTGGATGAAATTCTCGGCCACGGCGGCTTGTTCAAAACCCCGATTGTGGGCCAGAAGCTCATGGCCGGCGCGCTGAATGTTCCCGTTTCCGTCATGGAAACGGCCGGTGAAGGCGGGGCCTGGGGAATTGCGCTGCTGGCCTCCTATATGGTGCGGAAGGCGGAGCAGGAAACCCTGGAGGAATATCTTAGCGGGAAGGTATTCGCCGGCAAAGCGGTATCCTCCATCTCCCCCGATCCCATGGATGTGGAGGGTTTTGAAGCCTTTATGCAGCGCTATATCAAGGGCCTGGCCATTGAACGGGCGGCAGTGGAGCATTTGAGCTAATTCACTATCTATAAGGAAATGACTATCTATAAGAAAAGAGGCATAACACATGTTGAATATGAAAGCTTATGAATTTTGGTTTGTGACCGGAAGCCAGCATCTGTACGGCCCGGAAACGCTGGAGGAAGTCGCCCGCCATTCCCGGATTATCGCCGAGAAGCTGGATGCCTCCGCCGCCATCTCTGGCAAGGTGGTGTTCAAGCCGGTTGTGAAGACTCCCGACGAAATCCGCGGTCTGATTGCGGAAGCCAACAATGATCCCAACTGCGCCGGTCTTATTACCTGGATGCATACCTTTTCCCCCGCCAAAATGTGGATCGCCGGCCTGTCCATTCTGCAAAAGCCGATGCTCCATTTGCACACCCAATTCAACCGGGATATTCCCTGGGATACCATTGACATGGATTTCATGAACCTGAACCAGGCCGCCCACGGCGACCGGGAATACGGCTTTATCAATACCCGTATGGGCGTGGCCCGCAAGGTGGTCAACGGGTATTGGGAGCACGCGGCTACCCAGGAGCGCATCGGCGCCTGGATGAGGACGGCCATTGCCGTGATTGAAAGCCGCTGTCTCAAGGTGGCCCGCTTCGGCGACAATATGCGTCAGGTGGCGGTAACCGAAGGCGATAAGGTAGAGGCGCAAATCAAGTTCGGCTGGTCCGTCAACGGCTATGGCGTAGGCGATCTGGTGGAGCGGGTGAACGCCGTCTCCGAGGAAGCGGTGGATGCGCTGTTCGCCAAGTACGCGGAGCGCTACGAGCTGCCAGAGGAAGCCCAAACACCCGGCGCTTACCAGGACTCCATCAAGTACCAGGCCCGGATTGAGCTGGGCATGCGCAGCTTCCTGGAGGAGGGCGGCTTCACCGCCTTCACCACCACCTTTGAGGATCTGCACGGCTTGAAGCAGCTTCCCGGGCTTGCGGTTCAGCGGCTGATGGAGGATGGCTACGGCTTCGGCGGCGAAGGGGACTGGAAAACCTCCGCCCTGGTCCGCCTGATGAAGATTATGGCCGGCAACGTGGGCACCTCCTTCATGGAGGACTACACCTACCATATGGACGAGGAAAATGAAATGGTGCTGGGCTCCCACATGCTGGAGGTTTGCCCCACCATCGCCTCCACCCGTCCGCGTCTGGAGGTGCATCCTCTGGGAATCGGCGGCAAGGCCGATCCGGCCCGGATGGTGTTCGACAGCCGGGAGGGCGCTGCCCTGAACGCCACCCTTGTGGACCTGGGCAACCGGTTCCGGATGATCGTCAATGTGGTGGATGCAGTGAAGCAGGACCATGCCATGCCGAAGCTGCCGGTAGCCCGGGTGCTGTGGAAAACCCAGCCGTCCCTGCAGGTGGCGACGGAAGCTTGGATTTATGCAGGCGGCGCCCACCACACCGGCTTCTCCTATGTGGTGACAGCCGAGCAATTGGCCGACTTCGCCGACATGACGGGCATCGAATGCGTCATTATCGACAAGGACACCAACCTGCGCGCCTTCCGCAACGAGCTGTTGTGGAATGACGTAGCGTTTAAGCTGAAATAAGCCTCCCCATTCCCCGGAGGCAGCAGCGCCCCGCCGGTTTTTCAGGCGGGGCGCTTTTTGGCATGAAACCAAATAAACATACGAATACATCAGAAATCCGAATCCAGAGCATTCGCCTTTTGGCAGGCGGCCGCTACAATGAGAGCATATCATCCGCCACCGCGGACCATCTGCCAAGGAGGAAACAACATGCCCCCACAATTCCGCTATTCGCCCAAGCCTGCCCTGGAGCCGGTTCCAGGCTGCGAATGGGCCAGCAAAATGGTGCTGAACCCCGCCATCGTCAAAGATCCCGATTCCGATACCCTGCACATGCTGTTCCGCGCTACGGGCCCTTGGCCGCAGAAGCGCCGGGAGGGCTGCCAAGACCCCTACCCGATTTTTCTCGGCTACGCCAAAAGCGAGGACAACGGGGAAACCTGGGATGCGGATTTTTCCCGCCCCGCCCTTGCCCCTGCCGTTAGCCTGGCGGAGGAGGACATCTATACCACGGACATTCACGGCAACCGGGTGCGGGATTATGCCAACGGCTGCATCGAGGACCCGCGGATTTTTCCGGTAGAGGGCCAATATTATGTGTCTGTAGCCTGCCGCATGTTTCCCCCAGGGCCTTATTGGCTGGCCGACCAGAATCCTCCCGTCTTTACCAAGTACGAATATGTGCCGGACTGGACCGCCTCCGGAGAGGACATGTTCCATCAGGTGGCGCGGGCCAACGATACCGTTACCGTGCTGTACCGGCTGGATCTGAACAAGCTGAAGGAACAGCGCTACGAGGAAGCCTTCACCTACGTCTGTCCCCTCACCGAAGGGCATGTCAGCGACAACCGGGATGTATTCCTCTTCCCCGAAAAAATGAACATCGGCGGTACGCCCCAATATGTGATGCTTCACCGACCGATGAAGCCCAAGCCCTTCGACCCGGCGGTGTCCACGCCGTCCATCTTCCTGGCCGCCGCGCCGCGGCTGGAGGACTTCGCCTCACCCCGGGCGGTTCACACCTTGATGGCTACGGGCATCTTCGACTGGGAGGAGAACCGCATCGGCGCAAGCTGGCCGCCGCTCCCTCTCTCCGGCGGGGAATGGCTTATTGCCTACCACGGCAAAAAGGATGTTCATTTCGGCTATACCCAGTCCTTTATGATCGTCAAGGAAGAGGAGGGCGCTTTCCCCAAGGTGATCCACCGCTGTCCCGACCGGCTGATGTACGCCCAGCAGGACTGGGAAATGCCTTCGGATTATCCCACCCCGTGCCTGTTCACCACCGCGGGCATCATCGTGGACGGGGAGCTGATCATGTCCTACGGCGCAGCCGACCAGAAGGTAGGCATCGCCTGGGTCAACTTCGGGGAATTGGTGGAGCATATCCGCGGCTTCGACGCCGAAGGCCGGAAGCTGGGGTAAAGGAATTGACTGGAAAGGAGGGAATCCATCATGAGCAAAACGTTGGCAGAGATCGGCCCGGGCGCTGTAAGGTCCAGCCGGAAGAAACGAATTTGGTCGTATATCAAAATGAATTACGATATGTATCTGCTTCTCATCCCCGGCCTGATCTTCATCCTGATCTTCAACTATCTGCCGCTTTACGGCATTACGCTGGCCTTCAAGGATTTCAACATGTTCGCCGCCAGCAACCCGTTTCTGTCCATTGTGAAAAGCCCCTGGGCGGGGATGGACCATTTTAACCATATCTTCGGCATGTCCGATTTCCACAGGGTGCTGGCCAACACTCTGATTATCAGTGTCTACAAGCTGGTGTTTCTGTTTCCGCTGCCGATTATTCTGGCCATTATGCTCAATGAGCTGCGGATCGTCACCTTCAAAAAAGTGCTGCAAACCGTGCTGTATCTGCCCCATTTTCTGTCCTGGGCGGTAGTCAGCGGCATCTTCGTAACCCTCCTGGGCTCAACCGGCATTGTCAATAATATGCTGGAGGCGCTCATCGGCCATCCCATCAATTTTCTGATGGATACCGGGATTTTCCGCTCTGTGCTGGTGGTCACCGACGGCTGGAAGGAAATCGGCTGGAGCTCCATCATCTATCTGGCGGCCATTACCGGCATTGACCAGGAGCAGTATGAGGCGGCCACTGTGGACGGGGCCAACAAGCTGCACAAGATTATCTACGTTACCATTCCGGGAATCGCGCCTACCATTGTGCTGCTGTTGATTCTGAAAATCGGCCATATCCTGGACGCGGGCTTCGAGCAAATCTTCATCATGTACAATCCCACCGTCTATGAGGTGGCGGACATTATCGGCACATATATTTACCGGATCGGCCTGGGCCAGATGAACTTCAGCCTGGGAACGGCCATTGGGCTGTTCAATTCCGTGGTGGCCTTTATTCTCATTGTCAGCTTCAACGGCCTGACCCGGAAATTCATGGGCAGAAGCATCTGGTAAACGAAAGGAGGGACGCAAATTGCGCAAAACCACGCTGGGCGAAAAAATCTTCGATACATTCAATATTGTGCTCCTGACCCTGCTGGGAGCCGCCACGCTGCTGCCGTTTCTGCATGTGGTGGCCAAGTCCATGAGCAGCCAGGTGGCCGTCAGCTTGGGCAAGGTCACCTTTCTCCCCATAGGCATCCAGTTCGGCACCTTCCAATATGTGCTGAACCAGGCCCAGTTCCTCAACTCCTTCCGCAACTCCGTCATCATCGCGGTAGCGGGAACAGTAATGGGGCTGATTCTGACGGTAATGGCGGCCTATCCGTTATCCAAGCCGCAGCTTAAGGGACGGAAGTTCTTCATGATGTGCTACATTTTCATCATGCTGTTCAGCGGCGGCATCATTCCCAACTTCCTGCTGTACAAAACCCTGGGGCTGCTGAATACCATGTGGGCCCTGATTATTCCCGGCCTGGTGTCCGTGTTCAACATGCTTTTGGTGAAAACCTTTTTCGAGCAGCTTCCGGAAAGTGTGGAGGAGTCGGCCCGGATGGACGGAGCCAGCAACTTCAAGATTCTCTTCCGGATTGTGCTGCCCATGGCCTTGCCCGTGCTGGCTGCGGTGGGACTGTTCTACGCCGTCCATTACTGGAACAGCTATTTCGCGGCGGTGCTGTACATCACCAAACCCAGTCTGAAGCCCCTGCAGCAATTCCTGTATGAGCTGATCAGCCAGTCCGTAACCGAATCCGGGAATCTGGATATTGACCGGGCCATGAACAGCGACCCCGAGTCCATCCGGGCGGCGACGATTATTTTGTCCACCCTGCCCATTCTGTGCCTGTATCCGTTCCTGCAAAAGTATTTCGTCAAGGGCATTACCATCGGGTCCGTCAAGGGATAACCGGACTGTCCGCCGGGGACATGATCCTTCACCTGCAGAGTGGAGCATGTCCCTGGACGGTCCTCCCAATCTCTTGTAGATCATACATTATTTGAGCGGAAAAGGGAGGAGAAGCATGTCGGCAACAAACTGCGCCCTGCGGAAATGGCCGTCCCTGCTGCTGGCCGGGCTGCTCTTCAGCTATTGCTTTGCGGCATCGGCTTATGCGGCGCATTGGAGTCCAGGCACGGCAGGCGCCTCCGGCCTGAACGCGGTGGTGTTCGGCGGCGGGCAATTTTTTGCGGCGGGAGAATCCGGCGGCGTAGCCGCCTCGGAGGACGGGGCTTCCTGGACCGCCGCTGCAGCGGGGACCAATACCCGCCACCTGTTGGGGGCGGCTTACGGCAGCACTCCGGAGGGAGCCTACAAGTATCTGGTAGTGGGTGAAAACGGAACCCTGCAATTATCCGTGGACGGCAAAAGCGGCTGGAGCAGCTTCACCTCCAATGCCACTGCCTACCGGACGGCTGTCTACGGGGCAAGCTCCGGCGGCAGCAAGTTCCTGGCGGCGGGAGACAATGGCCAAATTCGCGCCCATACGGGGGTTGTTGGGGCAAGCTGGTCCAACAAAAGCCCCGCCGGGGTTACAGCCAGCGTGTACGGTGCAGCTTCGGGGCCGGTCACGGATGAAGGCGGAACCAAAAACGGCTTTGTCATTGTAGGCGCCCAAGGGCTTGTGATGACCAATACGGATGCCCAAACCGCCTCCGGCGCCTGGATCAGCCGGACTCCGCCGGGCTTCAACGGCCAACTGAACGGCGTGGCTTATTTGAACGGCCGCTATATCGCGGTGGGCGACGGCGGCATTGTGGCTTTGTCCCAAGACGGCGTTTCGTGGACCGTACTCACGCCGGAGCAGACCGGAACGGAGCAGTCCCTGCGGGCCGTGGCCTACGGTGACGGGGTGTATATGGCCGTCGGGGACAACGGCACGATTCTGTCCTCGCCGGATGGCCTTGGCTGGACGGCGGAGGCAAGCGGAACAAGCGGCCGTCTGCGGTCCGTGGCTTATGGCCAGGGAAGATTTGTGGCCGTGGGAGACGGAGGAATAACCGTCCATACCCTGTCCGGCAATGCCCGGCTGGCGGCATTGGAGCCGGGGAGCGGCGTAACCCTGGAGCCCGCCTTTCATCCCGATGCTCTGAGCTATTCTGGAAGCGCATCCAAAACCGTCGAAACCCTGCAGCTTGCAGCCCTGGCGGAGGACCCCCGGGCCGCAGTGAAGGTGAATGGCCTGGAGGCGCCGTCTCCCGGCAGCGCTTGGACCCTCCCCCTTGCCACCGGTCCCAATACGGTGGTTGTGGAGGTGTATGCGGAAGCGCCGGGGGTAAGCCGGACCTATACCCTGCACATCCACCGGGAGGCTGCGGCCTCCGCCGATGCGGCTTTGGCTGGGATAGACCTGGCGGGGCTGGCTCTGACGCCGGCTTTTGACAGCGGGGTGAAGGAATATGCGGCGGCCGCTCATTTTCCGGCAGAGTATGTCAAGGTTTCGGGAACCACCCGGCACAGCGGGGCGGAGCTGCGCATCAACGGCCAGCCTGCGGCCGGGGGGAAAGCGGCAGAGCTTCCCCTGTCCCTCGGGAACAATGAAATCCGCCTGGAGGTGACGGCCGAGGACGGAACGGCAAAGGAGGCTTATACAGTGAATGTCAAGCGGGAGAAACCCGGATATTTCAGTGAGGATTTCCAGGGAGCCGGGGCCAATGAAGGCTGGTTTGCATACGGCGGCATCGGCGGTGTGGAGGCGGACCCGGACCAGCCGGACAACCGGGTTTACCGGCTGAAGTACAACGGAGATATTTCCATTGCCTATTATTATCCGGACGGTTCCTATTGGACGGATTACAGCTATGAGGCGGATGTGAAGCTGAATGCGGCTTCGTCCAGAGGCGGTTTGGCCTTCAAGGTGCTGGACGAAAATAACTTCTATACGCTGTCCCTGAACGGGGCAACGGGCAAGGCGGAGATTCAGGGCAGAACCGGCGGAGAGGCTACTCGGACACTGGCGGCAAGCCAAGTGCTGGCCGTTAACCCCGCAGAATGGAACAGGCTCAGGGTAGAGGTGTTGGGGAACACGGTCAAGGGTTATGTGAACGGCATCCCGGCAGTGGAATGGACCAATCCCGCCAATGACTGGCAGGGCTGGGGCAAGGCGGGCTTCCGCACCCAGCACGAAATGCTGGCGGATCATATGCGCATCGAACCTTTGTCCGAATCCGGCGCGGTATCCGGCGCCATTAGCTTTCCCGGCTCCTACGCCGTGTTCCAGCGGGATGCCGAAGGATGGGGGAATGTCCGGGTGGAAGGGTTTGCCGCCGCTCCGGCAGCGGACCGGGTGGAGGCCAGGCTGACCGTGATGGAAGCGGCAGGGGCCGACTGGAGCGGAGCACCTGTGGATTGGACTCCGCTGGATTTTCAGAAGAACGCGGAAACCGGGGATATTTTCTTCCGTGACAGCGTACGGGCTCAGACGGGCGGCTGGTATTTGCTGGAGGTCAGAGGCTTGAGCGGCGGCGGGGAGGTGTTCCGCCTCTCCCGGGAAAAGGTGGGGGTCGGCGATGTTTATCTGGTGGGAGGCCAGTCCAACGCAGGAAACTCGGGGGGCACCCGCATGATTCCCGCCGATGACCGGGTGGCCGCCATCAGCCGTCTGGGCGCAGACGCCGCTTTTGCCAAGGACCCGCTTCATGGGGTGAACGGCAATATGGGCTCTACCTGGTCTCTTCTGGGCGAAAAGCTGGTTGGCGAGCTTAATATTCCCGTGGGCATCATCGGCTTCGGCCAGGGCGGCACGGTGGTCGCCCAGTGGCTGCCGGAAGCGGAGAATTCCCTGTATTCGCGTCTGAAGCAGGCGCTTCATGCGGCAGACCGCCTGGGAGGCGCCAAAGCGGTGCTGTGGCACCAGGGAGAGACAGATTCGGACAGGGCCACCACCGCTTTGGAATACGAGGAGCGGCTGACCCGGATTATCCTGCAATCCCGCGCCGACGCCGGGTGGAATCCGGAGCTGCCCTGGGGCATTGCCGTGGTCTCCTATTCCCCCTATTCCGTCTCCCGGCCGGAGCGAATGGAGGCGGTGGCGGAGGGGCACCGCAATACGGTGCTGCATGTTCCCCACACCTTCCTGGGGGCGGATACGGATGATTTGCGGGAGGGCTACCGGCGCACGGATGAGCCCAGTCATCTGAATGAAGCGGGGCAGCGGGAGCATGCAGCCCGGTGGATGCCTAAGCTGGCGGCCTACTTCTACGGCGGCGGGGAGCCGGGACCGGGCCCAGGCGGAGAGACGGATGCAAGTGTGCTGAAGGATGTGCTGACGGCTGACGGCGGGTTTCTGGCCGTTGGAGCGGACGGCCCGCAGGATACCGCCAACGGAATCCTGCGGCTCTCCCGGGATGGGGAGGAGTGGACCACTGTGAGCCGCGCCCTGCAGCCTGAATTCCCTGCCGCCTCATCCATCAATGGCGTTGCCTCGGGAGGCGGCCTGTATGCGGCGGCAGCCCACAACGGCGCTGTGCTGGTAAGCAAAACTCCCGCCGACCCGGCTTCCTGGACCCTGTACTCCAAGGAGAGCAGCGGCCTCAAAACCGGCACCAACAAGCATTTGTACGGGATTGCTTACGGAGACGGGCGGTTCCTCGCCGTGGGACAGGGAGGAACGTTGGTTCACTATGGAGAGGACATGGGCTTCCGGATGTACAACAATGACTCCAAGTATTCTTACGGAGGGGTGAAAACCAACACCTCCAAGGATCTGTACGCGGTCGCCTATGGCAATGGGCGGTTCGTAGCCGCCGGCTTGGGGGGAACTATTCTCACCACCGACGATTTTCTCACCTTTGTCAAATATGACAAAGCCTCTGTCCCGTCTACAGGCACCGATTCCACGCTGAACGGCATTGCCTTCGGAAACGGACTGTTTGCGGCAGTGGGCGACAATGGCGTCATTCTCACCTCCCCGGACGGAGCAAACTGGCAGAGCAGGCAGTCCGGCACCACAGAGAATCTTTATGGCGCCGCTTATCTCGACGGCCGTTTTGTGGCGGTGGGCGGCAAGGGAACCGTGCTGCTCTCCGATGACGGCGTGATGTGGTTCCGGCATCCTGCCTCCGGCACCTCCGAGGACCTCCGGGCGGCAACCCTGTCTGGTGAGGAGTACATGGCCGTGGGCGTGAACGGAACAGCGCAGCGGATGACCGCCATAGTGACCCCTGTTGCGGACAAAACCTACCTGCTGGCCGCGATTGAAGAAGCGGAGGGGCTGCTGGAGGCTGCCGTCGAGGGAACGTTGCCCGGCCAATATGTGGCAGGCGCCAGGGCCAGGCTGCAGGCGCCGTATGATGCAGCCGTTCTGGCCGCCGTCCGCGGGGAGGCAAGCCAGGCGGAGATCAATGAGGCGCTCTCCACCCTGCAGACCGCCCTCCAGGTGTTCGGCCGGATGGCTATATCGGAAACCACGGGAGACCTTAACGGAGACGGACGGGGTGCAGTGGGGGATGTGGCCATAGCCGCCGCCGCTTACGGCAAGGATGCGGATTCGGCCGGATGGTTAACCGCATCTGCGGCGGATTTTAACCAGGACGGCCGGGTGGATGAGTTTGATGTGGATTTCCTGTCCATCCGGGCCGCCTCTGCTCCCGAACATACAGAGAAAGGAGCGCAGCCATGAGAAGGCAGGCTATTGCATTGCTGAGTTCGGTGGCCCTGCTGTTTTCCGGCCTGCCGGGACTTCCCGGCGGGGTCAGGAACGCAGAAGCGGCGGCCCTTGAAACCCCGCAGGTTATTGTCACTCCGCCCCTGCAGGAGGTGCTCGGCTCCACCCATACCAGCGGCAGATATTATTTCGGGGAGGAGGACTTCTTAAACGAAGGCGCAGAGCGGATGCTGTCTCTGGGCTCCTCCAGCATCAAGGTGTGGCTGTCCGCCAAACCTCAGGAATCCTATCCCTACAATTCGGAGTGGCCGGCCAACATTGGCCAGCCGGACGGTCCGCAGTCGCTGTTGGAGATACTCATGCTGCCCCATTACCAGGAGCTCCTGGAGAAGGACTTTCAGGTGTTTGTTTTTGAGGCCATCGAGTTCGGGCCCCTTCGCTCCGGCGGCGGCGCGGAGCTGACCACCATCTGGAAGGATGGCCTCTCCCCGGCGGAAAAGGAGCGGGTGGAGGAGCAGTTTTATGAGCTGACCCGTTACCTGCTGACCCGATTTGCCCACACGGGCAAAACCTTCCTGCTCCAGAACTGGGAGGGGGATAATGCCCTCCGGGCCTGGGAAACCCCGCCTGCCCAGCTTCCCACGGCCATTCAGGGGATGATCGACTGGTCCAACGCCCGTCAGGACGGAATTAACCGGGCCCGCCTGGAAGCGGGGGACATAGGCGTGACGGTGGCAGGAGCTCTGGAGGTAACGCGGATTCCCGCGGGCGGTGAGGTGTTCGACCACAAGCTGGTGGTGGATGAGGTGGTGCCTCACACCCATATGGATTTGTATTCCCTGTCCACCTGGGGAACCCGGCTGCCGGGAGAGGAGCAGGAGCTTCTGGCGAAGCTGGCTTATTACAAGGATAAAGCCCCGGACAGCGCGCTTTACGGAGCCGACAATCTGATGCTGGGGGAATTCGGCGCCTACGAAACCACCTACAACAAGCCGGAGAGCTTCCCGCAGAACAACTACGAGGCTACCCTGAGTCCGGGCAGAGATAATGAGTTCAATGAAACCACCGGGCGGGCCCAGCTTGTGGCCAACCGCAAGCAGTTGGAATATGCCCTTCAGATGGGCGTCCGTTTTGCCCTCTACTGGGAGCTGTACGACAATGGACTGAAGGACGGCATTACCCTGGACAGTCTCACTCCCGACGAACGGGGCTATAAGGTGGCCCGGATGGAGCAGCTGAGAGGAGTGTGGCTGGTCCGGCAGGACGGCTCCTATACGCCGACCTGGCATTATTTCGCCAACCTGTACAATCCCAAAACCGTTACCGATTACCTGAACGACTGGAGCAGAACCTATTCCCGCACCTCTAATCTGGAATTTGTCCGTGAAGGGGCAGCCTCCCGTGCCGAAGGGGATACCTCCCGGGCGGTGAATTCAAGCGGAGCGGACGGAAGTCTGGTGTACCGCCTGGCCAAACCCATCTCCTCCTTCTCCGCCAAGTTGTTTCATACGGATGGGCTGGCAGGCAAGCTGGAGTTCTATGCCTCCGCCGACGGAACGGACTGGACTGCCGTGGAGACGGCTGTCACTCCGGGAGCTGCCGGACAGCCGGGAAGCTGGCAAAGCGCCTTTGCAGGCTCCTCCGCGCTTCCGCCGGACAGCATCTATCTGAGGGCGGTGCTGAAGGGGAATACGGCGGGCAGCCTGGAGCTGTCCGGCATTCAGATCAATTCGGAGGAAGGCCTGGCCGATCCCCATTCGGTTTATTACAATCCCGCCGAACTGACCGGTCTGCTGCTGGACGGCAAGCCTCTTCAGGCCTGGAATTCGTTGATGCTGGTGAAATACCCGTATGATGATTCCCTGCCGCAGGTTCCGCAGGCCTTTGATCCGGCGGTGGCCGGATATAAGGTGTTCCTTCCCGTGGATGCGGCAGAGTCTCCGGTGATTGAGGGCATAGTCAATGATCCGCGCCTCCAGGTGGAGGTGACCCAAGCGGACTCCATTCCTGGCACGGCGCAGATCCGGGTGTCCTCGCCGGACGGTTCATCCCAGGCCAGCTACCGGGTGGAATTTGCCCGGGAGCTCACCGCCGCCCTGACGCCCGAAGCGGCGGTAGGGACAGGGAAGGAGCTGGCGCTGGATTACAGTCTGCGGCATGTTGCCCGGGGCATCCAGGCCCAGGATATTGTCCTCGGGTTTGACCCGCAAATGCTGGAATGGAAGGATGCCGCAGCATTGAACAGCGTCACCCGGATCACGTATGCGGGCCAGGAATCGCCTGGCCGGGTGCGGATTATGGCGGCGGCGTTGGGGGCGGACAGCGCCATTGACCGGGACGGTCCCCTTCTCCGGTTCACCTTCCTGGCCAAAGCCCCGGGCCAAACCGCCGTAACCCTGGAGCAAACGGCGGCGGCGGAGGCCAATGGCATGGAGTGGATACCGGGCAGGCAGCACAGCGCCGTTACCGTCGGCGAAGCCTCCGGAGGGGAGAGCGGCGGCTCCGGCGATAGCGGCAGCGGCCCCTCCGGTGGCGGCAATGGTGCCGCTGCCGGCCAGGCTGCCGCAAGGATCGTCCCCGGCCGCATTGAAAAGAGCCCGGAGCTTTCCCCCGGCCGGGAAAACCGGCTGGAGGCCCTGGTTCGGGTGACGGCAGAGGAGCTGCGGCAGGCTTTGGGGGAGGATGGCAGCCAGGTGGACATACCGGTTTCCGCTCCGGAAGGCCGGACCCTGACCCAGGCGGCGGTTGAGCTGCCCTTATCCGCTCTTGCGGAGCTGTCGTCCCGCTCTCTGCCTGTCCGTCTCACCGTTTCCTCGCCCCTGGGCGCTTATACCGTTCCCCTGGGCACGCTTCCGAAGCTGCCGGAAACACCGGGGCAGGCAGCGACGCTGCGGCTCATAATCGCATCCGCCGCCGGTTCAAAGGCGGAGGAGACGCTCCGCGCCCAGTTTGCGCTGGCCTCTCCAGTGACGGAATTCCGGGCGGCGGTATCCACTGCAGAGGGGGAACGGAGCTTGGAGCTGCCTGTGGGCAGCCACGGCAGCTCATCGGCCTCCCGGACCCTGCCCGTAACCCTGCCCGGCTTCACTCCGGAGCTGGCGGCGGGCGTGAAGGTGGAGGCGGACGGCTCCATCCGTTATATGCCCGCTTATTTCCACCGTGAAGGCACGGTTTGGAGCGGGGAATTGTTTGAGGCCGGAAGCGGCTTCTATGCGGTGGCAGTTTCCTCCGGGCAACCCTTTGCCGATACCGTCTCCCATTGGGGCAACCAGGATATCGCCATGCTGGCCGCCAGAGGGATTGTCCGGGGCCAAGCCGAAGGCAGCTACGGGCCGGACCTGTCCTTGACCCGGGCGGAGCTGGCCGCCATGCTGGTCCGCGGCCTGGGGCTGAAGGAGGAGCTCCGCAGCGCCGCAGGCTTCACCGATGTGCCCGGGGAGGGCTGGCAGGCCGGAGCAGTGGGAGCCGCCTTGGCCGCCGGTTTGATCCATGGCAACGGAGACGGCAGCTTCCGCCCCGATGCCCCTGTTACCCGGGAAGAGCTGGCGGTGATGATGGACAACGCCCTGGCCTGGGCGGGAGTAACCGTTCCGGCGGACAGCTCCGAAGCCGCTCTTGCCCGCTTTGAAGACCGCGGTCTCCTCTCGGACTGGGCGGCAGAGGCCATAGCCCGGACAGCGGCGGCCGGAATTGTGGAGGGCCGGACGGACAGTCTTCTGGCCGCCAAGGGTGAAGCCACCCGGGCGGAGGCCGCCGTTATGGTCAAACGGCTGCTGGTGAAGGCCCGTTTCATGAATCCCTGATGCAAAACTATACGATTGAACCAGAAATCGAAAGCTTTGCTCTACCCCGAACGGGGAAAACCCGTCATAATGAAATCACTATAATGAAATCACTTACAAAAACAAAAAGAGGTGTCGACAAATGAAAAAGATGAAATCCCTGGTGAGCGTTCTGACTGCAGCGGCATTGTTCGGAGCATTGGCGGCGGGCTGCGGCAGCTCCGGCGAAACGGAGCAGGGAGCCTCGCCTACTGCGGTCCCTACCGCAGAGGTGAAGCCTGTGCTGAAGGTGCTGATGCCCTACCAGACCTTTGACCCCAATACAGACCCGGCGGTGAAGCGGATTAAGGAGAAAACCGGCTATGAGGTGGAATATTTCCTCCTGCCCAAGGACAATGCGGACCAGAAGCTGATGCTGGAGATGGCCTCCGGCGGCGAATACGATATTGTCCGGCTGTCCACGGCCCAGTTCTCCCAACTGGCAGGCAACGGCTCCTTGGCTCCCCTGGATGAGCTGCTGGCCAAGGACGGCAAGAACATCAAGGCCGCCGTCTCCGATATGGGCTGGAAATCGGCCTCCGCCGGAGGCAAAACCTACGGCATCCCCTTCGAGGGCGGCGGAGACATTGACAATCCTTACGGCTTGCTCCAGGGCGGAGTAGGGGTGCGGACCGATGTGCTGAGCGAGCTGGGTCTGCAGATTCCCAAAGACCTGGACAGCTTCTACGCCTTTCTGAAGAAGATCAAGGAGGCAAAAAATATCGTTCCCATGACAGGAAGGGCGGAGGACGGCTTCAATTCGATCATTGGAAGCGCCTTTGGCTTGGGCACGGCCACCTGGTACGAGGTGGACGGCAAGCTGGTGCCCCGGGTGCAGATGCCCCAATACAAGGAGTATCTGGCGTTTATCAACAAGCTATACAGCGAAGGGCTGATGGATAAGGATTTCCCCATCAACAAGTCGGAGAACGCCAAGCAGAAATTTACCTCCGGCAAAGCGGCATCGCTGGTACCTTCCTACTTCTACGACATACCCGACCTGCTTCCGGCGCTGGCGCAGAACAACCCCAAAGCGGAGATGGATTTCGTTACCGTGCTGGCGGGGGCAAACGGCAAACCCTACCTGACCCAGAGGAAGGAGGCCCAAACCTATGAGGCCATCCCGAAAACCTCCAAAAACGCCGAGCACGCCATGAAATTCATGAACCTGCGGGCTGATCCGGAGATTTTCGTCAGCACCTATCTGGGAG
This sequence comes from Paenibacillus sp. YN15, assembly GCF_003285005.1. Classification (GTDB taxonomy): domain Bacteria; phylum Bacillota; class Bacilli; order Paenibacillales; family NBRC-103111; genus Paenibacillus_AR. The sequence goes on along the minus strand of NZ_QMFA01000011.1, from coordinate 44,509 downwards.
AAAAGGGCGTTCATTACGAGATTAAAGACAATAAGTATTTCCCCATACTGCCCGCCTTCGACGAGCTGAAGAATTCCAAGCAGTTTACCGGAACCGTCAACGCCGGCAAGGAATTTTCCATGTGGCAGGCCCGTGCCCGGAAAACACCGGAAATGGCTGCCTCCTATGAGAAAATGAACAGCACCATCAAGAAGGATTGGGTGCATCCGGACTATACCAACTACGCCACCAACCTGCCGGAGGTGCAGAAATACAGGCTCTCCCTGGATAAAATGGAGAAGGATTTCCTGGTCAAGGCTATGGTGGAGACCAAGGATCTGAACAAGCTGTATGCGGATTTCGTTGCCGAGTGGCAGAAGCAGGGCGGAACGGAAATGACCAACGCCATCAACGCCTGGTATGCCGAGAATAAAAGCGCGATGAAATTCTGATTGCGTCCATAATAAGAAGAGGGGACCGTCAGCAGCTGCCGGTCCCTTCTGCAGCTTTAACCGAACTGCCCTGCCGCAAAAAAACGGAACAGACTTTGGGGCGCTGTTTTTGCTACAATGATGAAAAAGGGGTGAGCAGCATGGCGTACCGGATGATGATTGTGGATGATGAAGTGTCAACCCGCTCCGGACTGAGGGACTGCTTCAACTGGTCCGTCTACGGAATCGAGGTGGTGGGGGAGGCCGGGGACGGCGCCAGCGGTCTGGAGCTGTTCCACAAGCTGAAGCCCCATATTGTGCTGACGGATGTTAAGATGCCCAAGATGAACGGAATTGAATTCGCCAGGAAAATCCGGGAGCTGGACGCGGATGTGAAGATTGTGTTCATCAGCGGCTACGACGATGTGGATTATCTCAAGTCCGCCCTGCGGATGGATGCGGTGGATTATGTGCTGAAGCCCATTAACCGCAATGAAATGGCCACGGTTTTCGATAAGGTGGTGAAGCTGGCCGACTCGGAAAAGGAGCAGCAGGAAATGCTGGGGCGGATGAACGCCCGCCTTGCCCAAAGCCTTCCGCTGTTAAGGGAGCGTTTTTTGGCGCGGCTATTGCAGGATGGCGGGACGCAGCCGGGGGATGTGGAGAAGCAGCTGGACTTTCTGGAGCTGTCCTTTCCCCGGGAGGCGGTGTACTCCACCATTCTGATCAGTCTGGACGACCAGGAAATCCTCTTCGAGCGGCTGTCTCCCCGGGAGGTGGAGCTGACCTCCTTTTCCATCCAGAATATTTGCCAGGAAATTGTCAGCCGTTATATGCACGGATATGTGTTCGAGCATCAAAAAGGGGAATTTGCCGCCATTCTGTGTATGAAGGAAGAGGCGGAAAAGGATTCCCTGTATGAAATGCTGACGGAAATCAAAAACAGTCTGGATGATTTTCTGCAAAGGCTGATGAATCTCAGCATCTCCATCGGGGTGGGCAGCTCCGTCCGGCGGCTGGAGGAATTGAGCCAATCCTTCGGCCATGCCGGAGACGCTCTGCACCAGAAGCTTTTTCTCGGCAAGAACCGGCTGATTCTGATTGACCAGCTGGATATGCCCGGGGACTGGGATTTCCGGACCGTGCGCAAAACCTGCGACAAGCTGCCCGCCCTTCTGAAGGGTTCGGATGAATCGGCCATGATGGCCTATGTGGACGGCCTGTTTAAGGAGCTGCTCCGCAACCGCAGGCTGAATCTCAAGTATTGCCGCCTGATTTGTCTGGACCTGCTGCTCCTGACCTCCCAGTTTCTGCTGGACATCGATCTGGCCCATGAGGAGCTGGACCAGGCGGAGGAGACACTCCGCGACGGCATTATGAAGCTGGAAACCATCGGCGACATGAAGGAGGCATTGACCGGGTATCTCGGCCTGGTCTGCCGCCACATCGGGGAACGGAAAACCAACAAATCCAGAAACGTCATCGAACGGATCAAAGCCGTCATCGAGGCCCGCTTCCATGAAAATCTCACCATCTCCGACGTTGCCAAGGAGGTGTATCTGACCACCACCTATGTCTGTCTCATTTTCAAACAGGAAACCGGTTACACTATCAATGATTATCTCACCAAAATGAGAATGGAGGCAGCCATGGGGATGCTCAAGGACCCGGGCCGCAAGCTGCATGACATTTGCTATGCCATCGGTTATTCCGAACCCAGCTATTTCAGCAAAATGTTCAAGAAATATACGGGTTTAAGCCCCAGCGAGTACCGCAACATGCATGGGTAGCAGGGGCGCTCCCAAGGAGAGAAGCATACCATGCCCAATCATGCGGCAGCAAAGCTCTTCCGCAATATCCGTCCTTTCCTCAGCCTGTTGGCCAGACACAAGCGGATTTGGATCGCTTATTTCGTGTTGGTGCTGGTACCCGCGCTGCTGTTCCAGAAGATTTATTCCGACCGCTCCGCCACGGCCATGAAGACGGAGGTGACCAACTCCATTCTCCAGGCCATCCGCCAGGTGGAGGCGAATATTTCCTACCGGATGTCCAATGTGAAGGAGATGTCCGATCTGCTGTTCATGAACCCGGATTTTCACACACTGGTAGGCCGTTCCGCTGCGGAGGGAGGTTTGCCGGTGCAGATCGACGATCAACGCCAGCTTTATAAAATGATTATCGGCTTGGAAAACAGGGACGAGGTGCGGAAGGTGCGGCTGTTTGTGGACGGGCGCAAAATCTACGCCTCGGATAACAATAATTTCTTCGATATCGGCCTCGTGGCCGACCAGGACTGGTACCGCCGGACCGCCGCCAACAACGGGAAAATCTTTTGGGTGGATACGGCTTACCAGACGTACATGGATGATCCCGAGGGCATGTATGTGCTGTCCTGCGCCAGGGTGATCAAGAATCCCCAGGACTTCTCGCAGATTGCCGGCGTCCTGGCTCTGGATATGCCGGAAACCATCCTTTCTTCGGTGCTGGAGACGGCCCAATTTCCGGGGATGGATCTGTATGTGGCCGACAATTCGGGGCGGGTGATTTCCCATTTGGACAAAAGCCGCATCGGCACTACGGAATCAGACAGTATTCAGAAGGCTGTGGCCCGGGGGGAGGAGGGAGTTGAAGCGCTCCGTGATGAAGGAGCTTATGTGATCCATAAGACCATTCCTGTCACCGGATGGAAAATAACTGCCAAAATTCAGGACAGCGCCCTTATGTCCGGCCATGTCAAGCAAAGTGCGACGGCAGCCAATCTGGTGGGCATCATCACCATTCTGCTGGTTGTGTTTTTTGCCGTTTTTGTGATCTTCGCCATCATCACGGAAAGTACCATCCGCCGTATCCGGCAAATCGGAGCCTTGGTCCAAAAGGAGGGGCTGTCCAATTTGGACGGAGAGCTGCTGCAGGCCAACGGGCCGATGTTCAGTCTGGAGACGAATGTCAGCCGTCTGGTGAACACGGTGCGCAGTCTGATGGAAGAGTCCTACGAGGCCAAAGGAAGGGAGCGGGAGGCGCAGCTGAAGGCGCTCCAGGCCCAGATCAATCCCCATTTTCTGTACAATACCCTGGATACCATCAACTGGATGGCGATCCGGCGGGATGCGGATGAAATCAGCCAGACGGTGGGGGCGCTGGCCCAATATTTCCGACTGAGCCTCAATAAGGGCCGGGATATTGTGACGGTATCCGACGAGCTTGAATTGGCCAAGGCCTATCTGGAGATTCAGGCCAGCCGGTTTTCCGATATGTTTGTGTCCCGGATTCAGGTGGATGAGGAGGTGCTGGGGCTGCCCATTCCCAAGCTGAGCCTCCAGCCGGTGATTGAGAATGCCCTGCTCCACGGCATCCAGAACAAGGAGACGCCCAAAGGGATGGTGACTATCACCGGCTCCGCAACGGATAACGGGTACCGGCTGTCGGTGGCCGATGACGGGGTTGGCATGGACAAGGAAACGGCCCGCTGCATTCTGAGGGAGCCTTCGCCAGGCTCCCAGCCCGGCGGCTACGGCTTGTTTAATGTTCAGGAACGGATACGGCTTTTTGCCGGACCCGGCTCCGGGCTTGTCGTCCATTCCGCTCCGGGCGAGGGAACGGTAGTGGACATCTGTGTGGAGCTGCCCAAATAAGTATAGGATACGACAAGGAATAAAAGGAATGAACCTTCGTCTTGCCTGCCGCTGCCGCTACAATAGAGGAGAAGACGAGATTTTTGCGAGGAGCACAGGAGGTAGTGGCGATGCAGAAGCATATGCGTGAATATGATGTGGTGGTTTACGGCGGCAGCGCCGCGGGGATTATGGCGGGAGTGCAGGCTTCCCGCATGGGCATGCGGGTGCTTGTGGTGGAGCCGGGCATCCGGCTGGGCGGTCTGACCACAGGCGGGCTGGGAGCGACGGATGCCGGAGACCCGGCGGCCATCGGCGGCTTGTCGCGGGAATTTTATAACAGGCTGGGGGAGTATTACGGCCGGCCCGGCCCCGTGTGGCGCTTTGAACCCTCGGCGGCCCTGCGGGTGCTGGAGGATTATATCCGGGAGAGCGGCATGGAGGTGCTCACCGGGCGGCGTCTGAAGGAGCGCTCCGGCGTGGTTATGGACGGAACGCGGATTGCGGCGCTGGAGCTGGAGTCGGGTGAGGTATACAAAGCCAAAGTATTTATCGACGCTACCTATGAAGGGGATCTGATGGCCTGGGCCGGGGTGTCCTATACGGTGGGCAGAGAGGGCAACGGGGTTTACGGGGAATCCAATAACGGCATCCGCAAGCCGACTCCCCTTGTTCCGCATGTGGACCCGTACCGGATTCCGGGGGCGCCGGAGAGCGGCTTGCTGGACCGGATCAACCCCGATTCCGGAGGCGCCATGGGGGATGGGGACGGCAAAACCCAGGCGTACAATTACCGGATGTGCCTCACGGCCAATCCGGATAACCGGGTTCCCGTGGAGCGGCCGGAGGGGTACCGGGAGGCGGATTACGAGATTCTGTTCCGCCTTTTGGAGCAGGGCTACGAGGGGCTGGTGTTCAAGCTGACCATGATGCCGGGGGAGAAGACGGATTCCAATAACACCGGCTCCTTCTCCACGGATTACATCGGCATGAACCATGATTATCCGGAGGCGGGGTATGCCCGGCGGCAGGAAATTGCCACGGCCCATGAAACCTATCAGAAGGGGCTGATTTGGACTCTCCAGCATCATCCCCGGGTACCGGAGGCGGTAAGGCGCAAGTATGCCCCTTGGGGGCTGCCCAAGGATGAATTCCCCGAGAGCGGCCATTGGCCCTCCCAATTGTATGTCCGGGAGGCCAGACGGATGCGGGGAGAGGCGGTCGTGACGGAGCGGACGGTGAAGCGTCTGGAGACGGTGGGCGATTCCGTAGGAATGGGCTCCTACTCCATGGATTCCCACTCCACGCAATATTGCCTGGACAGCGACGGCCGGCTTTGTACGGAAGGGGGCTTTATGGCCGGGGTGCCGGCCCCTTTTCCCATCAGCTACAAGGCGCTGGTGCCCCGCCGGGAGGAATGCGCCAATCTGCTGGTGACCGTCTGTCTGTCCTCCTCCCATGCGGCCTACGGCTCCATCCGAATGGAGCCTGTGTTCATGGTTATGGGACAGGCGGCGGGAACCGCTGCGGCTCTTGCGGCGCAGGGGGGGACGAGCGTGCAGGAGGTGCCTTATGACCGGCTGCGGCCGCTTTTGGATGCCCAAGGGCTGGTGGTGGAGCTGGACCCGGATTATATAACGCCTCCGGAGGTGACGGGCAATCCCTTGTGATGGTTTGCCGGAGCGGAGGCGCAGAGGCGGTTGATTCGGGAGAGATCCATCCCTTGTGCGGCGCTCCGGCTTGGATTTGGCTTGTTGGAACAAGAAAGGAGACGGGGCATGAAGGAGAAGATTTTTGACGTGGCGGTAATCGGAGGGGGCATCGCCGGCGCTATGGCGGCCATCGCCTCCGCCCGCTGCGGGGCCAGTACGCTGCTGGTGGAGCAGTACGGCTTTATGGGCGGTATGCTGACGGCGGCGGGGGTAGGGCCGATGATGACCTTCCACTCCCGGAATACCCAGGTGGTGCAGGGGATTACCGGGGAGCTGATCGACCGCCTGGTGGCCAAGGGGAAATCCCCGGGCCATATCTTTGATACCACCGGCTATACCTATACGGTGACCCCTTTTGACGCAGAAGGGATGAAGCATGAGCTGGACCTGATGCTTCTGGAGAGCGGCGGGCAGGCGCTGTTTCATACTATGCTGGCGGGGGTGCAGACGGAGGGCGGACGCATCCGCTCCATTGACGTGTGCAACAAGGCGGGGCTTGGCCGGATCGAAGCCCGGGTGTTCGTGGACGCCTCCGGCGATGCGGATTTGTCCGCCTGGGCCGGGGTGGAGTTTGCCAAGGGCAGGGAAACCGACGGGGCCTCCCAGCCCATGACCATGAACATGAAGGTGCGGAATGTGGATATTGCCCGGGTGAAGGCGTATATCCGGCAGCACCCGGAGGAATTTCCCCGCCTGGAGGGGGATCTGGACAAGATTGACCGGGCCCCGCGCCTGTCCATCGGCGGTTATGTGAACACTATGCATGAGGCCATGGAGCTGGGAGAGCTGTCGGGGGTGCGGGATGATCTTCTGTTCTTCGAGACCAATTATCCCGGCGAGGTGATTGTCAATACCTCCCGGATCAGCGGCTTCGACAGCACCGATCCCTGGAGCCTGAGTCTGGCGGAGATAGAAGGCCGGAAGCATGTCCGGGAGCTGGAGGCTTTTCTGAAAAAACGGGTAGCCGGCTTCGAGGATGCGGTTCTTGTTTCCTCCGGGCCTTCCGTGGGTGTTCGCAGCTCCCGGCAGATCAAGGGGCTGTATACCCTGACTTTGGAGGATCTGCTGGCCTGCCGGACCTTTCCGGATACCATCGCCCATGGCGGCTATCCCGTGGACATCCATCCTCCCAAAGGGGAGCGGGAGGAGGCGTTTAAGGAGCGGGTGAAGGCCATCAAGCACCTGAAGTCCGGGGAAATTTACAGCATCCCCTACCGCTCGCTGGTAAACGGGCGCATCGCCAATCTGGTGACGGTGGGCCGCTCCATCTCCGCCACCTTCGAGGCCCAGGGGGCCATCCGGGTGACCCCCATTGCCGGGGCCATCGGCCACGGCGGCGGGGCGGCCGCCGCTCTTGCGGCGCTTCACGGCTATGAAGCCGCCTTGGTTCCTGCGGAGCTGCTTCGGGCGAAGCTCCGGGAGCAGGGAGCTTATCTGGCCGATTGAGGGGCGGGGTGTCCAAATCGGCTAACATTTGACCCAAAAAGGGTATTGAATTCCGCGCGGGGGGCCTGTACAGTAAGGTGGAATATTATCATCCCATACGAAAAGGAATGATCTTAGTGCCTATGCTGGATATGCCCCTGGAGAAACTGAAGCTCTACCAGGGAATCACCCCCAAACCCGGGGATTTTGACGCTTATTGGGAACAAGCGCTGGAGGAAATGAATGCGGTTGATCCGCAGGTAGAGCTGGTGCCGGCCGCCTTCTCCGCTCCTTTTGCCGAATGCTTCGACCTGTTTTTTACGGGAGTCCGCGGCGCTCGCGTCCACGCCAAATATATCCGCCCGAAACAGGCGGCGGCTCCTCACCCGGCGGTTCTCCATTTCCACGGGTACACCGGCCATTCCGGCGACTGGCAGGACAAGCTGCAATACGCTGCAATGGGCTATTCCTTCGCGGCATTGGATGTCCGCGGCCAGGGCGGCTTGTCCGAGGATGTGGGCGGCGTCAAGGGCAATACCCACCACGGCCATTTTATCCGCGGTCTGGACGACAAGCCGGAGAATCTGCTGTTCCGCCATATTTATCTGGATACGGCTCTGCTGGCCAAAATCGTGATGGGCTTCGATGAGGTGGACGCCTCCCGGGTAGGGGTAACAGGCTGGTCCCAAGGCGGCGCTCTGACTATCGCTTGCGCGGCGCTGGTGCCCGAGATCAAGCTGGCGGCGCCGGTGTATCCGTTCCTGAGCGATTACAAGCGGGTTTGGGAGATGGACCTGGCCAAGGACGCCTATGTGGAGCTTAAGACCTTCTTCCGCCACTTCGATCCCCAGCACAAGCGGGAGGATGAAATTTTCACCCGTCTGGGCTATATCGACATCCAGAATCTGGCTCCCCGGATCCGGGCCAAAACCTTGATCGGGGTGGGGCTGATGGACAATATTTGCCCGCCGTCCACCCAATTTGCCGCCATCAACAAAATGACGGCTCCCGTGGAAGTGGAGATTTACCCGGACTTTGGCCATGAGGGCCTGCCGGGTATGTATGACAAGATCTATACCTTTATGCAGCAGCTTTAGGCTGTTTCATAGGTTTACAGCTTTGCAGGCTTGCGGTTATCCGCAGGCCTTTTTTGGCGTTTGTCCGCGCCGTCTGCGTTAGGGGAAGACACAATTCGGACAAAATTTTCGGAGATTTTGCGGAAGCTTGAATTTTTATGGGTAAAAGACTTAAAACTACCTCACAAGGATAAGCGCCTATCGGCGTCCTTTGGCCATCTGCGTTTGTCAAGAAGTCGAGCCGCTTTCCCGCTATATACCCTTCTGAGACTTTTGAAAAAAGGAGGCTTCTCTATGAAACTGTATATCGCCGCCTGGCAGGTTATTCTCGCTGCCGTGCTGGCTCTTACTTCATCCGGCATGGGCGGAGAGCCTGGGGCTCAAACGGAGACTGTTGCTTCTGCGGCTCAGGGTTGGGATACCACTTTTATAAATACTCCGGTACCGGGCGCCCCCAAACTGATCCTTCCGCCGGGTTCGCCCAAGCTGGAGAGGGTTCTTCCTGTCGCCGCCGCTCCCGGTGCCGCCGCAGTTGCTTCAGCGCAGGCGTCTTCTTCGGTCCAGGGGACGGAGCACTCTTCAGCTTCAGCGTGGGAGTTCTCTTCGGTCCAGAGGGTGGAGCTCTCTTCAGCTCCCGCCGTAGGGAACCAGTCTGTTTTCCGGTTTGCCGTGATCAGCGATATCCATGTGGAAGCGTGGAACAAGGAATCCCATACCAAGCTCCGCAAGGCCTTAACCGATCTAAGCCAAAATGTGCCCGGACAGGCGCTGGTGATCAACGGAGACTTGGGCAACGGCTTGCCCGGGGATTACGAGACGCTGGGCAAGCTTATGCGGGAGATTCCCTACCCGGGGCAGGTGGTGTACACCATCGGCAACCATGAGTTTTACAAGGCTTGGACGGATGCGGCGGGAAAATGGAATGAGGCGGATTTTCCCAATGGGGAAACGCCGGAGGCCTCCATCGGCCGGTTTCTCCAGTTTACCGGTTATGACAAGGTGTACCATGATTCGTGGATAGAAGGGTACCATTTTATTTTCCTAGGTTCGGAAACCTACCGCCAGACGGATGACAGCTTCGCCGAGGACGCCTGGCTGTCGGAGAAGCAGCTGCAATGGCTGGAGGGGGCTATGGCAGAGAGGGCGGAGGAGGGCAAGCCCATTTTTGTGTTTCTGCATCAGCCGCTGCCTTATACGGTGGCCGGAAGCTTTACCGATTTTAACAGCAGGGCGGTGATCCAGCATGAACGTCTGAAGGAAATCCTTTCGCGTTATCCCCAAACAGTCTTTTTCTCGGGGCATTCCCATTGGGAGCTGGGCTCTCCCGGCACCTTGATCCGGGACGGCTTCACGATGGTGAATACGTCGTCGGTCCAGTCTCCGTATGATACGTCGGACACCCCGATCCCGGCGGAGGAGCAGAAAAGCGAGGGGCTGGTGGTAGAGGTCAGCGGCAACAAGGTGCACATCCGGGGACGGGACTTTACGGCAGCCGACTGGATTCCGGCGGCCAGCTACACGGTGGAGCCGTGAACGGGAAGCAAGGAGGATGTGGCGCGGCCGCTAAACTGTCGGGGGAGAGGCGGCATGTGACTGCCGCAAACTTGGGGGCGGCAGAATAGCGGAAAGCAAATTTCCGCTAATGGGATGCCCGGCCGTTTTCACCGGGATAGGGCCATCTATTTTCCGCTATTTTTAGTCCCATCATGCCGCTGCCGTGCCGCTATTGCTATCCATACGTTCCCGCCCCAATTATACCGTTACTATTGCTGCGCCGCTTCCACCACCGAGTCGCTATCGCCATCATACTGATTCCTATTGTCACGCCGCTGCCATAGTGCGTAAAAGTAAAAAAGCCGCCCGATTAGGCGGCTTTTCTTTTGCTTGCGGCGGATAAACAACAGGGCTTACTCTGTTTTGCTTCCTGCCAGGGCGCTTGCCGCCTCTGCAAACCGGGCCAGCCCTTCCTGCAGGGTTGCCCGCGGGCAAGCAAGGTTGATCCGCAGAAAGCCTTTGCCCTCGGGGCCGTAGGTGGAGCCCTCATTAAAGGCTACCTGGGCCTTGTGGTACATCAAGTCCTTGAGGCCGGCCACATCCAGCCCCAGTCCCCGGCAGTCCACCCACAGGAGGTAGGTGCTCTCCGGCACCATGGGCTTTACGGCGGGCAAATGCCGGTGGAGGTAATCCACCGCAAAGTCCAGATTGCTTTTCAGGTATACCAGGAGCTCGTCCAGCCAGGCTTCGCTTTCATTGTAGGCGGCCAGGATCATATCCGGGCTGAAAAAACCGGTCATATGCAGGGAAAGCGTCTTAATCCGGTAATCGATTTTGCGCTTCAGCTCCGGATTGGGAGTCACCATAAAAGCGGCCGGCAAACCGGGCAGGTTGAAGGTTTTGGTGGGCGCAATTGCAGTGACGGTAATCTCCGCCAGCTCCGGTGAAATGGAGGCGATGGGAATATGCTTATGCCCGGGATAGGTCATGTCGGCGTGGATTTCGTCGGACATGATGATGACGCCGTATTTGCGGCACAGCTCGCCCAGCTTCACCAGCTCTTCCCGCTCCCAGACCCGTCCGCCGGGATTGTGGGGGCTGCACAGCAGGAGCAGCTTTGCGCCTTCCTGCATCAGCTTTTCCAGATGGGCGTAATCCATTTCGTAGCGGCCGTTGTGGTGCAGGAGAGGGTTGGCGGCCACCTGGCGGCCGTTCATTTTGATCACATCATAAAAAGGGTAGTAAACGGGCGATTGAAGAATAACCGCGCCGCCCGGTTCAGTAAACAGCTCCACAGCCAGACTCAGGGCGGTGACCACGCCGGTAACGGTGGACAGCCAGCTTTTTTGGATGGGCCATTGATGGCGGCGGCTGAACCAGCCGGTAATCGCGTCCCAGCCCTCGTCGGGCATCACGGTATAGCCGTAAATGCCTTGGGCGGCGCGGCTTTCAATGGCTTTTTTGACGGCGGGCGGGCTCTCGAAATCCATGTCCGCCACCCAAAGCGGCAGAATATTGGGGTTGCCGAACAATTTCTCCGACTGGTCCCACTTGTAGGACCGGGTATTGCTGCGGTTTGGCACATGATCGAATACGGAACTCATGGATAACAGGGCCTCCTCCAATGGAAACAAACTATCCCTTAATCATGGAGGAAAACAAGGGATTTTTCAAGGGGAAATCCTATGCGGCGGAAAAGCGGCGGACACAGCGGAAGCAGATGGGCGGGATGGAATCGTAGGTGTGGATGGTGGGAATGGAGAACAGGTGGGTGTGGCGGGCAGATACGGGCGATGGAAGGCGGATGAGTGTGACAAAATACGGATGTGAGCGGTGGGAGGCAGAGGACTAAGGTGAAATGCGAGTGGGCGGGATGGGATGCAGGCGAGTGTAGTGGATGCGGATGCGGGCGAGAGATGAGTATGGTGAAATGCGGATACAAGCGGTGGAAGGCAGATGAGTATGGTGAAAGGCAGGTAGGTGTAATAGGATGCAGGTGGAGCAGCTCGAATAGCAGACGCCTATATCCGCCGGGAGAATGGCGGGGCGAGGAGGGCTTAAAGTAGAGTTGTGTTAAACCAAAGGGGAGCCGACAACCTGCGCGGTATCCAGGGCCATCTGCAGGCGCTGCGCAACGTGGCAACGGAACTGAGAAGCGCTTAATTGCGATAAAATCGGATTTTTCCGAATTAACGGAACTTGGAGACTCTTACGGAGGCTTGAGCAGGCAAAATAATCTCGAAACTGCCGGAAACCTGCAATAAGCGCTCCTCAGTTCCGCAATCTGCTCTCCAAGCCGGATTTTAGGCAATAAGAGTCTGATAATTCCGTAAGCATCCAGCATTCGGCGTCCAGCTTCCGTAAGCGTCTGGTTTCCGGCAAACGTCCAGCATCGGCGTCCAGCTTTCGTAAGCGTCTGGTTTCGGCAAACATCCGGCATTCGGCGTCTGGCTTCCAGCTTCTGTAGCGTCCGGCGCCTGCAAGCGTCCGGCGGCCAGCGCCGCTGACCCTTGCTGCCGGGCTGCGGCTGCTTCCGGCAGGTGCCGCAGCCCGAAATGGCGCCGCTCACCGCCGCCAGGAGGCGCCGCCCCACCCGCGCTGCTCCCGCGCAAACACAGCCTAGCGCAAATCCGCCACGGAGCGGCGGACCACCAGCTCCGCCGGCAGCAGCACCCGTGTCCAGGCATCATCGCCGCCGTCGTTTTCCTTGTCGGCGATGCGGCCGATCAGGAGCTGCATGCCCTTGTAGCCGAACTGGTACGCCTGCTGGGCGGCTACGGTGAGGAACGGGTCGATCTCGCCCACCGGGCCCAGGTCGTCGAAGCAGCATACGGAGATATCCTCCGGCACCCGCAGCCCCTTCTTGCGGATGGCCTGAATAGTCTGGATGGCCATCATATTGTTGCCGCACAGAATGGCGGTGGGCAGGGGATGAAGCCCGTCCAGCCATTCTCCGATCCGGGCCAGGCTGCTCCGCGGGGCATAGCTCAGCTCCAGAATCCGCTCCGGCGGGGCGGCCAGGTCGTTAAGCTTCAAGGCCTCCTTGTAGGCCGTGGCTCTCAGGCGGGCGCTGGACACTTCCGGCGAGCCGTTGACCAGGGCGATTTCCTTATGCCCCAGGGCGATCATATGCTCCATCAGCATGCGGGTGCCCTCCCGGCTGTCCCCCAGCACCACATCGCTGCCGATGCCCGGCACCTCCCGGTCCAGAAGCACAAACGGCACCCCGTGGGCCCGCAGGCTCTCCAGATGGGGCAGGGAGCCGTCCCCGGCGGGAGCCAGCAGCACTCCGTCCACCCGGGATTTGAGAATCGTATCCACATATTCCCGTTCCTTCTCCAGGCTTTCGTCGCTGTTGCCGAACAGCAGCCGGTAACCCAGCTTGTTGGCGGCGTCCTCCGCCCCCCTGGCCAGGGTGGTGAAGAAGGGGTTGGTAATATCGGTCACCAGCAAAAACAGCACCTGGGTTTCCCGCAAAACCAGGCTGCGCGCCATTTCGTTGGGCACGTAATTCAGCTCCTCCATGATCCGCTTCACCTTGTTGCGGGTCTTCTCGCTGATCCGGCCTTTGTTGTTGATCACCCGGGACACGGTCATGGCGGAAACATTGGCTTTTTTGGCAATATCGTAGATGGTTACCACGAGGCTCCTCCTTTCTGTTCGGTCTGTCAGATATGACACTTATTGTACTGAACAAAAGGATTGACAGCAAGGGGGGAAACTGCTAATTTGGAGTTATCGGTAACTCATTTATTTATACGGAGGGATCAGGCAATGATCGAGCAATACAGATGGCAGGGCGGTTTCCCCAAAATCGGCATTCGTCCCACAATTGACGGCAGACGCCGGGGAGTGCGGGAGTCCCTGGAAGAGAAGACCATGACCATGGCTCGGAATGTGGCGGAATTTTTCGCCTCCAGCCTGCGCAATCCGGATGGAAGCCCGGTGGAATGCGTCATTGCGGACACCTGCATCGGCGGGGTGGCGGAGGCTTCGGCGGCTGCCAAGAAGTTCGCCGGGGAAAATGTCGGGTTATCGGTAACAGTGACGCCTTGCTGGTGTTACGGCACCGAAACCATGGATATGGACGCCTCCATTCCCCAGGCGGTGTGGGGCTTTAACGGCACGGAACGCCCCGGCGCCGTCTATCTGGCGGCTGTGCTGGCCGGCTATGCCCAGAAGGGCATCCCTGCCTTCGGCATCTACGGCCATGATGTGCAGGATCTGGCCGACAACAGCATCCCGGAGGATGTCCAGGAGAAGCTGCTGGCTTTTGCCCGGGCCGGCCTGGCTGTTGCCAATCTGAAGGGCAAATCCTATCTGTCCATGGGTTCGGTTTCCATGGGGATCGCCGGCTCCGTCGTCAACGAAGGTTTTTTCCAGGAATACCTGGGCATGCGCAATGAGTATGTGGACATGAGCGAGTTTGTCCGCCGTATGGATGAAGTTATCTATGACCCCGCCGAATATGAGAAAGCCCTGGCCTGGGTGAAGACGAATTGCAAGGAAGGCCCCGACAACAATGAACCCGAAGGGCAGAAGAGCCGCGAGGCCAAGGACAAGGATTGGGAGACCGTGGTCAAAATGGCGATTATCGCCCGCGACCTGATGATCGGCAATCCCCGGCTTGCCGAGCTTGGTTTTGAAGAGGAGGCCAACGGCCATAATGCCATCGCTTCAGGCTTCCAGGGGCAGCGCCAATGGACCGACCATTTCCCCAACGGGGACTTTATGGAAGCGATCCTCAACAGCTCCTTTGACTGGAACGGCATCCGCTCCCCGTATATTGTAGCGACTGAGAACGACAGCCTGAATGGCGTGACCATGCTGTTTGGCTATCTGCTGACCCATACTGCGCAAATTTTCGCCGATGTCCGCACCTATTGGAGCCCTGATGCAGTGAAGCGGGTTACCGGACACACCCTGGAGGGAAAAGCGGCCGAGGGCATTATCCATCTGATCAACTCCGGCGCAGCGGCCCTGGACGGCTCCGGGGAGCAAACCCGAAACGGCCAGCCGGCCATGAAGCCCCATTGGGAGATTACCCAGGACGAGGCCAACCAATGTCTCTCCGCTACCTCCTGGCGTCCCGCATCCACCGGCTATTTCCGCGGCGGCGGCTTCTCCAGCGATTTCCTGACCAAGGGCGGCATGCCGGTGACCATGGCCCGGATCAACCTGGTCAAGGGTCTTGGCCCGGTGCTCCAGATTGCGGAAGGTTATACCGTGGATCTGCCGGAAGCGGTTCACGATGCTCTGGATAAGCGCACCGATCCCACCTGGCCCACCACCTGGTTTGCTCCCGTGCTGACAGGGGAAGGCGCCTTCAAAAGCGTGTATGATGTGATGAACAATTGGGGGGCCAACCACGGCGCCATCAGCTACGGCCATGTGGGGGCTGACCTGATCACCCTGGCTTCGATGCTGCGTATCCCGGTAAACATGCACAATGTGCCGGAGGAGAAGATTTACCGTCCCAAGGTCTGGGGCCTGCTCGGCACTGCCGACGCGGAAGGCGCAGACTACCGCGCTTGCCAGAACTTCGGCCCGTTGTACAAATAAGATCGCTGAAGCAAAACCCTTAGGAGGTGCTCGCATGACCCAGCCTGTACCGGTTCGTGAGGAACTGTGCAAATATGCCAGAAAAATTGTGGAGAAGGGGATGGTTGTGGGCCCCGGCGGCAATATTTCCGCCCGTGACGGGGACACCATGCTGGTGTCGCCCAGCGGCTTCGCTCTGGAGGAGATTCTCCCCGAGCAGTGGGTGGCCGTCTCCATTTCGGACGGCTCCATCCAGGCCGCCCCCGGCCTGCGCCCCTCTTCCGAGGTGCTGATGCACCTGTACGGCTATCAGACCAACCCCTCCATCGGAGCCATGATCCACACTCATCCCGCCAATTCCATTGCCTTCGGGCTGATTGGCGAGAAGCTGCCCATCATGTTTCCCGATCAGGCGGCCCTGACGGGGGAAACCGGCTTTGTGCCCTACGTGGTGCCTACCACGGAGCTGTTGGCCAATGCGGTAAAGGAAAAAATCAACCAGTACAGCACGCTTCTTCTTGGCAACCACGGTCTGGTGGCGGTGGGCCGCAATCTCCGGGAGGCATATTACCGCACGGAGGTTGTGGAGGAGAGCGCACGCATTTACCTTCTGGCGAAAGCCGCCGGAGCTCCGAAGGTGCTGACCGGGGAAGAACTGGACGAAATCCGCGCTTTGGAAACGGAAAGCTACCGCATTAAGCTTTTGCAGCAGCAGTAAACCATACCCAGTTTCAAGCAGAATTGCCGGAGGCGGACCGCCGCTTATCCGGCAATTTTTTTCATTTTCAGGAAAAAACTGAAATCGACAATACTTTCAAATAAATGGATGAATTATGGCGAAAAATAGACGATTCCTTCTCCGTTTCCCGATCATTCGGCAAGTGTGAGAAGTGTCACGGTTGCTGATTTTCTTTTCATCATATACTTGTCCATATAAGGAACGGATTGAACAAAGCCGCGCAAAGGATGTGAGTGTATGCCGGATCACGATATTCACCAGCGCCTGGAGGCTCTCACGAATCGGTTGTACCGCCTTGTGGACGAGAAGAACGGCAATCTGGTCGACCCTGGCGTCGTTGCCGTCAGCCAGGAGATGGACGGGTTGATCGTCAGCATCCAGCGTGCCCAACTGCGGGCGCGGCAGCAGGACTCCGTATCCGTTCAGTTGGCCTAACCGGTTCCCCTTCCCATTCGCCCGGCATAGCATATATTGTATTCCGGTACAGATGGGAGCATTGCGTATGGCAGCTGCAGATTCCATGATTCTGATTCTGGTTTTATTTATTTTGCTGGTGCTGGTTTTGCTGATTTTTATGTAACATCATCAAGCGGTAACCCCGGAGACCGACAGGCCTGACCTGTCCGGTTCCCGGGGCTTTTGTTTTTTTCTCATATTTTGCGGCGGTTTGACACATAATTTGTCATGAAGCTCAAGGCTTGGAATGGAGGAGGTTTTTATGTCCGGATGGGGCCAGATTGCAATTCGGGCGATTGGCGCTCTGATCATCCTTTTTGCGATGACCCGCATTCTGGGAAAAAAGCAGATCTCCCAGCTCACCTTCTTCGAGTATATTACGGGAATCGTCATCGGCGATTTGGCCGGATTTTTGTCCACGGATGTAGAGGCCAACTACATGCATGGCGTCATTGCCATGATTGTCTGGTTCTCCATTCCCCTCTTGGCGGAGCTGCTTGCCATGAAGAGCAAGCTGATCCGCATCCTTCTGGAGGGGAAGGGGACAGTATTTATCCAAGCCGGTAAAATTCTCGAAAAAAATCTCAAGAAGGAACGCTACACCACAGATGAGCTTCTGGAGCAGCTGCGGACCAAAAGCGTATTTAATCCGGCGGATGTGGAATTTGCCGTTCTGGAGCCAAGCGGCGACCTGAGCGTGATGCTGAAGGAGGAGAACCAGCCCCTGACGCCCATGGCGATTGGCTTGCATCCCAAGCGAATCCGTCCGCCCCAGGCGGTTATTATGGATGGTACGGTTCAGGAAGAGGGATTGGATGCGTTGGGCTTCAACCAGCAATGGCTGGACCGGCGGCTCAAGCAGTCCGGGATCAAATTGGATGATGTGTTTTTGGCGGTTGCGGATGAAAACGGCGGATTGTATACGGATTTTTACAAGGACAGGCTGAAAACTCCCGGCAAACGGCGGAAAGTACGGGGGCGGAAAAATTAGCCGATGCTTACGATGCTGGCTTTCCTGAAGGAAAGCCCAAGTTGATGCTTACGATGCTGGCTTTCCTGAAGGAAAGCCCTGAGGAGGGTTCACAATGGCCAATCAGGCATATGACGCACAAAAAAAAGCCAAGAAGCAGCAGGACTATCAGAAGCTTGCCGGGCAGGTAGCCCCCAAACGGCCGGTAGCCCAAAACTGCGTGCGGGCCTTCTTGATCGGAGGGCTTATCTGCGTCATCGGACAATGCTTCACGTTCATTTACGAAAAGTGGCTTCACTTCGACAAGGAAACCTCCGGCAATCCCACGGTGGCTACCATGATTCTGATCTCGGTTATTCTGACGAGCTTCGGGGTTTATGACAAAATCGCCCAATGGGCCGGAGCCGGCTCCGCGGTGCCGGTAACGGGCTTTGCCAACTCCATGTGCTCGGCGGCGCTGGAGCATCGGAGTGAAGGTCTTGTGCTGGGAGTGGGCGGAAATATGTTCAAGCTGGCAGGCTCCGTTATTGTTTTTGGCACCGTGGCTGCCTTTTTTGTCGGTTTATTACACTGGATCTTTACATATGGAGGTTGAGGGGGATGCTGGTCGGGCAACAAAGCTGGAATTTTGACAGGCCGCCGGTCATCATCGGAGCCGCCACGGCAGTGGGTCCCGATGAGGCTGCAGGACCCTTGGGCAAGCATTTTGATGTGGCCTTCCCCGATACTCGGTTAGGGGAGAAGACCTGGGAGAAGGCGGAGAAAAAGCTGATGGAAACCGCTGCCCAGGAGGCGCTGAAAAAAGCCAATGTGGAAGGAAAAAGCATTAATTTTTTCGTGGGCGGAGATCTGATGAACCAGATTATCAGCTCAAGCTTTGCAGCCCGGACGCTGGAGGCCCCTTACCTGGGCATATTTGGCGCCTGCTCCACAGCCATGGAGGGACTGGCGTTGGGGTCGCTCATTGTCTCCACCGGCTCGGCGCAGTATGTGCTGGCCGGCACCTGCAGCCATAACTGCACCGTGGAGAAGCAATTCCGCTACCCCACCGAATACGGAGCGCAGAAACCGCCTACCGCCCAGTTTACCGTAACCGGCGCCGGAGCCGCCGTACTTGCCCCCCAAGGGCTGGGGCCCCGGGTTACCCGGGCAACCATTGGCAAGGTGGTGGATATGGGAATCAAGGACCCCTTCAATATGGGGGCAGCCATGGCTCCCGCGGCGGTGAACACCATTGAGGCCCATTTCCGCGAATTCAATCTGCAGCCGGATGAATACGATCTGGTCATTACCGGGGATTTGGCCACTGTTGGCCATCAGATTGCCCGGGAGCTGTTTACGCAGCATGCGTTTCCCATCGATAAGATGAATTTCCAGGATTGCGGCATTCTGATCTATGACCGGGAGAAGCAGGATGTCCAGGCGGGAGGCAGCGGCTGCGGCTGCAGTGCAACCGTCACCTACGGTTATCTTCTGAAGCAGTTGGCGGAAGGGAAGCTGAAGCGGATTCTGGTTGTGGCCACCGGCGCGCTGTTGTCCCCGCTGTCCTATCAACAGGGAGAAAGCATTCCGTGTATCGCCCATGCAGTGGCCATTGAAGGCGGAAGGGGGGATTAAGATGGATGCAATGATGTTCCTCAAGGCTTTTTTGGTGGGAGGCGCCATCTGTGTGCTGGGGCAGATTATGATGGATGTCATCAAGCTGACCCCTGCCCATACGATGAGTGCTCTGGTGGTTCTTGGCGCCATTGTGGACGGGCTGGGCTGGTATGACCCTTTCGTCAAATTTGCCGGGGCCGGGGCCACAGTGCCCATCACCAGCTTCGGCAACTCTCTGGTGCACGGCGCTTTGGAGCATGCCGACAAATACGGGTTTATCGGCATTGTCATGGGCATATTCGAGCTGACCAGCGCGGGGATATCGGCGGCGATTATTTTCTCGTTCCTGGCTGCGCTGTTTTTCCGCCCCAAGGGATGAATCCAAGCCGGCATAAGCAAGGCCGCAGCCCATATTCAGCCGGGGCTGCGGCCTTTTGGCTGGAATATTTTCGTGACCGGAAAAATTACCCAGATTACCATGAAAACGCTTGCAAGAGGAATAACCCATGCATATAATAAGGTTAGGAGATACTGGTTCACCGGGGACTGTCTTATAGCTTAAGACAGTCCCTAAAAAGATAACGGGGAGGATCAGCAATGAAACTGGGAATTGTCTTGCACAAGGATGACGCGCCAATCTTGGATGAATTGATTGAGTCGGGAGCCGTTCTTCTGGTCAGGCGCCGCGGGCTTTTGTGCGAGGTGGACAGCGAGGTTTATCCCCTGGTGAAATCCAGGCTGGGACGCAGTGTGGTTGTACCGACCTCTTACAGCATGTATGAAAAGGCTATTTTCTAATCTGTAAAGGACGGCGTTTGTCCCATACTGCCTGAAATTCCCGCTGCGGCGGGAATTTTTTTGCGTTTGTCCCCCTTTTAAAAAACTGCAGATTTTGAACATCCGGCCTTCGTTTTATTTATTACCGCTTTTACAGCTCCGTGGTATAGTTCGTACATACTCATTCCACGCGAGGTGAAAGCGCATGCAAGCAATGCAGCAGGCAACATCGGAGACCGGCGCCCCGCGCCCTTCCAAACGCCGGTTGTTCCGGCAAAGCCAGATTTACCTGATGCTTCTTCCCAATCTGATTCTGTTTACCACCCTGGCTGTATTCCCCATTCTCTGGTCCCTGCGGTACATGTTCTTCGACTATGACGGGATTCACCAGGCCGTATTCACCGGGCTGGACAACTTCGTCCGCATCTTTACCCGGGACCCCATCTATTGGCAATCCCTGTGGGTTACCCTGGTGTACGCCTTCGGCAAGCTGTCACTGGTTCTGCCCCTGGCTTTCCTGGTGGCCGTGGTGCTGAATGCCTCCTTTAAAGGAAGCGCTTTATTGCAGGCGGTCATCTTCAGCCCCACCATTATGAGCGCCTCGGTGATGGCCCTGATTTTCTATCTCCTGTTCAACGTATACAACGGCGATGTGAACCATTATCTGATGACTCTGGGGCTTATCGACCAGCCCATCGAATGGCTGGGGCCCAAATTCGCCATGCTCACGGTGGTGATTGTCGCCGTATGGGGGGGCTTGGGGAATTACATGGTCTATTTCCTGGCCGGGCTGCAGACCATCCCCAAGGATGTATACGAGGCCGCGGATTTGGAAGGAGCGGACTATTGGCAGCGGCTGTTCAAGATTACCCTGCCCATGCTGGGTCCGGTGCTGCGGGTGATCCTGATGCTTTCCATCGTTACCACCTTCCAGGACATCCAGAGCATTATGGTTTTGACGGAGGGCGGCCCGCTGGGCAAAACCCAGGTGGTGTTCCTCTACATGTACCAGCTGTTCTTCCCGGTATCCACTACCTCCTCCATCCAGCCGGAGATCGGCTACGGGGCGGCGGCCAGCGTCGTCACCGGCATCATACTGGGATTCGTGACGCTTCTGTATCTGTATATCTCCAAAAAGCTTGAAGATGTGTATTGATTCTACGACTGAATCGAGGTGTGTGTCCGTGATCAAAAAATTCCTGGGCATTGCGGCCATCGTCCTGTTTATGGCGGCCATTGTGCTGTTTACCGTTTACCCTGTCATCTACACCTTGCTGGGATCGTTCAAAACCAATATGGAGCTGCAGGCGGGAGGGAGCTTTTTTCCGGAAAAATGGATGTTCTCCAACTATGTGAAGGCCTTCAAAGAGGCGCAGTTTATTGATTACACCTGGAACAGCGTGGTGCTCAGCGCCCTTACCATGGTGGCCTCCGTGCTCACCTCCTCCATGGCCGGATTTATTATTGCCCGGTACGAGTTTGCCGGCAAAAAGGCGCTGGTGGCCGCTTACCTGTCCGTCATGTTCATCGCCCTGGGTCCCATTACCCTCTATCCCCAGTATCTCCTGATGAATGCCGTGGGGCTGACGGGCAATCTGCTGGGGCTTGCCCTGGTGCTGACCGGCGGACAAGCTAGCAACATCTTCCTGGTGACGGGCTTTATCAAAAGCGTGCCCAAGGAGCTGGACGAATCGGCGCTGATGGACGGCGCCAGCCATTTCCGGATTTACTGCAGCATCATGCTGCCTCTGATCCGGCCGATTCTCGGGGTCGTGGCCCTGTTTTCCTTCCGCCTGGCCTGGAACGACTATATTACGGCGCTGGTCTTCAGCATCCCCAACCCGGCCATCAAACCCCTGACGGTGGCGGTGGTGGGGCTCCGGTACTCGGCCAATGCCGCGGCGGAGTGGCATATCATGACGGCGGGGGCGGCCATTGCCCTGATCCCGATTCTCTTGGTATATATCTTCACCAACCGCCAGTTTATCAGCGGGCTTACGTCCGGGGCCGTGAAGGGCTGACGCCGCGGGGCGGAACCGTCCCCTGGCTTCCGGCGCAAGCTGTGATATACTGATACAAGCATACGGTCGCCGTTCTTCCAGAGAACCGGCGGCTTCTTTTGCACCCTGCCATTCCAACGCCAAGGAGGCCGGCGCCATGCGACACCGTTTCCTTCCCATGCTGCGCAACATGAGGCTCAAGCAAAAAATCGCCCTGCTGTGCATGGTGCTGATCCTGTGCACAACCCTTCCCTTCGGGTTTCTGCTGTACCGGTATTTTGCCGATATCGTCCGGGAATCCTCGGCCACCTACTCCAAGGAGGTGATGCTGAATGTGGGCAATTTTCTGGACCAGAAGCTGAAGGTGATTATTAACCGCCTGTACGGGCTGCGCACCGACAGCGCCTTTAATTCCACTACCACCCAGTTTCTGTTGAACGATGATCCCCGTTATCACGCGGAAGCGCTTACTTATTATTCCAACCTGTTTGCCGAGCTGCGGTTCTCGGAGCCGTTTATCTCGTCGGTATTTTTGTATACGCCCAAAGGGGAGTTTTTCGACCTGTCCCTGACCATCAACAATCCCTACAGCTTCAAGGAGGGCCGGCTGTACGGAGAAATCATGAAGGAGAGGGATTCCTTCCTCTATTGGCAGCCCCACTCCGCAGGCGAAATGTACCGGGAATCCGGCCGGGTCATTCCGCTGGTGTTCAAGTTTACCGTCATGGGGTATCCGGAGGAGCTGTTTATGGTGGTTAATCTTAAGGAGCAGAAAATTCTCGATTATCTGCGGCAGATTGACCATGAGGAGGGCAATTTCACGATTATCGTCAACGACAAGGGGCAGGCTGTGGCTCAGGACCAGTCGGAGGCCGCCGCCCGGTATATGGAGCTGCCCCGGGATTGGGGCGCCGTGATGGCCGCAGGCTCCATGAACGCCAAGCTGTCCCTGGGCAGGGAGCGCTACTTCGTCAATTACCAGAGCACCTCCGTCGCTCCCTGGGTTCTGGTGCATATTCAATCGGAGGACGGTCTTTTGGCGAGGCTGCGCAGCATTCAGGTATTTGTGGTGGCGGCGCTGCTTGGGAGCATCGTCCTGGGGATTGCCGTGGCCTATTACATCTCGCGGAATCTGAGCAGGCCGCTGTCCAATCTGGAGCGCTCCATGAAGCAGATCCGGCTGCGCAACTTTAATGTCCGCTTCCATTATCCCTATGAGGATGAGGTGGGCAAGCTGGGCCAATCCTTTAACTTCATGGTGGAGGAGATCCAGGATCTGATTTACCAGTCCAACCGGTATATCAGCAGCCTCCAGCAGGAGAAGGAGCGGGTCCAGACGGAGCAGCACTTAAAGCGCAAGGCGGAGCTGAAGGCGCTGCAATCCCAGATGACGCCCCACTTTCTTTACAACACCCTGGATTCCATCAAGTGGATGGCGGAGAAAAATGACCAGATGGAAATCAGCCGGATGGTGACGGCGCTGGCCTCCTTCTTCCGGATCGCCTTAAGCCGCGGCAAGGAGCTGATTGCCCTGCGGGAGGAATTGCACCATACGGAATGCTATCTGACCATTCAGCAAATGCGCTACGGGGACCGCTTCACCTTCAGCATGGAGGCGGAGGAAGGACTTTCGGAGGAGCGGACGGTCAAGCTGCTGCTCCAGCCGCTGGTGGAAAACGCCATCTACCACGGCATCAAGCCGCTGCAGCGCCAGGGGCATATCCGGATTTCGGCAGCCGGCGAAGGGGAGGATATGGTCCTGACAGTGGAGGATGACGGCGCCGGCGTCCATCCCGTCAAGCTGGCCATGATCCGCAAGCGGCTCCGGGAGACCCGGACCGGCGGGGATGAGGGCTACGGCTTTTATAATGTCCATGACCGGATCAGGCTTTATTTCGGCGAGCCCTACGGGCTGGAAATGGAAAGTTCCCCGGGGAAGGGGACCGTGGTCAGGGCGAGAGTTCCCCGGGGCGTGAAGGAGGAGGAATATGCTTAAGCTGTTGATTGTGGACGACGAGCCGATGATCCGGGAGGGCATCCGGCGGGTGGCCGGGCTGCATTGCCCGGCTTACGGCACGGTGTACGAGGCTGCGGACGGGGATGAGGCGCTGACCACGGCCATGAACCAGATGCCGGATGTGATTATTACCGACATTCAGATGCCCAGGCTGGGAGGAATCGAGTTCATCCGGCAGCTCCGGGCGGAGAATCCGGAGATTGTGGTGCTTATTATCAGCGGTTACGACGATTTCGAATATGCCCAGAATGCGCTGAAGCTGGGGGTCAAGGACTATCTGCTGAAGCCGGTGGACTCTGCCGATTTGGCGGAGCGGCTGAACGCCATCGCCCGGGAGCTGGGCCGGCGCCGGGTGTTCCTCCAGGATATGGAGGAGATGCAGCAGAAGGTGCGGGAGGGAATGGCCCTCTTCCGCGAGCGGTTCCTGCGCCAGCTCATCGGCGGCAGCGTGCCGGAGGAGCGGATCGCCGAGCAGGCCCGGGCGGTGGAGTGCCGGGTGGACGGGGCCTATTATGGCGTGGCCATTGTGGAGCTGGCCGGCAGGCGGGAGGCGGACAGCCGCTTCAGCGAGACCCTGGCGGCGGCCATTGCCGAACAGCTGGCCAAGCGGCCGGCGCCGGGGGTGGAGGAGGTGCATGCCCTGTTTTCCAGCGACTATGAGCTGGTCCTGATTCTCGGCAGCAACCGCTCCAGCCGGGAGGGCAGCTTCAAGGATTTTCACCGTTACTTGACCGATCTGGGCATCGCCCTGCAGAAGCAGGCCGGCATGGAGGCAGCCATCTCCGCAGGCAATGTGCATCCGGGGCCGCCGGGAATCCACCGCTCCCATCAGGAGGCCCAGGAGGCGAAATTATACCATTTTACGGCCCATTCCCAGCCGATTATCCACTATGAGGAAATTGCCGGGGCCCGGCGGATTCCCGGGGACCAGACGGCCGACGCCATGTTCCGGCGTCTGGTGATGCATGTGAAGCTGCAGGAGCAGGAGGCTGCCCTGGCCGCTCTGTCGGAGATTGTGGACTATTTTGCTTCGTCCCCCGGCACCAACCCCTATTGGGTGAAGCTGAAGCTGATGGAGCTGGCGGGAGCGCTTCTGCACCTGCTGGAGGAATGGGGCATCAACGCGGCGGTATTTTTTGCCGGGCAGGAGAACAATCCGTATGTCACCATCCACAATGCCAAAGGGCTGGCGGAGCTGTCGGACTGGATGAGCGGCTTTCTGCAGTCCTGCCAGGAGGAGATTGCCAAGGTGAGAATGAACAAAAGCGCCGGCTATATCGAAAAGGCAAAAGCCTACCTGGAGACTGCCATTGCCGACAGCCAGCTGTCCATTGCCGATGTGGCCTCCCGTCTGTTCTTGAACCCCAATTACCTGCGGCAGCTGTTCCGCCAGCAGACGGGGGAATCCTTTGTGGAGTATGTGACCAGACTGAGGATGGAGCGGGCGCTGGAGCTTCTGAAGGACCCAACCCTGAAAATCCAGGATGTGGCGGAGAAGGTGGGCTTTGAGGAGCAGCGATATTTCTCCAGCTGCTTCAAGAAGTTCTATCAGTTTACGCCTACGGAGTACCGGGAGAGCATCAGGTAAGAAGAATCTTCGAAACTTGCACATGGGACCTGCGGATTTTCGATTCAGGCGGGTGCTAGCCTTTGGTACACTACCTATAGATTCCCGTAAGGGCTTTCAAACCTACAGATGAAGGGTGATCGAACAATGAAAAAGGCTGTTTCCTGTGCGGTAGCCGCCATGATGGCCGTTACGGCGCTGGCAGGCTGCTCCTCTGCGGCGCCGAATGTAAGCGCTGCCTCGAAGGGCGGAGAAAAAACCACCATTAAGGTATGGACCATCAACCGCCACGACCAGGACTACATGAAAGCCGCCATTGAGAAATTCAACAAGGAGAACAAGGACAACATCGTAGCGGACTATCAGGTGTATGCGGAAAATTTCAACCAGTCCCTGGACATCGCCCTGTCCACCAATGAAGGTCCCGACGTGTTCTTCGACGGCGGCACGGCGTATACCGACCATCTGCCCAAAGGGGATTTGGCTCCCTTGGACAAGTATCTGACGGACAGCTACAAGAAGCGCTTCGGCGAAGGCGTCTTTATCGAGGGCATCAACATGCAGGACGGCAAAATTTATTCCCTGCCGGCCATCGGCACCACGCCCCGGCTGTTCTACAACAAGTATATCTTCGCCAAGGCCGGGATCGCCAATCCGCCGGCTACCCTGGACGAGATGGCGGCGGACGCCAAGCTGATTACCGAAAAGCTGAAGAAGGACGGCATTTACGGCTTTGCCGCCAATCTGAAAAGCCCCACCTCCGCCCTGTCCCGCTCCCTGGATTATATCCTGATGCGCAGCGGCGGCGTGGAATCGGGCTATGACTTCAAGACGGGCAAATACGATTTCAGCAGCTACAAGCCGATTCTCAACGCCTACCGCGACATGTTCGTCTCCGGAGCCTTCTTCCCCGGCTCCATCTCCTTGGACATCGATCCGCTGCGCACCCAGTTCGCCGCAGGCAAGATCGGCATGTACATCTCCTGGACCCATTCCGAGCCCGGCGTCTACCAGAACCAGTTCCCCACCAAGGAGGAATGGGATGTGGCGCCGCTGCCTACGGTGGAGAAGGATGTGAAGGGCACCCAGCATATCAACCTGGCGGGCAGATGGTTCCTGATGAACGCCAAGTCCAAGCATCCGGACCAGGCCTGGAAGGTGATGGAGTACCTGTACAGCGATGAGGTGCTGGCGGGCTACCATGAGCAGGGCCTCGGCATGGTGATGGTGCCCAGCGTTGTGGCCAAGGCCAAAAAACCCGACTTCATTCAAAAGTGGCCCAACCTGGAGTTCAACGACAAGGATCAGGTATGGCCGCCGGTTCCCACCGCCGTGAAGCCGGAGGGCAATGACATGTACTTCTCCATGACCGCGGTCATCACCGGCAGTACGGATGCGGACAAGGTTATCGCCGATCTGAACACCCGCTACAATGCGGCGCTGGACAAGGCGGTGGCCGACGGCAAAACCAAGCGCATCCAGTACCCGGACTTCAATCCGGCCAGCCCCAGCAAGAGTCTTGCCAAATAAAAGCATCCCCCAAAAGCAACGGGGAATCTGCAGCGGATTTTCGGATATTTCCGGGGAGCCGCCGCATAGGAATAACAAGGATAAGGAAGCATCCGGCTGAGGGTGCTTCCTTATCCTTGTTTTGTTTCCCGTTTGCCGGATCAGGAGCCCATTCCTTATACTTGTAATCGTATTGAAACACTAGAAGTCCACCTATGATAGAAAAAAATGATATAATTAGGGCATGATGTCGCGCTTAGCATCAGATATAAACCAACGGGAGGTTACACATGGAGGCTGTTCTGCAAGACGACCGGTCCGTACTTCAAGGACTCATATCCAATCTGGAAGCATGCATAATGGGAAAGAGCGAAGAAATCGGCCTATTGATCACCGCACTTCTTGCCGGAGGACATGTGCTCTTGGAGGACGTTCCCGGTACCGGAAAGACGGTTCTGATCAAAGCGCTGGCCAAGTCCATTGACGGCGAATACAGGCGGGTCCAATGCAACCCGGACCTGCTGCCTACCGATATTACCGGCGTTTCCATTTTTCACCCCAGGAATGAAACCTTTTTGTTCCGGCCCGGCCCCATCATGACCAATATTTTGCTGACCGATGAAATCAATCGCGCCACCACCAAGACCCAATCCGCTTTGCTGGAGGCTATGGAAGAGCGCCATATTACAGTGGATGGCGAGCAATATATGCTGCCGCAGCCCTTCCTGCTTCTGGCTACTCAGAACCCCATTGACTTCGAGGGCACCTATGTGCTGCCGGAAGCCCAGTTGGACCGCTTTATGATGAAATTCAGCCTGGGCTATCCCGATGAGGAAACCGAGGTCCGGATGATTTTTGCCCAAACGGCCGGTCATCCGCTGGAGACCCTGGAGCCTGTGGCCACCGCCGATAAAATTCTGGAGATGCAGCGGAAGGTGCGCGAGCTTCATCTGGATCAGGCTGTAGGGGAATATGCCGTCTCCATCGTCCGCAAAACCCGGGAGCATCCGTCCGTCTTCCTGGGCGCCAGTCCCCGGGCGGCCATCGCTCTGGTCCAGGCTGCCAAAGCGTATGCCTTCTTGCAGGGAAGGGACTTCTGTATTCCCGACGACATTAAAAAGATGGTTCCCTATGTGCTGGGACACCGGATTCTGCTTCATGCGGAAGCCCGGATGGAGGGAGCCACGGTCCACACGGTGCTGGAATCCGTTATGCAGCAGGTTCGTGCGCCTGTCCGGCTGGAGCGTTGACCATGAACGCCCGCGCACCCGCCAGCGTCCGCCAGCCGGATCGCTCCTCGTACAAAATTCTGGTCATGTTCAGCTGTTTTGCGGCCAGTTTGATGTTTGTCCTGTTTCAGGGAGGCAAGCTGGCGCTGATGGTTTTTGTAATCGTTCTCGTGTTGAATATTTACCTGGTGCTCGGCAGATGGAGCGGCATCCGGCGGGTCAAGGGGCAGCGGCTCCTCGGTCCGGAGCAAGCCGAAGAAGGGATCGAAGCCGGCAATCCCGTGAAGGTCAAGCTGAAGGTGCAAATTCCCGGCTTCTGGCCGGTGCCCTACGTGCTTGTGCGGGATCGGCTGCTCCACAAAAACGGAATTGAATATGACTTTGAGGCATCCCTGATTCCGGACTGGAGCCGCAAAGGAGAGTTGGAATATATTACGCCTCCGCTCAGGCGGGGCTTCTACAAATTTGGGCAAGCCGCCTGCTCCACCAAGGATGTGTTCGGTTTGTTCGAGCATACCGGAACGCTGGAGCTGCCCGTTTCCTTCAAGGTATATCCCCAGACCGCCCGCATCAAGGAATGGAAGCAGCTCCAGCAGCTGATGAAGGGGGCCAACCACCACGCGGTAACCACCCGGGCTACCCGGGAAACCACGCAAATCAACGGCGTGCGTGAATACAGCTACGGAGACCGGTTATCCCGGATTCACTGGAATGCTACCGCCCGTACCGGGACGCTAAAGTCCAAGGAATTCGAGAAGGAATCCCTGCCCAAAACCATTGTTTTCCTGGACCGCCAGACCAAAAGCTACCGCAATGCGGACCAGTTCGAGCTCGCCGTCTCGGTGGCCGCATCCCTGTTCCAGTACGGCAAGAACCGGGAGATTAACCTGGGCCTGCTTTCCGTAGGAACGGATTCGGTCTATTTCGAGCCCAAAAGCTTTCAAAACGGCACCAAAAATATGGTTCACCATCTTATTGAGGTTTCGGCAGACGGCCAATATCCCATGCTCCGTATTCTGGAGGACCGGGTCAGGCTGTTTGATCCGGGAACCTGCATGATTATTATCAGCCCCGAGAAGGGGGACGGCATTCTCAAGGCCATGGGATGGCTCCAGCAGCGCCAAATGGTGCCTTGCCATATCTGGCTTTCTCCCCAGGCGGATGAAGGAGCGGAGTGGTGCAGACAGCTGCGGACAATGGGCTACATGGGTTATGCGGTCCGCACCCTGGATGAACTGCCAATGGCATTAAGGGGGGTCTCCAATGGATGAAGCCAATGCACAGACTGGCATCCCGGGAAATAGCGGCGGATTCTCCCTTCGGGCGCTTCTGACCGAGGATTGGCACCGCAAGCTGACCTGCCTGTTCGCCGTGCTGCTTCTGCTGCAATATGTCTCCTGGTTTGCAGCCGAAGAAAACATGTGGTGGCCGGAAACAGTGGCCATGGTGCAGGCCTCCCTCTGGATCAG
Organism: Paenibacillus sp. YN15; assembly: GCF_003285005.1. Classification (GTDB taxonomy): domain Bacteria; phylum Bacillota; class Bacilli; order Paenibacillales; family NBRC-103111; genus Paenibacillus_AR. The sequence continues at coordinate 14,908 of NZ_QMFA01000011.1, read as the reverse complement.
CTTTGCCGTCGATATTCTCCCAAGAGTAAATATCTGGCTCCGCAAATGTATCCAGCTTTGGCTCCTGATCATCATCAACGGCATTTACAGCGGTTATGAGCCGGTGCTCTACAAGCTGCATTCCATGCAGGACTTCGGCAACTGGGTGTATGATAATTTTTGGCAGCTGAATCCCTTTGTTTGGTTCAGTCTGGGCGCATGGGCCATTTATTCCGCCATGTCCTGGTGGCTGAAATCCAGATGGAGAATCGGCGCGGCGGTGATTCTATCCGTTCTGATCTTTGCCGTAAGGGATTCCTTTTCCACCCTGTACCTGTGGCAGGAAACCGCATTGGTTATATTTTGCGGCTTGATGCTGCTGGTGGTCAGCCATTTCGCCGAGGTCAAACGGAAGAATCCGTACGGCTGGGCGTATCTGATGGAATATCCCGCTACCCTGATTGCCACGATCCTGCTCCTGTTGGGAATTACAATGATTCCGGGAACAGTGATGCCCACCATCCGCCCCATTCTCACCGATCCGTACACCGCCTATATGCAGTGGAAAGGGGAAGAAGTTCCGGCATACGGGAAAACTATCGCCGGCCTTGCGAGCAGCTCCTCAGCCAGCTCCGTTTCAGGCTACAGCAGGGATGACAGCAGCTTGGGAGGAAGCTTCAGCTTTGATTATTCTCCCGTTTTCAGCGTGGACACTACCCATCGGGCGTATATGCGGGGAGAAACCCGCTCGTTTTATAATGGAAACGGCTGGGAAATGAGCGACGGAGACAAACAAGCCGCCAACGGACCTGTGGTTCCGGGCAATCTATTGGCCAGGGATCAGCGCTTTAATGTCAGCAAGCTGAAAACCGTTACCGTCAAGCAGATTGTGAAGCGGCTGAAAGAGGACGATACGTACCCGGTTTTGTTTGGCGCTTTTGGCATCAACAAGGTGGAGGCCATCAATGACGAAGCCTCCGGCGCCGACCGCCTCAGATGGGCGCCGCGGCAGATGGAGCTGCGATGGAGCGGCACCCGGCGCGACAGCTATCCGGAAACCTATACCATTGAATCGGAAATGCCCACCTTCACCGGCGATGAACTCCGGTCGGCAGGCGCATTGCCCAATCCTGCCCAGTTCTCGGAATATCTCCAGCTGCCCCGGGATTTGCCCCAGAGGGTCCGGCAGCTGGCCCAGCAGATCACTGCAGCGGGAGCCACTCCCTACGACAAGGCCAAGCTGCTGGAGCAGTATTTGCAGTCAAGCTTCCCGTATACCAATGAGCCCCAGACGGAGTCGGCGAAAAGCGCGGATTTCGTAGACCGGTTCCTGTTTGAGATTAAAGAGGGCTATTGCGATTATTTTTCGTCCGCGATGGCTGTTATGAGCCGTACCATTGGCATTCCGTCCCGCTGGGTGAAAGGCTACACCGCAGGCCAGCAGGATATCCAGGACCCGTCCTTCGGGGATTTTCCCGTAGACGCTACGGATGACCCAACCGGCATGGGAATATACACGGTGCGCAACTCCGACGCCCATTCCTGGGTGGAGCTGTATTTTCCCGGCTACGGCTGGATTCCCTTTGAGGCCACTTCCGGCTTTACGCTTCCGGCAGTTGCGCCGGCTGCAGAGACCGCTCTGCCGGACATCGCCACAGACCCGCTGGACAGCAGCGCTGTAGACGGGGCAACGGCCACCCCGGGGGAAGGGAAAGGACACCCGTATCTGGCGGCGGCCATTATTGCGGCGGCAGTGCTTGCGGCCGGTGCGGCAGGCTGGTGGTACCGGAAGAGGCTATTCGCCTGGGCGAAAAAAAACCGGCTGCTTGGCGTGAAGCGCTCCTACAATCCGGAGCAGCGGATTGTCAGCGAATATGCGCGGATGTTAAAGCTATACCGCCGCAGAGGCGTTCCCATCCACGACTATGAAACAGCCCGGGAAACCATCGAGCGGCTGAAGCGCAAGGACGTTTGGCTGTCCAAGGATCTGGATGATCTGCTGACGCTCTTCGAAAAAGCCAAGTACAGCCCCCGCCGGGTAACCCCGGAGGAAAGCGGCCGCGCAATCCGGATTGTCGACAAACTGAAAAAAGCTACCTGATTGTTCCCATACAAAGCCGCTTCTTTACCCGGCAGGGAGGAAGCGGCTTGTTTTGTGGACTGATTTCGGAGTCTACGTTTTTTCCATGATCAGGAGATTCCCTTTTGCATCAAATTGAAGAATTATGGTATAGTTTCTCCTATAGCTTGTATGGAATTTTGAGGTGATTATCGGTTGTTTAACAAGTTGAAGCCGCGGCTTGCGGCCCATTCCATTTTCGAGATTCCGCTGGACGAATTGTGGAGGCAGGGAATTCGGGGAATTATCACCGATCTGGACAATACGCTGGTTGGCGCCAAGGTGCCGCTGGCCACCCCGGAGTTGGTGGACTGGTTGAAAAAGGTGCAGGACAGGGGCTTTCAATTGGTGATTGTCTCCAATAACAACAAGCTGCGGGTGAGCGCTTTTGCTGACCCTATTGTTGTTCCGTATATATCCAGTGCGAAGAAGCCCATGAACGCTTCCTTTATCAGAGCCATGAAGCTGATGCAGCTTGGCCCAGCCCAAACGGCAGTGGTGGGGGATCAGATGCTGACCGACGTGCTGGGAGGCAACCGGCTGGGGCTGTACACCATTCTGGTGGCGCCGATGGCGGTGGCCGATGAAGGCTTTTTTACCAAGGTGAACCGTGCGATTGAGCGTGTGGTTGTCCGGTTTATGAAGCAATAAGAATATTGGGGGAACGGTATGTTCGACACAGAAGAAGTCTTGCGCTGCGAGGGATGCGGAGCCGTCCTGCAGCTGGAGGACCCGGGGTCCGTCGGGTATATCCCGGAGGCGGCCCTGAACAAAATTCCGGTGGTTTGCCAAAGATGCTTCCGGATCAAGAATTATAATGAAATGTCCAGCGTAACGCTGAATCAGGATGATTTTCTGAAGATGCTGGGCTCCATTGCCAACAAAAAGGCGCTGGTGGTCCACATTGTGGATGTGTTCGACTTTGAAGGCAGTCTTATCGGCGGGCTCCAGCGTTTTATCGGGAATAATCCGGTGCTGCTGGTGGTCAATAAGATTGATTTGCTGCCCAAGGTCAGCAATTGGAACCGCATCCGCAACTGGGTGCAGAAGCAGGTTAAGGAAAACGGCCTGAAGGTAGCCGAGACGGTATTGGTCAGCGCCCGGAACAATCAGGGCTTTGACCGGGTGATTGATCTGGTGGGACGCCTGCGGGAGGGCCGTGACGTCTATGTGGTGGGCGCCACCAATGTGGGCAAATCCACCTTCATCAACCGGCTGATCCGGGATTACAGCGATCTGGAATCGGAGCTGACCGTTTCCCAATATCCGGGTACGACTCTGGATCTGGTGGAAATTCCTCTGGAGGACGGCAGATCGATTATCGACACGCCGGGCATTGTGTACCGGCACAGGCTGACGGAGCTTTTGCCCAAGCAGTATCTGAAGACGGTGCTGCCGGACAAACCGCTGAAGCCGATGATTTACCAGCTTAATGAGGGACAGACCCTGTTTTTCGGAGCAATGGCCCGCTTTGATTTTATCAAAGGGGAGCGCCAGTCCTTTACCTGCTACGTGTCCGCCGGGGTCAAAATCCACCGCACCAAGCTGGAGCGGGCGGATGAGCTGTATGCGGAGCATAAGGGCGAGCTGCTGACTCCTCCGGTGTTGGAGGATGTGGAGGCCCTACCGGCTTGGGTGAAGCATAATGTCCGGGCCAAAGCCGGTGCGGAGACGGAAGTGCTGATCTCCGGGCTGGGCTGGATTACCGTGAATAACAAAAGCGGCGCGGATTTGGTGGTTCATGCCCCGCGGGGCGTCAAAATCGCGGTCCGCACTCCGGTTTTGTAAGCATACGGCAAAGAGAGGTTAGGCGCATGGGAGAAGAGAAAACAGGCTGGGCAGAGGGAATATTGGATACCAAAACAATCCTTTTCGGCGTCTTCGGCGATCCGGTGGGCCATTCCAAATCGCCGCTGATGCTGAACCGGGCATTCCGGGAGGCCGGAATCAACGGCGCTTACGGAGCCTTTCATATTCTGCCGGGCACACTCCGGGCGGCGGTAGAGGGCATCCGCGCCTTGGGCTTCCGGGGCGTTAACGTAACCATCCCCCACAAGGTGGAGGTTATGAGCTACCTGGACAAAATTGACGAGGCCGCCCAGGCTATCGGCGCGGTAAATACCATCGTCAACGATAACGGGGTGCTCACCGGCTACAATACGGACGGAATCGGATATGTGCGGTCCCTGAAGGAGGAAACCGGCGTTTCCCTGGCAGGCAAAGAAGTATTGCTGCTTGGCGCAGGCGGGGCGGCCCGGGGGATTGTGTATGCCTTGGCCAAGGAGGGCGTCGGGCGGATTGTCATTGCCAACCGGACCGAGGAGCGTGCCCGGGAGCTGGCCCGGGATATGGCCGCATATGTGCCTGCGGAGGGTATCGGCATCAGGGAAATCGGAGGGTTTATGGACCGGACGGAGCTGGTGATCAATACAACCGCCGCAGGGATGCATCCCAATGTGGATGAGCTGCCCATGGACCTGGACCCGTCTCTTCTGCACCGGGAGCTTATGGTAAGCGATCTGGTCTACAATCCGCGGATCACCGCCCTCCTGAAGCATGCGGCAGAAACAGGCGCGCAGATTCATAGCGGGCTAGGCATGTTTATTTACCAGGGCGCTTATGCCTTCGAATATTGGACAGGCCGTCCGGCGCCGGTAGAGGCCATGCGGGCGGCCGTGGAAGAGGCTTTTGGAAGCTGAACAACGATTTTATTTGAACGAGAATGTGGAGGAGCAAGCATGCTTACAGGGAAACAAAAACGGTATTTGCGGTCGGAAGCCCATCATTTGGACCCGATCTTTCAGGTTGGCAAGGGCGGCGTTAACGACCATATGCTGAAAAGCATCGCCGAAGCGCTGGAGGTCCGGGAGCTTCTGAAGGTATCCATCCTGACCAACAATACGGATGACAAGCATGAGGTGGCGGAGGAGCTGGCCCGGGGAACGGGAGCGGAGCTGGTGCAGCTTATCGGCAAAACCGTGATTTTGTACAAGGAATCCACAGACAACAAACGCATTGAGCTTCCGCGGTAATCCGAGGGGGAATCGGTCATGCGGATCGGTATTATGGGCGGCACCTTTGACCCTATTCATGTAGGGCATTTGCTGGCGGCGGAGCTGGCCAGAGAGGCGGAGCAGCTGGACGAGGTCTGGTTTATGCCCGCCTTTGTCCCTCCCCACAAGCAGAACGGGGCTGTGGCGGGGCCGGAGGACAGGCTGGCCATGGCCCGGCTGGCGGTAGAGGGCAATCCCCATTTTAAGGTAACGGATATTGAAATTGCCAAACAGGATACGTCTTATACCATCGATACGGTAGAGCTGTTAACCGGGCGTTATCCCGCGGACAGCTTCTGTTTTATCATCGGGGCGGATATGGTAATGTATTTGCCCCACTGGCGACGGATTGAGGATATTGTCCGCCGCATCCGCTTTGTGGGCTTGGCGCGGCCGGGCTACACGCTGGCTCTGGAGGAGCTGCCTGAAGTGATCCGCAGCCGGGTGACCTTGGCCGCGATGCCCCTTGTGGAGCTGTCGTCGACGGAAATCCGCAGGCGGCTAGGAAGCGGCGAGACCGTCCGTTACATGGTGCCGGAGCCGGTGCGGCTTTATATGGAGGGAAAAGGACTTTATGCCTAATGATCAATTGCTGGAAAAGGTCAAAAGCCAAATGCCTGCCAAACGGTGGTCCCATACTCTGGGTGTGATGGAATCCGCCTGTGTGCTGGCGGAGCGCTTTGGAGCGGACCGGGAAAAAGCCGAGCTGGCCGCCTTGCTCCATGACTACTGCAAATATTGGCCGGTGGACAAGCAGCGCCAGGCCTTGCTTGACCATAATGCCGCAGAGGATTTGCTGGATTACGAAGCCGCTTTATGGCACGGACCTGCCGCGGCTGCTGTCCTGCCTGCCGAAACGGGAATTACGGATGCGGAAGTTTTGGACGCTGTCCGGTGGCATACCTCGGGCCGGGTAAACATGACTCTTTTGGACAAAATCGTCTGTTTGGCGGATTACATCGAACCCAACCGGGATTTCCCCGGCGTGCATAAGATTCGCCAATTGGCCGAACATAGTCTCGAGAAGGCGCTTGTGGCCGGGTTCGATTCGACCATTTCGTTTTTGCTGGAAAAGGGGCAGCCCATCTATCCGTTGACGGTTCTATCCCGCAATGCTTTGATTGGACTTGTAAACGGTAGGGATTCGTAAACAATAGGGGAGGAATAAATGAATGAGTATAAAGCCGGAAGCCGTGATGTCCCTGGTAATGGATGCCGCGGAGGATAAAAAGGCCATGAATCTGGTTGCGCTGAACCTGGAGGGATTGTCCATGGTGACAGATTATTTCGTTATCTGCCACGGCAATTCGGAGACGCAGGTGCAGGCTATTGCTACGGAGATCCGCAAGCGGGCCGACGAGCACGGCGTTCCTGTTCGGGGGATCGAAGGCGTCAACACCGCCAGATGGGTGCTTGTGGATCTGGGGGATGTCGTAGCCCACGTGTTCCACCGGGAGGACCGGGAATATTACAATATTGAGCGTCTGTGGTCCGACGCGAAAGTGGTTGAGCGGGTATGACCTTGACTTTGCAGGCCGGAACGGCGGTAAAGCTCCAGGTGGCCAGAGAAAAGGCGCCTTACGGTTATTTTCTTACCGACGGGAGCCAGGATGTGCTCCTCCACTACACGGAGGTTGTAGGAACCGTCAAGCAGGGGGAGCAGATTGAGGTGTATCTGTTCCATGATACGGAGGATCGGCTGGCGGCGACCATGCGCCGGCCTCGTTTGCTGCTAGGGGAGACGGCGCTTTTGGAGGTGACCGATATCCATCCCCGCTTCGGCTGCTTCCTGGACATCGGCATCGGCCGGAATCTGCTGCTGCCGTTCCGCGAGCTTCCCGACCTGCCGGAGCTGCGCCCCCAGGTGGGGGACAAGCTCTATGTGCTGCTGGATCATGACAAGCAAGGCCGGATGCTGGGGCGGCTGGCGGGTGAGCAGGGACTGGCGGAGCTGGTATTCCATGCGCCTGAATCCTGGAAGAACCAGTGGATGGAGGCCCGGGTGTACAAGCCCTTGCAGGACGGAACCTTCGTTATTGTAGAGGGCGGGGTGCTGGGTTTTGGAGCCTTCGGCATGATCCATGCTTCCGAGCGGACGCATCTCCTGCGGGTTGGCGAGGTGGTGAAGGTGCGGGTAACCCATGTCCGGGAGGACGGGCGGGTGAACCTGTCCATGAAGCCGCTGAAGCAAATCGGCCGCGACGAGGATGCGGAGCGGCTCCTGGAGGTGCTCCGCCAGCGTGAGGGCGGCGGCATGTCGTATTCGGACCAGACGCCGGCGGATATTATCACGAAGCGCTTCGGCATCAGCAAGGCGGCCTTCAAGCGGGCCTTGGGCAAGCTGATGAAGGAGGGGCTGGTTTACCAGAAGGAAAACTGGACCTACCTGAAGCCGGAAGCGGGGGCGGAGAAAGGGCTGGAGGCGAAGGCGGATAAGGGGCCGGAAGAGGCATGAGCTACGGCAAATTTGCGCTGGTGTATGACCGGCTGATGGAGGATATGCCGTACGAGGATTGGGTTGCTTTTGCCCTGGAGGCTTTTGGACGCAAGGGGCTGGCCAAGCCGGGAGCAGCGGGAGCGGAGGCCGTCCGCCCTGTGGTGGCGGATTTGGGCTGCGGGACGGGCAGCATTGCCATTCCCCTGGCTTTGCAGGGCTACCGGGTCTACGGCATCGACCTGTCGGAGGCCATGCTTTCCATTGCCGCGGACAAAAGCCGGGAGCTTCTGGCCGGACCCCGGGGTTCCGTCCCGGGCCCGGTTTGGCTGGCCCAGGATATGAGGGAATGGGAGCTGGACGAGCAGGCGGATGCGGCGGTTTCCTTTTGCGACTGTCTGAACTATTTGACGGAGGAAGAGGATGTGGCGGCCGTATTCAGCCGGACCTTTGAAGGGCTGAAGCCGGGCGGCGTGTTTTTGTTTGATGTGCATACGGAAAAGACGCTGTTGGATTATGCGGAAAATCAGCCCTTCGTGTACAATGAAGAGGATCTGTCGTACATCTGGGAGTGTGAGCTGGACGAGGAGCTTTGCCTGATCCGGCATGATTTGGCGTTTTTTGTGAAGGAGCCGCAGGGCGGGTTGTACAGCCGCTTTGACGAGACCCACGAGCAGCGGGCGTATCCGCTGGAGCTGCTTGGCAGGCTGCTGGCTGCCGCCGGGTTTGAGGATATCCGCGTGTTCGCGGATTTCACCTGGCAGGAAGCGGATGAATCGGCGGCCCGGGCGTTTTTTGTTGCAGTGAAGCCGGCTTGATGCGGATGAAGCCGGATATAAAGAAGCCGCTCTTGCAGCCGCGCTGATTCTTCTCCCCTGTGACGGGGAGGAGGATGGCGCGTTGCAGGGGCGGCTTTTTTTGGGAATGGAGTGCGTTACGCCTGTCCGTCCTGCCCGGGGAAGGTAGCGGCGAAATAGCGGCCCCAGTGGGGACGGCTGCCGTCGGCGTCGGTAAAATCATATTCCTCGGATAACGCCCAGGTGCTTAAGGAGAGGCCGTTTTTCCGGGCCACATTAGGATCAGCAGCCAGGGCGGCTACTGCTCTGCCGATATAAGCGGGGGTTTCCGACGCGATAAAATGGGGATCTTGGGCCGCGGCGTCCCGCCAGTTGGCTTCTGTAACGCCAAAGTGATCCAGCATGGCCTCGGAGCGGAGAAAGCCGGGAGTGAGGGAGAGAGCGGTAACGCCGTGAGGCTTCAGCTCTTCAGCCAGCCCTTCTGCAATATGGACGGCGGAAATTTTCGCGAGACTGTAGAAAAGATTGCCCCGGAATTTGTAGCCGACGCCGTCGGTAATTTCGATCAGCAGCCCCTTGTCTCCCGACGCTAATAGGGGAGCAGCATAGTAGGCGGAAATCAAGTGGGCGGACACCGCCTGCTTCTGCATCTGGAGGCCTTGGCTGAGACTTTGCTGCCAAAAGGGCTTGCCCCAGTCCATCAGCATATCGCCGCCCCAAATATCATTGATGAGAATATCCAGCCGCCCTCCTTGCTCTCGCTTCACCCGGGCGAATAATGCCTCTGCGTCCTCCGGAACCGTCAGATCGGCGCGTACCGGAATGCCTTGGCCTCCCCGGGCTGTTACTTCTTCCGCCGTCTCCTCAATGGTCTCCGGACGTTGCATGGGGGACGGGTTGCCTCTGGTGCTCCGGCCTGCCACATAGACCGTTGCTCCTTGCTCCCCCAGCGCCAACGCAATGGCGCGGCCTGCGCCGCGGGTACCGCCTGCCACTACAGCGATTTTTCCTTCCAACGTTTTGTTCATGTCATCGGCTCCTTCCATTCGTAAGTTATCCTGTCTGTAAAATGTCTGACTGATCTTATGCTATCATGTTAATTAAGACAACCTTTGTCATATTTCTGTGGTAAGCTTAAATTAAATATAAAGCGGATTGCAGGGAGGGTTTATCCATGCGGGCAGACAGGCTGATCCAGCTGTTGGTGCTTCTTCAGCAGTCGGAAAAATGGACGGCGAAGGAATTGGCGGCGCGGCTGGAGGTTTCTGAACGTACGGTCCACCGGGATATGGAGGCATTGTCCATGGCAGGCTTTCCCGTATTGGCGGACCGGGGCGCCAACGGAGGCTGGTATTTGCAGGAGGGCTACCGGAGTCTATTGACCGGGATGAACCGGAGCGATATTAAGGTTCTGCTGATGCCGGAGCTTGCCGCAAGAGGAATGGATTCCCGGTGGGGGGAGGCGTTCCAGCGGGTTTCGCAAAAGCTGCTGGGCGCTTTGCCTCAAGGGTGGCGGGAGCAGGCGGAGCTGGTCCGGCAGCGCATTTATGTGGACGGAGCCGGCTGGTATGCCCGGACGCCCGATGAACAGGAAACGGTGCTGTCCGTTCTGCAGGATGCCTTGTGGGCGGGCAAAAAAGTGGAGTTTTTATACGGCGCGGGGGATGGGGAGGCCACCGGTCGGACGGCCAGCCCATGCGGACTGGTGGTCAAAGGCACCGTCTGGTATCTGGTTGCCGCGCCGGACGGGGATGGCGACACGGGAGTGGTTGCTGCTGAAGCGCTCCGCACCTACCGGGTGTCCCGCATCCGCCATGTCCGTATGACGGAAATGGCTGCGGCGGCGATCCCTCCCGGTTTCGATCTGGCAGCTTATTGGGAGGCCTCCCTCGTCAGGTTTCGGGAGCAGCTTCCCGTGTATCCCGCCGTAGTAGAGGGCGACCCGGAGGGAATCCGGCAGTTGGGGGAGACCCGCTTTGTCCGGCTTCTCCGGACGGAGGGGGGAGAGGGCGGCCAGGTCCGGGCCCAGGTGGAGTTCAACACCATGGAATCCGCCGCATCCATCATTTTGGGGCTGCAGGGGGCTGTGGCTGCCGTAGAGCCCGCGGAGCTGGTGCGGGATGTTGCGGCCAAGGCAGCCAGGTTGGCAGGGCTGCACGGTCTGCCGGGGCAGGACCTGGCTGCTGAGGGAAATGTTGAGGCGGCAACGTAATTGAGAGTGAATGCTGCGCCTCCGGCTTTGCGTAGCAGAATTCAGCGGCGCTTATACGCCGAAAATCCGACTGTTCGCATTCTAAACGGAAATGAGTTCATGATTTGACTTTTGGCTTGCCATGGAGAGATTGCATATGCTATGCTTCTTGTAACATATAGTTACCGGGTGAAGCACACCTGTCGATTTCCCATGAAGGGAATTGGCGGGTGTGTTTTTGCTTTCCCTGGTGAACAAGTTATCTATCGCCAAGGAGATGATCCATCATTGACCGACCATGATGCGCTGTACAAGGAATTGCTGCGAACCTTCTTCCAGGATTTTATGGAGCTTTTTTTCCCGGAAACTGCCGTGTTTATGGATTTTACGGAAGTGGAATTTCTTTCGGAGGAGGTTGTGGTGGATATTGCCGGGGGCAAAAAAAGCCGGTTGGATGTGCTTGTCAAGACCCGCTTGAAGCATGAGCAAGCCTTCATCCTGGTCCACCAGGAGCCGCAGGCCTATTACCAGGAGGAGTTTCCGGAGCGGATGTTTATTTATGCTGCCAGATTGTACGAGAAGTATCGGCTCCGGGTGCTGCCCATCGCCATTATCAGCCACAGCCGGCAGACTGCGGAGCCGGAGGGCTTCGGCTGGGAGCTGCCTGGCCTTGAGGTGCTGCGGTTCCGGTATCACCGGCTGCAGCTGCGCAAGCTGAACTGGCGAAATTATGTCCATTCGGTTAATCCGGTAGCTGCTGCATTGCTCAGCAGTATGGGCTATAATGAGGAGGAGAAGATCCGGTTGAAGCTGGAGTTTATCCGGATGATGGCCCAGCTTCAGCTTGATCCTGCCAGAATGGAGCTGCTGGCTGTTTTTTTCGACACCTACCTGCCGCTGACGAAGGAAGAGGAGCAGCAGGTGTGGCGTGAGGTGAAGCAAATTTATGGCGTAGGAGGGACAGAAGTGATGGAATGGAAAACGCATTTTGAACGGTATGCCAAGGAAGAGGGCAAGGAAGAAGGACTTCGGGAAGGCATCGAGAAAGGCATTGAGCAGGGAATTGAAAAAGGCAAGCTTCAGGTAGTCCGGCATATGCTGGCAGAGCGTCTGGACCCGGCCCTCATCGCCAAGGTCACCGGCTTCTCCCTGGATGAAATCAACCGGCTGGACCAATAGGCTGCTGGCGGGGGCAATCCATTCCCTTTCGGTTCAGGAGATTGTGCGGCATTATCGTGCTTTCTTGACAATGACGGTCCAACAATCATATAATTTCACCATATATGCACAATTTGCTTAAATGAGGCTTGGATAAGGAATAGTAGCGTACGGGGAGACATTACAGAGAGCCGGTAGCGGTGGAATCCGGCATGTCGCGCCTCTGGCGAACTCGCCTTGGAGCCAGGAGGATGAGAGGCACCGGCGTCAAGCTGTCCGGTGAGCCTTAAGTCTGACCGAGCTAAGCCCGCGTTAAGGGCCGATGAAGTGGGTGGGCAAGGCAATGCGGCGATTAGCCGGCGGCCGGTTGCCTATCAAGCAGGGTGGTACCGCGGGAAGCCGATGCTCTCGTCCCTAGCAGGTTTTTTATGCTGGAGGCGGGGGCTTTTCTTGTGTGCGGGATGGTTCCCGATGGGATTATTCAGGAATGAAAAGGCGGGAGGAAGCAGGTATGGCAGAAGAAGTGAAAGAGATGAAGGAAACGGGCTACAATCCCCAGGTGATGGAGCCCAAGTGGCAGGACCGGTGGGACCGGGAGAAAACCTTTAAGGTGCTGGAGAACAGCGATAAGCCGAAATTTTACGCGCTGGATATGTTTCCGTATCCGTCCGGAGCCGGGCTGCATGTAGGCCATCCGGAAGGCTACACGGCTACCGATATTATTTCCCGTTACAAGCGGATGAAGGGCTTCAACGTGCTCCATCCCATGGGCTGGGACGCCTTCGGCTTGCCGGCGGAGCAATATGCGCTGGATACGGGGAATGACCCCCGGGATTTCACCAAGAAGAATATTGAAACTTTTAAGCGGCAAATCAAGTCCCTGGGCTTCTCCTATGATTGGGACCGGGAAATCAGCACAACCGATCCGGACTATTATAAGTGGACCCAGTGGATTTTTATCCAGCTGTACAAAAAAGGCCTGGCTTATGTGGACGAAGTGCCTGTGAACTGGTGTCCCGCTCTGGGCACCGTACTGGCCAATGAGGAGGTCATCGACGGCAAAAGCGAGCGCGGCGGCCACCCCGTCATCCGCAAGCCCATGCGTCAATGGGTGCTGCGCATTACCGCTTACGCGGAGCGGCTCCTGGAGGATCTGGAGGAGCTGGACTGGACGGAAAGCATCAAGGACATGCAGCGCAACTGGATCGGCAAGTCCAAGGGGGCCGAGGTGCGGTTTGCCATCGACGGCGTGGATGGCGCGGAGCTGACCGTCTTCACGACCCGCCCGGATACCCTGTTCGGCGCTACCTATTGCGTGCTGGCTCCCGAGCATGAGCTGGTTGCCAGGATCACCACCCCCGAGCAGGGGGCTGCGGTGAAGGAATACCAGGACAAGGCCGCCCGCAAAAGCGATCTGGAGCGGACGGATCTGGCCAAGGATAAAACCGGCGTGTTCACCGGAGCTTATGCGGTTAACCCCGCAGACGGACGCAAGGTGCCCGTATGGATTGCGGATTATGTGCTGGCCGGCTACGGTACCGGCGCCATTATGGCGGTGCCCGGCCATGACGAGCGGGACTATGCGTTTGCGAAGCAGTTCGGCCTGCCTATCGTGGAAGTGGTGCAGGGGGGCAACCTGGAGGAGGCGGCCTACGCCGGAGACGGTGCCCATGTAAACTCCGGCTTCCTGGACGGCCTGAACAACGAAGCGGCCATCGCCAAGATGATCCAATGGCTGGAGCAGAACGGCAAAGGCAAGGGCAAGGTCACCTACCGCCTGCGGGACTGGCTGTTCAGCCGCCAGCGGTATTGGGGCGAACCGATCCCGATCCTGCATCTGGAGGACGGCACCATGAAGCCGGTGCCCGAGTCGGAGCTGCCCTTGGTATTGCCACACACGGATGCCATCCGGCCCTCTGGCACAGGGGAATCCCCGCTGGCCAATCTGGAGGACTGGGTGAACACTGTGGACCCCGAGACGGGTATGAAGGCCCGCCGGGAGACCAACACCATGCCCCAATGGGCAGGCAGCTGCTGGTATTACCTGCGCTATATCGACCCGAAGAACAGCGAAGCTCTGATTTCCAAGGAGCTGGCCGAGAAATGGCTGCCGGTGGATCTCTACATCGGCGGCGCCGAGCATGCCGTGCTGCACCTTCTGTACGCCCGCTTTTGGCATAAGGTGCTGTACGATCTGGGCGTCGTGCCCACAAAGGAGCCCTTCTACAAGTTGGTGAACCAGGGTATGATCCTGGGCGAGAACAATGAGAAGATGTCCAAGTCCAGAGGCAATGTGGTCAACCCCGACGATATTGTCAGCCAGTTTGGCGCGGACACCCTGCGCATGTATGAAATGTTCATGGGACCTTTGGAATCCACCAAACCCTGGAGCATCACCGGCGTGGAGGGCATCCACCGCTTCCTGAACCGGGTATGGCGTCTGTTCATCAACGAGAACGGACAGCTTCAGGAGAAGATTGTGAAGGATGGCGAAACCACTGACGCGTTCAAAAAGGTGTGGCACAAGTCCATCAAGAAGATCGGCGAGGATTATGAAGCGCTGCGCTTCAACACCGCCATCTCCCAGATGATGATCTTTGTCAACGAAGCGTACAAGACGGATGTGCTGCCGTTTCAGGCGATGCGGGATTTTGCCCAGCTGATGGCGCCGATCGCGCCGCATATTGCCGAAGAGCTGTGGGAGCGTCTCGGCGGTGCCGAAAGCATTACCTATGCTGCTTGGCCGCAGGCGGATGAAGCCTGGACCGTGGACAGCGAGGTGGAGATCGTGGTGCAGGTCAACGGCAAGATTGTGGAGCGGCTGAAGATTGCAGCCGATCTGCCGGAGGAGGCCATGGAGGAAGCAGCCCGCGCTTTGGAAAAGGTGCAGGCGGCCATCGCAGGCAAAACCGTGCGCAAGGTGATCCGGGTGAAGGGCAAGCTGGTCAATATTGTCGCAAATTAAGGATACGCGGGCCGCAGCGATGCGGCCTTGCTGAGGAGGCCCGGGGACGAGACAGGTTCCCGGGTTTGTTTTTTTCGGGAAGATGTGGGGAAGATGGGCGCGGAAAATTCCTGCCGTTATCTCCGGGGAAAAGGGTTGTGCGGCAGGAATAGTTATAATGAACGAAACCGACATCCAGTTTGCTTCAACGTAGGTTAATTTGGAAATAATGG
>NZ_QMFA01000107.1 GCF_003285005.1 Paenibacillus sp. YN15 | reverse complement strand
TTGTATACGAAAACCCCCAGTTCGACTGGGGGTTCTAAAAAGCTTAAAGCTATGAGTAGTCCATCTTTTGAACTTCATGATAAAATGAGTGCCGGTCTGCCAACCGCACATATGAAATCAAAGGAGCCAAAAGATGGACAAGAGCAGCTTAGCACATACCAAATGGAACTGCAAATACCATATTGTATTTGCTCCGAAATATCGGAGACAAGTCATTTACGGGAAACTGAAGCGAGAAATCGGAAAGATCATTCGCCAGCTATGTGAGCGAAAAGGAGTGGAAATCCTGGAAGCAGAAGCATGTCCAGATCACATCCACATGTTAGTGAGCATTCCGCCGAAGCTAAGTGTCTCCGAATTTATGGGATATCTAAAGGGAAAAAGTTCGCTGATGATCTTCGATCAATTTGCGAATATGAAGTATCGGTATGGAAACCGTCAATTTTGGTGTAGAGGATACTTCGTGGATACCGTAGGACGAAACAAGAAAGTGATCGAAGAATACATCCGCAATCAGCTGACAGAAGATAAGAATTACGAACAACTCACCATGAAAGAACTCCTGGACCCGTTCACGGGGGAGTCGGCAAAAAAGGGCAAGTAACGTAGCCCCTTTAGGGGCCAGCCCGTGAGAGTCCCGCGGTTGGCAGATATTCCATGCGCCTTCTTA
>NZ_QMFA01000106.1 GCF_003285005.1 Paenibacillus sp. YN15 | reverse complement strand
AGTCATAACCACCGGCTTAGCCGGTGGCTTCCATCAGCCCTATAAGGGCATGGTACTAGCACGCGCCTAAGAAGGCGCATTGAACATCTGCCAACCGCGGGACTCTCACGGGCTGGCCCCTAAAGGGGCTACGTCACCTGCCCTTTTTTGCCGACTCGCCCGTGAACGGGTCCAGGAGTTCTTTCATGGTGAGTTGTTCGTAATTCTTATCTTCTGTTAGCTGATTGCGGATGTATTCTTCGATCACTTTCTTGTTTCGCCCTACGGTATCCACGAAGTATCCTCTACACCAGAATTGACGGTTTCCATATCGATATTTCATATTCGCAAATTGATCAAAGATCATCAACGAGCTTTTCCCTTTCAGGTATCCCATAAATTCCGAAACACTTAACTTCGGTGGGATGCTCACCAACATATGAATGTGATCTGGACACGCTTCTGCTTCCAGAATTTCCACTCCTTTTCGCTCATATAGCTGACGGATGATCTTTCCGATTTCTCGCTTCAGTTTCCCGTAAATGACTTGCCTGCGGTACTTCGGTGCAAATACAATATGATATTTGCAGTTCCATTTGGTATGTGCTAAGCTGCTCTTGTCCATCTTTTGGCTCCTTTGATTTTATGGGTGCGGTTGGCAGACCGGCACTCATTTTATCATGAAGTTCAAAAGATGGACTACTCATAGCTATAAGCTTTTGGGAACCCCCAGTCGAACTGGGGGTTTTCGTGTACAA
>NZ_QMFA01000105.1 GCF_003285005.1 Paenibacillus sp. YN15 | reverse complement strand
TCGCACCTTCGTTTTTGGCATGCTCCAACTAGAGCCTGTCAAAGTCCTTTTTTGACAGGCGGCTCCTTTGGCCCATACTGGTGTTCTGTCCTGGCCATCTGCCAGGACCTGCCCTACGGCGAGTAACGGGTGCAGGGCGCGTGCGTCCTGCGTTTCCCCTTTTGGGGGACGGAAGGGGGGATCTGGGTTTCGCGCGGTGGCAAAACGAAATCGCCGGTTGGCAACCTGATATTCGTGGATTCTCACATATTATACATCCGTCTGAAGAAGCTGCCGCTAACTATTCACGGGCGTGAGAAGCCGTAGCACCTTGCCCAAGCGGAACACGCGGTTTCTTCTTCACCTTGCTCCTTTTGCCACCCCGGTAAACCCAGATCCCTTCCCCTTACCACCTCCTTTTCAACGTCATCTCCTACCTGTACACTCCGTCGCGCCTACATGGGCCATAACCTGGAAACCGCTACCCCTCTCCTCTTCGTGGTCTCTGCCTTACCCCGCCTTCTTTTGCTGAAGGGCCTCCATTTCTCGGGCCAGGGCCCAGACAAATCCCGCCAGTTCTCTCGCAATCGCCACGACCAGAGTTCCCCGGTGTTTGCCTTTCTTCGTCATGGTTTTGTACACCTTATGCAACCGATGTTGGGCCGACCACGCGATCCCCTGTACGCTCGGCGGCAACCCCTCGATCCGCTGCCGCATATGCCGTTTGACCGATGGCGTGTACCGATAGCTCCAGGCCGCTTCCACCAG
>NZ_QMFA01000104.1 GCF_003285005.1 Paenibacillus sp. YN15 | reverse complement strand
TCTACTGAGTTATTCTTACGTACTCAAGGGTTTAAGCTATTTTTTCAGGTGCGAAAGTTGAGTTATTTACTTATAGTTATCAATAAGTTTATTTACTATTGGCTCGACTACAAAAAAAGTAGTTGAGCTTTATTGTTGATAGGTATCTTCGAGAGATAAGATAATGTCCTTATTTTGGCATTCACAGGTCTATTTATTGAATCCCGAACATTTGTTTGCTGATAATGGGTTGCTAATATTAAAGCTCATATTATAATTAATAAAAGCAGAGAATTGAAATACACATTATTCTTTTGATACATTTATCTACACCATTCAGCAACTATATCATCAGTTTCTAACACCCAACCATCTATACTAGCATTGAATAAATAGTGGTATTTCAAAACCCAACTGCATCTCAATACATTCAAAATCAAAGAACCACGAAACAGTTTAATAACTTCATCCTTAATTAATTGTGGTTCCCAATATTTTTTATGTGGTAATTTGTGGAGGCTCCAGACTTTCTTTTTTTTCACCTTTATCACGTGCCGCGGCAAACTCAATAAAATAAACAAAAATGGTTCCTGGCTTTTTTATCACCTGACAATGAAGCTCGTATATATGGGTTGATCAAATTGGGGACTACATTCGCTGTAAAATCATTGGAGGACCTTCTCTTGGGAGAGGGTCCTCTTTGTTGTACACGAAAACCCCCAGTTCGACTGGGGGTTCCCAAAAGCTTATAGCTATGAGTAGTCCATCTT
>NZ_QMFA01000103.1 GCF_003285005.1 Paenibacillus sp. YN15 | reverse complement strand
AGGGGAGAAAAGCAAGCGGAAGAAAGGCTGAGGGAGTGTTGTCGAAAAGATCAAAAATCCAAATTGCATAGGAACAGATGGAGGAAAAAGGAAAGGGCGTGGAGAAAAACCTCCTTAGGGGCGCCCCCGCCCCAAGGAGGTGAAGCCACTGAACCGGCAGTGGGCAAGAGAACTGATCTCCTGCTCCTCCAAGATATACCAACTGAAGACGATGGTCAAGCGGGCAAAAGACGGAAGGCGAAGCCCGGCGATCCCCTCGTCCACTGTCTTTGTGGTGATGCTGTTTGCCTTTATCTTTCGCCTGTCGAGCATGGAGGAGGTGGATCGCCAGGTGAAGAAAGGTCGCTTTCGTCAGGTGGTAGGTAAGGAGGAGCGGATGCCGTCGCATGATGCAATTCGGCAAGCGTTGATGAAGTGGGATCTGGAGAGTCATCGAGCCAATCAGGATCTTTTGATCGCCAAGTTCAAACACAACAAAGGGCCCTGGAGAGGGGCGATCGACGGATGGCGAGTGGCGGCGATCGACGGAGTCGAGTTGTTTTCCAGTGAAAGCCGATGTTGCCCGGCCTGTCAAATTCGGGTGCGAAGCAACGGCGAAACGGAATATGTGCACCGTGCGGTGTGCATGCAAAAAGTGGGCGGAGATCCTCGGGTGTTGTACGGGATGGAGTTGTGGAAGCGCAAAGATGGCTCGGAGAAAGCAGAAGGAGAGGTGGCCGCGGCCAAGCGTTTGATTGGGCAGATGGCAGAGCGTCACGGAGT
>NZ_QMFA01000102.1 GCF_003285005.1 Paenibacillus sp. YN15 | reverse complement strand
TGAGCTCACGGAGCAATGGAGCTTGTGTAAACCAGCTATCCATAAGCACGTAGTCGGCGGTAAATCCTGCACGTAAGGCTCGTTCCAGCAAGGCTACGACAGCATCGGGCTTCCGAGAAAAGGCCTCCATCCGGCGCTTGTAGCCATGACTGCGTTTGGAAAGATTCGAAGCCATTTCGCACAGGCGGTTGGCTAATTTGGCTGAAGACAGCATCACAAAGTCAAGCGGAGCAAAGCTAAAGCCGTCTGACCAGCCTAGCGTTAGCATCGTGTAGCCTTTGATGAATTTGCCTGTGGAGTGGTCAAATACACGTGCCAAAAGTTCCGCTTTTTTGCTCCGGTTTCGGCTGAGCACGGAGTCGTCAATAATGAACACGCGTACGCGGTGCGACGAAATTAGCGATTCGAAACGGCGCACGATGCGAAGACTAAAGGCCTGCAAAAAGCGCCGCCAAGCAAAAGAAGCTTGATTTAGGAACCGATAAACAACATCTTTACCAGGAAGATCTGCTCCGCGGTCACTTTCCAAAAGCCGGAACCAGTTCTTCCCTTCGAAAACCAAAGAGAATATGATTTGAAAAATGGCTAGGCTGGAAAGGCCAAAAGATTTAGAAATGCCCGCTTGCCGCAAGGTTTTTCCAATATGAAGAGTGGCAAAAAGGTTGGAAAAGCGAGACTGTTCAGACAGGGAATGTTGGTGTAACATAGGGTTACGCACCTTTCTTGTTGGCATGGTAAGCTCGTCACTTCCATGATACCAAACAAGTAGGGTGCTTTTGTCAATACGAGCAAATCTACT
>NZ_QMFA01000101.1 GCF_003285005.1 Paenibacillus sp. YN15 | reverse complement strand
TGTATCACGCCGATCTTCCCGACGACGTGGCGCTCGTGGGAATCGATGAAAAGACCGGCATGCAAGCCAACGAAAAAAAGTACGACACCCAGTTGCCCACTCCCCGCAAGCGGGGGCGGGTGGAGTTTGAATACATCCGCCACGGCACCCAGACGCTGTTTGGCGCCTTTGACATCCAGACCGGAGAGGTAACGGCTTCTTGTGGCAAGGGTCGGACAGCCACAGATCTGGAAGCGTTCATGGAGCAGCTCGCCGAGCGCTACCGCCACTGTCGGACGATCATCGTGATCTGGGATAACCTGAATATCCATCACGAAGGTCCGTCCGAACGATGGAAGAGGTTCAACGCCCGGCATGGCAACAAATTTGAGTTCCACTATACGCCGATTCATGCCAGTTGGGTCAACCAGATCGAAATCTTCTTTTCCATCCTGGGCAAGCGGGTGTTACGACACGGCAGTTTTGTGTCGAAAGCCGATCTCAAGCGCAAAGTGATGAGTTTCATCACGCGATGGAACACGCAAGACAAGCATCCCTTCCACTGGCGCTTTAAGGGTTACTCTGTCTCCGGTCAGGAGGTGGCGTAATGATGAACCCCCTCATTCTGGAAGGAATCGGAGAAGAGCTGGAAGACACGCTGCAGGAACAAGGCTTGGGGCATCTTTGCGTGCGCAAGCATGGCACCCACTTGATAATCTACTCGATGGAAGAGGGAGAACGAACCAATCGTGCTCGCTTTTCCTTGGAAAAGAAAGGCCGTCTCTTTCAGCTTGGCGTGGCCAACACATCCGGCCGTTGGGAAGCAACCCCCTATACCGGTACCGCTCGTGAGCTGCTCGCTTTACTCGTCGATCAATTCCCGTTTGTGCTCGACGAGTTTTAGGACCTTTTGGTCCTTTTCCAT
>NZ_QMFA01000100.1 GCF_003285005.1 Paenibacillus sp. YN15 | reverse complement strand
CTTGTCCGATTTTCAAAGGTTTTAATGACTACTAACTGCTGTTTGCATCGCTAACGGCGAAGAGCCAAATATGTTTTATTTTTATTTAAGCTTGCTATAATCATTTTTTCCACCTCATCTTGCATTAAAAATATAATTTAATATTCTATTTTTCCTAGATATTCGTGCGATTAAGGCACATAAAAAGAGAGAAAAGGAAGTTAAAAATAACCAAAATGGATATGGAGAATATCGCGGCGTTAATTCGCGAAGATAATCTTTGGGAAAAATATTCACCCAAACAAAAAAACCAAAGATTAAACGAAAAATAAAAAAATGAGTTATTAGAATACAAAAAGTATGCTGGCCTATATACACCAAGAATTTGTTTAGTATAATTGAATACTCCAAAATTTTTGCAAAAATAAAAGTTAAATAAATACCACATATTACAGAAACAAATTGAATCGAAAGAGGAGGAAATTGCTTTGTTGGCCAATTCATTGGTAACTTCCCTTTAAAATAGAAAGACCCAAAAAAAATAACTATAATTATTGCAAATGGCAACATAAATTTGTGATCTATGTTTTTATGGAAAATATTGTGTTTTCTAAAAGTTAATCCCAAGAAAAAGAAAGACAATCCAAACATACTAATATCAAAATAATATGGTAAAGATATTTTATTGTTAATTAAAAACCATCCCGTAAAAGAAATTAATGACACTAATAATACTTCAGCACCAAAGAAATTCAATTTATTGGAAATGTCTGATATTATTTTAAAAATTATTTCTATAACAAAAAGAACTAAAAGGAACCATGTTGCTCCTCCAAAATCAGGAGTTCCCATCCATATGAACAAAATTTTTAATCGTTGAAATAAATTGATTGGCTCATTATTTTGTATCAATGAATATAAACTTGTTTTTTGCAAAGCAACATAAAATATTATATAAATAAAATTTATCAACAACATCGGAGCCAAAATTGTTTTAAACTTATGAACTTGAGTGTTGCAAAAACTTTGCTGTCGAGTAAGCGAAGTTAGAGTCGTTCTTTTAGAACC
>NZ_QMFA01000099.1 GCF_003285005.1 Paenibacillus sp. YN15 | reverse complement strand
ACCTCTCGTGTACTGGTTTATATTACCCAGTATTGACAGGCGCATTAACTGCTAACAGCGAGGAAGCCGAATGATAGAAGATAAGAGGTAACCATTCTTCGTCGGGAAACAGGAATTGATAAAACTACCGGCAGGTATGAAGCCGGCCACTTGAGTTCTGTGGGCGTATCCATCGGTGGACATGTCATAATCATCGTTTGGAGGAGCTCAGGAAAGGTGAAAGGATGAAGCGGCTCCTTGCGTGCATCCAAGAAACGCTCTAGTCCGAGAAGGTGAAGCGAATAATATTGGATCGTGCCTGGGGATAAGCCGCGGCGGGAACAGGAAGAGAGGAAGCGTTGGGTTTGTTCCTGAAAGAGATGGGGTTGAAAGCCAAAGGTTTCTTGTTGGATCTGGAGGGTTGCGGGCATGAAAAAACGTGCTCCTTTCTAAAATAGGGGATGGAAATCAGGAGGGAATGGCGTGCTGGGGCCACTTCGAGAGGATAAGCGCGTGTTTGGTCCGCGTCAAATTCATTTGTGGAGAGGCGTAAGACTGAAACATTGGCGCGTCTGTCCAAAACGGGAAACCTATGCTGTACAAGGGATTTCCGATCCAGAATTTGGCGCGCCCCGGGCGAGACGCGCCGACTTCAGGTTTTGGCGCGGCAACAATTTTACGCGGATATCGGCTCTCAGCCCGCACGGTGATTGGGTTTTTGCAAAATGGCCACCGCGCCAAACATGTAAATAGGTCACCAATCACGTGAATTCCCTCAAAACTTTAGTGCACCACGCTAATGTGATATTTAGCGCGGCTGACATAGGCGCGGCTCTTGTGTCGACACTAACTCTCCGGGGAAAGAGAGTCAAGTCACAATTTTATATGCGGTCATGGCGGAATTGGCAGACGCGCCGGCTTCAGGTGCCGGTGGGCTAACCCCCCGTGGAGGTTCGAGTCCTCTTGACCGCACCATAGTTTACAAACCAAACTCTTCTTCGGAAGAGTTTTTTTATTATGGCTTTAGCCGGTTGAGCACGCGAAGCGTGGGAAACAAAAAACCACCTGCTATGCGG
>NZ_QMFA01000010.1 GCF_003285005.1 Paenibacillus sp. YN15 | reverse complement strand
ACACTCCCTCAGCCTTTCTTCCGCTTGCTTTTCTCCCCTGTTCTTCTATTCAGCCGCGTGGAACCTGGAGGGTTCCTTGACTTGACGGTTCCCTTTCCCTGCCCCGGACATCGTGAATTTACCCATTTTTTTACAGGGCGATATTGCCTGGTATCCATCCTGCTTCGCATATGCACACTATCCCATTGACTCAGGCTGTAGGTCCGTTTATCAAATAAGGTCCCGCTCTGACAAGTTGCAATCTGACAAGTTTCCAAATAGAGGGTTTGCAGGGAGGCCACAGCAAATTTTTATATGAAAATGCTGTGTACGGCGCACTTTCATTCGAGGGCTCCCCCAAAAGTACCCGGATTCCGCTTCGGAGCTTTTGTTCACTTTTGGGGGCTTGGTTTTGTTACACATCTGAAAACGGAACTCACGCTATTGAAAAGAGAACAAATGTTTGCTATAATAAAAATGAGAGCATACGTTCCCTTTATTCGTATTGTAGCCAGATAGCAGCTTTTGAGTCGGGGCGCCATTTATTCCGGATTGGAGCGGGTACAGTGATACAAGCGACGGAGTATTTTTCTGACGAAACAGATCTTTCAACGGAAGCAGCATGCGCTTCCTGCCTATATAGCTTGAAGTGGCCCAACGGGTTTGTCTGTCCCCAATGCCGCCATTCCCGGGCCTATACTATTACCAGCCGCAGGCTGCCTTTGTTCGAATGCGCCAACTGCCGCCTTCAGGTTTCTCTGACCACAGGCACCATTATGGAGGGCTCACGAACCTCATTGGTCAAATGGTTCGCCGCCATCCGCCTCATGTCCCGGCAGGACAGGGGAATCAGTGCTGCAGCTTTGTCCGGTTTGCTGAAGGTTACATATAAGACTGCTTGGACTATGCTGCACAGGATTCGTACAGTCATGGCCGAGGAGGAGCTGGCCGTTCCCCTGGAAGGGCGCGTGGCAATTCATGATGATTCCTACGCCCGTCCTTTGTACAACCCGTCCGTCATTCCCCATGCCCGGGAAACCCGGCTGATCGTAGGCGCTACCCTGTCAGAGGCGGGTGAGCCGGAGCGGATGACGGTCCAGACGATCAAACAAGAGCATCTCTACTATCAGCGCGTTACGCGAGAGGCAATCGAGTGGTTTAAAGAGTCACGCATGGACTGTAACGCCCGTCTGGTCTATTGCCCCATCAACTTCTATGTCTCTCCCCGCCACAAAAAAATCCTGCCCGTGATGAAGGATGCCCGGCAATGGCTGAACACCACCTTCCATGGCATTGGGAAGAAGTACCTGCAGACCTATTTGCTTGAATTCTGCTGCCGCGCCAACCTGGCTTTGGCCAGTATTCCGGCGTTTCCGGCCATTTGCCGAATTTGTGCCTCCTCCCCTGTTCCACACCGTTTCCCCCCCTTGCATTGGGCATCCTAAGGCAAGGCCATCTTCCTGCTATAAATCGGGCACTATAAAACTCCCCATGCCTCAATCGGTCCCCACTTCGTATTTGACCTGCGTTCTTGACCTTCGTGTTTGACCTTCGCGTTTGACCTTCTTGCTTGACTTGCGTTCTTCATCATGCCCGTTCCTCATAACCTTATTTTCCATTGCATGGACTGTTGCCGGATTGAACGGACTGTTCCTGAATTGTATGGATTGTTTCTGAATTGTATGGATTGTTTCTGAATTGTATGGATTGTTTCTGAAATTGCATCGATTGTTGCCGGTTGTTAAAGAAACGGCCTTCCTTGGTTCATGCGCCTTTCCTGAGCTGTTGGGATAGTGCCCACACACATGGACTGGTGGAGGGTCAGGGGCTGGCTGGTTCAAGGGCGATGTTGGCTGGTGTGGGGGCCGGGGGCTGACTGGTTCAAGGTCAGATGTTGGCTGGTGCGGGGTCGGGGGCTGGTGGTTCAAGGGCGATGTTGGTTGGAGCAGGGTCGGGGGATGGTTGGTTCAAGGGCGATGTTGGCTGGTAGAGGGTCGGAGGCTGGCTGGTTCAAGGGCGATGTTGGTTGGAGCAGGGCCGGGGGCTGGTTGGTTCAAGGGCGATTTTGACTGGTGGTGGGCTTGGTGTTGGCTGGTGGAGGGCCGGTGGGAGCGGGGAGGTTCGGCACTAAGGGGCCGCTCCTTGGGCCTAGCGTCTTCCCTGAGTTGTTGGGATAGTGTTCATATGGGGGCAAAAGGGGAACTTCCCCTTCCCTGCCGCGGAGCCATGTGTTATGATGAGTGCAGCAAAAGTGCATAACGCTATTCACACTAGGGGGGCCGCAAGGCTGAGACGGATGATACTCCGGACCCTTTGAACCTGATCTGGGCAATTCCAGCGTAGGGAAGTGGGAACGAGATTGGCCTATACCCGATACGTCACAGCGGCGGCAACGACAGCAGATGATGAATATGCTGCCCGGTTGCACCGCCCGCCGTCGGCAAGCCGATTCCACCGATTCCAAACTGTCCCTTTTCAGGGGACAGTTTTTTTATTTCCCGTTTTTTTATTTCCCGCAACAAAGAGAGGTGGCGGACATGATGGTTACACCGAAGCTGCATATGATCACTGGAGGAGACGGGGACAGTTTCGAGGCTTCTATTCACGCGGCTATACAGGCGGCTCCTTGGGTGGACTATATCCATCTTCGGAACAAAAGCGCCTCCGCCCGGCAACTGGAGGCTTGGGCGCAGCGCCTGCTGCAAGGGGCTGTTCCCCCGTCCAAGCTTATTATCAATGACCGGGTGGATGTGGCTCTGGCGGTGGGAGCCTGCGGCGTACAGCTTGCCTGGCACAGCCTGCGCCCTCAGACGGTGAAGCAGCGGTGGCCCCACCTTCTCGCAGGTGTATCGGTCCATTCTCCCCGGGAGGCGGCGGATGCCTTTGCAGCGGGGGCGGATTATGTACTTTTTGGCCATGTGTACGAATCCGCCAGCAAACCCGGATTGCCTGCCCGCGGCCTTCGTCTGTTGGAGGAAACCGTCCGGTTGGCCGGAGAGGGGCGGCCGGTTATTGCCTTGGGCGGGATTCTGCCCGTCCATGTCCCCGAGCTGCTCCGCAGCGGGGCCGCCGGTTTGGCAGTGCTCTCCGGTATCGGAGCTGCCGCTGACCCGGCCGAGGCCGCCCAGGAATACCGCGCGGCGGCTTTAAAAGGAGGTGATCCAACATGATGCTCACGATTAATGGCCGGGTCTTCAGCGCTCCCGAGGACTGCCGCTATATGGCCGATTTGCTTGCTTTGCCGGAATGGCGGCGGGCGATGGTGATTGTGGAGTTTAATGGAACGGTGCTGAACAGCCGGCAGTATGCCGAAACGGCGCTGACTGAAGGCGACCGCATTGAGATGATTCATGTTGTAGGCGGAGGATAACCCCTTCCCCAAATCCAAACAATGGGAGGAATTATACATGGAGGATTTATTTCATCTAGGCGGCCATGTTCTGTCCAGCCGTCTGTTCATCGGCACCGGCAAATACAGCCGCAATGCCCTTATTCCGGAGGTAGTAGCCAACTCCGGCGCCCAAGTGATTACCGTTGCCTTAAGACGGGTTGATCCCTCTTCGCCGGAAGAGAATATTCTCACCCATATTCCCAAGGACATGGTGCTATTGCCCAATACCTCCGGCGCCCGCACAGCGGAGGAAGCGGTGCGTATCGCCCGTTTGGCCAAGGCGGCGGGGATGGGCAACTGGATCAAGATTGAAGTGATTAATGATCAGAAGCATCTGCTCCCGGACAATGCGGAGACGGTGCGCGCCACGGAGATTCTGGCGGCGGAAGGGTTTGTGGTGCTCCCGTATATGAGCCCCGATCTGTCCGCGGCCGTGCGGATGCGCGATGCCGGAGCGGCCGCCGTGATGCCTCTGGGCTCTCCCATCGGGACCAACCGGGGAATCCGGACCAAGGAGCTCATCGGCATTTTGATCGAAGAGATGGATATTCCCGTTATTGTAGATGCCGGCATTGGCAGACCCTCCGAAGCGGCGGAAGCCATGGAGATGGGCGCCTCCGCTGTTCTGCTTAACACGGCCATTGCCACTGCCCGCGATCCCATGGTCATGGCGGCGGCTTTCCGCGACGCCGTCAGAGCCGGCCGCCAGGCTTATTTGGCTGGGCTTGGACCGGTGGCTGAAGCCGCCTCCGCCTCTTCACCGCTTACCGGCTTTCTGGGCGCCTGACGGCTGCCCTGCCGCAAACAATTCAAGGAGGTGCAGGCTATGAGCTTTACCCAAACGCTGGAACGTCTTGAACGCTATCCCTATGAAGAGCTATGGAAGGAGTTCGGCCCGCAGGATGTCCGCCGGGCTTTAGCCCGTGACCGGCTGGAGGAGCATGATCTTCTGGCGCTGCTGTCCCCTGCTGCTGGGCCTTTTTTGGAGCAAATGGCGCAAAAGGCTGAGCGGCTGACCCGGACTCATTTCGGATATGCCATGCAGTTGTTTACCCCTATGTATGTCTCGGACTTCTGCATCAATAAATGTACCTATTGCAGCTTCAGCGCTGACTTTGATTTTCCCCGCAAACGGCTTTCCATGGACCAGCTGCGCAAGGAAGCCGAAACCATCGCCGCCACAGGGCTGAAGCATGTGCTGATGCTGACCGGCGAATCCCGCCAGGCCACGCCGATGGACTATCTGGTGGATTGCGTCCATGTTCTGCGGGAGTTTTTCCCGTCGGTCAGCATCGAAATCTTCCCTCTCCGGACAGAGGAATACCGCCAGCTGGTGGAGGCGGGAGCCGACGGGCTGACCCTGTACCAGGAGGTCTACCACCGGGAGACGTACAGCCAAATCCACGTCAAGGGCCCCAAACGGGTATACCGCAACCGGCTGGAGGCGCCGGAGCGGGCCTGCCAAGCGGGCTTCCGGAATGTGAATATCGGAGCGCTGCTGGGGATGTATGAATGGCGGAGGGAGGCTTTTCATACCTGCGTACATGCCCGGTATCTCCAGGACAAATACCGGGAGTGCGAAATCAGCCTATCCGCTCCCCGGTTCCGTCCTTATTTGGGGGAATACGATCCCCAGTCCCTGGTTTCCGACAGTCATCTGGTGCAGATTCTGCTGGCCTACCGGCTGTTTATGCCCCGGGCCGGCATTACCCTGTCCACCCGTGAAAACGGGAAGCTGCGCGATCATCTGGTCCATCTGGGCATCACCAAAATGTCGGCGGGCGTCTCCACTGAGGTAGGCGGCCATACTGGAGGCGGTACGCCGCAATTTGAAATTTCCGATGACCGCAGCGTGGAGGACATCCGCAGTATGCTGTATCGGGCCGGCCTGCAGCCGGTATTCAAGGACTGGGATTGTCTGGCGGAGCCTGCCGCCCAAACCCAGGCACAGGCAGTCCGGCTGTAAGTAAGCTTCCGCCGAAAGCGCCCCTCCTTATAAGGAGGGGCGCCCTTTTTTTGGGAAAGGGACAAGGAAGTATTGCTTCTGCACTCTTCATTGTGTAAGGTGTAAATAGCCAAATACTTTTCGGACAAGGAGGGCCGTTATATGTGTCAACCCAAACTCGCGAAGGTTGCCCGCTCGAACATCAGCAATTATGTCCCGAAGCAGCCTGCGGTTATCGAATGCTCCATTGAGAAGACCTTGAACGTGATCGGCGGCAAATGGGCTTTTCTTGTGCTCCGGGAGCTGTTCTGCGGAACCAAACGCTTCGGCGAGCTGCAAAGAACCGTATCCGGCATCAGCCCCAAGGCGCTGACAGATACGCTGCGCCACCTGGAGGAGCAGGGTGTGCTGGAGCGCCACGCTTTTCCTACGGTACCGGTTACGGTAGAATACTGCCTTACCCCCAAGGGACATGACCTGCACCAAATTTTGAAGGAAATGAAGCTGTGGGCGGCCAAGTGGACCTAGCGAATGCGCTCTTGACCTTGCTGCGCGCGATTGTCCGGCTTGTCCATACTATCCGGGGAGGGGACCCGCCAAACCATGATGTCCTTTTATAAAAAATACTATAAAACGGCATTTGACATTGCCTTGATGATCTTCACCGTCTATCTGTTTATGCTGTTGTTCAGCTACCTGTACAAGATAGGCGCGCCTATTTTTTGGGCCCTCCTGATCTTCGCCGCCATCGAGCCGCTTGCGCGCTCCCTGAACCGGAAGGGCGTCAAAAAATCCCTGGCCACGGCCATCTCCCTGCTGCTGTTTATCATCATCATCCTGGCGATTCTCGTGGGGCTCAGCGCCATTCTGATTACCCAGCTGGACAATATTAAAGGCCTGATTCCCACCTTCAGCACCACCTTCCAGGATCAGGTGTACCAGAATATCAATGATCTGAAGCAGAGGTGGGATAATCTTCCTCCCGATTTGGCGGACCAGATCACCCAATATGCCTCCACTATGGCGAGATACATTTCCACCTTTACCACTGTTGTCCTGGGATGGCTGATGAGCAAGTTTACTTCGTTCACCAGCTTTCTGGCGAATTTCTTCATCGGTACCATTCTCGCCTATTTCCTGAGTGTGGAGATTGAAACCTGGAAGCGGATGGCCAGGGAGCATACGCCGGGTACCTTTAAGGTTGCTTTTAATTTTTTGCGGGAAAATGTCCTCCGGGGCATTGTTACCTATATCAAGTCCACCCTGAAGCTGGTGTCCATTACAGGGGTGCTGGTGTTTATCGGGCTTCTGCTGTTTAATGTGCGCAATGCGTTTTCGGTGGCCCTCTTGTGCGCCTTCTTCGATGTGCTGCCGCTGTTGGGCGTCTCCACCTTCTTCCTGCCGTGGATCGCGTATCTGCTCATCGTCGGCGAGACGGTTCTGGCCATCAAGATCTCCATTCTGACCGCCATTGTGCTGTTGGTCAGACAGATTCTGGAGCCCAAAATCACCGGAGACTCTCTGGGGGTTTCCGCTTTTACCATGCTGGCCTTCATGATCATCTCCCTCTCCCTGTTCGGGGTGGCCGGACTGATTCTGTCGCCGGTGCTGATTATTACCATTAAAGCCCTGAATGAGCAGGGATATTTGAAGCGCTGGATACGCAAGCCGGAGGATGAGTACCAGCCGGAATATATCGATTGACCATTTTGGCCAAAAGGAGCTTCTGCCATGCAAATCCGTCCCTTCCTGATGGAGGACTACCACCGGACTTATGAATTATGGAGCCGTACCCCAGGCATGGGGCTGAGCGACTCCGACAGTGAGGATGGCATCCGCCGCTTCCTGGAGCGGAATCCAGGCTTAAGCTTTGTGGCCGAGGACGAAGCCGGCGGGGTGCAAGGAACTGTGCTGGCCGGCCATGACGGCCGCCGCGGCTTTCTCTATCATCTTGCGGTGGGCCCCGCCTTCCGGGGGCAAGGGCTCGGAGGCAGGCTGGTCCGGTCGGCGCTGGAGGCTCTGCGCAGCCAGAATATTGTGAAGTGCCACATCATGGTGCTGGATCACAATGAGCTGGGACAGGCTTTCTGGAGCGGGCAGGGCTGGCTCAGGCGGGATAATATTCTGCTATATTCCCAAGACCTGGCTGATGACGGAGCCAACGGCTGTTCTCCCGCTTCCGCCTGCACCTGCTGAATTGACCGACAAGACGGACCACCTGGGGTGGCCCGTTTTTTTGTTCGGCAAAAGCGCGTCCGGGCATACTGTTCTTGCAGCCCGTTGACAGCAGCACAGCAGTTTTTTATAATTACTCAAGTGAATAGTTCATGCGTTGAATTATATGGTCAAGCTGCGGCCGCCGTCAGAAAGTGGTTCGCAACTTTTTAAGGAGGTTCGATATGGAGTCCAATAAACTTGATGCCCTTATTTCCCGGTACGAGGATGTTTACCTGTTTGCCACCCGGATGATTGCGTCCATTGTGGCCGAGCTGGTTCAGGAAATGACCATGGAGCAATATTTCGCCGTCCGTTTCCTGACGAAGCACGGCCCTTGTCCGGCCTCACGGCTGGCTGAAGCCTGCGGGGTGAACCGGAGCGCGGTTACCGCTATGGTAGACCGTCTGGTCATCAAGGGATATGTGGCCCGAATCCGGGACGAAGGGGACCGGAGAGTGGTCTATCTGCAAACCACGGAAGCCGGCCAGGCGGTCTATCATGCCACTCAGGAAAAAATCCGGCAGTTTGTGGAATTCTACCTGCAGCAGCTGGAGGAGGAGGAAGCAGAGGCGTTCATCCGGATATATGAAAAAATCAGCACAATTATTTCCAAGACCACTGGAGGGGAACAGGCATGAGGATGATTTTGAAGAGCCGTTGGCTCATTATTGTGATTTGGATCGCAGGCCTCGCGGCCCTGATGATGACAGCTCCCAACATGGCCAATCTGGTGCGTGAAAA
This sequence comes from Paenibacillus sp. YN15, assembly GCF_003285005.1. Classification (GTDB taxonomy): domain Bacteria; phylum Bacillota; class Bacilli; order Paenibacillales; family NBRC-103111; genus Paenibacillus_AR. The sequence continues at coordinate 155,694 of NZ_QMFA01000010.1, read as the reverse complement.
AGGCGGCATTGCCCTTCCCGACGGCTACCCTTCCGTCTTGGCTGCGGAGATGCAGGAGCGCCATCAGACCAAGGACCCCAATGAGCTGTCCATTATCGCTGTGTTCCATAATGCCGCAGGACTGACTTCGGCCGACAAGGAAGCCATCGGCGCCACTCTCCGCCAGCTTAAGGATTCGGCCCAGAGCTTAGGCATAACCGGCGTCATGTCGGCTTTCGACAGCAAAGAGTTGGAGTCCCAAATGGCGGCCAAGGACAACAAAACCATGATCGCCATGGTGGATGTGAAACAGAACGGCCGGGACATGGCCGAAATCCGCGAGGCTTTGCAAAAGCCCATGGAAAATCTGACGGTGGAGCATTATTTGACCGGCTCCCAGCTGATTGACGAGGATGTGGTGATCAGCTCGGAAAAAGGCTTGCAGCGCACGGAGCTGATCACGGTATTTTTCATTCTGATCGTACTGGTGCTGGTGTTCCGCTCGGTGGTGGCTCCCCTGATCCCCCTGGTTACGGTGGGCATGACCTATCTGGCCAGCCAGTCCATCGTCGCCTTCCTGGTGGATCAGCTGAACTTCCCCATCTCCAACTTTACGCAAATTTTTCTGGTGGCGGTGCTGTTCGGCATCGGCACGGATTACTGCATCCTCCTGCTCAGCCGGTTTAAGGAGGAGCTGACCCATAACCCGGGGCAGGTCCATGAAGCCATCATCAAAACCTATTCCACTGCCGGGCGGACCGTAATCTTCAGCGGCTTGGCCGCATTGGTGGGCTTCTCCACCATCGGTCTGGCCAGCTTCAAGCTTTATCAATCCGCTACTGCCGTAGCCATCGGCGTTGCCGTGCTGCTGGCGGCCCTGTTTACCATCGTGCCCTTCTTTATGGCTCTGTTGGGCTCGCGGCTGTTCTGGCCGTCCAAGCGCACCAACGAGCATCCGGAAAGCCGGATGTGGGCGGCCACCGGCAGCTTTTCCCTGCGCAAGCCCTGGGCAGCGCTGCTGCTGGCGGCAGTCATCGTTGTGCCTCTTCTGCTCAGCTACAAGGGCACCCTGTCCTTTAATTCCCTGAACGAAATCGGCAACAACTATGACTCCGTCAAGGGCTTTAACCTAGTCTCCGACAGCTTCGGCCCCGGCGAGGCCATGACCACCAAGGTAGTGCTGGAGAGCGATAAGGCCCTGGACAATGAAGAAGCCTTCGGCGTCATCGAAAAGATTTCCCGGGAGCTGCTCCGGGCTCCTGGCGTAGCCAAGGTACGCAGTCTCACCCGCCCTCTTGGGGAGGAAATGTCCGAATTCGCCGTAGCCAGCCAGGCCAAAACCGTCAGCGACGGACTGGGCCAGGGCAGCGCAGGGCTGGAGACCATCAAGAACGGATTGGCGGAGGCCTCCAAATCCCTAAGCGGGTCTGCGCCTCAGATGGCCCAGGCCACCGACGGCATCAACCAGCTGGTGGACGGCACCGGCAAGCTGAAAACCGGTGTGGAGGAGCTGCAAAGCGGGCTCACTCAGATTGAGCAGGGCGTCCGCAGCGGCGCCGTTGGCGCAGGGGATCTGGCGAAAGGGATTGCCGCCCTGGAGACAAGCGCCCAGCAGCTGGCCGACAGCGGCAAACAATTGCTGGCGGGTTATGAAACCGCCAAAACCGGGCTGGGCCAGCTTACCGGCATGTACAATGCCGCGCAGGCCAGCCTGAAGGATTCGGCTGCGGCACTGGCCGCCCTGGAGACCCGCTTTGCCGCGCTGGACGGCAAATTCCCGGGACTGGCCGAGGATGGCGACTTCACCGCCATCCGCCAAACCGTGGCCCAAGCCGCCAAGGGGATCGGCGAGCTGGAGGCCGGGCTGGGCCAGCTCACCGCCCAGCTGAACAATGTCCAGACCGGCCTGGTGACGGCCAATACCGGTCTGTCGCAGCTTGTTGCCGGCCAATCCGGCGTCGCCGGCGGCATCAAGCAGCTGGGCCAAGGGGCTGCCAGCTTGGAGACCGGGCTGACCGCCGCCGCCAACGGCCAAAGCCAGGCGGTGGCTAACCTGCCGGCCATCCAAGCCGGGCTGACCCAGTTGGCCCAAGGCCAGGGCGAGCTGGCGGGCGGCTTCTCATCCGTAGGCGGGCAGCTGCAGCAGCTGGTCAGCGGCCTGGACCAAAGCGTCGGCGGCATCGGCCAGGTGCAAACCGGCCTTGCCGCCGCCCAGGCCTATCTGAACGAGCTGGCCGCCGCCCAGGACAGGGAAACCTCCGGCTGGTTCTTCCCCAAGGAAGCGGCGGAGAACCCGCAATTCCAGCAGGTGCTGGCCACCTACCTGTCTCCGGACAAGAAGCTTGCCAGCTTCGAGCTGGTGCTGGCCTCCAATCCGTATGAATCCGAGGCCATGGGCTCGGTGGACGGCATCCGCGAGGCCGCGGAAAAGGCCATTCAAGGCACCGCTCTGGAAGGCAGCCAAATCGGCATAAGCGGAGTCACATCGGTGTACCATGACCTGGACAACATGTCCAGCTCCGACTACAAGCGTACGGTGGTGCTCATGCTGTGCGGCATCACGCTGATTCTCATTATCCTGCTGCGCTCACTGGTGATGCCCATCTACCTGATCGCATCCCTGGCGGTTTGCTACTTCTCGTCCCTGGCGGTCAACGAGCTGATCTTCGTCCGCATTCTGGGCCATACGGGAACCAGCTGGGCCATTCCCTTCTTCGGCTTTGTGATGCTGATGGCGCTGGGCGTGGATTACAGCATCTTCCTCATGGACCGGTTCAATGAGCACAAGGATGATGAAACCGCCGAGTCCGCCATTCTCACCGCCATGAAAAAAATGGGCACCGTCATCGTCTCCGCCGTGATCATTCTGGCCGGCACCTTCGCCGCCATGTACCCGTCCGGCGTTATGTCCCTCTTGCAGATTGCCACAGTGGTGCTGGCCGGATTGTTCCTGTACGCCTTGCTGTTCCTGCAATTTGTGGTGCCGGTTATGGTGAAGCTGTTCGGCAGAGGCAACTGGTGGCCGTTTATGCCCAAGCGCAAGTAAGGGACGGAATGCCCTCCCACAATTTCACATCATTGGGCCATATTCATGCGGTTTTTCTCCGGTAAAGTAGTCCTTGCAAGGGGAGGCGTCCCCTCCCCCAAAACAAGGAGGGATTCACATGAAGCTCTGGAAGCAAGGTTTGATCGCGCTTGGCATCTCCGCATTGGCCCTGCCGGTGGCCGCATTCGCTGCGGACAGCAATCCCCCGGCAGCCTCCATCAATGCCAACAAGGCAATCCGGGAATCGGCCGGAATCGGCGTTCATAAAGAGATGTATTACACCCTGCTGTCCGAAAAATATTCCCCTGCCGACACGGAGCAATGGAAAGCCGCCTTAGCCGAGCGGGACCGCCTTCTGGAGGAACTGAAGGCGCTGAAGCCGACCCTTGAGCAAAAAGCCGCCATCAAGGAGAACCGCTCCGGCGAGCTGGGGCGGCTGCTTCAGGAGCGCAAAGCCGGTACTTTGGACAAGGAGGCGCTGCAGGCCAAAATCCAAGAGCTGAAGGACGGCTGGCAGGGGCTCAAGGCATTGAAGACCGAGGAGTGGGATAGCGCTTTGACCGCCCGGAAGGAGCTGCAAAAATCCTTCACCGAGGCTGTTGAATCAGGCGATGCCGCGGCCATCGGCGCCGCTCTGCCCAAGCTGCTGGCGCAGACGCAGCAGGAAAATGCGGCTTTGGCCGAATTGACGGCCAAGCTGCAGGCGGGGCTGCAAAAAGCGGCACCTGCCCCATCCCCTTCCGCCGCACAGCAATAACGGCTTGGCCCTCCGGCTTCCGATGGAAGCGGAGGGCTTTTTGCGGTATGATGAACCCAAACCATGGACAAAAACGGAGACGGATGAGATGAGCTATCTGATTTATCTGGCCGAGGACGAGCCCAGCCTGAACCAGGTGCTGGCTGCGTACCTGGCCCGGGAGGGCTGGCAGGTGGAGGCCTTCGCCGACGGGGAGGCGGCCAGGCAGGCTATCGGCGGGAAGCCCCATTTGTGGATTCTGGACATTATGCTGCCCGGTGTGGACGGATATCAGCTGATCAAGGAAATCAAGCAGGATGATCCCGCGGTTCCCGTTATCTTTATATCGGCCCGGGATGCGGATCTGGACCGGATTATGGGCCTGGAGATGGGCAGCGACGACTATTTGCCCAAGCCGTTTTTGCCCCGGGAGCTGGTCATCCGCACGAAGAAGCTGCTGGAGCGGGTTTACCGCACAAGCGGGAGCGGCCTTGCTTCTTCCCCTATTTACCGTCTGGCCCCCTACACTCTGGATTTGGCAGGCCGGGCGCTGCGCAATCAGGGGGAGCTGATTGACCTGACCTCCAAGGAATTCGACCTTCTGGCTCTGTTCTTCTCCCGCCCTGGACAGGCCTTCACCCGGGAGCAGCTGCTGCATCATATTTGGGGCAGCGATTATTTCGGCTCCGACCGGGTGGTGGACGACCTGATCCGGCGGGTCCGGCGGAAGCTGCCCGAGCTTAGGCTGGAGACCCTGTACGGCCATGGCTACAGGCTGGTGCGGCCATGAAAAACCGGCCGCTTGCCTTTCAGATCTGGGCGGGGCTGGTGGTCCTGACTACAGCCATTCTGCTCTTGGTGTTTCTCTTGATGCCTGTCATTTTGAACCGCTATGTGTCCCGGGAAATCTATGCCTCCATCGAGAGTGAGCAGGAGGTTGGCATCCGCAGAGGAGAAAGCGGCCTGGCCGATCCGAATTTGGCGGAACGGCAGATTGAGCAGCAGGACAAACGGACGGTGAAAACCTTTCTGCTTCTGGTCAATGGCCAGCAGGTTGTGTCGTTGCGGAATATCCCCGCCGTTCTTCTGGAGGATGCGCGCAAGCAGTCGGCTGCCCAAACCGCCGCTACAGGCCGGTACAAGGTGAATGTGGACGGGGAGCGGCTGTTCTATGTGATCCGCCAGATAAAGATTCTGAACCGGCAGATGACGGTGGTGTCCTACATGTGGGACACCTATTACCACAACCTGATGAAAGGCATGATGCGCCAGCTGGTATGGCTGTCGGCGGCGGTGCTCTGCTTGAGCCTGTTGCCTGCCGTCTGGCTGTCCCGCTCCCTTTCCCGGCCGCTGGTGGTGTTAAGCGAATTTGTGAAGGGCATCGCCAGACGCCAGTGGAATGAGCCTCTTGCCATGGAGCGCAGAGACGAGATTGGCCAGTTGGCCGACTCTATCGAGATTATGCGGGACCGGCTGAAGCGGCAGGACGATTACCAGCAGACCATGCTCCAGCATGTTTCCCATGAATTAAAAACGCCGGTGATGGTGATCCGCAGCTATGCCCAATCCATGGAGGACGGGATTTATCCCAAGGGCGATCTGGAGGGCTCGGTGCGTGTCATCGGCCAGGAGTCGGAGCGTCTGGAGAAGCTTGTCCGGAAGCTGCTTTATCTGACCAAGCTGGACTATGTGTCGGCTGAGCCTGCGCAGCATCAAACCTTCCGCCTGGACCAGACGGCCCGGAATGTGCTGGAGAAGCTCCGTTGGCAGCGCCCTGAGCTGACATATGAGACCGGCTTCGCCCCCGTTACTGTGGTTGGAGACGAGGAGCAGTGGATCATTGCAGTGGAGAATCTGCTGGATAACCAGATCCGTTATGCCAACAGCAGGGTCACTCTCCGGGTGGAGGCCCCTTCCTCGCTCCTGCTGGGCAATGACGGTCCTCCCCTGCCTGCCGGGCTGGCGGAGCAGGCCTTCAGCCCCTTCAGGAGCGGGCCGGGCGGACAGTTCGGTCTGGGCCTGACCATTGTCAAACGGATTGCCGAGCTTCACCAGGCCAAGCTGCACGCGGGCAATACGGCCGGAGGCGTGGAATTCCGGCTCGACTTTCCGGCTCCTTGATTTCAGGCTCAAGGTATTGGTCCTTGCGCAATTTATGGTATAATGGTTTGAAGTAAGTCGTACTAACGCGTAGGAGACGTAGAACCATGACGAAACGTTTTGAAAACCAGTATTTCATCTTCGGCGCCCTGCTGCTGGGTGTGGGAGACATACTGGCGCTGCTTTTGTTTACCTTCTTCGGCACCATGGAGCATCAGATGGATTCGGGCTTTGCGGAAATTTGGATGATCACTCTGCCATTCATCGTAGCCTGGATTCTGGCGGGACTCGTGACAGGGGCTTACCGCAGCAAAGCGTACTCCACCATGCCGCAGGCTGTTTGCCACACCCTGAAAAATGCCGTTCTTGCCGTACCCGCAGCCCTTCTTTTGCGCTGGCTGGCTGCGGACAAGCCTCCCGGCTGGACCTTCGGGCTGGTGGCCTTCTTTTTCGTGCTGCTGTTTATGACGCTGTGGCGTTGGGCATACACCTGGCTGGTCCGCAACATTTAAACCGTTCCCCCAAAAAGAAGGCATCTACCCTATTTTTTGAGGGGGATGTCTTCTTTTTCGTTCTTATTGGGGGTGGCTTGACTATCAGGGCACCCTGACTTTTCACACAGTTCGCTGATGTTCGCATATTGGTTGTAAGCAATGCGCTTCCTCCTTGCCAAACGCAAACGCATAGCTGTTTTTTTGCAGCAGCGTTTCTTCATAAAGCGCCGCTGCCCTCCGCGCAAAGGTCTCAGCGGAAAAAGGCACTGTGGAACGCACGGCTGCCGTGGACATGCCCTGCAGGAGGGTATCGCTGGACAAGGCTACCTCCAAGGCGCTGAGGAAACCGGCCTGATCCGCAAATGCAAAACCGTTCACGCCTTCAGACAGCACATGGTCCAGGCAGGGGTCCGTTTTCGCGATCAGGGGCAGTCCCGCGGCAAGAGCTTCAATGAAGGTTAACCCCTGCGTTTCGCTCTGCGAGGCGCTGACAAACACATCCCCCAGCTGATAATAAAGGCCGATCTGATCCCACGGCTTCTCTCCCGCAAAAATAACCTGGCTTCCAATCCCAAGGGATTGGGTCAGGGATTGCAGATTTTTTCTGTCCGGGCCGTCTCCGACCAGAAGAAATTTGACGTTGGGATGCCGGGGCAAATACTCCTTAAGGCCGTGAAGGACCTCCGCAATGTTCTTTTCCTGGGAGACTCTCCCGATATAGAGAAGAACCTTGTCCGTATCCGCGAGCCCATATTCCGCTCTTAACGCCGTTACTTCATCGGTGCCGTATCTGGCAGTGGCGAATTTGCCCAGCTCAATGCCGGTGGGAATCACTGCGATTCTGTTCCTCACGCCGTATACCCGAAGCATTTCTTCCACCTTTTCCGTGGGAGCGATTACCGTATCCGCCGTATTGCAAACGTGGCGGCTCAATTTCCGGGCAAGGGTTTTGGCGGCGGAATCAAGAGTGCCGATCTTTGCGATGTAGTGGGTGAAGTGCTCATAAATGGTGTGCATGGTATGGACGGTTGGGATACCCAGTTCATTTGCTATCGTCCGCCCAAAAATCCCGAGGGAAAACTCCGTGTGGGTGTGAATCAAATCAAGCTGCAGCGTTCTGATTTCCCTTGCGATTCCCGGATGATAGAACAATCCAAGCCGTCTTACGCCGGCAAAGGGAATGCTGGGCAGCCGGTATACATTGCGTTCATCTGCTGGCGCCTCCGGGTCGGTGGTGGTAAATATATAGATGGTATGCCCCAGCTTCTCCAGGTTTTCCTTCAGCATCAAAACGGAGGTCGCCACTCCATTGATCTGCGGATAGTAGGTGTCGGTGAAAAGCCCTATGTTCATCGTTTGCTCCTCCTCACTTCTCTTCGTATTGCTCCTCCACCCGTTCATCAAAATTTCTATAGTTCAAGCATACAGGCAGAATGGCGACTGCAAAACCATCCCGGGATGTGTTGTTGATTCCGGCTTAAGGCGGACTTCGAAACTGGACCCAGGTCGGAATAACTTGCCAAAAAGAAAAAGAACAGTTTTACCGTAACAGGTAAAATTGTTCTTTTTGCGGTGCGTCCTTATCCCCGCTCCTTCATGCCCTCTACCATAATCGCCGACACCTCTTGGTACATGGAGCCGAACTGGCTTAGGGGAAGCGGATTCACTCCGAAGCCTGCCTCCACTGTAAAGCCCGGCTTGCCGAACTCCTGGATGAACCAGTCCTTGTAGCCGGCGTCGCTGCCCTCCAGCTTTACCGGAATATAGCCGCTGGCTTTGCGGAAGCGCTCCGCCCAAACAATGGATTCCGCCGGCTCCAGATCCCGGTAGTTCCAATAAATTTCCCTGCCCTGGGTGTGAAAAGCAATGAGAAGCTGAAAGCTGCGGCCGGCCGTAAACCGGGCCAATGCAATCGCCTCCGGCTCCGTTAGCGGCGCTTCCCCGGTATAATCCCGCGGCCCCGGTCCGGCTGCATCCCGGCGGGCTTTTTCCTTTTCCCAGTAGGCCGGAAACTGGTCGTTTAAGTCGATGCCGTTGGCATTGGCTTTCCAGCTTTGAAAATCGGTCCTGCCCCCGTTCCACTCCAGAAGCCGCTCCGCCACGGACGGCTCTGCGGGCAGCCCCCGGATCACCAGCTCCGCACCGTCCGGGTTCATCTGCGGCGTAATCCACAGGCTGACCTTATCCAGAAGTCCTCTCACCTGGACCCCCTGGATCTTCCCATCCTGCACCTCCGCCTCCGCTAGCTCCTCCAAAAAGACCATCAAAAAAAGCGACGTAATCCATTCATTGGCATGCATGCCGCCGCTGTAATGGATTTCTCTGGAGCCGCGTCCGATCTGGAAAGCCCCCAGCTCCCGGTCCAGCACACTGCGCCCGATCTTCTCGTATTGAATAAACGGATACCGCTCCAACAGACTGGCGGCGGCGGCTTCATACTCTTTCCACCCGAACGGCTCCCCCGGATTTACTGCGCGAGGCGCCATGGGACCATCCCCTCTCCATATGCTGTGTGGTAAGAGGTATATGGGGACATCCTGCAAAACATTCCCCCAATTGAAAAACTCCCTGGGGTTGACGCAACCGGTCTACAAATGTAAACTAAAGTAATCTACAGTTGTAAACCGATTATTGGAGGTGATCCCATGTCATTATCCGAAAAAATTTCGCCCGCCGAGCTGGAGGTGATGCAGATTCTCTGGGAGCACAGCTCTCCGGTTTCGTCCACTGAAATCCGCCGCAGGCTGCAAAGCGCCAAGGGCTGGGAGAAGTCCACCATTCTGACCCTGATCAGACGGCTGTTGGAAAAAGGGGTGATTTCCGCGGAAAAGCGGGAGGTGCTGTATTACTCCGCCAATGTGGCCGAGAAGGCATACGCCGACGCCCAAACGGAGGAAATCGTAAAAAGGCTGTATCAGGGCAGCGCCAAAAATATGGTGGCCTCCCTTTACCAAGGGGGACACTTGACAGAGAAGGACATCCGGGAGCTGAAGGAGCTGTTCCAGGTGGAGGGCGGGATGAATGAATAATCTCTTTCTGAACTGGCTCTCCCTGTCCGTTTCCGGAACAATCCTGGCTCTTGCCCTTCTGGCGGCTTCCCCCTGGTTCCGCGGGCGAATCTCCTATTCATGGCAGCATGGGATATGGCTGATGGTCATCCTGCGCCTCCTGCTCCCGGCAGCCCCGCAGCTCAATGGAATGACCGCCTTGGCCAATGGCGTCTCCGCCGTCTGGCAGGCGGCTGCGCCTGGGCTGAAGGAGCATCCATCCCTTCCCGTTGTCCCTGCTCCGGGCCCGGCGGCCCCGCCGATTGCAGTTGGGGATGCGGAGCCCGCCGCTCCCCGCGGAGAAGCGGGACAACCGGCAAGCCAGCCGGCTGCTGAAGCTGCACCGGATAAAGCCGCAGCAGCCGGCTCATGGGATTGGTCCGCGCTTTTGGGCATCCTTCAGACATGCTGGCTTGCCGGAGCAGCAGGTTTGCTGGCCTGGAAAATCTTCGGCTATCTCCGGTTCAGACGGTTCATCCTGCAAGACAGCCGGCTTGAAACAGACCCAGCCGTGTCGGAGGTACTGAACCTATGCCGGGAGGAGTTGGGCATCCGCGAGTCCATTCCCGTTTACCGCAGCCCCGCTGTCCTTACGCCAATGCTGATGGGTCTTCGCCGTCCTGCTGTGCTGCTTCCCGAGGGAACATTGGACAGCCGGGAGCTAAGATATATGTTCCTGCATGAGCTGACCCATTGCCAAAGGATGGATCTGCCCGTCAAATGGCTGGTGCAGCTTGCCGTTTGCCTGCATTGGTTCAATCCGGCCGTGTACAGGATTGCACGGCGCATGGACCGCCTTTGCGAGCTTGCCTGCGACGAATCGGTGATCCGCCGCATGAGCCCGGCAGATAAACAGAGGTACGGCGAAACCCTTATCGCCCTGGCCGCCTCCCCCGGCCGCCAGCCCTCCGCCATGCTGGGAAGCTTGAGCCGGGAGGGCCGGGAGCTGAAGGAGCGCCTGGTCTCCATCATGAAATCGGGAGCGCGGAAAAACTCCGCGCGGCTGGGAGCCCTGCTGCTGGTTGCGGCGGCTGCCGTAGCTTTTTTTGCCGGGTATCTGAAGCAGCCGGAAATCAGCTCCTACACTTACGACTTTGCCCAGTTCAAGATCCATGAGGTGCAGCTGGGGGAGCGGTTTGCAGATATCGATACTTCCCAGTTCTTCGAGGCGGATGAGGCCACAAAGCAAAGCCTAAGCGAAAAATACCAGTACATGGCAGAGCAAATTATGCTGCAAATCCGGTCCGACGGCAGGATAACCGGCATCCATGGAAATGTGTATGAGAGCGGATTTGTCCTGCCCTATTTCATTATGGAGGGGGCCGAAATCAGTCCGGGCCGCGTCATGACCTCCATGTCCCAGGTGGCGGATCTTCTCGGCGATCCCCGCCGGACCTGGTATGACCGGGGGCAGCAGTTGAAATCGGCCCGTTATGAGGATGCAGCCAACGGCATCGCTGTTACCTTCGTATATTCCGCCGCCGATGACCGGCTGGTTTGGGTGCTGAGCGAATATACCGCCGCCTCTGCCCCCGAGGGAATCCGCTCCATCTATCCGCTGGAGAAAATAGCCGGCAACCGGACGGCTTATGTGGGCGACGCCAGCCGGGTCTCCCAGATTGCAGGGCGACTCCCCACGCCCCACCGGAATTTCGCGCAGCGGTTTATGGCGCTGGAAACCTCTCAAGAGCCCTACGGGCTGACCCTTTATTATGAAGCGGCCAATCCCGCCTCCAGCGGGCCCGCAGGCAATCACGGTATCCCGTTGAATGATCCTGCAGCCCGGTTTGGCAAGGTGATGCGCAGCAATGCGCTGGTGCTGTTCGGCATGATCGGCAATCTGGACCATGCCACCTTCTCCTTCCGCCCGGATATGTCCGGCAATGAGCTGGATCAGAAGGCCTATCCCGTCTCCTACACCTTCTACAGAGCGGACTTTGCCCGTTATGGCGACCTGACGGAGCTGTCCTACGATTTGGACCGGCTGGAGGAGCTTTTGCTGGATGGGATCGAAGGGAGCCCCGGACCTTAAGCAACAAAAAAATGCAAAGGCTTAAACGCCCTTGCATTTTTTTTGTGTTTGCGGAGCGGCTTACGCCCGCCCTCCGGCAGGCGTTAGGGGCTGGCCATTTGAATGACCGGCATATCCACCTGGACCACCGGAACGGGAAAGCCCAGCCACGCTTCGGCGATTCTGCGGAACAGAGCGGGAGAGCCGCTGCAAAAAAAACGGTGCCGGGGCTTGATCCGGCTGCGGTTCTCCAGATTGTGCGAATACAGGAGTGTGCTGATTTCCCGCGCCGTCTCGTCTGCGGAATTGATCAGGGTCACGGATTGGCCCATACATTCGGCGATGAAGGGGCGCAAAAACGGATAATGGGTGCAGCCCAGAATCAGGCAGTCCAGCGCCAAACCCCGCAGAGGCGTCAGCGCTTCACACACGGCCAGACGCGCCTCCTCCGTCTGGTAGCGGCCTTCCTCCACCAGCGGGACAAAGGTGGGACAAGCCAGGCTGACTACGTCGATATCCGGGGCAATTCGCCGGAGAGCTTCTTCATACGCGCCGCTGCGGATGGTTCCCGTAGTGCCGATAACGCCGACGGACCGGGTTCTGGAGTGTTTGATAGCCGCTCTTGCTCCCGGCTGGATGACGCCCACAACCGGTACGGCGATGGAGGACTGAAGCGGCGCAAGAGCTGCCGCAGTTGCCGTGTTGCAGGCCAGCACGATCATTTTCGGACGGTAAAGCAGCAGAAAATCAACGATTTGCCTGGTGAACATCAATACCTCACCGGGTGTTCGGGGGCCGTACGGGGCACGGGCCGTATCGCCGAAGTACAGGATTTCCTCCTTGGGCAATTGGCGCATGATCTCGCTGGCCACCGTCAATCCCCCTACACCCGAATCCAATACCGCTATGGCCTGCTGCACGGATACACGCATCCTTTGCCTATAAGGTGAGTTTACAGCGTTATAACCCTTCTTCAGGATATGAACGCACCCGCCAAAAGGTACCGTATAAACGCATAGACAAGCTCCACAGGGATCACTGCGCCAGCTCGTCCAGAGTGGCAAAGGTATACCCGGCTTCTTTCACACCCTTGATGATCCGGTCCAGCGCCTCGATGTTCTCCTCGGAGCCCTGGTGCATCAGAATAATGTTGCCGTCATGCAGTCCGTTCATAATGTCGTTGTAGGGCTCCTCCGCTCCGCCTGCCCGGGGCTCCCAGTCCCGCATGGCAGTGGACCAGAACACGGAGGTGTAGCCTTTTTCACTCACCAGATCCAAGAGTCTCATGTTGTACTTGCCGTATGGGAAGCGGAAAAACTGCGCCACCGGCTGGCCGGTTGTCTCCTTCACCAGCGCGGCGAAGTCATCGATCTCCTTCATGGCCGCCTCTTCGGAAATCTCCGTCATATCCTTGTGTGTCATGGTATGATTGCCGATGGTATGCCCCTCCTCCACCACTTTTTTGGCGAAATCGGGATAGGCCTTCACATTGTAGCCCACCAGGAAGAAGGTGACCTTGACCTCGTTGTCCTTGAGGATTTGCAGCAGCTTGTCCGGCTCGCCCATGGGGCCGCCGGTGTCAAAGGTCAGATACACCTTCTTGCCGCTTCCCACCCATACGGCTTTTTTGTTGGGGGACAAATCCTTGACTTCGACCGGGAAGCCGGGAACCTGGTGGTCCTTCTTCTTCATGTAATACCAGGAATAGGCCTTGGTGTCGCTGCCGGCTTTGGCCGCAGGGGCGGAGGCAGCGGACTTGGCCGTTGCGGACGGCGAAGGCGCCTGGGTGGCGGCCGCGCTGGGCGAAGGCGAAGCAGCGGGAGCCGAAGGCGAAACTGTGGCCGCCTCAGTTGGCGCCGCCGATGGCGAAGCGGAAGCGGCTGTGGCGGTTGCGGCGGTCGCAGCTGACGCCGCTGCCGTGGGCAGGGTCGAGGCCGCTATGGAGGCCTGCGGGGCCGCCTGATCCTCCGAGCAGGCGGCCAGTGCGAAAGCGGCCAGCAATAATGCAGTTGCGGTAAGGACCGTATAGCGGGCCTTGGTCATAAAAGGGCTTCCTCCTGTCTCTTGGGGTTATATCCTACCCATTCGACATGCTCCGAGGAAATTCCTGTTTATCGGACCCATTTCATGGTGCATCCGGCTTCCGCTTGGCCCGGAAACGGCGGACCTTCATCAGATTGCCGCACATGGTATCGTCGCAGAAGCGTTTGGTTCTGCTGCGGGTTTCATCATAGAACACCCATAAGCAGTCGGGATTATCGCAAATCCGGATGCGGCCGGGTTCATTCCGGGCCAGCATCCTGGCGAAGGAAGCCGCCACGGCCCCCTTCACCTCCGCCCAGCCCTGCCCCGGCCGCTCCTCCTCCAGCCGGTAACGGCCGCGGGATTCATTGCCGCTTCCGCCGTCGGGAGCTTCCAACTGAAGCCGGAAGACCACTGGGGACGCGGCCATATAGCCGTTGAGCTTGTCCAGCTCCCCCGGCGTAAGGGCTTCCCCGCGGATCAGCCGCTCCGTTAGCAGCCTGAGCCAGCTCCGCAGCTCCCGCAGCTCCTCCAGTTCTTGAGCTGACGGGGGGACGGGAGCGGACAGCTTCCACGTGCCCAGCAGACGGTTGACCATATCTGCCCGCTCCAGACGGTCCTCGTCCTTCCCCGTTCCTCTCCAGTCATGATAATCCGTATTGAGAAAATCCAGCCATAGCATATCCAAACCCCTTCATCCTCTCTATCTTTCGGGCTTGCAGGAATGTTTTCCCTGTGGTACAGTAAAAGAGCCCAAGTAACCACCTTATTTAAATTAGGGGGTTACAAACAAATATCAGTTGACCTCTTTATTTTCCACTATACCAATTCAAAAGCCGAGGAGGAAATGATTTATGTCCACAAACCGGATGTCCATTTTTCTTGCCTTACGGGATCAAAGCTGGAACGCGGAGGGCGGCTGGTGCGTTACGCTGGAATCCGCTCTGAAGGGGACGACGGCGGCGCAGTCCGTATGGAAGCCGCCTTCAGGCGGGAACAGCATCCGCCAGCTGGCCAACCACCTGAATTTTTACAATGAGCGGCTGGCCGTCAAGCTGGAGGGGGCCCCTTTTGAGACCTCCGTCAAAACCAATCTGGATACCTTCGGGAACAATCCGGAGGCCGACGAGGCGGATTGGCAGGCATGTCTGAAGCGTACGGAGGAGATTGCCGCCAGACTGCGCAAGGCTCTGGGGACCCTGACGGATGAGGATTTGAGCCGTCCCTTCGATGGCCAGCCTCTGGAGGATCATCTTGTCGGGTGGATTCCCCATGATCTGTTCCATACCGGCCAGATTGTCCAGCTGCGGAGAATGCAGGAGGCCTGGACCATCCAGTTCGATTAATCCCAAAAACCCCTGATCCGCTCCAACGGGCGGTCAGGGGTTTTTACGTTCCCGCCGCAGACGCGGCGTTCATATTCTTTACTTGAAGGCAGGCAGCCAGTCGCCGTGGGCGGCGATCAGGTCATCGCACATGGCGACGATATCATCGATGGACAGCTCGGCGGAGGTGTGCGGGTCCAGGAGAGCCGCATGATAGATATGCTCCTTTTTGAGGGTCCGGGCCGCCTCAAGGGTCAGCAGTTGGGTATTGATGTTGGTCCGGTTCAGAGCAGCCAGCTGCGGCGGCAGATCGCCTACATAGGTAGGTGTGATGCCGCTTTTGTCCACCAGGCAGGGAACCTCTACGCAGGCTTCCTTGGGCAGGTTGGGAATCAGCCCCGTGTTGATCACATTGCCGCCGATTTTGTAGGGCTGGTCGGTTTCCATGGCTTCCAGGATGAAGGAGGCATATTCCCGGGAACGGCAATGCTCCAGATTCTTGTTGTTGACCATTTCCGCCCGCATGGTTTTCCACTTCTCAATCTGGTTGACGCACCGGCGCGGGTACTCATCCAGCGGAATGTTGAATCGTTCGATCAGCTCCGGATAGTTGCGCTTGATGAAATACGGATGGTACTCCGCATTATGCTCGGAGGATTCGGTAATATAATAGCCGAAGCGCAGCATCATTTCGTAACGGACCATATCCTTGTGGCTTGTTTTCTGCTTCTCGCGGGCCCGGGCCTTGATCTCGGGATACAGATCCTTGCCGTCCTTCGTTACCTCCAGCAGCCACGCCATGTGGTTGATGCCGGCAATTTTCCACTGCACGCCCGCATCGTCCATCTCCAGATCGCGGAACAGGTGGGGCACGCACACCTGCACGCTATGGCACAGGCCAACCGATTTGATGCCGCCCATGGTAATCATCGCATTGGTAAGCACCGCCATGGGGTTGGTGTAGTTCAGGAACCACGCGTCCGGACAAACCTCCCGCATATCCGCGGCAAAATCCATCATCACCGGAATGGTGCGCAGGTTGCGGAAAATCCCCCCGATGCCCAGCGTATCGGCAATGGTCTGGCGCAGGCCGTACTTTTTGGGAATCTCGAAGTCGGTCACCGTACAGGGCTCATAGCCGCCCACCTGAATGGCGTTGACCACATACTTGGCTCCCCGGAGGGCTTCCTTGCGGTCGGTATACGCTTTCACCCGGCAGCCGCTGTTCACCGTCTTTTTCAGATTCAGCAGCATGTTCTCCGAATCCTTCAGTCTTTCCAGATCGATATCGAACAAAGCCAGCTCAAAATCCTGCAAAGCCGGGGTCAGCATACAATCCCCCAGTACATTCTTGGCAAATACTGTGCTGCCTGCACCCAGAAACGTAATTTTGGACATGTGAATAAACACCCTCCAGATGGAAAAATAGGCTCCGGCCGGTAGCCTTTACAGGTCTACTATACCGCAGCCGAAGCCTTTTCACTATGGAAGGAAGCCACTTCTACATGGAGAAATGTAGTCCATCGCTGTTGCGCACAGCCCGGCGCAGAAGGAAGCAAATAACGGTAATGAGCACAAAAGCCGTCAGCGCCATGAACGGAATGGTAATAAAGCCGAACCAGTTGATGTAATCGAAGTCGCAGGGATTCTCCTGGCAGAAGCTGGAGGCGGCCTTGAACCAGTCGGTTTTGATATACAGGTAGTGGTAGAGGGAGACCAAGCCCCCCGGGATGCTCAGCGCCAGCACATAGGTGGTGATCTTGTTGTCCCGCTTGAGGGCGGCGATGCCCAGCAGAATAACCAGCGGGTACATAAAAATCCGCTGAATCCAGCAGAGCTTGCACGGATTGTACCCCAGAATTTCCGATAAATAGAGACTGCCCAGAGTGGCCACCAGCGCGACTACCCATGCCAGCTGAAGCCCGTTATTTTTCCAGAAGCGATTCACAGGTATTCCTCCTTCAATGTCAATCGAGTCTTGATTTCTGGCTTCTGTTCCTGCATCATGAAGGAAGAAGTCCGATCGGGCAAGCTGTGCGGCGGCAGGCCGCTGCAAGCCCTCCCGATGCTGAAGAAAGGCGGTTTTGTATGGATCTGAATTATGGTGCATCCATTAACCCGTATCCGTCCAGAGACGAGCTGTCCGTTCTGTTTAGCGGGCACTCCCAAACCTCCGCCGACCACAAGGTGGGACCATTGGTGCACAGCCATCACCTGCTCCATTATGTCCTGTCCGGGAGCGGAGTGTTCCATTGCCTGGGCAAGGAATACCGGCTGGAGGCGGGGGCGGCGTTCTTTATTTATCCGGGAGAGCTGGTCCGCTATGACGCCGACCCGGAATCCCCTTGGGCATACCGTTGGATCGGCTACAAGGGTGGCCATGTGGACGAGCTGCTGGCGCGGCTCTGCATCTCTCCCCAATCGCCGGTGATCCAGAATCCCTACAGCCCCAAAACAAGCTCCCTGTTCCGCCGGATCGAGCGGGTGCTGGGCAAGGGCGAGCCCTCCTGCGATCTGCAGGCCTCCGGATGGCTGCGCCTGATTCTGGCGGAGCTGGTTGGCAGCAGACAGCGTTCCGAAGCCAGCGCCCCTGAACCGGAGGCGCAGATTACCCGGCAGGTGGAGCAGGCCATCCGCTGGCTGACTCTGCAGTATTCCCAGCAGATTTCCATTGAGCATATGGCGCAAACCCTGGGCTACCACCGCACCCACTTGTCCAAAATGTTCAAGCGGCATACGGGCATGTCCCCCATGCAATTCCTGCTGAAAATCCGCATGGAGCGGGCGCGGCTGCTGTTGGGCGAGCCCCTTACGGTAGAGCAGGTGGCGGCTTCGGTAGGCTTCCCGGACGCCCTGTATTTCTCGAAGCAATTCAAGAAGTGGTACGGCCTGGCTCCCACGGACTACCGCCAGGACCGGCTGCATATGGGCCACTCCTGCCGGGTGTAGCCAAATGCAACCTTTGGCATGCCTATGCCGTATAGTAGTTGAATATGCAACGCTGTCCACAGCCTTGTCCGGCTTCGGCTTGGGACTTGGTTTTGCAGGATAGATCGGAGGAAATGTACCCTATGCCAACCCCTTCACAACCGCAGACGGCCCCAAGCGCCCGTACTCAGGCCCGCAAGGCCCCCCGCAAGAAAAAGCGCCATCCCTTTGTGCGCATCCTGACACGCACAGCCTTGACAGGATTCGTCCTGGCCGGCGGATTCGCCATATGGTTCTATCTGACGCCATGGGGGACCCAATACCGCAATATTATGGTGGATACCCTGATTACTACCCAGCACCGCCACTGGGGCAAGTACCTGGTTGGCGAGGCGGAATTAAAGAAACGGGTGGACGCGTACTGGAAACGTTTCGACGAATACGCCGAAACTCCGATTGTGCAGGAGCCCGTTATTCCGGCCGCCGCAGACGTTCAGCCCGAGCAAGTGAAGAAAGAGCTTCTCGAGGTGGAGGAGGTGGAGGGCAAAGGCGCTTACGGCTATTATAAAGGATACATCCTCCACGTCCGTGATCCGAAGAAGCTGCGCATCGTGGTTCCGGGCAAGGTGGACAAAGGCGAAAAGGTATCCGCCATGGTGAAGCGGACCGGCGCTTTGGCCGGCGTCAACGGCGGCGGCTTTGCAGACCCGGAATGGAAGGGCAACGGCTTCCAGCCTGCCGGTATTGTCATGTCCGGAGGAAAAATCTTCTACCTGGATGCGGATAAAACCACCAAGCTGCACGTGGTGGGCATCGACGCCGACGGAAAAATGATTGCGGGCAAATATTCGGCGGAAGAGCTGCTGAAAATGAACATGTCCGAGGCGGTGACCTTCTCTCCCCGCTTCATCGTCAACGGCGAAGGCCAGATCAAGAACGCCGCGGACGGCTGGGGCGTCGCCCCCCGCACTGCCATGGCCCAAACCGCCGACGGCACCATCATGTTCGCCATCATCGACGGCAGGCAAACCCACAGCATCGGCGTTACCCTGTATGAGATCCAGCAGCTGTTCCTGGAGCGGGGGGCGATTATTGCAGCCAATCTGGACGGCGGCTCCTCCACCGTGCTGGTCAAGGATAATCAGATCATCAACAAACCCTCCAGCGAATACGGCGAACGGTATCTGCCTACTGCATGGCTGGCCTTTGACGACCCTGCCATCACCATCAAAAATATTTGGGAAGGGATCGACATCAGCACCATCGACCCCTCCAAATGGTAAGCTATTCGTGGCCCGGGCACTTCTCCCCGAAGAGCCGGCTTAATGAATTCATCTGCCGGTAGTGCTTCAGCTCCTCCGGCGCGGCCTCGCGGATGCGGGCATAACAGTCCTTGCATACCGCCTGGCCGGCAGCCCGGATCAGCTGCTCCGGCAGCCCTTTTTTGGCCAGCCGCTCCTGCCTGGATTCCACATCCACCTCTTCTGCGTCCACCGCTTCCCCCGATGCCACCACCAAACCGATCTCTCCCGTAAATTCCTCATCCCGGCGGTATGTAACAACAATGCCGTTCGCCTCCGCCAGCTTTTGATACTTGGAGACGGCCTGCTCCATTTGCCCGCCTTGCAGCACCATAAGCTTGGCCTTCGGATGATGCAGCGCCTCCTCTATCTCCGGGTAGATGATGGACTCTCCCACCTGGCTCCTGGTCAGAACCCGCAGCACCCGCTCCCGGAACTCTCCCAGATAATGCGAGGTTTCCTCCGGCTTCAACCTCGGGGCGCCTTGGATGCCTGTCTGAAGGGTGCGCTCCAGCTCGCTTTTTCCGGAATAGCCCGAAAACGGCGTCTGCGTTTTTTCCTCCGCCATGCTCGTCCTCCTTCGTGATGTAGGTCGGCGGCCTTCAGCCCTTCTTGGCATAAAAGCCGCCGCGGATCACCCGGCAAGGCCGGGGATTACTTTTCTTCAGTCGGCTCTGCAGCCGGGAGGGCCGGTTCGGACTCTTCCACAGCAACAGCCTCCGCTTCTTCAGCGGCAGTGGCTGTCTCCGGCAGGGAGGCATGGGATTCCTTCCACGCTCTGACCTCATCGGCCACAACCTCTGTCACCGCATCTGCAATCACGGTAGCCACTTCCCTGGCTTTGCCCGCCAGCTCCACGCTTTGGGCGCCGACTACCTTGGCCAGCTCCGTGGTTTTGTCGCCGACGATTCCGGCCAGCTCCACGGTTTTGCCGCTGATTTTGTCCACCTGCTGGGAGATGTCCTCCCGCAATTCCTTGCCCGGCTTGGGCGCCAGCACCAGAGCAGTAATGGCTCCCAACACGCCTCCTACAACAGCGCCGATAAGAAAATTCTTGCCCGAAGTCTTCTCAGCCATAACCAATCATCCTTTCGTTTCCGTTTTGGATTCATGTTTTGCTTGTCTGGCACTTCTCGCTTCCTGCCACTTCTGCCACAGCTGCAGTCCCGTAGAGACCAGCTCCAGGGCTTCGCCCAGCCGCTGCTGGGTTTTGGCCTTGGCCGCGCCGGAGGCGGTCCGGGAAACGGCTGCGGACACCTCCTTCACCGATGCCGAAACCTGCTCCACTGCCTCGCCGGCGGTTTTCACCGAACGGGCTACAGGGTCCAGCGCATGGAGCTTCTCGTCGGCATTCTCCACAAGCTGCCGGCTGGCCGCGATCAGATCGGTGCTTTGGCGGCTGACTGCCGTCAGCTCGCCCTGGATGGCGGACAGGGTTTTGTTGGCCTCCGCCATCAGCCGTTTGGCCGACAAAATGAAGCTGATAAGATAAATGACGAGCGCTGTAAATGCGGCTGCCGCAACTGCCGCGCTGATTTGGACGATCATTGCCTACTCCCCCGTTTCTCTACGCGTCAGATGTGGGCCGCCTCCAGCATCTGGTCATACGCCTAATGTACTTCCATTATAAGTGGAATCTTTTATTTTGACACACAAAAACGGAAGAATTTCTCCATGAATGTGAAAAATTCCTGCCGGAATGGTATCATGGGCTCATCCGGGACATAAATCCGGCGCAAAATGGGAGGATGGGGACGATGGAACGTGGAGAAGCCGCGGAATTGCTGAAAAAAACGGGAATGATCGCCTCCCTGCGGGGGGCGGACAGGGACAGGCTGGCGGCCGCCGCACAATGGCTGTACGAAGGCGGCATCCACGCTTTGGAGATTCCTTTGAATACAGTGGGCGCGTATTATCTGATCAAGGACCTGCGCAAGCAGCTCCCCAAAAAAGCGCTGATCGGCGCAGGCGCCGTCCTGGACGCGGCCGATGCCAAGGCTGCGCTGGAGGCAGGCGCATCGTTTCTGTTTACGCCGGGGATCGACAAGAAGGTGATCCGGTTCGGCCAGGATGTGAAGGTGCCGGTTTATGCCGGAGCGGCAACTCCCACGGAAGTGATAAAAGCATGGAAGTACGGCGCAGGCGGCGTCAGGCTGTTTCCGGCCGTTTCCCTGGGGCCTGGGTATGCCGCGGAGCTCAGGCATGAGCTGGGCCACATTCCGCTCATCGCCGCAGGAGGCATCGGAAGAGCCCAGGCGGCGGAATATATCCGGGCGGGCTGCGCTGCCGTTTGCCTGGATTGCGCTGCGGTTACCCTCGGCTTTAGCGGCGCGGATGCGGTGAAACTGGCGGCCGGGCTGGCAGAGGAGATCCGCGAAGCGTTGCGGCCGGCGGAAGAGGAAGCGCCGGTGGGGCGCTGAGCAGCTTACGGGGGCGGTCTTTAGCTTGCGGGGAAGATGTAAAGTCTGCGCGGGAGTGCGTTCCGCCCTGCATGGGCGGCGCTTAGGTATGCGAGGGTAACACTCAGCTTACGGGAGACCCGCCTGCACGAGCAGGATGCCTGGGCCTTGCCGGACAGAGGTTCCGTTATTTTGCGAAAAATCGGTCTATTTCCTGCTGAGCGGACAGAGAATCCGTTATGCAGCGGAAAACCGCCCTTTTGGAGGCTGCAAGCGACCAATAAAGGATCGTCGGTCCGCGAAATGCTCAAAAAGGTCCGAAAATGAAAAATAGCGGATCATGAGTCCGGCCAGCGTCTGCGATAGCCCCTCAAGAAAAAAAACGACAGCCACCGCCTCAGGAAGAGGAGGAGCTGTCGTTCTTTGTTTCGGCAGTTTCGCCAGGCGCGCCGCCTTCATGCGGCTTGATCCGGTAGGAGCAGCGGCAGGCGCCTTTGGTCATGCAATCCGTCCGTTCCACGTCGGCCTGGAGCAAGGTCCGGAAGAGGTTCAGCTCGCATTTGCAGGCTTCCTCATATCGGATGGCCACCTGTGCAATCGGACAGTTGTATTCGTTCAGGATATATTCGCCGTCATCGCTCTTTTCCCAACTGGCCATATAACCGCCGGCATTCTGGATCTCCGTCAGCTCGGATACCCGTTCCTCCAGCGTCTGGCCCTTCATCTGATCGGCGTATTTATCCAGCATCTTTTCCTTGCGCCCCTCGAACAGCCGGTTCACCTGCTCCTCTCCGGCATGGGTCAGCAATTCATCCAGAAGATCCAGGGTCAGCAGATGATAATTCTTCGGAAACAGATCATCCGCCAAAACTGTGAGGGAATATAAATGCGAAGGCCGTCCCATCGCCTGCCGGGAGATTGTGGCTTCAATCAGACCGTCCCGTTCCATGGTGTTCAGATGCCGTCTCACCGCCATTTCCGTCACACCAAGCCGCTTTGCCATCTCGCTGACGGACAAAGGGCCCTTGGTTTTCATCATGGTCAGGAGAACCTTCCGAGTCGACGAATCCTGATCCTTGCTCAACCCTTCACCTCCCTCACCTGTTTTGACTTTATTTTATCTTATAGTCGTTATTAAGTAAAATTTTTATACACAAAAGTATCATAATCCTTAAACGCGTATTGGACAGCTCATACAGACCAAGCCGCGCACAGGAAGACACTCACGGCCCGGAGGTTTACAGTCCCGCTCCGCCTGTCTCCCTCCCGGCAAATTGCCGCACATCGCCGGCAAACCCGGCAAGCTCTTCAGGAAGACTGCGGGCAAGGTCCAAAAGCAGCTGATGATCCGGGGCAAGGTATTCCTGAACCAGCATTTTGCGGGTTTCCACCAGCCGGGTCAAATAGCTGTGCCGCGGGGAGCCAATCGCCCCCTCATCCAGCAAAATATCCATCATATCGCTGTAGCTTCCCGGATCGCGCAGAATAAAACCGTCAATGAGGAGGCCGCCGATGTCTGTCACCGTTTCCAGCGCCACATGGACAATCCTCTCCAACGCCGCTTCCAGCAAAATATCGCCGGGCTCCCAGCGGGAAACCAGCTCCCCCGCCGCAGCGCCAAGCTCCGGCAGATAGGCCAACAGACGGTTCAGTTTGTCCGAATCGGCATAGAACATGGTTCAGCCCCTCCTGGAGTACGCCCAATGGTTGGTAGGCCCATGCCCCTGCCCAATGCCCAGCTCATCGCGGATAGCGCAGGTAATGAACGCCTTGGCCGTTTTCACCGCCTGCTCCAGGCTGTCTCCCTTGGCCAGTCCCGCTGCCGCCGCCGCAGAGAAGGTGCAGCCCGTCCCGTGGGTATGCCGGGTTTCATAGCGAATCCCCTCCAGCAGGAGAAAATCCGTTCCGTCATACAATACATCCACCGGCGGCCCTTCCATATGACCGCCTTTGACTACGGCGGCGCGGGCCCCGTATTCCTCCACAATCTGCCGGGCGGCAAGCTTCATATCCTCCAGGCTGCGGATTTCCCTCCCGGTGAGCACCTCCGCCTCCGGCACATTGGGAGTAACCAGCGCCGCTACAGGAAGCAGCACCCGGCGGATCACGGATTTGGCCTCCTCCGCCAGCAGGGACGCCCCGCCTTTGGCGATCATCACCGGGTCCACCACCAGCTTGTCGATGCCGTGCTGCTTCACCTTGGCGGCAACCAGCTCAATTACGGCAGGCTGGGACAGCATGCCGGTTTTGACGGCATCCGCGCCGATATCTGTCATGACGGCATCAATCTGGCCGGCAATGCCTTCCAGAGGCACGTCGTAAATGCCGGTGACGCCCAATGTATTTTGCACCGTGATGGCGGTAATTGCTGTTGTTCCATACACATCCAGCATCTGGAAGGTCTTCAGGTCTGCTTGTATGCCTGCGCCTCCGCCGCTGTCCGAGCCGGCAATGGTCAGTGCTTTGGGAATAAAGGACATGACATCTCAACCTTTCTTTTTGGCGTTGCTCTCGTGAATCCGATTATTAGTGTATCGGCGGTCCCGGCCAATCGTCAAGCCGTGCCGGAGGTCTTCCCTCCCCTGGATAAGACAAAACCGCCAAGGCTTATCCTCGACGGTTGTCGGAACTGCTGCGAATCATATGCCCGCCCTCCGACAGCGGCGGGAGCCGGAACGTTCCGGGTCAGCCCGCATTTCTTTTCAGCCTGGCCAGAAGAGCCCACTTCCGTTCGGATTTGCGCTTGTACTTGGGCAGACTCCGGTAGATGCGGAGCGCTTCGCTATACGCCTCTTTGGCCTCGTCCTTGCGCCCCATGGACCTGTACAGCTCGCCCATCCGGTAAAAGGCTTCCGCCGAGGAGGAATTCAGCTGCCGCAGCTCCTCCAGATAGGAGAGCGCCTTGGCCGGCTCCCGCTGGAGATATGCTTCGCTCAGCCACAGATACGGCTCGCCGTACCGGACCCGGGGATTGCGCTCCAGCCCCTGCTGCACAAGGGCCTCCCCTTCCTTCAGCTGCCCCAGCTTCAGCTTCGTCCACCCCAGCTCCGCCAGAACCTCTGCGGAATCGTCCATAACCGGCAGCACCTGCTCCAGATAGTCATGGGCTTCTTTGAAGCGTTTTTTCTCCAAATACAGCCTGGCCGCCTCCAGCTTGCTCCGGGTATCATGGGGACGGCTCTCCAGCTCCCGGCGCAGCACGGACAGCCGGCGGTTCCGTTTGAAAGGTTTGCCGATGCTGGGGATAAGACCGATAAAACGACGCTCCAGGAAATAGCCGATTACCAGAATCACCACAATGGCAATGAACGGATTGCCCAACAGCCGCCACAGCAATACAAAAAGAATAAACTTGCCCATACGCCACTCCTTAGCAAAAAAAGGTATCTTCCCCCATCATACCACGATAACTGCAAGCGGGGAACCTTGGTTTGCCTGCGAAAAGCTTGCGGAGAGCCTGTGCCGGATCGGCGGAGGATGACGGGCGGCTAGCGCAGCGTTGTTTCGTCTGCCTTCGGGTTGGGGTCTGCGGCATCCGGGCGGGCGAATGTCCCAAACACCGCACCTTTGGACAGCTCCCGTTCAGCGTTCCACAAATGCTCCTCCAGCTCTGCGGCCACATCCTCGTAATCCAGCACCTCCCGCTCAAACTCCGTCCGGTTGCAGACGTCCGCGGCTTGCGGCTCCGTGAACCACTCTGAGGTTAAATCCTGGAAGGCCTGCCGCAGATTATTGTCGTACCAATCCAGATCCAGCTCCTCCCGCTTGCGGATCAGCTTTTGCAAGGACAGGCATCCGTCCCTCTCCCGCACAAACCAGGCCAGCATCGGCGCCTCCTCCTTAACCGGCCACACCTTTACCTCCCCGATCAGCTGCCCGCCGTTGGGGATCACTCTGGAGAATGCCGCTTTTTTGATGTGCACGGCCAACCGCTCCTTTTCTATAAAAATGTGGTATATCCGCGTTCCGAACTATGATTGCATTCCAAACTACGGTTAGGTTGTCCCGGAGCGGCCGGAACTATCAGATAGCGGCATTGCTGTGGCAGACAAGCTTGCCCATCCCGCGGCAATGGCATAGAATGAAGGAACGGGCATTGCCAGGTGGTTCAAAAATGAAAGGATGTCAGATCATGAACGTGTTAACACAGATCATGGGAGTGCGGGAGGCCGCGGCCAAGTGGGGTTTGGCGGCGGAGGAAGTGGAGCGGCTGTGCCGGGAGGGCGGCGTCCGGGCAATCCGCTTGGATGGGGACGAGGGACCGTGGGTCTTGGCGAAGGACCAGCCCAATCCGGTAACCGGCGAGGGACTGCCCCGGCAGCAGCGGGCAAGCGCGGACAAGTCGTCCTACATGTCGTCCAAGCTGTTGGACGCTTTGTATGAGTAGGGAACCGGGGATTGGAAGAATAGCGGAGGGCAATTTCCGCTATTTAAGGCCCGAAGGGGGAGTTTGCCGGGATAGCGGAACCCATTTCCCCCTATTGAACCCCGACCTAAAGATCGCAACGCCAAAAAGGGGCGATAGCGGAAAAAACCTTCCGTTATTGCCCCTTTTCCCTGCGTAAGCAAAGGATAGCGGAAAATAAACTCCGCTATTCCTGCACAGTTACCCCAGCTCGATTGCTAGGCTCTTCCTTCACAATCCCCGCAAACACACACTCAAAAATCCGCTACAAGCCGTGGACACTCCTGGCGACAATATCGTAGAGCTCCTCCCGTTGCGCGGCATATATGTCTTCCGAGATGCTGCCTGCGGCAAGCCGTTCATCCAGCTGCGCGGCCAACTGGGCCACTTGATGGCGGATCAGGCTGTCCACATCGGCTCCGTGCTCATTGGCCACCTCAGCCAAGGTTTTGCCTTCCAGAAGCGCATCGTAAATAACCGAGTCGGCGTCTTCCCCAATGGCTTGGGCAAGCGGATCGCTGCTCTCGGCAAAATTGGCGGCATCTTCACGATCAGTCTGGCTGGAGGTACCCAGTATGGTCAAGGATGCGGCATCAGCAGTTCTCACCCCGTCTCTCCCAGGGCCTCCGTTCAATGTAATCATAATGACAATGGTTCCGATCATAATCCACTGTTTCGTCGTCATCTTAAAATCCCCATTTCCTAATCCATAGTGGCGGCGCTGATCTCCAAAATCCCATCCGTCTGGCGGCGGCGCGTCGCAATTCAAGCTCACAATATGCTAATACGCAAATAAAGCGCTTACGTTTCATTTCATATCTATACTATACATGACGTACCTTAATGCCACATGAAGAAACTCTGAACGATTTCTGAAGAAAAAAAGCCCCCTCCGTCTGCTGGGACGAAGAGAACTTCTTGGAATGGTTATATAGACCCGGTGGGGGTCGAACCCACAACCTACCGATTAAGAGTCGGTTGCTCTGCCATTGAGCTACGGATCTGCATACGCGGCACTGCCGCGGTCAAAAAAAGATGGTGCTATAGACCCGGTGGGGGTCGAACCCACAACCTACCGATTAAGAGTCGGTTGCTCTGCCATTGAGCTACGGATCTGCATACGCGGCACTGCCGCGGTCAAAAAAAGATGGTGCTATAGACCCGGTGGGGGTCGAACCCACAACCTACCGATTAAGAGTCGGTTGCTCTGCCATTGAGCTACGGATCTGCATACGCGGCACTGCCGCGGTCAAAAAAAGATGGTGCTATAGACCCGGTGGGGGTCGAACCCACAACCTACCGATTAAGAGTCGGTTGCTCTGCCATTGAGCTACGGATCTGCGTGATTTGTTAGCCTTTCTTGTTGGGCGCAAGAAGTAATATACCACGGTCAAAAAACAATGTCAAACATTTTTTGCTAAAGTTTTTTTCAGGACCTCAAGTCCCCTCTCTTCCTGTCGAAATATGAAAGAACTTCAGCCCCATCAGAGCTCCCCTTCAAAATCCGAAAAAATGCTTCAACAGGCGTGACAAGAACATATGTTCTATGTTATGATAAGACCATGCAAGGAGGAAACCGGCATGGAACTTATCGACAAGCTTACCATCCTGTCCGACTCGGCCAAGTACGATGTCGCCTGCACCTCCAGCGGCTCCAACAGAAGCTCTAAGGCAGGGATGACGGGCAATACGGTCAACATGGGCATCTGCCACAGCTTTTCCGCAGACGGCCGCTGCATCTCCCTTCTGAAGGTGCTGATGACCAACAGCTGCATGTACGACTGCGCCTACTGCGTCAACAGACGCTCCAACGATACGCGCCGCGCGGCGTTTACCCCCAGGGAGCTGGCGGATCTCACCATTCAGTTTTACCGGCGCAATTACATTGAGGGCCTCTTCCTAAGCTCCGGCATTATGCGCAGTCCGGACTATACAACCGAGCAGATGATTGCGGCATTGGAGCTCTTGAGGGGCGAATACGGCTTTAACGGCTACATCCATGTGAAGGCCATACCGGGAGCGGACAGCGCGCTGATTTCCCGGCTGGGCATGCTGGCCGACAGGATGAGCGTCAACATAGAGCTTCCCTCCCGGGAAAGCCTGCAGATGCTGGCTCCGGACAAGAGCAAGGAAGCTATCCTGAGGCCCATGGGTCTCATCCGGGAGAAGATTACCGAGAATGCATACGACGTGGTCAAGTACCGCCACTCCCCCAAGTTCGCCCCGGCCGGCCAAAGCACCCAGCTTATTGTGGGAGCGACGCCGGAGACGGATCACAAGATTCTGACCCTTACGGAGGGGCTGTACAAGAAGTATAAGCTGAAGCGGGTTTTTTACTCCGCCTACATGCCTGTGACCCAGCATTCCCTCTTGCCCTCCACGGAAACCAAACCTCCCCTCCTGCGGGAGCACAGGCTGTACCAGGCGGATTGGCTGCTGCGGTTTTACGGCTTCCAGGCCAGGGAGCTGCTGGATGAGCGGAATCCCAATTTCAACCCGCTGATCGATCCCAAGTGCAACTGGGCCATCCATCATATGGAGCTGTTCCCTATGGAGGTGAACCGGGCTTCCTACGAGGAGCTGCTGCGGGTTCCCGGCATCGGCGTCCAGAGCGCCAAGCGCATCATAGCCGCCCGGAGAACGGCCACCCTGGACTTTGCTTCCTTGAAGAAGCTGGGAGTAGTGCTGAAGCGGGCCCAATATTTCATTACGTGCAAAGGCAAGGCCCTGGAGGGGCTCCGGGTAAGCGAAAGCAGCATCCTGCGGGGACTGATTTCCGAAAGCGGCCTGAAGAACATTCTGCAGCCCGAATACGAGCAGCTATCCTTTTTTGACGAATCCGCCGTGACAAAGGAGAGTGTGATGCAATGTCTTACCGGACAGATGTAGCCTACAGCTATGACGGCAGCTTTAACGGGTTTCTATGCTGCGTATATGAAAGTTACAACCGCCGGGAGCTTCCCTACGAGATTGTCTCCCAGGAGGAAGAGCAGGGCTTCCTGCTGCCTGCCCGGCCCATTGCTACCGATCTGGAGAAGGCCAAGCGGGTATACGGCACCATTGCCCTGAAGATTTCCCGGGAGGCGCGGGAAATGGTGCGCTTGGGATGGCTGACCAGCCATTCCCACAAGGAGCTGCTCCTTCTCCGTTTCCTGCGGCTGGGATTTTCCTGCGGCGCCGCTGTCATTGATATGCTGGCTGACGATACAGTGAGAACCCTGGATGAGGCTGTTCTTCAGCTTAGGCGGGAAGCCCATAAGTTTACGGGCTTCGTCCGGTTTTCCGTGCATCAGGGCGCGCTGGTATCCATCATTGAGCCGCGGAACCAGGTGCTGCCCGAGATCCGCAGCCACTTCTGCGACCGCTTCGCCAGCGAAACCTTTATGATCTATGACAAAACCCACCGGCAAGCGCTGATTCATGAGCCTGGCCGGGATGCCATTGTCGCTGTGGATGAATTGGACATGCCCGAGCTGGATCACAAGGAAGTGGAATTCCGCCGCCTCTGGAAACGGTTCTACAATACCATCGCCATCCGCGAGCGGATCAATCCCCGCCGGCGTATGAATTTCATGCCCAAGCGCTATTGGGGCCAGCTGCCGGAAATGCAGCCGGACTCGGGACATACGGCGCCCGCACGCAAAAAGCCCGTCTCCCGGGCATCGGAGCTTCCCATCCAGGCGGCAAGCCTGACGGTCGCTGATTCCCTAAGGGACGGACGGAAACATTCTGTATAAGCCGCAAGCTTAGAAGCGCTCGCGTTTTTTGCCCAGCATCAGGAACAGTCCCGCTGCAATCAGCACAATGGCTGCCGCCGACTGACCCATAATACGGAAGCTGGACAGGCTGCCCAAGGCGAAAATGGCGAAGAACAGAACGGATATGCTGGTTAGTATGAAAATGGGGATCAGAAGCCAGCGGTTGCGTCCGGCAAACCAATAAAATTCCAGCAGGCCAAACGCTGCAGCCAGCAGAAAGCCGGGCCAGGTGTACTGCCAAATATCAAACAGCATGGAGATTTGGCAGACAACGCCCGCTACCAGCAGAATACCGCCAGGGATGAGAAGTCCGACTCCCCTGCGCCCCGTTGCGAAGAAATATAGCCAATGAAAGAACAATCCCAATGGGATAACGAATAAGCTGGCCCAGAAATTCCCGAAGACGAATCCCGGGTTCACAGGATTTCCTTTCCCTGCAAAAAGCAATATCCCAGCGACAATCAACAAAATACCGCCTAACGCTCTCCTGTCCATAACATCCTCCCGTTTCGTTCCTGCGCTTTTTTAGGATCTTGTAGTGTATGCTCCTATTGTAAGCAACCTGTCTTCCGGGAACAACACACCACAGGCGGATTTATGCCTCCGTCCCGGGACGGAGAGGGAAGGCTACGCTTTACTTTCGCCGGGAAACATGGCTTCACGGGCCGGACAGGGCTCCCGCTGCAGATAATCCTGCAACGCCGGGGGCATGTTGCTGAAAATATCCGCCAGCTTGGTGCCTTTATAGATGTTGCCGATGACCACGGGATAACACAGCTCGGAGATCAGCACATCCCCGTTTCCATGCAGATGAAGCTGGGTTTTGCCTTCAATGCATTGGGACAAATAAACCCCCGGCTGCTCGCGGATGCCCAGCTCTTCGGCGAAGCGGTCCATACAGGTCAAATACAGCACGGAATCCTCCCGCTTGACGGCGATCAGCTCATCCACCGCCCGCTTCAGCTGCTCGCGCGCGGCAATGGCTTTCCAGCCGGTATGATTCATGACAATGCTGTTCTGAATTTCATGAGTGCGGACGCCCAGATCATAAACCATTTCGCTGATATCCTTCAGACAATGCTGGGTCTCCTCAAAAAGCAGTGTCTCCAGCACCGTATCCACCTTGGTCCGGGCAAACAGGCGGATGTTCTCCAGAATCCGGTCATAGACAGCCGGGGGCAGCTTGTAATACCTGGAAAACCCTTCTGCCGTCGTAAAGTTAAAGCTGATATGAATGGTGGTCAGCCCTGCTTGCACCAATTCCTCTACCTTGGCCTCATTCAGCAGGCTGGCGTTGGAGTTCAACTGGGTCTGGATGCCCCGGGAAGCACAGTATGCCACCACCTCCACGCAATCCCGGTATTTCATGGTGACCTCTCCGCCGGACAGGCGCACCCGCTTTAAGGCCGGCAGCTCCTCCAGAATCCGGATGACCTCGCGGCCGTCCAGGCTTTCTCCGTCATTGCGCTGATACGCGCAGCAATAATCGCATTTGAAGTTGCAGGATGAGGTGAGCCCCACCTCCAGCCCCTCCAGTGTATAGAGTTCAGGTTTTACCAGTTCAAGCGACTTGTAAGCCATGGATTTTGGTTCCTCCTTACCGATCTTGTCCAAGCGTTCACTGCAGGCAGCAGCCAGCTCTATCCGGTGAAGGGAACTCCCTCCTCCCAGAATAATGGGGAACAGCGAACCTGTAAATTATAGCCTGTCCGCCTATCGGATAGTGTGACATATGTTACACTTGGTTGTAACCTAAAAATCCCCGGCCTGATGACCGGGGTTTGGAAGCCGTGCATTTATTCACCGAACAGCTTGCGGAATTCGCCGTACCCTTCCTTTTCCAGACCCTGCTTGGGAATAAAACGGAGGGCAGCGGAGTTGATGCAGTAGCGCAAGCCCCCCTGATCCTGCGGCCCATCATCAAAAACATGGCCCAGATGGGAGTCGGCCTCGCTGCTGCGGACCTCGGTGCGGATCATAAAATGGCTGAAATCCGACTTTTCCTTCACCGCATGTTCTGCTAAGGGTTTGGTAAAGCTGGGCCAGCCGCAGCCGGAATCAAATTTATCCAGAGAGCTGAACAAGGGCTCCCCCGAGACAATATCCACATAGATGCCCTCTTCCTTATGGTCGAAGAACTCATTGCGGAAAGGCGGCTCCGTCGCGCTGTTTTGGGTCACTTCGTACTGCAGAGGCGTCAGATGGCTGGTATCGCGGGTTTTGCGGGACCAGTGACGGGCAATAAAATCATCCCGGCCGGAGCCCATCCGGTAGCGCTTGTAGTGCATCGGATTCTTCCTATGAAAATCCTGGTGATATTCCTCCGCCGGATAAAAGGGTTCGGCAGGCACAATCGGAACCACAATGGGCTTATCAAACCTTCCGCTTTCCGCAAGCTTGCGCTTGGACTCCTCGGCAATCCTTTTTTGCTCCTGCGAATGATAGAAAATGGCGGTCCGGTAAGAATCTCCCCTGTCATGAAACTGGCCGCCGGAATCGGTGGGATCGATTTGCTGCCAGAACAGCTCCACCAGCTTGGCATACGGGAAACGTTCGGGATCAAACTCAATCTGGACTGCCTCCGTATGTCCGGTGGTATGGGAGCACACCTCTTCGTAGGTGGGATTGGGCTTATGGCCGCCTGTATAACCGGAAACCACCCGAAGGATTCCCGGAAGCTCATCAAAGGGCTTGACCATACACCAAAAGCAGCCTCCTGCAAAGGTGGCCAGCTCCTTTGGCGGGTTCTTTTCGTCCTGATGGTCCATGTAGCGATCCTCTCCTTTCCCCAGGTACTTGCGCTGAAGCCGCGGCATTGGACCGCACTTCCAGTCTATTATACCACCTGGTCCGGAAGCTAATCATGCGAAACGGGCTCATCCCGCCATCCATTTGCTTATTGAGCCGCATCTTTTGCACACAAAAAAAGCCAGCTTCCCGAGGGAACTGGCGAAGGGTATGGATGTTACGCCCCTTTTTTACGCAAATCCACTTCCACCCGAAGAGGGCCAATGATAGTCTCCAGAGGCAGGGAAATCACGTTATTCGAATGAGGCTCCATCATCTCTTCAGTGAGCTCAAGAGTCGGCGGAAGAATATCGCAGGTGTAGTCGCTTTCGAACAAGCCGGTCATGGCGTTGCCGCTGATAATATTAACGATTTCGTTGAGGGCGGAGGCCACAAAATCATCTACAACCTCCATTTCCATACCGGACATGATCCGCACCATTTCCAGCGTCATGCTTTCCGGAAAATTATACTGGATGGTCCCCTCCAGATCGCCAATGATGCCGATGCTGACACAGGCTTTTTTGTTGGCCAGGCCGTCCAGCTTCAGTTGATCCGCTCCACGCTGGACCTCCAGATCCAGCATCAGGCGGAAAACCTCCCGAGTTGCCACATAAAAAGGATTCGCAATCTCAGGATTCATAAGCGGGGTCCCCTTTCAGGCTGTCCAGATAGTCGGCGATTTTCTGGTCGGAGGCGGCTACATGGTTAATCAGCCAAGCCAGCAGCTTGCCGGCGAATCTCTGAACCAGCGGCTCCTGATAGCCCTGCTCCTCAAACAGCCTTACGAATTCCCCCACTTCCGCCGTAAACTGGGCATGGACCTCGCAGTGCTTGGCGCAGTCGGGGTAACAAACCTCCCGCTGATACTGCTCCTCGTCGTGGAAATGCTGGACTACGTACAGCTTCATAAACTCCAGTGTTTCCTTCACTTTTTCCACCTTGGCGTCCCAATCTTCCTTGGAACGCAGAACCAGCAAAAAGCTCTCTACGCGCTTAAACAATTCCAGGTGCTGTTCGTCGATCAGCTCCACACCGATCTTGTATTTTTCTTTCCACATCATCGTAAGAAGAACAGCTCCTTTCACGCGATGGCTCCATCCATCGTCGTACATTACACTCATTATATGACAGATTTCATCGCGATTCTATTTTAATTTTCGTTAAATTTCGATCATTTTTTGTGCAAATTCAAGTTTGCTTCGCTTTCCGGTTCCAGATCCTTCGGGGTTGAAAAACGCGCCTTCAGCCTCATGAAAAAATCCAGCTCCGCCTTCATTTGCAGTCTGGAATATTCATGCAGAATGGGCGACATGGGTAAAAACCGGTTATCCTCCACACTGTGGACCAATCCATCCAAATGAGCCAAGTTTTCCTCAATATACCGGAGACGGCCGGAAATCACCTGCTCTCTGGTCTCCGGCTCCAGCAGCTCAAAAAAAGCCAGCCGGTTGAAAATTTCATCCTGGTTCCGAGCATATTCCGGGGGAAATTCGTTGAGCAGGCTGTGAAAAATTTCCTTTCCCATCTCTGTGATGGAATAAATATGCCGGTTGGGCCGGTTCTCCTGAAGCTCCAATTGTTTGGTGATGGCCCCCATTTCCTCAAAGCGCTTGAGGGTCGGATACAAATAGTTGTTATTGATGGTATTGGATTTGCCCAATAAAAACGCCACATTCTTCTTTATTTCGTAACCGTGTTTGGGGCTGTGCATCAATTGGGACAAAATGAGAATGTCAATATACATGCTATTTCACGCTTCCTTTGCTGTTCTTCCGCTTGGCTTCTGCCTCCAGCATACCAAAACCGCCGCCGGAGCAAAAGAGGCCGCCAGGCAGGAGCATTCTGTCTCCTCCCCGGCAGCCTCCGGCCGAATCCGTTAAATCAGCTGAGCCACTTCCGCTCCTTCATAAATCGCCTCCAGCGCCTTGCGGGGCTTCAACGCATCACCGATCACATGGTACGGAATACCTGAATCCTTCACCGCTTCCGTCAATTGATTCAGGGACTTGGAGCCGGTAGCCAGCACCACAGTGTCAATGTGCTCCAGCTTGAACTCCGCCCCTTCCTTCTCCAGGGTGATTGCCCCTTCGCCAATGGACACACAGCGGGTGTTCACATAGACCGGAATTTCGTGCCGGGCAATAAAATCAACGGCGAAAATCTTCCGGGTATGCACCAGTTCCTTGGCTACCTCATCCTGCATTTCCACGATAACCACTTCCTTGCCCTGGGAAACGAGCAGCTCCGCTACCTCAATGCCCACCAAACCGCCGCCGATAATCGCCGCGCGGCAGCCGGCAGTTGCTTCCTTGCGCAGCACAGCGTGAGCAGTGACCACATGCTTGCCTTCCACTCCGGGAATGTTGGGCACAAACGGAACCGAGCCTGTAGCAATGATGATTTCATCCGGCCGGATTGTCTCGATGACTTCGGCGGTGACAGGTGTATTCAGCCGTACGTCTACCCCTTTCCGCACGACTGTCCGGCCCATCTGGAGCGCCGATTCCGCCATTTCTCCCTTGGAGGGGGATTGCCCCGCCAAGAACAATTGACCGCCGAGAGCGCCGGAGCTTTCGCATAACACAACCTGATGGCCCCGGTTTTGCAGATGGATGGCCGCCGTCATTCCCGCAGCGCCGCCCCCTGCCACCAGAACCTTCTTGGGCTTCTCAGCGGGCTTGTCTCCAAAGCGGTCCTCCCGCCCGGTAACCGGGTTGCGCAGGCATACCGGTCCGTTGTGACCCGCCAGCTCCCGGTCTGGCCGCTGCCCGCCGACACAGGCTTGGTTGCAGCCGATGCACTTGATAATCTCATCCACCCGGCCTTGCTCCGCCTTGATGCAGAATTCCGGATCGGCGATGAGTGTCCGTCCCAGAGCTATGAAATCAGCCTGGCCTTCGGCAATGATCTTTTCGGCCACAGCGGGATCATTGATCCGTCCCACTACCATAACCGGGATGTGGAGAAGCTTCTTCAACTGCGCCGTGTAGCCCGCATTAAAGCCGGGAGCCACCTCCAAGGGGGCAATGGTTCTGTGTACGGTCTCGAACAGGCCGCTGGTCACGTGAATCACGTCGGCTCCCGCCGCTTCCAGAATCGGCGCGATCTCCATAATGTCCCCGGGAACCAGTCCGCCGGGCACAAATTCCTCAATGGTCAACCGGTAGGAAACCGGAAAATCCTCCCCAACCTGCCGCTTGATGCTCTTGATGACTTCTGTACAAAAACGGGTCCGCTTCACCAGATCGCCGCCGTATTCATCCTCCCGCTTGTTGCTGTACGGGCTCATAAACTGGTTCAGCAGATAGCCGCTGGCGCCATGCAGCTCGACCATATCGAATCCGGCCTGCTTGGCCCGCAGAGCCGCGGCGCCGAATGCCTCCACAATCTCGTCGATCATGGCCTGATCCATCTCCACCGGCATCTCCCGGTACGCCACATTGGGGATCGGAGAAGGGGCGATAATGGGCTGCCCGGTAATCTGGCTGGAGGTCTGTCTGCCCGCATGCCACAGCTGGGTGCTGATTTTGCCTCCTGCCGCGTGTACGGCGTCAGTCAAGCGGCGCATGCCGGGAATAAAACGATCCTCATACAAGGAAGGGATGGACGGATTGCGGGTGGTGGAATGAACCGCCGTATATTCGATGGTGTTCATGCCGACGCCGCCTTTGGCCCGGGCTACATGATACCGGATGAATTCATCCGTAATCATCTCGTTGTCTGCCATGCCGGAGCCCATGGGAGCAAGCACAAAGCGGTTTTTCAAGGTTAATTGGCCGATGGCGCCCGGTGTAAATACATGTTTGAACTCCATTATCCATTCCTCCATAGTCTATGTGTTATTTGTACCTAGGTATTTTTAACCTATATATATATTACTTCGATTCACCCTCAGAGAAAGTGATAAATTTCACAAGCTTAAAATTTTCTCCCCCTGCCTCCGGCTTGCCGCCACACCAAAAAGCGGCACTCAGGCGGAATCCGTCCAAGTGCCGCTTAATTGGGTTAGCCGTGCATCGTCCGACCAATCCGGCGCCAACAGCCAATTTGGGGGCCGGTTTAGGCCCGGTTTGGGTTCGTCGCCACATCTTCGCGCCGAATAGCCCATCTCCTCCTGCCCTACTGCTCCCACTTCAAATCAAACTTGCCTTTGGCCTTTTCCGCATAGATCCGCAGAGTCAGCTTGGCATTGGCGGGAAACTCGCTTAAATCCCAGGTATAGGGGGAATCCGGACTGTTCAGCTCATTCAGCGAAAGCCGCTTCTCCACCCCGCTCTCTTTGGAAACCACCTGCGCTTCCGCTGTCCCCGATTCAATGAAGGCATTGATGGTCATCGTCTTGGAGCCCTCCTGCTTCAGCTTGATGGAGCGGAACTTCTCCCCGTCCAAATACCAGAAGGAGAGCTTCCATCTGCCGGGCAGGGAGGTTTGGGTTTGGCCAATGGAAATATTCCGTTGAATGAAGGACTCCGGGGAAGCGGCAAATTGGGCAATGAAAATGCCGATTACCAGAAGAAAAACCAGTACAATGATGCCAATCCCGGCGAACAGCAAAGGCTTCCCCTGCTTCCGCTCAACAGGCGCAAATACCGTTTCGCCCAGGCGGGTTCCGCAGCTGGAGCAGTATGCTTTTTCCGGCTCCGTCAAGCTTCCGCAGGCAGGACAGGGGATTCTCCGCTGCTTGCGCCCCACCAGGAAGTACAGCAGAATACCCAGCAAATTAGGCATCAGCACCACAATCGCCGTCCACAGTCCCGCCTCCAGCCCGCGGGCTTTGGCATCCCGATATGTCCAGACGCCGAAGCAGGCAACCGCAGCAGCAAACAACACAAACGCGGCAATCATAAATCCGATGACCCACGGCACACTCAGCATCCTTCTACCTCCTCCTTCCACTTTTTCCGGGCAACGCCCCACAGCACGCACCCGCTCAAGGAGCATACGCCGCCGCAGGCCGCAGCCAACACAGCCGCCATTGATCCGGGGAAAAGCACCTGAACCGCACCGGCCACAGCAGCCGTTTGCAGCATTCCGGCAAGCGCCGGCACCCACCAGGACAGGGTCCAGCGG
The DNA here is from genome assembly GCF_003285005.1 of Paenibacillus sp. YN15. Taxonomy (GTDB): domain Bacteria; phylum Bacillota; class Bacilli; order Paenibacillales; family NBRC-103111; genus Paenibacillus_AR. Next base: position 118,283 of record NZ_QMFA01000010.1, on the reverse strand, counting down.
CTTTTTCTGACAAGCAGCTCCTCCTGCAATGCGCCTTGTACCGATGAAGGCACCTCCATGGCCTCATCCCCCAGCGCAGAGAACAGCAGGGAATCCAGTTCCTCATCCGTTAACGGTTTTTTCATCGGGAATATCCCTCCAGTTCGGATTTCAATTGCTGCCTGGCCTGATAAAGCCGGGTTTTCACCGTGCCCTGGGGCAGGTGGAGAGCCTCCGCAACCTCACGTACCGACAGGCCGCCCATATAAAACAGCAGCACCGGCATACGCAGCATATCCGGCAGCTTTTGGACGGAATCCTGGACCTGGCGACGCAGCATGGCTTCCTCCACAATCTGCTCCGTCCTTCCGGCATCCGGGGCCTGTTCCACCCGGTCCGGCGACCGGTCCACCGGGGCAATCCGGTGTCTGCGGGCCCGCTTGGCCTGTTCGTCCCGCCAGATCCGGGCGGCTATGGCCATCAGGAACCCTGCCGGATTATGGTCCTCCTCCACCCGCCCCGCCATATCCAGCACCCGGAGAAAGGTTTGCTGGTACAAATCGTCGGCATCCGTCCGGGACGGGGAGAGCCTCCGGCAGAACGCATACAGCCGGCTGCCCCATAGCCGGGCCAGCGCATCCACGTCCCTTGCGCGCTCATCGCTCTGCAAGCTCTCACATCCTCTCACCTGTATATCCGCACGTGAATGAATTTGGTTTTGGCAGGAGGAACAACGCAAACCGGAGCCGCCCAGCAAGGCGAAACATGCTGCCTCCACCAAAGTGCCGATTCATAGAAACAACCGTTCCCCATTTCGAGATCATATGGTAACATCATACTATATCCCTACCTGGAAAACAGACAGACATCTGTACAGGAGGCCGGAGGTCGCAGCAGGCAAGCCGGATGAAACATGAATGCCTGTTTTCCGTAATACAAATAGTGGTAAGCGCGTTAGGCCTATTCGCTCCCAGATTTTGCTCCAACGGGCCCCATTTTCGGCAGGGATTTGGAGGGTTTTGTCGAATACCTTACCGCAACCAACATACATACTGCGTGCTGCCAGTTTTGAAAGGAGAACGAATATGGCCATCATCCGCGTGTTGAAATACGACGGCCCGCCAGACATCCTGGTCTGGAAATATCCCCATCAGGAGTTGGGCACATGGACCCAGCTTATCGTCAATGAGTCCCAGGAAGCCATCCTGTTCAAAGGAGGCCAGGCTCTGGATCTGTTCGGACCGGGCCGGCATACCCTGTCTACGGAGAATATTCCGGTGTTATCCTCCATTGTCAACATTCCCTTTGGCGGCAAATCCCCTTTTACCGCCGAGGTTTGGTATATCAACAAGCTCCGTTCCATGGATATTAAATGGGGAACCTCCGCACCTATCCAGCTTCAGGAGCCCAAGTATCAGCTGATGATGTCCATCCGGGCGTTCGGGCAGCTTGCCGTGGAAATTGCCGATTCCCGCATGTTTATGACCCGGCTCATCGGCACTCTGCCGGTATTTAATCAGGACGCGCTGTACAACTACTTCAGGGGCATCCTGATGATGAATATCAAGGAACTCATTTCTTCTTATTTGGTCCATAAAAAAATCAGCGTTCTGGATATTCACGCCTATATCTCGGACATCTCCCGACATATTGAGGAGCGGGTGGCACCCGCCTTTGCGGATTCCGGATTGCGGCTGGTGAATCTGAACTTTGAGTCCATCAATCTGCCGGACAATGATCCCACCACCAAACGCCTGAAGGAAGCCCTCACCAAAAAAGCGGAAATGGAGATTCTTGGATTTAATTACCAGCAAGCCCGGGCCTTCGACACGCTGGAGCAAGCCGCCAGGAATGAAGGCACCCAGTCTACTTTCATGAATGCCGGCATCGGTCTTGGCCTGGGATCGGGTCTGGGCGCAGCCGTAGGCAGCGTAATGCCCCAATTGGGCAGCCAGCTCCAGGCGGCCGGTGCGCACCGTGTCTGCCCCCAGTGCAAAGATGTGAATCCCGCGGATTTCAACTTTTGCAAATCCTGCGGCAGCTCCTTGAAGGAGACTGCACAGCCGCCCCAGGAGCAGCAGATCCTTTGCCAAAGCTGCGGAAAACCGGTGCTGCCGGGAACAAAATTTTGCGCCCATTGCGGCGATCCCTACCATCCCTGCCCTGTGTGCAAGGCGGACAATCTTCCCGATGCGGAAGTCTGCAGCAAATGCGGCGCGGATCTTGGAAAAACCTGCAAGCAATGCGGTACAACCGTTTCCAAGGATGTCAAGTTCTGTCCGGAATGCGGAACCAGCATGATTCTGACCTGCGGGCAATGCAAGCATGAGGTAAAGCCCGGACAAAAATTCTGCTTTGAGTGCGGCCATAAGCTGCTGTGAGGGAGGGCACACCCATGAACAAATACCGCCGCTTCGGCAGCTTGGCAATCCCATTGTTGTTTCTTCTAACCTTGCTGATGACCGCCCTTGTGTTTCTCTGGATCGGACTCCAGGCGTCCTTTGCGGGACAATGGTGGATTTCCTTATGCGCCTTCATCTTCGCTGAAGCAACCGCCTTCTTCTATGTGAATAAAGCAGCGCAAAACCGCCGCAGGACGCGGCAGGTTCCCGCCCTTTTGGCGCCCTTCACCTTGATTGTGGTGTATGCCGCGCTGCTTCTGGGCTATATGATCCTGTTTTGGGGATTGTTCAACATTTCCTTTGTCTCCTACCTGCTTCTGCACGGAATCACCACCGTTTTGTTGGCCGCGGGGCTGGTTCTGATGAACAGCTACAAGGGCTACGTGGAAAATCAGGATACAACAAACGGGGAAACCGCCTCCGTCTTCGCGCAAATCCAGCAGTCTCTTCAAACCCTCCGTATGGAATCGGCGGCCTGGTCCTCGGTGAAGGGGGAGCCTGTTCTGCGCCTTCTGGAGCAAGCCGCGGAAAAAGCGCGTTTCAGCGATCCCGTGACTCACGCCTCCCTCATTCCCATCGAGGAAAATCTGCTCTGGCAAATCCGGGAGCTGGAGAAATGCCTACAGCTGTGGCGCAAGGGCGACTCTGGCAACGGAGAACTGGCGCGGCAACTGCTGGATGATATTATGGGCGGCTTGGCCAAGCGCAACAGCCGGCTGCTGTCCTTGAAGTAAAGAGGGGAAGACAAACTGTGCTACTTCAGAGTCATGACTACAATGATCCGTCAGACGAAGAGCCGGAGGACAGGCCCGAGTACGAGGCGTCCTCCGGCGATTGCTGTGAGGACTCCGAACCGGAAGAAGCCGCCGAGTCAGCAATAACCTTAGAGGAGGACCACAATGGCAGCACTGGATGAGGAATATAAGGATAGTCCAGCCGTTAATACGGTGTTTATGTATATATCCATATTTTTCCTAATGCCGATTTTCATGCTTCTTATGCTGTACCGCATGTCACAACACCGTAATTATACCCATAAGAAAATTAGCGATTGCAGGCTTAAGGGCACCTTCGCCATGTTCTTCTACCTGGTGTATGTGATTGGAATGCTCTCCAGCGAGTTTAGCGCTACAGGGCTCGTGGCATTTTCAATCCTGTTTCTTCTTCCTAGCCTGTACCAATTTCATAAGGCAAAACGAATCAAACGAAAGCTTCACAAGCGCCTTGAGCAATATCAGAACTATTTTATGGAAAACCAAGTAACGACGATTGAAAGGCTGGGGAAGCTTACCGGGGAACGTCCGGAGATTGTGAAGAATGAACTTCTGCACTGGATATATATAGGAGTCCTGGAGAACATCGATGTGCAGGCCAACCGGGTGTTCATTTACGGAAGCTATCAGGAGCCCCAGGTGAGCCAGCGGCATGTACATATTGAAGTTAATCACACAGCGCCACACCGCCCCCACCCTTCCCGTGAGGCAGTTGCGCCCCCTCCGCCCCCCAAACCGAAAACAGTTCAATGCCACGGCTGCGGGGCAAGCATGACGATTATGGAAGGCGAAACCAAACGCTGCGAATATTGCGACAGCATCCTGAGTTAGCCAAAGCATAACAGTAAAGAGGTGGACCCAATGGCTTCATTTGAATTTGAAGTATCCGGCAGCGACGATGAAGCTTATGATGATGAACCGGCAATCGGTTTAGGCAAAATGATTTTGATCTTTATTTTCCTGCTTCCGCTGTTCCCGATTTTCTTGCTGTACCGTTTTATCAAGCACCGCAACCAATCTCACAATTTGATTAAAGATGTGTTTCTTTCAGGGGCCGTACTGCTTATTCTGTTTGCCCTGAGCGGAGTTGTCGTTTATTCGACGGGAGAACCATTTCTTTCGGCTCCGTCGCTGGTTATCTTGTTTGTCTTCCTGCTGCCCGGTATTGCTTTAATCTGGAAAGGAAAACGGCTTGAGAATCAATTGAACGAACGCTATGTAAAATACAGGGACTACATCTACGACGGCACTCATTCCGTCCCCAAGCTGGCAGAGCTTGCCGGACGGCGGATTGAGGCAGCAAAGAATGATCTGAAGCATATGGTCTGTATAGGGCTTATCGACAATGGATTCGTGGATGACCGCTCCAACCGGATTGTCTTTGGCGGCAAACAGCGATCCTTCGGGAACAACCTGCAGATTGAGGTTTCAGTGGATGGTGAAATCCAGCTTGAAATAAACTCTACAACCATCATCAGCGGTTCGCCTCCCTTCCATTCGGCAAAAACAGCGGAGGAGAAAGCCGCCAAGCCGGAGCCGGAGCCTAAACCCAAGCCCAAAACAGTCCAATGCCACGGCTGCGGAGCAAGCTTGACATTTATGGAGGGCGAAACCAAACGCTGCGAATATTGCGACAGTATAGTCAGTTAATAGTGCGCTCCGGAAGCCCCTCTCCTGGAAGCCTCCCTGGCTGGAGCAGCTGCCATACGGACTGACGATCCGTTATTTGTTCCCAAACACACACTTTTGAGCATTTCACGGACATACGATTCCTTATTTGCCCATTTGCCCGCCCAAACCGGCTGTTTTGCCTTCCATAACGGATCGTCTGTCCGCGCGGAATCCAAAACGCCGGTTTTTTGTTGAATAACGGAACCTGTGTCCGCAACGACCAAGCGGCAGTGTCCGGCGAAGCTATAACGGAACCTATGTCCGCCCGCGGCAGCCGAGGAGCGGTGCCCGGCGAAGCAGGTGCTCCAAACAGCAGGGGTTCTTTTGCAAGATAGGCGGATGCCGCGGTTTCCGAAATGTCCCTGTGCTCATTAACTACTAGAAGGAGAATCCAAATTTGCGCAGAAAAGAGGGTGAGCCATGTCTGCATGCTGTTCAAAACGGCGGAGGAAAAAACCGCTGCTTGCCAAACGGCTGCCCCTGCGCGCCGCGGTAAGCTTCTATTACGCTCAGAGCACCGGCGGAAAACGGGAATTCCGCAACAAGGATGCCTCCCCCGGATTCCGCAGCCGGATTCCGGCTCCCCGCTCCTATTCCTATGCCCATGTATACGTGGACGGCCTTCTCCAGTCGCCCCTTACCTATCGGCTTCGGACCGGCCGGCTCCGCTTTGTCTCCCCTACCATCCCAACAGCAGGGGCCAATATTACCATCGAATTTATTACCATTTATCCGCAAACCAAGCCGTCTTCCCGACCGCGCAAAAAAAAGGCTTCTTCTCCCCCAAAACCCAAACGGAGGCCAAAGAAGCCATGCTGCTGTTGCTGCAAAAAACGGAAGCGGATTACGAAACGGTGAAGTCCAGAATCGTCAGCGTAACCCTTGCCCCTTCCGGTATGGTGCCTGCGGTAGCGGATGTCAATGCCAGCGACTCGTTGGTTACTGTCGTAACCAGGTTTCTTTGCTGCAGCTGCCCTTCGACATAAAATTCAATGCCATATTGGTGGCCTGCAACAGGTGTGCTGGGGTCAACAGCGAATTCGGTCACCGCGGCGCCCGTATTGTCCGCCCAGGAGAATCCAGCGGTATCGGGGCCGATTTCGGAAGCCGTATTTGCCGCAAGAGCAATGCCTCCGGCAGGAGCGGTCATAAAGTAATTGTACAGCGTATACGACACAAGAGGCTGACGGGGTAAAATCAGATTAGCCATATTCCCACCTCCTTCCTCCAGATAAGTATATGGATGGAGAGTGGGACCCGATATGGACATGATACCCAGGAGTATGGCCCGTTCTGCGCTAAAAGTCCTGCCCGCCCGCCGGGCCTGAGGCAAATTTCTCTTTGTACTCCATGGGGTTCAGGCCGTGGTATTGCTTGAAGATCCGCGAAAAATGGATGCTGTTCTCATAGCCTACCTGAAGCGCCACTTCGTAGCTTTTCAAGGTGGTGGTAAGCAGCAGCTCGCGGGCCTTTTTCATCCGCACATTGATGCAATAGGACCAGATGGTGAGGCCGGTCTGTTCCTTAAACAGCTTCGCCATATAAGACCGGCTCATGGCCGCGTAATCCGCCAGCTCCTGCAGACTGAAGCTCTCCGCGTAATGGCTCTCGATAAACCCCTTCACCTTGTCTACCGGCCCTTCCTTCTGAAGGCTTCTTAGCTGGCGGGCATGGTCCAGAAACAATAAGGAGCTTTGCTCCAGTCTTCTTACCGCACCCAAGCGGAAATACCGCCTGGCCTCTTCACGGCTCAGGCTGGCCTCCCCCAACCCGGCATCCTCGCCTTCCTCATAGAAAGCATGGAGCTCCTGCTTCTTCAATTCCTCCGCCAGAAGCCGCACCCAAGCCATGGACAGCTCGTTCAACAGCTGGAAGCGTTCTCCTGCCCACTCCTCAAAAACCGCCAGCGTATCCACCACCAGCAAGGGCTGGACATGGGAATAAACCGAAAGAATCACCTCCAGCCATTTATCCAGCAACGGCTTGTGGAAGGGGAGCTTTTGCAGCAGGAGCCGGTTGGCCTCGTGCTGCCGCTGATGGCTGTTTTTGGCGCATGCCTTGCTGACAGCCTCATGCAGCAGCTCCCGGTCAATGGGCTTCAGCACATAATCCACAGCCCCCAGCATCATGCTTTTCCGGGCGTATTGGAACTCGTCATAGCTGGAAATCACCACGCAGGTCATCCAGGGAAACCGCTCATTAATGGCTTCGATCAATTGCAGCCCGTCCATCAGGGGCATACGCACATCCGTCAGACAAATATCGGCATAGTTCTCCTCCAGCCATTCCAGAGCCTTGCAGCCGTTGGGCTGAAGGGCGGAAACCGCAATCCCGGCAAGCTCCGACAATTGAATGGAAACGCTTTCCCGTATCAATTCCTCGTCATCTACGATGATCATCCGGTACATAGTGCACACCTCAGCTTTCTATCCTACACGTGTGAGCGGATATGAAGGGGCAGGAAAAGCTCCACCACAGCTCCCTCCCCCTCGCCGCCGGAGCCATTTCCGAAATGAATGACCGCCTCGCCGCCATAAAACATATGAAGCCTTTCGATCAGGTTGGACAACCCCACCCGGGTAGCCTGGGGTTTCATAATGCGGCAATCGGCCTGCTCCTGGATAAGCCTGGCCAGCACTTCCTCCCCGAAGCCGGGGCCATTGTCCCGCACCGTCAGATGAAGCCGCCCGTCCGCTGCAGCCGCAGCCGACACAATAATATGAACGGCCGCTCCCGTTTCCTCCCGGGTATGCTTGATGCTGTTTTCCACCAGCGGCTGCAGCAGCGCCTTCGTGCATAACGCCTCCAGCAGCTCGCCGGGAATTTGCAGCTCATACGTCAGCTCATCCTTGTACCTGATTTTCATAATGTTCAAATAATGCTCCACATGCCTGACCTCATCCGCCAGCAACACCTGGTCATCCTTAAAATTGGAGGTGTACCGGAGCATACTGGAGAGGGATACGGCCACAAGCCCGATCTGGGGCTGGCGGCCAATGACGGCCATGGAATTGATGGTTTCCAGGGTATTGTACAGAAAGTGGGAGTTGATCTGGGACTGGAGGGCGGAGATCACCGCGCGGTGCTGAAGCACCCGGGTCTCTGTGAGATCGGCAACGGACTGCTCCAGATGCTCCAAGAGATTATTGAAGGACTTGCTCAGATCCGCCACCTCGTCCCTGCCCGCCACCTCCGCCCGGATAGCAAAGTCATTCTTGTATTGCATCTGCTTCATGGTTCCCCGCAGGCCGGAGATGCGCCGGGTAATGGAGGAGGCGGCAAAGTACGTCAGCACCACCGAAACCGCCAGTGCCCCTATGGCCAGGGCAATCATCATATTGCGCGTATAGAGGATGCTTTTGGCAACCTGCGAATAGGGGAGCATGGCGATAATTTTCCACCCTGTAAGAGGGATGGTTTGGTACACGATCAGTTCATTGCGGGTTTGGTCATAGAAGGAGCCTTCCCGCTTGCCCTTGACCTTCTCCACCAGATGCTCGTCCATGCGGCCCATCACCTCGCCGGGACGGGAATGATGGATAATGGTTCCGTCCTCATCCATAACCACAGCGCTGTCGGAATCGACAATATGGATTTGCTCCATCACCTTCTGGGAGGCCGTAAGAGAAATATCCATCTTGAGGTATCCGCCATAAAACTGCTTGAACAGGGTGAGCACCGGGAGTCGCAGACTGCGGCTGTCGGCATCCAGATAATGATCGGAAAAACCGGTAATGAATTTGACCTTGTCATAATTGCCCGTCTGGCTAAAATAAGGCTCGTCCTGCAGGCTGTATGTCAGCGGAAGCGTGTGGGCGTTGACAAAATGATGCTCTCCCCCTCCCGGCTTGTACAAGGATACCGAGAGAATTTCCGGATATTGCAGGAACATCCGGTTCAGATAATTTTCCTTAATGCGGTCGTAATAACGGATGAACTCCGAGGAAATTGGCGATGCGGACAGGCGCAGCCATTCCCTGACCTCCAGGCTGTTGCCCAGCATCAGAAAGGCCATATCATATTCCGAGTAGTAGCGGTCCAAATTCATATTGGCCTGCTTCAGCACCTGTACGCTAAGCCGGTCAATATCCTCCCGGACAGAGGCAGCCGTCTTGGTATAGCTGATGACGCCAATCCCGGATACCGTCAGCAACAGGATTCCGGCAATAATAGAAATAAGCTTCCATTTAAGGGAATTATTTATTTTATCTAAGAAAAAATGGATGCTCCTCACCTCGGCTCCTGTCCCTTGACCTGCTGCTTCTAGTCTACAAGGCCCCGTTAAAATGCACAATCCTATTCTTTTGCATCAGCCGCTAACAGTAAGCAATAGCAATCAACGCTAAGCAATAGCAATCAACGAGCAATAGCAACCCACGCTAAGCAACAGCAACCAACACCAAGCAAGCGGCGAAAAAGCACCGCGCCCTTTTCCAGGCACGGTGCATTCTCCTTAAGCTGCGTTACTGAGCGAAGACAAACCGGAACAGTCTGTGAAGCATTACCGCTGTTTCCGCTCTGGTGGAGCGATCCAGAGGCTTAACCGCCCCATCGGAGCCTTCGATCAGCCCCGCCTTCACCATGGATGCTACAGCGGCTTGGGCATATTCCGCTACCGCATCGCCATCGCTGTATGCGGACAGCGAGGACGGATCGGCTCCCGGCACAGGCTTGCCTGCCTTGGCCAAAGCCCGCGACATCATCAGGAACATGTCCTGCCGGGTCAGGAAGGATTTCGGCGCGAATACGCCGCTCTCGATCCCGTTTACAATGCCCAGCTTATGGGCAATGCCCACAGCCTCGTAATAATAGTCGCCTGACCGGACATCCTCGAAGCTTGCTTCCACAGAAGCGGACAGCCCCAGGGCATCCACCAGCAGCTTGGCAAAATCAGCCCGGGTGACAGCAGCATCCGGCGCAAACTCCGTATCCGACACGCCGTTAATGATCCCCTTGGAGGCCAGCGTCTCTACAGCCTGGCGGGCCCACGGAGTCTTTTCCAGATCGGCGAAGCTCCGCTGCCAATAGGAGACAACGAAGGTGCCGAAATGGCTGGCGGTAAACTGCATTTCGCCTGCGCCGCCCTCATACCGCCCGGAGGGAACCAGCTTTGCCTTGCCGTTGGCGTCTATATACCATACATTCAGCAGATCCGCCTGCTTGCCCCCGGTCAGCGCATAAGGAATCCGCACTTGAACAGGCGCTTGTTTGTTATCGTAAACGAGGGAGGTTCCGTCGGCCGTTGCCTGCAAGGTCAAACCGGCGATTTGCTCTCCAGGCACATTGGAACGGGCAGACAGCGGGCTTAATGCAATGGAAACCGCAATCTCCTTGGCCCCTTGCGCCGCCGGATGATTGCCCAGCATATTGCCGGGAAGCTCCAGAGTTCCCCATTCCGTCACCAGCGCCAGAGAACCGGCGGAGTTCTTCCCTGCAAGATATGAAGCGGGAATGCTGACGGCATATTCCTTGGCCCCCGCTGATTTGGGGAGAACGAGGGAAAGCGCCTTTTGGCCGCCGTTCTGTGCGGAAGCCTTGCTGAAGGCATCCGCCAGCTTTGAATCAGTTGCAGTGAATGCTGCCTTGCCTTCAACTGCCGCCTTTTCCGGGAAAAGAAGCCGGACTGCTCCGTTCTCCACTGTGAGAGTAGGCCCGGAATTATCGGGGCTGCCCCCGCCTCCGCCGGAAGATGCGGAACGGGTGCGGACGGTAAGCGACGGACCGTTGACAGACCAGTTGCCCGCCTCATCCGCAGCCTCCACCTTGAAGACATACTCTGTGCCCAATTTCAGATTGTCAACCCGCCAGGTTGTGCCCTCCAGCTCCTTGATGGCGCTCCCGTTCATGTACAAGCGGTACTGCGCCACGCCCATTCTGTCAACAGCCGTACTCCAGGCCAGGGTAATGGCAGTTTCGCTGACAGCTTCAGCCGTAAGCTGGCTGCCGTTCAGCCAGGCAGGAGGCGTCGTATCCCAGGCAACCGGAGGCTCGGTAGAAGGTCCGAAGACGGTAGCATTGCCCATCAGATCAACCGCCTCCACCTTAAATACGGAGCCTTCATCCATAAGTCCCTCCCACAGATAAGAGGTGGCATCGCCTGCCGCTGTCCCGATCCAAACTCCATTATGGTACAGCTCGTATTGGCGGATGCCTACATTGTCCACAGCTGCGTCCCAATTCAGCAGCACCTTGTTTCCGGACCGCTCGGCAGTCAGCACAGAGCCGGTTGGCCACTGGGGCGTAATCGTATCCAGCGCCAATGCAGCCACTTGCTCCAGCTCCAGAGGTGTGGAGGCATTCCCGGCCGCATCCACAGCAGCTACTGCAAAGCGGTAGGAGTTCCCCGGCACAAGACCTGTCACATAATATTCTCTGACAGCCGGCTCCAGGAGAGCAGTCACACTTTCATCGGTGAAAAGCTTGTATTGCGCCACACCCGTATCATCCGCTGCTTCAGGCCAGTTCAGCCGGACGCCGGTTACACTGAGGCTGGAGATGACAAGAGCGCTGCCTGCCGTCCATTGAGGCGGCGCCGTATCCGCAGGGGATGTCGCCACCTGGAGGGAAGGACCGTCAGCGGCATTGCCCGCTTCATCCCGCGCAGCAATCCGGAAGCTGTGGGTTGTTCCCGGTTCCAGCCCCTCGGCGCGGTAGGTTGCGGCCGTTCCCGGCACAGCCGCCAGCAGCTTTCCTTGCAGATAAATTTCGTAGGCTGCCACTCCATACTGGTCCTCTGCAGGCGTCCAGGCAAGAGACACGCCATGGCGGCTCGCATCGCTTGCAGTCAACTGCGCAGCTGCAGGCCAGACAGGAGCAGCCGTATCAGCCGGTGGCAGTTGCAGCTGGAGAACCGGTCCGGTTGCAGATTCCTGTACTGCATCCTTTGCTTCCACCCGGAAGGTATAGGCCGTGGCAGGAGCCAACCCTGTGATGGTATAAGCGAATACATCCGAACCCGTCTGGGCAATCTGCACACCGTCCTGATAAACCACATACCCGTTGACGCCCTGCCCATCCTGCGCCTCCGGCCAGGAGAGGGTTACCGACTGGGGAGTTACCCTGTCGGCATGGAGCACAGCAGCCGTCCATTCAGGCGGTGCTTCATCCACGGGAATCTCCTCGGTGCCCACCAGCAGATAAGGCCGGTACACAGCGCCGGAAACAGTGGATTCCTTGGAGTACATATCCACGTTCTGGTCCTTCCATTCATCATCCTGGAGCTTGAAGCTTACTGTCTTGGCAGCATCCGCCGCCAGCTCGGAGGCCACATAGCCGTCCACCGCAAACTCCTTCCAATACTTGGAGTTGCGGACAACCGTTGAAGCCAATTTCGGTCCGTCCTCCGGCTTGTTCTTCCAGTTGATTGCCGTCTCTGACCAATTATCTCCTGTGGCATACAAATCCATGCTGATATCCAGATTGGGCGTCTGCACATCATAGACGTACAGGTGAAGCGATGCCTTGTATACCTGCCCGGTTACCGTCTGAAGCGGGAACTTCAGATAAACCCGGCGGTTGTTGCCTGTATTCTTATTGGTTTCGCTGCCGGAGACACCGGCCGCGTTCTTGAACCGCAGGTAATCCAGGTTCAGGGTTGTGCCATCCCCGCCAAATGTTGCCGGCGCTTGAATAAAAGCATCGTCGCTGGGATAAATCCGCTGCTCCTTGCGCACCACGCCGGAGAAGGTCTTCACCGTTACCGACGGCCCGTTGGCCGTCCAGTTGCCGGAGGCATCCCCTGCCTCTACCCGGAAGGTATACGATGCTCCAGGCTCCAGCCCGGCTGCGGTGTACGTAAGAGCATCCCCGCTCACCGTATCCAGAAGGGCCCCGTTGCGGTACAGTCTGTAGGAGGCAACGGCTGTATCATCCTGAGCGGCTGTCCAGTCCAGGCTGACGGAATGATCCCCAAGGGAACGGTAGGTCAGGGCTCTGGCCAACGGCCAAACGGGAGCAGCCGCATCGCCCTTCACCTCCGTAGTGACGGTCAGGGCCGGACCTGCGGCTGACCAATTGCCGCTGCTGTCCCCTGCTTCCACCCGGAAGTGGTAAGCGGTATGGGGAGAAAGTCCGCTGACTGTATAGGAGTTGGCGGAAGCAGGCAGGGTAACCAGTTCCACGTCATCCTTGAACAGCCGGTAGGCTTCCACGCCAACCGTATCCACAGCGCTGCTCCATTGCAGCTGCAGGCTCTCCGCCGTTATATCCGCAGCATTCAGCGCGGAAGCGGCAGGCCAAACAGGCGGCGCCGTGTCCGCAGCGCCCAGGGTGCGGAAGATGACAACCGGTCCGCCCAAGGACAAATTTCCGTCGCTGTCTTGCCCCTCAACACGAACAGTATAAAGGGTATTTCCCGTTAATCCGGTGAGCTTGTAATGAGTGTCCGGCGTATCTCCGACTGCTTGCCCGTTTACATAAACACGGTAGCCCGTAATGCCGCCGTTATCCACTCCCAGAGGCCAGGACAAGGCTGCCGCAGTTTCCTCCAGCTCGTTCAGAGTCAGATAAGAGCCCTTGGTCCAGCCCGGCAGGGTGTCATCCTTGCCCGCAACTGTAGTCGCCGCAAGCACGGGGCTTGCCACCGAAAGATTGCCCTGGGCGTCCGCCGCCTCTACCGTAAAGGAGTAGTCTTTTCCCGGTTCCAGCCGGGTTGCATCATAGCGGGTAACGGCGCCGGATAAGGCATCCGTCAGCACCTCGCCGTTCATGCGGACAATATAATGGTCCACCGCCACATTATCCTTGGCTGCCGGCCACTGGAGGCTAACGGAGGTGGGCGTTGTCTCCGGTACGGAGAAGGCAGCACCGTAAGGCCACACGGGAGGCGTAATATCCCCTGTCTGCGGCGGAATCGGCAGCGGCACGAAGGTTGTGCCGGAAGCCGGGTTTTCTTCTCCCCACACGATGGTTACCTTGTTGTCCTGTCCTTTAAGCAGGGAGGTTTTGACGGTCTGGCTAACTCCGTCCCGGGTCACGGTAACATCATATTCCCCATAGAAGCCCCGGGTCCGGAAATGCCCGTCCCCGCCGCTTTGTCCCGACACATCCGTCCACCAGTCCCCGTACACCAGCTGCCGCCATTGCTCGCCGGAGGGCTTCAGCGACCAGTCCTTGCGGAACAGCGGAGCATTGCTCTGCCAATGCTTGCCGTCCCAGAAGCCCCACATGGTGAAGGATTCCACATTGGGATGGCTGAAGGCGGCCAGCAGAATATCCCGGGTGAATTTGCCCTGAATATCCTCCTTGGGGGAATTCATATCAAATTCGGTAATGGCAATCTCAGGCGCATACTGGGTAAAATGAGTCAGTTGATTATAAAAAGCCATCGGACTAACCGGCGTGCTGCCAAAATGCGCCTGGATGCCAATGCCGTCCAGAGGCGCTTTCCGATCCTTCACGTCTTGAAGCAGCTGGGAAAAGCTCTCTATAACCGGAGCATCCACACCCAAAATCTGTGTTTCATTAATGTACAATTTGGCATACGGGTCCGCCTCCTTGGCCCACTGGAGCCAGTCCGCCATTGCTCCCGCGTTGCCTGTGCCGGTGCGGATCAGGCTGTTCAGAACCGGCTCGTTCACTACATCCCAATCTATGAGCCTTCCCCGGAACACGCCCGCCGTTTCGTGAAAGTGATCCTCGATCCGCTTGTTCAGGGCCGCCGGGTTGGAAACAAGCCCCGGAACATCCTCCGGCAGGCGGGCTGCGCCCTCCCAGATCAGGTTATGGCCTCTGACAGCAAAGCCCCTTTCGCCAAGCCAATTGTACACCTTGACCGCCATGGCTTTATCTTTTTCCCACCAGGGCCACTTCATATCATTTTCCATCACGACGGCATTGAAATTCTCCTGAAGCTTGGTCCGGTATATCTCCGCCTCCGGCGTTGCGGCGAAGATCATGTCACTGCTGACCGCCGTCCCAAACTTGAAATCATGCTTGGTCATGCTGACCTGCACATCGGCTCCTGCAACGGGCTGGCCGGCCTGGTCCTTTACCTCCACATCCAGATCGCCCTTGCGGAACTGCTCAATACGCTGGTTGGCCTCCGCCCGCCAAGGGGCATCCTCCTCCATGCCTTCATAAACGACGGGGGTGCTGGGCAGCTCGTCGAAGGCCACCGCCTTCTTGTAATTGACCACCTTCAGGTCGGCAATCTCCACCACCTGGGGCTTGTAGCCCAACCGGAACGTAACCTGCGCCGTATTTTCCTCCATGACCAATCCGGCCTTGATGGGGATCAGAAACCGCTTCCATTCCGACGGAATGGCAATCTCCTCTTTCAGCGATTGGCTCCACACCACCTTTTTCTCCATCATCAGGGTAGCGCGCCCCTCCGCTGTCTCGTGAGTGGAGCTGATGGTCCGGGCGTAGAAGGTCGCCAGCAAAACATCATCCTTATCCATGGCCCGCTCCACGGGAAGCACATATTGGAATAAATAGGTGCTGGCCGGCTCCTTGGCAGTGGTGAAGCGGATAGCCTCCGTAAACGGCTGCCCCTCTACAGCAACGCGTTCCATGGAACCGTATGCCGCCGCTTCCGGATTCAAGTCGGCCCCATCCTTAAACAGGCTTTCAATCACAACCTCGCTGCCCGGCAGTTGGCCCAGCTCCTCCTCCGTTTTGACGGCGGCAAAGGCGCTGAAGCTTTGGAACGGCGACCAGGCCAGCAGACCTGCCAACACAAGGGCCATTCCTTTTTTTCGCAGATTGCCCATATGATCCACCTTTCTTTTTATGTAAAATAAGTTATTTATTTGCTCGATTTGCCTTATACCAGCCGGTCATCTCCCGGATAATATCCTCCCCTCCCTGAGTTTTCCATTCAGCCACAAAATCATCAAAGGTATCCAGCGGCTTTTCCCCCAGGATAATGGAAGTGGCGGCTTCCTGGAAGGTGCCTTTGTACGTCAGATCCGGCTTCTTGGTCATAGTATCCGACGGCGGCATGCCGGAGGTTGGATTGGGAATTCCCTCCTTGCGGGAAATTTCGATGGACCGCAGCAGCTTGCGGTAGGACTCCTCATTGTTGATCAGCGCCTTCTGGGCCTGATCCCGGAAGCCGTGGAGCATAAACACCGCCGACCGCCAGCGGAGATCGCGGTCATTTTTGGCGTTGTATTGGATGGCTCCATTTTTTCGGGTATAGGAAATCCCCTCCACGCCCAATTCGGCAAACAGCTGCCCCTCCTCCGAGATAAGCCAGTCCATCATGCGGACAGCGGCCTCCGGATGCTTCGTTTCCTTGTACACAATGAAGGTCTTGAGCACCGGCTTTTCCACCCGTCCCAAGCTGCCCTCATACCCTGCTCCCCTGGGAGTGGAAATGGCCTCCACATTGGGCCGTTTTTCCGGAATCAGGCTGCTCAGCTCCTTCTGCCACGGGTCATAGACGCCAAACACCACATGGTTCCAGACCCCCACCAGGTCCGACTTGATCTTCTGGTCCCACATGGCCCGGGAATTGGTCAGAAACTCCTTGTCCAGAAGCCCCTCCTGATACATGGTGCGCATAAAGCCCAACGCTTCCTTCATATTCGGATGGACAAAGCCGGGGATGATTTCCCCCTGGTACAAGACGTTGGAATCCGGATTAATGCCGAACATGCCGAAGATATTGTCGGCCCATTCCAATTTTTCGCGGCTGGAAAAAGGAATCTCATCCGGGAGACCGTTCCCGTTGGGATCGCCGTCCCGGAAGGCCCGGAGCATATCCAGAAATTCACCGGAGGTTTGAGGCTCCTCCAGCCCCAGCTTGTCCATCCAGTCCTTGCGGACAAACAGCAGCCGCTCAGCCGGAGCGTTGCCTTGGGCAATCTGGGGGATGGCGACAATTTTGCCGTTCATGGTTACCGCATCCCACGCGGACTGGGGAATGAATTTGCGCAGGTTGGGGCCATATGCGTCGATGTACGGCCGCAAATCCAGGGCCAGGTTGCTTGCCACCAGCTCCGAATTTTCCGCGCCCCAGACCATGTGCACATCGGGAATATCCCCGGAAGCGAATTTGAGCCGCAGCTGCTCCATGTAGTTTTCATGGGGCAGGAAGGTGATATCCAGCTCCGTCCCTGTCTGGCGCGCCAGATATTGCACGGTGGGCAGGTTCATGGCCTTGCCTGCAGGAATTTGCTGGGCGTTGTTGGACACAAACATGCGCAGGGGCGTGCCGTGCGCCGCGGCGTTGCTGCCGGTGGCTGCTGCGGCGGGGGGCGAGGATGGGGGCAAAGCAGAGCTGTCCCTGCCTGGGAAACAAGCCGTTGCTTCCAGCACAAAGAGAATCAGCATCGCTATAAGCCCTGTTCTTCTTGCCCAGCCTGCAGCGTTCATGTGCGATATGGCCTCCCTTCGTCCGGATTTCGGTGGATGATTCATTCATTATAGGCTAGCCGGCGCGTGACAACAATGTGGTGATGGTTCGATTTGCTATAGTGATCGTCTTTTCCGGAGGGGTAATGACGGAGGGGTCAGACGGAGGGGTAATTACGGAGGGGTTGGGAGGGGGTGCGGAGGGGGTTGACGAAGCGTTGTCGAGGAAAGCGTGCTTGGCGGGTGGCGATGGGGTAACGAGTATTTGTGTGGGGGTGGCGATAGGGTAACGGGTATTGGTGTGGAGGTGGTGATGGGTAATCACGCATTTGTAGGATACTTGTGTGAGGTCGCGGCGGATTAGCGCAATTAATGCAGGTGTTGGGATGAATAGTGGGATGGTGGCTGAAGCGATAATGTAAAAGTGCAGCTATTTTCTCCCATTTGGCGGCTCCCCTCCCCTCAAATTGCAAAAAGTGCAGTTATTCCCGCCCCAAACTGCCTACAAAGCATATTTTAGTCAAAATAACTGCACTTTTGCAGGATAGCCCCTCCAATTGAGGCCACCTGCTCGAAATAAATGCACTTTTGCATTTGGCCCCCAGGACAACTCCTCCACGCCCCATCCCACTACAAGAAAAAGGCGTCCCCGGAGGACGCCTGTCTAGGGTGAGCATACACACCCTAGAACGGATAGATCAGCGGCAGGGCGATGATCATCACGATGCCCATGAGAATTTGCAGCGGCAAGCCCACCTTGAGGTAGTGGCTGAACTTGTAGCGGCCCGCCGACATAACCAGGGCATTGGGCGGGGTAGAAAACGGCGAAGCGAAGCACATGCTGGCCCCGATGGAAACGGCGAACAGGTAGGCGTGGGGATTGGCCCCGAACTGGGTTGCCGCAGCCAGAGCAATGGGCGCCAGCAGGACGGCGCAGGCCGTATTGCTGATGAACATGGTCAGAATGGAGGTGGTGATGTATACCCCCGCCAGCAGGGCCAAAGGCCCAAACTGGCCCAGACTGTTCACAAGCCCGCTGGACAAAAGCTCCGCCGCCCCCGTCTTCTCGATGGCCGTGGACATGGGGATCATGCCGCCGATGAGGACGATGCTCTCCCAGTTGATGGCCCGGTAAGCCTCCTCCATGCCGCGGATACAGCCCAGAGCGACGGTGAGCACCGCAGCGATCATCACCGCGGCCACGGCAGGCACCCATTCCGTCACCAGCAGCACAATCAGCAAAAGCAGAATGCCCGCGGCGATAGGCGCCTTGCGGTCCATGGTGATTTTGCGGGACTCCTCCAGAGGCTGTCCCACCACAATCACCTCGGAGGCAGTCGACGCCAGGAGGGCAATGTCCTCCCAGGTCCCCTGCACCAGCAGCGCATCGCCGAAGCGCATTTTTTCCTCCTTCACCTGCTGGAGGATGTACTGGTCCTTGCGCTGGATGCCCAGCACATTCAGCCGGTATTTCTCCCGGAACCCGGACTCCTTCACCAGCTTGCCGATAAGCCGGGACTCGGGCGTCAGCATTACTTCCGCCAGGCCCATGTCGCTGGTGGCGTACGCGCCGCCCTTGCTTCCGCCTGTCTCTGCCGGGTCCGGGGCGTCCAGCAGGAGCAGCCCGTACTCCGCGGCGAAGGCCGAAGCATCCTCCCGAGGGCCGTGAACATACAGGATATCCGCCTCCTGAATAATGCTCTCCGGCCCGGCAACCTCCTGGTTGATGGTTTTGAAAATCTGGTTGCGGGCGGAAATTTTCCGGCGGATTTCGATGACAGTCAATTGAAAGCGCGAAGGAATCTGCAGCTCCAGCAGCGTTTTGTCCAAAACAGGCGAATCCTTCAGCACTTGGACCCGCAGGAGATGCTCCGCCAGGCGGTACTCATGCTCCAGCTCTCCGGCCGAACCCTTGCCGGTTTTGGCAGCTGCGGCGCCTTCGCTTTTGGGGAGGAAGCGGCGCAGATAAAGCATGGCCAAAATCCCCGTCACCAGGCAGATTGCACCCGTTGGCGCAAAGGAAAAGAACTTCAGCTCCCCGTAGCCCTCCGATCTCAGGGCTTCCTGAATCACCAGATTGGGAGGGGTGCCGATAGAGGTGAGCATACCGCCCAGGCTGCTGGCGAAGGCCAGCGGCATAAGCAGCCTGCCCGGAGTGGTGCCCGCGCTGAAGGCCAGGCTGACCACAATGGGCATCATCACCGCTACGGTGCCGGTGTTGCTGACGAAGGCTCCAATGGAAGCCGTTGCGATCATCACCATGAACATCAGCTTGGTCTCGCTGGTTCCCGCCAGCTGGAGCAGCTTCCGGCTGACCAGCTTGGCCAGCCCGGTGCGGAAGATGCCGCCACCCACCACGAACAGGCCGATCATCATCACCACCACGGAATTGGAAAACCCGGCCAATGCCTCCTCGGGCTTCAGCACGCCGGAAAGCATCAGGACGATGAGGGCGGCCACCGCCACCAGATCGGCGCGGATCTTCCCGGAGATAAACAGCGCCGAGGCGGCGACCAGTGTAGCCAACGTCACAATCATGGGGCCGTTCATCAGAATCACCTCCTAAGGGCTTTCCGTAGGAAAGCCGGCATCGTAAACATCAACTGGGCTTTCCGAGAGGAAAGCCTGCATCGTAAGCACCAACTATGCCAGTTTCACAAGGCTGTAGTTCTTCTTTCCTTTACGAACAATAATGAAGCGTCCGCCAATAGCCAGCCCCTCTGTAACCTCCAAGGCCAGATCGGTGATTTTATCGCCGTTCAGCGAAACGGCCCCTTTGGCAACATCCTCCCGGGCCTGCCGCTTGGAGGGCTCCAGTCCCAGCTCCACCAGCCAATCCACAATATTCTTGGGCTCGCGGCCGCCCTCAAAGGTAGGCATTTCCTTAAAGCCCAGCTCAATCTCCTCCGCGCTCAGGGACTTGATATCCCCGCTGAACAGCGCAGCGGTAATCCGTTGGGCTTGGGCCAGGAGCTCCTCCCCATGAACGAAGCGGGTCATTTCCTCCGCCAGCGCCTTCTGGGCCTCGCGCTTGTGAGGCTCGCTTTCCACCTTTTCAGCCAAAGCATCAATCTCTTCCTTGCTCAGGAATGTAAAGTATTTCAGGTATTTCACCACGTCCCGGTCATCGGTGTTGGCCCAGAACTGGTAGAACTCGTAGGGAGTGGTCTTCTCCGGGTCCAGCCAGACGGCGCCGCCGGCGGTTTTGCCGAACTTGGTGCCATCCGCCTTCAGCATCAGCGGAATGGTCAGGCCGAAGGCCTTGGCCTCCGGGCCTTCCTTCTTGCGGATCAGGTCAAGACCGCTGGTAATATTGCCCCATTGGTCGGAGCCGCCGATTTGCAGCTGCACATCCTCATGCTGGTACAGATGCAGGTAATCCAGCGACTGAAGGATCTGGTAAGCAAATTCGGTAAAGGAAATGCCGGACTCCAGACGGCTGGAGACTACATCCTTGGCCAGCATGGCGTTGATGCTGAAGTTTTTGCCGTAGTCCCGCAGGAACTCGATGACATTGATCTTATGGGTCCAGTCATAATTGTTGACCATCCGAATCTGGTTATCCCCGTCGGTCAGGAATAGCTTTTTCATCTGCGCGGTGAGCTTATCCACGTTTTCCTGCACCTGCTCCAGAGTTTGCAGGGAACGCTCCGTCTGGCGGCCGCTGGGGTCGCCGATGGTGCCGGTAGCGCCGCCGATCAGGATAACCGGACGATGCCCGGCCAGTTGAAACCGCTTCAGCACCATGAAGGGAATCAGGTGGCCAATATGCATACTGTCGCCGGTGGGGTCCACGCCGCAATAAAGGGAAACCGCCTTTTCCTCGGTGAGCTGGCGAAGGCCCTCCGCGTCGGTTTGCTGGTTGATGGCGTCCCGCCATTGCAATTCATCAATAATATTCATGTGTGTACGTACTCTCCTTCTTGGAAAATGGGGAAAAATGCAAAAAACCGCCCCTTGCCCGTTGCCGGACACAGGGACGGCTGTTATAACCGTGGTACCACCCATGTTGCCTGAAAAGCTCTGCCTTGCGCCTTTTATGCGCACACAGCAAACCCTCAAGCCGCTCTTAAGCGGGATAACGTCCGCCCTTCCGCCCGGTTATGCCGGGATGCTCCAAAGCTGTAATTCGCGCGCTTCATGTGTACCGGGTTCCATCACCCCCGGCTTGCTGGGACAGGGATTAAAGAGCTGCGAGGATATTAGTACCCGCTTTTGTTGACAAAATCTCCACGGTTAGCTGGTGCTTACGATGCCGGCTTTCCTTCGGAAAGCCCTTAGGGAGTTTTGTCGGCAAATTAGCGGTACTTATTTCGTCGCAGTCTCAAAGCGGCTACTGGGGCTTCTTCGACGCATACTGGATATGCTACAGCCAGTATAGAGAATCGGAGCGGCCATGTCAACCTCGGCCAGCCTTGGGCCAACCGGACATTCAGGATTTCGTCCGAAACGGATTATGGTGGGAGGCGGTGCCGCCGGACCCATCCTTCCGGTGAAGCCTCAGCCCTTCATCCCTAATATCGGCAAGCTCCTCTCCCAGCAAGTATTGCCCTTGGGCCAGCAGTGCCGCACGCACCTGCTTGACATCGACTTGACGGGTGGTTGCACCTTCCGCTGCCGCAAGCGCCGCCGCCGTTCCCGCGCCTTGCCCGATGGCGATAGCGGTAGCCATGACGCGCACAGAACCGAAGGCATGATGCGTTGCCGCTATAGAGCGTCCGGCCGCCCACACATTATCAAGCCCTTGCGGCAGCAAGCTGCGGTAAGGAATTTCGTAGACCGCCCTGCCTGAGCCGGTAAAAACCTGCTGCTCCCCTTCCGGCGGATGAATATCGATGGCGAAGGTGCCGCAGGCAATCCCGTCCTCGAAGGCCCGGCTGTTCAGCACATCCTCCTCGGTCATGGTATAATCGCCGATAATATGGCGGGTTTCCCGCACCCCCACCTGCACACCGGTATCCAGTATATACGAACGTTCAAATCCGCCCACCCGCTTTTGTAAAAACTCCGTTACCTCCCACGCCTGACGGCGCGTCTCTATCTCCGCTCTGGTCAAATCGCGCACATCCGTCCCGTCGATTCCCTGCAGGCGGGTGCAGTTCACCGCAAATTGCCCCTCTCTCGGCAGCTCATACATGAGAATGCGCGGCGCGGCATCCTTGGGATACTCTCCCTTCTCCATCGCTTCCTTTATAATTTCCCTCATGCCCAGAAACGCCAGCGCGCTTTGTGCATCAATCTCCTCATCAGTGGGGGAATCCTTGAGCAAATGGCGGTTTGCCTTCATCCATGCCTTCAGTCCCGGAATATCAATGCCCCCGATCCGGTAAAAAAGCGTCACCGGCTGCATTGCTCCGTCGGATTCACGCCCCTTCACAAACGGCGCTCCGGCGCAGGCAATCACATCGGCATCCGCCGAGCAGTCGATAACATACTTGGGGCAAATCGCCTGGCGGCCGCTTTTGCTCTGGACCAATACGGCCGTGATTCTGCCGTTCTCCTCCAGCACATCGGAGAACGTCGTGTGCAGAAGCAGCTCCACACCGGCTTCCTCCAGCATGTCAAGCAAAACCAGCTTCATCCCCTCCGGATCAAAAGGCGTCATGGACGCATTGTCAAAGGTCAGATCGGTTACATGTCCCGGCGATGCCGCCAATTTCACCAGCCGCTCCGCCACCTCGCCGGCCACACCGCGGATAACCTGCTTGCCGTTGACATCATGAAAGGTAAACAGGGGGTTAACCATGGCCACCGTCAAATTGCCGCCGACAAAACCGTAACGCTCGATCAGCATGGTTTTGGCTCCGGCTCTGGCCGCCGCCACCGCCGCCCCGATTCCCGCAGGGCCGCCTCCGACAACAAGCACATCCGGCTCGGCAATAACCGGTATTTCCCTGGATACATCAACAATCGTTTTCATCCTCGCAGCTCCCCTTTAAATACTTGTGAATTTCAACAATCCTCATGACCGTTAGCGCATCCTCATATTTGTTTAATCACAATTATACAGTAGCAAAAACAGACATCTTGCGGT
The DNA here is from genome assembly GCF_003285005.1 of Paenibacillus sp. YN15. Lineage (GTDB taxonomy): Bacteria > Bacillota > Bacilli > Paenibacillales > NBRC-103111 > Paenibacillus_AR. Next base: position 95,124 of record NZ_QMFA01000010.1, on the reverse strand, counting down.
TAGGGGAGAAACAACGGTATACTTGTGAAAAACAACGCTGTAAAAGGGGGACCCGCCATGGCGGACAAGCTGCACTTCAGCGCTGCCGATCATTTGCAGTTTCATATCAAATGGGGCTATGAGTGGAAAATGCCTCCGGACTGGCGGTTTGAACGCGTGAACCGCTATCCCTTCTTCTGGTTGGTTACAGACGGAACCATGGACGTGATCTATAATCATCATGCGTATCCCCTTGGCCCCGGCAGCTTATTCTGCGCGGAGGCTTATTTGCCTCTTCAGGTGCAGGGCACAAATGAACGACCTATCGCCTTTCTGTCCATCGGCTATGAAGCCGACCTGTTCGGCGCTTCCCTGGCCTCCTGGCTGAAGCTTCCGACACATCACGTGATCCCCGATTCCGCCGTCCTGCAGCAAATTTGGCGCAGCCTGATCCATCAATTTGACGCTCAGCTTGACCTGGAGCAGAGCAGCGAGGAAATTCTGGAGCACTTGCAGCTATTGTCCCTGCAATACGCCTGGCTTCGCCAATTGCTGAGCCAAGTACCCATCCAGCCGGCAACCACTTCGTCCAGGAGGGACGACAGAGTAGACGAGGCCTGCCGCTATATAGAGGCCCATCTTCACGAGGAGCTCTCCACCGCGTCCATAGCCGCATCCGTTCATTTATCCCCCAATTATCTAAGAACCTTGTTCCAGCAGTATCTGCACCTGTCGCCGGTTGATTATGTCAGGCACAGAAGGCTTCGCAAAGCCCAGGACATGCTGTTGTCCGGGTCCGCTCCGGTAAGCGCCATCGGCGAGCAGGCAGGCTACCCCGACCCTGCGGAATTCAGCCGCATATTCAAGAAGCAATTCCAGCTCAGCCCCCAACAGTACCGGCAAAAGTGGAAGTCAGCGGATTTGGGGGAGACATGAAGGGGAGACGAAGGCATGGTCCTCCGGCAGGCGGCGGTAAGCCAAACGCTGAAACGCCAACGGGTGCGGTCCACGGCAAAGGCAAGATGCGAGTTGGGGAGGTGTGCAGGTAGCGGCGGGTGCGAGTAGGGAAAATGGAAGGTGCAGAACGGGAATTGGCGGGGACACGTATAGAGGAGGAAAAAGTAACCTGAGGGGATGGTTGGCAACGGGCAGCTGCGTGGGGAGAAAGAAGGGAAGGCGAAATAAGGCCATGCTTTTTCCGTTATTGCTGCCGCGGAGCTTGGATCGGCCGAATAGGGCCAGCTTTTTTCCGCTATCGCCGTAAATCAGAGCTTCGGAGCAAAGAAAAGGGGACGATAGCGGAAATTCACTGTCCCTACTAGAGGCTGTCCGCCTTCGCCCCAGGCAATAGCGGAAAATCGGGTTCCGCTATCCTCCTGCGCAGACGGCCTCGCTGCCGCTGGACGGAACTCCGCGACGCTTCAAGCAGCTTCTGCCGCCTATTCTTCCTGGTTCGCCGCGGTTTCCAGCATCGAGGGGAAGGTGATCTGCGCAATCCGTTCTTCGATAATGGTTTGGACCGCTTTTTGCAGTCCCATCGTCCGAATCAGTTGGAAATCAATTTGGAGCAGTACATCATTCGGCAAATGTCCAATTGGATCTTCGTGAAGCCATTCCCGATTGATGCTTATAATTTGCTCGGTACTCACATAGCTGTCATTTTTCAGAAAGTCCAACTGATCGCAGTCCAGCTTTACATAGGTATCCCGAACCGAACGCTTTTCCCGCAAGGCGCGCTCCACCTCCGCCTTTGCAGAAGTGATAGGCATCACCAAAACAGATTTAGGATGTCCCATAGGGTCTGGTAATGTTGCAAAATGACAAACCGATGCTTCCCATGCAATGTAAAACTGGGAGGCGGAGTCAAAATATCGTGTTGGAAAACAGGAATATTTCCTTCGTACACATCACCACGGATGAACGTTCGCACGGCTTGTCCTCCCTTATGCAACAAAAAATTCACCCTGAATAAACGGATGAATTTTTATTCCTTCTCATATGTGCTTGCCAGTTGAAAAGTCTCTTTACGCAATGCCCTATTGATTTTTTCTTGTACTTCTTCCGTTCTTCCTTCGAGACCCATGTATTCCCAAAACGAAACTCCGAACCGCTTTTCTATGGACTGAACGGCCTGGTCAAACGCTTCATCTTTGGATTTCTGCTTTTGAGAAAATGGAATGATTTCTGCCACGGTACCGCCCCCATTCAAGCTCATTGTATCATATTTCTATTCTTCTCCAATCCCATAAAAAGTAAGAACCAGCCAGGGAACAACTGCTGTTCCCCGGCTCGTCCGGTCCATGGCATATCAGGTTAATCCGTCCGCTCCGCCTGCCGGAATTCGGAGGGGGTCATGCCGCTGTATTTTTTGAAGCTGCGCATGAAGCTGGTGACGTTGGTATAGCCTACCCGCTCGGCAATCTGGTTGACAGTGTCCTGGTTGGCCAGAAGCAGCCGCTGGGCCTCCTGCATCCGTACCGCAATCAGATAATCGACAAAATTAATGCCGGTGCTTTGCTTGAAGAGCTTGCTCAGATGGTTGGGACTGATGGCAAATTCCTCGGACAGCAGATTCAGGGACAGCCCGCTGTGATCGTAATGCCGGGAAATGTACGCCATAATCCGGGCCACCAGCTCATCCGCCTTGGTTTTGGAGTTGCGCTTCTCCACCAGGGCTTCCACCATCTCCCCCATCAGCTCCAGCAGATAGCCGCGCATATCGGACAAGCTCCCGGCCCGGGTCAGCCGGCTTTCAATATCTGCATGGCCGGACTGAAGGCGTTCCAAAAGAAGCGGGTCGGCCACCTTTTTGCCGGTTCTGTAAATCAACTGCAAGGCAAATTGAACCATGGTCTTGTCGGTGAAGCGGCTTTGGGCGGCCAGCGCGAATATCGCCGACAGCAGCTCCGCCACCTTGTCCGGATTGGCCTGCCACACCGCCTCCTGCAGCTGGTCGGCCAGATCAAACAGCTCCATCAGCCCAGCGCCGTCCCAGCCCGATACGGATTCCACGGTAATAACCGTGCCGGGACCGGCCACCAGCTTGTAGTGAATGCGCTCCTGGGCCGCCTGGTACGAGTCCTTGATGTCCGCGAACCGGGGGCTGTAGGAGCCGATGCCGATGCTCACGGAATGCTTGATGTAGGTCTGGACAGCATCCCGCAGCGACTGGGCAAACTCCACCGCCTGCTCCATGTCCGCGGCGGCATCCTCCTCCCGGAAGCTGGCCAGCATCACCACCTGGTACTCGTTGATTTGCACCGCTCCTCCCTTGAGCACCCCGCCGCTTTCCCTCATCAGCTCCTCCGCCACATTGCAGACTGCATAGAGATACAAGTTCAGGTCGGATATTTTCTCCAAAAGGGCCTTGTTGTCCAGTTCGGCAATCATCACGATGTAATGGGCGGGATACAGCTCCAGCCCGATATGGTCAAAGTAGGGTTTGGCCAGCTCATACCGGGTCCGGTGGCCGGTGACGATATCGAACAGAATCTGCAGCTTCAGAGCGGGTTTGCTCTCCTGGAGCTGGCGCACCGCATCGGAATAGTCGTCCAGCACATCGCGGATTTTGCCCTCCAGACGTTGGAAGTCCGGCCGCAGGCCTCCTGCGCCTCCCGCCGCCTCCCCCTCCCGCTTGCCCAGCAGGGATTCCACCTTATTGATGAACCGCTCCATGGGGCTGAACCATGTCCGGTTGACCAGCACCACGGAGCCCACCGACAAGAGCACCATTCCGCCCGCCAGCACCAAAAGAATATTGCGGATGGCCAGGAACAGGCCGCTCAATTGTCCTTGGGACACCACATAGACCAGCTTCCACCCGGTATAGGAGGAGGAGCAATAGAACACCCACTCCGAGGTTTTGCCGTTTTTGTGCCGGATGTAACCGCTGTCCTGCTCAGACAAAACCTGCCCGCCCAGCCTGTACTCGGCGATATTCCGCCCGATCCGGGATTTATCCGCATGGGACAGGATGGTCCCCTCTCCGTCCGTGACCAGCACATTGCCGCTGCTGCCAAACTGCAAATCGGAGAACATGTCTGAGAGCATGGTCTCAGGCAGGTTGACGGCAATGACCCCCGTGCGGTTCTCCGGCTTTTCTGCCATAGGATAAAACCGGATCAACGTAACCGTATGGCGATTGACGGATTTTTCCGTAAACACGGGATTCACCGTCCATTTGTAATAATCACTTTCCGTATAAAATGCCTTGATCCAATTTTTGTCCGCCTCTTCGGAGGTGGGATTATGCAGTTCGTCGGACAGCAGCATTTCGTTGGCCCGGGAATACAGATACACGGACTGGATGGCGGGATAGGAGCGCTTGAGCCCGCTGATCTGGGACTGGATGCCATCCAGCCGGATCAGATATTCGGGACTGCCGGAACGGGGCGTATTGAAGAAAAAAGCGGCGTCTCCCGTTTGCAGCATCTGGATCATGGCCCGGTCGATTTCGGTCAGGGTGCTTTCCATCCGTTTATTGATCTGGTTCAGCATCTGCAGGTTGGAGCTGACAACCTCGCGCTCCAGCTGTTTTGTACCGCTTGCATAAGAGATCAGCACCGTGCTGGCAATGATGATGATGAAGAGGGAAGCATAGATAAACTGGATTTTGTACGTCATATTTCTCTGCATCCGTAGAAGCCCCCTCAATCGTTTGTGCTCTTCCCATCATAATTCTCTCCATGCAGAGCAAGCAAGTTGCATTTTTCAACAGATACTTGCATTTCCGGCATGACCGGTAATGAAAGTTCAGGCTGAAAAAGGAAAGTCTCCCATGATTAAAAAAGTCATATCAAAGCCAAATATATGAATTTTCGCCTTCAGGCATTGATGCTACCTTGGTAATGCGGAATTGAAAAGGAGGGAAATGACGATCCGCACAGGTTCAAAATGATAACAGGTTTAAATTATCGCAGAGGAGGCTCAAATGTGAATTTACTTTTTATGAAATTTGGGAAGCGCTTTATTCCCCGGCTGGCAGCCACGATGAGCGCCGTCCTGATATGTTCCTTTTTCTCGGGGATATGGACGGGAAATATGGCAGAGGCAAGCGGGACCGCAGGTGCATCTTTGCAAACGGTTACTATGCAGGTTTATGCCGCGGAGGATGCATACGCGAAGGGGGGCATTGATGCGGGCAAAAATTTTGGAGAGGAGAGCCGGCTTCATGTCAAATATTCCCTAACCACTCCCAACAGCATGAGGGAATCCTTCCTGAAATTTGATTTAAGCGCCGTTCCGGGACGGATTGCACAAGCGCAGCTTCATCTTTACGGCGGGGCGTCGGATGGAGCGGCAGCCAATGGCAAAGCGGTTACGGTCAGCGTGTATCAGGTGGAGAACGACAGCTGGAGCGAGTCGGCTCTGACCTGGAATACCAAGCCGGCCGCCACGGAAGCCGCCGGCAATGGCATTACGCTGCTCAACAAGCAGCCTGAAGCGTGGCACAGCGATGATGTTACGGCATATCTGAGGGCCAAGCAGGCCAAGGGAGATTCCTGGGCCAGCCTGGCCTTGCTGGACCGGGGGCGGGCCGATTGCATCGCTGCCTTCAACAGCAGGGAAGCGGCGGCAAACCGGCCTTACCTGAGCGTTACTTACGAGCTTCCTGTCAGCGGGGACACAGCTCCTCCGGTTTGGCCTGAGGGCTCCCGCCTGACGACAGCCGCCTTGGAGGACGGGGCTGCCCTGCTTCTGGAATGGCCCGCCGCCGAGGATGAATCCGGGGTGGCGTTTTACCGCGTCTATGCAAACGGCAGCCTTCAAGCCCAATTGCCGGGAGATGTCCGAAGCTACCGGCTGGAGGGCGTTGCGCCGGGACAGACGGTCCAGCTGGAGGTCCAGGCGGCGGACCCCGGTTTCCAATGGAGCGAGCCGGGATTGAGCGCTAAGGCGGCGATACCGGGCGAACCTTCGGCTCCCGGGGAGGAGCCGATGCCGCTGAACGCATTTATGAGCACGCTTGGCGGGATGAGCTATTTGCCGCTTGTGAAAAACGGCCAGACGGATCATTGGTCGGGACTGGAAGCCATGGAACTGCCTGCGGACAACAGCCAAGTCTACGTTACCGGCTGGGGCGGCGCGTCCGACCTGTCCGCCAAGGTCAAGTTTGCCTACGACGAGGAGAACTTCTATGCCCGGTTTGAGGTCAAGGACCAGGTTCATAAAGGCATAGCCGAATCAAACATGTGGAACGGAGACAGCATTCAGATGGCATTCAGCGCCGATGGCGCGGCTTATGAGACCGAATATGGCTTGGGGCTTACAGAAAATGCTCCGGAGGTCTGGAGATGGGCCGCAGGCAATGCCCAATTGGGCAAGGAGGCGGTCACTTTGACCGCAGCCAGAGATGAAGCCGCCCAAACAACGGTGTATGAGGCCTCCTTTCCCTGGAAGTCCCTGTTTAAGGAAAAGCCGGCGGACAGCTTCCGGTTCACCTACCTGATCAATGACAATGACGGCGGCGGGAGAAAAGGCTGGCTGCAATGGACCGACGGAATCGGCCGTGGCAAGGACAGCGCCCAATTTGGCACAGCCAAGCTGGTAGCCGACGGGGCGAAATGGCTGTCGTGGTTGTCCGCTCCTGCTTCGGCCATGACGGGAGATACGGTAATCCGCACCTTGGACCTGTTAAACTTCGATCAGGCCGATGCAGCGCTGCTTGTCCGCTCCGCGGAGCTGGGGGTTGAGCGGCAAATCGCAGTTCCCGCCGGACATGCCGTCAGATTGACCTTTCCTGTTCAGTACGGGGAACGGGGCGATTACCATGCCAATTTTGAAATTGAGGATACTGCAACGGGCGAGGTACAGACCCATCAAAGCCCCATAGCCATCTATGAGAATGACGAGCAGCTTTTGGCCCGGTTCGACCGGCTGCAAAGTCTGCTGCCCGAACTGGAGGCGCTATTGGATCAGGCCCGGCAGCAAGGGATAGCGGTGGACTATGAGACGGTAAATGCCACGGTCATCGAAAATTTCATCCAATACGGCAAGGATGACGTTCGGAACGGCGAGAAGGAGCGTGCGGTTTATGTAGCCGATCAACTGGACCTTCTTTACACGGAGGCGACGGACAATCTGCAGGCTTATCTGGACGGCTCCAAGGAGGCAAAGGCCGTTCAACGCTATAGAACAGGCTCTTCTCCCATCCGCATAGACGGCTATTCCTTTATTGCCGATGTAGCCGATTCCTCGGGGAATCCGGTTGGGGAGGACAAGGTGATCTTTACCGGGTACGGCCATTTCGACGAGGTTCGCCGGGATATTCCCAAGTTCGGCGGCTATGGCACCAATTTGATCCAGGTTGAGTTTGGTCCCAAGCAGGCGCTTCTGCAGTCTGAAGTATGGTCAGCCTGGTCCACTGCCAAGTCGGGAGGAGTCCAGGCCGATATTTTGCTGGATCGCAGCGTGTACAGAAGCGGTGTCGGATCGCTGTCCATTGTGAACCAGTCGCCGACAGCCTCCAATGTTTTCGCCAGGGTATGGCAGAAGGTCGCGGTGGAACCTAACACTACTTACGAGGTAAAGGCATGGATTAAAGGACAGGATGTAAAGAACGTCTGGTTCCTTGGCGGAGACGGCTGGAAGACGAGGTGCCAGGCCCCCAAGGGCACCTATGATTGGACGGAAGCGGGCTGCTCCTACACCACCGGCAGCCAGCAAACCTCGCTGGAGTTTATGATTTTATCGGAAAATACCGGGACGGTATGGTTTGACGATGTCAGCATCACCGCTGCCGGCGGCGGGGAGAATCTGCTGCGCTATTCCGGATTTGACGATTCGGCGGTTAATTCCGACAAAGGCTACTTTATCTCCGAGGCCGCTATCCGAAGCGATCTGGTTCAGGTGTTGGAACAGGCGGCCGAGCATAATGTTGCAGTGAATGTGCTGCTGTCCCCCCACTATCTTCCCGCTTGGATGAAGACGGAGTGGCCCGAGCTGAACAGCAATGCCATCGGCTTCATCAAATATAACATTGAAGCGCCCAAGGCCAGGCAGGTGATCCAGGATTATTTGCAGGCCGTTATTCCGCTGATCAAGGACAGCCCTGCGCTGCATAGCGTAACCTTGTCCAACGAGCCTGTATTCGATACCCGCCGGGATGCAGAGGCGCACACGCCGGCATTCCAGGAATATCTGAGCAGGCAGTACAACGGGAATATTGCCGAATTGAACCAGGTTTACGGCACCGGCTACAGCGGTTTCGGCGAAGTGCCGATGCCTCTTGATTATTCGACTACGCCCCAATTCTACGATTGGTACCGCTTCAACACCAACCTGTTTACAGGCTGGCATCAATGGATGGCGGATATTGTCCATGAGATTGCTCCCGATCTTCCTGTTCACAGCAAGGTGATGAACGGCATCCTGGGAGCGCTTGACCAAGGAATCGATTTTGAAGGAATGGCGGCCTTAAGCGACATCAACGGCAATGATGCCCACAACTACCTGAATACCGGAGTGGACGGTCAACTGGATGAATACCGCTTTTTTGATTTTTTGTCATCGCTGAAGGAGGCCCCCGTCTTTAATTCCGAAGATCATATTATTCGGGACGGGGATAACAATTATGTGCCCGAGCAAGTGGATCATATGCGCACGGTTCTTTGGCAGGGGGCGATGCACCGGCGTTCGGCCTCTACAATCTGGGTATGGGCCAGAACGTACAGCAAAACCAGCGACTTCCGCGGCAGTGTGCTGCACAGGCCGGATGTGGTAGCTGAGGTAGGCAAGACCAGCTTGGACTTGAACAGACTGGTGGAGGAGGTAACCGCCTTCCAGAATAATCGGGCCAAGGTGGCGATTCTCTACAGTCTGCCTGCATTGGCCTATGAGTCAAAAGCAACCTATCCCGATGCGGTGCGGAAGCTGTACAAGGCTGTCAGCCTCAGCGGCGCCGGTGTGGATTTCATTACGGAGAAGCAGCTGCGGGAAGGCAAGGGAAGCGAATATGCCATGATCCTGGTGCCGATGCAGCAGCATCTGGAACGGGACACTCTGGACAATCTTCTCCAATACCAGGAGTCGGGAGGAACGGTGGCGATTCAGGGCGCGGATTCACTTCGCCAGGACGAGCGCAATCAGGCGCTGGACGAAACGGCGCGGGAGGCCGTTTTCGACCGGGCCGTCATTCTGGAAAAGAGCTGGTCCGCTGCGCAAGTCAAGCAATGGCTGAGCACCACTCCCTTCTATAAAATCGCCGCGCCCGTGGTGCTGATCGATGAAGCAACAGGACTGCCGGTTACCGATGTGGAATGGCGCAGTGTGCAAAAAGACGGCCAATGGCTGCTGAATATCGCCAATTACGGCAGCACCGCCAAAACGGTGTCCGTACTCGCAAACGGCGAACCGCTGACAAGCGCCCTTAACCTAATCGACGGCATTGCCTGGAACGGAGATACTCTTGTGCTCCCGCGGCTGTCTCCGATACTGCTGCAATGGGCTGCAGATGAAGACCCGGGCACTGATCCGGGTACCGACCCGGGGACTAACCCCGGTACCGATCCCGGAACTGACCCGGGCACCGATCCCGGAACTGACCCGGGCACCGATCCCGGAACTGACCCGGGCACCGATCCCGGAACTGACCCGGGCACCAATCCCGGGACCAGCCCGGGCACCGATCCCGGGGCTAACCCGGGTACCAATCCCGAGGCTAACTCGGGCGCCAATCCCGGGACCAGCCCGGGCACCGATCCGGGAGCTAACCCAGGCACCAATTCGGGTGAGCCAAAGAGCTTTGCCGATATATTGGGCCATTGGGCGGAGCCTTTCATTAAATTGGCTGCAGAAGCCGGAATGGTGCAGGGCTATGAGGATGGTGTTTTTCGTCCGGACGCCCCCGTTACCCGCGGCGAGTGGGCCCTTCTGCTGGTCCGGGCGCTGCGGCTGCAGCAGCCGGACCATGCGGTGAAGCCCTTCACGGATGACGCCGCGCTGCCGGATTGGGTCAGAGAGGACATGTATCAGGCAGCGGCAGCAGGCATCATCGAAGGTTATTCCGACGGCACGATTGCCCCCGCCCTTCCGATTACGCGAGCCGAAATGGCGGTTATGCTGGCCAGAGCTGTTGGTCTGCGCACATCCGGAACCGCTTTGCCGCCTTATGCAGACGCGGCGGAGGTGCCGGACTGGGCCCAAGCGGCAGTGGTCGGAGTTTATGAGGCTGGTCTGATGATCGGGCGGGACGGAGGATATTTTGCCCCGCAGGATTTTGCAACACGGGCGGAAGCAGCCGTGCTCCTGCTCAGAATAGACCGGGATTAGTAAGGCCAGGGAATGAAGCCGCCGTCATCCGAACGCTATACTGGGCCGGTGTTCGGGGGCTTCATTCCACTAGGGCGTGTTTGCAAACTCCGAGTGGAGCAGCTAAGGCCCGAATTTTCGTTCCAGGCAAGGCACTTTCGCGAAGGCGTACCGGGGGTACGTCAAGCGGAAGTAACGATAGTCAGGGGCGAAAAGGCGGTGAAAGATGCCCTCAAGCGGGTTTGCAAACACGGCCTATTTAAGAATGCTTGATATAGGTCTGGCTGGCCAACATCACCGCCTGATACTCATTGATTTGCCCCGCCCCATCCCCCGCTGTTGTCCCTTTTATGTTCCCGCAATTGGCCAAAGAAACTTGCATTTTGCACGAGGGCTTGCATTTTCGGAGCTTTGCGGCAAATCCAACATCCGGCAAGCTTTGCAGGTAAAGTGCGACTACACGGCACTCGGGAATTATCCTACATTGAGGAGTGTCGGGGAGCAGGGATATTTTTCCCCGGCTGATTTTCATCTGCATGAAGGAGGGGGCCGGTTGTCCGATCAGGAATGGTTTCAAGCAATATCAATTCGGGAGGGGAAAAGATGGGTAAAAAGGTAAGTCTATGGTTCTTGTCGATTGTACTTCTGCTGGGCATGACAGGCCCGGGCTGGTTCTCGCCCGCCGCGGTCCATGCGTCTCCCCAGACGGACATAAGCCGGATTATTCCGGCATGGTCCTTCACGTACAAGGGACTTCCCGCGGCAAGCCTCGGGCTGGATACCGCGGAAGCCCACGAGGGGGAGCATTCGCTGCGGCTCTCGTATACCTCGGCGAAGGCCTCCGAGGTTTATTTGAACATGGCCCAAACAGTGACGGTCAAGCCCAATACGGTCTATGAATTGAGCCTGTGGGGCAAAGGCACAGGGGTAAAAGGCGTCAACATGATGGTGAACTGGGGAACGAGGACCAGTCTGGGAACAGGAACATTTGACTGGAAGCGGATTTCCCAAACCTACACCACAGGGGCCAACGAAACCTCCCTCATCGTTCGCATTATAGTGGACGACAAAACCACGGTTTGGCTGGATGATATCGTCTTGAAGGAGGCCGGCACAGAGTCCAATCTGCTTCAGAACGGGGATTTTGACAGCATCGCGGAGATTAAGCCGCTTGACGGCTTTGAGGCGCTGTCGGCGTGGGCTCCCACAGGTTTGACCGGCATGACCGCGGCCGAAGCGGTCTATGAGACCCGGACGGAAGGAGCGCAGGCCGCCAAGCTCACCTTCACCAATGGAGCGGGCCAGCCCAGCCAGACAGGGGTGGCGTTGAATCTGCCCCAACCCTTGGATTTGGCAAAAATGACAACGGTTACAATGGATGTTTATCCGCTCTCGCAAACCGTCTCCGCCAATGAGCCTGTCTATTTGAAGCTGACGGATGCCTCCGGCTCTGTATCGGAGGTGCAGCTGCCCAAGCTGCTGGCCGGACAATGGAACGGGGTTAAGCTGGAGTTTGCCGTCTCCGCCGTGAGAAGCGGAATTGTGCAGTTTGCCCTGTATGTCAAAACCGGGACCAGCGCCGCCGGCTGGGAAGGACGGACCTCCGTCAGCTACCTGGTGGATCAAGTGAGCGCTGTGCGGATGAAGCAGCCGGAGGGCAGCCCCCAGGAAGGCGAAACTCTGGAGGCGCGAAGCCTGTTCCTTCAGCAACTGGGCTCGGGCGCCGATGCTCCCATCTTCCAGGCTGAGGGGATTTCCATTGACGGCAGCCTGGGGGAATGGGACGGTTATACCGGAATTTCGCTGCCCACCTCCGGCACTTCCCAGAACCAGGTGACCGGCTGGACCGGAGCGGAGGACCTTTCCGCCAACATAAAGTTCGCATACGATCAGGATTACTTTTATTTATCCGCCAAGGTAAGGGACAACACCCATTTTGCCGTAGCCAACAGCGATATGTGGAACGGGGACAGCATCCAGTTTGCCTTTGGGGAAAATGGGGTGTACGGTGCGGAATACGGCCTTAACCTGTTCAACGGGCAAACGCAGATATGGCGCTGGAAGAATGGAAGCGCCTCCGCCGGTATGGAAACGGTAACTGCAAAAACGGCCAGAACGGGCAATGACACCTACTACGAAGCTCGGCTGCCATGGAACGCGATCTTCCAGTCGGGAGTGCTGCCGGAAGGGCTTGTTTCCTTCTCTATTCTGGTCAATGACAATGACGGCGGCGGCCGCCGGGGCTGGCTGGAATGGACCAGCGGCATCGGCAAGGTAAAGAACGGGAAGCAATTGGGAAGCCTGTATCCGGTTCCCGCCGGGGACCCCTGGAGCTTCTGGGTGGAAACCCCCGCCGAGGGGCAAACCGGAAACCTGCTTCCCTATAAGCTCCATCTGGTCAATTACAGCAATGAGCCGCGGAGCATTTCGATCCGCTCCCAGCTGCTGGGCATTGACCGCGAGCTGACGGTTCCCGCGGGAATGGCCTTCACCAAAGAAGGCACGTATTCCGTCCCCGTCAAGGGCACGTATTGGGCCGAGACCACGGTGACGGACCGAAATACGGGCATGGAGAGAACAAGCCGGAAGCAGGTGGAGGTGGTCACCGGCGCAGCTGAGCTGACTGCCCGCCTGGAGGCGCTGTCGGCCAAGCTGCCGCAGTTGCTGGCCTTGCTGGCGCAGGCAGAGGGACAGGGCCTGGCTGCGGATGACGAACGGATCATTTATACAGCCTTGCAGGATTTTGCAGCCTACGGCAAGGAGGACGCCGCCAAAGGCAGACTGGCCCGTTCATCTTATGTGGCAGAGACTCTGGAGGAGCTGTATCTGGAGGCGGAGACCAATCTGCAAGGTTACCTGAACGGCACCAAAGCTCCCCAGGCAGCCCCCCGCTATATCACGGGCCCGCTGGAGCAAACGGAGCATGGGTTTACAGGCGCCGCCCAGGTGCGCAGCACAGGGGAGATTGCAACGCAGCCGATTTTCCTGAACGGATACCTGGGCTTCAACCAGATCCGTCTGGATATCGGCAAGCTCCAGGATTACGGCGCCAATGTGATTCAGGTGGAAACCGGACCGCGGAATGTAATCTTTTCCAAGGAGGGCTATATCCCCGAATTTACTACAAGCGGCAGCGCTTTGGGGAGCATCAGCTTAGATGAAGCTGTCACTCACAGCGGGAGCCGGTCTCTCAAAATTGTCAACCAGTCTCCGAAACAATCCAATATTTATCTGCTGGCCAGCCAGGCCATTCCCGTCAAGCCCAATACCGCCTATGAATTCAAGGTTTGGGTCAAGGGGGAGAATGTAAAGAATGCCTGGTTCCCGGGAGGTCCCGGATGGGCGCTGAGAAAATCCATGCCTGCGGGGACCTATGACTGGCAGGAGATCAGCTATACTTATACGACAGGTCCGGCGGAGCTGAGCTTTACTCTGATACTGGCCTCCGAGAATGTGCAAACCCTGTGGCTGGACGATCTCCGGGTCACCGAGCAGGGAAGCGAAGTAAATCTGGTGCGCAATCCGGGATTTGAACAGTCGCCGGTGGTGCCCGGAGCCGACCCCGATAAGGAATATGTGGTGGCGGTCTCCAATGTGGCCAACGATATCGGCAGAGTGCTGGAGAATGCGCGGGACAACAATGTTGCCGTCAATCTGCTCTTGTCTCCGCACTATTTCCCTGATTGGGTGTTGAAGAAGCATCCGGAAACGGCGGCCACCCAAACGGGCTTCCTGAAGTTCAATATTGACCATCCCTTGTCCAGGCAGATTATCGAGGACTATTTGCGGGCAGTGATTCCCCTGGTAAAAGATTACAGTTCCCTGCAAAGTGTAACACTGAGCAATGAGCCGGTGTATCAATCCAACCGCAATCCGTATTATCTGCCCATCTGGCAATCCTATCTGGAGGAGCTGTACGGAAACAGCATCGCCGAGCTTAACCGGATTTATGGCACGGCCTACACCTCCTTCGGGGAAGTGCAGATGCCCTCGGCCATCGCCCCGTCTCCCGTTGTTTATGATTGGGTCACCTTCAATAACAAGATTTTTTCCGATTGGCACCAATGGATGGCGGATATTATTCATGAAATGGCCCCTGACCTGCCCGTACAAGCCAAGGTGATGGCCAATCTGGAATCCAGCCTGAATTGGGGCGTGGACTATGAGCGATTCTCCGAGCTAAGCGATATCAACGGCAACGATGCCTACAATCTGATCGGAGACGGCCCGGAGGGCTTCATCAAGGAATTGAGCTTCTATGATCTCCAGCGCTCCTTCAAGCAAGCGCCGATCTTCAACTCGGAGCATCACTTTATCAAGGACGGGGACGACCAGTATGTGCCGGAGCAGGCCAAGCGGGTGCGGGCCGTCCTCTGGCAGGGAGCCGTCCATGGCAAAAGCGCCTCCACCAGTTGGCTATGGGAGCGCACCTATGATGCTACAAGCGACTTCGAGGGCAGCCTTCTCCACCGGCCGGATGTGGTGGTGGATATCGGCAAGACCAACCATGATCTCAACCGCCTGGCGGGAGAGGTGACAGCCCTGCAGAATGCAACCCCGCGGACAGCCATCTTGTATTCCCTGGCCTCCGGGGTGTATGACACCAACTATGACGAAACTCTCCGCCGGGCGTATCAGGCATTGGCCTACAGCGGCCAACGCATCGGCTTCGTGACGGAAAAGCAGGCCGCCGCCGGAAAGCTGGCCGACTACGAGCTTCTGGTGGTCCCGGCAGCCGCACATGTCAGCGCAGCAACTCTGGACGCAGTGGAAAGCTTCAGCCGGACGGGCGGCAAGGTGGTGCTCATCGGTGAGGAATCCCTGGCCCGGGATGAGCATAACCAGCCTCTGGACGCGACTCTGCACGGGCAGCTTGCCGGACGCTCCGTCATCCTGCCTGCCGCCGCCGGAAGCGGCGCTATCCGCACGGCGCTGCTTCCGCTGCTGGAACAGATGGACGCTCTGCCGGTTGCCTTGACAGACCTGTCCACAGGTCAACCTGTATGGGATGCAGGCTGGCAAATCGCCGAGCATAACGGCCGGCTTCTGCTGAATGTGGCCAACTACACAGGAGAAACCAGACAGCTTCAGGTGAGCCGCGATGGCCAGCCTGCCGGAAGCGTCAACGAACTGATTGCCGGAACAACGGTGGATGCCTCTCATCTGGAGCTGGCGCCCTACGGGATTTATCTGCTTGATCTGGGGAGTGTGCCTCCTCCGGAGGAAAATCCGGGCACCCCTCCGCCTCCTGCGGAAGACCCGGCTCCAGACGAACCGCCCTCCGCCCCGGCGGCAGGCGGACAACCGGGCAGCCCTGCGCAGCCTTCGGAACAGCCTCCGCAGCAGCCTCTTCCCGAACAGGGAACGGTCCAACTGCCGGACATCCGAAACCACTGGGCGGAGAACAGCATCCGTGAAGCAGCAGCGAAGGGGCTGATAAGCGGATATGAGGATCTCACCTTCCGCCCCGACCAGCCTGTAACCCGGGAGGAACTGCTGGTCTTGCTGCTGCGGGCTTTGGAGCCGAAGCAGGCAGGGGCAGCCGCGGTGGCCTTTGCCGACGAAGGAGCGATCAGCGGCTGGGCCAAACAAGCTGTAGCCCTGGCGGTGCAGGCCGGTTGGGTGAAAGGATATGAAGACGGGACGATCCGTCCCCAGACTCTGATCACCCGAGCGGAAATGGCAGTGCTGCTGATGCGGGCATTCGGCCATACGGCAGCGGCGGAGAGGAATGCAAGCTCTCCCCCCTCCTTTGCCGATGACAGTCTGATCCCGGCCTGGGCCAAGCCTGCGGTTTACGAAGCAGTGCAGGCCGGTCTGTTGGAGGGCGGCGCCGGGAACCGGTTTAACCCCAACGACACGGCAACCCGGGCGGAAGCGGTGGTTGTGCTCCTGCGCCTTATGGCTGCCCGCCCCCTTGCCGATTAGCCCGAAGCTTGCAGGTTCTACGTTTGGGGCGAAAAGCCCCAAAACTGCAAGCTGTTCAATAATCATGTCACTACCCGCGCGCGGGTGGTCTGCTGTATGGTTATGCCGTAGGGAACATGGGGACCGGAACAGCACCGGAACAGCGGGTCCCCCTTCCCGGCAAAAAGATACATTTGATAAAGGGAGGCAAACGAATTTGAGTACAAAACGGTCTGTGCAACGTTCAAAAGCAATCGGCGCCACAACGGCGGCTGTCCTGATGCTGGGCGGCATCCTGCTGGTGGCGGGCTGCGGAAACGATAAGGAGGGAGAGCCTGCGGCAAGCGGCAGTCCGGCAGCCGGCGCAACGGCGGCCAGCAGCCCCAAGTCCAATCTGCCCATGGCCATTACCGCATCCATCTATGACCGGGGGACGGTTCCTGCGGAGGAAGGCACCTATGAAAGCAACCGCTGGACCAAATGGATGAATGAGCAATCCGGCGTGGAGGTAAAATGGACCCCCATTCCCCGCAGCCAGGAGGCGGATAAGTTCAATGTGCTGGTAGCCTCCGGGCAGGCGCCGGAGCTGATTACCTCCTATGACCGGAATATGCTGTCGCGTTTTATCAGCCAGGGCGTAGCCCAGCCCATTGACGAGTACATTGAGAAGTACAGCACCAGCTACAAGGAATATATCAAGAAGCATCCGGAATTGAAGCCCTTCGTGACCTTCAACGGCAAAACCTACGGCATTGCCAGCATGCGGAACACCCAGGCCGCCACGATGATCTGGATTCGCCAGGACTGGCTTGACAAGCTGGGGCTGAAGCTGCCTACCACTGTAGACGAGCTGGTGGAGGTAGCCAAGGCGTTCCGGGATCAGGACCCCGACGGCAACGGTAAAAAGGACACCACCGCCATCGCCATGTCCAACGCCTATTCCGCCGTATTGGATGATCTGTTTATGGCCAGAGGCGGGGAATGGTTTGTGGAGGACGGCAAGGCAACCCTGTCCTTCTTTACCGACCGCTACAAGGAAGCCCTGACCCTGCGCAAAACCCTGTACTCCGAAGGACTGGTGGACAAGGAATATGTGACGGACAAAAACTGGGCCCGGCAAAAGCAGCTGTGGATCACCGGCAAGGCGGGCATTTTATTCGATACCTTCAATAACGGACCGACAGTGGACTTCTACAAGAGCCAGCCGGATGCCAAGCTGACTCCCCTGCCGCCTCTCTCCACCAAATTCGGCAAGAACGGGTACCAGGAAGAAGTGCCCAACTATTTGCTGACCATTTTCAACAAGGATATGAAGAATCCCGAGGCAGCCATGAAGTTTGTGGACTGGATGCTGGACAAAGGCTGGTACAACCTGAGCTACGGCATGGAGGGCACCCATTACCAGTTGAAAAACGACATTCCCGTTACCTTGGATACGGATAAGCTGAAGAAGGAAGTAAGCTATGCCAGCGAATACCGGATCGTCCACCAGCAGATTATGACGCCGGAATTCCTTCTGGCCCGGGCCGGCAGCGATCCCAATGACCAAAAGGTGCAGAAGGCCGTCGGAGATGCCGTTACTGTAGCTAAGAGTGTCAAGTACCGCAAGGATTTCCCTTACACTCCGGCGGTGGATGAGTTTACCGATGTTTCCGGACAGTTCCAGAAGAAATGGGATGAGATTGTTACCAAGGTGACCATGACTCCCGACCTCGATGCCGAGTGGGGCGTCAGCCAAATTCGCAGCGAATGGGAAAAGCTTAACGGCAAAGCCATCGACGCCAAGGTTCAGGAATGGTACGAGAAGAATAAGGCGGACTTTAAATAATTCGAAACTTGGGTTCTCCGGTTAAGGGCGGGAGCCCGCAAGGAATTTTCCAGACAACGGCAGCCGGGAGGGACGGGACAGCGTTCCCTTCCCCCTCCCCCGGCCTGCCGGATGAGAACAAGGACAGGTGAGAGATATGATGGAGCACACCATACTGAATGAGGATGCTGTACTGCTTAAAGTAATGGAAGAGCATTGGCGGAAGATCAAGAACAGCCAGGTGCAGGACCCGGCCAGCCACTGGCGCGGCGCCTTCACCGAAAACGGAAACGGCAAGCCTTACGAGGGGCTGGTAAGCAGCGACGCCCTGCTGTCCCTGACCGTTTCGCTGTATGCCCACCCCGGATCGGCATATCACCGTGATGCCGGGCTGCTGCAGGCCATCCGCGGCCAGATCGGCTTTTTGCTGAGGGCCCAACTGCCCTCGGGCTGCATTTCCCTGCATAACTGCAATATCGACTCTCCACCGGATACGGGCTTTTCCGTCCATTTCACCACACTGTGCCTTCATGTGTTGGAGAGAATGGACGATCCCGCTGTAAAGGAGCCCTGCGCAGAGCTGCGGCTTTTCCTGCAGCGGACAATTCCCGGACTTCTGGCCGGGGGCATCCATACCCCCAATCACCGGTGGGTGCTGTGCGGAGCCCTTGCCCTGTTGTATGAGCTGTTCGGAGATGAACGGCTGCGGGAGCGGGCCGACCGGTTTCTGGCCGAGGGGCTGGACCTCAACCCGGACGGAGAATGGACGGAACGAAGCAACGCCATTTACAATGCCGTTTGCTCCATCTTTTTGTACCAGGCGGCCCGGGTGTTTGGATATGACCATTTGTATGAGCCCATTGCCCGCAACTTGCGCATGATGCAGTACATGCTCCACCCCCGCTCGGAAATTGCCACGGAATATTCCAGCCGTCAGGACCGGGGCGAGATCATGAGGCTGAATGCCAGCTATTATGTGGCTTTCCGCCTGATGGCCCACCGGAACGCTGATCCGCTGTTCCATAGCTTTGCCCGGGAGGCGCTTTTGTCTCTCCGCACCGGGGGAGAGGCACTGCTGTACCGGATGTTTCTCCCGAAGGAAATGAATGCCGAGCTGCCCCTTTCCCCTCTGCCCGACCGGTACGAGGTGTTCCTCAACCGGGAGCGGATCGCGCCTGTGACAGGCACTATCCCCTACCAACGCACCGCCTTCCATGCCGGGTCGCCCCTCATCCGCTACAGGCAGGGTGAGCTGAGCGCAACCGTGATCGCCGGGCAGCCGGAATTTTTGTATCTGCAATACGGGCAGGCCCGCCTTCTGGGCGTCCGGCTGGCCTTGGGCTGGTTCGGTGTGGCGGGGACGCCTTTTGCCGCCATCCGGCAGACCGGGGACCATGAATATGAGCTGTCCATGGAGCTGGAGGGCAGCTACCGGGATGCCCTGAACGAGGAAGACGCCGACCGGGCAGACCCGCTGCGCTTTGCCGAATCCATTCCGCTGCGGGCCAAAACCAATGTGCGAGTTCTGCCTGTCCGCGTAGGCATCCGCCTTGATCCGACGGGCCTTGATCTTCATTACCGGGTGGACGCCGACGCGCCCCCCATCTTTGCCCAGGCGGTATACGCCTTCGCTCCGGAAGGCTCCCTGGAGGGTCCGGGCCTCACGCCGATCAACACCCACGCCTCCTGGCTGAAATCCGGGCAATTGGTTTACCGCTGCGGCGAGGACTGGATCACCGTGGACGGAGGCGCCTTCCAGCACGGCTTCGAGGCGCTCCGCAATGACAGACTGGACCCGGCGGTAAAAAGCGCCGCAGTCAACTATTTGACCCCTCTGGAGGCCCATGTCCGCATCCGCTGCGGCAAAACGGAAGGTTAAGCGCATAAATCAGCGGCTGCCAGCACGGCAGCCCGGCAAAGGATGATGACTCATGTTGAATCTGCAAGACTCCACCGTGAAGAAGCAATTGGCCAAGCTGGCCCGGTACACCATGCGCCCGCAGGAGCAGGACAGCGCCCATATGAAGGTCTGGCAATGGGGCCAGGGTGTGGCGCTGTACGGCTTGGGCAAAGCCTATGACGCTTTGGGAGACGGCCTTTATCTCGACTATATAGAAGAATGGCTGGACGGCTTTCTGCCCGGCCAGCCCCCCGGCAAAAGCATTAACACAACAGCGCCGCTCCTGGGAGCCGTGAAGCTGATCAAGGAGCGCCGCGCCGACAAATATATTGCCGTCTGCTCCGCCTTCGCCGACTGGTGCTTGCATGAAGCGCCGCGCTCTGTGGAGAGAGCCTTCGAGCATTCCTGCACGGAGAACCGCTATCCCGGGGAGGTATGGGCGGATACCCTGTTTATGGGCTGCCTGTTCCTGGCCGAATGGGGCCTCTTGACCGGCGAACAGCGTTATCTCGATGAAGCGGCCAACCAGTTTGCGCTTCACTACAAATATTTGCGCGATCCGGCCACAGGGCTGATTGTCCACGGCTACAACGGAAACACCGGCTCCCAAATGGGCGTGCTTTGGGGCAGAGGCAACGGCTGGTTTGCCGCCGCTTCCGCCGATATGCTGGAGCTGACCCAAGGCTCCGCCGGAGCCGCCTCCATCCTGGAGGGGTATCTCGGCCATATAGCCGGTGTGCTCGCCACCCAGAGCGAAGAAGGCATGTGGCATACGGTGATGGATCATCCCGCTTCCTACCTGGAAGCCTCCTGCACCGCCGCCTTTGCCTATGCCATTCTGAAGGGGCAATCCCTGGGGGCGCTGCCCGCGACCAGCCGGGACCCTGCCTTGCAGGCGGTAGGTGCCCTACTCCGCAGGATCGACGCCGACGGACGGCTGACGGAGGGCTCCGGCGGCACCTGCGTCATGCCCGCAGCAGCGGATTACAATGCTATCGGCTATGCCTATTCCCCGTTTACCCAAGGGCTGGGTATGATGGCACTGGCCGGAGCCTGCTTTTATGGAAAGGAGGGATAAGATGAAAGAGCTTGCGGTTGTGGAGACGGCTGGCCGGGACAATGTTTCCGCAGCGAAGAAAAAGCGGCGTCTCCTCTATTATCTCCGGCGGGACCGGTATCTGTACCTGTTCCTGCTGCCTGCGCTGAGCTTTTATCTGGTATTCAAATATTCCCCCCTCTACGGGGAACTTATCGCCTTCAAGGATTTTCAAATTATGAAGGGAATCTGGAATAGCCCCTGGGTGGGCCTGAAGCATTTCCAGGGCCTGCTGTCCAACCCGGATTTCTGGCAGGTGTTCCGCAATACGATGCTGCTGAACGTCTACAAGCTTTTGTTTGTGTTTCCGGCCCCGATCTTCTTGGCGCTGATGCTCAACGAGGTCCGGCTGAACGGCTTCAAGCGGCTGATCCAGAACCTGCTGTATCTGCCCCACTTCATCTCCTGGGTTGTGCTGGGCGGCGTCATTGTGGCTGTCCTGTCCCCCAGCACGGGGATTATCAACACCATTATGGAGAAGGTCTTCGGTCTGGAGCCGATTTATTTCATGACCCATACGGGCTGGTGGCCGGTGGTGTTCACCCTCTCCTCCATCTGGCAAAGCGCCGGCTGGGGAACCATCCTGTACCTGGCGGCTATGGCCAACATCGATCCCCAGCTTTACGAAGCCGCCAAGATCGACGGCGCCTCCAAGCTTCGCCAGATATGGCATGTGACCCTGCCGGGCATCCGGCCCACCATCGCCATTCTGCTGATTCTGCAGATGGGCCAGGTTACGGATGTGGGGTTCGAGCAGGTGTACAATTTGCAAAATGAAGCGGTCTTCAGCGTATCCGATGTCATCAGCACCTATGTGTACCGGATGGGCCTGCAGGCTGCCCAATACAGCTATTCTACGGCAGTCGGGCTGTTCCAGGGGATCATTGCCCTGATCCTGATGCTGACTGTCAACAAGATTACGAAAGCGATGGGAGAGAGCGGCTTATGGTAAACAAATGCCTTCGGGGCTTAAACGGGCTTTTGCTCATCCTGTGCGCCTTCGCCACCACCTTTCCGCTGCTGAATGTGCTGGCGACCTCCTTCAGCGGCAGCACGGCCATTCTGTCCGGCGAGGTTTTCCTCTGGCCTGTGGACTGGACTACCACCGCCTTCTCCAACCTGTTCAAGGACGGGCAGCTGATGAACGCCATGAAGAACTCGGTTATCATCACCCTGGCGGGAACGGTTATGCAGATGACGGTCACCACCCTGGCCGCCTACTCCTTGTCCAAAAGCCGGCTGAAGGGCCGGCAAACGGCGCTATTGATGATTTTGTTCACCATGATGTTCGGCGGCGGGCTTATCCCTATGTTTCTGCTGCTGAAAAACCTGCATATTCTCAATACCTTCTGGGCCATCTGGCTGCCGGGATTAATCAGCACCTACAACTTGTTTGTAATGAAATCCTCCTTTGAGGGGCTGCCCGGGGAACTGGAGGAATCGGCCACCATCGACGGCGCCAGCGATCTGACCATCTTCGCCCGGATTGTGCTGCCGCTGTCCAAGCCGGTGCTTGCCGCCATCTCGCTCTTTTATGCGGTGGGCTTGTGGAACGTGTATTCGTCGGCCTTATACTTTATTACCAGCTCCGCCAAAATGCCGCTTACGGTGAAGCTCTACCAGATGATCCAGCTTCCGGATACCAACCTCCTGGACAGCTCCGATCTGAGCTTCGTGCCTCCGGAAGGAATGAAGGCGGCGGCGATTATCATTACCGTTACGCCGATCCTGTGCCTGTATCCGTTTTTGCAGAAGTATTTTGTCAAAGGGGTACTGCTTGGTTCTATCAAGGGCTAGGGCATCCACAAAAGGCCACCCGTCGGGGTGGCCTTGCTGCTTGTTGGCAGGCTACTGTTGTGCGGAACCTCCGGCAGCTTTGCGCTTCACCGGAATCCAGATTTCGCTTTTGTAATCCGGCTTCGAGGTATCCTTGCTTTCATTCCACAGCATCTCCGGCCCCGGAGCCGCCTCATAGCCGGACATGGGGAACCACTCGGCATAGATGCTGCCCCACATTTTTTGCAGCGTATCCGGGAATGGGCCTACTGCCGTAAACACGGCCCAGGTTCCCGCGGGAACGGCAAGGGTCTGCCACCTTCCGGCGGGAGGAGTGTCCACCGCCACGCCAATGTAATGATCCAGTTCGCCGCCGTCCGCGCGGCCCTCGGAGAAATTCAGTGAAGCGCTGACGAGACCCCGCGGCTCCACATTGGACAGGGCCTTCAGCTCCTGAATGTCCTCCATGGTAAGGCTGGTCCACATTTGGGCAATTTCCGGGTTGACGCCGTTGTATTGCAGCGGCACCCGTTTGTACAGTCCTGCAATATGGAATGCGTCCTTCTCAATGATGCGGTAGTCCATTTCATTTCCTCCCGTAACGGTTAATTGAAAGGTCATGGGCGGAACAGCCTTCAGGCTGGCCCCGGGCCGTCTGGCCTCGGAGGGCGGCAGTCCGTGAAGATTCTGGAAGGCTCTGGTGAACGCATCCGGCGAATCATAGCCGTATTTCAGCGCCAGATCAATGATTTTGATCCCCGTATCCCGAAGCTCCAGCGCCGCCAGAGCCAGCCGCCTGCGTCTGATGTATTCCCCCAGCGGCAAGCCGCTTAGAAAGGAAAACATCCGGCGGAAGTGGTACTCCGAGCAGCAGGCCAAGCGGGCTGCCTGTTCAAAATCAATCTCTTCGTCCAAATGGGCCTCGATATAACGCATGGCTTCGTTCAGCTGCAGCAGCGGTTCCATATTTGTTCGGCCTCCTTTCGAATACATCGTAACAGGAAACCGGGATGGGCTTCCCGGCATATCCGGTGCGGATTGTGCAGGGCGTGGATCAGCGTGCAGCGTATGCCTCCGCGGCTGCTCCCAGGTAATAGGATAACCCGGTTTGCTGGCTTTCCAGCATGTTACGGTGAAAGTCATCCTCCCGGAAGAAGCGGGCCTGCGCGGCAAACTCCGCCGCAGTTGCACCCAGGCCGTGGTTTTCCAGAAATGCAAGGTGGTTATCGATAAGAGTGAAAACCTGCGGATCATCATGCCGGGCGCCATTCTGCAGCGCCTTAGCCATGCCGCCCATAAACGATGCGGCTTCCGACGCCAGCTCGTTCATCCGGGCGGTTTCCACCGGATTTGACTCCAAGAGATCAAACCCGTATTCATCCTTCAGATGCTCCGACTGTTCCTTCAACGCTTCCTTCCATTCTTCCTCGTTATGAAATCCGCGGAACATGTCCTTTTCGTTCATCGTATCTCCCTTTCTGCTTTGGGCAATCGATTTTTGCAGCGTGTCAATGATAGTCTCCAACCGGCGCTTGCGGAGCAGCAGCAGCTCCTCCTGGCGCTCCAGAATGGCAGTGCGGTCGGGCTCGCGGCTGAGCAGCCGCCCGATTTCCTCCAGGGAAAAATCCAGCTCCCGGTAAAACAGAATCTGCTGCAGCCGCTCCAGCTCTTCCTGCCCGTATAAGCGGTACCCGGCCTCCGTTGTTCCGCAGGGCAAGAGCAGGCCAATCTTGTGGTAATGATGCAGCGCCTTGACCGTGACCCCCGACAGGCGGGAAACGTCCTTGACGGTGTACAGCATGGAATACCTCCTTTCAACGCATAGTCTAAGGCCTCCTCTTGGGGGAGGGTCAACAGGTATCGAAAAAAATCCTGCTTTTGCAAGCAGGATTTCTCTTTGGGTTCTCTCTGACTGGGACTATTTGCGGCGCTGTTTGGTCATGCGAATGTACATAATCAGGGCTGCCAGAACCATGCCCATAAATCCCATGTTGGCGGCCGCCTCCGCCTCCATCCCCAGCAGCATACACACATTGGTAACCAGACTCTTCACCAAAAGAGCGGTTACAATCAACAGAATCGGGCGGATATAATTGTATTTTTTCAACGTCGAACCTCCTGTGGCTTGTATATGCTTTCATTATACATGTTTTGGAGGGGTGGATGCACTACCAGCCCTTTTCCAGTCCGGGTATAATAAAAGACATGATATTTATTGGTTGGCTGCTGCACGGTTTTTCCGCCGCGGTCTTGCTACACTGGCTTTACAGGAGGAGATGCTATGGAGTGGCTGGACCGGATGAGAAACGCCATGGACTATATCGAAGGCCATCTTGACCAGGAGGTGGACCCGGCGGAAGCGGCCCGACGCGCTTGCTGCTCGGTGACCCACTTCCAACGGATGTTTTCATCGGTAACGGGCATCCACCTGTCCGAGTATATCCGGCGGCGGAGGCTGACTCTGGCTGCGTTCGAGCTTCAGGAAGGGGCTGTCAAGGTCATCGATACCGCGCTCAAGTACGGCTATGACTCGCCGGAGGCTTTTTCCCGGGCGTTCAAGCAGCTTCATGGGATCATGCCTACGGCAGCCCGCAGCAAAGGCGCTGCGCTTAAGGCCTTTCCCAAGCTCTCCTTCCATATTTCAATACGGGGAGATGTGGAAATGAATTATCGCATTGAAGAAAAACAACCGTTCAGAATGGCCGGCATCACGGCGGATATGGATTGCGCCAACGGCAAGCAATACGCGGACATCCCCATGATGTGGGAGACGGGAGCTGCGGATGGAAGCCTGGAACGGTTGGGCAACCACTTTGGACTGGACCGGGAGAAGGACATGCTCCATGCTGCGCTGTACAATTTCCGCGACCGGTACTTCACGTACATGATCGGGACGGTGGTTCCGGCGGAAGCGGACACAGGCAGTTATGCCGTGCTGGAGGTGCCTGCGCTGACCTGGGCGATTTTCCCCACGGGCGAGCATACGGAGGAGCAAACCACGGAGGCCATCCAGGCCGTGTGGAAGCGGATTTTTCCCGAATGGTTTCCCACCTCGGGTTATGAGCATACCGACGGTCCGGAGTTCGAGATGTACTATAATCTGGGCAACGGCCGCTTCCGGACGGAAGTATGGATACCGGTTGTGAAGAAATAGGGCGAAGCCTGAAAAAACCTCTCCTTGGCGGCAGAACTTGGGCCGCGGAGAGGTTTTTGTGTGCAGATGGGGGCGAGGGGGGCACTTTGTGCTCGATTTTTCGAGTACAATCCCGCTCTACCCCCGCTTTTGGGCACTTTGTACTTGATTTTTCGAGTACATTTCGGCCCTTTCCCCGCTTTGGGGCAGTTTGTACTCGATTTTTCGAGTACATTCCCGCTCCAACCCTACTTTTGGGCACTTTGTACTCGGTTTTTCGAGTACATTTCCGCTCTACTCCCACTTTGGGGCACTTTGTACTCGATTTTTCGAGTACATTTCCGCTCTACCCCCGCTTTCGGGCGGATTGTACTCGGTTTTTCGAGTACATGCCGGCCTCGCACGGCTCGAGACGCGGTTTCCCCGCTTCCCCCGCTACGGCTTATGGGCGTAAATAGAAGCGGAGGAAACGATCTGCATGTCCGCCATCATCGGAACAAACCGGTCCACCGTAAAGCCTGCCTCCTGCAGCTCTTTCCTGTAACCCGCCTCCGTCTTGGCTCGGGCCGGGACCAAAGGAATCCGCACCTCAACCTGGGCATCGGCGGGACCGGCATACCGGGTTTGGGGCGTCCGGTAATCATCCCCGGTCAGCTCCAGCCAGCTTTGGAAGGACTCCACCGGCCTGTCGTCCGCGTTTTCCCGATAGGATTCCCGAAACAGAAGCAAGGGCGCTCCGATTCTCAGACAGGACCGGACATTCCGCAAATACCCTGCTCTGTCCGCATCCACCACCAGCATGTGAAGCCCCATCACATCCAAGGCGGCATCGAACGTTCCCTCCACCTGCTCACGCACCATGTCCAATAGAGTCACCTGTGCCCCGGGATAATCCGCCAGGGCAGCCTTAGCCTTGGCTACGGCAGACGGTGCAATATCCACTCCGCGGTACAAGCAGCCCAGTTGGGACAAAATGACTCCGGAAGCCCCCTCTCCGCAAGCAAACTCCACAATCCGTTTCCCTCTCAGATTATGGAGGTTCACCCATTCCGTCAAGCTTGCCCGCAGCCCGCTGTCGTTCTCCGCATGGCCCCATCGCTCAGCGCCTGCCTCGTATACCTTCCGGTACCGCTCCTCATACACCAGATAATACGGATTTTCGTCCATGGAAGCTCCTTTTCCCGATTGAATTTGGTTCCCTATCATACCACTAAATGGAAACGGCTTCAATGCCGTTTTACCCAAACAGTTTGCGGCAGCTTTGCTTCCCGTTTACCGCCTGTTTACTTTCACTTTTTATAATCGGCATGTACGGTAAAGATTTGGCATGTCGAACATAGAAAGGAAGCCCAACGATGGAGCAAACGCCAGTGGTGCAGCTGCGCCGCGCCACAAAAACAATCGGACGAAAAACGCTGGTCGACGATCTCACCTTTGATATTCCCGCCGGAGAGGTGTTCGGATTCCTGGGCCCAAACGGAGCAGGCAAAACCACCACCATCCGCATGATGGTGGGATTGGCCGGGATCAGCCGGGGGGATATTCTGATTCAGGGGCACAGCATAACCAAGGATTTCAAAAAAGCCATCCGCCATGTAGGCGCCATTGTGGAAAATCCCGACCTGTATACCTACCTGACGGGGTACCAGAATCTGCAGCATTTTGCCCGGATGGTTCCCGGCGTGACCAAAACCCGCATCCTCGAAGTTGCGGAAGCCGTCGGGTTGCAGGGCCGGATTCACAGCAAGGTCAAAACCTATTCCCTTGGCATGCGCCAACGTTTGGGAATCGCCCAAGCGCTGCTGCACCGCCCGTCGCTCTTGATTCTCGACGAACCCACCAACGGGCTTGACCCTGCGGGGATTCACGAGCTGCGCGCCCAATTGAAGCAGCTGGCCCGGGACCAGGGGGTGGCCGTTTTCGTGTCCAGCCATCTGCTATCCGAAATGGAATTGATGTGCGACCGGGTGGGAGTGCTGCAGCACGGCAGGCTGGTACGGATTCAGAGCATGAAGGAGCTGGTCCATAAAAGCGGAAACGCCCAAGTGTGCATCTCCGTGGCCCCTTCCCAAACCGGGCAGGCTGTACAGCTCGTTGCCGCCATAGGGAAAACGGTCACACCATCGGAAGGGCAACCGGGACAATTGGTGGTTCACATGGACAAGGAGGAGATACCCAACGTGAACAAGCAGCTTATGGACGCAGGTATTCACGTTTACAGCATCCATATGCGGGAGCGGACCCTGGAGGACAAATTTCTGGAGATCACGGAGGAACAGCAATGGGCGGATTAATTGCCAATGAATGCATGAAACTATACAATAGAAAGCTCACCCGGATTCTGCTGGCGCTGGTGGTTGCCTTTACCGCAGGAGCCGCTGTACTGGCCAAGCTCAACACCCCTCCTATCGCGGACTGGAGAACGGAAACAATCCGGCTCGCCGCACAATACGAGGAACGCTTGAAGCTTACCGAGCTATCTCCCATGCTGCGCGCCGATGCCCATAATAAACTGGAGCTTGCGGAATACCGCCTGGAGCACCATGTCCCTCCCCTCCCCGGCAATCCCTGGTCAGCCTTGCTGGCCTCCTTCGGCCTGGTGGAAATGGTGATGATTTTTGCCATTGTCATGGCAGCGGATATGGTTGCAGGGGAATATGCCTCCGGTACCATGAAGCTTCTATTGATCCGCCCCCGCAGCCGCACGGAAATCTGGTTCTCCAAATATATCGCGGTATCCCTGTTCGCCGCGGTAATGCTGGTGCTGACTGTTGTTTGCGGATTCGCCGTAAACGCCGTATTATATGGGATCGGCAATATTCACGCCGCCGATTTATTCCTGGATGGGAATGGGCAAGTGGTCCGGCAGAATGTTATGATGCAGGTAATCAAAATATATGGATTAAGCATGGTTCCAGTGATGGGGTATGTCACCCTTGCCCTGGCGGTATCCACCATTTTGCGCAGCAGCGCCCTGTCTGTGGGCATCTCCCTGTTTATGATGATAACTGGAAATTCCGTGACGGAAGCGGCGGCCAAGCTGGAATGGCTGAAATATCTGCCTTTTGCCAACAGCGATATCAGCCTCTATATATTCCATCTCCCGCCAAGACCCGAGATGACCTTGGGTTTTTCCCTCTCCGTCCTGCTCGCCTACATCTCCCTTCTGACCCTGGCAAGCTGGGCGGTATTCAACAAACGCGATATGTCCATATAGCCCCACCCTGCCGCCTGTTCGCCGAATAACTGCTAACGGGGGAGCTTTTGCCAGAAAGGGGACGGAACGATGCGCCCGCAATCCATACTCCTGGTGGATGATGAACCCGGAATTGTCACCATGCTGGAAACCATTCTGCGCAAGGAGGGGTACACTTCCATACACAGCGCCTTTACGGGGCGGGAAGCCCTGGACAAAATCAGCCTCACCCCGTATGACCTAATCGTCCTGGATGTGATGCTGCCCGACACGGACGGCTTTCAATTATGCCAGCAAATCCGGCAGCATACCGCTGTTCCGATTCTGTTTCTTACCGCCCGCTCCAGCGATCTGGACAAGCTGACCGGACTTGGCATCGGAGGGGATGACTATATTACCAAACCCTTCAATCCTCTGGAGGTGGCCGCGCGGATTCATGTTCAATTCCGGAGGCAGCTGCAATACCAACCTGCTATCCAGGAGGCGGAACAGTACCGTTACGGGACCGTCGTCATTGACAAAAAAGCGGCCCAGCTGCGGGTGAATGGAAACGAAGTGCCTTGCCCGGCCAAGGAATTTGAGCTTTTGCTGTTTTTGGCCGCCCATCCCAACCAGGTGTTTACCGCAGGGCAATTATATGAGCAAATATGGGGATTTGACAGCTTGGGGGACGAAAAAACCGTGGCCATCCACATCATGCGCCTGCGCAAGAAAATTGAACAGGACGCCAAACAGCCCTCTCTCATCGTCAATTTGCGGGGAATCGGCTATAAGCTTGTCCCGCCGCCCAAGCAAGGAGCAGCGCAATGAAAGTCAATTTCACCAACGGCAAGCTGGTGGTCCGCTTCACTCTGAATTTTATCCTGCATCAGATTCTGCTGTTTCTCGCGGTTTCCCTGCCTGCGGTCTTCTATATTGCCGTGCTGAAGCAGCCTGATCAGCTCTACGTGGTGAATCTGACAACAGGGATGATTATTGCCGTTTACTTTCTGTACTGTTTGTTTTACGGCTATTATGTTGCCCGGCCCATGGCGGATATTCTGGTACAGATTCGGAAGCTGTCCAGCGGGGAGTATCTTGCTCCGGTCCGAAAAAAGCCTTCCTTCTCCAGCCGCCTGTACCGGGAGGTGTACGCCAATCTCGACGCCCTCTCCTCGGTTCTCCGGGAAAACGAACGCAGACGCCAGAAGTTCGAGCAAGAAAGGCAGGATTGGGCGGCAGGGGTGGCCCATGACCTGAAGACTCCGCTGTCCTATATTTCCGGCTATGCGGATATGCTGTTATCCGAGGAGCATGTCTGGAGTGCGGAGGAAAGAAAAGAGTTTTTGCAGCTGATCCGGGAGAAGTCCGCCCATATGGAAGAGCTGATCCATGACCTGGGCATTGCCTTCCGGATGGACCAGCCTATGGGACCCAAGCTGGCCCTGCGCCGAATCGAGCTGACGGAGCTGATCCGCAGAACGGTTGCCGGAATTGTCAACCTGCCCCTTGACGGGACCGCCCACTTTGAAATCCAAGGCGGAGAAACGCCATTGTATGTGATGGGCGACGCCGGACTGCTCCATCGAGCCTTTTCCAATCTGCTGGTCAATGCAGTTTTCCATAATCCGCCGGGAACCGCCATTACGGTTCATATCCGCAGGTCTTCCATGGCTGAAGTGCAGATAACGGACAATGGCTCCGGCATGGAGGAGGAGCAGGTGAACCATCTGTTTGACCGGTATTACCGGGGAACCTCCACAGACGCTCCAACAGGCGGGACAGGGCTCGGCATGGCCATCGTCAAGCAGATTATTGCAGCGCATCAAGGCACCGTGGCTGCAGCAAGCAGAATCGGACACGGTACAACCGTTACCGTTTGTATTCCGTTTGACCGTGAGCCGGACATATAATTTATGAAAGGAGCACTTCATGGAACATTTTACAGGGGAAGAATTGGCGGAGGCCATCCGGTCTATCGCTTCAACCATCGGCAAGAGTGAAAAAGCATTGACCAAATTAAAGGAGGGCACCTTCCAGCACACCATGACGGTACGTGGAATTAAGGCATACTACATGGCGGTGTCGTTGCTGAATCGGGAAGCGGAGGCCAATGACAATGAGGCAGGGGCTTCAGCCGCGGGGAGCCCGGAGAGCTATACGAAGGAAGAATTGGCGGAGGCTCTTCAGGCTATAACATCGGCCGCCGGCAGGTGCGAGAATATTCTGCCCAAGCTGAAAGCAGGCTCCTCCCAGCATACGCTGACCGTACGCAGAATAAAGGCCTTCCATATCGCGGCGGAATTGGTAAAAAGAGAATCCAACCTGTCGCATAAGGCGGGCCCCGCCATACAGCCATAACAATGAAAATCGGCACAGCCGCATAGGCCATGCCGATTTTATTTTGAAGTGAAGCAGCATCAGAAGCCTGCGCTGACTTCCTTAATCATGGCTTCCACCGACAACAGGCCGCCGCCGGAGAGGTACCAGTAGTTAGGGTCCAGATAGACGATCTTGCCATTCTTATAGGCATTGGTATTTTTTACCAAGCTATTTTCAATAAGCTCCTTGGCCGGTTTCACCCCTTCTCCGCTGGTGACTACCGCATCCCGGTCCACAACGAAGAGGTAATCCGGATTTTTCTCCGCTACAAACTCGAAGGAAACGCTTTGTCCATGGGTGGAGGACTCAATTTTGTCGTCGGCAGCCTTGAAGCCGATCACATCGTGAATCAAGCCGAAGCGGGAGCCGGGACCGAAGGCGCTGACCTTGCCGCCGGTGGTGAGGATGACCAGAGCGTTTTTGCCGTCGGCAGTTACCTTGGCATTCAGCTCCTGGACAGACTGTTTAACCTTGGCCAGCTCCGCCTCCACTTCCTTTTCCTTGCCGAAAATTTGACCGATAATCTTGGCGTTGTTCTCATAAGATTCCATATATTTGGCCGTATCCAATCCCAGGTAGATGGTGGGGCCCAGCTTTTGCAGCTCCTCGTACTTGGAGGACAGACGTCCGGAAATAATGATCAGATCCGGCTTTACGGCGCTGAGCTTTTCAAAATCCGCCTCCACCAATGTGCCCACATTCTGGTATTTGGCATCCTCGTATTTTTTCAGATAAGGGGGAAGATTGCCCTTGGGTACGGCTGCTACCTCAATGCCCAGCTTGTCCAAGGAGTCCAGGGTGCCGTAATCGAAGACGGCGACGGTTTTGGGATTGGTCTTCACCTTGGTTTCACCCAATTGGTGCTTAATGGTAACCTCGGCGGGAGCGGCAGGCGACGGAGACGCGGACGGTGCAACAGAAGCGGCAGCGGTTGCGGTTGCGGTTGCGGCTAGAGAGGCTTCGGGAGCGGCTGCTCCGGCGGTTTCCTTCGATTGGCCTCCACAAGCGGCTAATGCCAGTGCGAACAACAGAACAACAACAGATATACCCCATTTTTTCATCATTTCTACCCTTCACCTCGTATATAAAATTGGTTTGACGCCATCATGAATGCTGGACAGGTTATGCGGCCATCCCCCCTTTCAAAGCCAAGATTTATGTGCCTGCAAAAAAGACGCCGATCCGGTTGCCCCGAAACTGCTCCACCGGAATATCCATGTCGTAAATATCCCGCAGCGCCCCTGTTTCCATAATGCTGTCCACCGCTCCCTCCCGGACCAGCCGGCCATGCTTTAACGCCACCATCCGGTCGGCATAGCAGGAAGCGAAATTAATGTCATGGATGACGATAATGACGCTTTTGGCCAGCTCATCCACCAGACGGCGGAGAACCTGCATAATCTGCACGGAATGCTTCATGTCCAGATTGTTCAAGGGTTCGTCCAGGAGAATGTATTCCGTATCCTGGGCCACCACCATGGCAATAAACGCCCGCTGGCATTGCCCTCCGCTCAATTGGTCGATAAACCGGTCCTGCAGCTCCTCCAGCTCCAGATAACGGATGGCTTCCTTGACCTTGGCATTGTCCTCCGGCGTCAGCCGGCCTTGGGAATAGGGAAACCGGCCGAAGCTCACCAGCTCCTTCACCGTCAGCCGCACATTCAGATGATTGGTCTGCTTCAGGATGGAAATTTTGCGGGCCAGCTCATTGCTTTTCCACTGGCGGATGTCCCGGCCTTCAATCAGCACCTCACCGGCATCCTGCTGCTGCAAGCGGCTGATCATGCCCAGGAGGGTGCTTTTGCCTGCGCCGTTGGCCCCGATAAAAGCAGTCATCCGGCTCTTGGGGATCACCAGCGAAACATGGTCCACTACCGCTTTTCCCCCGTATGCTTTGGTTACATTGCGCACTTCAATCATAGCTTGCTCTCCCTTAACAGCAGATACATGAAATAGAGACCTCCGGCAAAATTCACAATGACGCTCAAGGTGGTTGTAAAGCTGAACACCCGCTCCACCAGAAGCTGTCCGCCTACCAGTGTAACGACACTGATGAGAAAAGCGGAAGGCAGCAGCAATTGATGCCGGTAGCTGCCCATCAGCTGGTAAGCCAGATTGGCGGTGAGCAAGCCCAAAAAGGTGACCGGCCCTACCAATGCGGTGGACAAGGCAACAAGTACGGCCACCAGCACCAAAAGCTGCTTCACCAGCCGGTTGTAGTCCAGCCCCAGGTTGACGGCATGTTCCCTGCCCAGCGAAAGCACATCCAGATATTTTACATACCGGACCCCGAATACGCCTGTCAGCACGAGAATGCCCAAAGCATATGGCAGTAAATCCGTATTCACATTGTTGAAGCTGGCGAACATTTTTCCCTGCAAGGAGAGAAATTCATTGGGATCGATCAGCACCTGCATAAACGTGGTCATGCTCCCGAAGAAGGTGCCGAATACCAGCCCCACCAGCAGCAGATGAAGCAGATGGCGGCCCTCCCGCTGAAACATCAGCTTGTACAACATTGCAACGAAGAGCATCATCAGGAGCACAGCCAGAAGAAAATTATAATGATCCTTGGTCACCAGAGGGCTGGTGGAGCCAAATATGTAGAAGATAAAGGTCTGAAAAAGCATGTAGACGGAATCCAGGCCGATTATGGAAGGAGTCAGAATCCGGTTGTTGGTCAGCGTCTGGAAAACCACTGTGGAGATAGCAATGGCGCCTCCCGTCAGCACCATGGCGGCAACCTTGTACATCCGGCGGGGGAACACATAATCCCATGCTCCGATCATATGCCCCAGAAGATACAGCAGGATCAAGACCAGCGACACGGCAGCGAGAACGGAAAACTGAAGCTTGTGCGTTTTAGTCATATACCCTTCTCCTTAACAGGAAGTATAGGAAAATCCCGCTGCCGATGACGCCGACCGTCAGCCCGATGGGAATTTCGTAAGGGTATATCAGCAGCCTGCCCAGGATGTCGCAGAACAGAATGAAGATGGCGCCCATTACCGCCGTATGGAATAAGCTTTTTTTGAGATGATCCCCCCGGTACATGGACACCAGATTGGGCACCACCAGACCAAGAAACGGAATCATGCCCACTGTAATCATCACAACGGCGGTAATCAGAGCCACAATGGTCAGACCGATATTCACTACCAGCCGGTGATTCAGACCCAGGTTGACGGCGAAATCCTCCCCCATGCCCGAGATGGTGAACCGGTCCGCGTACAGATAAGCAACTGCCAGCAAGGGAAGGCTAATGTAAAGCATCTCATACCGCCCGCTCATAATGGTGGAGAAATCCCCCTGGAGCCATGCCGTCATATTCTGGATCAGGTTATGCTTATAGGCCAGGAAAGTGGTGCCGGCTCCCACAATATTGCCGAACATAAGGCCTGCCAGCGGAATGAGGATTACGTCCTTCAGCCGGATTCGGTCCAGAATTTTCATGAAGACGAAGGTGCCCAAAAGCGCAAAGGCAAAGGCCACCAGCATCCGTTCCAGCGGACTGGCCTGCCCGAACATCAGGATGGCAACCAGAATCCCCAGCCGGGCGGCATCATCCGTTCCGGCAGTGGTGGGAGATACGAACTTGTTGCGGGTGAGCTGCTGCATAATTAAGCCCGAGATGCCCAGACTGGTTCCCGCCATCAACAGGCTGAACAGACGGGGAAGGCGGCTCACCAGCAGGATGTGGCGCTGCTCTTCGCTGAGCTGGAATAAATCCCAGGGGGCCACATTCTTCACGCCGATGAACACAGAGGCAGCGGAAAGCAGCAGGAGAAGCAAGGTCAAGGTTAGCTTGTTCATACGGTCCCTTTTTTCATTATCATTAATAATCATTATCAATCAAATCATTGGTATAACTATAAAAGAAGAAGCTCTCCTTGATAATGGATATTTATTCAAAAGGGATGGATTTTTCAGCAGAGGGACAGCTTCGCCCGAATTCTCCATACGCATTGGTCAACCAGGCTGCTGTAGCATTCGGCATTGTAATGGAGCGCCCCGTAGTACGGGAGAAACAGGCAGCGCTTTTTCCGGCCTTCGGAAGCCAAATTGCGCCAGTTCTGCTCCATGCGCGCCAGTTCCAACTGCTCCAGGCCGGACGGCACCAAGAAGATGATGTTCTCACATGGCAAGGCGGCTACCTCGTGCAAGGAGAGGAGTTTTTTCCCGTGCGTCCCGCGGATGCATTCCGGCACGGCCAATTGCAGCTCCTGGTAAAACAGGTCGCTGATCTTGCGGCTGTCGGCCCCGAAAATGGTGTAGTGAGTATCCATGCAGATTACCGCCAGAGCCGGCTCTCCGCCCCAGAAGGTATCTATATGGGAGCGGGCGTTTTCCGCTTTTAGCCGAAATCGCTCCAGCCACTGTTCGGCAACGGGGCGCAGTCCCAGCGTGTCCCCCATCCGGCGAAGGCGCTCCTTCCAAGAGAACGTCTTCCAATGGAGCACATGGAGCGGGGCAATGCGTCCCAGCTCCTGCTCCAGGGCAAGCTCCAGCGGCCCCCCGGCGAAGATCAGATCCGGTTTGGCGCTGTACAGCATGTCCAGCACCTGCTCCGGACGGTTCAGGGCATTTCGTTCGAAGGTAATTTGGGGAGCGATGCCAAAAATGGACAAGTCCCCGTTTAGGATTGGCGACACAACGGCAATCTTCCGGTTCGCGGCGGTTATGTACTCCGTGGGAGAGAGGCCC
Source organism: Paenibacillus sp. YN15 (assembly GCF_003285005.1). Taxonomy (GTDB): domain Bacteria; phylum Bacillota; class Bacilli; order Paenibacillales; family NBRC-103111; genus Paenibacillus_AR. Next base: position 59,017 of record NZ_QMFA01000010.1, on the reverse strand, counting down.
ATCTGTTTTTTGAACAGGCGGCTGAAATACAGCTCATCCTCATAACCTGCCGCATGGGCGACGGCGGTGACGGATGCAGGCGCATTGGACATCAGCCGCAAGGCGGCGCGGATGCGGGCCTGGGTCGAATACTGGAGCGGACTCATTCCCGTATGCTGGCGGAATGTCCGGTAGAACCGGCTGGGGCTGACCCCTGACGATTGCGCCAGCTCCTCCATATCCAGCGGCTTGTCTGCCGCCTTCAGGATGAATTGACGGACATGCTCCACGTAGCTGCCCAGATTCATGGCAGTGGCATTGGGCTTGTTTGCGGCATGGGCGAAGCCGGAGAGCATCAGGTACAGATGGGATTGCAGCCGGTAATGTCCGGCCAGATCGGACGGCGGGCTTTCAGTCAGGAACTCCTCGAATATTTGCCGGGCTTGGGGCATCCGGAAGGGACGGGCGATCAGGGCGTAGGCCGCAGCCTTGGGCTGATGCAAGCTCTCCAGCATCTGCAGGTCTTCAGGACAGGCAGACGCCACCCCCACCAGCACCGCCTCTGCGGCCAGCTGGAATTCATTCTGCAGCATCATCCCGGTGGAAGGCGGGATAAACAGCACCGTTCCCGTCTCTGTTTCTATGGTTCCCTGCGCCGCCCCCGTTTGCAGAGTAATCCGCAGGGAGCCGCGGGAGACGAAGAGAAAACCCGCCTTGTCGGAAGTCATGCAGCATTCCCGGTGGCGGAATCCGGGGACTTGTATCGCCTCTCCGCCGGCATGCACAAAAGAGGCGCGGCGGAGCATTTCTGCAATGTTGCTCACGGATTCATCTCCTCCATTCTGCAAGGGCTGGGCCCTTGGTATGCGGTTGTTGGTATGGGTTGTTGGTATGCTGTTCTCACCAGTATAGCATGAAACAGCCCTTCTCCTGTCTGCAAATGAGCGGGTTGCTGCGCGAAATTCCGGCGTTGGCGGGCTCTGTTGAAGGGCTCTGTTGGCGGGTCTGTTGGCGAGCCGAATCTGCCGTAAGTAAGCGTGATGAGCGGATTGGGGAGTGAACGGAGCTTGCGGAGGGATGAATGAGATGGGACATGCAGGGCGGTTGGGATGGTTGGGATGATGGGGGCGTTGGAGTAACTAGAGTGATGATGGGGGATACGGCGTTGTGTTAGAGGGCTGGTGTGCTGCAATGTGCTGGGGCGCCGGGGGATGCTGGGTGGACGGGGACATGCTGGGTATGAGAGGTAGGCTGAGGAACGCAGAATCAACATGCGCTTACGGAAATGAGAAGCTCTTAAACTGTATTATGGGCCGTATACGCCAAATAACGGAACTATCCGGCCCTTAATTGGTCGCAAACGGGCAATTACAGCCCATCGGCCGGCCTCGGGCCCAATTAAGCGCCGCTCAGTTCCGCAATATGCCGAAATGGTCAAATTATCGCGTTTAAGGGTCGCTGAGTTCCGCTATGCTTTCTCCTCCCCCGCCTCCGATCAGGACTTGCCCTCCCCGCCCGCTGCCGGAATCAAAACGGTAAACGCCGCTCCCTCCCCCGGCTTGCTGGCCACGGTGATGGAGCCGCCGTGCATCTCCACAATTTTGTGGGCGATGGATAGTCCCAGCCCGCTGCCTCCGCCGGACCGGGTGCGGGACCTGTCCGCCTTGTAGAACCGCTCGAAAATGCGGGCCTGGTCCTCCTCGGCAATGCCCGGCCCGTTGTCCGCAATCCACACCGCCGCCTGACCGCCCTCCCGGGCAACAGAGACCGTGATCCGCCCTCCCGCCGGGGTAAATTTAATCGCATTATGCAGCAGATTCAGCCACACCTGGCTCATCAAATCCTCATCCGCGGCAACCTCCACCGCCTCCGGCTCCAGGTTCATATCGATTTCCTTGGCTTCCCATTGCGGCTCACAAGCCAGAATCAGGGAAATCAGCTGCTTATCCAACCTGTAGATGCCGGGGTGCACAGAGGACTGCGCCGAATCCAGCACCGCCAGCTTCATCAGATTGTCGCTGAGCTTGGAGAGGCGGACGCATTCCGTCTCGATAATATCCAGATACCGTTCCCGCTCCTCGGTATCCAGAGCGCCGCTTCTGAGCGCTTTGGCAAAGCCCATAATCGAGGTCAGAGGCGACCCGATCTCATGGGAGACATTGGAGATAAACTCCTGGCGCAGCTCCTCCATCTCCTTCAGATTGGCGGCCATGTCATCAATGCTGGTCACCAGCTGCGCAAAAGGATGCCGCTCCCGCTCATGCTTTCCCATTTGGCCCAATATCGGAGCCAGCTCCACCTGGAAGTCTCCCCGGGATATCTGGCGCATGGCCTCAATAAGCTCGGTAAACAGCTTATGCTCATTGGGCCGCAGGAACGGACCGATAATGCCGATGGCCACCCCGAACAGCATAAACCCCAGAACCGCATTGATGAGAAAAGCCAGCAGCCCGTGGGGCTCCCAGCCTAATGCGGCATAAATCCTCTCCGAGGCCATGTATGCCCCTGACCAGCACAGCAACAGAAAAGCGATGACCATGAGCACATTCAGGGCAATATGAAGGAAGCCGGGACGGTCTCTCACGGCTGAACCACCTCCAGCCGGTAGCCCAGGCCGCGGATCGTGCTGATCCGGAAGGTATGGCTGCTCTCCGGGAACCGCTCCCGCAGCCGCTTGATATGCACATCCACCGTCCGCTCATCCCCTTCGTAATCATAACCCCAGATTTGCTCAATGAGCTGGTCCCGGGTAAAGGTTTTGCCCGGATAACCCGCCAGCTTGAACAGCAGCTCAAACTCCTTGCGGGGCAGGGTAATCTCCTCCGCCCCGTCCATACATTGAAAGGTATCCCGCCGCAGAACCAGATTCCCCAGCTGCACCGTCTGGGAGGACAGGATGCGGTAGCGCTTCAGCAGCGCCTTGACCCGGGCTACCAGCACCATAGGATCGAAGGGCTTGGCGATATAGTCGTCGGTGCCCAAGGCAAACCCCTTCACAACCTGGGAGGCCTCTCCCTTGGCGGTCAGCATCAGCAGCGGAAGATTCTCCTGCTGCTCCCTTAATTCGCGGCACAGCTCCCAGCCGTCCATCCCCGGCATCATAATATCCAAAATGACCAGGTCCGCGGGAGTATCGGCCAAAACGGCCAAAGCCTCCCGGCCATCCGAAGCCTCCAGCACCTCCCAGCCCTCCAGCTTGAGAAAATGCCGGACCATCTCGCGTATATGCATATCGTCATCCACTACCAGTATCCGGGTCATGCAGCCACCTCCATTGAAACCTTGCCTGATGCGCTCCCGTTTGTCAAGCCCGCGGATAAACTATGCTTTGCGCATGTATGCCCGCACCGTCATAGGGGCAAAGATAGCCACAATCACGGCTGCGCCCACAAGGGAGATGACCAGATCGCTGCCCACGCTTCCGGTATTGGTCAGCTCGCGGACGGCGCTCACCAGATGGGAGATAGGATTGATATTGGCGAACCACTGCAGCCATTTGGGCATGGTTTCCACGGGCACATACGCATTGGACAAAAAGGTCAGGGGAAACAGGATGATCATGGACATCCCCTGTACGCTGGAGGCAGTCCGGGCAATAACGCCAAAGAAGGCAAAGATCCAGCTGATGGCCCAAGAGCAGCCGATGACCAAAAGCCCGGCCAGCACCACATGCTCAATGCCCCCGGCGGGACGGTAGCCCATCAAATACCCCATCACAAAGGTCAGCACAGTGGCGATGGTATAGCGGATCGTATCCGCCAGCAGAGCTCCCGCCAGCGGCGCAATGCGGGCAATGGGCAGGGACTTGAAGCGGTCGAACACCCCTTTGTCCATATCCTCCCTCAGTTGAACGCCGGTAACCACAGAGGTAGTGATCACCGTCTGGACCAATATCCCGGGAATAATAATGGGCAAATAGCTGGCCACATCACCCGAGATGGCTCCGCCGAAGATATACGTAAACATCAAGGTGAAAATAATGGGCTGAAGGGTGACGTCAAACAGTTGCTCCGGCGTATGCCGGATTTTGAGCAATCCCCGGTAGGCCATCGTCAGGGAATTGCGGATCGTTTGCCTAAGGCTGGTACGGTTTTTCAACTGCCGGATGGCTCCTGGCGTAATGGTGGTCTGGCTCATACATTTGCCCCCTCCAATTGATGTGATATTGCGGGCTGTCCGGAAGGCTGAGCGGCGGTTGCATCCCCGGTAATAGTCAGGAACACTTCATCCAGCGTCGGCTTCTGCACGCTCATTTCCGCCAGATGGATGCCTTCCTCCCGCAGGGCAATCAGCAAATCCGTTACTCTGTCGGGGTCGGACATGGGCGCGGTTATTCTTCCGGCCTCTGCGGAGATGGCGGCCCGTACCTGCAGCACCTGCTCCACTCTCCGCCGCGCGCGCTCGGTTTCCGCCGAATCCACTACCCGCAGCTGCAGGGATGCGGTGCCCACCGACATTTTCAACTCGTCAACCGTTCCTTCGGCAACCACATGGCCCCGGTCAATAACGGCAATCCGGTCTGCCAGCTGATCCGCTTCATCCAGATATTGTGTGGTCAAAAGAACAGTGGAGCCCGTTTTCACCAGACGCCGGATGGTTTCCCACATTTGGGCCCGGGTCCGGGGGTCCAGCCCGGTGGTGGGTTCGTCCAGGAAGATCAGCGGCGGCTGGGCAATCAGACTGGCCGCCAAATCCAGACGCCGCCGCATCCCGCCGGAGAAATTCTTCAGCGGCCGTTTTGCCGCCTCCGTCAGGCCAAACTCCTCCAGCAGCTCCGCCGCCTTCCGTTTGGCATCCGCGCGGGACAGCCCCAGCAGCCGGGAGAAAATCACCAGATTTTCCGTAGCGCTCAAGGAATCGTCCACGGAAGCATATTGCCCCGTCACTCCGATAAGCTGCCGCACAATCTGCGGCTCCTTACCCACATCATGCCCAAAAACCTGCGCCGACCCGGCGTCCGGCGCCAGCAGCGTCGCCAGCATCCGGATGGTGGTGGTTTTGCCGGCTCCATTGGGCCCCAGCACCCCGTAAATACTGCCGGTTTTCACCCGCAGATCCACTCCGTCTACGGCCCGGTTCGCCCCGAAGACCTTGACCAGTCCGTTGGCCTCAACAGCCCAATCCCCGATGCCGGGGTTTGCTTCTCTCCTCTTTCTATCCATGCCAATTCCTCCTTGATCCGTTGATATTGGCATGGTAACGCAGGTTTATGAACTGAGTATGAACAACGTCTAAGCTTCCGGCAGCTCTGTCAGCCGTTCAGTGTAAAACCGGCGGCGCGTTTAGCCAACCAGCTTTAACCCTACTGCGGAAGCCAGAACGGTGGCGATGCAAAGGATTCGCGGCAAGCTTCTGGGCTCTCCGTAGAGCAGCATTCCCGCCGCGGCGCCGCCGGAAGCCCCGATTCCGGTCCACACCGCATAGGCTGTGCCCATAGGCAATTCCTTCATGGCCTGGGACAGGAAGAGGAAGCTCAGTCCAAATCCGCCCGCCATAAGCAGAAACGCCCTCCAGCCCCGCTCCTTGTTCAGCTTATTAATCATAGCTACGCCCGCCATCTCAAATAATCCGGCGAATATCAGGAAAATCCATGCCATGGTTTATCCCGCCTCCTTTTTTGTTTTGGGGCTCAGCAGCTTTAATCCGGTCACTCCGGCCAGCAAAGTGCCGATCAGGAGGATTTTCAGCACATTGGCAGGCGCATCGAATAATACCAGCTCCGCTACCACCGTACCTGCGGTTCCCAGCCCGACAAATACCGCGTAGACGGTTCCCACCGGAAGCGCCCGGGAGGCGCGGATCATCAAATAGAAGCTGACGATGATGGCAATGACGGTGCCGCCAATCTCCAACACTCCCTCCGCATGCTTCATGCCGATGACCCAGCCCACCTCGAACAGCGCCGCCAATCCGACGGATGCCCAATTTTTGTCCATGGTTTCTCCTCCTTATGATGTCCATCCTTGACCGCGCCCCGGAACACAGAAAAACCCGGAAGAATAAACTGCGGATGCAGCTATTCTCCCGGGCTTTTGTCCCTCCGTGGAAGCAGTCCGAAGACTGCCGCTTTCTCTCGGACCAGACCAGCAGACTGCTGCGGAACCCTAGAAAGCTATTATGCGGTTGATGTCCATTATACATAGCGGGGGAGGGGTGTCAAGGGTTTTGTTATCCACTGAGGACAAGCAGAATCTGGCTAACGAATCTCTCTCACGCTATTTCACGAAAACGGGCATGAAAAAAAATCTAACGAATCTCTATCGCCTTATTCGCCGGTTTGAACGCATTTCGGCGCACATTCGGACAAATAGCGATCCTACGATTCGTTAGATTTCAAACAGGCTCACCTATAGGCAAATAGCGATACCCAGATTCGTTAGAGCTTCTCCCATTTGACTTTTCGCACAGCCTCTCCCCGAATCTCCGCGGCTGGCGCGAAGCATCCCTATATCTCTTTATTTGACGCGCTCGTTAATATCCCTTACATAATCATCGACCACAAGGACTTCAACGGTTTCATTGTCCTTCAGGAATTTAAAGATTCCGTTATTGAAGTCGGTGCCCACCTCTTTATAGAAAATGCCCTCATACTTGTCCAGGTGCGTGTGGTTGAAGCAGAGCCTGAAGCCCTCAGGCCCCTCCTGGAGATAGGCGCGGACCCCTTTTTCGTAGAAGCCCTCCTGAACGTTCAGCTCCCGGGAAACGGATACAATATGAAGATCAACGAAGGAGATATCATGCAGCAGCAGGTTTACAATGGAGCCCTTCGTGATTTCCTCCCACCTGCTCTGGGCAGTCTGCCCCAGTACGATCTGTGTAACATTTTTTTGCTTGGCTACCTCGCTAATCACTTTTACCACAGGACGTTTTTCATTGTACTTGATAATGAACTCCTCCGCCCCAAGCTCCTCGGCAATCTTCTTCCATGCGGAAATGTAGTGGCTTTTTTCAATATCCCACTCGTCTTCGGGTTGCCGGTCAACGGTCAGCACATATAGCGGACAGTTCAGCATTTTGGCAATTTTGCCGCCTCTGCGGATGAGCCGTTCGCCATTTGGTCCATAATAAACACAGACAAGTATGCATTCATCCATACTTCCAGTCTTCATGGTTTTAAACTCACCTCTGCCTAAAGATAGCACTAGACTACACATAAAGTTTGATGGTGTCAACTCACATAGGGTATAATTAATCCTACAATGCATCAATACGTAGTATGATTAAATATGGAGATCATAAAGGAGAGGAAGATACATGTTGCCAAAGCAATGGATTTTATCAGGAGAGCCATCTCCAAAAGACCTGTCAGGGGCCGGCGAAGCTGCCCCCGTAACCATTTACAACAAAACTTAAAGAATAAGGAGCGGCTTATAGTTGAACCTACTGCATATCGCGATTCTGATCCCTTTTTTTTGCGTCCCGTTCGTCCCTCTTTTGGCTAAATATGCGCACCGCATACATACCGGCTGGTTTGTTATGGCTGTCCCCGTGGTTCTGCTCGTCTTTTTTGCAAGCTATTATTCCTCCGGCCACCCTCTTGAGCCTGTGCTTTACACGGTCTCGTGGATACCGTCTCTTGGCATTGACTTCTCCGTCTATCTGGATAGTCTCTCCCTCCTTTTTGCTCTGTTGATAACGGGCATTGGCGCTCTGGTTGTGTTCTATTCCATCTTCTATATGTCCAAAACCCGGGAGAAGCTGCATCTCTTTTATGCCTATCTGATGCTGTTCATGGGAGCTATGCTGGGCTCCGTGCTTTCCGACAACCTGCTGACCCTGTATGCATTTTGGGAGCTGACCAGCGTTTCCTCCTTCCTGCTCATCGCCTTTTGGTACCACCGCAAGCGGTCGCGCTACGGGGCCCAAAAGTCCATGTTTATCACCATGACCGGCGGCTTCTTCATGCTTCTCGGGTTCATCATCCTGTCATCCGCCGGCGGAACCCTCAGTATCCGCGAGCTGATTGCCTCTAGCGGCCAACTGGCGCAGCATCCTTATTTTCTCCCGGCTATGTTCTTCATCCTGCTGGGCGCTTTTACCAAGTCGGCCCAATTTCCGTTTCACATCTGGCTGCCTGACGCCATGGAGGCTCCTACTCCCATCAGCGCCTATCTGCACTCCGCAACCATGGTCAAGGCAGGCGTCTATCTGGTAGCCCGTCTGACCCCCATCTTCGGCGGACATATGGAATGGTTCTGGACCATTACCATTGTAGGGCTGATTACTCTCTTGATCGGCTCCATGAAGGCCATCCGCCAAAGCGACCTGAAGGCGCTCCTCGCCTTCTCCACCATCAGCCAAATCGGTCTGATTATGTGTTTGCTGGGCATCGGCTCCATCGCCCTTAACAGCCAATACAGCGATAGCTCCCTGATGTTTGCAGGCGCCGTACTGGCAGGTGTGTTCCATCTGATCAACCACTCCATCTTCAAAGGCTGTCTCTTTATGATGATTGGCATCCTTGACCATGAGACAGGCACGCGGGATATACGCCGCTTAAGCGGATTGATTCATGTAATGCCCGTTTCCTTCACTCTGACCATGATTGGCGCATTCTCCATGGCAGGGCTTCCTCCTTTTGGCGGTTTCTTAAGCAAGGAAATGTTCTTCAGCGGTGTGCTGACCGCTTCCCGCACCATGAATGGCTGGTTTATATTTATTCCCGTCATTGCCTGGCTGGCAAGCGTCCTGACGTTTGTTTATTGTATGATCCTGATCTTCAGGGTGTTTATGGGCCCTCACCAGCCCAAAGAAGGGGAGCGCATTCCCCATGAGGCCCCTCTGGGTATGCTCATCTCGCCGATGATCCTGGCGGCATTCGTTCTGATCCTGTTCTTCTTTCCGAATATTATTGCATCCTCCCTGTTGGAGCCTACGGTTAAGGCAATCCTGCCGCAGGTCTTCGCCAATGGAGCGGAGTGGCATGTACATATTTCCGCTTGGCACGGCTTTAACACCGAAATTATGATGACGCTGGGAATTATCCTACTGGGTACTCTACTGTACCGATATATAACCCGATTTATTGATATCTACGACAGCATCCCGCTTAGGTTCAGCCTTAACCAGGCATATGACAGCGGCCTTACCGGAATGGAGCGTCTTGCCGGGAAGATTACCGGCTTCTACATAACCGGCTCCACCACCCATTATTTATCCTATCTGTTCGTGTTCATCATTGTTATGGCGGGAGGCTCCTTGTTTGTGCAGGGCGCGTGGAGTCTGGACCTGTCAGGCAACGCGCCGATCCAGATGTATGAATATTTGCTGGGCTTTACCACAGTTGCGGCAGCAATCCACATGCTGTTCACGAGATCCAGGCTGATCTCCATTATTGCGGTCAGTGTAATCGGCTATATTGTTTCCCTGTTCTTCATCATCTTCCGGGCTCCGGATTTGGCTCTGACACAGCTTGTGGTGGAAACCATCTCCACCACCTTGTTCCTGCTGTGCTTCTACTTTCTGCCGAAGATCAGCAAGTATATTACACCCATGAAATTCCGCGTCACCAACGCCATTATTGCCGTCGGCGTAGGCATGACACTGACATTGATCGGGCTTTCCACGCAAAGCCATCATATGTTCGAGTCCATTGCCGAGTTTTACAAGGATTCCTACAAGCTCGCCGGCGCCCGCAATATGGTCAACGCCATTCTGGTTGATTTCCGCGGCTTCGATACCATGCTGGAGAGCGTTGTGCTCTTCACGGCGGGAATCGGCATCTTCACGATGATTAAACTTCGCCAGGCAGGGAGGAAACAGCCATGAAATTGAAATTTACGGATGTCTTTCTGCAAACGGCCGCCAAAATATTGGTGTTCATCATTTTGATCTTCTCCGTGTACGTGCTGTTCGCAGGACACCATAATCCCGGCGGCGGCTTCATCGGAGGCCTGATCACTTCTTCGGCGCTGGTGCTGCTTTATCTGGCATTCGACCTTCAGTCCGTGCGGAACATCATCCCTTTCCCGTTCAACCGGATTGCCGCCGCGGGTGTGATTACCTCCGTGCTGACCGGCACGGTTTCCATGCTGCTGGATCTTCCCTTCCTGTTCCAGTCCTTCACCTATGTGAATCTTCCGCTTCTCGGCAAAACGGAGATTGCTTCCGCCCTGGCCTTTGATCTGGGGGTATACATGACCGTTGTGGGAACAACAATGACGATAATCACGAGTATAAGCGAGGACAAAAAATAATGGAGACGTTCATTATCATTATTTCCGGCATTCTGTTTACTGTCGGAACCTATCTTATTCTGAACAAAAACCTGCTGCGGATCATTCTGGGGCTTACGGTCTTTTCCCATGCCACCCATCTGATGCTGATGGCCATCAACGGCTTGAAGAAGGGAGCGGCCCCTCTTTTGGGCGAAGGGGCTTCCAGCTATACCGACCCTGTGCCCCATGCGCTGATCCTTACCTCCATCGTCATCAGCTTTGCCCTGACCGCATTTCTTCTGGTGCTTGGCTACCGCACATACGTGGAGCTGGGTACTGACAATTTGAAGCAATTGAGAGGTAGCATGCATGACTAATGTTTTAATTCTGCCGATTATTATTCCCCTCCTCACCGGCATGACCATGATCTTCTTCCGCCGCCGCATCCGTCTGCAGCAAGGGCTGGCTGTCATCGGTTTGCTCCTGACCATCGGGGTGTCCGTCTTCATCATCCACCGGGTCTCCGCCCACGGCATCCTTGTTTTGGATGTGGGAGGCTGGGAGGCTCCTTATGGCATCAATCTGGTGGCAGACATGTTATCGTCCCTGCTTGTCCTCGCCGCCACCACCGTCAGTCTGATGTGCATGCTGTACACCTTCGGCTCCATCTCCCATGAGCATAAGCTTCATTTTATTTATCCTTTTATGCTCATCCTGCTTTGCGGTGTGAACGGTTCTTTTTTGACCGGCGATATCTTCAACCTGTTCGTCTTTTTCGAGGTCATGCTGATTTCTTCTTATGTCCTGCTGTCTCTGGGCGGCAAAAGGCTTCAGCTCCGTGAATCCATCAAATATGTCATTATTAATGTTGTTTCCTCCACTATGTTCGTCATTTCCATTGCCTACCTGTATTCCATTACGGGAACGCTGAATATGGCCCATCTCTCCGAACGGATCGCCGCCATTGGACAAGACGGATTGCTGACCACGGTCAGCTTCCTGTTCCTCTCCGTATTCGGCCTCAAATCAGGCTTATTGCTGTTCTTCTGGCTGCCCGGCTCGTATAGTGCACCCCCGCCTGCCGTTTCGGCGCTGTTCGCGGCGCTTCTCACCAAGGTAGGCATTTACGCCATTATCCGCACATTCACGCTGCTGTTCTATCATAAGCCGGAGATTACCCATACGGCAATTCTTTACATGTCGGTGCTTACCATGATATTGGGTGCGCTTGGCGCCGTCTTTCATTGGGAGATCAAAAAAATTCTCGCCTACAACGTGGTTGTTGCCGTTGGCTTCATCCTCTTCGGGGTGGGGATGGCCACCACGGACTCCATGACCGGCGCTATCTTCTATCTGATTCACGATATGCTGGCCAAGGGGCTGATCTTCATCCTGGGCGGAGCGATTATTTCCATCTTCGGCTCGGATAAGCTCAAGGATTTCAGCGGACTGCTGCTCTTCCGGCCGGTGCTGGGTTGGCTGTTCTTTATTGCCGCCCTTGCCCTTGCAGGCGTTCCCCCGCTAAGCGGCTTTGTGGGCAAGGTTATGATTCTCAAGGGCGGGATTGCCGAGGGACATCTCGCCATGTCGGTTGTGGCGATTCTGACCAGTCTGATGGTGCTGTATTCCGTTGTAAAAATCTTTATCCACAGCTTCTGGGGCGAGACCCTCATGAGCGAAGGAGACCAGAAGGAAACTGGCAACAGCGCCTTATTGCCCGGCTTCATATTGGTGTTCCTCATCGTGGTAATGGGCTTGAGGGCCGAGTGGGTGCTTTCTTATGTGGAGCAAGCTGTCGACACCGTGATGAACCCCTCCGTTTATATCGATGCCGTTTTCAAGCGGTAGCTGAAGATACAACCTAAAGAGACTGCGGCGAAATAAGGCACCGCTCATTTTTGCGCAGCTCCTAAGCAGTAAAGGACGTGATGGAGATAACGACTCAACTTTTACTCAACCTGTTGATCGCTTTTGTGTATATGCTGCTTAATGAATCCTGGAATGTGGTGGTTTTTGGCATAGGCTACGCCATCGGCTTCATCATTATTTTTCTGATGCGGCGCTTTTTTCCCGAATCCTTCTACGGCAAAAAGATCATCTCCATTGCCAAGCTGATTGGCCTGTTCATTGTGGAGCTGTTCAAATCCACCGTGGTGGTGGCTTTGCTGGTGACGCGGCCGAAGCTGAACATCCAGCCGGGGATATTCCGCTCCGAGACCATTCTGAAAACGAACTTCGAAATTACCCTCTTGTCGGCATTGGTAACCCTGACGCCAGGCTCTGTGATCATGGAGATCGACCCCAAGGCGGGCGTCTTGTTCATTCACGCTATGGATGCCAACGACTACCGCAACAATATAACCAAAACCATGCGCAAGTTCGAAAACGCCATTATTGAGGTGATGCGGTAATGTTTGATAACATTATGCTTTTGTCCATGTTTCTGCTGTCCATTTCTCTTGTCGCCGCTTTATACCGGGTAATTGTGGGACCCTCCATACATGACCGCATATTGGCCCTTGACACCATGGGCTATATCGTTATCGGCATTATTGCGGTTCTCTCGATTATGCTGAGCTCCCATGCTTATCTGGAAGCGATCCTGCTTATCGGCATATTGGCATTCTTGAGTACCATTGCCCTGAGCAAATATATGGAAGGCGGGGCTGTCATTGAACGCAACAACGATCATTGAAATTATCGTCTCGATCCTGGTCATTACCGGAACCCTGATGAGTCTGATCAGCTCCCTGGGGATTCTCCGCCTTCCGGACGTATACAACCGTGCTCACGCCTCAACCAAAAGCGCAACCCTCGGCATCCTTAGCATTCTATTGGGCACCTTCTTCTATTTTCTGTTTACGCATGGCGTTTCCAGCATCCGATTGCTGCTGGGGATCGCCTTCGTCTTCCTGACTGCCCCTGTAGGGGGACATATCATTATCCGGTCGGCGCACCGCTCCAAGGTGCCATTGGCGGACACCAGCGTTCAGGACGATCTCCAGGATTATCTGGACAGCCAGCAGGCAGCCGAAGAGCAGGCCGAGATTGCCCGCGGCAAGGAACAGGGGTTGGAGACGGGCGGGGGAGGAGGCGGAGGAGGGGGAATCTAACGGCGGGGAGAGCCGTTATTTCTGCGAAAAAGCCACCCCGGAAATTCTAACGGCGGCCAGAGCCGTTATTTGAAGGCATTCGCCTGCGCGGCGCCCATTTCAGGCAAAATAACGGCTTCTGCCGCCGTTAAAAATCCGGAAGCCCTGTTTTGGGGCAAATAAGGGCCCCCACTTCCGTTAGCCTTCGCTTCGCCCCGCGCGGATGTTATTGCCCTGTAACTTGCTGATGCTTACCAGCCCATTTATGCTATAATACCTGTATCGACTTTTCAAAAAAAACTATTGATGGCGTGAAGCACATGCCGCTTTGGTACGGCCGGTTGAACAAACGGGCTGGTATTAAGGCGGCTTTTTCGCGTCCAGGGAGGCTGAAGAGGTGTGATGAGCAGCGCATTTCAATTGATGTATGAGCAATGGCTGGCCAAACAGATCAGGGAGGAGCCCAACCCCCGCAGAAGAGAGCTGCTGGCGAAGGGGTTAAGCCATGGAACAGAGACATTTTTGCGTGCTGTCTGGTTTCCTGCCATTGGAAATTTCGATTTCTTATATCCGGAATATGAAGTCCGGGATATGAATAACGGCTGCCGTTATCTTGATCTGGCTTATCTGCCGGGAGCCGGGGCGAAGGGCTGCATTGAGATTCAGGACTACCGGACTCATGCACGGGATATCGACACAGGCCGGTTTAAGGACCTGTGTTTGAAGCACGCCCTGCTGGCTTTGGATGACTGGCTCATTCTGCCTGTAGCCTACCTGTCCATCAGGGATGACCCGGCGGTGTGCAGGCAGCTGACGCTGGCGTTTGCCGGCAGGTTTCTTTCCACATCCGCGCCGCCCGGATTGGGATGGAGCGAAGCGGAGACTGTGCGTTTTGCCCGCAGGCTGGCACGTCCGTTTATGCCCAAGGAGCTTTCTTCGCATCTGCAAATGTCGGAGCGCCAAACCAGACATCTTCTCCACCGGCTGGTTGAGCACGGGGCTCTGGCCGTGGCCAGCGGCAACCAGCGTTACCGCTCGTATAAGCTGCGGCAGCAATAAGCCGGGTGGTGCGGCGCATTTTCTAAGGGGGGTAACGGCGCATATTTTTGCGGGGGAATCTAACGGCGGGGAGAGCCGTTATTTCGGCGAAAAAGCCGTCCCGGAAATTCTAACGGCGGCCACGGCCGTTATTGGAGACATTTCGCCTGCGCGGCGCCCATTCCAGGCAAAATAACGGCCTCTGCCTCCGTTAGAAATCCGGAAGCCCTCTTTTGGAGCAAATAGGGGCTCCCACTTCCGTTAGGGCGTGTCTGATAACTCCGAGGGGAGCAGATTTTGCCGAATTTTCGTTCCAGGCAAGACACTTTCGCGAAGGCGTACCGGGGGTACGTCAAGCGGAAGTAACGAAGCATGGGGCGAAAAGGCGGTAAACGATGCCCTCAAGCGGGTTTTCAGACACGCCCTAGCCTCCGCTTCGTCCTGTCCCGCGCCGCCTCTCGCCCCCTCGCCCGTCATGTTTGGAGGGCCTATTATATGAGTCTTGCGTCCGAATTGATAGAATTTTGGAACAGTGTTACACTTTTTAATAGGCAAGCACTGGAAATTCCACTTTTTTTAAGCTGATTGACGATTGGAGGCATCCATGTGATTGAAGTTACTGCGGCGTATGCCGACTCGCTGGCCCCCAACAGCGCCACCATCAAGAATGCCCAGGGGCTGGTGCAAAAGAAAAAATTCGTCGGACTGTACAAGTCCGATACCGGCGACCTGCTGTTCGGCGAATGCCAGGGCAGCGGCAGCTCCAACTACTCCACCTCCGCCGACTTTGCCCAACCGGAAAAGCCGGTCTTCCGCTGTACCTGCCCCAGCCGTCAATTCCCCTGCAAGCATTCCCTCGGTCTTTTATATGCGTATATCAACGGTCAAACCTTCACGGAAGCGCCGGTTCCCGAGGAGCTGGCAGCCAAGCGGGAAAAAGCCGAGAAGCGCGCCGAGAAAAAGGAACAGGAAGCGGCCAATCCCGCCCCGCCGAAACCCAAAAAGACCAACACCTCCGCTCTTTTGAAAAAAATCAACGCCCAGTTGGAAGGGCTGGAGCGGCTGGACAAGCTGCTCGCCAACCTTATCGGAGGCGGACTGGGCACCGTGGACCAGAAAACACTGGCCCTGATTCAGGGGCAGGTAAAGGAACTGGGCAACTACTATCTTTCCGGGGCGCAGAATGAACTCCGCCGCCTGGCCCTGCTGCTTGAGGACAGCAGCCGCTCCGGCTATGAATATGCCATCGAGCAGTTGGCCTCCATGCATGCGCTGATCAAAAAAGGCCGCTCCTACCTGCAAGCGAGAGCGGACAGCAAGGGCGAAGCTCCCCCCGATACCGAAACAGAGCTGGAGGAATGGCTGGGACGCGCCTGGCAGTTGGCCGAATTAAAGGAGTTGGGATTGGTCCGGGAAAAAGCCGAGCTGATGCAGCTGGCATTTGCCAGTTGGGATGATGTTGGCCGTCAGGAATTTGTGGACACCGGCTTCTGGCTAGAGCTCTCCACCGCCAATATCCACCGTACCGTCCAGTACCGGCCCTACAAGGCCGCCCGGCACATCCGCGAGGACGACAGCTTTATGGAAGTGGTCAAATCCAAGGAGCTGTATGTCTATCCCGGCGGACTGAACCGGCGGGTCCGCTTCGAGGAATGGACCTCCCGGCCGCCTGAAGCGGCCGACTGGCAGGCTGTGGCCGACGGGGCGTGCCGCTCCTACGGCGAAGCCCTGAAGACAGTGCGGAACCAACTGAAAAATCCGCTGGCCCAACGCTCTCCCGCCCTGCTCCTGCACGTGGCTGAAACCAGAGCCACCGGTCAGGGCGGTTATGTTATCCGCGACGGCAGCGGGGCGGAGCTGGCGCTGGAGAATACAGGCGAGCTGGGACGCGGAACAGTGGAGCTGCTGCCTTTTGTCCCGGTGGAACTGCTGCAGGATGCCTATCTGCTGGTGCTGTTCCGCCACCGTCCGGAGCTGGGACGGCTGGCCGTGCAGCCCCTGACCGTAATCCACCGGGACCGTATGGTCCGGCTGCTGTACTAATCGGAGGGACAGGAGGAAACACAATGAGCAACGCGTTACTGATTGAGCTGAAGCAGGAGACCGACCGGCTTTACATTGCCGGGAGCGAGCTGGCGGCCGGCGACTTCCGGCTGAAGCGGCTGCTGCCCCGTTTTGAGGCTCTGGCAGCCCAGGCGCCGGTTTTCGGCAAGCTGGCCGAGCTGATTCGTCAGCTGGCAGAGGAGCAGCCCGGCGGCGGCCAAGGGCCGGGTTCGGCCTGGAGGCTTCAGGAGCTGGGGCTTCTGCTCGGCTCCATTCTCGCCACCCAAAGCGGCGCCCAGCCCCTGGAGGAGACCGCTCCGCTTCCCGCCGCAGCCGGCCTGAAGCTGGACTCGAAGCTTACCTGCCGCCAACTGGCCCCCATCGAGCAGGCCCTCACCGAAAGCGGCGGCGGCCGCTACGAAATTGTCACCGAGGCCTTCCAGCAGGGGCATTTTTCCGATATCCGCCTGTTCCCCCTGGCCATCAATGCCCTTGGCGATCCGTACCCGGAGCTGGCGGATTATGTGGAGAAGCATATCATTCCGCTGTATGGGGCGGAAGCCATCCCTTACCTGGCTGACGGCTTCGATCCCCAGGGCGGCAAGCGTGAGGCCCGCAAGCTGCAGCTGCTGGCCCGGCTGGGCGGACGGCCGGAGCTGATCCTGGCCGCAGCGGAGGAGGGCAGCGATGAGGTGCGCGCCGCCGCCGTCAGAGCCTTGGGCAGCCTGCCCGGCCAGACGGCGCTTCTTATCAGCTATACCCGGGACCGGAAAAAGAGTATCCGGGAGGCGGCTTATCTGGCGCTGGCGGAGGCCGGGGGTCAGGAAGGGGCGGAGACGCTGTACGGGGCTTTTTCCGGCAAGGACAGCGAGTTGGCGGCCCAGGCCCTATCGCGGCATCCGTGGCCGGAATTAAACCGCCGCCTCATTCCCCTGCTGCGCGTGGATGTGGAGAAGGCAATCGCCAGCAACTGGAGCGCCGAGGACAAGGAGCGGGCCGCAGCATGGGGCCGCATCGAAAACTATCTGGCGGCGCTGGGCGACAGCCGGGAGCCGGAGCTTGAGGAGGTTTTTGCCCAGGTGGTCCGCAGCAGCAAGGCCTTCCAGATTCCGGTCTGGGAGAGGCTGCTGGAGCGGGCGGCGGAATATCTCGTCCATTCCCGCACGGCGGAGACGCTGGAGCTGTTGTTCGGCCTGGAGGAGCGGTATCCCGCGGGCTTGCGCTTTGCCTTCCGGGCGGCGGCAGAGCTGTTGGCGCCCAAGGAGCTGTTCGACCGTTACGGGGACACCTGGACCGACAAGCTGAAGGAAGCCGTCGGCCGCAAGAAATCCGCTCCCCGCACCGCCCAGATTATCCGGGTTATGGAGAGCCTGGTCAGCCACCGGGAGCAGCATACGTACCGGACACTCCTGGCCGACGGCAGCCTCCGGGAGTACACCCGGATGGAAATGTCCGCTTCCCCGGACATCGCCGCCGCATGGGACTCCCGCTGGCTGGATTGGGCCATCCGCCATGACGCCCCTGAGCTGGTTGCCGCTTTTGCCAGACCGGGGCATAAGAGCTGCCGGGATTATCTGACAGGCAAGCTGCTGGCCAAGCCGGACCGCCATTCGCGGGGCGATGCCACGGTGCTCCTGCAAGGGCTGGAGCGGGCAAACGAGGACCCGGAGGTATTCCGGGAGCTCTTGATGCAGCTTCTTGAGCAAAAAAACATGCAAACCTACTATTCCCTGGACGGATATATCTTCGAGCAGCTGCTGAAGCTGCCTCCGTCTTACGCCGAGCGGCTCGCCAAGCTGCGTCCCGCTTACCGCTACGAAAGCGCAAAACAAATTGAATATGTCCTGGAGGAGATGGCAAAATGACCAAACCGGCGGCAAATCCGAATACAGCGGCAAACAGCGGCGCCGAACTGCTGCGGCAGCCTGCGGAAACCCTTTACGCGGAGGAACTGGAGGAGCTGCGCAAAACAGACGGGGGCAAAGCCCCGGCCGGCTGGAGCATGTCCCCCCGGGCGGTGCTGACCTTTATCACCGGCGGCAAAGCCGGGAAGAAAATCATCACCCCCAAGTACATGGGCAATAACCGTCTGGTGGAAATGGCCATCGCCACTCTGGTGACGGACCGGGCTCTCCTGCTCATCGGCGAACCCGGTACAGCCAAGTCCTGGCTGTCGGAGAATCTGGCCGCCGCCGTCAGCGGCAGCTCCGGCCTCATCGTGCAGGGCACCGCCGGGACAACGGAGGAGCATGTGCGGTACTCCTGGAACTACGCCATGCTGCTGGCCAACGGCCCCTCCCCGGAGGCGCTGGTGAAAAGCCCGGTGATGCGGGCCATGGAGGACGGGCGGCTGGCCCGGTTCGAGGAAATTTCCCGCTGCGCCTCGGAGGTGCAGGACGCCCTGATCTCCATCCTGTCGGAGAAAACCATCTCCGTTCCCGAGCTTGGCGTGGAGACGGGCGCCCGCAAGGGCTTTTCCATCATCGCCACCGCCAATACCCGGGACAAAGGGGTCAATGAAATGTCGGCGGCCCTGAAGCGCCGCTTCAACATCATTGTGCTGCCCGCTCCGGCGGATATGGAGACGGAGGTGGAAATCGTCCGCAAGCGGGTGGCGGAAATCTCCGCTTCCTACGAGCTGCAAGCTTCTCTGCCTGCGGAGGAGGCGCTGGTGAAGGTAGTGACCATTTTCCGGGAGCTAAGGAGCGGCATGACTCTGGATAAAAAGGAAAAGGTCAAGTCCCCGGGCGGCGCTATCTCCACCGCCGAGGCCATCTCCCTGCTGACAGGCAGCATGGCGCTGGCGGCCAGCTTCGGCAACGGCGAGCTGCGGGACGAGGATCTGGCCGCCGGGCTTCAGGGGGCCATTGTCAAGGATGACGATAAGGACCGGCTGGTCTGGAAGGAGTATCTGGACCAGATTATGAAGAAGCGCGGCAGCAGCTGGCGCGGGCTTTACCAGGCCTGCATGGAGCTGAACGGATGAGCGCCGGGCCCCAACTGAACAGGACAACGGCGGCGTCTGTGCCGGAAGCGGAGGCCCCCCATCTGTTTGGGGTCAGACATCTTTCCCCCGGCGGAGCCTTTCATCTGCTCCGCACACTGGAGGCTGTCCGGCCCACTCTGGTGCTGATCGAAGGGCCCTCCGACGCCTCGGCCTTTATTCCCCATCTGGTTTCCTCTGCCGCCCGGCCTCCTGTGGCCATATTGGCTTACACGGAGGAGCTGCCGGTGCGGACGGTAATGTGGCCGTTGGCGGAATATTCCCCGGAATACCAGGCCATGAAATGGGCCTGCGACCGGGGGGTGGAGGTCCGTTTTATGGATTTGCCGTCGGATGTGACCCTGGGTCTTCAGGAGCCTTCCGCTCCCCGGGAGGGCATCACTCCGCCGCTTGCTGAGCCTGCGGGGGGCGGGGAGCCTTCCGAAAACAGCGACGGCCCCGCCGTTCCCCGCCGGAACCTGTATGAGGAGCTGGCCGCTCTGGCCGGGGAGCCCAGCTATGACACCTACTGGGAGCGGCACTTCGAGCATAATCTGAACCCGGAAGCGTACCGCAGCTCCATGCTCACCTTCTCCCGCCACATGCGGGAGCTGACCGAGGACGGGGAGCGCCGGGAGCGCAGCGGGGAATTTGCCTACAATGCGGTGCGGGAAGCCTACATGAACCGTTGTCTCCGGCAGGTTGCGGCGGAAGGGTATAAACCGTCGCAGACGGTGGTGGTTTGCGGCGCGTACCATGCCTCCGCGCTGACGGCGGAGGCTCCCGCTATGACGGACAGGGAGCTGGCGCAGCTGCCCCGCCGTTCCGCCAAGCTGGCCTTGATGCCCTACTCCTACTACCGGCTGTCCAGCATGTCGGGCTACGGGGCGGGCAATGCCGCTCCCAATTATTTCGCCATGATGTGGCAGGCCATGCAGGAGGGCACCCTCTCCCAGCTGCCCTACCGCTACCTGGCGGAGGCCGCCCGGCAGCTGCGCCGGGCGGGCACCCACCGCTCCACCGCCGAGGTGATCGAGGCGGTGCGGCTGGCCGAGGCGCTGGCCTCCCTCCACGAGGGCAGCGCGCCGGTGCTGGCGGACCTGCGGGATGCGGCGCGGACGCTCTTGGGCCAGGGCGACCTGGGCACGGTGGCCGAGGCTTTGGCCCGGCTGGATGTGGGCACCGCCATCGGCCGATTGCCGGAGGGGGTGGGGCAGACGCCCATCCAGGATGATTTTTCCCGGCAGCTGCGGGAGCTGAAGCTGGATAAATACCGGAGCACCGTTGCCGCCGGACTCACCCTGGACCTGCGGGAGAACCGCAGAGTAACCACGGAGGAGGCCGCTCTGCTGGACATGCGGCGCTCCCGGTTCCTGCACCGGCTGGCCTGGCTGGATATCGGCTTTGCCCAGCATAAGCCCAGCGGCCAGCAGGACGCCTCCTGGAAGGAGGAGTGGGCGCTGCAATGGACCCCGGAGAGCGAGATCCGCCTGGTGGAGGCGGTGCTGCTGGGGGAAAGCGTGGAGCTGGCCGCCGCCTTCAAGCTGCGGCAGAGCATGGAGGCTTGCAGCAGCATCGGCGAAGCGTCGCAGCTGATCAACATGGCCAGCTTATGCGGCCTGACCGCCCAGATGGAGACGGGCCTGGGCGTGCTCCAACGGCTGGCGGCCGACAGCCGCGATGTGGCCGGAATGGCCGCCGCCGCTGCGGAGCTGGCGGTGATCCTTGGTTATGGCACCCTGCGCCGGGTGGAAACCGGGCATCTGGGTCCCATGATGCGGCAGCTCTTCGTGCGCAGCTGCCTGTACCTGCCCGACGCGGCAGGCTGCAGCGACGAGGCTGCGGCGGGGATGGCCCAGGCCATGGGCCAGTTGGATGCGTTGGCCCGGGAGCATGAGGAGTGGGCCGACGGTGAGCTGTGGTATGCCGAGCTGCGGAAGCTGGCGGACCGGGATGACCGCAACCCCAAGCTCTCCGGCCTGGCCTGCGCCATTCTGCTGGAGAGAAGCCTCATCACAGCCGAAGAGGCCGGGGCGGAAATGTCCCGCCGGCTGTCGCCGGGCATTCCGGCAGAGCTGGGAGCCGGTTGGTTCGAGGGGCTGTCCATGCGCAACCGCTACGCCCTTTTGTCCCGGCCGTATCTGTGGGAGCAGTTGGATGCTTATATTGCCGGGCTGGACGAGGAGCAGTTCCGCCGCGCCCTGGTTTTCCTGCGGCGGGCCTTCAGCACCTTTTCCCATAAGGAGAAAACCATGGCCGCAGAGCTGCTGGGCGAGCTGTGGCGGACGGATACGGAGCAAACCGCCGAGGTGGTAACGGGAGAACTGGGAGAGGAGGAGAAGTCGATGCTGCAAAGCTTGAATGATTTTGACTTCGGGGATTTCTGATGGCGGCCCCCGAGGATAAGCTGCCGATTACCCGCTGGAGGCTGATTCTGGGCAGCGGCGGCGAGGAGCGGCTGGCCGAATATGCAGGCGGCGCCATTCCCCTCACCGAGGAAGAGCGGATCATGGATCAGGCCCTGGCGGCCATCTATGATGATACGGGAGGCGAAAGCGCAAGCTCCGGCTCCTCCGGCGGTTCATCCCGCCGGGGAGCAGGCTCGGGCCGCTCCGCTCCGGTGCTGGCCAAATGGCTGGGGGATGTGCGCTCCCTTTTTGCCGAGGACACGGTATCCATCATCCAGAATGACGCCATGGAGCGCAAGGGCTGGAAGCAGCTGCTGTTTGAGCCGGAGCTTCTGGCCACTGTCAAGCCGGATATTCAGATGGTGGGCACCCTGATGACCCTGAAGGGCAAAATCCCCGAAAAAACCAAGGACACCGCCCGCCTGCTGGTAAAGGCGGTGGTGGATGAGCTGGTCCGCCGGATGGAGAATGATATCCGCCGCGCGGTAACCGGCGCCCTGAACCGGAGGAAGCATACGCCCCTTCCCTCCCTGTCGGGCATCGACTGGAAGCGGACCATCCGCCGCAATCTGAAGCATTATGACCGGTCGCGCGGCATCCTGGTGCCGGAGAAGTTCTATTACTTCGACCGGGCCCGCCGCAGCAAGGAATGGACGGTTATTCTGGATATCGACCAAAGCGGCTCCATGGCCGATTCCGTCATTTGGGCCTCTGTGGTGGGCTCTATCTTCGCCTCCATTCCGGCTCTGTCCACCCGGGTGGTGGTATTCGACACGGAGGTGGTGGACCTGACGGAGGCCTGCGCCAATGATCCCGTGGATATGCTGTTCGGCATCCAGCTGGGCGGCGGCACGGACATTCACAAGTCCGTCCGGTATTGCGAACAGTTTGTGGAGGAGCCGAAGAAAACCCTGTTTATTCTCATTTCCGACCTGCTCGAGGGCGGCAGCCAAGCCGGGCTGATCCGGCGGATGCGGGAAATGCGGGAATCCGGCGTCCGCACTCTCTGCCTGCTGGCCCTCTCCGACAGCGGCAAGCCCTACTACGATGAGCAGGTGGCCCGGCAATTTGCCCGGGACGGCACTCCCTGCTTCGCCTGCACCCCCGCCATGCTGCCCGCCCTGGTGGAGGGCGCCTTGAAGGGGGCGGACTTGGGCGAGCTGGCCAAGAACCTGAACGCTTAAGCAGGCATAGCCTGCCCGGCTAAACGCCGATTGCAGGGTCATATCCGGTCCAAAGAAGCCGTTCTCCACAGCAGCACTGCTGCGGGAGAGCGGCTTTTTTCGGTGTATCCACTTTAACAGGAGATTTGGAGGAGCCTCGTCCTGCTTTCTCTTTTATGTAAGCGCCAACAAAAGTCTGCTAACGGGACATTTGCGGAAAATTTGCCCATTTAGCAGACATAAAATGTATGTTATTGTGTGAATTTATCTGTTATTTGCTTATTTGGCGTAACTTAGAAGAAAAATCATGTACGCTATTTTGGAAAAAAGCAACCATTGGCTCCAATAGCGTACATTTGCTGCCCGCTATCATCACCGTCAGTTGCGAGCCCAGCGGACGAAAGGCGTCCGGCTTCCCAGCGCCGCACACCAGATTCAATCGCCCGCGGAACGTCGCGGAGACCTCAGACAATGGAGCCAATTCAAAGAAACTCCATCCGATTACTTTACTCTTTTCCGGCCCGGCACAGTGTATAGGCAAAACTGGAATAATACACCACATCCACACCAAACAGGAAGCACATTGCACTGTTAGGTAATTTGTCATTTCAAGTATAGACCTGTGCTCAAATACGGCAACAGGGCGCCTGCCTCCGCCATAACGGAGGATTGGTGTTTTCGATTATGGAGTTAAGTAATGGATATTGCTATGGATAACATATTCCACTAGGATAAACATGTCTGCCAATGGTTCGCCTGCAGCGGCATGGCGGATCAGCTATGCGGCTCTGCCGTGATTGGAGAAGGGAGGTTTGGATGCAACCATTTTGAATGGCAGCCGGAGGACCCGGCGCCGGTTTTGGGATTCAATCACATGAAGGAGAGGATGATTATGGTTATGGGATTTCAGTTTTGGAAACAAACAGCCGCTCTTGCAGCCGCTTCCTTCCTGGCACTTGCCATAGGTGGAGAGGCTTTGGCTTGGGAATCCACCAAGGTGTACTACAATAACCAGGGGCAGCTTCAATACGCCGTGGATTCGGACGCCAACAGGATAGTGGACTTCAGCTATGCAGGGTATCACCGGGGCGAGAGGGATATTCCCGACAGCTCGGCTATTTCTCCGGTTCTTAACGTATCCCCGGTAACGGGAGACAATACAACCGCTCTTCAGCAAGCTCTTAACACAGTGGCTGCCTGGCCTCTGAACGCCAATGGCATTCGGGGAGTGGTCCTCCTTGCAGCAGGGGATTATCCGGTACATGGCACTCTGCGAATAAATGCAAGCGGTGTCATTTTGAAGGGTGCGGGCTTTGACGATGATCCGGCATTAAATACTGTGCTCCGCCGTCCTCTTCTCACCACCACCAACAAAAATCCTGTGCTTGTGGCAGGAGGAAACCTGTCGTCCAACTGGAGTGGAGGCGATACGCCGCAAAACCGCAGAGACATTACGAGCAGCATCGTCTCTGTTTGCAACCGCAGCTTCACGGTGGCCAGTACGGCCGGGCTTGCCGCAGGAGACAATATCATTATCAAGCACCCTTCCACCCAGGCCTGGATCGATTCCGTGGGCGGAGGAGGCACAGCCGGTGATCCCTCCTGGACAGTAGACTCCTTGCCTCTTGTGTTCAACCGGTATATCACCGGCATCTCGGGGAATACGGTGACGATTGACGCTCCGCTGACCAACAAGCTGAACCGGTCGCTGTCCCAATCGTATCTGTACAAATACGACCGGGCAGGACTGCTTACGGAAATTGGGGTGGAGAATCTCCAGATCACCATCGATACCGCATCCCCCACTAGCGAGAATCACGCCGAGGATGCTCTGGTGTTCAATACGGTTGAGGACAGCTGGGTGAACCGGGTGAAGGTAAAGCACTTTGTCAATAAAGGCATTGTCCTCCAAACCTCCTCCCGTGTTACGGTTCAGAATTCCTATTCCGTTGAGCCCCATTCCAAGGATGAAGGAGGGCGGCGCTATAATTTTGGGGTGGAATCGGGACAATTAAACCTGTTCGTCAACAATTTGGCCCAGCAGGGCAGACATTCCTACTTCGGCAACGGGGCAACCTGGGATTCGGGAAATGTATTCCTGGACAATACGGCCAAGGATTCGTATGATGTCAGCGAGCCGCACCGCAAATGGGGCCACGGCTTCCTGTATGACAACCACAAGGAGCTGGACCTCCGGGGCACCAACAAAATTGTCCTGGGCTTGTACAACCGGGGGGATTACGGCACCTCCCACGGCTGGTCCGCAGCCAATTCCGTCCTGTGGAATTGCGATGTGGGCAAGGGCAAGGCGATCATTGAGCATCCGCCTACAGCGGAGAATTACGCCATCGGCTGCAAAGGCAACATCTCCGGCACAGGCGGCCCCTTCCGATCCGTTATTCCCACCACAACGGGCTTTATCGAGGGGACAGGCCAGACTCAGCTGTCCATTCCGTCTCTTTACCGCGTCCAACTGGCGGAGAGACTGGGATATACGTATCCCGCTGTGGCCGATGCCTTCGTCCGGGCGGGAAGCTTCTCCGCCACCAATTACGGCAGTGCGGCAAGCATGGAGCTGAAGAACTCGGACAACTCCAAATATGACCGGGATATCTACCTCAAGCTTGACTATACAGGCTATTCCCGCGGACAAATCGGTAAAGCCTACCTTATGTTTTATGTGGACTACAGCGAGCCGAAGCAGCCCTTATCCTTCTACGGACTGGCAAATGACAATTGGTCCGAGGATACCATTACGTGGGATACCGCACCAAGCGCTGCCGGCGCAATAGTTACCGGCACAGTGGAGGTATCCGCAACGGGGTGGTACAGCGTCGATGTGACGGATTACATCAAGAGCCAGACCGACAAAATGGCCTCCTTCAAGGTTACGGACAGATCACAGGCGAATGTGCTGGCCCGTATCTCCAGCAAGGAGTCCACTGCTTACGGCAAACCGTTCTTAGTCATCAGCCCGCAATAGTGGAAAAAGAAACAGCCATCCGGTAACCGCTCTGCAAGCGGCAGCCGGATGGCTCTTTTGATGGGCAGATGGAGAGTTTAATCCGCTTATCCTAATACCGGATAGGCAGCTTCCCTTCCGGCCTCAACCGGCCGGAAAGCACCTCCACACATGCCTCAATCCACAGATAGCCTCCATAGCAGAACAACAGCTGGGGCAGCGCAGGAAGGTCCTTGGCGGCGGCCGGATTGCCGAAGACAACGAAGGTGCCGATCTTGGTCTGCATGGCGCGCACCATAGACAACAGCGGGTCCTGGTAATGGGCGATGCCGGAGTAAGCCCGTTTAACGGCATTGGCTACGATATGCACCTGCTCATAGGCCAGGGATTTATGCAGCAGCTCTTCGTTCTGCGAGGCTGAGGGGAAGATGGGCAAAAATGCAATATCGCTGTTGGGGAAGCGTTCCTTCAGCTTGTCCGCCAGCATTTCCACCGGCGTATGGGCTGCCGACAATTCCCCCTCCACCTGGGTGAATTCCTGTGAGACAATGACAAATAAAGATTTCCATGAGGGGTTAATAGCTTGGAAGGCTTCTCCGTCAGAGCGCAAGGCAGTCATGGAGCGTTGGCTCATGGAGCTAAACAGGGAGGCCGCCTTGGCAACATCCAGCTCCCGGAGAGGCACCTGCTCCAGATACTCCTTCATCTGCAGAATGCGGATGACCCTGCGCTCAATTTCAGCCAAGGGAATCCTGCCATCCTCCACCGTCCGGACCACATACTCAAGCCCAAGCTCATCCGGCAGCCGGTTATTGGCCAGAATCATATCGTGGCCGCTCAGGATGGCTCCGGGATAGAGGATCTCATCCTGATACAGATATTGAATCCCCTTCATGCTCAGAGAATCGGTAATGGTGAGGCCGTTGAAGCCAATTTCCTTCAATAATTCCATCTGTTTGGATGAAAGCGGCATAGGCAGCTCGGAATCAATCTCGTCAATACGAATATGCCCGGTCATGATTCCCGCCAGCGATGCCTCTTGAATGGCCTGCCGATAGGGGAGCAGGTCTTCCTTCAGGAGGGTTTGCTTATCCGCTTTATACTTGGACAGCTCCAGATGCACATCCTGATTCCCCCGGCCGAATCCCGGGAAATGCTTGGCAAAGGGCAGCAGCCCTGCATCCTGATAGCCCTTCACTACTGCTGCGGCCAGTCTGGCGGCCTGCTGCGGATCTCCGCTCAGCGGGCGTGTGGAGGTGGCTTGGCTTTCCGGGTTGAGAGCAACGTCCAGCACAGGTCCGAATACGGCATTAACGCCCTGACGCCGGGCATCCAAGGCCTGGTAATAAGCCCAGTTGTACGCTGTCTCTTCATCGTCAATGGCCCCCAAAGCCATGGCCGAGGGCCAGCTCAATGCACCCGAGCAGTGGCCTACCTCCAGGTCCTGGGCCACCAGCAGAGGCGTCTTTGACAGGCTTTTCAGTTTCGTGATCCGTTCCCCGCTCACATGGTTGGCGGCATAAAATCCCCCTACATGCCCTTTGGCTATGGAATCCTCAATCGTATCCCGGCTCTCCCGGGAGATAATAAGCTGTCCGACCTTCTCCTTCAGGCTCATGCTGTCCAGCGTGCTCCTGACCCATAGGCTGGGTTCCTGTGAAAAAATATGATCCATTTGGGTCTATCCCTCTTTTTTATGAAATATCGATCCGGAAAACACCACTGAATAGGATTTCCTTAGCGGGCTGCAGCAGTCTTAGCGCAACCCGGTAAGCCATGCCGGGGGATTTCCCCAAAGGAAGCTCCTCCACTTGCGGCTGCCAGACCTGCGAGTCGTAGACAAGCGTCACTGTCCCCGTGGCTCCGGTCCAATAAATGCGTCCCCCGGAGCTGTCCACCCCAGGCTTGAAGACACTGATAAAAGCCTCCTCCACCTGCCCGGGTTTCTCCACAAATGCAAAACGGTCCTGCAGGTTCAGAACAGCTGCCCTCTCCCCGTCCTCCATGCTCCAGTCGAAGCGCCGGATATATCGCTGCAGAGAGGCTACAGGATAAGCTGCCGTTGCGTCCAACGCCAGCCGCACCCGTCCAGGGGAAATGTCCTTCTCCAGCACCAGAGCCCCGCACTCTCGGCCCGCCTGCTGCTCCATTCCTTCGATCACAGGCACGGAATGGCCCCGGCCGGAGGGCTCCGGGAAGGTATACCGCTTCCCGCCGAAATACTCCTTGCAATAAGCTCCGGAGCCCAAATCCGAGAGCAGGCTCTCCCCTTCCGCATGGATGATGAAGTGACCCACATCATTATGGTTATGAGGCTCCCCGTTATGCCCGCCCTTAGCGGAAAAAGCCACCATGGCTCCCTTGCGGCGGTGGCGGCTGACCACCCATTGCAGCTGCTCCAGCTCCCACTCGCCTTCGGAAGCAGGCCGGCCCATAAGCGCGGGACTGGACCACAGCAAATTGCGGGACACATAGGCATACCGGTAGCAAGGGTCCTGGTGAAAGGAGGTAATGCCCTTCATATAGGGAACAGACAGCCCGTAACGCTCGATCAGACGGGAGACCAGGCCCGTATGCAGCTGAGTTCTGCCGGAGCTGTCGGAATAATTGACAAAATGTCCATCCGACAGCATGACGGCCATGGGAAACTCAGCGATCCGGCGGAGCTTGGCGCCATCCATAAGCCGGATTCGGCCAAGGGTATACCGCTCCAGCATATCGGCGAAATAAGTGTAGTAGCCAAACCCGAAAATCCAATAGCTCAGTCCCTCGGGACAGCCTCCATCCTCTTCAAAACCGGCCAAATAGCTGCTCAACGCATCAAGAAGCCGTCCCAAGAGCTCCGCCAGATGCTCCCGGTCATCCATTAACAGCAAGGCCGTCATTCCCGCTGATCCCGCACAAACCGCTGCCCAATTGTTGGTGGCCCGCTCCCAGCCAAACTGCGCGCGCCCGGGACCAAGCGGGTCCAGAATACGCCTGAAGATCTCCGCCGTTACCCGCTCTGCCACCCGGGAATCAAGCCTGCCCTTCAGCAGAAACAGGGTCTCTGCCAGCTGATGGCCTGTAATCGCAGCGAACAGATCGACAATTTGTTCCGGGGGATGGGTCCTCTTAAGGCCAACCGTCAGCTCAACGGAATGATGGGCAGGTACACACCAGGTAAACTCGTTGCAGATTTCCCAGAGAAGATCCTCCAGCGCCGTCAGATGTTCATCCGTTTCGTCCAGCAGGGTGGCCAGCAACAGGGCCAAAGCCCGGCGGCGTCTGTCAAAATAGGGCAGCTCATATTCTCCCCGGGTGCCCTTCGTCTCAAACAACCGGAAGTCCGAAAGAAGAAGGGGAAGCAGCGGCTCCCCCTTCGCCCTTGCGGCTTCCTCCCGTATTTCATCTGTCAGATGCGCATAAGCGGGATGGCCGGCGGCCTGGCGCAGCGTTTCGCGCCAGCCGCTCCCAAAAGGAAAGCCCTCGGCTTCTCTTCCTGCCCCCGGCTCCAGCACAGCCTCCCTGATCATCGGGAATGGAATCATGTGCAAGTCCCTCCGCAAGACTATTTTTGGTTTTTCTTGCTGTCGGCGAGAATCTGATACACATCCTTTGTCAGGAATGCATGCTCCTTATTCTCCGCATACCACTTGGCATAGAATTCCTCCAGCTTCTTGCCGTTCAGCTTATCCCATGCCGATTTCGCATCAGCCATTGCCTGATCTACGCTGTAAGAAGACCCGCTGACAATAGCCTTGGTCACGGCTTCTCCCAGCTTGCCTTCATCCAGCTTCGCTCCCCGAAGGTCATTGCTGATGGTCTGCAGTTCGGTAGGAAGCGTGGGCATATGCTCGCTCAGAGCAAAGGCGGGATACGGACGGTCCGGCGATTCATAGACGGTTTTGTTCTTAAAGAATTCCAGGTAATCCTTCTTGTTCTGCGTATCCGGCTTCAGCTTGGTCTCCAGGGAGCTGCACTTGCCTTCAAAAGAAGTGGAGGACATCATCCAATAATCCCCCGTATAGCCGAGCTCCTTGGTGTTCTTCTCCGCGTCGATGGGAATGGCGCAGCCGTTGTCATCCAGCGTATGGTGCACCCCTTCCAGCCCGTTCCTTAGTGTCAGCATGGTGTCCTTCCGGGACATGAAATCGATGAATTTGATCGCGGCCTCCGGGTCCTTGGCCTTAATATTGATGACGGTAGTCATTTGAACCGGATTCCCCAGCTCCATGGAGAACTGGCCAAACTGCGTTTTGGGAAGCGGCAGGGTTAAAATTTTGGCGGTGGGCACATTGCTCTTCAGGGTTTCATAATTGGTGTAGCCGGCATCATTGTACGCATGCTGCATCGTATAGATGCCCAGCTTCCCGGCCAGCCAATCCTTCTTCGCTTTCTCGCCGTTCTTGTCGGTAAGAAAATCCTTGTCAACCACACCCTGGTCGAACAGCTGCTTCTTGAAGCTCATGGCCGCCTTGAACCGGTCCCAGTTCCAGCTGATGGTATCATTCTCCAGCACAAAACCGACATTGCCGAACATATTGTCTATTGTTACACCGGAGAAGGAGGACAGGGAAATGCCGAAGGTATCCTTCTTGCCGTTGCCGTCGGGATCATTGAAGGTGAACGCCTTGGCCACCTCCAGCAGCTCCTCCGGCGTCTGCGGAACAGACAGGTTCAGCTTCTCCAGCCAGTCGGCACGGATTATTACGGCGTACAGCGCCCCCGTATTCTGGAGCCGTCCGGTTTCATAAAGCTTCCCGTCCGGCTTCGTGCCCACCTTCCTGAGTGTGGGATATTGCTCCATCAGCTGCTTGTAGTCCGTACTGTATTTCTCAATCAATTCGTCAATGGGCTGAATTTGCTTTTGATCGTACAGCTTGTTGCGGTAATTGGTATCATATTCATTGATAATATCAGGCGCCGTATTGGAGGCGAATAAAGTATTGAATTTCTGGGCAGACTCGTTGCGGGGCACCAACACATACTTCACATTTACCGGACCGTTGGCATTGATCCAATCCGTCCAGCGGTTCTTCTCCATGGTTCCTTCCTCTGCCGGAACCCGTCCCCGTTCGTAGGCGGATACGGTAATGGTCGGTTTGGGCTTTTCAGTTGCTCCCTGTCCTGTAGCGGAAGGGGCCGTCTCTTCCTTCGAGCTGCAGGCCACCATCGACATGGCGCCCAGCAGGAGTGTTGCTGCGGCAGCTGCGCTTTTCTTCCCGTTGATTCTCAACATAGCTGTTCCCCCATATAAATTCATGTTTGGAATTAACCTTTGACAGAACCGAGCATAACGCCTTTCACAAAATATTTCTGCAGGAACGGATATACCGCCAAAATCGGCACCACCATCACAATAATGCCGGCCGACTTAATGGATTCCGGCGTAATGGCCTGCACATCGTCGGGTTGCAGGTTGTTCAGCTCCTGGAGCATGGACTGGCTTTGCACCATACGCTGCACCATGACCATCAGGTTGATTTTATTGGCATCATTGATGTAGATCAGCACATTCATAAATGCGTTCCAATAATGCACGCCGTAGAACAGCCCGATGGTGGCCAGCACCGGCATGGAGAGGGGCAGGATAATCTGCAGAATCAGCCTGATTTCCCCGCATCCGTCCATCCGCGCCGATTCCTCCACTTCCTCGGGGATGTTCTGAAAATAAGTGCGCACAATCATCATGTTGTAGGTGCTCACCAGGCCTAGAAGCCAGATGGCCCCGTAGGAATCCACCAGCCCCAGGGATTTGATGGTCAAAAAAGTCGGAATCAAGCCCCCCGAGAAAAGCATGGTGAATACCATAAACAAGGTTACCGGTCTTCTTCCCGCAAAATAACGGCGTGACAGCGGATAAGCCGCCATGATGGTAAAGAGCATGCTCAGGCACACCCCCACCACCGTAATGAGCACGCTGTTGCGGAAAGCAGCGATGACATTCGTGCCCTCAATAAGAGTCCCATAGGATTTCAAATTGAAGCCCTTGGGCCAGAAGGAGATGAAACCCGAGTCAATCGCCTTGTTATCGCTTAGGGAAACGGCGACAATGTGGATCATGGGCAAAATGCAGCTTAAGGACAGCAGCCCCAAAATGATGGCGTTTATGCGGTAGAACCATTTTTCAGCCAATGTATGCTTCATGTTTTTCCGGCCTCCTTACCACAAGCCCTGATCGAATTTGCGCGCGATTTTGTTGGCGGAAATGACCAGCACAAAGGCTACGAGGGATTCAAACAGACCGATTGCGGTTGTCGTGCTGAATTCGGCATTCAGAACGCCATTTTTGTAGATGTACGTGCTGATGACCTCGGATACATCGGTGACCACCCGGTTTTGCAGCATAAACACCGGGTCGAAGCCCACCTCCATCACCTTGCCCAAGGCCAAAATCAGGGTCAGCACAATCGTGCCGCGAATGCCGGGCAAGGTAATATGCCAGATTTGCTTCCACTTCCCCCCGCCGTCTATGCTCACCGCTTCAAACAAGCTGGGATCAATCGTTGAAAGCGCCGCCAAATAGATAATGGCGTTGAACCCCATGTCCTTCCATATCCCGGCTCCTACAAAAATGCTGATCCAAGAGCCTTCATTGTACAGAAAGGCATAGCTCTCTCCTCCCGTCACGAGCTTCAAGACGGAATTAACCAAGCCTGTCTCCTGGGAGAAGACGGTCAGCACGATACTGCCCACAATTACCCAGGAAAGAAAGTGGGGCAGGTATACCAGAGTCTGCACCAGCTTCTTGTACCACATCCTCCGGACCTCATTCATCATGATGGCCAGCGCAATGGGAACGGGAAACCCGACTCCTACGCTTAAAATACTGAGCATAAAGGTGTTGCGGATAATTTGCAGCGTATCCGGATGATTCCATAAATACTCGAAGTTCTTCATCCCTACCCAGGGGCTGTGCAGGATGCCATCGGTGAAATTGTATTGCTTGAAAGCAATGACCAGTCCGCCCATGGGAATGTACTTGACGGTGATATAGAATGCAATAACAGGCGCCAGCATGGCCCAAAGAAACACATTCTGGCGCAGACGCTTGCTGCGAAGAGCTTGTGTCCACCTGCCCGTCAGCGCTATGCTGTTCCTCACCGGCGCATCGGCTTTCATGAATATGTCCACCCTTTCTCTATACAATATGGTTTCCTTCCGATCGGATGGCCTTATCGTAACGAATGGGGGACGTTTACCGCAATATCCATGAGTTAAGGGTGTAGCTAAAATCGCAAATAAGCCTTCCATTCATTTTTTAACCTGATATGCAATTTCACTCGGACACCGGTGAACCCGGGTGCTGCTGGTTTTTCCGGTATTCGCCGGGTGTCATGCCCACGGACTTCTTAAAGACGCGGATAAAGGACAGCGGACGAAGGTACCCTACTTGAAGGGCAATATCCTGAATGGGCGCTTTGCCTTCCGCCAACAGCTCCTTCGCCTTCTCGATTCTCACCTTTGTTACATAATCCACGAACTTGATCCCGAATTCCTCCCGGAACAACCGGCTTACGTAGTTGGGGTGCAGATTGAAATGCTCACTGACGGCCATCAGGGAAAAGTCGGGGTCCGCATAATTCTCTCCGATCCATCCCTTGACCTCCGACACCATAGGATGATGCGCCTTGGCTTGGCGGAGAAGGCCGATGGTCTCCACCGTTTCCTCCAGCACCGAAGCAAAAAGCCGGTTCAGCTCCTTCAGCGTCTCCAGCCGCTTCATGCCTTCATAAAGCTTCGGCATGGCATCCTGTGCCCACACCTGCTGCACATCCGCCGGGAGCTCCGATATCTCATTTTGAAGCTGATAAATCAGGTAATGAAGCAGCCGCGACAGCTCCGGGGAGGAGGGCTTGTCCGTCTCCAACTGACGAAAGAATTGCGCAAACTCGTCCCTCCAGCTTTCCTCGCCCAACCGGATCGACTCCGAGAGCTGCCTGGCTGACGCAAGGGTATGGACATAATCCGGCCGCTGGCCCTCCACTTGCAGCTCGTCCAGGGACAAAACGCGGTTGCTGCCGGCCACCGACTTGTACGACAGCGCCCTGACCGCGTCCTCGTAGGCTTCGGGAATCTCCTCCAGGTCCCCGGCTATGGGAGAAACGCCGATGGTGACCGTGAACCGGACATTTTCCAGGAGCCAGGCGGCAGTCTGTTGAGCCAAAGAATAAACTACCTCTTTCAGACCGGAGGCAGTCTCCTGGGGTTTCGCCACCAACAGGATGCCCAGCCTGCTGGAGCTCATCCATTCCGCCCACACGAGCACCCGCTTCTGCTCCGCAATCTCCTTGATGACAGAAGACACAATATATTTCAAGAGCAGTTGATCCCGTGAATGATAGGACGATGCAAACTCAATATGCCGGTCAATCTCCAGAACGGCCACCGCATACCCTTGTGCATCCTCAGGGATGCCCAACTGCTCCACTTCCTTGCCCGGATCACCGGGAGGAAAGCTCCCTTCCAGCCATTCCTTGAAATAATGGCGGGTGCGGTATTCGGACATTTCATCGTTTTGCCTCTCCAGGACGGCAGCCTGCTCCACAAGACTATCTATGGCCTTCTCGATAACAGCCAGCTGATTATCCCCGCCGGTCCACTGGCGCCGGAGCATGGAGCTTTGCTGCAGCCGGTTGATAATCATCTGGATGGGCCGGTAATTGCGCCGGCTTACATGCACAATCCAGACAATCCCCGCTGTCAGCGTCAGAAAGGCAATGAACATCCAAACCAGACTCAGGGTTGAAAATACTCCGTACGCGGACTCCCGGTGGAAGCCTCCCTTGATCGTCCACCGGGAGTACGGGGATACCAGCTCACTGACGACTTTGCCGTCCTTTTCCTTGCCGCTGGCCGCAAGCAGGGCGCCGTTGGCATCATGCAGAGTGACGTAATTCAGGGAGGAACGGACGGAATCCTTCAGAATCCGGTCAAGGGAATTCACGCCTACATTGATAATAATAAGCCCCTCTCTCCCGGCAGGGGGATTCATCCGTTTGACCATGGTGACCACGGGGGCAATGCTTCCGTCATCGCCGGGAATTTCCCTGAGGTCGCTCCAATACCCGCCGGCCAGCTCATCGGCCTTCTCCAGAAAGGCCAGATCGGGATGCTCGCTGACGGGAATTTTGGAAGCGGCGGTCAATATTGTGTTATCGCTTTTGCGGTAAAGAAGAACACTGTGCAAATCAGGCAGATACGACCCGATATCCCGCAGCATCCGGGCAACAGTCTGTTCGCCCAGGTAGTCTGCGACAGCGTTGCGCTGGAAAAAGGTCTCCACCTGCTGATTGTTCATCAGATCCTTAATAACCGTCCGCTCCACGTTCAGCAGAGTCTGATCTACGGCGTCCAGAAGCGCTTGGCTTTGAAACCGGTTGACTTTGCGTGTTTCCTGCATGGCAAGCTCGCTTATCGTCACGAAAAAAAGGAGAATAATCACCAGACTGGTGATGAGGAATACGGGCAAGTAGGAGAGCAGCAGCTGATGAAACCAGTTTTTTTTCATTGGGGATATCCACTCCTGGGTTAGGGGCTGATTGAATGCGCTTACGCTTACCTACAGAGTAACACAAGAATGCCTTATTTCCAATGCCATGTTGCACGGCCCCCGTTGCAGCGGGATGGGGTAAGACGGGTGGGCCAGCTGATTCAGATCCCCCGCCATAAACAGATCCTTATAGGGGTACCCGGCCATTCGGGAAATCTCCCGTATATTAAAGTACCTTGCAATGTTAGGTACTTTTGATTATAATGGGCTATGTACTCAATAATATTAGGTATGTTTGGGGGAGGTGAGCCCCTTTGAACGCGGAAATGCTGAAAGGCACCGTCGACCTGTTGATCCTGTCAGTCTTGAACACCCGGGACAATTACGGCTACGAAATTTCCAAAGCCATCAAAGAGCGCACGGAAGGGGCATTCGAAATTCAGGAGGCCACCCTGTATCTGGCCTTGAAGCGGCTGGAGAAGCATAACGCCGTCTCGGCGTATTGGGGAGACCAGAGCCACGGCGGCCGCCGCAAATACTACAGGTTGACCGGGGAAGGCAAGCAGCTTCTGGATACGCATATCGCCAGCTGGAAGCTGATGTCGGAGATTGTGAACCGGTTTATTTAAGGAGATGGATTCATGAGAAATTGGACCCGGAAGGCCTTCAGCCTGGCGGAGCTGCGCTACAGCCCGGTGCTGCTGCTGTCCATAGTGATCTGCGTGGCCGCCTTTTATATCGATGAGCATGTGAATCCCGGGGAGCAGCTGTGGCTGGCTGTTACCTATTATACGTCCTTTTCCCTGGCTGCCTTGTGGTGCGGAATCAATTATGTCGGGCATATCCGGATGAACAATCTGTACCGGAAACATGCGGATATCGGCGCCTATGTGGAGCAGTTGGCCATGAGTGCGGAGGATAAAACGGAGCTGCGCAACTTTCTGGAGGACTTCGCGGCAGATTTGGAGGAGCAGGGCCGGACCAGGGAAGAAGCGGCCAAGGAAGTGATCAGCCAATTTCAGGTCAGGGAGTTCCTGGCTATGTCCAAACACACCGTTCCTTTTGAAACCCACGGGCACCATTATTTGCTGGGCTGCGGCATTCTGCTCTTGGGGGTATGTCTCACCGCATTGGCAGCAGGCGCGTTATGGGGGCTGCCTTCCCTTGTCTGGTTGATCATCAGTTCGGTATCGGGAGTATACGGCGTCTCCCTCTTCGGGGTGTATGTGCTGTACAAGTTCCTGGACCGGTTCATATATAACAAGCTCAAGAAATACTTCTCGTAACCCGCAGCCAAATTCCAATTGACAAAGAGAAAGAAACCGATTAAAAGGAGTGGAGCATCATGGAGGAATGGATTTACAGCATTATGGATTCATTTGGGTATGCCGGGATTTTTCTGTTGATTGCGGTGGAGAATCTGTTTCCGCCCATCCCCTCCGAGGTGATTCTCACCTTGGGCGGGTTTATGACCACCACTACAAGCATGACGGTGCTTGGAGCCATCATTGCCGCAACCGCGGGTTCTGTGGCGGGGGCGCTTTGCCTCTATGGCGTGGGCAGGATCCTGTCCGCCGAACGGCTGGGGGAGATTGTCACCCGTTACGGGAAGGTGCTCCGCCTGAAGCCGGAGGACATCAAAAAGGCGGAAGCCTGGTTCGCCCGCCACGGCACCTGGACCGTGCTGCTGGGACGGCTGGTTCCCCT
The DNA here is from genome assembly GCF_003285005.1 of Paenibacillus sp. YN15. GTDB lineage: Bacteria > Bacillota > Bacilli > Paenibacillales > NBRC-103111 > Paenibacillus_AR. Next base: position 22,010 of record NZ_QMFA01000010.1, on the reverse strand, counting down.
GATCCGCAGCCTGATTTCCATCCCCGCCGGCAGCGCCAAAATGAATCTGGTTTCCTTCCTGCTGCTGACCACTCTCGGCTCCCTGATCTGGAATACGGCCCTGGTCTACGTGGGCTCCATTCTGGGCAATTCCTGGGACAGTGTGCTGGCCTATATGGATATGTACTCCAATGTGGTGTACGCCATGCTGGCCTTGGGCATGCTGGTGTTTGCGGCTGTCTTTTACCGGTACCGGATCGCTAAAAAGAAGGTCACCCGCACCGACGGTTAGTATCCTGCGGGAAATGAAAGGGAGCTGCTCTTTGCGGAGCGGCTCCCTTTTCGCTGTTGTGCACCGTGTTTAATACCCCGAATCCTCGCTGACCAGATTGTCCAGCATATTGTAATGGCCCCGCTTTAGCGGTTTTTCCGCCGGGCCTTCCACCACTTCCCCTGTATAAGAGAACCGCGAGCCATGGCAGGGGCAATCCCAGGTCCGCTCCCCGGCATTCCAGTTCACCTCGCAGCCCACATGGGTACAGGTGGTATCCACCAGATGCAGCTTGCCCTCCCGATCCCGGTAGGCTCCCATCCGCTCCCCGTTCACCGTGATAACGGCGCCTTCATCCATGGACAGCTGTTCAACGGTCCGCTCCGGCTTTTCCAGCTTGCCTTTGACCAGATTTTTAACCACATTGGCAGTTTCCTTAATCAGCTTCTTCAGGCTGGGGTCCACTTGAAAACGGTCCGGCGTATACAGCTCCCGCAGGGGATTAGCCTTGTCCAGAACCAGATCGGCCAGCAGCCTGGCAGCGGCCGTTCCATTGGTCATCCCCCACTTCCGGTAGCCTGTGGCGATGAGCACATGTGGCTCGCCGGCTGTAATAGGACCGACATATGGCATGTTGTCCAAGGTCGCCAGGTCCTGGGTGGACCATTGGTACAGAACCTTTTCCACATCCAGACTATCCCTTCCGAAGCTCTCCAAGGCCTGATAATGCTCCCGGGTATCCTTGCCCTGGCCGGTCTTGTGGCCCTCCCCGCCGATGAGCACAAGCTTCTCCCCGTTATGCATCACAGACCGGAGGGAGCGGCTGGGTTTGTCCACACTCAGGTACATGCCGCCGGGATACTCGGTTTTCGTTTTGCAGGCCAGCACGTAGGAGCGGTCCGCATGCAGCCTTGCCGAATAGAGACCGATTCCTTCATAAAAAGGGAAATGGGAGCAGACCAAAATGCGCCTTCCTGTGGCGCGGCAGCCGTTCCGGGTGAGAACAGCAGGCTTCTCTTCGTGCTCCTCCACATTCACCGCTACAGTTTGCTCAAAGATAAGGCCCCCTGCATCCGTTACCGTCCGGACCAGATGCGCCAAATATTGCAGAGGATGAAACTGCGCCTGGTTGTTCATTTTGAGCACACGGGAGGTTTGGATTTGGAAGGGAATCTCCCGGAGCAAAGCGCCGTCGATGCCCAGCTTTTGATAAGCGGACCATTCCTTCTCCATTTTGCCCGCGGACTCTTCCGTAGTAGCATATAGATAGGCGTCCTGCCTGCTGAAATCGCATGGGATGTGATGGGTCTTGACGGTTTCCGCAATCCACTGCAAGGCCTCCGTTTGGGCTTGGTAATACAGTCCGGCCGCGCCCACGCCAAAATGGCTGATGAATTCATCGTAAATCAAATCATGCTGGGCGGTGATTTTGGCCGTAGTGTGTCCGGTGGTGCCGTTCAGCAGCCTGTCCGCCTCCAGCAATGCAACCTTAAGCCCTTCTTTGACCAAAAGATATGCCGCGGTAATTCCCGTAATCCCCCCGCCGACAATGACCACATCCGCCTCCACGTTTTCCTGCAACGGATGAAATTCCGGGATATCCGCCGTATCCCGCCAAAACGGCTCCAGTATTGCCATGCCAACCCCTCCGATTTCAAAAGATAATCTTAGGATTGGCAATTTATGGTTTGCTTAAACAGGAGGCGGGAGCAAACCCCTTCCTCGCTCCTCCTTCCATAAAATAGCGCTGGCGGCCTTACCGGTTCCGGCTCCCGTGCGGGGGCGGACCGACGATCCGTTATTTTGCGAAAAAGCACTCTTTTCCTCGTTTCGCGGACACAGGATACCTTATTTGTCCTCGTGAGCCTCCAATTGGGCTGTTCTCAAACGGATAGCGGATTCTGAGTCCGCTCAGATCAAAAAACGGCTGTTTGTGCTGAAATAACGGCTCCTCAGTCCGGCTAGAGCGCCAGTTTGGGGGGACTCGCCAGCCCGGTTGCCCCCTCCCCATAGAAAAAACGGCATTGCTGCCGTTTTAGCCGGATCATATGCCTATCCATTGGAGGGACCAGGGGTATATCTCCCCGGAAACTCCTTTCTCGCCCGTTCCGTGCAAGCCCGCACGAACTGCCCCTTCGCTTCCGTATATCCGTCCCGGTCATGGGGATACTGCGCCTTCAACGCTGTCTTCAGCGCAGCATATTCGGCTGCCGCCTCCGGATGCGCCAACAGATAGTCCCGGAAGTAAAGCTCCCCCCAGTCCCCGCTATGCCGGACATGGATATGGAAAGCCTGCCCCTGAAAGCCCTGTGGGGTGTAGCCCTTCAAGTACATGATCAGATCGCTCTTGGGAGTGTTGACCGCATAGCCTTCATCCTGCAGCCGCTCCGTCACAGCGTCCAAATCCGTATCCCCGGCGGCCTCCAGCAAAATATCCACAGTAGGCTTCGCCAAAAGCCCAGGAACAGAGGAGCTTCCAATATGGCTGATACGGACCAGCTTGCCGCCGAAGACGGACGCCAGAAACTCCTTTTCCTCTTCATAATGCGCCTTCCAGGCGGGGTTATGCTCCTCCAGCAAAACCGGAAACAACTCCGTCAGCCGCTTAGCCGTCACCCCGGAAAAATCCTGCCTCATCGCTCTGCCTCCTTTAGCCGTTTGGGAGAAATCCGATTCCCTCAGCTTCCTTTTTATGACCCAAGCGCCCGCCTGATAATCCCCTCGAACCACTTCCAGGGCAGCAGCGCCCTGCCCCAAATAGCCAGCCGCGAGCCGCTTCCCAAGGTGTAGCGCAGCCGGGGAGCGCGGGTGTCTGCCAACACGCCGATCAATTCCGCCACCTGCCTGGGATCGGGAGCCGTCTCCGCCGTCCGCCGGGAATATTGGGCAATCCGCTCCAGTCTCTCCCCGTAGGGAGAATCGGCGGGAGCGGCCATGGCGGCAAGCCCTTTGTTCCAAATGGGCGTACGGTACGCTCCCGGCTCCACCAGCACGACGCCGATGCCCAAGGGGGCCAATTCATGGCGCAGCGTTTCCGTGAACCCCTCCACCGCAAACTTGGAGGCCGCATAGGGACCATATCCCGGAAACGCCACCCGGCCGCTGACACTGCTGATGTTGATAATAAGTCCTTTTTGCTGGCGGCGCATAATAGGAATGACGCTTTGGGTTACAGCTACCAGGCCGAAAAAGTTGGTCTCCATCTGCTGCCGCCACGCCTCCATGGACACATCCTCCACAAAACCTCCTGCAGCGAACCCGGCATTGTTCACAAGAATGTCCAGCCGCTGATAGCTGCGGATTGTTTCCTCCACGGCCTGCCGGATGGACAGCGGGTCCGTTACATCCAGCGGAAGCACCCGAAGCCGCTCAGCCACCCCCGCTTCCTCCGCCAGCTTCAGCAGTTCCTCCGCCTTTTCCGGATTCCTCATAGTAGCCACAACCCTAATCCCTTTGCGGGCCAGCTCCAGCGCCGTTAACAGGCCGAAGCCGCTGGAGGCTCCGGTGATCAGGGCAACCCGCCCGCCGGAACGGGAAGCAGCAGCCGTTTCTGAACGTGCCGACATGTCGTCACTCCCTTTCTTTTTTTCCACATTATAGCTTCAGCTTCTTCATCAAGGGCACTCCGATCCCGTTCAAAAGCCGCTCCAGAAACGTCCAGCACCACCTTCTCCCCCAAGGCAAATGCCGGTCAAACACAACGGAATATTCAAAATCCGCCACCGCTCCCCGGTTCCGCTTAAACTCGGCGGCGCCGGCGCTTTCGTGAAGCAGCACACCATACTCCCGTGCTTGCCGGAGCAGGCAGGCGGACAGCATCCGGTAAAGGCCAAGGGATTGAGGCAGTCCGGTATCGTAGCCGAAGAGAGGGGTGGTCATCACGCCATTGCGGCAAAAATAACCCATCACCGCATCCAACCGTCCGTCCTTGCGCAGCCCGTGGAGGGTCAATATGCCTGTCTCTTTAGCGAGGGCAATGAACGCTTCAGTAAATTGGGGATTATCATAGGAATATTTGTCCAGATACAAGAGCTTGTACAGCTCCGCTATCCGGGGAATATCCACGTCTGTGATGTCGTCTCCGGAAACAAAGGCATAGCCTGTTTTGGCCAAAAGCTCCGCATCCCGCTTCAACAGCCAGCGGGATTTGGCATTGCCGAAATCCGGGTCCCCGGCCCGGTACAGATAGATCTGCCTGCTGGGCACCAGCTTGCTGCCCGCCGCCTGCAACGCGCCGATGATCTCCCCGTGCAGCGCGGGGCTAAGAGAACGCATCACCAACGCATGCTCCGGGTACCGCTCCTTGACCGCCTGCACCACAGCAACCGCCTGCGCTTCCGACATATGCGGGAACAGGTTGGTGGACAGGAGCCAATTGTTGATATGCACCACCCGGTTCAGATGCGAGCGTTTCATCAGACTGCCTAAGACATCCAGCAGAACGGCAAGAGCTTTTTCCAGCAGCGGACGGTTCAAAAGGGAAAGCTCCTGCTTGGCATAACGAACATAATGGGTGTATGGGGAGCAGACGTAGGAATTGCCGTATTCGGCATCATTTACTGTCAACGGGAGCGCCAGGTCATCCACCCGGGCCAAAAGAACGGTGGTGTCCGCATTGGGCATAAAGCTTGCCGCGCCGCGTACCATCAACGGCTCCAGATAGGCTCTGGCATAACGCCCATCCTCCGTATCCGGCCACTCCACCCGATGAAGCTCCTCACGGCTATAGAGGGAGACGCGGCTGGTCAATGGACCATCTCCTCTCCACCCGTCTCAGCTTCCGGGCTCCCTGATGGTGAATATAGTTGGCAAAGGTCAGGTCCGGCAACCGGCAGTCCAGCCTGCGCATCAGCGCTTCTATCGAGGCCGCAACCTGCCGCTCAATCTCCGGCCGGGAGACTCCGTCGGCAAGACGCAGCTCAATGGCAAGCTCCGCTCCCCCATGCTGGATCACCCGGTATTCCTCGATGACCGGAGAGGCGGCGAGAATAGCACGGGTGATGAAATCGGGAAAAACCGGCTTCAGCCTGCCGCCCCCGGCCTGCTCCACATAGAAAATATCATCGCACCGCCCCTCGATTCGTTCAATGGCCGTAAACACTGAACCGCAGGGGCAGGGATGCTCCGCCTCCGTCAGCACATCATTCAGCCGGTACCGGATAATGGGCTGGGTAGTCCGGGAGAAGTCGGTAATAATGGGAACGAACTTGCGTCCGCTGGGATCATCCTGCACATATTCCTTGCCGATATGGACCACATCCTCGTTCAAATGCAGCGTTCCATGCGGACAGGTGCTGGCGAGAAAGCCTTCGGTGCATTGGTACACCTGATGGATGGGCAAGCCGAAGGTTTCCCGGATCATCCCCGCGTCCACCGGGTCCAGCACCTCGGCTACCGAAATGATGCGGCGCGGAGCGGAAGTCAAACGCCCATTGCGCTTTTGCTCCGCCAGCTGCCGGAGGACAGAGGGCGGCGCGGCCCAGATGCCCGCCTCATATCTGTTCAGCCGCTCCACATGCTTCCCCGTCTCCTCCAGCAGATCGAAATAGTCGAATTGCAGCCTTCCGCTCCCGACGGATTCATACAGATTGCTGTTGGCCCTCAGGAAAAAGGCAACCTTCTCCGGCTTCCACAATGGCCCCGGCAGCACCTTCGCCAGCATAATGCCCGCCCAGGCGGCCTGCTCGTCGGGGCTGACCAGAAACAGCCCACGGCTGCCCGAGGTGCCGGAGGACAACCCCACGGTTATGCCGCCGATCTGCGGGGCGAAATTGCGGGTTCGTTCCGCCTCCAGCGCCGTCTCCATTGCTTCCTCCTTGCGGATGCCCGCCGTGTTCAGACGGTCGAAATGCTCCATCATAACCGCCTTGTCAATGACCGGAAACCGGTCCCATTCCGCCAAGGGGTTGTCCCCCCACAGCTCACGGTAAAAGGGGGAATGGGCTCTAACCAACCTGAGCCGCTTCTGCACCTGCCGCTCCTGCCAACGCTCCAGGGCTTCCCGGCTGGACCACTCCCGCCTGTAACGGGTGCGCATATAATGGGCGAGGAAAATGGCAAGCCTTCTCCCGCCCAAGCCGCCTGTGCCCATCATGCTCCGTCCTCCTTCCCATGCCGACGAAGCGCATCGCCGCAATGGCTGGGGATAATCCGCAGCTGCGGGAATTCCTCGTGGAGGCGGACAAGCCGCCGGAAGGAATCCTCATATTCCCCGGCATTAGCCATAATGATCCGCGCCGCCGCATGAGGCTTGCGGTTCTCCCGGAAAGCCCGGCTGGACCAGACGGCATCGGCGCAGAGGAAATATTCCCCATGGCCGGTCCGCAGCAGCAAGCCGGTTTGCCCGGCCGCATGGCCCGGCAGATCAACTGCAACCAGGCTGCCGTCGCCAAAAAGATCATACCCGCCCGCAAACGGAAACGCCTCCGGCAGCGGGTAAGGCTTTGCGTCCTCCATAAAGCTGGAGCGCGCTTCGAAGTCCTCCGGCAGCAGCCCGGACAAATACCCGGCTTTGACCGCAGCCAAAGGCCCCAGCTTTCTGACGGCAGCATACGCTTCGCGCTTGTATATAAACCGGGCATGGGGAAAATCCCGGAGTCCCGCCGTATGATCCGCATGAAAATGGGACAGCACCACATAGCCGATTTCCTCCGCCGCGATGCCCATGCGCTTCAACTGGCTTACTGCGCTGTCTTCCTCCCGGAAGGTCACAGGGGTAATCATCCGGTACAGCAGCTGCGGAAGCCGCCGGGTCTCCTCCACAAAACGCCGGGAATATCCGGTGTCGAAAAGGATATAGCCGTGGTCCGGATGGCGGATCAGTGCAAACCCCGCCGGGAAGGGAACCGCCTTCCACGATCCGCCCCGCAGCGTAAAAAACTCGGGATGGCGGCAATACCCCGCCGCTAACAGCTTCAGCTCTACAGGTACACCCGAAAGAAGCGTCCCGGAGCCTGAAAAAGCCGCCTTTTCAACTGTGTGTTCCACTGTAGGTTCGGCTGCATGTTTCGCTGTATGTTCTGCTGTATGTTCTGTTGTATGTTCCACTCTGTTTTCCAACGTCATCCTCCATCACCTTCCTTCCGCATCCACCATTCCGCAAACCGGCGCAGCCCCTCATGAAGACTCACCTGCGGCGCATACCCCAGCTTTTCCCTGGCCCGGGCAATATCAAGGGTTTGGCTTTGGGCCAAAACACTCACTGAATAACGGGTGAAGGTGGGCTCCCCCAGCATAGGCAGGAGCCGGTGGCTCCATTCCAGAAGCGCCGCCGCCCCATAGGCCACCGGGTACGGAAGCTTTTTCATCCGCAGAGGAGTCCCCAATATGGCGAACAGCTCTGCCAGCACATCCTGCAGCTTGGCCGGTTCCCCGTTGGTTATATTGTAGGCCTGGCCCAGAGCATCCTCCGGCGCCTGCCAGCCCAGCAGCATGGCATCCACCACATTGTCCACATACGTCAGATCAAGCATCACATTCCCTTCTCTGAAAAGAGGAATGCCCGAGGAGTCGTTTGCCCGCATCAGCCGGGGCAGAAGGGCCGTGTCTCCGGGACCGAAGATGGCCCGGGGACGCAGGATCAGTCCGGCCAGCCCTTCCCGGAAGGCCTCAAGCACCACCTGCTCCGCCTGGAGCTTGGTAGCCGCATAGGCATTGACCGGCCTGGGCGGAAGCGACGCGTCCTCCCGCACCCCCAACCGGTCCCGGTGCCCGGCAAAATAGATGCTTGGCGTAGAGATATGAATCAGCCGCCGGACTCCATGCTTCAGGCAGCCTGCGGCGACATGTCCGGTGCCGTCCACATTGACGGCGTGGAACTCCCGGTACGGTCCCCATGGAGAAGACAACGCCCCGCAATGAAATACCGCCTCTTGCCCTGCGCAGGCTTCCGCCACGGACTCCTTGTCCCGCAAGTCTGCCCGGATGAAGCGGATGCCCTGCGCCTCCAACTGGGCTCCGGCTGCAAGGCTCCGCCCAGTCCCGGTGACCTCCCATCCCATCCTGTTAAGCCTCATGCAGACATGCCGCCCCAAAAAACCGGTGGCTCCGGTTACCAAAGCCTTGGTCATGGCTCACCATTCCATTCCAGATCAATAGTTGTTGCTTCCGTAAGCGAAATTCCATGGGTCTTGCCAGTTCGCCACGCCTCCCGCAAAACCCGCAGCTGCTCTATGGCCGGGCCCATATCCGTCCGATGGAAAACCGCGTCGCGGGCAGCATGGAAGTCCTTCGCCCATCCGCGCAGCTGCCGGAGGCTGCGGATGCCGCTTAAGCCTGCCGCCAGCATGGGGACGGTGAGCATACTCCCGGCCTGCCCGGCAGGCTCCACCAGCACCCCGGCGCTGCGCAGCGCTTCCGGCTGAAGGAAGGCCTGCACCAGCCCGGCATTGCCTCCGAACAGGTGGACGCCGCTGGTTGCCCTGGGGTTGCATTCCAGAGCGTACAGGCCTCCGCCCTCCTCCTCAATGAAATCGAAGGCGATTTGCCCTGTAAATCCGATGGCCTTCACCAGCTTGCGCACCCATTCCAGAGACGGCTCATGGCGGATTGGCTCAAAATAGACGGTAGCCCCTTGCCCGATCCGGTAACGGCATGGATACGCCCCATGGGCCACCAGCTCCCCTTCATATGCGATGCTATAGGTGGCAAGATGGCGGCCCTCAATGCGCCGCTGAGCTACCCAAGGGGCTTCCGGAGATAAGTCCGGCATAACCCGGGACAATATCTGCCTGCGTTGGGCGGCGGAATCGTTTGAGCTGAGGAACAGAACCCGGGAGGCGAAACGGGAATAAACCGGCTTCAGCACCAGACTCTCCTCCGACCGCTGCCCTTCCGCGTATGCCAGCCATTCCTCACGATTCGCAATAAGCCGCGTTTCGGGCACAGACAGGCCCAACCGCCGGGCAAGAGCGGCAAACCGCCATTTATTATGCAGCTCCCCCAGCTCTTCAATGGGAGCAGCCCAAACGGCGCAATGTCGCTTCAACCGCTCCAGTCCTTTGGCTACGAAAAAAATCTCCTCGCAGGTGGGAATCAGCACATCCACCCCTTCGCGGGTCACGATAGCCTCCAGCGCTTCCAGAAAGGAAGCTGTTTCCCCATTGGGCGGCGGCACGGCAAAGCTTTGCTCCACAGCCCGGGATACGCGGCATAAATGACGGCGGGCGCTCTCCGCAACCAGCACCCGGTGACCGGCGGCATGGAAAGCCCGCGCCAGCTCCAGGGTACATGGCGCCCGTCCGCCCGTCAGCAATATGTTTCGGCGGCGGTTAGGGGGCGCAGCTTCAATAGACAAAGGTCATCCCTCCGAGAGACAACCCTGCGGCAGTACCCAACAGCAGCACCCGGCCGCCCCGTTCGATCCTCCCTTGCCGGATAGCCTCGTGAAGCGCCATCGGGATGGACGCGGCAATGGTATTGCCGTGGTTGGGCGTAATGTTCACCAGCTGCTCCCCGGTGATGCCCAGTTTTTTCTGCATCAGCCTAAGCGCCATGGCGCTTCCCTGATGGGGGATTACGGCTTGGAAATCCGCCATCCGCAGCTGCGCTTCCAACAGGAGCTCCTCCACAAAACCGGGCAGGAGCTGGGAAGCCATTTTGAAAATAGCCTGTCCGTTCATATGAAACAGGAACTCTTCCTCCGTTCCCGCATGATGCTCCCGGGGATGCATCCGTGTGCCGCCGCCGCGGATTTCGGACAGCGCCGCTCCTTTGCTGTATGTGCGCAGGGCCGACCCGATAATCCGCGACTCCCCGTCAGACGGCCCGATAATGACCGCAGCCGCTCCATCCCCGAACAATGCCGCACTCTCCTTTTCCTTCCAATTCAGACCCACGGAAGCGATCTCGGAGGACACCAGCAGCACATGCCGGTACCTCCCGGCCTCCACCAGGTACGATATCAGATCCAAACCAACCAGGAAGCTGAGGCAGGTAGCATCGATGTCGAAGGCGGGCACGCCGGACATCTCCTGGCCCAGCGCCCGCTGAATCAGCACAGCCGTACTGGGCAGCACCTGCTCCTTGGTGCCGCTGGTACAGACCAGACAATCGATGTCCGTGAAATCGAGCCCCGCTTCCGATAAGGCCGCCTCCGCCGCCCTCGCTCCCATATAAGACGCAGTCTCATGGCCGCTTGCGAAATGGCGGATCGTGACATCCGTCATTTTGCGGACCCATCCCTGCGGTGTTCCCAGGCGGAGATCCATCTCCTCATCTGTCACAATCCGGCTTGGCAAATATTTCCCAGTCCCCATAATTCGGACATATCGCGTCTGCATAGCCATCCCCCGCTCTCCATTTCCACGAAAGTCCTCTTTTGTTCAACCTCTGCCAGCGTCAATTGCTCTTGCGTCATGGTTCACTAATTCGACACTTTCCGGCAGAACCCTTTTTCGGGCTGATCCGCAACAGCAAAAGCCCCGGCCGGAACGATCCCGGTCAGGGTCTTAAGAAAAGCTTGAAATTTTAACGGCGGCCAGAGCTCTTATTCTGCCAAAAAGGAAAGCTTTCAAAATCTAACGGCGGCAGGCGCTCTTATTGTTGCGGAATTCGGGGAAAATCTCCCTTTTGAGTCCAAATAGCGGCCGTGGCCGCCGTTACAAATTTCCAGCTGCGTATTCGAGGCAAATAGCGGCTTCCGCCGCCGTTAGCTCAGTCTGCCGCCTGCCGCTCCTCCATCAGCTGCCGCAGCTTGGCCTCCGTGTTCGTGTCCGGCGCGGGGGTATACACGTTGCAGCGCAGATCGTCTGCGCCATATACCTTCAGGGAGGTAAGCTCGTAGACCATCTTCCCGGCGCGGGCGTGGCGGAATTCCAGATGCACCTCCGGCGCGTAGCTGACCTGGCTGCTTTCCCACATGGCCTTAAAATCCGGATGCTCCTCCATCATCTCCTCCAAAAACTGTTCATACCAGCCATCTCCCACATATTCGCCGTAATAGGAGCGGAACATGGAGAGGAAGCTGCTGGAGAATTGCTCCCAGTTCACTGCCAACCGCCGGAATTCCTTCCGGGTAAAAAGAAGGCGGATCATATTCCGCTCCTCCGGCGGAATACGCTCGAAGTCCAGAAACACATATGCGGCCGCAGGATTCCACCCGACGATATTGCACATCCGGTCGGAAACGATAACCGGGCAGTAGGTGAGCTCCGTGATGATTTTCCGCAGCGATGGACTCAACTGGACGGCTTCCCGCCTGGGGGGTACCGGTTCGCCTCCATTTTCAAACGCCAATGAATGCAGATATTTCCGTTCGTCGGCATTAAGCTGCAGGGCGGTGGCGATACAGTCCAGCACCGAGGTGGATACCTTGATGTCCCTGCCCTGCTCCAGCCAGGTATACCAGGTGGTGCTGACGCCGGCCAGTTGGGCAACCTCCTCCCTGCGCAAGCCGGGGGTTCTTCTTCTGGCGCCGGAAGGCAATCCTGCCGACTCCGGGTTCAGCTTGGCCCGCTGGTTTTTGAGGAAGACGGAAAGCGCATGTAGCCGGACCTGGGATGTCATAAGGAAGCCTCCTTCGATCACGGGGAAAATAGTAGTATTTATACTAGGATAAACGCTGTCTTGTAATAGGATATATTGAATGACATTATAACCTTAATACGGATCACTTACAATGACCAGGAGGCTGAGTTCATAATGGAAAGAGTCGTAATTACCGGGGGGGGCGTTATATCGCCGCTGGGCAATGATGTGGAGAGCTTCTGGTCCCGGCTCGTGCGTGGAGAATCCGGGATCGGGCTGATCGGCAGCTTCGACACTGCCAGGCATAAGGTCAAGATTGCCGGAGAGGTAAAGGAATTTGATCCTGCTGCAAGATTCGGCTTAAAAGAAGCCCGGCGCATGGACCGGTTCTGCCAGTTCGCCCTGGCCGCCGCGGAGCAGGCCTTCACCCAAGCGGGCTTCCGGGATGACGGCATCGACCGGGAGCGGATGGGGGTATATGTGGGCTCCGGAATCGGCGGCATCCAAACCTTGATGGGGCAGGGCGAGCTTCTGGCCGCCCGCGGGCCGGAACGGGTCAGTCCCACTCTGGTGCCCATGATGATCGCCAATATGGCGGCGGCCATGATCAGCATCAAATACGGCGCCCTTGGTCCTTCCCTGGCCCCGGTGACCGCCTGCTCCATCGGCAATACCGCCATCGGCGAAGGGTTTCACCGCATTCAAGCGGGCAGAGCAGATATTATTCTGGCGGGAGGCTCGGAGGCGGCGCTGACGGATATCTCCCTGGCCAGCTTCGCCAATGCCACCGCCCTCTCCACGCGCAATGGAGAGCCGGAGCAGGCCAGCCGTCCCTTCGACGCGGAGCGGGACGGGTTTGTGATGGCCGAAGGAGCCGGCATTCTGGTGCTGGAGTCGCTGACCCACGCCTTGCGCCGGGACGCCCGCATCCTGGCCGAGGTGGTGGGGTACGGCGCCAGCTCAGACGCCTACCACATGGTGGCGACGCCGGAGGACGGCAGCGGGGCGGCCCGGGCCATGCGGCTGGCTTTGGCCGATGCGAAGCTGGCGGCGGCGGATATCGATGTCATCAGCGCCCATGCCACCAGCACCGTCATCGGCGACCGTTCGGAGACAACGGCGATCAAGCGTGTGTTCGGCCAGGACGCCTGCCGCATCCCTGTCACGGCCAACAAGTCCATGACCGGCCACATGCTGGGAGCCTCCGGCGCAGCGGAGGCTATCGCTCTGGTGCAATCCCTGCAGACGGGCCTCATCCCGCCGACCATCAATCTGGATCATCCCGATCCGGAATGCGATCTGGATTATGTTCCCCATCAGGCCCGATCCGCCAAGCTCCGCTTCGGTCTGTCCAACTCCTTCGGCTTCGGCGGCCATAATTCGGCCATTGTGCTGAAGACTTATGAACCGTAAGGCAGCTTCCGCCCTTTGCTCTCCCATCCGCAAGACGTAGCACAAACAGCCTGCCCGTTATGGGCAGGCTGTTCCGCATTTTCATTCGGGGGCTCCCCCAAAAGTACCCGGAATTTGCTTCCAAACATCTCGTCACTTTTGGGTGATTGTTTATCACGGGCTAATTACAGTTCGCAATTCCTTGTCCGGATTTTCCGTGTAATACCAGAAAATATAAACATCCGCATCCTTGCCCGCAAACCCCGGATACTTGTCAGTGGCCTGATTGTTGCCGTCTCCTCCGAAGCTGACAGTCATCTTCTGGCCTACTTCCCGCTTTTCCCCGCTGAGCATGTAGGTCTGATTGACTCCACCGAAGCCCGGGGTCCCGCTTTCGCTTTGCACATATAGGCTGCCGTCTTGCCGGAAGTACGTCCAGAGCACGGAATAACCGCCTACATCGGTAGTGATGGTCTTTTTCTCTTCGCTGATCTCCCGGAGCGGGATAGGCGCTTTGGCATCCTTGCGCTCGACTCTTTCGTATCTGGCCACAAAACTGACGACGGATTGTTCGGTTATCCGCACCGCAGGCGGAACCTCAAACCGGAACACCGTCTCTTCCGGATTCGTGTGGGAGTCCGCTATCCCTCCCCGCAAAACAACGCCGTCCACCTCCAGCGAATAATTCATAAAGGGGAAACGGGCATATTTGTCATGGCTGGCTTTGATTCTGACCTGGGTGGGGGTCGTAATCATCCGGGTCAGTGTCATCTTCTGGTCCAGATGCTCCAGGGGAATGTTCAGCTCCCGCTTCACTGTGCCGCTTTCCATCCGCTGCTTATCCAGCTGCAAATCGAAGATCCAATCGGCGTTGATCCGCTTTGCCTCTTTACTGTAAAGCAGCTTATACGCCACCTGCTCCTGCTTCAGTTCGCTCAACAGGAATGACTGCTGCCCTGTATAATTCCCGTTTTCATCCGGTTTCCCAAAAGCGCCCGTACCAGCCTCGGACACCGGTACACCCCCGTGAAAAACACCGATGCGGGGGAAAGCCCACTTTTGCGCTTCCGGCTGATCGAAAGCGATGGCGGAATTCAACATCATTTTGTCACCCTGGATAAAAGGCTTTACGGTCAGCTGCCCGATGCCGTCCTGCCGGATGTCGAAGGTTTGCACCTGTTCCTCCAACGGCTTAAGGGATAGCTCCCGCTCTACAGGGGATATAGCCTGCACATTGCGGAATGTGAGCGTCACATTGGCCAAAGTCTCTGAAGGCGACCATTCCGATTCGAAGTAACCTCTCCAGGTTTTGGCGGCAGGGTCCCAATTCAGCTGCTTCCAGCCTTCTACAGGCTGGCCGTTGGCGTCCTTCAGCTCCACTTCCTCAATATTGAAGAACATCCCTTCCTCCGGCGTTTTGTCTCTGGTGTTCAAGCTGAACAAAATTACCGTCCGGTTTTCGTCTACAATGGCAGTTTCTACTGTAACCGTCACTTTCTCTCTGGTCACCGACTGTCCGATAGCTTGCCCCAACCCTTGCTCCAGAGCGGAACGCACCCCGGCCCTGTAGGACAGGATGGTATCCCACCGGTCGGCAACCGCCGCCACTACAGGAGCCGCCGCCAGCAAAGCCGCCAAAGCCCCGATTGCCGCTACTTTCCGCAGCGGTTTTCGCTTCTTCGTCTCCGGGGGTACGGGAAGAAGGGTTGCGCCGGGCTCCGGCAATTGATTCTCCAACCGGCTCCACATGGCGTCAAAATCTGGATAATCCATGGTTTCGTCATGATTTATACATTGAGCAAGCTTGGCTTCCGTCTTGTCCATATGGGTGCGCGTCCTCCTTTTCCAAAGTCATTCCTCCGGCTTCCATCATCGGGCGCAGCAGCTTCAGCCCCTTGTGCAGCCTGGATTTCACCGTTCCTTCGGGTATGGACAGAATGGATGAAATTTCATTCAAGCTGCATTCATGCAGGTACCGCAGAGATACTGCCGCGCGGATTTTCGCAGGCAGCCGTCCCAGCAGCCGCACGGTTTCCATAGCCGTTTCCCGCTCCTCGGCAACGGTCTCGGCCGCCTTGGCCGTTTCCGGCCGCCGCTGGAACAGGAGAAGCTGCCCATCCGTCCGGTGCCGGCTGCTTTTCTTCAAATGGTTCAGACAATGATTTACTGTAACCCGTAGCAGCCAGGTTTTGAGATACTCCACCTGACGCCAGTTGTGGCGGAACACCGTCACAAACACATCCTGGCAGACATCCTCCGCATCCGCTTTCTGCTGGAGCATGTACAGGCAGGTTTTATACACTTCTTTTTTGTAGGTTTCAAATAACTCCTTTTCGGTCAAGCGCTTGCCTCCTTCCAACCGGCTGCATAATAAACAATCCGAACCGGCCAAAGGTTCATTTTCCAAAAAAAACGCCCAGCCCGCCAGAAATAGGAACACGTCCAACAGCAGGATACTGCTCGCCTTGTATTTCTTCATATTTTATAAGAGGATGAAGAATTGAACAATCGCCGCGCGCCGGACAGTCCGGTGAATTTCTTATTCCCCCAGGGGAAGCCGGCCCAAGTCGGATATCGGAGATTTATAGAATATAGATTCCACTTTAGCCTTCTTGTTATGTTATAATTGATAATGATAATCATTATCCTACTGATATTATTAGGGGAGGTCTTCAACGGATGGGGTCATTTAAAGGAAACGTGGATTTTGCGAGAATACCCGGGCATTGGGTCCTTGCGAACTTGGGGAAAACGGTGCTCCGGCCGGGCGGTATCGAGTTAACGCGGATTATGCTGAATCGCCTGGACATCTCGTCCAAGGATGCGGTGGTGGAATATGCGCCCGGCGTAGGCAGAACCGCCAAGCTGACACTCGGCCGCAATCCGCGCTCTTATACGGCCATCGAGCAGGATCAGGAAGCGGCGGGCGTGGTGATGTCCTATTTGAACGGAACCAACCAGACCTGCGTGGTCGCCGATGCCCGGAACCCTCCTCTGCCGGACAGCTCCGCTACCGTTATCTATGGCGAAGCCATGCTGACCATGCAGCCGGATCGTCTGAAGGAGCAGATTATCCGGGAGGCCAACCGGATGCTGCAGCCCGGCGGCCGTTATGCCATCCACGAAATGTCGCTTCAGCCCAATGACATCTCTTCGGAACTGAAGGATACCATCCACAAGGATATTTCCAAGGTGATCCGGGTGGATGCCCGGCCCTTAACCGTGGACGAATGGAAAGGGCTGCTGGAGCGCAACGGCTTCCGCGTCATCGAGGTCCATACCGCCCCCATGCACCTGCTGCGGATGAAGCGGGTCATCTCCGATGAAGGCGTGCTGGGTACGCTGAAGATCGGATGCCGCTGCGCCACCCGGAGCGGCGCCTTCAAGCGGGTATCCGCCATGCGGCAGACCTTCCTCAAATATGAAGACAATCTGGGCGCGGTGAGTATTATTGCGGAGAAGGAGCAGAAGCAGGCTTAGGAGGCGGGCGCGAAACGATAGCGCTCAACAAATGACCACTATTAAGGAAACAAGCGGAGATTTTGCGAAATAAGGAACATGAAATGATTGCTAAGTTGATCAAAATCCCCATTGAGAGCTCAATTTAGGCGAATAGCAATCATTTCATGATCACTATATGGGACAAATGCTGCAGGGTTGGGCGGATAGCAATCCATTATTGGCGCTTACATGCCTCTGCGCTTCAGGACATCGGAGTTATCCGGGGAGCAGGCGCCCCTACCGCTGATCCGCCCGGCGCCACCACCCCAACGTCCCCGCTATCCCCAGCAAGCCAACAACAACCGGCGCCAGATAGCCGCGGGAGGCGCTGGCCGTGAATACGACAGGACCGCACAGCAGGAGCTGCATGCCGCAGATGATCAGGAGCTGAACGAAATAATGCTGCGCCACATCCATGGTAAGGCCCGGCATGCGGAACAGCACCCTCTCGAGCACCGCAAATCCGTACGTCGCCATCGTCATCACGAAACACCATATGAGGGCAGACACCAGCTTGGCCCAAACAATCCTTCCGCGGGATACGGGGAGCGCCAGCAGATCCTTCACCGTCCGGTCGGTATATTCCCGGCCGAAGGTACGGATAGCGATACATTCTGCACCACCGTGTGCGGCCCGTACCGTTTGGTCAGGCCAACCGTCCGGATCGGCTCCTCCATCC
Organism: Paenibacillus sp. YN15; assembly: GCF_003285005.1. GTDB lineage: Bacteria > Bacillota > Bacilli > Paenibacillales > NBRC-103111 > Paenibacillus_AR. Next base: position 4,722 of record NZ_QMFA01000010.1, on the reverse strand, counting down.
AAATTCCTCCTCTATTAACTAACCAAACGTTCGTTGAATAAAATAAGCAAAAAAAGACAGCTTACCGGGACCACAATGCTGCATAATAGTCAACGATACGCTGCCTTTGCTCCTGCCCAATGGCATGTCCGTTCATCATCCCCTGAATAATCAGGACTACAATATGGGATAAAAATTGGGAGGCTGCCATTTCGAAATCTATCACCCGAAGGTCTCCCCGGGCAGAAAGCCTCTGCAAATAGTCTTCCATGGCCCGGAACGACTGTTTGGTCAGCGCCTCCAAAACCTCCTTCTGCTCCTGGTCCAGCAGGTTTCTCTCCTGCACCAGAATAAGAAAGTACTCCCGGTCATGCTGAAGCTGCCCGGAAATTCCTTCAATCAGAGCCAGCAGAGTTTGGTCCAATGCCGGTTCCCCCGAGAATGTTTCCTCCAAAAAAGCAACAATCCGCGCAATCCGCTCTTCTTGGGCATGCTGCAAAACCGCCCTCAGAATATCCAGCTTGCCTCCCGGAAAATAATGATAGGTCAAGGCCTCCGCCATGCCGATGGCTTTATTCAATTCACGCATGGAAGTGCCATGATACCCTTTTTCGGCAAATAGCCGCTTTGCAATGGCAAGAATCTGCTCTCTGCGCTCTGCCGCTTGCATGTCGCGGTTGGTCATCCGTTTTGGGCTTCCTTTAACCCCCATACCTTCACCTCCTTTGTTTTCACTTAACGTTCGTTGAATAAATCATATTCTACCGGTCTGTCCTTTGTCAAATGGTGCAAAAATACAGCCGCCAAACATCAGAAGCCCGATGCAGAGCGGCTATTTGACATGCTAATCATAAGGAGCTTGCTCTACTCCACACTCTTCAGCGCCTCCACCATGACAATCCGGTTCAGCGTCCGATTGGTTATCCAATTGACGGCTACCGCAAAGCAGAAGGTGATGGCCGCAGTGATCAGATAGCTGACCGGCTCCACATGGACGGCGAAATGGATGGACGGCATATTGAGCGCCACAGTAAGAAAGCCGCTGATGAACCTGCCGACAGGCAGCCCGATGAGAATCCCCGCCGCGGTAAGCAGCAGTGTTTCTTTGTTCACATACTGGTGCATTTCCTTATCATAAAAGCCCAGCACCTTGATGGTAGCCAGCTCCCGGTTGCGCTCCGAGATATTAGTGGTGGACAGGGTGAAGAGCACCACAAAGGCCAATCCGCCTGCCATTACAATAATCAGGAGCAGCACCGCATCCATCAGGTCGAAGCCGTACTCCTCCAGCAGAGCGGCGGTGCTTACCGCTGAAACTACATGGTCATTGTCCAACAGCGACTCCGCATACGCCGCCTGCTCCTGATCGGATGCCGCAGACAGATGGGCCAGTAAGCCGTTGGGAGTAAAATCGCCGAACAAAGCCTCATACTGCTTCTCGGACAGGTAGACAGTATTGCCCAGGTAATTTTTTATAACCCGGGATACGGTCACCTCATGCTGCCTGAGCCCCATATCCTCCAGAGCGAGAGTGTCTCCCGCCTTCAAGCCGAGAATGCGCGCTGCATTCTGGGTAAGCAGCACCCCGTCGTCCTCCGGCTGAACCAGCTCTCCGTCCACACTCTCCAGGCGGATGTAATCCCCGATTGCCGCATCTTCGGGAACCGCCATAAGCTGCACCTTTTCCGCTTTCCCTTCGGCGTTGATCAGCTTCACGCTGTCCGCCCGCACATCCAGGAAATCCTCCGCCTTGCCGTCGGCGGCCAACTGCTGCACCAGGGCATCAAACTGTCCCTCCTGGGCAACGGCCAGCAGATCGTAGCGGTAAACCGTCTCATATTGCTTGATTCCCAGGTCGGCAATGGAATCCTTGATGGCGAAGCCGCAAAGGATCAGCGCGGTGCAGCCCATGATGCCGCCCACCGTCATAAACAGCCGCTTTTTATAGCGGAACAGATTGCGCACGGTCACCTTGTTCAGGAAGGTAAGCCGGTTCCAGACCGCCGATATCCGCTCCAGGAAAACCCGTGAGCCGGCCCGCGGCGCCTTGGGACGCATCAGGGAGGCCGGCGTTTGCCGAAGCTCGCTGCGGCAGGCCAAAGCCGTTGCCCCGAGGATGGCTGCCAGGAACAGGAGGACGCCGCCCACCCCATAAAGGATGTCGAAGCGCAGCTCATACTGGGGCAGAGTGTACAGCTCCTCCAGCACAAGGGAGATAAATTGCGGCAGGAGCACAAAGCCGAACAGATCCCCCAGCATTCCCCCAAGCAGGCAGGCCATAAAGGCAAACAGCAGATATTTGCGGTAAATGGCGGCGTTGCTGAAGCCCAGCGCCTTATAGGTGCCGATGAGCCCCCGCTCCTCCTCTACCATCCGGGTCATGGAGGTCAGACTCATCAGCACGGCCACCAGGAGGAAAATCACCGGGAATACCTTGCCCACCGCTTCAATGGAGGACAGGTCGTTGATCATGCTGGAATAGCTGTCCAGGGAGGTTCTGTCCTGAATATACCACGGTACGCCGGTATTGGAGCCGGTTTGCCCACGCTGGCGTTCAATCTCTTCGACGACCTTCCGCACAGCCTTTTCATATTCACCGGAAAAAGTGTCCAGCTCTTTTGCGTCCGCCAAGGTGGCGTAGATGGCTGTAAACATGGGGCTCTTGACAGTGCCGGCAGGCACAAAAAAGGTATAGTCGGTGGCGACAGTGGCGCGGAACACACTGGCCATGCCGGTGCTTTGAATATTCATGGGGTCCAGAACCACGCCGGTAATGGTATACGTATCATTGCCGATGGCGACGGCGTCGCCGATGGAGGCTCCGCTTTCCTCCATGTACTTGGGGGTGACGGCAATTTCTTTGGCTTGAGCCGGCAGCGCGCCCTCCAATATGTAAGGGGCGTTAATTCCCTTTGCACCAAGCACCTTCATTTCCGCGCTTTTCCCCGCACCCTCCACTTCCGTCTGGACGGTTTGGCTAAAAGCTCCTTCGGCCGCTTCCACACCCTTCACCTGGCTGACCGCCCTTACGTCCTCCTCTGTCAGCCCCGCGGGAGACATGATGCGGATATCAAACAAATTCTGCCGGTCGTAGAATTTGTCTGCGGAATAATACATATCCATGCAGGAGGCGTACAGACCTGTCAGCATACCTACACCCAGCGCCGTAATGATCGCAATGGACAAAAACCGCTTCCACCCTTTGCGGATGGAGCGCCAGATATCGTTCCGGTAAGCTCTGTTCATCCTCTCACCACTCAATCTGCTCGATGGGAGTCGGCTGCTCATTATGCACTATTTTGACCACCTGGCCGTTCTTGAAATGGATCACCTTATCCGCCATCGGCGCCAATGCAGAGTTGTGGGTGATGATCAGCACCGTAATGTTCTCCGTGCGGCACATGTCCTGGAGCAGCTGCAGGATCTGCTTGCCCGTGTTGTAATCCAAAGCGCCGGTGGGTTCGTCGCACAAAAGCAGCTTCGGCTTTTTGGCAATGGCGCGGGCAATGGATACACGCTGCTGCTCTCCGCCGGAGAGCTGGGCCGGGAAGTTGTTCTTCCGTTCGGATAGCCCCACCTTATCCAGAGTTTCGGAGGCGTCCAGGGAATCCGGGCGGACCTGGGCGGCCAGCTCCACATTTTCCAAGGCGGTCAGATTCGGCACCAGATTATAGAATTGGAACACAAAACCGATGTCCGTGCGGCGGTAACCCACCAGCTGCTTGCCGGTATACCCGGAAATCACTTCGCCGTCTACAACAACCTCGCCGGAAGTGGCCGTATCCATCCCGCCCAATATATTGAGGGCTGTGGTTTTGCCGGCGCCGGAGGCACCCAGAATCACGGCCAACTCTCCTTTTTCCACGGAGAAGCTGGCATTCTCCAGCGCGCGGATAACCACCCCTTCGGAGGCATACTGCTTTGCCACTTGATTAAATTCAATATAGGCCATCAGGTTCTCTCCTCTTGACTTTTGCTTGCTGATTCCCTATCGTAATAAACACCGTGTTGCTTTGTCAACCTGCAGATGGATACAAAACGTTGGTTTCCCGACACAATAACCTGCAAATGTCGGTTTCGATGCATATCCGGAAAATCTGTTGAGGGGAGGAACAGAAAGATGAAAGAAATGAAGCTGGACCGGAAAACCCGCTATACCCGCATGGTGCTGCAGGACAGCCTCATGGAGCTGATGAAGGACAAACCCATCAACAAAATCACCATCAAAGAGCTGTGCGAACATGCGGACCTGAACCGGACGACCTTTTACGCCCACTATACCGACCAGTACGACCTGCTGCGCAAAATCGGGGATGAAGCTTTGGCATGGGCCAAGGAGGCTGTTGCCATTCTTATCGAAAAAACCGATGAGCGTGAAACCATGAAGGTGCTGGAGAGCATCTGCCATTATTTTGCCCAAAACAGCAAACATCTTCAAATCCTCATGAGCGAGCAGGGGGACATGGATTTTCAGAAGGAGCTGCTGACCCTGATCTACCAGCAATGCGGCATTAGCACCTTGGCCGAAAACGGCGGGGACAGGGCGGAGCTGTATTTCCGGTTCGTCGTTATGGGAAGCGTCGGCCTCATCCAGCACTGGCTAAAAACCGGGCTGAAGCAGCCCCCCGAAGAAATCGCCGGAATTATCTATGATATGGCGGCGCTGCTGCGCTAAGAATCATGACCACCCGTCAAACGGGTGGTTTGCTCTGCGGCTATAAGCCTTTGTCACCGGCTAGCGTC
>NZ_QMFA01000001.1 GCF_003285005.1 Paenibacillus sp. YN15 | reverse complement strand
CTTGTCCGATTTTCAAAGGTTTTAATGACTACTAACTGCTGTTTGCATCGCTAACGGCGAAGAGCCTCAAAATCTTTAATGATTTTTGTCTCAAAGCTTTTTCTTAATCTGTCGGTTAATTCAATCTTTCTACTAAGCACTAAAGTATAATCATAAGCATGGTGATAGGCTTTTTTATTATATGGATCAAAAATGGTGAATAATTGATTAAAGTAAACCATACTGTTAACGATCATTTCAATCAAATCATAATCACATTCAATGTAATGAATTAAAAAATCCTTAACTGAAGGATTTTGAAATTGTATGAATTTCTCGTTATTTGATCCCTTAGTTATTTTTATGAATGTATTCTCTAATTCTTTTAAAGAGTTCAGAAAATCTCCCCTTTTGAAAGAAATATTAAATCTAAGAGAATCATATTCAAGCATTCCCTTTACAGAAAGATTGAGACTCTCCTCAGAAATCGGGCTATTAGTAACTAAAATAGCGTACAGAATATATTTCGACAAATGACTAATTTGATTTTCAAAAGCAGCTTTCCATATTTCAATGGGGTTTGTCAAAGATAATAAAAAGTGATCCAAATATCTATCAGGAGGAACTGAGTGTCTATTAAACTTCATCGTCATTAATTCAATAACACGCGGATTATAATTTGGATGATTAATAATTCTGTTATACCCTTTATTTGAAACTATTGCGTGAATGTATTCCTCAGGGAGCTCCGAAAAAAACAAATGATTATAAAAAATTTCAGCTTTTGCAATCCTGGTATAGCTTTCTATGTCCAAAATGTGTTTTACTAAGTCAATATCCTGTCTGCCTAAGACTTCATATTTTTGCTGAGCTTGTTTAAGAATGTACTCTCTGGTTGTCATTATTAATTTTTTATTTTTATGTTTTTTTGTTCTTTCCATGAAACTGTAAAGCCTTTTATCTTCATTCTTCGCAATTGAATTCTCTAAAAAATTACTTCCTAAAAAATCATCATAATAAAACACTTGCTCTTTATCAGGCGAAAAAAATTTATTTCCCTCCTCGATATCCTCAGTTATTTCAACTAACTCAAAACCTTTTGACATGTATTGAAAAATTAACATTTTAGCCAGTGTTGTTTTTCCCACCCCAGGGTTTCCAGAAATAATTACAAAATTATTTTCATTCAATATATCAATTGCTTCATTAACACTTTTATTCTGAACAAATAATTTGATACTATTGGTAATGGTCTCTGCTAAGAACTCTGATCGATTTTTTACATTTGCTTGTAGTATTGCTTTCAATACTGTCGTACTTGACAGCCATAATTTATAATGCTTTTCTTCAATATCATTATTTTGTCCTAACAAGTTGTTTACGTCATTTTTACCAAAAATATCTTCTGTAGATAAAATATAAGGTGCAAACATTTTTACTATTTCAGCTTTTCTCAGAGGAGTCAGTCCTACTGAAGTAACAATAATGTAACGCTTGGGACCTAATTTCTGAACTTTTGGAGCTTCTTTAGCTAAATTAGACATTAGTGAAGTGTAATCTTTATACCTTTTGCATTGTATTAATAAACTTTTTTTTCTGTCAATGCTTCCCCTCAAATCAATTCCACTATCTTTTCCTTCAGTAAAACTCTCCAAATACATATTAAGATGCTTCTGAAGTAAATCTCTAACTAAGTCTTCAAATTCGATCGCAGATAAATTTAGAAAGTCATAATTGTTCATAGCGAATATCCCGTCCTAGGCAAACTATTGAGGTGTACGAATATATAAGTATTCGATTTGTTTTTACAATTTAATCAATTCCATTATACTACTCATATTTCAATTTTGCGATATGTGGAAATAGTGGTAAAATGACAAATTAAACAAACAGCCCCCGCCAACCATCAGCAGGAGCTGCATAACAATTATGCCCATTTAGATGCCAAAACTTCGGATGACGCATTATGCATCAACACATTGCTTTGCTGCGCGGCGTCCATAAAGCAACTGGTTGACCTGAAGCCGTAACAACTACGCTTGCTTATATACCGGACTACCGGCTACCGAGTTATATGTCAGCACTCTGCCGTACTGTGCTGCGTCTAGCGATTTAAACTCGCCGCTCCCCATCACATCAAGAAACTGGCTGATCCGAAGCTTGAACGTCACCTCAACCCGATCTCGATAAACAAGGATACCGCCGATGATCGTGCGAAGCATCATCTTCCTTTTTGCAATAGATGCCGCCTCAAACACTTTCCGCCAATTCGGTATGTGCCGTTGAAGCGCCTCCATTTCAGTACGCTCGACCTTCTTCGCCGCAAGTTCCTGCTCCAGCTTAGCATGTTCCTCCTTAAGCTCCCCAACTTCCTGCTCCTTCTTCTTGATCAGCCCACTGAGCATATCTCGGTCAAAGGAACTTTCTCCCATGATGACCTTGAGTACTTCCTCTTTGTATTTGCTAAGTTCATGCTCCAAACGCTTCAATTGTTGCTTGCACTTACTTAACGCCCTGGCTTCCTCTTCCAAATTTCGGTTCCTCATCTTTTCGATCTCATTGGTCAAGTCAATGGTTTGAAGCTGATCCAGATAACTGTAGACCTCGTCCATCACGAGCCCTTCGATGATGTTTTGCGAATACATCGTTTGACCCCTACAATCGACGACCTTCTGAGACGCCTTGCCTGAACACCGATACTTCATGGAGCGATATCCCGTCTTCTTCCCTGTCTTCTTGCTGATATATGTTTTATGATTGGGAGTAGCAGTAAGCGGATTGCCACAAGTTCCACAACGAATCATACCTACAAAGAGTAAGGACCCTTTAGTGGATCTCACAATAATCACACCATCATTCTTCTTCGTGTTCTCTGGACTGCGTTCCTCCCGGATTTTCTGTACTCGTGCCCATTGGTCCTCATTAATGATAACCAACTCTGGGATCTGCACCTTGGACATGACTTCCTTATCCGTGCCTCGAGCATACACATAGTACCCCTTATACATCGGATTATTCAACATGTGACTTACCATATTCGAGGCCCATGCGCCACCCCGTTTTGTTTTGATCTTCTTCTCATTCAGCAGCTTCGCAAGCCGGTACTGACCATAGCCTTCCTGATCGGCCAGAGCATATACCCATCTAACTGCAGCAGCCTCTTCCGGATCAATGACGACCATCAGCAACTCCTTCCCCTTTTTGTTGAACTTGCCGGACTTCTCCAAGCGATACCCGAACGGAATCGAACCGCCGCGATAAACCCCTTCTTCAACCATCTGCGAATGCTTCTCGTTTACCCGGATTGACGTGTTTACGCTTTCCGTATTTGCTTGCCAAAAGGTCAAATAATTGATGAGCTTATCCATCTGACCTTCTATTTTTTGTTGCCCTTCCACCACCGACCACATTTCAATTCCCTTTTTAACAAACCACTGAAGAACAAAGGGAGTTTCATCATCTAAACGTCCAAGCCTGTCAAACTTAAAAACTAGCAACACGTCAAAGAGTCCATTTTCAGCATCACGCTTGGCATCTTGAAGAACATCTCTTTTTGATTCTGAAACTTTAAACCCGGAGACCCCCGCTTCTCTATATTCTTTTACATATTGCCAGCCCGGTTGTTTACTGATAAATTCCATGCACGACTTTCTTTGACCCGGAATATCATCCAAAAAATCATTCTGATTTACCCCTAAGATATACTCGGTTTGTTTCTTGGTCGAGACCCGCAACAAAATAGCCACCCGCTTAACACCGTTATGTGCAACTACAAGCATGATATCAGCCACTCCTTTGAATAATTTCACAAAAATTGCAATCCCCCATTGGAAAGGTATACTTTCCAGCTATAATGGAACGAGACGTTCTTGGCAATACCGTCTCGTTCCGTCAATTTAGGAAGGATGTCTTTCATCCTGTTCAATTCTTAGATCAAGCTGCTTAATCGTTTAAAAATGTCATTCTGAAGGTCTATCTGCCCGTCCAAGACTGACCATACCTGAACACCAAGCCTGTATAAACGCTGTACAATCAATGAGGCATCATTTCCTGCTCGTCCCAGCCGTGCATATTGATGAATAAGCAAAATAGCAAACTTTTTATCTTCAGCATCTCGAAAGAGCTGCTGGGTGATTTTACGATCAGACAATTCCCCTTTATGTCCGAAGGGATATTGTTCAGCATAATCTTGTACCATAACCCAACCTGGCTTCGTCTGAATATAGCTCTTGCACAATTCGAATTCATGGCTGTATTTAACATTTCTCGAACTAGCCAAACGCCCGTCAACAGATGTACGTCGAAGCACAGCAACCTTAGTTAATACTTCACGCATGATGCCATTCGTGCTGAACGCATTGACTATTACATCATTATTAATATGCTTCGTAATCCCTTGCTCTACAGGTACAACCATAGGAGATACCGCTCCTTCGATGTTATTATTTGTAAGTTTCATAGCGTGTTGTTGTAATACCATGCTTCTGCGATAATTTCAACTCATTATTTTTGAAACGACATGACTCCTCCAATTATTTCTATATGGGAGATTCATCTGTTTCAAGCTGCTGCCGCACATATTCATCTTTCAGTTGGTTCAACAATTCCTTCTCGGCACCTGTATCCGTTGCCAAGAAGCGATTAATGACCCACTTACCTGACTTGGAATCAAAGCGCCTAAGCTCAACGGTCCCATCAGCAGCTTTCACTTCCAAATACTCGCGACCACGTAGAACCATCTTGTTTCCAGCTTCGGAAGCACCATTCATTCGTCTCACTCTCCGTCTAATTAGTGGGGAGTATGAACTCCTGAATGGTATAAATTTTTTCTTCCAATTACTGTAGAAATTGAATTTGCCTTCGGCTCAGTAATAAATTGGTTGTCCCGAAACAAATTCTGAAGAGAAAATAACAAAAACCGGCAGTGACATGGAACAAGGCGGACTTATGATCGCGTCTTGTCATGTCACTGCCGGTTTTTCATTTTTCTCTAGGATCAGGATTTGGAGGCTTCATGGAACGCCGATGTTGTCTCAACGCCCGATACAGCACAGACTGTGAAACTCCGGTTATTTCGCAAATCTCACGTATACTATGAGCCTTGGCTTCATACAGCTTCAGCGCCTTATTCAGCTTGCTTTTATCCGTGGGCGTGCGTCCGAATGTTCTCCCCCGCAATTTGGCGGCTGCTATCCCCTCCATAACTCTGGCATAAATGATATCCCTTTCAAATGTGGAGATAGCCGCCATCACGGTCAAAATCAATTTTCCGGTGGCACTGGAGAAGTCCAACCTTTCTTTGATGGATATGAATTGGATTCCGCGGCTCTCCCACTCTTCCAATATTCCCAGCAAGTCCTTAGTGGATCTGGACAATCTACTAAGACTTTCCACCAGAACGGTATCCCCTTCTCGTAATACGCGCTGCAGTTGATCCAAAGCCGGACGATGGAGCTTGGTTCCGCTAATCTTATCGATGAACATATCCGTTTCCTGCACGCCGTATTCCTTTAGTACATCAACCTGTCGATCCGTGGACTGGGTTACGGTACTGGTTCGAATATACCCGAACAACTTGCCTTCCATTATCCTCACCCCTTATGAAAATTGCATGAAGAAACCACACCGCCGACTGCCAGAACCCCCACATACGGACAGCCGCCTCCTTTACGGCAGTGCCGCAAAGAGGGGATTGAGGCAATCCCATAACGGCAATACTTTTGGCAGTGCCGCAACCCCGGAAAAGCCCATAATCTGCGCCGCGGCAGCACACTACCAAAAACAATAGGATTCGGCAATGCAAATCGAAGAAAATACCCTATCAGGAGCTTCCCAAATCCCAATAGGGCTTTACCTCTAATCCAGTTTTTGGATGGATATAATGTCCAGCACTCTCACTTTCACATACTGATTCGGAATAAGCAGATTGGGTAAAATGATCTCACCAAAATCAAAGGGATTTTGCCATGAATCTTGAACCTTCTGAATAGTAGCGGCGTGATTGGATTGCTGCCACTTGGCAATTGCATCTGTCCGTAGACTGGTTACAAACTGATACCCAACCCCTTCCTCCAGATAGGTCATCAATACCCGATGATGTGTAAGGCAATAAATGAGCTTGTCGATGTAGTTCCCAATGGAATACATGGGCATCATGACGATGCCCTTGCGATTCAGATTGAGTCGATGCTTGGACAACTTGAACCCGTCCCGGTCATTTACAATTTTAATCACATTAAAAATATTGCTGCTCAATTCCTGATGCGATGTTGTCAGTTGGTCATGATAACCCTCTACCTTCTTTCGCTTTTCAGACTCGGCCAAATCATTTTTCAAGGCATGGACGATTCCCATATGCTTTGTAGCATAGAAGCTGGACTTTCCATTTTTACCATCTGCCTCGACATAACATAACGTACCATTGAGCAAAGAGGAATGGATCAATGAACCTGTATACTGCCGCTCTACCCCAATCGGTAAAGGCAATCCACTTTGGCGAATCTCCTCAGCACTATAGAATGCTATCCCGTCCATCATTCTGCCGCACTCTGTGACCATCTCGCTGATATCGACAGAACGGAAGGTGTGCTGCCGTTCGCCACAACAGGTGATCAGGTATCCCTCCTTGACCCCTCTTTCATACATGTCCCGATGAAATCCATTGTCCACGCTCAGCGCAGGAACTACAGGCTTACCGATGATTTTGAAATACTCATGCTGCCTTTGGCTAAGATTACTGGCGTTCAACATACCATCATTCCTCCCCGGTTTTATTCATCTAATATAAATCGTGATGTTGGTTTATCTGCTCAATCAACGACATTCTCCCTATTCAGGGATGAAATGTTGTAAATAGTGTCGGCTTGGAAGGATTGGATAACTTCAGCCACATCTATTTCTTCATTAAAATATTGAATGAGGTTCCCCCGTTCTGTGGCATATTTACCGTCATGACCGAACAGAATGAACAGGATCATCTGCAGCCGCTCGTTATCATGGCCTTGGATCAAGCCGCTCAACGTTTCGCTATGCAATAGTTTCAGGAGACGGAGCTCAGGTTGCGCTACGCTCCAATCCACCCCCGGACACTCTTTCGGCTCCGGCAACAAACGGAGTGCGCCCTCCACAAAGCCGCTCCGCGGTAAAAGCTGGCCTGTTCCAATCAAAAACTCCTTCGCCGCCCCATCCACATCCCCGGCAAGTACCCGATCAAGAGCAGAGCCAAGCCGTAATTCCAACTTTTTGGATGCTCGGGTCACCGATACTTCCAATGAATTTCGAGATATCCCGAGAGCCTTCGCCACACCGGCATAATCATACTTGCTTGATAAGAAAGCCTTCATTTTTTGTTTCGTCCGTTTATGATTCAAGTACTCATAACGGTTGGCATAAGCCACCATCTCACTGAGTAATTTCAATTTGCTTATTTCCACTCTCATGTCCGCTTCCTGCAAGTCTGTATTCAAATTAGCTTTTACCGAATAATAAGCGGCTTCCAGTTTGCGAAAAAACAGCATCTCTACCCCTCCAGTCTGATTCCCTTCTCCTCTGTACAGACCAACTCCTGAGGAAAGAACATAATCGTCCCTTCATTCGTTTGTGACCAGAAGAACTTAGCATTCCGTCGCAAAGGGACTTAACAAAAACGCCTCCCGATTTTGATGAACCCGATTTATTTGGCCCAAATAGCCGCATTGCGCCGCCCCCTATGAGCGGTTACGTTCCCCTTACGAACAAAAATAAACTAAAATTTGGATCAGTATGATTTCTAAGTAATATAACTTCTTTTCATCAAATGACTCGCCTAACCTGTCCATGTTGACACCCGTTCAACCAACAAAAAAATCGGAAGACAGAGCCAGCGGCGGCTTCATCTTCCGAAGAGAATTCCTCATATTCCATCAGTAGTTCATATATAGATACAATTCCGTATCAGCCCGTGATGTACTGTCTGCATTCATCTTGATTCGAGAAGCATATCTGGTCCTGATCTTCTCAAACCGGAACCCAAGACCCGTATATAATTTATGGATTTGATACTGTTTACTGTGGCAAACCATGGCTTTGCCTTTGATCCCTGCTAACATTTGAGCCAACCTGCTGTGATCCGCCAACTTGAATTGGTCAAGATAATAATCGGTTCCGTCATAATAAGGAGGGTCTGCCATAAAGAAAGCGTCTGGCTTATCTTGATACTTACGAATCACTTGGGCAAAGTCCTTATTGGAGATTTCCACTCCCTGGAATCGTTTGGCCACAGCATGAAATCTCTCGCATTCCCGTGTGTAAAATGCCGCGCTATTGCGATCAGCAGAACTAGACTTAAACCCCGTGGTGTTAGCTCCTAAAAATCCAGCTCTGCTCAGGTAAAAAAAGCGAACCGCTTTGTGCAAGGGGTCATCGGGTGCCCCTGCTTTCAAAAAGTCATAATACTGTTCTTCTGAATAGGGCAACGCCGCGCAAGCCTGATACAACCCAACAGGATTATCCCGCAATACACGAAAAAAGGTCGCGACGTTCCCGTCCAAGTCATTATAGACTTCAAGCCTCACCTTGGGCTTGGCAATCAGCACACTGGCCGTATTGCCGAATGGCTCAATGTAGACTTGATGCTCCGGCATCAGTGCAATCATCTTCTTGGCTACTTTATTCTTCGCCCCCAGCGCTGTAATGACGGAACGGCTGCTATCAGCTTGAAAGCGATGATCCAGCTTGTCCTCCATGAGCTTATGCAACATCTCCGTCACACTGCCAGTACCATATTCTTTCATTAATACTTCGACTTTGCTCTTAGGCAGACGTGCGGATATTTTAATTGTTTCATCCTTGAGCGTTCTTTCCACGATGCCTTCACCATCCCGGTAATAGTACAGCATACGCCTAAAACATCACTTGATTTAGGCGTATGCTCTCCACATGATCATTTCTTGCTTTGGGCTTTCGAAAAGGAAGGGCGTTTGTCCATAAACGGAATAAGGTCAAATTTGGGATAATACTTAATAGGAAGCGGCTCTCCAATTCGCCCCATACGCTGCTTGAGAACAACAAGTTCCATGTCTCTGATGGTCTTGCTGCTTTCTTTCTTCCAATCAAAATCATCATCACCGACACGTTCGAACTGTAAAACAAGAACGAGATCGGCACAAAATTCAATGCCGCCACTTTCCTTTAGACTAGTCATGCTCAGTTCTCTGCCATAAGAATTACGATTTACGCTTGAAATTGCGATGATAACCAATCTATGCTTTTTAGCCAGCGCCTTCAGTTCCCGAACCAGCACATCCAGCCGCTCCTTGTCTCCATTGACACCATCGACTGCAATATTCTGGAGATAATCGATAATAATAACGGTCTGGTCACTACCAGTGCCATAAGTTCCATAATGTTCGATTAACCTCTTGATATCATTAAGATGGGTGCTATAGTCATCCCCAACAAAGGTAAGCTTTTCTGCATTTTCTTTAAAGCTTACACAGGCTCTCTTAAAGACGTCCGATTGGCGTAGATTGTTTTTCAATCCCACCACTTGCTCCGCTTCAAACCCTTGTTCCCCGGCAATAAGATAAGAATGACGGCTGATCGCCTTACAAACCATCTCTTCCTCAGACATGTCGTTACAAAAATATACGGTCTGTGTTCCCCATGAGCTAAACCGTTCTGCAAATTGCAGGGCTAGGGTGGATTTTCCGCTCCCCGGTGGGGCGGCAAAGATATTTAACCCCGTTCGAAACCCACCTTTCAAGAGCATGTCAATCTCCGGGTATCCAGTCGGAACGGTTACGCCGTACTCTTCAATACATTCAAGCATACTATCCAGATTATTACCATGGCCAATGTTCATTTTCGAGAGATTAGCTTGTAAAGCAGCTACCTTCTCATCTTGAGAATAGTTTTCATCGGCCATAATTCTCGCAAATTCACCTTCAAATTTTTTATTCATTATTATGCTCACTCCTCTTTAATGGTGGAGCTATCCAAGATATATCTTCCTGAATAGCCCCTATTGTTTTTCGGATTATTTAAGTTTGATCACTTTAGCGACACCGAATTGAAGTAAAGGGTTAGAGCTCGGGTCTAAGCTCGTCTGTGAAGAGAGCAGTTTCAGCTCTTCTGTCATTTCTAGTGTGCAGGGATCAAATGAGCTTGGCGGAGCCACAAGGGTCTGTATAATTTCATTGAGAGCTTCGACGGTTCGCTCAGGATTATCCATATACGCCTCTCTGACGTCCTTGAATCCTGCAAGAAAAGGCGCTATCCCAAGGCTATCATACCAATGAATATAGGTAGGAATTCCCTGCTTCTCAAATGCTTTATAAATACTAATAGCATAATCCCTTCCGGCACGATTTTTATCATTATCCATGAGCAATATAAGTCTAAGCTGATTCTTCCGAATGACATCCGCTTTTTCAAGAATCAATTCACTGTTTCCTCCGCCATTCAAGGCCACCGCATGAAACCCCGCCTGCTCCAAAATAATTGCATCCAGAGTCGCCTCAACGATAAAAATCCAGTCCCCGTGTTGACTATTATCCAAGCATTTTCCATTAAACAGCTTTACTTTCTTATCCGGGTTGTTCTCTTTATTTTCTGGATAATCATACTTGTTTTTTTTGTAATCACCCGTAACATGCTTGTACATTCTCCGCACAAAGAATTTTTTATCACAGTGAATGACCACATAACGGTTACGCGATCGGGGATGCTCCCACCACTTCATTCCAAACTTCTTTGCCGTTTCGAACGTAATGCCCTGTTCTTTGATGAAATCCTCACATTCGGGGTCAGTGTCAAAGGGCTTATATACCAGGTCTTTTGTTGACGAAGTCGCCCGTCTATAGGAAGCTGGCTCCTTCGTCTTATGGGGCGAATCAGGCTTTGTAATAGGTACATATCGAATATCTCTCTTCTCCCATTCCAGTTCAACGAACATCCGCTTCGCCAAGTAGAATTGATCCGAGAACCCTTCTATATCTAGCAGAAATCCAATAAGGTCGAAGATATCCCATATTTTATCCTCGTCCATGCAACCAAAGCAGTGCAAACCATGCCGCTTTGGATAATACACAAGGGACGGATTTTTGTCATCATGAACCAGACAATGTAAATGGTCATTCAACGGTACATTGGCTAACCTAAGTACTTCGGTCATCTTCTCACGAAGAAGTTGCTTCTGACGAGCAGCACCTGCTTTAGAGAATACTTCCTTTGGAATTTTGGTGAGCCGCAGGGACTCCCCATTCTTAAGGCTCTCCAACACCTGTTTTACCCTCACAGCCCACTTTGCCCGTTTATTTCTTACCATGAGCAACACCCCCTTTCTTGGGCTTCCCCAGATGTAAAATCTGGATTACGGCATCTGGATTAGAGACATTCAGATTAGGAATGTGAATTTGGAAAGACTGATAGTCTTTAGGCAAGCTTGTCCGTTCCGCTAATAAAGAGACGACCCCAGCGAATGCGCGGCGGAGTTGCTTGTTTCGAACACTTCGATTAGCTTCACCGTGCAAGATTGCATATAACTGTGGGATACGTTCTGCTAAAGTTCCTAAAGAGATGTGCGGTCTGTACACCTTCGGTCCTGCCGTTACTACTAGATTGACAAGCTCGACGACGATCAAAGCTGCTAATTTATTTTTAGCCGCGACCAGAGTGATGAATGATTTGCCGCTATAGAAATCTCTACGTCCATCATAACAATTTAGGTTTTTCGCTTAGGATCAGGTTAAGGATGCGGTGAAAATACGGACTCCGTAAAATCAGCTTCCCATGAGATTGTTCAACTTCCAAGACGGTGAATACCCCCTCCGAAGGAATCACACCATACACACTCTTAAATGACTTTAGCTTCTCTACAAGCCGGAATCCCTTGCTACCTACACTAGTTCCAAGGAAGGCACTCAGTTCATTAACTGATGTCTCAAATTTAGTACCATTACGTAAATCACGCTTGGAGTATAGAAAGGTAAAAATGGCAGCCATCAGAAGTTGTTCTGGAAGTGGCTCATTCTTCTCCGTGTCTATGATCAACCTGAATATATCATCCAGGCTTAGTGGAACCCCTTGATGATACAAAGTCTGATCCTTTAGCACGTAATCGGTATCATTGAGATGAAGAACCACCGCTAAAGACTCATCCTCCGTAATTACATTACGAAGTGCATCCTTAAATTTAGGTTGAGTGATTGATATAAATTTATGATTCATTTGAAACATCCTTTCGAAAATATAGTTTAGAATTCCTTAGCCAAAAGAGATTTCATTCTTGCGCGATTCTGCTTATCAAGTTTTCAAGGAACGTATTCAACTCCACCAAACCAAAAACTCAACTCCAGATACATCTTTTTTCATCTCAGTGAATAAAAAATAGTAACTCTTGCCGGAAACGCCCCCTCTTGTTTTTTTTACCGATATCTCCTGCCTAATTGAACGTAATCCCCAGAAAAAACGTCAGACCTAGGGCGTATATTTAGGCGGTATTTTTATTCGGTTATACTAATAAAAATTTTCTCACGCCACATCTGTTAAAATTCAAAAACATATCAAGCGTTTGAGATAGATTTGTGACCCCTTCAAAAACAAAAAAGGCGACCCCCAAATACTAGAGTCGCCTTCATTTTTGAATGATTTTCGTTTACGAATAGTCACGAAAACCGATATAGTTTGCTCCCCAAAAAAGCAGCCGCGGCAAGCACTTGTCGCCATGTTTCATGGATACTGGAACGCTTATTTCCAACCGCCTTCAGCCATATGAAGCCTGCCTGAACCAAGGTGATTAAAAATTACGCAGCCAGTTCTACCGTCAAGAGATTGATATGCTGGGACGATAATAACCTCGTCATTTCTTACAAAATTCCCCTCATTACTCTGCAGATTCCAGAATCCAAATAATACGCGGCGAATCCGCTTCATTAAAGGCGATAGGTCAGTTTCCCCTCTTCCCCTTGTCCGACACTTTTCGCAAAAAAGGACACAATGGAAGGACAAGAAAAGAAGTCGTTTTATTCAAAAATTGCGTATGTTTATACATGTCCACTTGTAAGAGGATAGCATGTACTCCTTAGAACGGCGCACTGTTGCAGGTTTTAACGATTACCGTGAAAAATTTTCGTTTGGAGATTCATCCATCATGTATACAGTATTCTTATCTATCATGAATCATAATCATCAATCACTATATCTTAAACTCTATACTTGATGAAAGACCCTTCAAAGAACCTAAGAGCAAAGGCAAAGACAAAAAGACCCTGAACGGGCCGAGGGGCAATAAACATCCCTTGGGGCCGTCCAGGGATTCCCAATGCGTGGTCTGACAAAGTCGGCACCACGCTATTGATATACTAAACACTGGCGCCCTGCAACCTCCGAAAAACCCAGCAATATCAAGGCTTTTCTACCTTTCCCCGTCCAGTTCCCAGTGAGAATGGACAGATCCAAATGAGAATGGGACACATTCCATCTTTTTCATGAAGAGCATTTTGAATGGAACCCAACCGATAGGTATCTACATCAATAGTAGCATCTATGCCGACCTAAGCCAACCCACAAATTCAAAACCACGTAAAGCCACCAGAACGCCTCGTTTGAACGAAGGCAGGCCCATGGAGCGGGGGAGACAGAACCCGCCACAGAGCCATTGTGAGCGCGTAGCAGCGCAGGGGGGTGTGCTTTCCCTTCGATTTCAGCAGGAGCAGAATCAAGCCTACAATAATTAAGCATGCACCTCCAACCTCCCCGCCCGCTTACGATGTTACCTACGAAAAATGTTATCACCCAGTTTAATAACGTTGGTTTCCCCTTCATCGGGGATTACTAAATTGACAGAGGTCTCGCTGGACTTAAAGACAAACGGATTTTCCGGGGAAGCTTTAGCTGTCCATGAAGTCTTCATATCCAGACCAGAGAAAGCCCCGGCTCGGATGGCATCAGAGTCGAGCTTGGCTGTAACCTCACCATTAGCATTTACGTCCGACAGGTACAGGTTGATTGTGACGTAATAACCGTCTTTTGAGGTGAACTTGTAATTCCATCTACCCCCAAGAGCATAGGAACGCTTCCAATCGGCTGACTTGACCTCACTGGTCTTTTCCCAGTAACCAGATTCTTTGTTGTAGGTGAAATTATACTTAATGGTACCACTTTCTGTAATGATGGCGTTTTTGGACGACTTACTTAAGGTTATTGTATCAGTACCATTTGGAAGGTCGCTTTTTTGATCCACCACTTTAGTGTCCCAGTAGCGAGTCTTCTCAGAGTTAAAAGTGGCAGTACGTCCCATGAAATCAGGCAAGGAGAGCGGGTTTATTCCTTCTTTGGGGGTGACTACTAAATCTTCAATTTTATTTACTCCAGTCACCACCCACTGTTCATCCATGTACTGTAAGTGAGCACGGTAAAGCGACTCCTTATGAACGGGAGTCTTGGCGGCAGGATCTTTAATCGTACTGCCTTTGAGTTGCCCACCGGACTCAACACTAACCTTAATGTCTATCCCATCATTTGTCTTTTCTATTTTGCGGTTGCTGAACTCGGTAATCGTGAAATCACTTCTAGAGTCCTTTGATGAAAGATAGGAAGTGATTGCTGACTTCAATTTCACCTCATCCAACGGCTTAGGTGCAGTCGAACAAGCACCCAAAGATAAGGCAAGACTTACCGAGATTGCACCAATGATTAGTTTCTTCAACGTAGAACACTCCTAAGCAGAAATAATTGATACTTTTAGTTTTACCGAGATTGATAGCGGCTATCTCCGTGACAATCTTTGAATTTATCCCGATTCCACTTCATTATCCGATCAATCCCCTTATGAGTTTATTTTGCTTATTCGGCTTTTACTCGTTTCTTAGGTGAATATACTTTTGAACCTGAATAGATAATATCCCCTCGCTGTAGCCATCTATATGGTCAATATCTGCTCCGGTGGCTAATAGGGTATCGTCTTTTCCTTCCAGACTTACCCGGTGCAAAGTCTTATTGGAAGAGGAGGAGTCGCCCTTCTTCGTATAATAAATGAAGTTGCCGTGAAGCAGAAATGAACCTATATTCTCGGCTATTAAGGTATCCTGTTCACCATTTGAGAGAATACGACGTAAATGACTATTACGTGTAATGAAGCCGCGATCATTGGCTTCTTTAACCTCGGCTGTATAAAACATATATTTACCGCTGACTTTCAAATCAAACACCTTATCCAGAAAAGGGGTGTCCTCGCCGCTGTTCAACGAAATACGATGGATGGATAAAGAGACTGGAAAGACATTATCAATGATATCGCCCACTCCATAATACAAGTGATCATCAAAAATAATAGGGGTAAGAAAACGGCTGACTTCAACATCGCTATTCGAAAACGGATAGCTCCTTTCGCCATTTTTGTCGATCTTGGCTATTCCTTTTAATGCTCCGTAACTAAATTCTCCTCCATTACGGAATAAAGCCCTCACATAAATATCATCAGCAGTTTCACCAAAAGGAATGGCTTCTGAAAACACACCATCAAACGAATGGCTCGTTTTCGGGTATGCGGATGTGGGGAACGTATGTCCTTCTAAGCGTTCACTGGACACTAAAAAGTATTTGTAGCCTAAATCCTTTGTAGGGTTATATGTCTCCAAATAATCAAGAGATGTATCCACTCCTTGCGAAAGTTCGTGCTTATTCCTAATATTATTGTCCGAATCATTCCATGTTGCATCAATATGATAATACTGACCGTTGAGTTGTACCATGTTCCATGAATGCTCACCGGCTCTCACGGTCCCCATCACTCTTATATTTTCGATTTCGACCTTATCCAATAAAACAGACATGGCTTTCGTATAGCCATCACATACCGCTAAGCCGCCAAGGAGAGCGCCTTCCGCAGAATAAGATAATAGAGGAACCGTACCTTTGTAATAATTCACATAATCATAGGTAACATGGTTAACCACATACTTGTGAATCGCATAGATCTTCTGAAAGTTCGTCATAGTAGGCGTTATGATCTGACCGATAATCTGGTTCACTTTAGCCTTAAGGGGAGACAAATGCTCAAAACTGGTAATACTCACGGATGCCGTCCGCATATCCCATTCTACATTGGCCAAAAGAGCTTCCGATATGAAGCGCAAAGGAACCATAGTGGTACCGTCGATAAGCTGTGCCTTTGTTGGAAGCGGCCATGATTGGTCCCCAATTTTTCCAATGGCGCTGCCGATTGTAAGCTGAATTCTCTTGTCATCCTTTACCGCTGTAACAGTCTGGGTACTAGCATCAAAACTCACTACTGCACCCAGTTGTTCGAACACAGGACGAAAGGGAACCAACGTCACTTCATCGATCATAACTGCTGGCGGATCAAAGGATTGCAGGACTCCATCCAAGCGCACAGGAACCTGCTTGGTAGAGACCGAGGCTTGTTCTGCCTGCACAGAGTTATTATCAAAGAACAGATTGCTGCCAACGAAGGCACTGCCGAGCGCGATTGTCCATAGGAGCACCTTGATTCTACGGCGATCCCACACTTTTATGTATGAAGAAATTCTGTTCAACATCATCGGTTCCCTCCAGCGGCAGGCTGAAGTATTGCTCCACATGAAGAACAAAACTGGCTATTCGCTCCCACTGAAGAACCGCATTGTTCACAAAAGGTTTGTCTGCCATTACCTTCTCCAGTAGTAGCGGCCATCCCACCTCCTGCCAAGATCTCCTTAGAAGCAACATAATGAATCACTGGCGCTTGCTTTGTTTTCAATAAAAGTAGAGTTAAACCAAGGATGACCAGACATGCACCGCCGATCACGATAAAAATCGGCGTATGATCCGGTTTGTCTGACAGGGCATTTGACAGCTTCCCTTGCAAAGTGTTCTTCTGCTCATTGTATTCAAGAAATCCATACACAATTAAAACGACTCCCGCTGTAAGCAAAATTGCGCCTATAAGGGTTTTCAGTGCGCTAAAGAAATGGATAATTCCTTGAAGCCACGCCCGATTGGATCGACCACGGATAACCGATGACAGAGCATAGCCAATTGCGATGAGTAAAAGAAGTAAAACCAGCATAGGTATTCCTGCATTATAAGTCGTGCTCATTTTTTCCTCCCCATATTAGATATTGAACTGAACATATTTCGGATTTTCATGGTTAGGCTCCTTTAGTCACCCATAAAGCTGCTTTTTCCTGATCCATCATCCTCTCACTGCATACAATCTGAAAATACAATGAATAAAATACATATATTACCTTTTTGTTGAATACTTTCAACTGTCGTTTTTATCATACCATGATGTAATAGTTTCTAAAAGAGGTTTTTTCATGCGTCAATCCAAAGAACTCATTCCAAAAATCATCGGCAGAATCCTTCAAGCAGAACGAAATAGACAAACTCCAAAAATCAGTCAAGAAGAGATTGCTTACCGTTGTAATTTAGATCGCTCATTTATCTCTATGGTGGAGAGCGGGAAGCACGAGCCATCAGTGAGCAAGATTTTCGACTTATGTAATGGTCTCGGTATCAAGCCAGCCGTCTTCTTCCGCAGGGTTGCAGAAGAGTATGATAAGCTTGTATCCGACCAAGAATCATTAGATGAGTAATATCCTGTTGATTGTATTTCGTAATGCTTTGGAGAAAGCAGAAGCCGCGGCTCCTGCTTTCCTCCATGTTTAGTCCGCCATACTGTTTAACAGGCGCTTCCAAATATGAAGACCATCCTTAAGTCCCGCGTAATACAGCCACTCCTTTTCTAACGTACAGCGATAGTTAATGTTTTCTTCCCATTTAAGCATCAGTTCGACCTGCTCCGGGATAAGTTGCTTCCTAAGCCTGGCTGTTATTTCTTGTTGCTGATGGGTAGGTTCCTTCAACTCCTCCATATTTGAAACCTCCCTAGCCCGTTCAAAAAAGCGTTCCTCAAATGCAGGATTCATCCAATCCGGCCAATGCTGCCGCGCCATCCATACCCCACCCTTCTTCGCGTTTCTGGCATGTTACCTTGGTTCGGCTATGGTTTGCAAGTAAATAATGGCGCGGCGACACGCTTTAAAGTAAAAGCGTTCCCAGACCGCCTGAAGCCGTCAGGAAAATGTTCCTGGGGGAGTTGTTGTAAGGCAAGGTCCGGTGCTCTGCGCAGCGCTGTGCCCCGGCGGAGCGGTTAGAATCGTGCGAGTTGGTCGATTTGTTCATAGCGCTACCTGTAATTCTTGCTGCTGGCTCAAGTTGACGATTATAGAATCGTGCTCGGCTCGAATAACTTCGATTTCCTTGCTGATCTCGACGCGGCGGTCGAGGGTCATCTAACGATGACCGTGTTCGACTGCCAGCTTCAGGTGACGCTGGGTAAGGGAGAGCAAGTGCTGCTCGGTGGGGGGATCGATATCGAGTTGGTACAGGTGGATTTGCTTGGACCTTAGAAGTTTGTTGTTAGCTTCCCGAAGTTTATTGTATTTCACCTCTCTTCTGGCGTTATTTCAAAGGTATTATCATCGTTTTAGTTGCTTAATTTGCATAAAAAAAGCATCTACAGCGCAGGAAGCTGTAAATGCAACAGTTGTAATACTAATTGATGTCTACTAATGAATTTTAATATCCCTTGATATTCTGCAATTGCTCTCTATAGTACGACGAGGGGGCAATTTGCCTATATTGATTAAGTACTTTGCGGAAATTGCATGCACCCAATCTCTTTCCGCACTTGCAGGGACACGCTTGTTTATTTGCTAGTCGCTTGTTTACTCCTAGCAATCTTAGGGCATATATGACCTGATCCCGAGTCGTTAGCCCTAAAAGCTGCGTATAATCATAGATTATTCCCTTCTGACCATGAGCAAGCTCGCCGAATATAAAGCTTCCACCGTTTTGAAGCTTATATGAAACAGCATACAAATAAGGAACAAGACATTCTTCTGCAAATACGTTAATAGTCGGATTCCTACTTAACTTTTTGAAAAGCCGAAGGGGGGAGCCGAGACACAATGTATTGTCTGGATTAATATGGTAATTATGATCTCTAGGTATTTTACCGCCATCTTCCTCCACTATTGGTATATGGAAGGGGAATTTCGATGGAATCCTAATTGATAGACTATAAGAATCCTCAATCTCTGGCAGCCCCTCGACTTTTGCTTTAAATTTGAATAATCCTTTCAGAATAGTGTCATTCTCTCTCGATGGTGCTATTGTCATTCCAGGGTAATCCTTTAGAAAATCTAAAATACCATTCTGAAGCATAAACATAGACTCCTATATACCATTTGTCCAAGGTTTTGGAGGATCGTTGATTATATGTTGCTTTGAAGTAACTGTTGCCATTAATTCCTTGTTTACCCCCATACCTTTTGCCAATTTATCTGCACTAACTTTAAGGCCGAATTTTAATTGAGCTTGTTCCGTAATAAAAGTTGTGTCACTTGTAGAAGTTATATTTGCCAAGTCACTCTGAGCTTGATAGAGCCAGTTTTTGAAATTCTGTTCTAGATTTAAATGACGACATTCCGGCATACTCCAGCGATCAGCAAAATCTTCAGCAGGATTCACAGGATTGGGTACTCTAGGCGTATTCGTATTAATATGCTTTGCCATCGTTGCTAAAATATTAGTAAGTGCTGACACCAAATCTTCTTCACCATTATACGCCCTTGCTGCAAGAGTAGTAATTATAATGGAAATGGGCTTGGATTCGTTTTCACCAAACATTATATCACGATGCCTCTTCAGTATTTGAATGCAACGCTGAAGTGGCGTTTTGCGAGTATGAACAGGAACCTGGTCTACTTGTGCTTTCTCCATGAGTATTTGCTCATTAGTGCTTTTCATACGATTTTCAAACCATTTTCCATATCCCTCTGGATTGCTAATATTCCAGTCATCGCATACTTTATTGTAACTTTTATGCCTATCATCGGTTATTGCTACAGAAAACTGTGATGCATGTTGTGCTACCGTTTGATCAAGCCCGGAGTTCACCATCGATTCCAAAAGAATTTTCTGCTTAGCCTCTTCTTCTGGGATACATGGCACAATGTCCATGTGAAAACTGATATCATCTTGGTATTCCAATCTCCAACAACGATGTTTAGAAACAAGCTCTTCCTTAATATTACGGGCTTTTCTGTAATATTCCAGTTCTTGACCAATAAGTTCTTTCAGTGACTCCTGAGAATGGGAAAGTTTTGTAACCCCAGACCTAAGTTTACATGCTAAATCCAGATCATACTCCTCTTCTTCATTAATCGGTCTTATTGTTGTTCCTAACATAAACGATCCTTGAGGGAAAATATGTACCTTATTGTCCTTTAATGAAGATTCGTCTCGATCAAACCATTCACCTAAGTCTTGGTATCGTTTGACTGCTTTATCAATTGCAGATTCGGGCAAATCCAGTGCTTCTATCATTTCTTTTAAAATAAATTCTTTTTGCTCTCTTGTGGCCAAGTCATATCCCTCCGATTTCCAGTGCTTTAATAAAAGATCCAACATCATTATTTTGATCATAAATGACCCACGGCATATCTGCTTTCGGCATCCTCGCTCTTCCCATCTCAATCGATAACGAAACAGCCATAGTAGGGAAGATACTTAGCGGTGTTCCAAAACCATGCTTATCCTTTATCTTCACCATAAGCTTCCGTATTGCAGTTCTCATTAAAGATAACTGTGCTTCCGAACGAGTGTTGTCATTACCTAAGTATTGGTCAGCTACAGTCAATTCCCAAATACAAACATCTTTTCCGATTACCCTATGAACTCTTTCATATGAAATTTTATCTGTAAGAGAGATAACGAGTACAGGTGGATGATCGAAAGATTCTGGCTCTTTAATAATAAATTCAAACCCTTCAGGATATTCCTGCCACTTCCATGTCTTAGGTTCCCTAATTGGCTGATAAACATCTACGTCAGCTTTATCTGTAAACAAAGTCCCTAGTTTAATAAGTAAAGGCATTGGGGCAAGAGCAAACACTGAAAAATGAGCTGAAGTGGGTTCATCTTCAATTCGTCTAGTAATCTCTTTATTAAACATCGTTTCTAAATGATTGCATTCAGTGACCCAAAACTCTGGGGATTTATCTTGGTGTGAACAAGCCATCGACATACTTATAGGTCTTTCCTCGGCGGGATAGCGTTTGGGAAACATAGCATCAATTGCTTCAGCTTTTTGAATAACTGATCTTTGCTCACCAATATTACTGCCATATAAAACGACATGTGACTTTTTGTCAGAAGCAATTCCTGTAACAATAGAAACTCTGGATTCATGATTTTGTTTCCATTGCAAAAGCAGGTTTGCCGAATACTTTTGCCCATTTTCATCTTGATCAATGGTCGTGTGACAACCATGACACATAAGCATTAAATTATCTATATTGTTTAAATCCTTGGGATTGTTTGTAAATGGTCCCCATCCTCTTGGACCTTTCTCGGAAAAGGAATAAATATGTGCTTTTTCAGAAATATTTACTCGCTCTTGAGTGACTGGTGATTTGAATAATAAAATGTTGCAACCTTCAAACTCGCATCTTCCTGCGGCTCTTGCCCACAGTTCTCGTTCAACTTCTCTTTTTATATATCTGGTAACTTCTTTTACTTGTCCATTTCTTTTAGCCTTTGCCACAAATCCCCCTCCTGTACATAAATGCCTGTTAGCACTTTAGTTGATCGAGTGCTATTTTCAGTATATTACAAATTATTTATCAAGTAAAGAGAAAAACAGAACGTGTGTTTTGTTCCGTCCTATGAACTTATCGATTCACACAATTACTACTTTTCAAGTGGAGTCGCTTCCCAAAGGAATTAAAGACATAAAAGCCCAGATCGAATGAAATCGGGCTTTTGCTAATCGACGAGCAGTACTGACTCAATATTAAGGATTCCACATAAAACAAACTCGAAACAAAAAAACGGCATCTCTGCCGTTTGTGTGTGGTGTTGGTGGAGAATAGGGGGCTCGAACCCCTGACCTCATCGCTGCCAGCGATGCGCTCTCCCAGCTGAGCTAATTCCCCATCCCTCAAACTTATGCTGGTATTCAATTCTTGGGGCAGTGTAACCGACCATGCCGGACTCCCAGCTGAGCTAATTCCCCATCCCTAAAACTTGCGCTGGTATTCAATTTTTTGGGGCAGTGTAACATGCCACGCCGGACTCCCAGCTGAGCTAAGGCCCCGTAACTTCCGGTATTCTGCCGGACAAGAACTAATTATACATAGGCTTTTTGCAAAACGCAAGAGGGATTTTTGTTGGTTTTCGCTACCTTAGGAGGGAGCAGAAAACACATCAAAAGACTTGCTCCACAGCAGCAAGAGGCTTTCCGCTATTCAGGCAGCCTAACCTAGCCTGCGCGAACCCTCCCTTTTATTTCTAACGGCGGCTACAGCCTCTATTTCTGTAATATGACTGCCTTTGTCATTCTAACGGCGGCCAGTGCCGTTATTTGACCCCTTTTTCCGGTTTGCGGCTTCAATTGGGGCAAATAAAGGCTGCTGCTTCCGTTACATTTTTGAACGGGCTATTTTTCCCGAAATAGCGACGCTCACCGCCGTTAAAAAAGCAGTGAACGCCGCGCCCTAATACACAACAGGCATCTCGATTAAAATTCGCCAGCCACGCCACCCAGGCCCCACCCGGCCGGGTACTCCGCTGACAGGGTGACGGGCAGCCTGCCCTGCGGCGCCAGCTTGCCCGCCAGCACTCCGGCGGCGGCCAACAGCATAGGCGGCCTGCTCTCGTAGCAGGCCGCATAAGCATGGACCTGCGGCAAAACCCGCAGGTCATAGGGATTGCGCAGGGCCACAGCCGTGACCCTGGCACCGGGCAAACCCGCCAGCTCCCGCACCAGGCGGGCTTGCCCCGGGAAAAAGGCGGCGTTATACACGCCCGCCACAATCTGCAGGCGGCCTGCCCGCGCCGCCACCAGCACTGCCTCCCGCTCCGCCGCCGTTGGCTCCGTACCGATCACCAATTCCCGCACATCTGCCACGTAGGCGGCCAGCGCCTTCCCCAGGGTCAGCTCCTGGGGCATGATTTCATCCACCTCGCTGCTCCGCCGCACCTCCGGCCAGATTACCAGGGTGGGCGCTTCCTGCCGCAGCGGCAGAGTCCCCGCTTCCGCCTTAACCAGAGTGACGCAGCGCCGGGCCGTTTCCTCCACCCACCGACCATGCGCCGGGTCGCCTGCCGGACGCACATCTCCCGTTTCCACAAGCCGCCGCCACACTTCCTCCCGCCGCGCTTTGGCCCGCAAAATGCGCGCCACCGCTTCGTCAATCCGCGCCATAGGCAGCTCGCCGCTCTCGGCTGCGCTGTACAGCGCCTCCAGCGCTTCTATCTGCCGGTCCTCCCGGTGGCTAACCAGCACCATATCTGCGCCTGCTGCCACGGCCAGCACAGCTCCCCGGCCTACCCCCACAGTCTGGGAAATGGCATTCATCTCCAGGCAGTCGGTGACAATAACGCCCTCATACCCCAACTCCCGCCGCAGCAGCCCTCCCAGAATAGAAGGTGAAAGAGTCGCCGGCACCCCGCTGGGATCGCAGGCGGGAAACTGCACGTGGGCAGTCATAATGGCGTCCACCCCGGCCAGAATCGCCTGGCGGAAAGGCGGCAGCTCCACCTGCTCCAGCCGTTCCCTGCTATGGGGCACCAGCGGCAGCTCATGATGGGAATCCGCCGCGGTATCGCCATGGCCGGGGAAGTGCTTCGCGCAAGCGCTTACGCCCGTCTCCTGATATCCCCGTATCGCAGCCGCTCCCAAAACAGCCACCAGCTCCGGGTCCTCGCCAAAAGACCGGACCCCCACCACCGGGTTGGCCGGATTATTATTCACATCCACACAAGGGGCAAAGTTCAGGCTAATCCCCAGCTGCCGCAGCTCAACGCCGGATATGCGGGCCGCCTCATATGCTAGGTCCGCCCCGCCTGCCGCCCCCAAGGCCATATTGCCGGGAACCGGCGACACGTCCCGGTCAATGCGCGCCACCATACCGCCCTCCTGATCCACGGCAATCCAAAGCGGCGCGCCCCCCGCAGCATGATTTGCCTCCCGCAGCCTCCGGGAAAGCCCCGCCACCTCTGCAGCCGAACCGATATTCCGCCGGAAATAGATGATACCGCCCACCCGGTAGTCCCGGATCAAACGGAGAATCCCCTCGGAAGGCTGGGTTCCGTCAAACCCGCACATGACCATTTGCCCCAGCTTTTGCCGGAGAGACCAGCTCTCCAGTCCTCCCCCAGGAGCCGGATCACGCGCAGCCCTGTTATCTTTGCCCACATCATCGGTCTTGCTCGCATCATCGGTCTTGCTCATATCATCGGTCACATCCTTTTCCCAAGTCCGGGCGGCCCGCTCATTTTCCCCTAGGAACCTGTCCGACGGAGTTGTTTAGGCGAATCAGTTTCATTCCTTTCCCTCCCACTCATTCCATCATAAATATTTATTCACTTTTTCCTTTCACCGGACAAACTCCCGGCTCCCTCTTGCCCCTCCGCCTTCCGAGCCTCCCGGAACTCCGAAGGCAGCTCTCCCGTCAGCTTGTGGAACACCTTGTTGAAGTACCGCCGCTCCGAATAGCCCACTGCCCGGCCGATTTCCGTGACACTCTTATCCGTCAAAACCAGCAGGGATTTGGCCATCTCCACCCGCTCCGAGGTGACATATTCCACGAAGGTGACGCCGAACTGCTGCTTGAACAGCAGGCTGAAATAACTGGAGCTGATACTGAGCGCCCCCGCCACCTCATCCACCCCTAAATCCCGGGACAGGTTGCGGTGAATATAGTCCTTGGCGGCATGCATCAGCATATCCCCGGATTTTTTGCTCATGGCGGTGGAGAGACTGTCGTTCACAATCCGCTCCACCACCTCCAGCAGCTCCTTCACCCGGTCTGCCTGCTCCATCAGCGCCCAAATCTCATGCTCCTGGGCGGCAGACAGGACATCCAGACTCCTCATTTCCCGCAGCATATGAAGCACGATGAAATAAGCCAGCTTTTCCGCATGGGCCAAGGATTGCCCCGACAAAGCAGCCAACTGCTGGTTCACCCGGGCCAGCTTCTCTTTGACCTGGGCACGGTCACAAATCTTCAAAGCCGACACCAGCTCGGCGATAGTCTCCCACAAGGCGCTGCGGCTGGCTTCGCCCCCTTCGCCCAAGCGGTATACCACCACGGAGCAATCCTGCTCCTCCGCCAGATGCACGCTGCGCTGCAAGGACCGGAATGCCCGGGGCAGCTCCTCCATGCCCAGGGACGCCAGGCAGATGCCAAAGGCCAGCCCGATTTTCACATGGGTCCGCACACTCTCCTGCAATTCCTCCGCCAGCCTGCGGCCCTCCGCCTCACTGATGCCGAGATCCTCCAAACGCCGCTCCACCAGAATGCACCATTCTCCTTCGCGGGTTTGCAATACGGCATGACGGCAGCCCCTCATGGCCAGCGTATCCTTCAGCACATTGCGGATGGCAAAATTCCACAGCTTCCGGTTCTGCTCGGAGGCCAGCCGGTATTGCCGCGCATATTCGTGAATGTCCGCCAGCAGCATAAAGTAGCGGACCCGCTCCAGCCCCTCCAGATCA
The DNA here is from genome assembly GCF_003285005.1 of Paenibacillus sp. YN15. GTDB lineage: Bacteria > Bacillota > Bacilli > Paenibacillales > NBRC-103111 > Paenibacillus_AR. The sequence continues at coordinate 548,775 of NZ_QMFA01000001.1, read as the reverse complement.
TCCCCCACCATGTCGTGGGGAATAACCGCGCCGTAGTCCATGATCATATCGTACAAAAGCTTCTCATACGCCAGCTCCATGGCTTGCCCCAGCATCTGCTCCTCGCTGGTCCGCTCCATCCGGTCCCGCCGGATGGACTCCGCCAGCTTCCCGATAACCCGGGTCAGCTCGTCATAATCGAAGGGCTTCAGGATGTAATCCTTCACCCCCAGCCGGATCACCGAACGGGCATATTCAAAATCCTGATACCCCGTAAGCATCACCACCTCCGCCCGGCAATCCGTTCCGGCCAAGGCTTCCAAAAAGGCGATGCCGTCCATAACCGGCATACGAATGTCGCAGAGAATCAGATCGGGATGAAGGAGCTTGACCTGCTCCAGAGCCTGAAGGCCATTGTTTGCCGTCCCGGCCACTTCCATGTCCATCTCCTGCCAAGGCAGCACCCGGCGCAGATTCTCCAGAATTTTGGCCTCGTCATCCACCAGCAGTGCTTTCAGCCTCATCCTCCATCACCTCCTTCCGCCAGCGGCAGCACCAGCTTGATCACAGTACCCGCCCCCGGGCTGCTGGAGAGGAACAGCCCGTAGCGCAGGCCGTAGCCGATGCGGATGCGGTCCGCCACATTGCAGACGCCCAGCCCCCGCCGCTCCCCTGTCTCCGGCAGATCCGCATGGGCGGTGTCCCGCTGGCTTTCGTACTGGAACTTGGCCAGCTTGCCCGGCTCCATGCCGATGCCGTTGTCCTCCACCCAGAACACCATCCGGCCCCGCTCCGCCTCCGCCCTGATCCGGATGCTGCCCATATAATCGATGCCCTCGAAGCCGTGCTGGATGCTGTTCTCCACCAGAGGCTGGAGAGACAGCTTCGGCATGGTGCAGCGCAGCAGCTCCTCCGGCACCTCGATCCGGTAATCGAACAGCTCCTCGAAGCGGAACTTCTGGATCTCCAGATAGCTGGTGAGATGCTGAAGCTCCTGCTCCACAGTGATCACATCCTTCTGCTGGATGCTGATCCGCAGCAGATTCCCCAGCCGCGCCACCATCTGGCTCACCTTGCGGCCCTGATTTTGCACCGCCAATATATTGATGGACTCCAGCGCATTAAACAGAAAATGCGGCTTGATCTGGGCCTGCAGCGCCTGAAGCTCCGCCAGCTTCTTGCGCTCCTGCTGGCGCATCACCTCATGGAGCAGCTCCGCCACCCGGGACACCAGACTGTTGAAGCCTTTTGCCAAAAGCGACATTTCATCCGATCCCACCACCGGAAGCCGGGCCGACAAGTCCCCCCGCTCCACCATGCGCATGAACTTTACCGTCTGGATCACCTGGCGGGTCACCCGGTTGGTGAAGAACAACAAGAACAGCACCGCCGAAAAAGCGCAAACCAAGAGCAGCATCCCCAGCCACCGGGCATACAGCATCACCTCCCGGGACAGGGATACCCACGAGGTGACGGAGATAAGCCGCCAGTCCTCCACCCCCAGCTCCACGCTGGCCAAGAGACTGTCCTGGTTTTCAAACCGGGCTCTTCCTGTCTGATAAGCCTCCCCGCCCTCCAGATGGCGGTATTCGGTCAGCTCCTTCAACTGCCTGCCGTCCACCGCTCCGCCGCTGCTGTCAAAAAACACCAGCCCGCTGCCGGACACGATCAGGAAGCGGGTGGCGTATTGCTCCTCCTTAAAGCGGAAATGGCGGAATACCGTTTCCAGCCCGGAGTTTTTCATTTGCACCAGAAGCATACCCTTATCCTGCAAAGTAAGAATATCCTTCACCACCCGGATTTGGGTGAACTCCGTGCCGTTGCCCGTCACCTCCGGGTATTCGCCGGGGCCCACCCACAGGGGAAGCCCCTGGCGGCGCATCGCCTCCCGGTACGCCGGCTCCTCCTTGAAGTGGCCGAAGGGCATGGCAGAGAAGGATTCTTTGGTAAAAATCTGATTGATCCTGCTGTTCTCAAAGGTATACATAAACGCATAGCTGACGGAAGGATGATTCACCAGCAGCTCCCGGAAACTCCGCTGCACCTTGTTCAGCTCCAGATAGTCAATTTTGTCAATATCCTTGCCGCTGTCGGAGCGGTTGTTCAGCACATCCTGGAGAGATTCGCTGGCCACCGTGCTGTCCGTCACCTTATCCATCTCCATAAAGCTGAAGCTGACGCTTTGGCTCAAGGCCCGCAGAGTCAGCTCCGACTGCTGGGCATATTTTTCCTCGATAATGCCGCTGAGCAGATGGTACCCGAGAATCCCCAGAACCGACAGGGGCAGTATGAAGCACAGGAGAAATGCGCCGAACAGCTTGCCTCTTAAGGTCATGTACACGCCTCCCGCTCCGCCTGCCCCTTTTTTTGTATGAACTGCCCTTGCCGCAGTCCGCCCCTGCCATTCCGGCCCCAGGCGTCCGACTGCTCTCCAGCCGTCTTTTTCCCCAACTCAGCCCTTGACGCTGCCTGCGGTAATGCCTTCAATGATCTTCTCCTGCAGAAAGCCGTAGAGGATCAGGACAGGCACCACACTGTAGACGATTCCCGTGCAGATCAGCGCATAATTGGTTTGAAAAGAATCCCGGAACCCCACCATGCCCGTAGGCAGGGTCTTCAGGGAATCCTTGCTGATGAAGAAATTGGCCAGCAGATATTCATTCCATACCCCCAGGAAGTTGACAATGAACACCGTCACCAGCACCGGCAGGCTTATAGGCAATACAATTCTAGCAAACAATCCCAAAGAGCTCAATCCATCCATGATCCCGGCCTCCTCCAGCTCACCGGGAACCGACTTCATAAAGGCGGAGATAAGCAGCACACTTGTGGGAATGGCCCCCGCCGTATACGGCAGGAACAGGGCCCAGTGGGTACCCAGAATCCCCAGCCGCATCACCAGAATGTACTGGGCGATAAACAGCACGTTGCCGGGAATAAGCATTCCGAGAAGCACGAACTGGTACAGAACCCGGCTGGGGCGCAGAAGCTTCATCCGGGTCAGGGCAAAGGCGCAGGCCGCCGCCAGCAGCACCCCTGTTGCCGCCGAGGTCAGGGACAGATACAGGCTGTTGAAAAAATAAACGCTGATTTTGGCTTTTACCCAGGCCTGCACATAGTTCTGGAAGTACAGCTCCGTCGGGAAAGCGAAGGGGTGGCTGGCGATTTCGATGTTGCTTTTTTTGAGAGAAGAGAAAACCACAAACACAAAGGGAAACAGGATAACGGCCACATACAGCAGCAATACCGCATGAGGCAGCAAACGCTTTAGCTTTACACCGGCAGCCGACACTAGCCCTCCCCTCCTTCCATGGTCCGCCCCAGGGTGAACTGGTACAGAGCCGTGAGCACCAGGGCAAAGGCGAAGATAATCAAGGAAATGGCAGTGCCGAAGCCGTAGCTGGGATTTACGCCCATGGCATGGTTAACCAGATAGGAGGCCATCACTTCCGTGGCTCCCACAGGCCCGCCCTTGGTCATAACCAGGATAATATCCACTACCCGCATGGCTCCGGCAATGGAGAGCATCACCACCACAGAGATAATGGGCCGGATCAAAGGCACAGTGACATACCATGCCCGCTTGAAGCCGTCCGCCCCGTCAATCTCGGCAGCCTCGCCAATTTCCCGGGGAATAGCCAGAATCGCCGCCAGCACCAGAACGATGTAGAAGCCCACCCACTGCCAGGCATTGGTGATCAGCACCGCCAGCATGGCCCATTTGCCCTCCGCCAGCCAGTAGATCGGCTCCACGCCGAAGAGGCCAAGAAACTTGTTCAGCGGTCCGATTTCCGGCTCATAAATAAAGCCCCAGAGAATCCCGATAACAGAGGTGGACAGAATGGACGGAATGAACACGGTGGTTTTATAAAAGCGCTGAAGCCGCCGCACGCCGCTGATGAGGATCGCCAGGAAAATAATCAGCGGCACCTGGAAGCCTACCGAAAAAAGAATAAAGTACAGGTTGTTGATGATGGCTTTGTGGAAATCCGGGTCCTCAAAGGCTTTGATGAAGTTCCCCAGCCCCACAAACCTGTATTGCTCCAGCCCGTTCCAGTCGGTGAAGGCATAGAAGGAGGAGCTGAGCATGGGATAAACAAAGAACAGGCAATACAGGATCAATGCCGGAGCCACCAACAGGATGTAGATAGCCGGATTGCGCAGAGTCTGCTTCATGATGAGCGTCCTTTATTTGGAATTGGCTTGCTTTTGCACCTGATCCAGCTTGTCGGCCACTTGCTTGGCGGTTGCGCCTCCGGAGATAAGCTTCTGGATTTGCGTTTCCGTCTCCTTATACACCTCGGACTGGATGGTGGAGTCGAAGTGGGAGAAAGCCCCTCCGGCTTTGTTCACAATATCCATCACCTGCTTCACCAGCGGGTCCTGCACCTTGCCCAGAGCGTCGGCAGACAGCTTCATGGAAGGCAGCACACCATCCTCCAGGAGGCCGCGGAGCTGCATTTCGTCATTGTACATATTCTTGATAAACGCCTTCACCGCCGTCAGCTCGTTGGGCTTCAGGTTGGAGGAGAAGCCGTAGCCGTTGGCATAGTTGCCGTTGACGAAGGTTTGATCGCCCATTCCTCCCGGCACCGCCGGCATGGAGAAGTAGCCTACCTTGTTGGTCAGATCGCCTGCCTGAGCCTGATCCTTGAACACTGAGGAGCGCCAGCTGCCGTCGAACATCATGGCGCCTTTGCCAGTCAGGAACTGGTTCAGCATTTCCGGGTATTCCATACCCAGCTCGCCTTTGGTGAAGTAGCCCTTCTTGACCCATTCCTCATATTTGGAAAATGCAGCCACCACCTCGGGAGCATTCCAGGCTTTTTTGCCGGCGGCAAAACCTTCGATGGCATCGGGCCCGGCGTACCGACCGATGAGGGTGTTCAGCAGCATATTGGGCACCCATGCGCCCTTGGAGCCCATAGCGAAGGGAGTGATCCCCTTTTCCTTCAGTTTGGCGGCGGCGGATTCCAGCTCCTCCCAGGTGGCGGGAACCTTGATGCCGTTTTGCTCAAACAGAGGTTTATTGTAGAAAAAGCCTTCCGTATTGCCGCCGATGGGCAGGCCGTAAACTTTGCCGTCCAGGGTGAACTGGTTCAGGTTGATGAACTTCCCGTCAATGCCCAGCTCCTTCAGAATGGGGGTCAGGTCCAGAAGACGCCCCGCCTTGGCATATTTCAGCGCATCCCCGGCGCCGCCGAACAGGTCAAAAATCTTCGGCGGATTGCCTGCCGCCATCTCCGCGGGAAGCTTGGTGAAGCGGTTCACCTGGTCCTCCACGCCGTCCAGCTGCAGGGTCAGACCGGGCACATCCTGCTGGGTCTTTTTCACCACATCGTCAAGAATGGCCTTGCGGAACTTCTGGGCTTCGCCGATCTGAATATGCCGCAGGGAGACAGTGAAGGGCTCCGCTTTGGGAGCGGTGGACACCTGGGGCGATGCGGTGGCAGCAGTTGTGGCGGCGCCGGATGCAGCAGACGATGGCGCAGAACTGTTGTTGTCTTCCCCGCAGCCGGCCAGCACCGCGGCGGACCCAAGCACGAGGGTCAATGCAAGCGTTAAGGCTTTTTTCATTGGACGGACCTCCCATGTACGTTCTATTGGATTACAACCCGATTATAATCCTGGCCGCCGAAGCCGGGCAGATTCACATTTCCATTATCAGGGGGCAAAATCCTCTACAGGGTAAAACGGCAGCAGGAGGAGATGCGCGGACAGAGAATCCGTTATTTTGCAAAAATACAGCCTTTTGATGATTTCGCGGACTCACGGTACGCTATCTTCTCTCGCCCCCGCCCAAACCCATTCTTTTCCGGCATAACGGATTCTGAGTTATTCTGAGTCCGCTCAGATGAAAAAACACCGTTTTTCCGCCCAATAACGGCTCCTGTGTCCGTTTGTTTGGAGACAGGCCGGCCAGCAGCCGTCCAGACTAACAAAAAAAGGACTCCCGCTGGTCATTCCGGCTGAGAGTCCTTCAATCAAGGCTTGGAAAGCAAGCCGCCATACACGATGAAGCGGCAGGTTTGGCGCCGCGGCGCCTCATGGCCGCCGTCAGCTTACTTCTCGTCCTGGGGCTGCTTCATGAGAATCTGGGTCAGCTCCTTCATGAACATGTTGATGTCCTTGAACTGCCGGTACACGGAGGCAAAACGCACATACGCCACCTCATCCACCGGATACAGCTCCTGCATCACCAGCTCGCCGATACTCCGGCTCTCTACCTCCGCCTGGGCAGTGGTGCGCAGCTGCTTTTCCACCTCGGAGACCAGCGCCTCCAGCTGCTCCACGGACACCGGGCGTTTTTCACAGGCCCGGATCAGCCCGCGCATCACCTTTTCCCGGCTGAACTCCTCGCGGCTGCCGTCTTTTTTGATCACCATCAGCGGGGTTTCCTCCACCATCTCGAAGGTGGTGAACCGTTTCCCGCACTTCTCGCATTCCCTGCGGCGGCGGATGGACTTATTCTCGTTGGCCGCCCGGGAATCCAGCACCTTGGTGCCCGCGTAGTCGCAATATGGACATTTCATGGATTCATTCCCTCCCGGTTGTTTGCAGTATTTAATATGCCGGATAAGTTTCCAGCGGTTTCCTTGATTGAAGCCCGGGTCTTCGACACACAATAGCATTACCAACCGACAAGGAGGTGAACACACATGGGCGCAGGACAATCCCGCAGCAGCAACACTCTGGTAGTTCCTCAAGCCAACCAAGCTCTGGACCAAATGAAATATGAAGTGGCTCAAGAGCTGGGCATCGCCATTCCGCAAGACGGATACTATGGCAACATGGCTACCCGCGACACCGGCGCAATTGGTGGCCACATCACCCGCAAGCTGGTACAAATCGCCGAACAAACTCTTTCCGGAAAATAATGCAATGAAGGCTTTATTTTAAAGCCCGGAGCAGCACCGGAGGCCTTTCCCTACAGGGAAGCGGCTTCCGGTGCTTCTTCCGGTTGCTGTTCCGCATAATCGTAAAGCTCCTGGTACTTATGGTAATAATACATGACCATCCGCACATAACGGCTTGTCTCCCAGAAGGGTATCCGATCCGCCGATTCCAGACGGCCGTCCCAGACTCCATTCTCCAGCCATTCATTGACATTGCCCGGTCCTGCATTATATGAGGCAAGAGCCTTCACCAGATCCTGATTATACATGCGCAGCAGCGTGGACAGATACGCCGTACCTACACGGATGTTCACCTCAGGCTGTTCCATCTCCTGCAAGGTCAGCCCCTCGAACCTTCGCTCCTGCAGGATGGATTTGGCCGTAAGCGGCATAACCTGCATGATGCCCACCGCTCCCTTGCCGGATTCCGCGCTTGGCCGGTAATTGGTTTCCACCCGGATCACCGCCGCAATCAGACGGGGGTCCAGCTGCGCTTCCGCGGCGGCCTGCTCAATTTCCTCCCGGTACAGGATGGGATAAATCAGGCGGCCCAGCCATTGGCTGCGGTAGAACAGAAGCAAGACCAACAGGAGCAGCACCAGGGCAAACCAGCGTTTCTTTTGCCGGCTTTTCATGCCAGCCTCTTCTTGCGCCAGAACGCTTCCACCTGCCGTTCGGTTTCCTCCGGCGTCCCGCTGTTGTCAATGACGGTATCTGCCCATTCCTTCTTCCACTCGATGGGCATCTGGGCATTGATCCGCTGCTCCGCTTCTTCCCGGCTTAGGCCGTTGCGGGTCATCAGCCGCTCCAATTGAACCCCCCGGTCGGCAGCCACCACCAGCACCTCCTGGAACAAATCCTCCATCTGCGCTTCATACAAAAGCGGCACATCCGCCACCACCAGCTTGTCCGGCTGAAGGCGCTCCGCCTCCGCCATACGCTCCTGCAATAGCTGAATGATGGCAGGATGGAGCAGCTCCTCCAGCCGCTTGCGCCTGGCCTCGTCCTCAAACACCAGCTTTCCCAGCTCCTTGCGGTTCAGGGTTCCATCCTCGTGCAGAACGGACTGGCCGAAGGTCCGGACCACTTCCAAAAGCGCAGGGGCTCCGGGCTCCACAACCTCCCGGGCCAGGATATCCGCATCGATGACAATGGCTCCGCGGGAGGCCAAAAGCCGGGACACTGTACTTTTTCCGCAGGCGATGCCTCCGGTTAATCCGATATTCATAGATACGCACTCCCGTTGATTCTGAATCTTAAAAACATACAACGCATGTATGCTCACATCAGTCTGAACAAGCCCATCAGCATTAGGATGCACCCGGGCAGAACCGATAATTTTCTGATCCATTGGACATTGGAATACATAAATCCGAAGCGCAGCCCGCCGAGAATGAAGCTGCCGGAAGCCACAGCGATTACGGCAGAGGTCAACAACGGCGCATAGCCGATAAAAGCAGCGCCGATCCCCGCTCCGAAGGCGTCCAGGGACAGGGCCAAACCCAACCATGCAGCCTCCATCGCCGATATATTGCCGGAACGGTCCATATCCGCAGCCGAAGGGGTCCGCAGAATCTGGATCACCAGACCGAGCCGCTTCAGCTCAATGGACAGCACCCGCGCTTCCTGCCCATCCCCTTGCTTCCCGCCGGAAGCGGCGGCTGCAGCAGACGCCGGAGAGGCTTCCGCTTTCTCTTCCTCCCCGCTTCTTTTCATCTGGATAATGGCCCAGAAGCCCAGCCCGATAAGAATGACGGCCCCGGCAGTTTTGGCCACACCTGCGGGAATATACGCGGTCACAGCCACGCCAATCTGCATGGCGGCAAAAAACACCAGCCCGGACATCACCGCAATAATAAGCACGGACATCACCGGAATTTTGATTTTCCGCAGACCGTACATGGCTCCTACTCCGAATCCGTCCAAACTGACCGCCAATGCCAACGCCAACAGGGATACCAGCTGCGGCACCATAAACCCCTCCCAAGCTGTAAGAGATGATTGCATATCCGTAAATATCGCAGATCACTCTCATCTTATGGCATAGGCTTGGTTCTGGTGCGCGGCTTAAGGATGAACGCCCCCGGCGGGATGAGTTAATCCTTGTGCGGCCGTTCAGCGGTCCGGCGCAGCTTTTTCATCCGCCGCGTGGCCTCCGGCTGGCAATGGGGGCAATAATGGGTGCCCCGTCCCGCCAGCACCGTCTTCTCGATAGGCCGGCCGCATTGGCCGCAGGGCTCGTTTTTGCGCCCGTAGGCCTTCAGCTGGTGCTGGAACATCCCCATTTCGCCCTGCCCGTTGACATAGGATTTGATGGAGGAGCCTCCCGCTTCCACAGACTCGGAGAGGGTAGCCACAATGGCCCGGTGAAGCCGCTTCAGCTCCGCGGCCGACAGGCTGTTCGCAGGTCTCGCCGGATGGATGCCCGCGGTAAAAAGGGCTTCGTCGGCATAAATATTGCCGATGCCCACAATCACCTCCTGATTCAGGAGGAGGGGCTTGATCTTGGTGGACCGGCCCGCAATCCGGGCGGTGAAGGCCGCCAGGGTAAACGCCGGCTCCAGAGGCTCCAGCCCCAGCTTGCGCAGCGGCGGGTTCGTCCATTCCTCCCCGGTCCGGAACAGGTGCATGGTGCCGAACTGGCGCACATCCTTATAGCGCAAATCCGTTCCGTCGGTAAAATGAAACAGCACATGGGTGTGCAGCTCCCGGGGGGCATCGGCAGGAAATACGCCGTATCGCCCCTCCATTCGCAGGTGGGAAACCAGCACCAGATCATCCAGCAGAAACCGGAGGAACTTCCCTCTGCGCTCCACGTCGCGGATGGTCTGCCCTTCGAGAAGCCTGGCGAACTCCTCCGGCTCTCCGGGCAGACGGATAATCCGCGGCAGCTCTACAGAGACGGAAGCGATAGTTTTTCCCTTAACCAGCATTTGCAATGTGCGCTTGACCGTTTCCACCTCTGGCAGCTCCGGCATGTTATTCCTCCTAAGGGCTTTCCCAAGGAAAGCCAGCATCGTAAGCATCCGCTTGATGCAATGGCTCTACGCCCACTATTTTGCCTCGTACCAATTCTCGCCTTCGTTTACATCCGCCTTCAGAGGAACCTTCAGCTCCAGAGCCGCTTCCATCACTTCAGGCACCAGCTTGCGCATAACGGGCAGCTCCTCCTCCGGCACCTCGAAAACAAGCTCGTCATGCACCTGCAGAAGCATCCGGCTCTTCAGCTTCTCTTCCGCCAGCCGCTCGGCCATCCGGACCATGGCCAGCTTAATAATATCCGCCGCCGTCCCCTGGATGGGCGTGTTCATCGCCGTCCGCTCCGCGAAGGAGCGGAGGTTGTAGTTGGAGGCGTTAATCTCGGGCAAATAGCGGCGGCGGGCCAGCAGGGTGGTTACATAGCCGTCCCGTTTGGCCTGCTTGATAATCTCGTCCATATACCGGCGGACGCCGGGGAAGGTGGACAGATAGGTTTCAATAAAACGGTCTGCCTCAATCCGGCCGATGTCCAGGTTCTGCGACAGGCCGTAGGAGCTGATCCCGTAGACAATGCCGAAGTTTACCGCTTTGGCCTGGCGGCGCATGTTGGGAGTTACCTGATCGGCGGTCACTCCGAACACATCCATGGCGGTTTTGGTGTGGATGTCCATATTGTGGATGAACGCGTCCATCAGCTTCTCATCGCCGGAGATGTGGGCCAGCACCCGCAGCTCAATCTGCGAGTAGTCCGCCGCCAGAATGCGCCAGCCGGGCTCCGAAGGCACAAAGGCCTTGCGGATTTTGCGCCCTTCCTCCAGACGGATGGGAATGTTCTGGAGATTGGGGAATTGGCTGGACAGCCGGCCGGTAGCCGCGATGGTCTGGCGGAAATAGGTATGGATTTTGCCGGTTTCCGGACGAATTTCCTTCAGAAGCCCCTCCACGTAAGTGGACTGGAGCTTGGCCAAGGTGCGATAGTCCAGGATATAACGGACCACATCATGCTTGGAGCTGAGCTTTTCCAGCACATCGGCATCGGTGGAAAAGCCGGTTTTGTTCTTTTTTACGCCTACGGTGGACAGGCCAAGCCGCTCGAACAGCACCTCTCCCAGCTGCTTGGGGGAATTGAGGTTGAAGGGGCCGCCGGCCAGCTCATAGATATGCTGGATAAGCCCTTCCAACTGGGCGGTGAATTCCGCTCCCAGCTCCTTCAGATTATCCGCGTCCGTGCGGATGCCCTGCTTTTCCATACCGGCCAGCACCCCGGAGAGCGGATGCTCCAGCTCGTAATACAGCTTGTTCATCTCCAGCCGCTTCAGCTCGCTCTGGAGCCTGCCTGCCAATCCGTGAACAGCCGCCGCCTTGCGGCACAGATGGGCGGCGACGGTATTTTCGTCAGGCAGATGATACTTGGCCCCTTTGCCGAAAACCTGCTCGTCCTCCTGAATGGAGGGCTGGCCGTATTTGGCCGCCAACGCATGGAGGGTCAGCGTGGATTCGGTAGGGTCGAGAAGATAGGCCGCCAGGTGAACATCGAAGGTAAAGCCCGCCACCGGAATGCCTGCCCAATGAAGGGCAAGCTCCGCCCGGTGAAGGTCGAAGATGCTTTTTTCCTTGGCGGCATCGGCCAGCCAGGCCCGCAGGAAACCCGCTTCCTCCGACTGGAGAACGACGAAGGGCACATAGAAGCCGAAGCCATCCTTATGATAAAACGCCGCTCCCACAACAGACGCCAGGTGCGGATTGTCCCCGTATACCTCCACGTGGACAGCGGAGATGCCGTCCAGCGCCTCCTTCAGCTCACCCAGCGTTTCTGCGGAGAGGGCTGTGGCCTTCAGCTCCGCAGCCCCTGTGCCCGCCTCACCGGAGGCTTGGGCCTCCGACTGGGGCGCGCCGGAGAGATCCAGCTTCTCCAGCAGGGACTTGAACTCCAGCTTGCGGAAGGCCGCCGCCAATGCAGCGGAATCGCTGCCCGTATAGCCCATGGCGTCCCAGTCCAGCTCCATGGGCACCTGGCGGAAGATGGTGGCCAGCTCCTTGCTCATGCGGGCGCTGTCCGCATTTTCCTTGACCTTTTCCTTCATCTTGCCGGTAAGCTCATCCGCATGGGCCAGCACTTCCTCCACACTGCCGTATTGGTGGAGGAATTTCAGTGCGGTTTTTTCCCCGACGCCGGGGATGCCGGGAATATTGTCGGAGGAATCGCCCATCAGCCCCTTCAGATCAATGATCTGCTTGGGGGTCAGGCCGTATTTCTCCTTGATTTCCTCCGGACCGTACAGCTCCATCTCGCTGATGCCCTTGCGGGTCAGGGCGATAGTCACCTGATCGGTGGCCAGCTGCAGCATATCCTTATCGCCGGTGACCACCATCACTTCCATTCCGGGAAGCTCCGCCGCAGCCAGGGTCAGGGTGCCGATAATATCGTCGGCCTCATAACCCTCCAGCTCAAATTTGCGGATGCCGAAGGCCTCCAGCATATCCCGAATCAGCGGGAATTGCTCCGACAGCTCCGGCGGGGTTTTGAGCCGCCCGCCCTTGTATTCGGCATAATCCTTATGCCGGAAGACGACCTTGCCGGCATCGAAGGCCACCAGAAAGTGGGTGGGCTTGTGGTCCTCCAGCAGCTTCAGCAGCATGGTGGTAAAACCGAAGACTGCATTGGTGTGCAGGCCTTGTGAATTGGAAAGCAGGGGCAGCGCGTAGAAGGCGCGGCTGGCGATACTGTTGCCGTCTATGATGATCAGTTTGGACATAGCTTCGAGAACACCTCATTCTGGCAGATTGGGTGCGGGCCGCATAGTTTGCGTGCATCCGAAAGAATAGTTCCAGCTTGCTTCTCCTATCATACCAAAAAATGATGCCTGCCGAAACCGCGGCCTGTCCGGAAGCTGCATTATAGCGGATGGAGCAGGAACGCGCAACTGTCCGGCACTCCTCCTGTCCGGCACCCCTCCCGTCTATCACCCTCCTGCCCGTTATCCCTCTCCACGGATGATAGCGTACAACAAATGTATGCTATCCGCGGAAAAGTGCTGTTTTCCCCAAAATAGCATATATGTTTTGTATGCTATTCCCTTCAAAATGGCTCTTGGAGCCCTGCAACAAACGGATAGCATACATTTTATGTACGTTAAACCCGCCAAAAGCATTAAATTAGCTAATTAACATACATTTTATGGCGCTTACATTTTCCGAGTTTTCTGGTTCCTTTCGCCTCCGTTGTTCCTTTAGCGCATCTGCTGGTTCCTTTCGCACCCACTGGCCCTTCCCGCAACCGCTGCTTCCTTTCGCACCCACTGGCCCTTCCCGCACCAGTTGCTCCTTCCCACACACCCGCCTTTTCGCAAATACCCTGCCCAACCTGGCAGCATATTTCCGCACCCCGCCGGAAACTTTACATTGCCTTGACTTATCCCGGCTTATGGTTTAACGGACGGGAGCTACAATGAAATCAGACACACTCGCCGCATCTAACCCCAAAGGAGATGGACAATGATGGCATATACCAGCAAATTGAAGGGCATCCTCCGCCCGGTTCCCCAGATGGAGCTCTCCGAGCCCTGCTCCCAAGCCGAAGCCCTGATGTTCCGCTATCCCGACGCCGGCTGCATCGCCGTAGTGGACCGTGTGGGCCGCCCGGCCGGAATTATTGTCTACAACCGCTTTTTTCATCTGCTGACTGCCAGCCGCAACATGGGCTATCTGCTCCGTCAGCCCGTCCAAAACATGATGTCCGCCCCCTCTCTGGTGGCCGATCTTCACGCTGAACCCGAAGAGGTGCTCCAGCATGCGGAAAACCGCCACAAGATCCTCCGCCGCGACCCGGTGCTGGTGATGGAAGGGGAGCGGATTGCCGGCGCCCTGCAAATCTCCGACCTGGAGCTTCTCCAGCCCGCGCCGGCCCCAGCCCGGGACAGGGAACAGGCGGCAGGCCTCTCCCGCTGACAAGACCGTTGCGCCCCGCAGCGGTCTTTTTCATTTGGGGGCTCCCCCAAAAAAGTACCCGGATTCCGCTTCAAAGCATTACGTCACTTTTGGGGGATGTTTTGATTTGCCCAAAATCCGCTTCCTTCCAAATAATACAGGCTTGCGGCGCATATGCTGGTTATAGAGCTTCCAGCCGCAGATTTGCGTTTTGCGTGCAGCGGCGGCCAGGTGAATACAGGTAAAGGCGGTGAGACGAAGATGCACAAAGCTTCCTTCACGCCGGAGCGGATCAAGGTTGTATTTTTTGATGTGAACGAAACGCTGCTGGACCCGACCAGTTCCTTCAAGCAGGCCTTCCGGAGCGTATGGGAGGACTTTTCGGGGCGGCTTGCCCGGGATGGGGATACGGCGGACTGGCAGGACATCTGGACCACCTTTCAGGCGGAGCAAAAGGCGCTGCGCCCTCCCGGAAACAGGCGGGATTTCTGGAGCGAGCAGGTCAAGCGCAATCCGGCGGCACTGGCGGCAGCCCTGAAAAAGCATGGCTTCCGCCTGGGGGATACAGCGCTGGAGGGCTTTTTCGGGAAAGTGGCGGAAGCCCAGGAACGGTCGCCGGTATTGTTTCCCGGAACCGCCAAGGCCCTGTCCGCTCTGTCCCAAAAGTACCGGCTCGGCATTATCTCCAACGGCATCCAGACCAAACAGACCGCACGTCTCCGGGCGGCCGGTCAAATCCCCCCGATCCGGGAGGAGAATATGTTTTTCTCCGGGGCCCTGGGCTGCCGCAAGCCCGATCCTCTGATCTTCCGCCATGCCCTGGAACGGATGGGCGTCCGCCCCAATCAGGCGGTGATGGTGGGCAATTCCTGGACCAAGGATGTGCTGGGGGCCGTGCATGTTCACATGAATGCCGTCTGGTTCCGTTCCGGACGCAAGCAGAAGCACTTCCGCCGCAAGGTAGGCAACATGCGAATCGATGTAGTGGAAAACATGGAGGAGCTATTGGCGCTGTTCGAGCTGTAGCGATGCTGACGCCAGGGCTACAGATAGGCCTTCACGTAAAGGCTGCCTGCTGTGGACTTGGCCTTTTTCTTCAAGGCGGCGGCCGTCTCGGAAATGTAGTCCAGGGTAATCCGTTCCCTGAATTCACAGATCAGGAGCGACAAGGACAGATGCAAGCCGCCTCCGTCCACAGGGCGGTTGTTCCGGTCCGTTACCGTCCCCCATTCCCCCAGATCCTCCGTGAGCATCTCCACCCCCAGCCTGAAGCGGCGGATAATCTCCTCGCACAGCTGCTCCGGCTCCCGGGTTTGCGACATAACAATAAAGTCATCCCCGCCGATATGCCCGACAAAATCCCGCGGATGGCCGCAGGCGGAAACGGATTGCTGCAGCACATCCGCCGTCAACTGGATCATCTCGTCCCCTTTTTGAAAGCCGAAGCGGTCATTGTACCACTTGAAATGGTCCAAATCCGCGTACACCACCACAAACTTCACGCCGTCGAGAATCCGCCGGTTCAGCTCCCGGCTGATCTGGATATTGCCGGGAAGGCCGGTCAGCGGATTGGCCACCCGGGCGTTTTCCATACGCTCGTTGGTGATGCTCTCCAGAATCGAGCGGATGGACGCCACCCCCAGGAGCTTCTCCCCCGTAGTGATGATCACCAGATCGTACAGACGCTTCAGCTCCCGGGCCATGGCCATCTGGGAGGCGGATTCAACGGGCAGCATTTCATCCACAATCAAGGCCGCCCGGTCCATCAGCTGGCTGATGGGCCTGCTCCAGTACAGCGAGACCCCATACCGTCCCGCCAGCTGCTGAAAAAGCCGTTCCCGCATCACCAGCCCAACGGGCTTGCCCCTGTCCAGGATCACCGTTCCCGGCACATGCTCATTGCGGTTGAAATAATCGGCGATAACGGAGATGGGCGTGTCGCATTCGTAGCTGCTTGCCGGCGAGGCCAAAGCCCCGATCTGCATCACCCGGTCCATCCCCTGGAGATAGCTGATCCGCCTCACCTTGGACACAATCTCCTCCGGCAGCCCCGCCTGCCCCGGCCGGGGATAACCCAAAAGATACCCTTGCCCGTAATGGACTCCCAGCTGACGCAGCTTTTGCAGCTCCTCCCAGCACTCAATCCCCTCGGCAATGATCCGGATGCTCATCTTCCGCGCGAAGGAAACGAAGATTTCCAGCAGGGTTTCCTTCATTTTGTCCAGATGGATATTCTCGATCAGCGACCGGTCCACCTTGATAAAATCCGGCTTCAGCTCGGCGATGGCCTGCAGGGAGGAGTAGCCTGCCCCGGCGTCGTCGATGGCAATCTGGTACCCCTGATTCCGGTAATGCTGGAGCAGCAGCTTCGCTGTGGCAAAATCCTCAATGGAGCTGCGCTCCGTCAGCTCCAGCACCACATTGCGGGGCTGGATGCCGCGGCGGCGGAGAATCTCCAATGTGGCCCCGGGAGCGAATTGCGGGTCATGGATCACCTGGGCGGGGATGTTGATGAACACCCGCTGATCCTTGCCCAGTCCGCTGCAGCCCTCGATAGCTTTTTCCCGGGCCAGCCGGTCCAAGGCATAGAGCTCGCCGCGGGCTTCGGCGAAGCCAAAAAGCTCCAACGGGGAGGAGAACAGGCTCTCCTGCGGCCCGCGGGTCAAGGCTTCATAGCCCAAGACGGCGGCATCCTGCAGCGAAACAATGGGCTGGTACACGGAGCGGATGTTGCGTGTGGCCAGGATCATGCGGAAGGCCTCATCCTTCTCCCGGTCAAAAGGAGCGGGAAGCGGCGTATGCATGTTCCGCATGGCCCGCTTCAGAGCGGAGACCAGACGGGCTTCCCCGCTCTGCAGCTCGCCGGGAGCGATCAGGGAGCAGCCTGTGTACAGCGGATAGCCCCGTTGATTTTGCCCGGCGTCAAACATGGCGGTCAGCCGGGCGTTCACATCCTCCGCCAGCCGTTTGAGCCGGTACCCGGCGGAAGCGGGCTCCTGCTCCTCCAATTCGGCAAAAATCAGCCAATCATCCCCCATCCGGCGGAACTGGCGGATTTCCGGCCACTCCCCCTGAAGCCCGCGAAGCGCCTCTCCCGCTTCCTTAATCATCCGGCCGCATTTCTCCGGGCCCAGAATCCGCACAAGCCCCGCATATTCCACAACATCCACATAGATCAGGCCCGCAAGCTTTTTGCTGTCTTGTCTGAATAGTTCATCAGACCATTCCCGAAGTTTCTCCAGCTCCATCATTCCATCCGTCCCCCGCTTATGTAAAAAAACCTTTTCCCCTCCATCGTAACATCGAAAAATGTCGAATGGATTAGGAAAAGGTCAAATTCATGTAAATATTGCTATTTGTTCAGGTCCTTCCGCTTGCCGGTCACCATGAAGATGACGCCTTCGCCAATATTGGTGGCATGATCCGCCACCCGCTCCAGATAGTGGGCGGCCATCATCAGCTGCATCAGCTGCCTGTTGCGGGCCACGTCATTGCTCATCATGGGCATCACTTCGTTCAGCACGGTGCTGTAGATTCTGTCCACCTCGTCGTCCAGTTCCGCCATGTAGGCAGCCCGGTTCACATTGCCCTCGGTGTACGCCAGCAGGCTCTCCTGCAGCATCTTGATGCACAGGTCGGCCATCCGGGGCAAATCCACAATGGGCTTAAGCAGCTCTTCCCCTGCCAGACGCCGGGTAATTTTGGCGATGTCCACCGCATGATCGGCAATCCGCTCCAGATCCACCGCCAGCTTGCCAGCCATGGTAATGATCCGCAGGTCTCCGGCCATGGGCTGCTGCAGCGCAACCAGGCGCAGGCAGCGGTCCTCCACATCCAGCATCATTTGATCCAGCGCATCATCCTCATCAATAATGCTCTGAGCCAGCGCAGCATCCAAATTTTTCAGGGAATCCACCGCTCTGAAAATTTGTCTCTCCACGGTTGCTCCCATATGCATCAGGAGATTCTGCATATCCTTCAAGGATTGATGGTAATTCGTTCTGGTATCCACCCTGGGCACCCCCTTTTATGATCAATAGTTTTAACCGAAACGGCCTGTGATGTAATCCTCGGTACGCTGATCCCGGGGCGTGGTGAAAATCGTGTCCGTATTGTCCGTTTCGACCATGTAGCCATTCAGAAAAAACGAAGTGAAATCGGAAATCCGCGCCGCCTGCTGCATGTTGTGGGTCACGATGATAATCGTATACCATTCCTTCAGGGATTGGGACAGCTCCTCCACCTTCAGGGTGGAGATGGGGTCCAGAGCCGAGGTCGGCTCATCCATCAGGAGCACATCGGGCTCCACGGCCAGAAGCCGGGCGATGCACAGACGCTGCTGCTGTCCGCCGGACAGCCCCAAAGCGGACTTGCCCAGACGGTCATGCACCTCATCCCACAGAACCGCCTGCTTCAGGCTTTTTTCCACAATGCCGTCCAGGATGCTCTTCTTCTTAATGCCATGCACACGCGGACCGTAGGCGATATTGTCATAGATGCTCATGGGAAACGGGTTGGGGCGCTGGAAGACCATGCCCACCTTCTTGCGCAGGCTGACCACATCGGTGCCGGCGCTGTTGATGTTGACACCTTCCACATTGACATCCCCGGTAATCCGCACATTGTCAATCAGGTCGTTCATCCGGTTCAGGGTCCGGAGAAAGGTGGATTTGCCGCAGCCGGAAGGGCCGATCAGGGCGTGGATGGTATTTTTCTTGATATCCAGATTAATGTCGTGAAGGGCGTGATTCTCGCCGTAGTACAGATTCAGATTGCGGACCGATATTTTAGGCTCCATGGACGGTTACTTCCCTCCGTTGAATTTTTTGGACAGCATCCGGCTGGGGACGGCGATCAGCAGGTTGAACAGCAGAACCACCAGTACCAGCAGGGCGCCGCTGCCCTGGGCAATTTGCTTGGCGTCCGGGACCAGGGACGAGGCTTGCACGTACCAGAGATGGACCGACAGGGTCTCCCCCATGGCGGACAAGCTGAAATCCGGGAAGTGCCTGGACACGGACACGCCGGAGGTGTAGATCAGAATAGCCGACTCGCCTAAAGCCCGTCCGGATACCAGCGTAATGCCGGTGATCAAAGCGGGCAGCGCCGCGGGCAGCATTACCTTGCGGATGGCCTGCCAGCGGGTGGAGCCCAGCGCCAGGGAGGCCTCCCAGTACGAATCGGGCACTGCGCGCAGCGCTTCCTCGGTATTCCGCACCAGAACCGGCAGATTCAGCAGGGCCAGGCTCAGGGAGCCGGCGATAATGGAGAACTTCATCCCCATCCAGTTCACGAAGACCAGATAGCCGAACAGACCGAAGACAATGGACGGAACGGAGGACAACGCCTCTACGGAAATACGGATCAGGTTGGTAAAGCGGTTGTTCTTGGCATAGATGGCCAGATAAATCCCCGCTCCGAAGCCGATGGGCAGGGATACGGCCATGGACAGAAACAGGATGTAAAAGGAGTTGAACAACATGGGGCCGACGCCTCCGCCTGCTCTCACCTCGCTGGGTTTGCCGAAAATAAAGCTGGGGGTCAGATGCTTCAGGCCGGGACCGAGAATCTTATACAGGAACCAACCGAGAATCACAATAATCAGAAAGCCGATTCCCCACAGCGTAACCGTTGCCGCTTTGTCGAATAATTTATTGCGCTCTGCAACCTTGGATGGGGTGGTGTTCATCATTTCACTTCACTCCTTTTGGCCAGAACGCGGATGCCGATGATCAGCGCAAGGGAGATTAAAAGCAGCATCAGCGCCATCAGGTACAGCGCATTGTTCCAGGCCGTCCCGTAAAAGGTGGAGGGCATGTCTTTGACGATAGCGGTGGTCAGAACCGTTGTGGAATCCAGAAGGGACTTGGGCATCTGCGGAGAGTTCCCGATGACCATGAACACCGCCATGGTTTCGCCGATAGCCCGTCCCATGCCCAGAATAACGGCAGTAATGACGCCGGGACGGGAGGCAGGCAGCAGCACCTTCCAGATGGTCTGCCAGCGGGTGGCCCCCAGGGCCAGAGAGGCCTCCTCCAGCCGGATAGGCAAGGAGCGGATAGCGTCCTCGGATATGGACAAAATAGTGGGCATAATCATGACCGCCAGAATAATCGCCGCGGGCAGAATGCCGTAACCAACCGTGCTCGGAAATAGTTTATGCAAAAACGGCACAATCACGGTCATGCCGATAAAGCCGTACACAACAGAGGGGATTCCCACGAACAAATCCGTCACCGGACGTAGAATTTCCCGCATCCACTGGGGGGCAATCTTGGCCATAAATACGGCGCCGCCCAGGGCAATGGGCAAGGACAGCAGCACGGACAGCAGAGTCAGCACCATGGTGCTGAAGAAAAACGGAAATGCTCCGAATCTGCCTTCGCTGGGGGTCCAGTCCAAGGAGAAGAAAAAGGAGCTGAAAGACACCTCCCGGAAGGTCTGTGTCCCTTGGTAGCCTACAAACAAAATCAAGGTGAAAATAATAACGGACACAACGATTGCGCTCAGGATAAAAACCCATTTCATAACAGCGTCTTCGCCAAGCTGCATCCTGGTCCAACGTGATACGGGGCCTTTCCCACGGGCATCCGTAGCCGGAATTTCCTCCGCTGCGATTGACAATTTAAAAACCCTCCTTCATACATAACGCCTCTACTCGCTTCATTCTAATTCACCACTGTTATGGAATCATTAATGAATTGTAAACGCCGTGTAAACATTTCGACACGGAGGATATATGTCGAAAAACGGCTGACGGGTCATACCGTCAGCCGTCTTCCGTTATTTATATGAGGTTCCAGTGCAGCAATTTATTGAACCACCCCGGTGATAAAACGTGCAAATATGGAGGATACCTCGGCCCGGGTAGACATGCCTTGCGGATCGAATATATTGCCCGGCTTACCGTCAATCACTCCCGCCTGCCGGAGCGCCGTCACCGAATCTGCGGCCCACGGGCTGACCGTGCCGGAATCCTGGAACGGTCCGGCCTCCGCTTTATCCTTCAGCGCCTGGCCTTTCGCCTTTATAAAGTTGTGCAGCATAACAGCCATCTGCTCCCGGGTAACAGGCGCCTCCGGTGAAAATTGAGTTTCACTTACTCCATTTACAATATTATGTTCAGTCGCCCATTCAACAGCCCCCAAGTACCACTGACCATCCGCAACATCCCCGAACCGCGAGCCGGTATAGCCGGATAGATCGGCGCCGTCCAATCTGGCAAGAGCTGCGACAAACATCGCTCTGGTCATAGTTACATCAGGCGCAAACTCCTTGTCTCCTACACCCTGGAAGATTTCACGCGCCGTGACAAACGCAATATCCTTCTCAGCCCAATGGTCCGTTATATCGCCAAAGGTCTTCAAGTTGTAGCGGACGCTGTAATCCCCCGGTGACCGGATCAAGCTCTTTATGGCATTGTCACCGTAAATACTGAAGGGAACCACAATCTCTCTGCCGTCTTTCTTCAGCACCGTTACCAGGGCATTCCCGTTTTGCCCGGATTTCAGCTCCGCAGGCAAAGCCAGAACTATTCCGCTCCCGTCTGCATTGGCAATCTCGGATTCACTCAAGGTAATGCTTCCGTCGGCATTTTGCTTCGCCTGCACCGCTTTGCCGTTGATGCTGATGGGAACGGTATTTACAATCGGCGGCGTTGCTGCCGGATCAGTAGTTTTGCCGGGTTCGACAGGAGCGGGGCTTGGACTCGGACCGGACTCCTCCCCGCTTGTTTCCTCGGCGGTACGGAACACTTGAATCGGCGTTTCGGCGACGCCGCCCTTGTTGTTGGTCACCCTTGCATACCAGCTATAAGGAGCGCCCGCATTCAAACCATTCCAGTACAACTCCGCCTTCCCGGCGACAGTATCTGCGCTTCCGATGGAATCCTGGGTATAAACGCTGGCGCTGAACCGGTTGGTGCTCAGACTTTTGGCCGCTATATCGAAGTTTACATCCAGCTCATAGATATCATAATCCGTCTTTTGCAGCCCTGCCGTAAATTCCTTCACCTTGGGCTCATCATAATAGTTAAAGTCTTCCCGGTAAGGCGAGTAGGAATTCATGTATACCTTATTGTTCTTCAAATCGAAGTACAGGAACTTGATATACTGCGAGCCGCCCTCCACATCCGACTGATAGTCGGTGCAGATTTGATAAACCAGCCGCTCTTTGGTTCCATCGTTGTTGTCATCGAAGGCATCGATCTGAATCGAGGCACCGTGATAATGTCCGTTAAGCACCGCAAACACATTGGGATTCTTGGCAACCACCTGCTCCCGCAGCACATATCCTTGATAATCAAGCAATCCGTCGGGATTGCTGGACGTATACTGGGAATTGGTATACCGGTGGGTGGCGATGATGGCTTTTCTGTCCTTGTACTTCTGCAGCACCTGGTTCATCCAATTGATTTCGTCCGTATAGATATCCCAGCTCATGTACAGGATAATAAAATCCTGCCCATCCTCTGTCAGTAGATCATAATGGCCCAAATTATTCTTGTAGGTGCCACCGTAAATCGCCTCATTTTCAAACCGCTTTGCGCCGAAATATTTCCAGTAGTTGTCATAGTATTCTAGACCGGAGCCCACATCATGGTTTCCGCCCAGCACGCCGTAACGCATTCCGTTGTCTTCAAAAATTTTCATCGCCTTGTCCGCAGCCTGCCATTGATAATCCATATCCCATTCATCCACCACGTCTCCCGTATGGATGGTATAGCGGATATCCCACTCCTTCGCATTGTCCACAATCCACTGGTTCTGCTGCAGATAATGATGCGGCCAGCTCTCCGTATAATACTGGGTATCGGTTATCCAGGCGAAGGAGAAGTCGTAGCTGTCCGGACGTCCGGTGCCATCCCACCCGGAGGCTTGGGTACTCACCGCCGCGGCCTTTGCCTCCTGAGTCTGGAGGCTGGGGTTGTCATCCGCCCGGCATTGCACCAGCAGCACAGCGTTCCCGTTTTCCACGCGATCCTTTGCGGCAAACGATGCGACAATACTCCCGTTCTCATCCGCACGGCCCAACAGCTCCCACCTGTTGGTCGCAAGATTAAGCACATACATGGAAAGTGCGCGGGAGTTGTCGGCATAGCTCGCTGCCCCGTTCCAGTTGGCAGAAACCCGGTCATCCTCGTTCAGATTGCCGACCTTGACCTGGAACAATTGATAAGGCAGATCGCCCTCCGGCGAAATAACGGTTGTTGTTGCGTCTCCTTTGACAACCTCAATATTTCCCTTGCCAACGCCTCCCGACATGGCAATGTCCCCGTTTTCTACCGTCAGAATGCGCCCCTTCAAGAACTCCACCTTGGCGCTGTCGCCGTTGAGCTCTTCCACAGTGGCGGAAAGCTTGGCCCGGTACTGTGAAACCTCGCCGGTTTGGACCTTTACACCGGCAGGATCCTTCGTATCCGTCTTAAAGGTAATGGTCTTCTCCGCCTCATTATCGGCCATATCCAGAGCGGATACGTATAGCGTATGGATGCCTGACACAAGCTCTCTTGTGGGTATGGAATAGGGGATACTGATAGGAGTACCGTCCAGTGTTACAATGTCCGGATTAATTTTGGTATTGTCGTTATCGGTAATTACAGGGTCAATCACAAGAGTTCCCGAAACAACCGCATCCGGTTCGATCCCGATATGAATCACAGGCGCTGTATTGTCTACCATAACCTCAGCATTTACAGGATTGGCTTTGGGAGTCTCTCCGGAAACTGCCGTGATCGTATGCACACCATCCGCCAAAGTTGTGCTATCCAGCGCATAACCCACAGCGGTCAGCTTCTCCTTCGGAATGGTAAAATATAAATCCAGGCTGGGAGCCATCTTGCCGTTTTTCGAATCTCCGACACTGTAAACCTTGCTGAAAGCAGGGTTGTTCACATCAAGGTAAAAGCTGTCGCCGGAATAACGGTAATCCTGCACCGCCCTTGCGGCAGTGAATTCCTCCCCGTTGGCCAGCACCAGCTTCACATTCATAACTGTGAAGTCCTCACGGTTTACATCCGGCTTGTATATGTCCTCGAATGGAGTACCCTGGCCTCCCGCCCACACGGTCAGCTTGACGGTATAATCGCCGTTCTCCTCCGCTTGGAAATACTTGTTGTCGATTAGAATGGCGCGGGAGCTAAGGTTGGTCCACCTGCCCAGGTAGGAAACAAGCTCTCTGTCATTTCCGCCATATGGCGCCGTTACGGCATTTTTGAAATAGTTATTCTGACCGGCCGTGTCGAGGGAGAGATACGCTCCATTCTCCAGTACCGGGTTGACCGGTACCTCATTGCCGTCCACAAGGATTTTTGTAAGATCATTTTTTCCGCCGGCATTATTGGCTGTAATGGTTTTGACGCCCGAGATAAACTGGTCTTTCACCACATTCAACCGCAAGCCGCCTTTATTCAATCGATTGATTGTAACCGTATAGGTTTTTTCCGTTCTGGTTTTGCGGAACAGGTTATATCCTTCCACATAGAATGTAATTTCATTGTGCTTCAGAATTTCGGTGGCAGGAATCCGGGCGAAATATTTACCTTTTACCCGCTGTGTTTTTTCATATACGGTTTTGAAGCTGGTTTCATTATCGAAGCGGTATCCGATGGTCATTCCGACCAGCCCGATGCTGTCGGATACATTGAATGAAGCGAAATACTCTTCCCCTTCATTCACTTTTTCCGGAACGTTTTCTTCTGAGATCACAGGGGATGAGCCGTTATCCGTATAGCCGAGGTACCCTTGAAAATGCACCCTCTTGTCCGCCGGAGGAACCTGCCAATCCTCTACGCGGCCGGGAGTTTGGCCCGTCTGATTGCTGACCTTTAAGCTTTTGCCCGGCTTGGCGGGATCCCTGGGGAAGGTGTACTGCACTGACCGTCCGCTGCCGCTGGCAGTATCGGCTACATTGTTTTCGTTAAATTCCGCATGGGTAAAAGCCGTATCCAGCGAAGTCCCGATACTCAAGCGCCGCCAGTTGCTGGCATGGAAGCCGGAATAGTCGATCCGGACGATATCCTTGTTCAGCTCCAGATTTGTGCCGTAAGCGGCATTGAAGTCGGCCACTGATGTAGTACCATTGTTGCTCAGCCATAACACCAGAGTTTTCCCGGGTTCAAGGTTTACCTCAGGTGTGGAAATGATCCAGGTCTTAGGCGCTGTGGTGCTGTCCAGGTATTGATAGTACAGATTATAATAGCCCATATTGATCGGACTGTCCGAGTTATTGTAAACTTCCGCATAAGTGAGCTGATGCCCGCTTTTATACACCGGCACTGCCTCCGTAAAAATCAGCGGCGGCAGATTGCTGTAATCCAGCTCCACCGTGCTGGTTTTCTCCGCACTTTTTACACGGTTTATTCCGTCATAGGCCTCTATATACCAACTGAAGCTGCTTGTCCAAAGCAGCTGGCGGTCAATGGTAACTGTGTAAGGAGCATCCGGGTCATTGGACGCTTTCGCCATTTCCAGCCGCTTGAAATCACTGCCGGCTTGCTTATAATACAGATCGGCCTTGATAGAAGTCCCTGCAGCCGCACTGCCGGTGACTCTGGCTGAAATTGCAACATCATCATCAATGCCGTACTCCGCTTTGAAGATCAGATCCTCATTGGTAATCGGATTAATCGTTCCCGGTTCGTCCAGATGATACGGACTGTCCGGAATTTGCCAGCTGTCCACATGGCCGGGGCTGGGTGCTCCGGTTTTCGTGAATTTGTAGCCGGTTTTTCCGTTCAGGCGGTAGGTATACTGATTGGAGTATCTTGTATTTACATTTTTATCGGGATTATCCTGTACATTGCCGTCATTGCTTACACTGGTTGCGATGATGGAATCCAGACTTTTGCCGATGCGAAAGGAACGCTGCTCAGTGGTATGAATGCCGCCATGATTTACCTTTACAATATCCTTTGCTGCTACGTTCGTTCCATAAAAATTATTGAAATCCGCAACAGTATGTGCTGGACTGTTATAAGTGGTCGGCCAGAGAATGATCGTTTTTCCCGCCGGCAGCATAATACTTTCAGCCGGATGGTAGCCTGTATTCCATGGATTGTTTTTACCGTCAAAACTCCATTCCACCCCGTTTTTCCCGGAGGGATATGTATTGTACACGGTATAATCCCGCAGATCGATGTCCTTGTCGGAGTTGTTGTAGACCTCCACATAGGTATAATGGTAGCCGGCTGTAGCTGTCGGAACAATCTCTGTAATCAGAAGCGGCGAGGAGTCCTGGCTGCCCACTGCGCTTTTGATTTTGGTTTCCGTATACGGTGTAGACGCTTCTCCGCCATCCTCGTATTTCACCTTCACCTGCCAGCCCAGGGAATCGGTCCATATGTCCGTTCTCTTCAATGTGGCGGAAAAAACGCCGCTGCCGTTATCGGCCATGGCCTTCTCTTCATAAAGATCCGGCTGCTGGTATACAGATAGCGTAACACTTGCAGCTGCGGCTCCATATATGGCCAAGGTAACGGTAATATCCTTATCCGCCTCATCCTGCCCCGCGATAGTAGCGGAAAGATCATTTGTAACGATAGAGCTGTTCTCTTGGGGAAGGGGGGGCAGAATATCGGCCGAGGCTACCATTTGCAGTGGTGGGACATATGAAGAAATCATAAGGACGGATAACAGTAATGCCAATACTTTCTTTTTGAATGCAAACATCGGAAAATTGCTCCTTTCTCAACGTTATTGCATGAATTTCTTTACAATTTCAACATAGATAATACAAATTTTGTTTACATATACATAACAAAAGCTCCACCTTGTGGGTAGAGCCTTTGTCTTGGATGTTGTATGTGGTTATAAAATTACTTCTTAGGAGCCAGGGTGGCAGGCAGGAAGCCCAGCTCTTCGATCTTGGACTTGGCTGCGCCGGCAACGGGCTTTTGGTATTCGTCGCCCAGGATGTAGTCCAGGAACGCCTTGGTTGCGCCGGTGGGCTCGCCCTTGGTGTACATATGCTCAATGCCGAACAGCGGGTAGGTGCCGTTGTTGATGGTTTCGGCGGAGTATGCTACGCCTTCATACTTCAGAGCCTTCAGGGTGTTGTCAATGTAAGGAGTATCGATATAGCCGATAGCGCCGGAAGTGGAAGCTACGGAAGTTTTCATAGCGCCGGACTCAGCTTGCGTGATGCCGTCCTTGGTGAATTGGGCGGTGCCCAGAACGATTTGTTGAACCAGCTTGCGGGAGCCGGAGGAGTCAGGACGGTGGATAACGGTGATCTTCAGGTCCTTGCCGCCAACGTCCTTCCAGTTGGTGATCTTGCCGCTGAAAATGTCAGTGGCTTGTTGTTTGGTCAGGTTGTCAATGTTAACGTCATTGTTCACGATCAGTGCAAAAGGAGCCAGACATACAATGTGGTCAACCAGACCCTTGTCTTTATATTCGTCGCCGGCAGCCACGTCGGAGTTGCCGATGTTGGAAGTACCGTCAGCCACGTTCTTCAAACCTGTGCCGGAACCGCCGCCAGTTACGTTTACAGTGGCCTTCGGGTTCTTTGCCATGAAGTCTTCAGCGGCAGCCTTTACCAGGGGCAGCAGGGCGCTGGAGCCGGAAGCTGTAACTGTACCTTCAACTGTAGGAGCCGCAGGAGCCTTGGATGCCGCGGGAGATGCCGCTGCGCTTGCAGATGCTGCTGTGCTTGCTGCCGGGCTGCTGCCGGAAGTCTCTTCTTCTTTGCCTCCGCATCCCGCCAATACCCCCACCATCATCATTGCCGAAAGAATCAGTACCAACCATTTCTTAGACATGTTCTCTTTGTCCTCCTTAGTGTTATCTTTCTGTAACTCATGGTAACAGCGTTTTGTTAACCTGAAACCCTAGATTCGTAAACGGAGTGTAAAAGATTCGCTCGTCCCAAAAAAACAAAATCCGGATCTTTTCTGCATATTCGACAAATTTATGACTTTACAATTCCCTTACATTTCCGTGATCTTGCGCTCATAAATCGCCTATATAGTTGAAGCGTAATTCATTCGAACGTTGGAGGGTGCATACACATGCTATTTCGTCAAAACCCCCGCTTTGCAGGGAGATTACCCCGATTGAGGCTGACCCTAAAGCTGCGCCTGGGGATCGGCTTCGCCGCCATTATTGCCGTTTTTGTGGTGGCGGCGGTAATCAATAGCGGGCAAATCGGACGGATCCGCGCCAACATGGAGACCCAGGACAGCAAGGTTCTCCTGCAGATGCAGGCTCTTGAGCTGAAAGGTGCGGCCCAGGATATCAAAGACATTGCTTCCGGATTGATGATTTCCCGCACACAGGCCTTTATCGACAAATACAAGGAGGCCCGCCCTGTTTTTCTGGAGCAAGCCCGGCAATTGGGGGATACCGCTTCCACCGAGGAGCAGATGAAATGGAGAAGCCAGCTGGTGATGGCCACCAATGACTATCTCAATATGTTCGACCAGGCCGTCGCCATCATTTCCGACCCGAACTTAAGAGATGTGGAAAAACAGATGAATACCCAGCACCTGTATGAAGAAACCCAGAAGCAGCGGGACAAAATTTTTACACTGACCGACCAGTTCTACGCCGCCTTCAGTCAGGATGCCGAAGCGGCTATGGCTGTCTCACGGGAAACCCTGGATCAAAGCGCTTCCTCCATGTGGCTCTACTCCCTGCTGGCGATCGCCCTGGGCGCTACCGTTGCCATCGTTATTATTCTCTATTTCGGCCGCAGCATCCGAAGACTCCAAAACGCGGTTTCCGTCATCGCAGAAGGGAACCTGTCCCACAAAATCAACTCCGCCTCCCAGGATGAGCTGGGTCAGTTAAGCCGCGCCTTCGATACGATGGTGGACAAGGTGCGGGATATGGTGGTGGAAACCAAAGCCGCCGCTACCTCCTTAGACGAGCATTCCGGGCAATTCCAGCGTTATTCCCAGGATACTGCCGCAGCCAATGCCCATATTCTTACGGCCATCCAGGACATTGCCAAGGGCGCCGGGCAGCAGGCCCAGCAGGCTGAGGACAGCGCAGGCATTCTGGATCAGCTGGAGCGGGAAATCGGCGATATCTGGGAATATGCCCGGATGATGAGCCAAAGCGGCAAAACCTCGGAGCAGAACACCAAGAACGGCCAAGCCTCCATTGAGGCGCTGCAGAAGGCTTCCATGCAAACGGAAGAGCTGCTTATGGAGGTGCAGCAATCCATGGCGGGTCTCTCCCAGCACTCCTCGAAGATCGGAGCGATTGTGGAGACCATCGGGGAGATTGCTTCGCAAACCAATATTCTATCGTTGAACGCCGCCATTGAAGCGGCGCGGGCAGGCACGTACGGCAAGGGATTTTCGGTAATTGCCGAGGAGGTGCGGGTTCTGTCTTTACATACCAGCGAGCAGTCGAGGAACATAGAGCAGATTATCGGAGGGTTGAGCGGAGAAATTGCGGCGCTGGGGGACAAGCTTTCCGAGAGCCAGCAAATGATCCTGAAGCAGAACAGCCAGGTGGTCAACTGTCTTGGTTCCTTTACGGCGATTGCCGGCTCCGCCGCGGAGGTTTCGTCCCGCATGGAGCAGGTTAACGGGAAAGTGGACACCATCCGGATGAAATGCCGGGAGCTGGTGGAATCCTTCCAGCAGGTAGCGGCGGTAGCCCAGGAAACGGCGGCAGGCGTCCAGGAGGTCAACTCTACCTCCCTGCAGCAGGATGCGGCCATCCGCCATGTGGCAGGGCAAGCGGAGGATATTCACCGCCTGTCCAAGGAACTGTTCAGGCTGTTGCAAAGCTTTGTGGTGGCATAGGGTTAAAACAGTGTAAAATGGGGTAATATCCACCTATTGTTCGATAAATCCCCATTAAGGAGTGTGACCCGCATGCTGGACCGTTACCGGATGGAGGAACCGCGGAAAGCAGTCCTTTCGGCCTTTGATCCCGATGATACTGCCGGGATGAAAAACAAGGACGCGGCCATGCAGGAGTTTAACCGGTTGAAGGAGGAATTGCTGGAGGAGCAGGAAAAGCTGTTTGCCAGCAAAGCCGGCAGTGTCCTGATTATTTTCCAGGGAATGGACTGCAGCGGCAAGGACGGTGTGGTCAAAAAGGTGCTGTCCGGTCTGAATCCCCAGGGCTTCCGCGCCGTCAGCTTCAAAAAAACCGGTTGGCGAGGAGCTGAATCACGACTTTCTCTGGCGCTGCCACAAGGAAACTCCGCCCAAAGGCTATATCGCCGCATTCAACCGTTCTTATTACGAGGATGTGCTGATTACCCGGGTTCATGGCATGATCCAGAACAAGGAAGCAGAGAGGCGGCTGGCCCATATCCGGCATTTCGAGGAGCTGCTGACGGACAGCGGAACCCGGATCATCAAGATTTTTCTCCATATCTCCAAGGAGTTTCAATTGAAAAAAATCCAGGAGCGGATGGAAAATCCGGAAAAGCTGTGGAAGTTCGACCCCAGCGATCTGCAGGAGCGCCGGTATTGGGATCAGTATGCCGAGGCTTATGAGGATGTGTTCAAGGAAACGGCCACCGCCAAATGCCCATGGTACATTGTGCCGGCCAACCACCGCTGGTTCCGGGATGTTCTGGTGCAGCGGATCATTGTGGAGACCTTCCGGGAGATGAAGCTGTCCTATCCCAAAGCCGATGTGGCCGCCAGCGGTTTGCTGGGACCGGAGGGGTAACACTAAGAACGGAGGAATGGCATTTTTTATGAAGGAAAAAATTAATCATCAAAGCCATGTGGACCGGTTTCTGGGCTTTCAGGAGCTGTATGACGCCAACCGGCCTGCCGCGCCGGCAAGGGTCACGGAATTGCTGACCCTGTATAGGGGGAAAACACCGGAGCTGGTGGTGGATGTGGGCTGCGGCACAGGGCTGTCCACCTTTGTCTGGAACGGCATCGCCGCAAGAATCATCGGAGTGGAGCCGAACCCGGATATGCGGATGAAGGCCGAAGAGAAATTGCAACGGATAGGACCAGACGCAGCCGCTGTTTCATTCCGGCCCGGATACAGCAATGAGCTGGAGTTAGCCGACGGTGAAGCGGATATTATCACATGCTCCCAATCCTTTCATTGGATGGAGCCGGTCAGCACGCTGCAGGAATTCGGCCGTGTGCTGGCTGCCGGAGGAGTGTTCGGCGCATACGATTGCGATTGGCCCCCTTGCATCGGGTGGGAGGCGGAGCAAGCTTATAACAAGCTCATTGCCAGAGCGGCGGAGATCCTCACCCACCTGGTTCCGCCGGAGGAAGCCGTGAAGCAATCGGACAAGTCGGAGCATCTGGCGCAAATGAAAAAAAGCGGAGTATTCCGCTTCGTAAAGGAAATCGTCTTTCACAATGAAGAAATATGCAACGCCGAGCGGATTGTCGGCATGGCTATGAGCCAGGGCGGCGTCCAATCGGTGATCAAGCTTGGCGCTGCTGCCGAGCTTCATGACGAGCTGGAGCAATTCCGGCTCCTGACGGAAGACGCCTTCCGCGGCGGAACTCGCATGGTGCCGTTGGGATACCGGCTCCGCCTTGGAGTGAAGTAGCCTTATTTTTTCAAAACCGGGGCGTCCTCCCCGTATTTCTTCTCCATCCGCGATGCGAACCAGCCGGCCAAAAGAAGGGTAACGGCAATGTCATCCAAGGGAACGAGAGGCAGCACATCCGGCACGACCCAATAAACGGCCGCAGGGACAACAAACAGCAGTTTTTCCTTAAGCGGAACTCTGGAGGAGGACAGCAGCCTCCACACTCTGGGGACAGTCGTCCAGATTCTTCGCAGCTTGCCCATTCCAACGGTTTTGACCATTGTCCGTTCCCCCTTCGTCAGTTGTTTTTGCGAATATGGCGGGATATCCCGGTATTATCTATTTAACCCTATCCGCGGCATCATATTCAACTGCCGACGCTACCATAGCCACCCGGAACTGACTTAACGGGCTCCCTTTTCGGGCGCAAAATCAAAATCCTGAGTAGCCTGCTCCTATCCTGCAAAAGTGCAGTTAATTTTCGCTGAAACCACCAAATGGGAGGAATCCGCGTGAAATAACTGCACTTTTGCATTTAGACCCCCCGTTCCAGCGGCTGGCCCATAAAACAACTGCACTTTTGCATTAAGGACATACATCCATCTGTCCTTGTGATTGCGGTAACGTTAACCCAACTGAAAGAATCTCATAACGCCCCGTCGATTTTCCTCGCAGTCCCTAAAACGGAACTCAGCAACCTTTACAGCGGAAAAAATGCGGCAACCTGGAGGTTTTGCGGAACTCAGCAACTCTTACGGTGGCAAAAGCGACGCAAATGGTGGCGGAATGTGGCCAGCCCAGGTATTCAGTTCAGCCGAAAAAGAGACATTCAAACTATAGTCAGTTTGAATGTCTCTTCTAACCCGTTAGTGGCTTTATATGTTAACAAGCATCCTCTTATTGGAAGGAAATGGCCTTGCCGGTTTTGGCGGACTCGTAGATAGCCTCCAGGATTTCGGATACCACCAGCGCCTGCTTCGGTGTTACAGTCAGCGGGGAGCCCTTCAGGATGGCGTCGTACCATACGCGCATTTCGATATCCACATTGTTCTCCGATTTGCCTTCGTAGAAAGCAACGCCGCCGGATTTCAGCTCCACTTCCTGGGTGTACAGGCGGGAGTTTTTCTCGCCGTTGATGAACAGGCCGTCATCCATGTCTGCGCCGGCTTTGGTGCCCACCAAGGTAACCTTGGCTTCGCTAAACTTGCGCAGATTGATGGCCCAGCTGGACTCCAGCACAACGGTAGCGCCGTTCTTGAAGGTAATCATGCCGAAGGCGGAATCCTCCACGGTAAACTGCTTCGGGTCCCAGGGACCCCAGGCATTGGCGGAGTTCTCATTGCCCGCCAGCTTCCGGTAGGAGCTGCCCAGCACAACCTTGGGCTCGTAGTTGTTCATCATCCACAGGGTCAGGTCCAGGGCATGGGTGCCGATGTCGATCAGCGGGCCTCCGCCTTGCTTCTCTTCATCCAGGAATACACCCCAGGTGGGAACGGCGCGGCGGCGGAGAGCATGTGCCTTGGCATAATAAATCTCACCCAGCTCCCCTTCCTCGCACAGCTGCTTCAGGTACAGGCTGTCGGGACGGAAGCGGTTGTTGTAGCCAACGGTGAGCAGCTTGCCGGTGCGCTCGGACACCGCCAGCATTTCACGGGCAGCGGCGGCGGTTTTGGCCATGGGCTTTTCGCTCATGACATGTTTGCCGGCTTCCAGGAAGGCAATGGCGATTTCCGCATGGGAATCATTGGGGGTACATACGTGAACCACATCGATGGAAGCGTTGCCAAGAAGCTCCTTGTAGTCGGTGGTGACCAGGGATTCTTCCGTTCCGTACTCGGTCTTCGCCTTGGCTGCCCGCTCGGGGATAATATCACAGAATGCTGCAAGCTCCAGAATATCTGTTTTCTTGGCCAGTGCCGGCAGATGCTTGCCATTGGCGATTCCGCCGCATCCGATAATTGCGACTTTCAGCTTTTTTGCCATGTTAATCGTATGTCCTCCTTTTAATTGCCGCTCCAGGGTATTCGCAACTGAACTACACTTGTAGTATAGTCAAAGGAGGCAAAAAAATAAATTGCCGTTCTAGTTGTCCTTTTATGTTATTTTGTCATTCGGAGGCCCTTATGGAAATATCCCAGAATCAGGCGATCCACGAGCAAATCACATTCGAGAATCCCTTTATCTCTTTGCGCATTTTTCAGGCGTCAAGCGACAGCGACGGGGGCAGCAAATGGCACTATCACAAGGAATTGGAGATTCTCTGCATTCTGGAAGGACGCCTGGACGTGAACGTGGAGGAGTCGCAGTATTGCCTCACCGGGGGCGATGTGATTATCATCGGCGCCAAGGAGCTGCATAAGGACCGCCGCTACCAGGCTTACGGGCTGAAATACATCGTGCTGCAATTTGATATTGAGCAATTCGTGGAGAATAGCACTCTGAACTATTTCCGCTCCATTTCGGAACCGGGGTTTGCCCTGCATAAGCTGAATTATATCTTTCAGGAGCATCCCTCTGTGGCCCGCCAGGCGCTGGAGTCGGTGCAGGAGATTCTGCAGGAGGTGCAGGATAAGCGGGAGGGCTATGAAATGGCGGCCAGCCTGCAGGTCAAATCCATCATGCTGGCCCTTCTGCGCAATGACTCCC
Organism: Paenibacillus sp. YN15; assembly: GCF_003285005.1. Classification (GTDB taxonomy): domain Bacteria; phylum Bacillota; class Bacilli; order Paenibacillales; family NBRC-103111; genus Paenibacillus_AR. The sequence goes on along the minus strand of NZ_QMFA01000001.1, from coordinate 514,870 downwards.
GGCAGTTGATCCGCATGAAGGAACGCGGGGATATGACCCGGCTGAAGCCGGTGCTGGATTATGTGGAGGAAAATCTGGAGAACCGGATTCAGGTGGAAGAGGTATGCCGGATCGCCAACGTGAGCTATTATTATTTCGTCAAATATTTCAAAAAGGTCATGGGGATGTCTTTTCTGGAATACGTCAACTTCAAGAAAATCAAAAAAGCGGAGCGTATGCTGCTCACCCAGGATGTCAGCGTCACCCAGGTGGCGGACAGCATCGGAATGCCCAACATGGCCCACTTCTATAAAGTGTTCAAAAAGTACAATCAATGCTCCCCCAACGAGTATAGGAAGAAGATGGGCTAATTCCCCAACCCGGTCCTTTCCGCAGGCCGGATAGGCTGCGGATGCCGCCCCATTGGCGCGGAGCAGCCTGCCTTTTCCCCGGCTGCAGGCGGGCCAGCTTTTTAACGGCGGTGAGTGCCGCTATTTCCGCCAAAACAGCCCCTCTCGAAATCTAACGGAAGCAGGAGCCCTTATTTGACTCCATTTCGCCCGAAGCCCGGCCAAATGCTTCAAATAACGGCGCTGGCTTCCGTTAGATTTTAGAACGGCCACATACCGCCCCCAATAGCGGCTCCTGCCGCCGTTAGCCCAAATGCCGCGCAACCGCGTGCCGCAGCAAAAAAACCAAGAAGCCGCCCTGCCCAAATCAGGAGCGGCTTCCTTTTGCAATGAGCTTGTAACCGACGCCGCGGATCGCGTCAATCTGCACGGACTGCTGGTTCATCTCCAGCTTCTTGCGCAAAGAGCTTACATGGACATCCACTGTCCGCTGGCCGCCGATATAATCGAAGCCCCAGACGATGTTCATCAAGTCGTCCCTCGTCACTACAACGCCGGGCCGCTGCACCAGATAGAGCAGCACCTCGAATTCCTTCGGCCGCAAGGGAATCGACTCCCCGTTCAGCTTAACCTCGTAGCGCTCCGGATAAATCTTCAGCTCTCCGGCCACAATCACCCGGTCGGAGCCTTCCTCCGCCGCTTCCTGGCGGCTGTCCTCCGGTCCGGTGCGCCGCAGCACCGCGGCCACCCGCGCCAATAGCTCCGCCACGCCGAAGGGTTTGGTGATGTAGTCGTCGGCGCCGCTTTTCAGCCCCTGGACAACCTCCTCCTCGGCATTGCGCGCCGTCAGGATAATAACCGGCGTCCGGCACTCCTTCTGCCGGAGCTTCGTCAATACCTCGAAGCCGTTCATGCCCGGAAGCATAATATCCAGAATAATCAGGTCGTAGGGATGCCGAAGCGCCTCCTGCAGGCCTTCTCCTCCATGGTCCACAACCTTCACCACATACTTCTCCTGGGCTAAATTATAGGACAGCAAACGGGACAATGTGGGTTCATCTTCAATTACCAATATGCTATGGGCCAAGGGTTTCTCCACCTTCATTTTTAGCCTGTCGCATCCTGTGCCAAGGACAGGCACAGGATGAGCGATCAGGATAATCGTCTGACCAAATTGTAAGTCCAGTCCCTTTTTGTTGTCAATGGAGGACCGGAAGATCAAGTATGAAACGGCTGCCGACGCTTACTTCGCTTTCTACGGAAATATGCCCCTTATGCAGCTCCACCAGGTGCTTCACAATGGAGAGGCCAAGCCCCGTTCCCCCCGAGCTGCGGGAGCGGGCCTTGTCCACCCGGTAGAAACGCTCGAAGATCCGCGGCAGATCCTTCTTGGGGATGCCGATCCCGGTATCCGCAATCACAAACCGGATGGTTTCCGGGTCCTCGCCGTTCACCACATTGAGCGCCTGCACCGTCACGCTTACCTTGCCCCCCTCGGGCGTATAAGCAATGCCGTTGGACAGAAGATTGATCATAATCTGCCGGAGCCGGTCCTCATCCGCCTCCATGTACAGATCCTCCTCCACCTGAAGCCGCAGCTCAATATTTTTCTTCTGCGCTTCCGGCGCCAGCATCTGCAGGGTATGGTCCATAAAGCTGTTCAGATGGACGGGAGACAGCTGCAGGGGGACCCGCTTGGACTCAATTTTGGACAAATCGAGAATATCCCCGATCAGCCGGTTCAGGCGTTCGCTTTCATCATAGATAATCTGCAGGAAGGACTTGGCCGTTTCCTCATCCTTCAGCGCCCCGGCCAGCAGCGTCTCGGCAAACCCCTTCACCGAAGCCACCGGCGTCTTCAGCTCATGGGAAACATTGGCTACGAACTCGCTGCGGATGCGCTCCAGCCTGCGGACAGCTGTAATGTCGTGAAGCACAATCAAGATGCCGGCGAACTCCTCCCCGCCGATCACCATGGGGCGCAAATTGATCTCCAGGAGAATCTCCTCGGGAAAATACAAGGTCCGCTCATCCCGGATATGCTCCATGGAGCCAAAGCACATCTCGATCAGCTCGGACAGCTCCGGAGCCAGGCTGGCGTGCTGGTAGTGGCGGCCCAGCAGCTCCTCCTGGCGGAAGCCCAGAATCTCCTCCGCCGAGCGGTTCAGCAAGGCGATCCGGCCGTCCTTGTCAATCATAAGCACACCGTTGATCAGCCCCTCCAGAACCGCCTTCATCCGGCCCTCGTTCTCCAGAATCCGGTTCATCTGCTGCTCCAGGCTGTCCGCCATGGTATTGATGGCATGGCCCAGGTCGCCGATTTCGTCTTTTCTGCGGACAGGCACCCGGGATTTGTAGTTCATGTGGGACAGCTGCCGGGCTACCCGGATCATCTTGTCGAAGGGCCGGGTGAGGCCAAAGGCAATCCGGTAGCTGATGCCGCCGGCTATCAGGAAAAGTACTCCCAGCCCCAGCAGAAGAAACAGCCACAGGGTATGGACGGCATTCTCCACATCCCGCAAATCCATGGCAAGCCGGAGATAACCGGCACTGTCGTCACCCGTTCCAATGGGCATGGCCACATAGAGCATATTATGCCCCAATGTTTTGCTGTACCGCACACTGTGCCCCAGCCCGCTCTCCTTTGCCTGCCTGACTTCCTCGCGGTCCAGATGGTTGTTCATCAGCTCCGGCGCTTCGTCCGATTCTCCGATAACCTGCCCGTCCTGACGGATCACCGTAATCCGGGCGGCCGCCGAATCCTTCAGCCGGCGCGCCTGCTCCGTATAATAATGCTCCTTCTCCTCGTCGCTGCCCCCATGGTTCCAGTCAATGGTGGCAATGATCAGCTTCAGCTCCCGCTCCATATTGAGCACAAGCGCGTCCTTGTACGAGTTCTCCAGAAGCTTCGCCATATAAACCCCGGCCAGAAGCATGGAGCAGCCGATGATCACAATAAAAATCAACGTAAGCCGCCAACGGAACTTATGCATGGTCAAAATACCTTATCCTTCAACCGTGCCAGCTTTTCGATGGAGCTTTCATCCACCTCGGCATGAAGGCTTCCCCCGTGAGAATCCATGGTTACAATGGCGGCAAAACCTTCGCATTGCAAATGCCACATGGCCTCCGGCACCCCAAACTCCTTCAGGAAATCCACACTCTCCACCTTTTTAAGGCATTTGGCATAAAATTGCGCCGCCCCCCCGATAGCGTTCAGATATACCCCGCCATGCTCCTGGAGCGCCTTGAGGGTTTTTGGGCCCATGCCGCCTTTGCCGATGACCGCGCGGATGCCGAATTTCTTCATAATCTCCCCCTGATAAGGCTCCTCCCGGATGCTGGTGGTGGGTCCCGCAGCCTTTACATGCCATTCCCCCTGCTCATCCTTCATCATAACCGGACCGCAATGGTAAATAACCGAGCCGTTCAAGTCCACCGGCGAATCATGATCCATCAGATAGTGATGAAGCGCATCCCGGCCGGTATGGATCAGCCCGTTGACAATGACCACATCCCCCACTCGTAAAGCCCGGATTTGCTCCTCCGTGATAGGCGTGTTCAGGACAATTTCCCGTTTGTCCGCTTTTTCCTTCCCCGCCGTGTCCTCTGCCTCCGCTGCGCGCCCGGCGGCCGGTGCCGGCTCATACGCCCATTTTTTGAAGGCGCCGGTTTCCCCATCGAGAATGGCCCCCTGCCTCCGGTATGCCCAGCAATTATAAGCCACGGAAACATAAAAGCTGGCGGGAAGCCGGTTCATCACCCCGATTTTGCAGCCCAGCAGAGTAACCTGGCCGCCAAAGCCCATGGTGCCGATGCCCAGGGTGTTGGCATGCTCCATGATATACTCCTCCAAACGGGCCAGCTCCTCAATTGTGTTCACATCGTCCACCGGGCGGAAAAGCTGGTGCTTCGCCAATTCGTAGCCTGTAGTCCGGTCTCCGCCAATCCCCACGCCGATAAAGCCGGCGCTGCAGCCTTGGCCCTGGGCCTGGTACACCGCATGGAGAATGCATTTGCGGATGCCGTCCAGGTCCCGTCCGGCCTTGCCCAGCCCCTCCAGCTCACAGGGGAGACTGTACTGGATATTCTTATTTTCACAGCCGCCGCCCTTCAGAATCAGCCGCACATCAATTTCGTCCTTTTCCCATTGTTCAAAATGGATCACCGGCGTTCCCGGCCCCAGATTGTCCCCGCTGTTGGCTCCCGTGAGGGAATCCACGGAGTTGGTGCGCAGAATGCTGTCCCGTGTGGCCTGGGCCACCGCCTGGCGGACCGCTTCCTTCATGATGATCTGATTGGCTCCCACCGGAACATGGATGATAAAGGTGGGCATACCCGTGTCCTGGCAAATGGGAGATACATTGCAGTCGGCCATGCGGATGTTTTCGGCGATGGTTGCCAGCGAAAGCGCCGAGCGGGTTCCTTCATCCTCCTTGAGCCTGGCGGCCTCAATTCGGCTTTGTACATCCGCAGGGAGCCGGGTGGAGGTTTCCACAATCAATTTGTAGATGCTCTCTTGAAAATCCTTCATCCCAAGCAGTTCTCCTCTCATTGTCAAGGTCTCTGTTTGCCTCTATAATAATGTTGCTCTCTTCCGCTATTATACGATTTAACGGAAAAAACCGCTAACCCGAATTGCAGCAGCCTGGGGCATAAGTGTTTATTTTAAACAGAAAGGGACCGTCCCGCCATGAAAAAGCTTCTTTTACGCATCACCCTGTTATGCTGCCTGGGTCTCACCATGGCCGTATCATCATTAAGCGCCTTCGAGCCGGATGTTTTGTACAAGGATCAGGTAGCTGTTCTCATGTATCATCATATCAGCGATACGGTCAAGGGACCAGGCACCATCACCACCGAGCTTTTCCGCAACCAGCTGTCTTTTTTGGAAAGCAGGCATTATAACTTTATCTCTCTGGATGAGTTCAAGGCTTATATGGAGGGGGCTTCCGTCCCCGACAATGCTGTTCTGGTAACCTTCGACGACGGTTATGAAAGCTTCTACACCCATGCGTATCTGGTGCTTCAGGAGCTGGGCATTCCCGGTGTAAGCTTCGTCATTACTGGAACTATCGATGATCCGCAGAAGGGCACCACCCCTTTTATGAACCGGGAGGAGCTTGCCAAGCTGGGCAAACGCAAGGGCTTCATTGAATTGCAAAGCCATACCGACAGCCAGCATGAAAAGCAGAACGGCAAAGCCTACCTGACCCACCGGCTCCAGTTGAACGGGCGGACGGAAACAGAAAGCGAATACAAATCCCGCGTCACTGGAGATACCGTCATCTGCCGCATCAAGCTCGATTCCTATGCGCCGGGAAGCGGCGATACCCTGGCCTATCCCTTCGGAATATACAATCCGGAAGCCATCGCGGCGGTGCAGGAGGGCGGCATCCGGTACGCCTTTACGGTTATGCCGAAGATCGTAACCCGCGAGTCCGATCCCATGCGCCTGCCCCGTCTGAACGCCGGCAGCCCTTATGTGCAGCCGGAAACGCTGCATAACATGATTATGCGGCGGGTCACTGCCATAAAGGATGCCGGCGGTGAGGAAGCGCCCCTTCGGGAAACGGTAGAGCAGTTGGGCGGCGAGCTGTACAAGGACAAGGCCGATAACCAATTGGGACTCAATTACAACGGGACGCTGTTCAAGTTCAGCCCCGACAAGAGCTCGGTCACCCGGCTGGCGGACAATGCCGTCTTCACCCTGGATAGACCGCTGTATGTGGAGGGACGCCGTTCATATATTCTCTTGAAGGACTTGGAGCGGATTCTGGGAATCTCCATCCGTCTGGAGGCGGACACCGGCACCTACACCACCGATCCTCCGGCCGAAAGCGACTCCGGAACGGAGTCCTGAGCCTTCCCTATCGGAATTCTTGCTCCTTACTCCTTGCCGCCGGGCCGGGTCGGGCCTGTGGGAGCTTATCCGGACTGAGAATCCGTTATTTTCCCAAAATGCGCGCTTCTGAGGATTTCGCGGACACACGGTACGCTATTTCCTCGCTATCCCGTCCAAACGGGCTCTTTCCCGGCACATAACGGAGCCTGAGTCCGTTTGGAGCAAAACCCGCCTTGCTCTGACTTCCGGTCAGGAGCAGGCGGGTTTTCACATGGCGCTAAATAAACAATTCCGGGAATTTCATCAGGAAGATGATGAGGAGGAAGCAGGCGCCTGCCAGTGTGCTGAACAAGCGGATTTTGCCGTATTCGGATGCGCCGCTTTTGCCCTGCTGCACCGCTTCCCGGTAACGCTTGAGAGGCTTGACCAGCATGCCTGTAAACGCGGCTACGGCAAGGAAAACCAGAACAATCAGAACCATCCACAAAACGGAATAATCCGCTGTCTGCAAGAGATACCCCCCTGTCAGCAGCTGTACAATCAGCAGGTACATGCCGATTCTGTTGGCGGTTGCCAAAAGCCCCGCATACCCGGCCTGGCTCCCGGCCGCCGGTCCGGCCAGCCGCCCCACCAGGAAGGGGAGCAGCAAATAAAACCCCATTCCAATGGAAGCCACCAAATGCAAAAACAAAAGCGCTTTTTCCATATGCCTCCTCCAGTCTGCGGTTCCCGCCCGCGTTTATCGGTGTTCACCTTACATATCCAGCAGTAGTATACTTGATCGCGGACAGGCTTGCAATTTTCTTGCATGTGCCTCAAAAGCAAACGGCGCTTTGCCCACCTTGGCAGGGAAGGCAAAGCGCCGCGGCGCGGTCAGGTCCGGTTATGCTCAGCCGTTGACAACGGCAATGACATTTTTTACCGATTGGGCGGATTTGTCGAGAGCGGCTTTTTCCGCCTCGGTCAGCTCCAGCTCATAGATCCGTTCAATGCCGTGGCCGCCCAAGAGAGTCGGCACACCCATAAACAGATGGTCGTAGCCGTATTCGCCTTCCAGAAGCGCAATGGAGGGGAGAATCCGCTTCTTGTCCTTGACAATCGCTTCGGTCATCTGCACCAGAGACGCCGCAGGCGCATAATATGCGCTGCCGGTGCCCAGCAGATTCACGATCTCGCCGCCGCCCACACGGGTGCGCTGCACAATAGCGTCGATGCGCTCCTTGGGCAGCAGAACCTCCAGGGGAATGCCGCCTACGCTGGAATAACGGACCAGGGGAACCATGTCGTCGCCATGGCCGCCCAGCACAAATCCCCGCACATCCTCAACGGACACATTCAGCTCCTGGGACACAAAGGTGCAGAAGCGGGCGGTATCCAGCACGCCGGATTGGCCGATGACCCGGTTCTTGGGGAAGCCCAACGTATGGTAGGCCACATAGGTCATGGCATCCACCGGATTGGACAGCAGAATCACAATGGAATCGGGGGCAACCCGCTTGATATTCTCACACACGGAGCGGACGATGCCTGCATTGATGCTGACCAGATCATCCCGGCTCATGCCCGGCTTGCGGGCCACGCCTGCAGTAATGATGACGATATCCGAGCCTTCCGCATCCTCATAGCTGCTGGTGCCGGTAATGGCGGCGTCGAAGCCCTGGACAGGACCGGCCTCCAGCATGTCCAGCGCCTTGCCCTTGGTGGGGTTCTCCAGCTGCGGAATATCCAGCAGAACCACGTCGCCCAGCTCTTTTTGGGCCAAAAGCAGCGCTGTGGTTGCACCGGTAAAGCCGGCTCCCACAACGGTAATTTTTTTGCGTGTCAGGGGCATGTTCATGTCCTCCTAAAAGTTTCTTATAATCTCATCGGCGAAGGCCGAGCATTTCACTTCCGTTGCGCCTTCCATCAGCCGGGCAAAGTCGTAGGTGACGGTTTTGTTGTTAATGGCGGTCTCCAGTCCCTTGTAGATCAGGTCGGCAGCCTCCTGCCAGCCCAGATGCTCCAGCATCATCACCCCGGAGAGGATTACCGAGCCGGGGTTCACCACATCAAGCCCCGCATACTTGGGCGCTGTGCCGTGGGTGGCCTCGAAGATGGCATGGCCGGTCATATAGTTGATGTTGGCGCCGGGGGCAATGCCGATGCCTCCCACTTGGGCGGCCAGAGCGTCGGAGAGGTAGTCGCCATTCAGGTTCAGGGTGGCGATGACGTCAAAATCCTTGGGACGGGTCAGCACCTGCTGCAGGGCAATATCGGCAATGGCGTCCTTCACAATGATCTTGCCGGCAGCCTCCGCGTCCTTCTGGGCCTTATTGGCAGCATCGGCGCCTTCCGCTTCCTTGATCCGGTCGTATTGGCCCCAGGTGAAGGTTTTGTCGGCGAACTCCCGCTCGGCCAGCTCATAACCCCAGTTCTTAAACGCGCCTTCCGTGTATTTCATAATATTGCCCTTATGTACAAGGGTCACGGACTTGCGGTTATGCGTGATGGCATATTCGATGGCGGCGCGGACCAGACGTTCGGAGCCTTCCTTGGATACCGGCTTGATGCCGATGCCGGAGGTTTCCGGGAAACGGATTTTTTTCACGCCCATTTCCTTCTGGAGGAATTCAATGACCTTCTTCACCTCGGCGGAGCCTTCGGCCCACTCGATGCCGGCATAGATGTCCTCGGTGTTCTCGCGGAAAATCACCATGTCCACCAGCTCGGGACGCTTCACCGGGGAGGGTACGCCGTTAAAATACCGCACCGGACGGGAGCAGACATACAGGTCCAGCTCCTGGCGCAGGGCCACATTAAGGGAACGGATGCCTCCGCCGATAGGGGTGGTCAGCGGGCCCTTGATGGCCACGATGTATTCGCGGATTGCCGTAAGGGTATCGTTGGGCAGCCAGCTGTTGAAGGTGTTGAACGCCTTCTCCCCGGCATATACCTCATACCAGGCGATTTTCTTCTCGCCGCCGTAAGCCTTCTCCACCGCCGCGTCCAGAACCCGCTTGGAAGCCGCCCAGATGTCGGGACCGGTGCCGTCCCCTTCAATAAACGGAATGATGGGATGATTGGGCACGTTCAGTTTGCCGTTATCAATTGTAATCGGCTGGCCTTCTGCAGGCAAGGAATATTGTTCAAATTGTGGCATGGTAAACCTCCCGGCGATAAAATTTTGGTGAAGCGGATATCTATGGACTTTAAGAACGGGTGCCAAAGGGCAAGCTTGCGGCTCTCCGGCGCCCGTTCGCGGTCGTATGAAATTGGAATGATGAGTGCTTTGGGAAGAGCGTCCTACCGGTTGGCCATGGGGACATAGGATTGGCCTACAGGCCCCACATATTCGGCGCGGGGACGGATCAGCCGGTTGTTCTCGAATTGCTCCAGAATATGGGCAGTCCAGCCGGACATGCGGCTGATGGCGAAGATCGGGGTAAACAGATCCCTCGGAATGCCCAGAGTAGTGTAGACGGAAGCGGAGTAGAAGTCCACGTTGGGTTTGAGCCCTTTTTCGGAGACAACCATATCCTCAATCTTCACGGACATATTATACCACTTCAGATCGCCGGTCAGCTTGCCAAGCTCATGGGACATTTTTTGCAGATGTTTGGCCCGGGGATCGCCGTTCTTGTATACGCGGTGGCCAAAGCCCATCAGCTTCTCCTTGTTGTCCAGCTTCTTATTGACATAGGCTTCCACAGCTTCGAAGCTGCCGATCTCCTCCAGCATCTCCATAACCGCTTCATTCGCGCCGCCATGCAAAGGCCCCTTCAGAGCGCCGATGGCGGAGGTGACGCCGGAATAAATATCGGACAACGTGGCAACGGTTACACGGGCGGCAAAGGTGGAAGCGTTCAGCTCATGGTCCGCATGCAGCACCAGCGCCTTATCCAGGGCTTCGATGGCTACAGGGTCGGGCTGCTCGCCGGAGAGCATATAGAGGAAGTTTTCGGCAACGGAGGCATTTTCCTTGGGGGCCACCGGCTCCAGCCCCTGGCGGATGCGGGCGAAGGCGGCGATGATGGTGGGAACCTGGGCCTGCAGCTTGATGGCCTTCTGTACATTGGCGGCCACGCTCATATCGGCGGCTTCCGGATCGTACAAGGCCAGCGCGGATACGGCCGTGCGCAGGGCAGCCATGGCGTTGGCATCCTTCGGGTACAGCCGCAACTGGTCAATGACGGCGGCAGGAACTGCCGCATTCTTGCCGAGGTTATCTTTAAGCTGGGCCAGCTCGGATTCCGTGGGAAGCTTGCCAAACCACAGCAGGTAAACCACTTCTTCAAAGGAAGCATGCTCCGCCAGCTCATCAATGTCAATGCCCCGGTAGGTCAATACACCGTCAATAATAGAACTGATGGAGGACGTGGTGGCTACGATACCTTCCAAACCTTTGGTTGCCGTCATCGTTTCTCTCTCCTTTAGCCGTTGGTATGTGAATATCATAACAAAGTTTTATCATTCGCAAGTAACTCTATAATAACATTTTCTTGGTTATTTGTGAACAAATTATGAAATGAAAGAAACTTATCGGTACAAAAAAGATTTTTATGGTAATGCTAAAGTGATTGGAGTTTTTTATCGAAATCCCGGGGGTTTTGAAAATTCCCGGGGGAATTTGTCTGCCCGTCTGTGATACAATAGGTGAAAAAATAGAAAGGGCTGCCATGATGGAAACAACCAGCCGCATCGGCATTATCGATATCGGGTCCAACTCGGTCCGGCTTGTGATTTATGAAGTATCCGGCAAGGACGCCTACCGGGTCATCGACGAAAGCAAGGAGTCCGCCCGCTTGAGCGAAAAAATCCGCCAGGACGGCTCCCTTAAGCCGGAGGATGCCATGGGCATCGTGCAAGTCCTCAATCATTTCAAGATGCTCTGCCAGGCCCATCATACGGACACCCTCCGGGCTGTGGCTACCGCCGCCATCCGCAATGCCTCCAATTCCGGGGAAATCGTCGCCATTCTGAAGCGGGAAACGGGAATCGATGTGGAGATTCTGTCCGGCGAGATGGAGGCCCGCTACGGTTTTCTGGGAATGATCAATTCCATGGACATTCAGGATGGCCTGCTGATTGATATCGGGGGCGGCAGCACAGAGGTGTCGCTGTTCCTGGGCAGGTCGCTGGTCCATAGCGTGTCCTTCCCCTTCGGCTCGGTCAATACCACCAAACGGTTTACCAAGGATGGGGTGGCCGATGCCGAAACCGCCGCCAAAATCCGCCAGATGGTATTGGCCGGCCTGGAAAAGGAGCCTTGGATCAAGGGCCATCAGGGCCTGCCGCTGATTGGCCTGGGGGGAACCATCCGGACGGTGGGCAAGCTGGACCAAAGAGCGCGCAAATATTCCCTCCCCCTGGCTCACCAGTATGAAATGGAAAAAGGGACGGTGGAGCAGCTGCTGGCCCTCTTGTCCGCCATGCCGCCGGAGAAGCGGAAGAAGGTGGACGGGATGACCGGAAGCCGCGCCGACATTATCGTGCCGGGGATGCTGATCCTTCAGGCCGTGTTCGACTATTCCGGCGCCTCCCATTATATTGTCAGCGGCAGCGGCTTGCGGGACGGACTTTTTTATGATGTGCTGAACCCAGGGCAGGCCCAGCTCTCCAATGTGCTGGAGCATAGCGTCCGCAACCTGCTGTCCCTGCACCCCTCGGTATCGCTTCTGCATGTGGAGCAGGTCAACCGGCTGGCCCTGAAGCTCTTCGACGACCTTCAGGATCTGCACCACCTCAGCATCCGCAGCAGAGCCTATCTGCATGTAGCCAGCCTGCTGTACCGGATCGGCATTACCATCTTTTATTATGATTATCCCAAGCATACCTTCTATCTTATCGCCCATTCCCGCCTGTACGGGCTGTCCCACCGGGAGGTGCTGATCTCGGCCATGATCGCCTCCTACAAAAACAAAAACCGGACCCGGCAGCTGTTCCTGGAGCACAGGGACATTCTGACTGAATCCGATTGTCTGTTGGTGGAGCGTTTGGGTTCCCTCCTGCAGCTTGCCGTTGCCCTGGACCGCAGCGAAACCCAGCCGGTGCGGCGGCTGACCGCCATTGCCCGCACCAGCGGCATTCGTCTGCAATTGGAATGCAGCCATAACCCCGGCATTGAAATCAGGGAAATCGGAGCGATTACCAAGGAATTCAAGAAGGCGTGGGGTCTGCTTCCGGAAATTCAGGCAACTCCCGATTTTTCCACGACGCTACATTCATAGCTTCAAACTGGCTGCGCAGCTCGGGTTCTTCTCCGGGCTGCCTGTTTTCATACATGCCGTTGGACTGCAGCACCCTTGCCTTCACATTATCATTCAGCGAGAGCTGCAGCATGTTGATCAGCGCCCTCTTGTTGGCCTCGTCCAATACCGGACAGAGCAGCTCCACCCGGCGGGTCAGGTTCCGGCTCATCCAGTCGGCACTGGAGATATAAAGCTCCGGCTCTCCCCCGTTTTCAAAATAAATGATCCGGGAATGCTCCAGAAACCGGTCCACAATGCTCCGCACCGTAACATTCTCGCTTAACCCCGCTACACCCGGACGCAGACAGCATACGCCGCGGATAATCAAATCCACCTTTACTCCCGTTTGGGAGGCTGCATACAGCTCGTCCACCGTTTCCTGGTGGGACAGGGAGTTCATCTTGGCGATAATCCGCGCCGGTCTGCCTGCCTTGGCATGTTCGGCCTCCCGCCGGAACAGCTCGAACAGCCGGTTCTTCAGGTTGGTGGGAGCCACGGACAAGGCCTGCATATGCTTGGGGGTGGAGTACCCCGTAATTTCATTGAAGAGAATGGAAGCATCCTCCCCGATCATGGTATTGGCCGTAAAAATCCCCACATCCGTATACAGCCGGGCGGTATTGTCATTGTAATTCCCGGTGCCCACATGGACGTAGCGGCGCAGGGAATTATTCTCCTGCCGCACCACCAGGGTCACCTTGGCGTGGGTTTTCAGCCCGATCAGCCCGTACACCACGTGGCAGCCCGCCTTCTCCAGCTTCCGGGCCCACGCAATGTTCCGCTCCTCGTCAAACCGCGCCTTCAGCTCCACCACTACGGTAACCTGCTTGCCCGATTCCGCCGCCTGGGCCAAAGCCTGCACCAAGAGAGAATGCCCGCTGACCCGGTACAGAGTCATTTTGATGGCCAGCACCTTGGGGTCCTCCGCCGCCTGGACAATAAAATCCGTCACCGCCTCGAAGGATTCGTAAGGATGATACACCAGCACATCCCTGCGGCGCAGCACCTCAAACACATCATCCTCGTCCAGCTCCCGGGGATAAACCGGCTCCAGCGCAGGATAGCGCAGATGCTGGAACCCCTCCAAGGCTCCCTGCAGCCGCATGAGGAAGGTCAGGTCCACAGGACCGTCGATTTCAAACACATTGTCCTCAATTTCAAATTCTTCGCGCAGCATTTCCAGGGCGTACGGATGCATCCCCTTTTCCACTTCCAGCCGGACAGGGGCCCCCCAGCGCCTGCGGCGGAGCTCCTTTTCGATCTCTTCCAGAAGATCCTCCGCCCCTTCCTCGTTCAAGGTCAGGTCGGCGTTGCGGGTCAGCCGGAAGCTGTTCACCGCCACCGGCGTGTAGCCGGAGAATAACGTATGGATATGCACCCGGATCAGGTCCTCCATCAGGATAAATTCATGCTTTTTGCTATTGCCCCGGGAAGAAATGGCGATGCAGCGGTTCAGATTGGACGGCACCTGGACAATGGCAAAAAACGGCTCATCCTCCAGCTCCATTCCCTCCTTGGTCAGCACCACAGCCAGATACAGGGACTGGGTATGCACCAGGGGAAACGGACGGGACTGATCCACCGCCATAGGGGTAAGCACGGGATAAATTATTTCGTGGAAATATTGATCCATCGCCTTTTTCTGGGTGATATTCAAATCTCCATAATCGCTTAACAAAATGCCTTCCTTGCTGATCAGCCGCAGAATCTCCCGGTAGGTTTTGTATTGCTCCGCCACCATCCGGTAGGTGCGCTTCATCACGCGCTTCAGCAGGCCTTCGGGCAGATAGCCCGAAAAATCCTTTTTGATGTAATTGGCCTTCATCTGGTCTTGCAGACCCGCTACCCGGACGCTCATAAACTCGTCCAGATTAGACGAAACAATGGACAGGAACTTAACCCGCTCCAGCAAAGGCAAGGAGCTGTCCTGGGCTTCCTGCAGCACTCTCCAGTTGAATTCAATCCAGCTCAAATCACGGTTGATGTAATTGGACGCCGGACTTTTGGTGGTCATTATGAATGCCTCCGTTTTTCGTTTGACCTTGTTTACCAAAGCATGTTGCTCCTAGTTTCCATTATCTTTTGCAATTGTTAGCCTGGCCTTAACGCATTGTTAACGTTTTGTAAATTTTGCAGTGAAAATCGGAAGCATGGTACAATGGTGCAAAGCTCACTTTGAAAAATTGCCGTCAAGTCGCTGAAAGGATGAAGCCGTTATGGATCGAAGGCTGCTGGCGCAGCTGCTCCGGGGATTGTGGGTCGCCTTATTGCTGGCGGCGGCTATCCTGGGCATTTACTTCATCACACCCTTGATCATTCCCTTCCTCGTGGGATGGGTTATCGCCTACATGATGAATCCCTTCGTGAATGCGATACAGCGGGATACCAAGATGCCCCGCTGGCTGGCCGTCATCTTGACCCTGGTTGTGTTCCTGGGCATTACTGCGGGGCTGATCACCCTGGCCGTCACCAAAATTGTGCTGGAAATCAACGACCTGTCCCTGATTATCCAGAGCAATCTAAACTCCTGGAAAGCCTTCTTTACAGATTATATCAATTCCGACCGCATCCAGAATTTCATTACCAACATCATGGATATCTACAACCAAAACCCGGTGTACAAGGACACCATCAATTCCAATTTGACATCCTCCGGCAAAACGGTGACCGATTTCATCTCCTACATGGTGAAGGTGATTCTGGACGGTATTGTGGCGTTGTTAACCAGTCTGCCCGGTCTGGCCACGATTATCATCATCGCCCTTTTGGCCGCCTTCTTCATCAGCAAGGACTGGGGGAAGCTCACCGCCAGGATGAAGGCCATTTCGCCGGATTTTATTGTGAAGCCAACCGTCGTCGTCTGGACCAATCTGCAAAAGGCCCTTTTCGGATACCTGCGGGCCCAGCTGATTCTGATCTCCATCACTGCCGTATTCGTCATTATCGGGCTTCTGGTGCTGCGGGTGAAATACGCCATCACCATCGGTCTCTTGATCGGTCTGGTAGACCTGATGCCATATTTGGGAACCGGCGCCGTCATGGTGCCGTGGATCATTGTGGAGTTCATCCAGAAGGACTTCTATATGGGCATCGGATTGGCCATTCTCTATTCCATTATCGTGGTTGCCCGGCAAATTCTGGAGCCTAAGGTGCTGGCCACCAGCATCGGCTTGGACCCGCTGTCCACGCTGGTTTCCATGTATGTAGGATTGAAGCTGTTCGGCTTCCTGGGGCTGATTATCGGGCCCGTCACCCTGATTCTCCTGTCCACCTTCCATAAGGCAGGGATCTTCCGGGATGTGTGGCGGTATATCGTCAAAGGCAAGGAGCCGGTTTAGATCTGGATAAAGCTGCGCAATACATATCGCTTGCACGAGCACTTAAGCCGGACATCCCCGCGGATATCCGGCTTTTGTTTGCATGGCGGCTGCCTATCTGCGGAACAGGATGATGCTGCCCTGATCGATTCTTTTGCTGATATACCGGAGCACAAGCAGCTTGGCGATGCCGCGGGTTAACGGGAGAAGCAGCAGCAGGCCCACGATGTCCGACAGAAAACCGGGCAGCAGGAGAAGCGCCCCTCCGATAAAAATACAGATTCCGTCCAGGATGCTGTCGGTGGGCAGCTCTCCTTTGGCCAGCCGGAATTGGGCGTAATCCCATACCCGCTTTCCCTCCCGCTTGGCCATATAGGCGCCAAAAAGGCCGCTGAGTATAAGGAGCGCCAAGGTAGCTCCGACTCCCATCCATTTACCGGCTTGGATCAGCAAAACCAGCTCCAGCGCCGGAAGCAGTATGAACAATGCCAGCAGCCATCGCAGCATGATGATTCCTCCTAAGGGCTATCCGGAGGATAGCCTACTTCGTAAGCATCCGCTGGGCTTTCCGAAGGAAAGCCTGCATCGTAAGCATAAGCTTATGTCAGTTTTCCTCTGCCGCTTGCTTCAGGAGCGCATACAGCTGCGGACAAGCCCGGTCGATTCTGGCCGGACGCCATTGCCGGTTGACCCAGACATGCTTGGTGGCGGCTGTAACCAGCAGCTCGCCGTCCTGCGCCCGCCGGATCTCATAGGAGCACTCCAGCCTCACATTGTTGAAGCCGTCAATCCGCGTGGTCAGCAGCACTTCATCATCATAGCGGGCAGGCTTCAAATATTGGATGCTCACATCCACCACAGGCAGCAGCAGCCCATGCTGCTCCTCCAGCGTCCGGTACTCCATCCCTTGCTCCCGGAGCATCTCCGTCCGCCCGATTTCCAGCCAATCCAGATAGCGGGCATGATAGACAACCCCCATCTGATCCGTCTCCGCATAACGGACACGGAGTTTGTGTGTGAACAAAAGCGGCATAATTATTGTCTCCCTTACTTGACTACCAGTACGGGCACAATGGCATGCTGAACCACATTGTGGCTGACGCTGCCCAGAACAAATTCACGAATGCCGCCCAAGCCGCGGCTGCCGATGACAATGACGTCGCAGCTGTGGGTTTTGGCGTAATCAAGAATGGTTTCCGCAGCACCCCCCTGGATCAGCTCCACGGTGCCGTCAACGCCGGATTCCTTCAATAGCTGCTCCGCTTTCTCCGTGGTTTCCACGGCAACATCATAGACGTCCTTGTTCACCGAAGCGGGAATGGGCGCCAGCGCCTCGCCGATATAAAGCCGCGGGAAGGCATATACATGCACCACATGAAGCTTTGCTCCCGGCGACAGCTTGGCCAGCGCTACAGCATGCTGGAACGCCTTGGTGGAAGCCTTGGACCCGTCATAAGCAAGCAGAATGTTGGAGTATAACATCGTAAACCGCCTCTTTTCTGGGATTTGTGAGTGTTCTTGCGCGAAGTACCGGATCAATCCTATCTTCAGTATACCAAACTGCGGGCCAATGTTGAAACGAACCGGATAAGCAGGCTGCGGTTGTAAAATCCGGGCCAAATGCAAAAAGAGCCTCCAGCGAACCGGAGACTCTTGGGGAGTCAACTTAAATCTTACAGAACGTTGGCTTTGCCGGAGTAGATGACACCCAGCTCAGCGTATACGGAAGCGTCAGTGCCATCGGACAGCTTGGCCAATGCGCCTTCCACGCCGACGATAACCGGGATGCCCAGGCTCAAGCCTACTACTGCCGCGTGGGAGGTGATGCCTCCAACTTCGGTGATTACGGCAGCCGCTTTTTCGAAAGCGGGCATATATTCCTTGTCGGTGGTTACGGTAACCAGGATGCAGCCTTCAGTTGCTTTAGCGTTGGCTTCTTCCGCAGTGCGGGCAGTTACCACCTTGCCGGTAGCGTTCAGGGTGCCGATGCCTTGGCCCTTGGCGATCATTTCGCCAACATGGTGAACCTTGATCAGGTTGGTGGTGCCGGTGCGTCCTACTGGTACGCCTGCAGTGATGACAACCAGGTCGCCTACGTTAACCAGACCGGCGTTTACGCTGCTGTCGATAGCTTGTTCGATCATTTCGTCGGTGTTGGCGGCTTCCTTGCCCAGTACCGGAATAACGCCCCAGATCAGCATCAGGCGGCGGATCACTTGCGGGTTGGTGGTAACGGCAATGATCGGAGCCTTAGGACGGTACTTGGACACCATGCGGGCGGTATAGCCGCTTTCGGTGGCTGTTACGATTGCCTTGGCATCCAGATCCAGAGCAGAGTTGGCAACTGCTTGGCTGATGGCTTCGGTAACGGAGGTTTGTTGGGATTGGGATTGCTTCAGGAAAATTTCACGGTATTCCAAAGCGGACTCGGCACGCTCAGCAATGCGGGCCATAGTCTTTACGGATTCTTCCGGATATTTGCCAGCGGCGCTTTCGCCGGACAGCATGATGGCGTCGGTGCCGTCGAAGATGGCGTTGGCTACGTCGCTTGCTTCCGCACGGGTCGGACGGGGGTTGCGCTGCATGGAATCCAGCATTTGGGTAGCGGTGATAACCGGCTTGCCCACGCGGTTACATTTCTTGATCATGGCTTTTTGCACCAGCGGCACTTCCTCAGCCGGGATTTCCACACCCAGGTCGCCGCGGGCAACCATCAGGCCGTCGGACACTTCCAGGATTTCATCCAGGTTGTCCACGCCTTCTTGGTTCTCGATCTTGGAGATGATTTGGATATGGCTGGCATTGTGCTTCTCAAGCAGCTCACGGATTTCCAGAACGTCGCTTGCCTTGCGGACGAAGGAAGCGGCGATGAAGTCAACGCCTTGTTCGATACCGAATACGATATCGTTCGCGTCCTTCTCGGTGATGCCAGGCAGGGTGATCTTAACGCCCGGAACGTTAACGCCTCTTTTGCTCTTGATGGTGCCGCCGTTAACGATGTGGCAGTAGATTTCGGTGCCTTTGATATCGGTAACCGTCAAACCGATCAAACCGTCGTCGATCAGGATGGTGGAGCCAATGTTTACGTCGTTAGGCAGGTTGTCATATGTGATGGAGATACGGTCTTTGTCGCCAAGAATTTCTTCAGTGGTCAGGATAATGGTTTCATCTTGAACCAGCTCGATGGGCTCAACCTTCAGCTTGCCGGTACGGATTTCCGGACCCTTGGTGTCCAGCAGGATCGCCACATTCTTGCCTGTATTCTTCACAACCTCGCGGATATTCTTGATCCGGCCGCCATGCTCTTCGAAATCGCCGTGGGAGAAGTTCAGACGCATAACGTTCATTCCGGCGTTGACCAGCTTGGTCAGGTTTTCAACGGATTCACTGGCAGGACCGATAGTACAGACAATCTTCGTTTTACGCATGGTTTAATGTTCCTCCTAAAATTTATGTATCCGAATTGCCTGGATATTTATATGAAACCCTTGAGGGATTCCCAACTACCATCACTTAAAATACCTTATAGGGGAAGCAGAAGCCTATGATGTTTGTCATAGAATCCCTCATCACCCTCTATAATCTTGCCCAATCCGACAAATTCCTACCCTTTTGCAGGATCGATTTGTGCAGAAATCAGGGGGCGCTGAGGAATCCGGTACGCCCCGAAGGAACGGAACTTGCGGTAACGGTCTTCCCGCAGCTCATCCGCGGACAGCAGCTGCAGCTCCTGCAGATGCTTCCACAGGCTGGCCTTCAGCGCCGCGGCCTGCTGCTCCAGATCCTTGTGGGCGCCGCCCGGCGGCTCCGGCACAATCTCGTCGATCAGCTTCAGCTGAAAAATATCCTGGGCGGTAATCTTCATGGCCTCCGCCGCCTGCGGAGCCTTGGCCGAATCCTTGAACAGGATGGAGGCCGCCCCTTCCGGCGAAATAACGGAATAAATGGCATGCTCCAGCATCAGTACCCGGTTGCCGACTCCCAGAGCCAGCGCGCCGCCGCTTCCCCCTTCGCCGATAACCACACAAATGACAGGCACGCCAAGTGCGGACATCTCCATCAAATTGCGGGCAATGGCCTCGGACTGGCCGCGTTCCTCCGCTGCTGCTCCGGGATAGGCTCCCGCCACATCGATGAAGGTAATAATCGGCCGGCGGAATTTGTCCGCCTGGCGCATCAGACGCAGCGCCTTGCGGAAGCCCTCGGGATGGGGCATGCCGAAATTCCGGGCAATGTTGTCTTTGGTATCCTTCCCCTTCTGGTGGCCAATGACCGTAACCGGCACCCCGTTAAGCTTGGCCAAACCTCCGATAATCGCCAGGTCGTCTCCGAACAGACGGTCCCCGTGAAGCTCCAGGAAATCGGTAAACATGGCCTGGATATACTCAATTGTCGTGGGCCGCTGGGGCGTTTTGACAATTTGAATTTTCTCGTGAACCTTAAGCTCCGCGTAAACCTCTTGGGCAAGCCGGGCATAACGTTCTTCCAGGCGGCTGATTTCATCTGTGAAATCGATGCCTTTTTCCTGGCCGAATTTTTTCAGTTCCTCGATTTTGCCCCTCAGTTCCGCAAGAGGCTGCTCATAAGGCAATTCACTCGCCAACCGCAACCCCTCCTTTCTTTCCTGAAATAACCTGAGCCAAGCCGAGCCGGACAGGTTATGGGGACCAACCCTGAAATAACCTGAACCGCACAAAAGGCCGGACAGGTTATGGTCGCCTCTGATTGAATCGGTCAGCCTCTCCCGGCGCCGCGTGCGGCGGATGAGCCGTGAGCCTGGGAATGCATATCCAGAAGCTTCGTCAGAGTCGAACGAAGCTCCTTGCGGTGAACCACCATATCCACCTGTCCATGCTCCAGATTAAACTCCGAGGTCTGGAAATTATCCGGAAGCTTCTGGCGGATGGTCTGCTCAATTACCCGCTTGCCGGCAAACCCGATATTGGCGCCGGGCTCCGCGAGAATAATATCCCCCAGCATGGCAAAGCTGGCCGAAACGCCTCCATAAGTGGGGTCGGTCAACACCGAGATATAAAGCCCGCCCTTCTCCGAGAGCTTGGCCAAGGCCGCACTGGTCTTCGCCATCTGCATCAGGGACAGAAGGCTCTCCTGCATCCTGGCGCCGCCGGAGGTGGAGAAAAGCACAAGGGGATATTTCTTCTGGATGGCCGCTTCAATGGCGCGGACAATCTTTTCGCCGACTGCCCCGCCCATGGACCCTCCAAAAAACTCGAAGGTCATTACACCCACCACAATCGGATATCCGCCGATGGTTCCTTCGCCGGTAACAATGGCTTCGTTGTAGCCGGTCTTCTCCCTGGCCGCCTCCAGCTTGGCCGCATATCCCGGAAACTCCAGGGGGTCCTCCGCCGTCAGTTCGCTGTCGTATTCAAACAGACGCCCTTCATCCATCACCATCTGAATCCGCTCCAGCGCGCTCAGGATAAAATGGTGGCCGCAGCTGGTGCAAACCTTCAGATTTTTGTCCAGTTCAATGGAGGTTTGGATTTTGCCGCACTTGCCGCATTTATGCATGAGTCCTTCGGGAATCTCGCGCTTGGTACGTTCAGACGGAACAGTCGCATATTTCTTCTTTTGGAAGATATCCTTTATTGGCACGCAATACACCTCTTCAGCCTGATATCGCCTAGGCATGGCTTAAGCCGCAGGCCCTTCAACTTAAAACTTGCAGGCCGTCAATATCCGCGCTGGGGCAAAATGGTGTTGAGCACCTCTTGCACATCCAGCAGTTCGCCTTCAGGGACCAGTATTTCGTATTGATTCTTGGTCATGTTGATGGAACGGACTTGTACCAGAAATCCCTCTTCCGTCAGTCTGTTCTTGATGCGGTCCGCAATTTTTTCGGTGGGGGCAATATAGATAACCGTCCACATGCCGTTGTTCCTCCCTAAAGCATATTTTCCGCGAATTGAAAAAAGGCTTAAGTGAAGGCGCTTATCAGGGCCATATAATGGATGATATCACAGAAGGAGAATTTATCGCAACAAGGCATGTCCCTTGCCCCCGGCGACAGGCGCCCAACCGCATGCGCAGACCGCCTCCAACCCACAACAAAACCTCCCCAAATTCCCCGATGAACGGCGGTATAAAAAGGACCGGCCGGCCGTTGGGTCATTATATGCGGGAGGTTCCGTGTTTAGTCATGGGCCTGGACCGAGGATCATTTGATCTTCGCCGAACCTGCCCCCAGGAGCTGGTCAATGCTTTCGATCAGCTCGGGCGATGGCCTCACCCGGTACTGGTCGCTCAGTGCCAGCAGCCGCTGCTCCCGTTCGTAGAAGAGAACTGTCTCCAACGGGCCTTTGGCCGATTTCAGCAGCGCTTCCAGCCGCGGAAGAATTCCGGCCTTTTCCTTATCCTCGCTGATTTTGATAAAAAGCCGCTGGGTGCGGGACGCCGCAGGAGCTGCTCCGCTGCCGGCGCCTGGAGGCTTGCCTCCAGCCGTGTTGCCCGGCGCTTGAGCTTGCGTGCCGCCTCTGCCGCCGCCAGCCTCCCGGCTGTAAACCGTGCTCCCTTCCTGCACCGCCCCCGTCTGAACCCGCGGCGTACGCGGGGCGGCACGGGAGCCGGCTGCCACCGCGGGACGCTCCTGGCGCGGTTCCCCCGCTCTGCCCAGCCAGTTCTTATAGCGCTCCGGCCGGAAGTCCGCGGACAAGGGCTCAAGCCGCTCCGCCAGAAGCTTGACGCCCTCCTCCTCATCCTGATGCTGGAGCTTCGCCCCGATGAGGAGCAGGCTTCCTTTTTCCACAAAATTCCCGAACCGCTTCCAGGTTTCCGGGAACAGCACCAGCTCCAGCCGTTCAATCCGGTCCTCCACCTCGGCAAATGCCATCATTTGGCCCTTCTTGGTGATGATGGTCTTCAGGCTTACCACACGGCCGGCTGTAACCGCTAGGCTTTCATCGGGAAGCTCGGCCAGCTGATAAAGGGGAACCGAACCAAGGGCAGTCAGGCGCTCCTCGTAATCATCCAGCGGATGGCCTGTGAGATACAGGCCCAGGAGTTCACGCTCCAGCTCCAGAATTTGCTGGGTGGAATACGGAGGGATATCCGGGTATTCGATATGCCAATTGGGCTCTTCCGTGAAGCCGAACAAGTGCAGCTGCAGGTCCTCCCGCTCTTTTTTCCACTTGAGGGCAGCCTCCACCGTATCCTCCAGCATCGCCAGCTGTTGGGCTCGATGGCCGGGCAAGGAGTCCATGGCTCCGGATTGGATCAGGGATTCAATCACCCGCTTGTTGCACACCCGCAGGTCCACCCTGCGGCAGAAATCCAGCAGATTTTCGAAGGGCCCGCCTTCCGCCCGCTCCCTGCGGATGGATTCGATGGCCTGGGTGCCCACATTCTTAATGGCGGCCAGCCCGAAGCGGATGCGTCCCCGCTTGTCCTGGGGCAGGGCGGAAGCTTCGCCGGCTTCCTGCCCCTCCGACTCCTCCGTGCGGGGAACGGGCGTAAAGGCCACGCCGCTTTCGTTCACATCCGGCGGCAGCACGGCAATCCCCAATCTCCGGCAATCATCCACATACTCCGCCACCTTCCGGTGGCTGCCGATCACTGCAGTCAGCATGGACGCCATAAAAAACACCGGATAGTGGGCCTTCAGATAGGCGGTGCGGAAAGCCAGCACTCCATAAGCAGTGGCATGGGCCCGGGGAAAGCCGTAATCGGCGAACCGGACGATCATATCATAGACCCGGTTGGCCTCCTCCTCCGTGTACCCCAGCCCGACGCTTCCGGCCACAAAGTGCTTCCGCTCCTGGTCCAGCACCTCCCGCTTCTTCTTGCTCACCGCCCGGCGCAGGAGATCCGCTTCACCCAGGCTGAAGCCCGCCATCCGGGAGGCAATCTGCATAATCTGCTCCTGATACACGATGATGCCGTAGGTATCCTTCAGGATCGGCTCCAGGTTGGGGTGGGGGTATTCCACCTGAATCTGCCCGTGTTTGCCGGCAATATATTTGGGAATAAACTCCATGGGTCCCGGGCGGTACAAGGCCACCACGGAGATGACATCCTCAAAGCCGGAGGGCTTCAAATCCCGCAGCACCCGCCGGATTCCTGCGGACTCCAGCTGGAACACGCCGGTGGTATCCCCCCGGCTCATCAGCTCATAGGTAGCGGGATCGCTGTCCGGCACCTCGCCGAACCGGACGGGCTTGCCGGTATACTCCTCCAGCCAGCGCAGGGTGCGCTCAATGATGGAGAGGGTCCGCAATCCCAGGAAGTCCATCTTGAGAAGTCCTACCGCCTCCAGATTCTCCATAGCGAACTGAGTCAGGGGCGTGCCGTCGGTTCCCTCCTGAAGCGGAACATGGCGGGTAAGCCGCTCCCGGGAGATCACCACCCCCGCCGCATGGGTGGAGGCGTGGCGGGGCATCCCCTCCACGCGCCGGGCCAGATCCAGCAGCTTGCCGATCCGGGGGTTCTGCACATATTGCTTATGCAGCTCCGGATTAAGCTTTAGTGCGTCATCCAGGGTAATGCCCAATTGGAAGGGAATCATTTTGGCCGTGCGGTCAACCTCCGAATAAGGGAGATTCAGCACTCTGCCCACATCCCGCACCGCCGCCTTGGCGGCCATGGTGCCGAAGGTGATGATCTGGGCTACCCGGTCCCGGCCGTACTTGGCGACCACATAGCCGATGACCTCATCCCGCCGCTCATCGCTGAAATCGATATCGATATCCGGCATGCTGACCCGCTCGGGATTGAGAAAACGTTCGAACAGCAGGTTGTACCGGATCGGGTCCACGTCAGTAATGCGCAGCACATACGCCACCAGACTGCCGGCGGAGGAGCCCCGGCCGGGTCCTACGGCAATCCCCTGCTGATGGGCAAACCGGATAAAATCCCAAACGATGAGAAAATAGTCCGAATATCCCATCCGCTCGATGACGGCAAGCTCATAACGAAGACGCTCCTCCACCTGCTTCCGCCACGCCGGGTCCTGCCATTCCGGCCTGTCCTGGTACCGGAAGGCAAGCCCTTCTTGGCAAAGCTCCATTAAATAGGCGGGAGCCGTACTGCCCTCGGGCAGCGGCTCGAAGGCCGGAAGAATGGACTGGCCGAAAACCAGCTCCAGGCTGCAGGCTTCGGCAATGGCTGCGGTATTGGCCAAGGCTTCGGGGACATAATGGAACAGCTCCTCCATTTCCCCGGCCGTGCGCAGATACATTTGGTTGGAATGAAATTTCAGCCTGGATTCGTCGTCCACCGTCTTGCCCGTTCCAATGCAAATCAGAATATCCTGGGCTTCATAATCCTCGGCATGAAGATAATGAACATCGTTGGTGGCCACCAGCGGAATCCCCGTTTCGCCGGACAGGCGGATGATGCCCTGGTTCACCTTTTTTTGCTCCAGCATGCCGTGATCCTGCAGCTCCAGGTAATAATCGTCTCCGAACAGCTCCTTATACCGGAGAGCGGTTTGTTTGGCTTCCTCATACCGGTCATGGAGCACATGCTGGGCCACCTCGCCGCCCAGGCAGGCCGACAGACAGATCAGCCCCTCCGCGTGCCGGGACAGCAGCGCAAAATCCACCCGCGGCTTATAATGGAAGCCGTCCAAATGGGCCCGGGACACCAGCTCCATCAGATTCTCGTAGCCGGTCCGGTTCTTCGCCAGCAGGATAAGATGCCAGGTCCGCTGCTCCTGCCGGGACAGCTTGTCCTTCATGGAGCCTTCGGCCACGTACAGCTCACAGCCCAGAATGGGCTTCACTCCGTGCTTGACGCAAGCCTTGTAAAAAGGCACCACGCCGTACATCGCGCCATGATCCGTCAGGGCCAGGGCAGACATGCCGAGCTTCGCGGCTTCCGCAGCCAGTTCCTCGATCCGGGCCGCGCCATCCAGAAGACTGTATTCACTATGCACGTGCAGATGGACAAATCCGCTCAACTTGAACCCTCCCTGCCGCTTCGGCAATTCCGTTCTCCGGCGGCTTTATTGGTCCCTCTATTTTAACACAGTTCCCTGAAAATGCGAACCCATATTCGCTTTTTTTTGTGAGGGGACTACCGCATGAGTAACGCACAGCATACACCTCTCCTGGACTGCCATGAAATAAAGCATCACGCAGCGGACAGATAGGCCTTCCATTTCCTCTAACGTGGATGTGTACTCCAAAAATCATATATAAAATCGTCATCACGCCCATTTTGGGCAGTTATAGGTGAAATTTCATATATAAATCGACCAGTTGGGCCATTTCCGCAAAATGATATGTGATTTTTCATATACAATTGCCCTTTTGGGCCCGTTTGCAGATTTTATATGCGAATTTTCATATACAGGGGGCAACGCACACTTCCTCCCTCTTCTATTCCTTCTCCGGCGCGCATAAGTTCTTTTATACGGGACAACCCACGTAGCCTGGAATAAAGTGGTCATGTTTGGGGAAAGGGGAATTCCCATGGAGATTTTTTTGTGGAAGCTGTGGCTGAACTTTTTTGTGGCCTTCGGGATTGTAATGGGGGGCAGCCTGCTTGCGGGCATCGGGGCAACGATGCTGCTGCGTCCGCCCTCCAGCACGATGATGACCATTGCAGACAATATCAAGGTATGGGCCATGGTGGCGGCGGTGGGGGGCACCATCGACCCGTTCCGGGTCATCGAAGCCAATTTTGCCGAAGGTTATCTGTCTCCCGCCGTGAAGCAAATTGTTTATTTCGCAGGCGCGTTTGCCGGGGCGCAGCTGGCTTATGAGCTGATCCGGATGATCTGCAAAGGCGGCATGGACTGATGCGGGTGCCTTCTTTTGAGCGATACAAGAGCCTGCTGTCCGGTACGGGAATTTTTATCGCGGGGATGATTGTGGGTGCGGCGGTGTTTTTAAGCGTCTACCAGGAGCATTTGTCCATTCTGCATGAGCGGGTGGGGGAATTGTCCAACCAGAACAAAACCCTCCAGGACAGCATGGAGGGCCTCAACAAATATAAGCAGAACCAGCAATATATCGGCCGGGTCAGGGTGATGGCGGAATTCTCCTCCAAAGAGGCGGACAAGGCGGATGCCAATGTGCTAAACGAGCTGGAGCGCCTGGTGTATGAAGACATCAAAATGACCAGCGGCAAGCCGGTCAGCGCGGTTCGGGAGGCACCCGATATATTCACCAATTTAGTGGACAAGAAGGTTTACCGGAACGTATTCGGAAAAAATTATCAAATCTCCGTCCGTTACCTGATGGTGATTCAGACGGAATTCACCCTTTACATCACATGCAGCGAATCCGCCCCTCCGCCGGCTTAAGGGTTGTTCGGCCGCTTCAAATAAAAGCCCGGACAAGCCGGGCTTTTGTTCATTGATGCTCAAAGCCGATATATTCCTCCACTTTTTCCATCCGTTCCGTCAGCTTGTCCAGGTCGCGCTCCAGGCTTTCCCGGTGGCGCTTTTCCTTTCTCTGCTCGAAGGCATTCTCGTCCATCCGCTCATGAAGCTGCCTGAAGTTTTCAGCGGTCTCCGCTTTAAACCCGGCAAGCTCTTTGTTGGTCTCATCCATTCGTGCATCCATCTTGTCCAAGCGGCTGTCCATGCTGTCCAATCTGCAGTCAATTTGGGTAAACTTTTCCGTTGTCTCCTTGCGGAAATGGAGCAGTTCGTCCTGCGTGGCAGTAAGCTTGGCGTTGGTAAGCTCCTGATTTTTCAAAATGGCATGCAATAGTTGCCGGGTTTCATCCATGGATACCCTCTCCTTGTCCTTTTATGATACGACTTCTTGCAGAGCCGCGGCAAGCCGCTGTTTCTCCGGACAACTGGCCCGCGCCCCTTCGTTTTGCTCCAGCCTCCTCCATTCTTCTGTTTTCGCCAGTTTCGCCCACAGGCGCAAAAAAACGCCGACCGTTCCCCAAAAAGGAACAATCGGCGCATGCTTTGCGTCCGGAGCTATCGCTGCTGCAAGCAGTATAACACATTTTGCATTCCAAGGTAAGGGTTATCCCCCCATCTCCAGAAACTGCGCCACCCGCATAACCCGGGCGAAGGTTCCGTTCAAAGCAGCCAGCATAGTCTTGTGCACCGTATCCGCCGGAATCCGCTCCCCCTGCCATTCCAGATCCCGGGTGGCGCAGGCATCCTCCAGCAGAGTGACGGCGTACCCAAGGTCCCGCGCAGCCCTTACGCTGGTATCGATGCACATGTGGGTCATCATCCCGCATATGGCCAGCTTCCGGATTCCCGCGGCTTGCAGCTCCTCGTGCAGGCTTGTGCCGGAAAAGGCATTGGGCACATGCTTCAGCAGGACCTGTTCGCCCTCCGCAGGCTCCACCAGGGAATGAATATCCGCTCCGGGTGTGCCGGGCAGGAAGAACTTCGCCTCCGGCTGAAGACTTTCATGCCGGATATGAAGCACCGGCAACCCCTTCTTGCGGTACGCCGCAAGAGCCTGTGCAGCCTTGGCCGCGGCCTCGCCGGACTGGTGAAGCACCCATTTTCCCCCGGGAAAATAATCATTCTGGATATCGATCAAAAGCAGTGCGCTGTCCTTCATGGAAACTCCTCCTCTTCCGTATTTACGCCCATTATAAAGACGGCGCGAAGGAGTGTACATTACCCACTTTTTTGTGGGTGGACCCATCATCGGCGCTACTTTTTAGGATAAACAATCCCCTTCCGGTCCAAAAAATCCGTCAGGCCTTGCTCCACCATGATATCCACGCCAATTTGCTGCATGATCCGCACGGCTTCCAGCATCCTCCGCCCGCGGTCCGGCGTTAGCGTATACTCCACCCGCAGCGGGTAGCCTTCAAAGGAGCTTTTGTCCACCAGACCAAACTCTTGAAGCTCCTTCAGCTGCTGCAGCAGCATCTTCTGGCTGATCCCGGCGATGCTGCGCTCCAGAGCGGACAAGGAGGCAGGGCCCCATTGGAGCTGGAAGAGAATAATCGGCTTCCATTTGCCCTTCATAATATCATGGGCAATTTCCAGCGGACAGGTATAGTCCTCCCTGATTTTCATCCCCGCGCCCTCCTACTGGTCAAAGACCTGGGCGGTCAGCATGGCTTTGGCCACAATCTGGCCGTTGTAGAACATCTCCACGTCCACCTTGCCGAATTTCCGGCTGATCTCAATGATTTGCGGCCGGATTTCAATCTGGCTTTCAATCTGGACAGGATGCAGAAAATAGGTGGACATGTTGTCGATCACCATGTCGCCCTTTTTGCTTTCATGAACAGCCCGGACGGCGCTCTGCTTCAAAAGGGTGGTCAGCACTCCGGCGGAAACGGAGCCCAGATGATTGGTCATCTGCGGTGTAACCGTGCCGCGGAAATAAAGCCGCCCCTCCTCATCCCGGTACTCTTCAAATCCGGCCCAGATCAGATCCTCGAAGGTTTCCCCCACCTGGGGCTGGCGCTGGACATATTGCATCACCTTCAGCACATCCTTGCGGCTGATGACGCCGATGAGCTTCCGGTTGGCGTCCACCACCGGCAGAAGCTCAATCCCCTCCCACACCATCAGATGGGCGGCGGAGGCCAGAGAGGTTTGCATATAGACGGTCAGCGGATTGCGGGTCATCAGCTTGTCGATGGTTTGCTCGGCGGGAGCGCCCAGCATATCCTTGGAGGTGACCACCCCCACCACCCGGTTCCACTCGTCCACCACGGGAAAACGGCTGTGGCCGGAGCTTTCGATCAGCTCCCGCATATCCTGTGCCGTATGGGAGCTTTTGAGGGTGGAAACCT
This sequence comes from Paenibacillus sp. YN15, assembly GCF_003285005.1. Classification (GTDB taxonomy): domain Bacteria; phylum Bacillota; class Bacilli; order Paenibacillales; family NBRC-103111; genus Paenibacillus_AR. The sequence goes on along the minus strand of NZ_QMFA01000001.1, from coordinate 485,451 downwards.
GGCCGCGGGAGGGCAGAATGTCCTCCACCAGCATAATTTTCTTCTTAATAAGCCGGTCATAGATGGCCCGGTTGATCATGGAGGCCACGGTAAAGGTATCGTAGCTGCTGGAAATAATGGGCAGGCCCATCTTGTTGGCCAGCAGCTTCACTTCGTCGGAGGTGTCGAAGCCGCCGGTAATCAGCACCGCCGCTCCCAGCTGGAGGGCGAAGATGTGGGCTTTTTCCCGGTTGCCGACGATCAGCAGGTTGCCTTCCTCGATGTAGCGGATCATGGCCTCTTCCTGCATGGCGCCGATGACAAATTTGTTCAGAGTCTTCTCCAGGCCCTGGGCCCCTCCCAGAACTACCCCATCCACAATATTCACGACTTCGGCAAAGGTCAGCTTGTCGATATTGTTGCGCTGCTTCTTTTCCACCCTTACGGTGCCGATCCGTTCCTTGGTGCTGACAAGTCCCTGGTTCTCCGCTTCCTTGATGGCGCGGTAAGCAGTGCCCTCGCTAACCTCCATGTCCTTGGCGATTTTGCGGACGGAAATTTTGTTGCCGACCTTCAGACTTTCGATATACCGGAGTATCTGTTCATGCTTGGTAAGCGAATCATCCTGGGAGATATTCGTCATCTGTTACACCTCAAATCCGGATTCTGTACCATACTGTTATTGTCCTCATTATAGTATAGAATCCCCTTCTGCGACAATAGGAAAAACGATAGCCCCGAATAAACATGTTTGCCGCCGCGCGGAAAGTTCATGAAAAAAAACCCGGCGGTTTCCCGACGGGCTGCAAATGGGCTTTCAAAGCCTTCATAATGGGTTCCGGCCTTTACAACAGCGCGTTACGCCCCTTTTCCATACCGGTTGGCCAACGCTTCCGTTTTCCGCTGCAGCCGGAATTTCCTCATCCTTTTCACCTGACGCAGCCGCTCCCGTTTCTTGGCATCCACGCCCAACAGCTCATGAAGCTGCGCGGCGATGACCAGCAGGGCAAAACAGAGCCAAACCGTACCGAACACCGGCCCTGCGCCGAGCCCCTCCCCAACCGCCAGCTGCGGCACAGCGTACAGCAGCATGCCCCCGGCAATGCCTAAATACAATAGATGCTTCCAAAATGGCATGTTTCCTTCTCCCCTTTTCCCATCGTTCCCGGCCGTATTGGCATCCATCGGTTAGCCCTTACACTGCCGGGGTTGCCCTTCCTGCTTTTATTACAGCCTATGAGGACGAACCGCAGGATATGCGTCTTGTCCATAGCCGGCTTCCTGCCTTTTCCCGAAGGGAGGGCGCCTGAAACACCGGACAGAGAGGGGCAAGATGGGCGCTATCCAATCACAAAGGGGCAAATGCCCTCATATGATGGAGTAGTTCTCATGTTCTCATACGCGATACTACAAGGAGCCGGGAAGGAGATTTCCATATGGCCAAAATCAAGCTGCCAGTGTATCTGCAATTCGGCAGCGCTCACCCGGAGGAACACATTGCCATTGGGGCGGGCTTCCTAAAAAAGCTGAAGCTGCCGCTTCGTGAACCCGTGACGCTTCGATTCGGGTCCACCCGAAAGGAGGTCCGCATTGTCCAATCCAACCAGGCCTCGCTGCGCATGAGCGCGCATCTGGCCGCAAGCCTCGCCATCCCACATGGCACGAAGCTGTGCGTTTCCTATCATCCCGCCTCCCGCACGCTTCATATCGGCCCGTTGATCGGAGTGCTCATGAGCCGGGTGTACACCCAAGCTCCGGACCGCCCCTTCGGGGCCATGACCGCCTTCTGCGCGGAATTGACGGAGGCTTGCAGGCTTCACGGAGGAATGGCTTATTTTTTCACGCCTAATGACATCACAGGGAACTCCGACCTTCGGGGCTGGATGCTGTCGGAGGGGCGTTGGGTTAAATCCTCATTCCCGTATCCCAATGTGATGTATAACCGCGTAACCTCCCGCAAGCTGGAAAATAAACCCCAGGTGCAGCAGTTCATGCGCGATCTCAAGGCCCGCTACGGGTCGGTAGCCTTCAATGAGAAGTATCTGGACAAAACCGAGGTGTTTCAAGCGCTGCGCAAGGAAAAAAGCGTGCATGCCTATCTTCCGGAATCCTACCTGTTCAAGAATTTCGCCATGCTGAAGTCCATGTGCAAAAAATACAACACCGTTTTCCTCAAACCCATTACCGGCAGCTTGGGCAAAGGCATCATCCGCATCTCCTCCCAGCCGGAAGGCGGCGGGTATCAATGCTCCTTCAGCAGTCTCAGCGGAATAAAGCGCCAGCACTATCCGACATTGACCCAGCTGTTCCAGAGCATCTCCGGAAAAATGAAGCAGCGCCGTTATCAGATTCAGCAGGGGCTCCGCCTCATGGAAACCGGCGGACGTCCGGTGGATTTCCGCGCGCTGGTGCAGAAGAACGGCGACGGCGAATGGGCCGTCACCTCGGTGGTGGCCAGAGTAGCCGCCAGCAATACCTTTGTCTCCAATCTGGCCCGGGGCGGGACCCTAAGCCCGGTTTCGGAGGCAGTAGCACGAAGCAATCTGCCTTCAGGGGTACGGGCAAGCGTGAATACCAAGCTGCGGACTGCCGCCCTGTCCATTGCCAAAAGTGTGGATTCCACCATCGATGGACATTTTGCCGAGCTGGGAGTGGATTTGGCTGTAGATGCGGCAGGCCGGGTATGGCTGCTGGAGGTCAACTCCAAACCCTCCAAGGAGGATAACACCCCGTCTGGCGACAGCAAAATCCGCCCGTCGGTGAAGCAGGTTGTGCTCTATTCCCAACACGCATGGGGCAAATAACTGCCCGCGGCAGGAGGAATCATGAAGCATCAAAGCAGCAAGCCCCGTATCGGCGTAATGGCCGGCGAATTCCGGGAGGACCGGATTCCTCCCTTCGGGGAAACCCGATTCTATGAGAGCCTGTGCGCTGCAGGCCATTCCTGCGGAGCGGAGGTTTATGTGTTTTCTCCATTAGATGCGGATGAAGCCGGGATGACCGTCACGGGATACGGCTGGAGTCCGGGCGGCGGCTGGAAGAAGCGCTCCTACCCGTTGCCTGATCTGATCTATGACAGAGCCTTCTTCAGCAGCAAAGAGGCTTACCAAGCCCACCGGCAAGCGCTCCGCAGGCTGGGCTCCCTCAAGCAGGCGCCCTATCTGGGCTTTGGGCTGAAAAGCAAATGGGAGATGCTGCATTTCCTGCGCCGGGACCCGGCGCTTCGCCCCTATTTGCCGCAGACAGCCAAGGTGGCGGCGCCGGAAGACGCAGCCCGCTGGCTTAGCCGGGAGCAGCGCATCTTCTTGAAGCCGGCAAGCGGCTCCCAGGGCAAGGGCACCGTTATGGCGGAACAGGCGGAGGAGGGGGGCTGCTGGCGCGTGCGCGCCCGGGATTCGGCCAATCAGCCGATTGCCCTTGAGTTTAGGCGCGAGGCTGAATTTGTGCAGTGGCTGGGCGGTTTTATGGGCAGGCGCGCTTATCTCATGCAGCCGTATCTGGAGCTGGCCGCCCCCTCCGGCGAAGCCTGGGATATCCGGGCGCTGGTGCAGAAGAACGGCCGGGGGCTCTGGGAATTGACGGGAATGGGCGCGCGGGTCGGCGCATCCGGCAGCATCACCTCCAATCTGCATGGAGGGGGATCGGCCGTGGAGGTGGACGAATGGCTGGAGCGGCAATTCGGCGCCGCCCGGTCAGCGGAGATTCTGCGGACGCTGCGCATGCTGGCGAAGCGGATTCCCGCCGCCTTGGAGGCCTGCAACGGCCGGATGGCGGAGCTGGGGCTGGATCTGGGGGTGGACCGTGAGGGCCGGGTGTGGATTATTGAGGCCAACACCAAGCCGGGCCGCTCCATCTTCCGCAAGCTGGGCCAGGAAAAGCTGCTGCTTCAGGCGGAGCGCAATCCCATCGCCTATGCCTGCTACATCCTGACACGAACCAGCCTCCGCCCGGACGGGAGGCAGGCCCGGGCCAAGCCGCTGATTTGCCTCCCGTAAAGACGCAGGCGGGGCGGCAATGAGCAGGTAAGCCCGGCCGTACATCGGCACAGTGCAGCCCAACGGATTTGGCAGGTGCGACAAGCGCAACACAAGTGCGACAAGCGCAACACAAGTGCGATAAGCGTCACCTTTTGCAAGCCGCCTTTTGCAAGTGCGCCGCCTTTTTATGGGGAGCGGTTAATGTAAGCGGCATACAATGTTTGCTATTTGCTGCTGCCGGCCAAATTAGGCGAAATAAGAACATAAAATGTATGCTATTGCCTCTTTTGACGCTTCAAAACCAGGAGAAACGATGAATAGCAGACATTTTATGTACGCTATTTCAGGATTTTTCAGGATTTCAGCCAATTAGCAGACATTTTATATACGCTATTTTCCAAAACGCCCCTGGATATCCCCAAATGTCCCTGTAGACAGCCGGGAGCGTGCAAACCATCAACTTGACGCAGGCTTTCCTGCCGGAAAGCCCTTAGCCTATGCTTTCGATGCCAGTTTTCGCCTCCGCGAAAACCCAAGCTTATGCTTACGACGCAGGCTTTCCTGCCGGAAAGCCCTTAGGAGGTTCCACCATGAGCTTTACGACATGCTCCATCCTGATCAACCGCCAGCCGGGCCGGACGGTTGTCCTAAGCCGGCCGCTGGCCAAATTCCTGCAGGTCTCCTCCGGACGGAGCGGGACTCTGAAAATCGGCTCCAAAACCGCCGGCGTCACCCTGCGAACCGTGAACCGGCAGGATAATACCATCACCCTGCCCGTCAATCTGGTCGGCGATCTCCGGCTGCCCCGCACCGGCAAATGCCTGATCAAAAGCAACGGCTCAGGCGAGCTGCAGCTGGGGCCGGTCATTGGCATTTTGACCAGCACCGGAGGCAGCGCCGGCGCCCCCTTCGGCTCCCGGACCGGCTTCATCCGGGAAATCTTCGCCACCGGGCGCGACAAAGCATTCCATGTGGCCTTCTCCCCCAACCAGGTCAACTGGGAAGCCGGCGAGGTGTCCGGCTATACGTTAAGCCGGGAAGGCAAGTGGGTCCGCAAAACCTTCCCGCTTCCCGACGTAGTCTACAACCGGCTGCCCAGCCGCCGCGCGGAAAAGCTGGCCAGCATGGAAAATTTCAAGGAACGGTTCGTCCGCAGACGGATTCCCCTGTTCAACTGGAGCTTCTTCGACAAGTGGGACGTGTACCGCCTCCTGGACGGCGAAAGCGACGCCGAGCGGCATGTGCCGGAATCGGCCATCAACCCCTCGCCCGACGAAATCCGCCGCCTCATGGAAAAGCATAAATTCGTATATCTGAAGCCCACCGGCGGAAGCCTGGGCATCGGCATCTACCGTCTGACCTATACCCAGGGCCGGGGCTACTTTGCCCGCTTCCGGCGGAACGGCTCCAACATGCTGATCCGCTTCGGCACCTTCGACGGGCTGATGAAGCTGCTGCGGCGGCATAATATCAACCTTCAGCATTACGTGGTACAGCAGGGCATCCGCCTTATTGAGCTGGACGGCTGCCCGTTGGATTTCCGCTTCCACATGACCAAAAACGGCCAGAACCAATGGGTAGCGGCCGGCATCGGGGCCAAACGGGCGGGGAGGGGCAGCGTCACCACCCACATCCGCAACGGCGGCCAGCTGATGACCCCGGAGCAGGCTCTGACCAGAGTCTACGGCGCCTCCAAGGCCAGCACGATGCTGGATAACGCCAAGGATACCGCCGTAAAGCTGTCGGAGGCCATCGAGCGCCGGTACAACCACCAGCTGGGCGAGCTGGGCTTTGACCTGGGCATCGACCAGAATGACCGGATCTGGATGTTCGAGGCCAATGCCAAACCGGGCCGCTCCATCTTCAAGCACCCGGCGCTGAAGGCCTCCGGCAAGGCCACCTTGACCCACTTGTTCAATCATTGCCTCTATCTGAGCCGTTTCCGCGCGAGGAGGGAGGGATAAATGGGCATTGTGCTTCATGACGGCTCCCGCCAGCAGCAGGTCATGGCCATATTGACGGTAGAAGATGACAAACGTCCTTTCTCAGGCAATCACCAGAATTTTATCGACCTCATCAAAACCGGCCGGGAGCGCGGAATGATAGTGTACGTGACACGGGTAACGGACGTGAAGCTGGGACAGAAACGAATTAACGGATTCCAGTACCATTCCGAAAGCCGCTCATGGAGCCGGGGGAGCTTTCCCTTTCCGCAGGTGATCTACAACCGCATTCCCAACCGCAAGGAGGAGCAGCGCCCCGAGGTGCAGCAGCTTTTGAAGGCTTGCCTGAAGCATTCCCGCGTCCGTCTGTTCAATCCTTCGTTCTTCTACAAATGGACCCTGTTCGAGTGGCTCAATAAATCCAAGCAAACCCGCAAGTATGTTCCGTCCACCCGCCGGCTCTCCGGCTCCTCCGATCTGGAGACGATGCTCTCCCTCTTCCCGGTGGTGTATCTCAAGCCGGTGAAGGGCAAGGCCGGAGCAGGCATTATGCGGGTGGAGCGGAGCAAAACCAAACCCGACGCCTTTGTGCTCCGGGTGCAAACCAACAAAAGCAGCAAAGCCACCTCCTATCCGTCTCTCTCCCGGTTATGGCATGCCGTCAAGGGGCTGGCCGGATCGGAAGAATATATTGTGCAGCAGGGCATTGAGCTGGCCAGATATGAGGACCGCCCCTTCGACCTGCGGGTGCTGGTGCAGAAGAACGGCCAAGGGGAGTGGAGCCTGTCGGGAATCGGGGCGAGGGTGGCCGGGAAATCCTCCATTACGACGCATGTGCCCAGAGGCGGCTCCATCCATCAGCCCGAAACGGTGCTGACCGCTGCTCTGGGACCGGAGGCAGCCCGTCATACCCTCTTCAGGGCCAGAATCTCCGCCCTCTCCATTGCCCGGCAAATCGAAAAAGCATCCGGACATTCCCTTGGGGAAATGTCCATGGATCTGGGGGTGGACACCACCGGCCAGATCTGGTTTTTTGAAGCCAATTCCCATCCGATGAAATTCGACGAGCCGGATATCCGCAAACGCTCGCTGGAGCGTCTGATTGAATACAGCCAATTTATCGCCAAATCCCGAAAAAGGAGCAGGTGATCCCGATGCCGACTCCTACTCTGGGCGTTATGACCCTCTATCTTGGCGGCGGCAGGATCGAAGAACTGCCGTATTTCCGCAAGCTGAGCCAGTCCGCCGACAGACTGGGACTTGATCTGTTTGTATTCACTCCCGAGGATGTAACCCCGGACGGCAAGCAGCTGCGCGCCTGGGTTTACAACAAGGAGCTGAACAAATGGGAGCGAAAGCTCTCGGACTTTCCTGACATTGTGTATGACCGCTGCCGCTATCAGCGAAACTACCGGTTCCCCCTTCTGCGCAAATTCCGGGCGGAGCATCCCCAGCTTCTCTATATGAGCCGGCCCTTGGTGCACAAGTGGAGCATGCACCAGAACCTGAGCCGGAACCGGCGCATCCGGCAGTATTTGCCGGAAACCATCCAATACCAGAGTACCGCAGATATCCTGCAAATGCTGGATCGCCACGGGCTGGTCTATGTGAAGCCCATTGACGGCACGGGAGGACGGGGAATCCTAAGGATCGAGCGGCTGGAGAACGGCCAGCTCCGGGTGCGGGGCAGGGAAAAAAGCCGAAAAATTATCGCCCCCTTCACCGTATCCCGCGCCCAGTTGGGCACCAGGCTCGGCCGCTGGAAGCTCTATCCCCGGTATCTGGTCCAGCAGGGCATCCGCATCGCGCTGAAGGATGGGCGAATCCATGATTTCCGGCTGCTGATCCAAAAGGACGGCTCCGGCCAATGGAAAGTCACCGGCAGCGCCGGACGCGTCGGCGCCCGGCACAGCGTCACCTCCAATCTCCACGGGGGCGGCTCCGCAGTGCCCACCGAAAGGCTGCTGCGGGCCAGATTCGGCTCCGAAGCCAAAGTGCAATCCATCACCGGGGACATGGAGCGGCTGGCCCACCTGACGGCGGAGCATCTGGAGCGGCAATTCGGCTCCTTATGCGAGCTGGCCCTGGATATTGCCATTGACGAGCGGGGCAAGGTGTGGCTCCTGGAGATCAACCCCAAGCCGGCGCGGGAGGTATTCGCCCGCACCGGCAACCGGGATATTTACCAGAAGGCTATCGACCGGCCGCTGGAATACGCACTATACCTATACAGGCGCAAAAACGGATAGCACCCGGAATAACACCAAACGCCGCAAAAAACAATCCCCCAAAAGTGACGGCAAGCTCCTAAGCAAAATCCGGGTACTTTTGGGGGAGCCCTCAAACCAATCCCCCAAAAATGACGACAAGCTCCGAAGCGGAATCCGGGTACTTTTGGGGGAGCCCTCAAAACAATCCCCCAAAAGTGACGGCAAGCTCCGAAGCAAAATCCGGGTACTTTTGGGGGAGCCCCCGAATGAAAAGGGCGCTGTATACTGCATTTTCGCAAAAAAGCAGGACCCGGCTTTTACAGCCGAAGGTCCTGCTTTTGGCATAGAGATGGATATGGGGCTTGTCCCCTTCAGGCATACAAACCCGGCAGCTCCGCAAAGCTGCGGAGGCGCACATGGGAGCCGTTCAGCTCGGAGCCGTCGCCAAATCCGGCGTAGTCGCAGCCGATGACCGTCAGGCCATTCTTCAAGCCCGCCTCCACATCGGAGGAACGGTCCCCTACCATCCAGGCGCTGCGCACCTTGTGCCGCTCCAGCAGCAAGCGCACCAGGTCCACCTTGGAGGAGGTTTGATGCTCCCCGGCGCTGTACAGCTCCTCAAACAGCGGGGCAATTCCCTTCAACCGGGCCACGCCGCGCACATAATCCTCCAGTCCGTTGCTGGCCACAAACAGGCGAATCCCCGCATCCTTCAGCTTGGACAGGGTATCCTCCACCCCGGGATACAGCTCTCCATACCCGTTCTCCAGATATTCCAGCTCATACCGCACAAATAGCTCATCGGCCCGCTGCCGGACCCTTTCTTCCGCATCAGGCAGCACGCGGCGCCAGATTTCCTCCAGCACCATCCCCAAACAGCCGATAATAATCCCTTCATCCGGCGTGCTCTCCGTATAGCTTCCTTCCCTGCGCATTTCATCGAATGTGGCGTGATAAGCGGGAATGAGCAGCGACTCCGTTTGAAACAGGGTGCCGTCCATATCGAAGATCATCGCCTCCGGTTTGGGAAACATGGGGCGCACCTCCAATCGTATGTACTCTTCAAACCATGCTTTTATGAAAACATGCCTGCAACCCGATGTCAATCCGCAGGCGGAATGAAAAAGAAAGGCCGCCGGCCAAAAACGCCGCCAGCCTGCAGCCCTTAAATAAACGGAAACCCGCCGCCAAAGCCATAGCCGGGGTAGCCGAAGCCTCCGCCGTAGCCGCCATACCCGTAGCCGGGATAACCATAGCCGTAGCCTCCGTAAGCATACGGAGAGGTGCCGATGGCCAGGATATCGAACAGCGCCAAGGGAAGAATGGCTTTGGTCCGGGCCTTGCCTTTTGCCTGGAGCAGATGGAGGCGGCCGCCGCCGGAGATGCGGACAAGCTTGCCGGAAGCCACGCTGCCATCCTTTTTCAAGCAATACACCTGTTTGCCTACGAGCTTCTGGACATCCTCTATGCGAATCTTTCTTGCCATGCGCTCTCCTCCTTCGGTCCTATAGAGTCATTACGCTACCATACTATGCAAAGCCCGAGCCCCAATCTTGGACATCTGTGATATGATAAGGAGAAATATCCGCATCCGCATGAGAATGCGCTGAAGCGTCGATGCAGCAGATAAACCCAAGCTTCATCTGAGAAAGGAAGATACCCGTGTCTCTTATTTCCGTTCATACCGTGTCCCACAACCATCCGCATCTGCACCAGCTGATCCGGAATTTGGACGAGGAGCTTCTGGAGCGTTATCCCCCGGAGGAGATTTTTACCCTGGATTTCAATGATCCCCATGTCCGGGACATCTCCTTCGCCGTAGCATATCTGGACGATACGCCCGTCGGCTGCGGAGCCATCCGGCCGCTGGAAGGGGAGGAGGCCGAGCTGAAGCGTTTTTTTGTGGAGCGGCAGCACAGGGGAAGCGGCGCGGCGGCCCTTATTCTCCGGCATCTGGAGGAGAATGCCCTGAGGGACGGCTTCCGGATCATTAAGCTGGAGACCGGGCCGGAGCAGCCGGAATCCCTCCGTTTTTATGCCAAAAACGGTTATTATGAAATTCCGCGCTTCGGGCCTTATGCGGAATGTCCCAGCAGCATGTGCTTCGAGAAGCGGCTGCAGCCGGCAGCCATATGATATTTCCGGGGAAATAGTGCTTTAGTCCGATGAAACCCGCACTCCGCAATAGAAGACTGCCTGCCTTGCCAATGGCAGCCCCTCGCAAAAGTTACTCGGGGAGGACGAAAAAAGGACAAACCTTTGGGCCTGTCCCTTTTTCGGCGTAACTACTCAGCTATCTGTTTGGAAGTTATCTGCTTTTGATGACAACATCTCTAATGTATGGTAGATGGTGGTGGGATGTCGGGGATATAGAATTATATGGAATACCCATAATGCAAAAGTACATTTACTTCATAAGTCAACTGCTGGAACGGAGGGGTCATCATGCAAAAAGTGCATCTATTTCTCGCGGATTTTAGCTTTTTGGCGGTTTTAAACGAAAATAACTGCACTTTTGCACGATCGGAGCGAAAAAGTTGGCTCACGGTCCAAAACAACTGCACTTTTGCATGATAGCATTGGCAGATGCTGGATCCACGGCAGGATGGTGCCCCCAAAAACTGCCTTCGGTTAGAGCAGGGAGCGCCATCCGGACCGTACATTCGTATTCATCAAATTAGCGCTCTTACGGACTTTCACGGACACACGGTACGCTATTTGCCCTGGGAAACCTCCAATCCGCTGTTTTTCAAGCGGCGCTCCAAGAACAGTTAAGGTATTACGGGCAATAGCTGAGTAGTTACTTTTCACCTTATATAGTTAACCCGCGGCTCTCCCGGAAATCCCCCGAGCAGTCCCCGCAGGCTTGTCTCCATTGTTGGTTAATGAATATCCTTCTTTTTGAAGCGCCCGCCGCGCACATCGTGAATATTGCCCACAGCCACAAACGCGTTCTTGTCAATTTCTCCGACAATTGTCTTCAGCTTGGCTTCCTCAATCCGGGTAATGACGCAGAAAATAACGGTTTTGGCGCCTCCGGTAAAGCCGCCTTCCCCATTCATATACGTTACGCCGCGGCCCAGTCGGCTCATGATCGCTGCGCCGATTTCACGGAAATCGTCGCTGATCACCCATACGGCCTTGGATTCGTTGAAGCCTTCAATGGTGATATCAATCATCTTGTAGGCGATGAAATAAGCAATCAGGGAATACATGGCATGGTCCCATCCGAATACAAAGCCTGCGCTGCCCAGAATGAAAATATTGCAGCACATGACGATCTCCCCTACAGAAAAGGGCAGCCGTTTGGTAAGGAGGATGGCGACAATTTCGGTGCCGTCCAAAGAACCGCCGACCCGGATAACCAGGCCAACGCCTACGCCTAAGATCACGCCGCCGAATACGGCTGCCAGAAGGGGGTCAATGGTTAACGGCTTTACAGGATGGAGAAGATAAGTCCCGATGGACATTACGGCGACTCCGAACAAGGTGGAGAGAGCGAAGGTTTTGCCAATTTGCTTGTAGCCGAGGAAGAGGAATGGCAGGTTGAAGAAGAAAAGAAATATGCCGAGGGGCAGACCGGTCAGGTGGGACGTAATAATGGAAATGCCGGTGATCCCGCCGTCAATAATGGCATTGGGCACCAGGAATATTTCCAAACCCACTGAAACCAATCCTGCCCCCATCACAAGTAAGAGAAGTCTGGTAAGAAACTTGGCAGTCGTCAATCTGACATGCCGGGGCTGCTGAAGTACAACTTGACCTTCCGTCATGAAGATTCCTCCGATTCCTTAGTCTGGTTCAGCTCGAATTCCACATTCAGCTCCTGAAGCACCAGCTCCAGCGCCGTCAGCTGCCCCTGCAGAAAATCATGCTTATCCGATAAATCCGTTTGCTTTAGGTGGCTTCTCAAGATCCGAATCCTGACCTCCAGTCGTTGGCAGAAGGATTCAACTTTCGATTTGCGGTAGGTTTCGGCCATAATACACCTCTATAAGGATGGTATTCTCCGGGCAGCAGGGAGAGGGAAAATGTTCATATTTCATTGTATACAGATGTATACATCAAGTCAATCGCCTGGAAAGAATTTTTCCGGGTCGAAACGGATAGAAAAATGACGACTTTTTTCCCATGTGCAGGATAAGGGTTCATGCTACAATTTGGAAAACACCTTAATCAAAGGGGCGTTTATGATGATGGACAAAGAAGGCGTAACACAGGAAGAGCTTCGGATGCTGCTCTCCGACGTTCCAGAAAAGGCGGTCTCCTCCTCTTCCGCAGCGACTGCGGCTGCATTTGCGCCATTTTCTTCCCGAGTGACCCGCTCGCGTGCCCGCAGCAAGAAAAAATGGTGGAATTTATTCCGCTAACTCCCTTGCCGCTTGATAATGCCAAGGCCCATTGACGAAGTACGCCCTCTCCTGCTGCGGGAGGGCGTTTTTGGCGTGTGCTTGCCATTGTCCGTCATAATGCGCTATTCTGTTGGCAGATTGTTTTGAACGTGAAAGGAGCTTCTGCCTCATGCGCCGCTTTCTTCCCTCCGGCTATCCCGCTGCCGCCTTGGCAGCCGCCTGCTCCTTCGTAGTCATCGCCGCCGCGGTCCGCCTTCAGGCTGCTCCCGGCTTGGATGAGAAGCTGGCAGCCCGTGTCCAGTCTTGGGAATCTCCCGGGCTAACCTTGTGCATGACCCTCCTCTCCTGGATAGGGACCGGCCTCCCGCTGGTTCTGTTGACCGCCGTCATTATGGGCCTTCTGTATCACAAGCTTGGCTTCCGCCGGGAAATTTGGCTTATCGCCTTAACCGCCGTGGGCTCTGCCCTGTTGAACGTTGCGCTGAAGCATCTGTTCCGGCGCCCCCGGCCGGAAGTGTACCGGCTTGCCGAAGCCGCCGGCTTCAGCTTCCCCAGCGGGCATTCCATGGCCGCCTTCAGCCTATACGGCCTGCTGGCGTTTCTGCTCTGGCCGCGCCTGCAGGGAAGCTTCAGCAGGACGGTTCTGCTTGCGGCGGCCGCCTCCCTTATTCTCGCCATCGGCTTAAGCCGCATCTACCTGGGCGTTCATTATCCCAGCGATGTATTGGGCGGGTACGCCGCCAGCGCCTGCTGGATTGCCGCCGTTCTGGCTCTGTACCGCCGCTTGACGCGGCAAGAACTTCGTTAAGCAGGGTGGGTAGCGGCCGTTCAGTTTGCCGAAGCCGCTGCATATGCTGTCGGGACAGCAGTGTACAATCCCTATAGTCCTGGAGGTTGAGGTTCGATGAAGAAAGAATCTGTCGGCATCTTGCTGGACGACAGCACCTTTGCGCGTCTCCCCTCGCGCCATACCGGCAACGAGCGGCTTCACCTGTACAACCGCGCCGCCAAGGAGCTGAAGCTGGCTCCCCCCTTCTTTATGAACCTCCGGCACATCAGCGGAACATCCGCCACAGGCTACACTTATTCCGGCCGGCGTTACCGGCTGCGGCGCCGCTCCCTTCCCCGGGTGGTGCACAACCGGGATTTGGCGCTTCGCCCCCGCATGAACGCCAAGCTCACCCGGCTTTCCCGCTCCTCTGTGGTCTTCAACCGGAAAAACCGCTACACCAAAACCAAAATCGCCGCCATATTGGCCAAAGACAAGGCCTTGCAGCCTTATTTGCCCGACACGTTTGTTTACAGCTCCGCCCGGCTGGCCCAAGCCATGAATAGATACCACGCCCTCTTCATCAAGCCGGCCAGCGGCAGCGTGGGCGACGGGATTATAAAGCTAAGCCGGATCGGGCAAGACCGGTGGCTGGTCCAATGGAAAAACCGGCACAAGCTGTCCGGAGCCAAGGCCAGAGCGATGGTTCACCGGGCAATCGCCGGCAAACCCTATATCATCCAGGAGGCGGTTATGCTGGCCCTTTATCAGGGCAGGCCTTACGACATCCGGGTTTCCGTGCAGAAGGGACATTCGGGAAACTGGCAGATAACGGGCATGGTGGGAAAGGTGGCGGCTCCGGGCCGGCATGTTACCAATGTGGCCAAAGGAGGAAGCGTCAAGCGGTGCGAGACGCTGTTCCGGCACAGCGGGTTGCCTCCAGAGGAAACCGCCAGGGCAGTCGCCCGGGTTTCCCTGCAAATCGCAGCCTGTCTGGACAGGCATCTGCCCCGTCTCGCCGATCTGGGGCTGGATATGGGGGTTGACCGCAACGGCCGGGTCAAGTTTATCGAGATGAACGGACGAGACCAGCGTTATTCCTTCCGCAAAGCCGGGATGAGCCGGGAGTTTTTCCGCACGTACCGTACCCCCATGGAATATGCCAAACGGCTGCTTGCCCAATCCGGCAGTCAACGGCGGTAAAATTGTGAATTCTTCGTGAACACAGTAACCAATGCTGTCCATGCGGTGTCTACATTAAATCAAACCCAAAGGAGAGTGTTTATGCGCCCCGGTATTATTTTAAAGGACGATGCAGATCTGGATTATGCCCTACACTACAAAAGTCAGGTAGAGATTACATTATGGGGCCAGGTGGATTACCGCGGACAACTGAAGGGTTACAACGAGGACGCGGTTCAGGTGACAAGCGGGGAATGGTATACCCGCAAGGTAGTGGAGATCAAAACGGTCTAGCCCGCTACGGCTGGCCCAATATGAAACGCCGGATGGCTTGAGGGCGCAGCGCCGCCTTCAGGCCGTCTTTTTTTGAAGCTTATTCGATTTTGGCCAGACCCAGCGCCAGATGGTCCCACAGCAGCGGCTCAATCCAGCTCGCCTCCGTTTCCTCGCAATTGACGATCAGGATCACCTCCGAGCGTTTCCCCTTTAAGAGCCTCCTCTTTTTTTTGATCACCTTATGAATCAGCAAATCGATCAGAAAACCCAGCACAAAGCCCAGGCCTGCTCCGATCAATCCCCAGTACACCGGCCCCCACTCCATCTCAAACCCGCGGCTTGCGCCCACAACAGAGAACAGCGCCGCCAGCACCATACCCTTGCCCATCAGGGAGACCCCGTCAGAGTGATGAAGGGAGTCGAAGAGACGGCGTTCCTCCGTCCGGTTATCCAAGGGCAGCGCAAACAAATCCGAAACACCCCGTTCCTTGAGCTGGGACAAGGCCATTTCCAGAAATACAGTATGCTCGAATGTGGCCACGATCTGCATCGGCTAATTCACCTTGTTCCCTTTCCTGATTCTGAAACCCCCGGGTTGGTAATTCTGGCGGAGAAAGTTTTTCTGATCCGATTCAAACAGCTTGTTGTTCTCCACCGTGTTGATGTAGGCGTCATAGATGGAAAAAAAATAAAAGGAGGGAAAATACAGAAGCCATTGGGCATCCAGCACCTGATTGGATTCTCCCAGCTTGCCGAGAATCAGAAGATGGATGGCCTCATACAGGTGAGAGTGGCAAATCAGAATCACGCTCATAACCAGATTAAAAAAACCGAGAATAAACCGGTTGATGTACAATTGCCCGACGCTGGGAATCGCCAAGGAGCAAAGAAAGGCGGCCACAGGATTCTTTTTGTCCAAATAATTGATTTCCAGCGCCCCCAGGCTGAAGGTGTTGAAGGGGGCATTTTCCCGTTCCGCGAGAATATAAATCTTGTTCATGTCCACCGTTGTGCGGTAGCTGTCCCAGATGGCAAACAGATATACCGGAATATACAGATGCAAAAACCGTACATCCAATACCTGCTTCGCCTCCTCGATCTTCCCCGTGAAAGAATACACCATAGCCAGATTCAGCTTGATGCGCTGATTGATAAACAGCTCCCAAGCAACCAGCAGCATGCCCCGGATATATTTGGACAGGATAAGATGCCCGAAGCCAGGAAAAATAACGGACCACATGGCCACCACGTAGGGGTTTTTGAGGTGAAGCTGGGTAATGCCGAAAATATTCACGTGGGCCTTGTAGCGCCGATACTGGTTGTTGTTATTGATATAGTTGTCCATGGCTTCACCCCCCTCCCGGGTTTTTATCTGTATTATTTGCAATTCCCACCAGAAAATTCCCTATTTCTTACTTAATTTTCTAACTAAATGGATGGACTACAAAAAAATAGACACCCTCCGGCAACCGCTTCAGGGTGTCATGTTGATCATTCGGATGGAGGAGGCACTTGCTGCTTCGCCGCGGCAGAAGCTGCGCTATCCCAGGGACGCCGGGTCCCGAACACCTGGGCCAGCCGCTTGCTTTCCTGGCGCCGCTCCTTGCGGGCCGATGCCCGCGCCGGGGCAGAGTCGTGAAGCTGGATCTCCTCAGGCGTTTCGGGGATCACCTTCCCCACCTCTGTAGGCCGACCGTCGTCCCCCAGGGCCACGAAGGTCAAAAAGGAAGTGGCGCACACCTTCCTTTCTCCGGTAAGCAGATCCTCGCCGATCACCTTGACGAATACCTCCATGGATGTTTTGTGGGTCCAGGTGACAAAGGCCTCCAGGCATACCTCGTGCCCCACCCGGATGGGATGCAGGAAATCAATGGAATCTGTGGATGCCGTCACGATGGGCCTGCGGGCATGGCGCATGGCCGCCCGCGCCGCCACATTGTCAATGTAGGTCATCAGCTTGCCGCCGTAGAGGGTCTGATGATTATTGGTATCCGGCGGCATCACATAGCTGGATTGTACGGAACGGGAATCATTGCACGGCTTGGGGCCGATGGAGTTTGACATAATAAACCGCCTTCCTTCACAAAAATTTTGGCTTGGCCCAGGCGAATTCGGTTAACAGGTTTTGCCATGGTGCTACATATAGATAAGCGTGGTAAACTGTGATTTTATTTTAGCGTAAGGAGGAGTTGCCTTGTGAATGCGGCTTTGCCGATCAGCCCTGCCTGCCAGTTCAGAATGTATCAGCCGTATGTAAGCCCGTTTGATCCCTGTCCGCCCATCTGCGTCAAAACGTACAACACGCCTCCGCAGTTGTTCATTCCATTCCAGCCCATGAATCTGCCCCAATTTACCCCTTGCGAAGCACTGCGAGCCGGCACCCTGTGGCCAGCCCTGTACGGGCCTTATCCCGGTCCCCCCGTCAAGTAAGAAGGAAAAGGAGGTGCTTTTCACTCATGCACAATCAACTGCCTGAGGATTTTTACTGCATGCTCAAGGAATTGCAGGAGATCGATTTCGTGCTGGTGGAGCTGAATTTGTATCTGGATACCCATCCGATGGATAATCTGGCTCTTCAACAGTTTAACCAAACGGCGCAAAAGCGGCAACTGCTGGCCGGGCAATTCGAGTTGAAATACGGACCGCTGATGAATTTTGGGCATAGCTACAGCCGCAGCCCATGGCAGTGGAACGACGTCCCCTGGCCTTGGCAGGTTTAATCCAGCCGATTCGAGAAGGAGGAATAGCTTCCCATGTGGGTATACGAGAAGAAGCTGCAATATCCGGTGCGGGTCAGCAAATGTGATCCGACTATGGCCAAATTTCTGATTGAGCAATACGGCGGGGCCGACGGCGAATTGGCCGCCGCCCTGCGCTACATGAACCAGCGCTACACCGTACCCAATAAAATTATCGGGCTGCTGAACGATATCTCCACAGAAGAACTGGCACACCTGGAAATGATCGCCACAATGGTCTACAAGCTCACGAAAGACTGCAGCCCCGAGCAGCTGAAGGTGGCCGGGCTGGGGGATCATTATGCCAACCATGACAAAGCCCTGTTCTACCAGAATGCCTCCGGCGTGCCATGGACGGCCGCCTACATAGCGGCCAAAGGCGATCCCATCGCCGACCTCTACGAGGATATTGCCGCTGAGGAAAAAGCCCGGGCCACCTACCAATGGCTCATCGACCTGACGGATGATGTGGATCTCCAGGACAGCCTGAAATATTTGAGGGAACGGGAAATCGTGCATTCCCTGCGCTTCCGGGAGGCCGTGGAAATTCTTAAGGCGGAGCGCGAGGCCCAAAAAATCTTCTGACCTCCCGGTTCCTTGTCCGTCGTCCCTCCTGCAGCGCACAAACAAGCCATCCCCGACGGGATGGCTTGTTCAACTTGGTTACACCTTGAACTGATCGATGAGAATCTGCAGCTCTTCGGCCAGCTTGGACAAATAATTGGCGGAGGCCGTAATCTCCTCCATGGTCGCCAGCTGTTCCTCGGAGGCGGCGGAGGCGTTGTGGGTGCCTTCGGCAGTGGTGTCCGCCACCGTCAGCAGCAGCTTCACCGATTCCACCAACCGGACAGAGCCGTCGGAAATATGGGCTACCGATTGGGAGACCTGCTCAATCCGCTCCGCCGTTTCGGCGGCCGAAGCCCGGATGGTGCCGAAGGCATCGCCTGCGGAATGGACCAGGCCGGCCCCTTCGCCTACCTCCTTGGCAGTGTTGTTCACCGTATAGGCTACCTTGTCCATCTGCATGAGAATCTGGCTGACCAGCCCCGTAATCTGTTGGGCCGACCGGCTGGACTGCTCCGCCAGCTTGCGGATGGAATCGGCCACAACGGCAAAGCCTCTCCCCTGCTCTCCCGCCCGGGCCGCTTCAATCGCCGCATTCAACGACAGCAGATTGGTCTGTCCGGCAATATCCGTAATGACCTCCACAATAGACCCGATCTCCTTGGAATGCTCGCCCAGCACCTCCACCGTCTGCGACAGCTCATCCATGCTCTGGCTGATGGCGTTCATCTGCTCTTCCGCAGTAATGGCGGAATGAAGGCCGGACTCCGCCTTGAAGGCCGTATCCGCCGCCGATGCCGTCACATCATTGGCATTCATGGAAATCCGCTGGACAGCCTCGGACATCCGGTTAATAATCTCCGAAGTCTCCTCCAGACTCTTCAGCTGGCGGTCCGCCCCTGCGGCCAGATCCTGGGATACCAGCGCAATCTGCTCGCTGGCTTTGCCTGTCTGCTCGGCGCTGGCCGTCAGCTCCTGGGAGGAAGCGGCCACCAGCACAGAGGTTTGATTGACCTCCTGGATAAGCTTGCGCAAATTGAGGCTCATGCCGTTCATGTCATTCACCAGAACGCCGACCTCGTCCTTGCTGGTGTAGTCCAAAGGCTCGACGGTCAAATCCCCCTTGGCAATCCGGTTCACGTGGGCGGACAGCCTCACCACCGGACGAACCATACGGCGGATAACCAGATAGATCAGGACAACGCCCACCAGCAGGGCAATCACACCCGTGATGATAGGTGCCACAATGGTATCCATCGTCCGCTCATGGATAATGGAGGCGTCGAAATTAATGGCCATAAGAGCCACGATTTCCTTGTTGGGATCATGATCCTTAAAAATGGGACCGTACCCGGTCATCAGCTTTTCGCCGCCAAACTCGTACACATCCGAATAAATATTTTGGTGGTGGGTGTGATCCCCACTCCGGAAGGCCGCCTTCACGGCGTCATCCATATAATACTGCATGCCTGCTTCCATGCTGTGGTCTTTCATCCGTTTATCCACGGCCAGCACCTTGCCGTTCACATCCAGCAAGAAGGCTTCCTTGAAAATGGCCTTATGGTCCACTGTCCAATTCAGGCGGGTTTCAATATCGGCCAGACCGCTGGCATCGCCCTTGGCCAGCTTCTCGACGGCGGCGGGGTCCACCAGTCCGGTGGTAATATTGGCACAGCCGACAAGCTCGATCCCGACTGCTTCCTTCACTTGGTCATAAGCAACGCTGTACCCGATGAAAGCGATGGCGGCACCTACAAAAAGCAATACGGCCACTACTGCAGAAGTCAATTTCCCCGCAAAATTCATCTTGGCTCTCCTCACCGCCTGCTCCAGGCCATTTAAACTATAGATAATAGTTATTATAGCTCAATTTTTAGCGAATTTCATCGAATTATTATTAAAATCCAAGTAAATTGTGTAAAACAGAATTATTGCCATGTATATGTGCGAGGATAAGCGCCCAACGGTGCTGTGCTGCTCATTTGACGGCGGACCCTGATTCCGTTATTTCGCAAAAATCCGCCCTTTTTTCTTCGGAGCGGACACAGGATTCGTTAAATGTGAAAAAACAGGGGTTCTCCATGCTTCTGGAGGGGAATAACGGATTGTCTGTCCGCGAAAATCGAGAAAAAGGTCAAATGAGGAAAATAGCGTACCCTCTGTCCGCGACCATCAATGGGGGGGACTATACGCCAACTATCCGCGATCATCAATGGGGGGGACTATACGCCAACTATCCGTGGAACATCGCCGCTGCACATACCGCACCATACAATTCTTCCGGCCAACCGCTCCTTCTTCCGTCTCCCCCCGGTCCTCACCGCCGCAAAAAAAAGCCGCAGGCGGACGGAAATTCCGTCTCTGCAGCTTCAATGCGATCTGTCCATCAAAGAGTTCCGGAGGCTTCCTCCGGCGCTTCGCGGCCGGTGAAATCCTCATCTTTGTAATAGGTATCCTTCACCAGAAGATTGGGCCCGCAGCAGGAAACGGCGGGACAATGGCAGCTTACCGTGCGGGAGAGGGGATGGTCCAGCCAGCGGTCGAACACCTCCTCCAGACGGTCCTGCCCGATATTGCCCAACGGCGGGAAATCGGCGAAATCCGTCACATGGACGTTTCCATTAAACAAGCTGACATTCAGACGGTTCCGGCCGTCCGGGTCATTGCGGACCGTTACCTTGGGGGCGGCCTTCAGCCGCTCCAGCAGCTTCCGGTCCTCGCCGTTTTCGTTGCAGGCGAAGAAGGGCAGCGTGCCGAACAGCATCCACACGGACGGGTCCCTTGCGTCCAGCAGCCGGTGAACCGCCTGCCGGAGCTCCTCCAGCCCCAGAACCGGCAGGTGCCGGGCAAATGCGCTGGGATACATGGGATGCACCTCATGCCGCCTGCAGCCCATCTCCACAATCAGCCGGTGAATCTCCGGCAGCTTCTCATGGGTACGATAGTTGATCATGCTTTCGGCGGAAACAAACAGCCCTCCCCGCGCCAAAGCCCGGGCATTGTTCATCATCTGCTCGTACAGCCTTGCTGCCGAGCCGTTGCCGGCAGGATTTGCCGACCGGGCAAAGCCGATCTCCCGGAAATCCTCCGCCCCCGTATAATTATGGGAAATATGAAGCACGTCGAGATAAGGCGCAAGCTCCTCATACCGCTCCAGGTCCATGGTAATGTTGGAGTTAAGCTGGGAACGGAGTCCCCGCTGTCTGGCGTAGCGCAGAAGCGGAAGGATGACATTCCGCACCGTTTCCCTCCTAAAAGTCGGTTCCCCTCCGGTGATGCTGATGGTCGCAAGGCGGCCGACCTCCTCCAACCGGTGCAAAAGACGGTCAAGCGGCAGCATCTCCCCTTCCTTCATCACCAGGCTGTCTCCCACAGCGCAATGCTCGCACCGCATATTGCACAAATGCGAGACGGTTACCTCCACGCTGGTCAGCGTGTGCCTGCCGTAGCGCGTCAGACTGTGAATGGGGTCCCACGGGTCATGGTCAGGGCAAATATCCGGCGCCGCTGCGTTCCGGTCAAGCTCAATCATTATACTCTCCCCTTATACCGACTCTATCATGTATTTTACCCAATAATGATTCTAAATGGAACCCCAAATACAGCAAAGCCGGCAAGCTTAGGGCCTGCCGGCTTCTATTTTCCCGTCTGTCAGAAGGCTTCGGGCTCATTGACAGACTGGATCATCAGAGTCAGTTTTTTGGACAAATCCACTTCATATGGAACTGCAAGCTCCTCGCCGCCTTCATTCTTGAGGATGCGGATCACCGGACGCTGGGGGTATGAGGCGTTCAGATCCACCACAACCCCGGACTCTCCGCTGTTGAGCATCACGGAAACCCCCAAGGGATAAATCGCCACCTTGTCGCGGAACAGCTCCACCTTGTCCAGATCAAACTTGATTCCCGCCTCGGTATACAGAATTTCCATAACCTGATGGGGGAGCATGGCGTTGCGGTATACACGATGGGTGGTCATGGCGTCATAAGCGTCCACCAGGCCGATCCACTTGGCATATTCCAGAATCTCGTGGCCCTTAAGAGAGCGGGGATAACCGCTGCCGTCCAGCCGCTCATGATGCTGCAGGGCGCAGTGGGCCGCCAGAAGAGGAATATTGGGCTCATCCTTCAGCATCTGAAAGCCCAGAACCGTATGCTGCTTCATGCTCCCGAATTCCTCGTCCGACAGCTCGCCGGGCTTTTTGAGAATGCCCATATCAATCTTGGTCTTGCCGATATCATGCAGGAGGGCGCCCAGACCCATGGTCTGCAGCTGGTCCCGGTTATAGCCGTGGGCCATCCCCAGCAGGGTGGCGTAAATGCAGACATTTATGGAATGCTGGAAGAGGTAGTGGTCGGTAATCTGCATCACTGTGAGCATAATCATCGCGTTCTGCTGATGGCTCAGATCATCGATGATCATATTCAAAATCTGGCGGAAGTCCTTGCTTAAGGCGCCCACCCGGGCCGGCTTCTTGCGGCTGGAATCATCCATCAGTCTTCGGAAGTGGGAACGGATCACCCTGGTGGCGGCTTGCCTGGTTTCATCGGTCAACAGCTCGGGGATGGCGATATCATCTGTTCTGGGATCATCAATGTACAGGAAGTCAATTCCATGCATGGACAGGCGGCTGATGATGGAATCGGTCAGCTCCATATGCTCCGCCAGCAGAATCAGCCCTTCCTCATTGTAAATATTCCTGCCAAGCTTCATCCCCGGCTTGCATACGGTGATCGGCAATAAGCGCATCGTGATGTCCTCGTTCCTTCAGTAATATCAAATCAGAGGCGGTTTACAATCACTCTAAAAAATGAAATAAAGAAATACTACCGCAGCCAGCACAAACCGGTAATAGGAGAATACCGTCAGCTTCAGACGGCCCACCAGCTTAATGAAGGCAGCCACGGCCAGAAGCGCCACGAGAAAAGATACCACAAACCCCACCGCAAAAAACAGGGCGTCATCCATGGTCATCTGGGAATAGCTTTTGAGCAGCTCGTAGCCGCAGGCCGCCGTCATAATGGGCAGGGCCATAATAAAGGTGAAATCCGCCGCCGCGGCGCGGCTGGCGCCTGCCAGCATCCCTCCCGCAATGGTGGAGCCGGAGCGGGAAAAGCCCGGCCACAGGGACAGAATTTGCGAGATGCCGATGAAGAAGGCTTGCTTGTATGTAATCTGGTCCATGGTGTCCGCGGTAATCTCAGGCTGGAATTTCTCCGCCACAATCATGAAGATGCCGCCTACCACCAGACTGATAATCACCGTTTCCGGCATAAAAAGCAGCTTGATGTAATCTCTGAAAATATAGGCCAGCCCCAGCGCCGGAACGATGCCGATGGCAATATGGAGCAGGTTCATCTGCGGCCCCTGCGCCTGCTTGGCGCTTTTGTCCCGGATGCCGAAAAGGCGGAGCACCTTCTTCCAATACAGCACCGCAATGGCCAGGATTGCCCCCAACTGGATGATAACCTCGAAGCTGTCCGCCTTGGCGCCGGTGAAATTCATGGCGTGGCCGGCTATGATCATATGCCCTGTGGAGGAGACGGGAAGAAATTCCGTCAACCCTTCAATAATCCCAATAATGATTGCAATCCAAAGACTCATTGGAACCTCCCGAAAGAAATGTTTTGCGCGTGTAAATACATCGTTTTTATTGTATAGGACGAGCCTTACGGGGACAAGTGAAATCTGGCTGTCCGGCACAGCCGCAGCGCCTCCCGGTCATTGAGCTCCTTCTCCAGCACATGCCGCAGGAAATCCGGGAGAAAGTATTGGGCGTCTCTCCCCTTCAGGCTCAGGTACCCGGTGCCGAAGGTGAACATATCGCCTGTGGCCACCCGGTACTCCCGGTCGGGAAGAAGCGGTTCCCCCTTATGCAGTATGGCGCTGATCTTCATATAGGGCTCCTGGCCGGGATTCCAATACACCTCCAGGCCGTCCACGCACAGCCCGCCCAGCCGTTTGCCGCGGAAGCCGTTCCCGTACAGGGGCAGCTCCACAAATTCCGCAAGCAGCGACTCCTCCAGCGCCTGCCGCAGTTCCTGCCCGGTAAGGGTGGTGATGCAGGGATTTACGGGTGACGGGCAGAGCTCTAGCAGCGTCTCCCGGGTAACAGGCCCCGGCAGGAGGCTGGTCAGCAGCTGGCCGGAATTGATCAAGGCCAGCTCCGCCCCCGTCTCCTTGCGGATGCCGGCAGCCAGCAGATTGCCCAGGGCGGAATCCCGTTCCCAGTCCACAGCCAGGCCTTCATCCAGCACGGCGATCCGCTCCTGCATAACCTCCGCCGCTTCCCGGGCCCGTTGTTCCACAAGCCGCTTCACCGCCGGGTCCCCTTGCTCCCGGGCGGTTTCATGAAGCCGGCCCTCCACCCCCAGCAGGTATCCGGTATCGGGATCAAAGGAAAGCTCCACCTCTCCCACATACCGGCCCATGGACCCGGCGGCGCAGAGACAGGTTCGCCCATGGAAAAGCGGCTCCTCCAGCACATGGTGGGTATGGCCGCCAAGGATCACATCGATGCCCTCCACCTCCTCCGCCAACCGCTTGTCGTTGCGCAGGCCCAGGTGGGACAGGACCACAACCGCATGGGCCCCCATCTCCCGAAGATGACGCACCGCCTCCCGCACCGCCTCCATCGGCTCATCCACATGCCAGCCCAACAGCCGGTAAAAAATCGGATATTGCGCTGTGGCCCCCGTAATCCCGATGCGCAGGCCGTCCTTCTCCCACATCACTCCCGGCTTCATCCACTCCGGCGCCCGGCCGGTTTCCCGTTCCCGCAAATTGGCCGCCACCACAGAGAAGGCCGTTCCCCCTCCAAACAGCTGCTGAAGCCTTGCCTTGGTGAAGGTCAGCCCCTCGTTGTTGCCCAGGGTGACCGCATCATAGCCTGACGCCTCCAGCACCTCCACATGGGCAGAGCCTGCCCCGGCCTCGGTGATGGTGCTCATCCTGTCCATGTGATCGCCGCAGTCCGCCACAATCACGGGAACGGACGAATGGCTTGCGCGAAGGCGGGCAATCGCCCCCGCAACCCGCGGCATAACCTGGAAGGAGCTGTGAATATCGTTGGTATGCAGCAGCACAACCTTCTCCGGTTTTTTCATCGGTTCATCAACCAGCCTTCTTGTGAAATACTTCGATTACCCTGCAAATTATGATATAGTTACGAGGATAAACATCCCTCGGCGTCCTTTGGCGCGGGTGGGGAATTGCCGGAGTGCCATAAACCGCGCTTCTATTGAAGGGATGTACAATTCTATAGCTTATGCTAACAATAGCAGAGTCCATGCCTGTTGATCAAATCCCGGACCCTGCGTTCCATTATCAGGAGGTGCATCATGCAACTGACTATCCAGATATTCGCCGGATTGGCGGACAAAATGGGAGGAAGCGCCGTTACCGTTACCACCGGGGAGGACCGTCTTACCGCCGGCGGCCTGAAGCAGCTCCTTGCCAGGGAATATCCCCATGCGGCCTCCTCCATATCCGTTTCCTTTCTTGCCAGGAACCACGCTTACGCACAGCCGGAGGACGAAATCCGCGAAGGGGATGAGCTGGCTCTGATCCCTCCCGTCTCCGGCGGCTCCCCGGCCTGGTCCGAACAGGAACCGGACAGCGGAGAGAGGTTCGAGCTGACCCGGCAGCCCTTGGAGCCGGAGCGCATCGCCGCCAAAACAGCCCATCCCAACTGCGGCGCCAACCTTGCTTTTACGGGAACCGTCCGGGAATATACCGGGGACCTGCATACGGAAGCCTTGGAGTATGAAGCCTATGCCCCTATGGCCTTGGCCACGCTCCGGCAGATCGGCGACGAGGTGGCGGCGCGCTGGCCCGGGGCCCTGTGCGCCATTTCCCACCGGCTGGGGCTGGTGGAAGCGGGAGAAGCCAGCGTGGTAATCGCCGTTTCGGCTCCCCACCGGGATGCCTGCTACGAAGCCAGCCGTTATGCCATCGAACGGTTGAAGCAGATTGTGCCCATATGGAAAAAAGAAGCGGGACAATGGAGCCATCCCCAGGCGCAGCCGCAAGCCGCATCCGGAACCCGCATCCCGGGCCGTTCCGGCGGCGGATGGAATCCCCTTATCCTGGCCGACGGCGGAGAGGAGCGATCCCGATGAGCGCAACCGAAAAGCCGGTTTCTCCCGGAACGGTGCCGGGCCGTTATTCCCGGCAGGTGCTCTTTGGCCCCTTGGGCGAATCCGGCCAGCGGAAGCTGATGCATTCCCGGGTGGCCATCGTCGGCATGGGGGCGTTGGGAACGGTGCTGGCCAACCACATGGTGCGGGCCGGCATTGGCTATCTCCGCCTGATTGACCGGGATTTTGTAGAGGAGAGCAATCTGCAGCGGCAGATGCTTTATGAGGAGGCCGATGCCGCAGCTTCCCGGCCCAAAGCCGCGGCGGCCGCAGAGCGGCTGGGCAGGATCAACAGCCTGGTTGAGATTGAGCCTCATGTGACGGACTTAAACCCGTCCAATGCGGAGGAATTGCTGACGGGTGTGGACCTGGTGCTGGACGGCAGCGACAACTTCGCGGTCCGCTTCCTGATTAACGATGTCTGCGTGAAGCATGGCATTCCCTGGATTTACGGCGGAGCGGTAAGCGCCCGCGGCGTCATGATGACAATTCTTCCGGGAGCCACCCCCTGCTTCCGCTGCCTGTTCCAGCAGCCGCCGGACCAGGGCGCTATGGAAACCTGCGATACGGCGGGAGTGCTGGGGCCCATCATCCATGTTGTGGCCTCCTGCCAAGCCGCGGAAGCGCTGAAGCTCTTAAGCGGCAACCGGGAGGCGCTGAACAAGGGGATGCTGCACTTCGACCTGTGGCATAATTTCCAGGGAGGCATGGACATGTCGGGCGCCCGCCGGGAGGAATGCCCCTGCTGCGGCCAGGGGCAGTTTGATTATTTGACAGCGGAGCTGGAAGGGGAAACCCTCCAATCGCTATGCGGCCGCAACGCTGTGCAGATTGTCCCGGTTCGCCCCCGGCAGCTGGACCTGGAGGAGCTGGAGCTGGCGCTCAGGCGCTCCGGCTCCACCGAGCGCAATGCGTTTTTGCTGAAATACAGAGCGGACAACGGCCTGACCCTGGTGCTTTTCCCCGACGGAAGAGCGATGGTCCAAGGAACGGCGGACCTGGCGGCGGCCAAATCCTTTTATAGCAGATACGTTGGCATGTAAGGGCATCTGTGAAAAATTGGAACATTTAGTATTGCCAAAATATGCATCCCTTGCTACTATAATGTTACACAAAAATGTGATGATTTTCGCCATGGGGTGACATATTAATGAGAATCCATATTATGGATCTTCTTCCTGGAGACAAATTGATTCAGGATGTGTTTAATTCTTACGGTCTCCATGTTTTATCGGCGGACGCTCGTTTGGGGAGCGATTCCATCGCGCGGCTTCTGGCTCACAATATTGAATACATCGAGATTGAGCGCTCTCCGGATGCGGCCCCCGCCGGTGTCACCCTGCCGACGATCATCTCCTACCCTTCCGTCCAGATTTCCTATGATGCCAGCTTGGCCGGCTTGGACATTCTGTTCAGCCAGGCGCTGGAGGAAGGGCGCATTGAACAGGATATTGTGGATGCCAGCTTCGAGCCGTTGGCCGAAAGCTTTCACAAAGAGAAAAATCTCGTGTCCCTGCTGCTTTCCCTGGAGAACAGCGATGATTACACCTTTAACCACAGCGTTCAAGTAGGGATGCTTGCCTATTATTTGGCCCGCTGGCTGGGTTATCCGGAAAGCTTCGCCCTGGATGCGGGAAAAGCGGGGTTCGTCCATGATATCGGCATGAGCAGGATTGATCCCGCGATCCTAAGGAAGCCCTCAAAGCTGACGGATGAGGAATACAGCGCGGTGAAGAAGCATGTGGAATACGGAGCGGACATTCTGCGGAAGACCTATCCCGACGATTCCCCGATTATGCTGGGCGCCATGCAGCACCACGAACGAATGGACGGCAGCGGCTATCCCCTAGGCCTTAAGGGGGAGGAAATTTCCGTCATCGGCAGAATCTTGGCCGTCACCGATATTTACAGCGCCATGATTACCTCGCGGGTTTACCAGAAGGAACGGGATCTGCTGTTTGTGCTGAAGGAGCTGAACCGGCTCAGCTTTTCGAGCCTTGACCCCACCATTACCCAGGTCTTCATCCGGAATCTGGTGCCTAACCTCCTGGGCAAAACCGTTGAGCTGTTCGATGGCAGGCGCGGCACTATTGTGCTGACCAATTACACCGACTTTTTCCGCCCGCTGATCCGCATCGACAATGAGTTTGTGGATTTAAGCAAACATCCCGAGCTGTCTATCCTGAAGGTTCTGGCTTAAGGGCCGCGGATTTGAAACCGGTTACCTGATGAAAGGCGCAAAAAGACTGCTGTTCCCCTCCGCGGAAGGAGAGGAAACAGCAGTCTTTTTTGAATCCGTTACTTCGCAATCCGTTTGGCGAGCAGAAAGGTTCTTTTCCAGTAGGCCTTGTCGATGCTGGTGATCTGAACCCCGTCCTTGGGCTCGGGGGAAGCATGAATCATGTTCCGGTTCCCTATATAAATGCCCACATGGCCAACTGTCTTGTTGGTCTGGAAACGGCCCGGCACATAGAAATAGAGCAAATCTCCCACCCGCAGGCTGCTGCGGCTGACTGTATTGCCAAGCTTCGCCTGGGCCCGGGCTGTCCGCGGCAGAGCAATTCCGTATTTATCAAACAGATAGGCGGTATAGGTGGAGCAGTCAAAGGTACCGGATTTCGGGTATGGTTCAGCTCCGAATTCATAACGGACACCCAAATAAGTCCGGGCTCTGGCAATCAAGGCGGGAATGTTGATATCCTTGAGGACCGCCGCAGGGACCGCAGCCTCCAGTCCGTCGTCGGCAGGCAGCGCCGCAGCGGACATATCCGCAGCCGCCTGCTTGTAGGGGTCCTCCGGGTCATCGCCGAAATCCAGGGCGCTGCCTTCCGGCAACGGCGCATCCTCATCCACCTTCAGCGGAAGCTGCTCCGGGGACGGCTTCAGCATCAAGGACTGGCCTTCCTTGGCAAATACCAGCTCATCCGTCAGCAAATCCGACACCGCGGATACGGGAATGCAGGGAACGCCGTCAATCATCCGGGGCGGGTTTTTGAGCCGCAGCTGGTCATCCTCCTTGCGAGCATCCACAGAATCCAGCTTCAGCTCAAACGCGGCATCGTTATCGCCAAACTTCAGCGTTTGCCGGTTATCGTCCCATTTGAACCTGAAGCCGGCCAAACGGATCAGCTGCTCCACCTCCACATATTCCTCCCCGTCGGCAACCTTCAGGGGAAGCGAGGCTTCGCCGGGAACTGCCGGCAAACCGACAGGCCCCGGCGATCCGCTTAGGATGGACATGTTGTCGGATGCCCATGACCCGCTTGAATAAGGGGAATTCTCGGCTTGGGGGGAAACGGCCCGGTCACGGTCGGCGGAATGCCGGCTGCCCACGCCCGCACATGCCGAGGTGACGGCCAAGGCGGCAGCCAAACAGATTATGGCGCTTATTCGCGCAGATTTCCTCATAAGGGATACTCCTTCTTCCAAATCAGATTTGGGTTCTTCCCTTAGATTCACTTCCTCCGCCCATCTTTATTCTGAAAAAAACTTCCTGTTGTGCCGGACTTTTTTTGCACATCGGGCATATTTGCACAAAGTGCATTATTGCACATTGGGCAATAATATGCTAGGCTTACGTAGAGAACAGAATCCTCTTGCGGAAAGGCGGTGAATCTTACATTTGAACAAAACCAGCTTGCGTGACTTGAAGAAAGAAGCGACTGCTTATGCCCTGGCCAATGCGGCGTTCGAGCTTGCGGTGGAGCGGGGACTGGACGGATTTGTGGTGGACGATGTGGTGCAGCGGGCCGGATACTCCAGGCGGACCTTCGCCAACTATTTCTCCTGCAAAGAAGAAGCAGTGGCCACAGCCGCCATCTCCCTTGCCGGAAGCCAGCACGACGAAGCCGAACAGCTCTTGGCCAGCATGCCCAAGGAAACTCCCCTTCTGGATATGCTGTACGAGACGATGAGAACCCAGTTTACCGCCAGCCTTCTGCTGAAAATGCGGGAAGTGGTAGCCCTCTCCAAGAAGCATTCTACGCTGGAGCCCTATATCCTCAGCGTCTTCCGCAGCCTTCTGGCGGATGCCCAGGAGTCGTTGTGGGAATTGACTCCCGGCCGTTATCCGGAAGTGTATATCCATCTTCTTATAGGTGCGGTATACGGGGCCATGCTGCCCGTGGTCGACGGCACTTTGAATGTGCTGCTGCCGGGGCAATCCGGCGCAGACGGGGAAGGGGACACTCCTTTTGAAGAGTATCTGGAAACAACCTTCCATTATTTGCGGAACGGCTTTTAGAATCACGGTCCAACAGTTATAGAAAAAGGAGAGGACTATACCGCAATGTCTACATTCTTGTACAAAATCGGAAGAAAGGCCTATGACAAGCCCTGGTATTTTATCAGCGCCTGGATCATAGTGCTTGCCGTCGTCCTTGCTTTGCTGGGCTTCAACGGCGTTCATATCAGCAGCGAGTTCAAAATGGAAGGCACCGAATCGCAAAAGGTGCTGGATAAACTGGCGACAGAGCTGCCGGAAGCCTCCGGCGGGCAAGCCAGTGTGGTCTTTACCGCCCCCGCGGGAGAACGTCTGGATACGCCTGAGCGTGTAGCTGCCATAACCAACGCGGTGAACAAGGTGTACACCATGGATTATGTTATTAATCCGGCGGAATTGGCTGCCGCTGCCGGCTCCTCGCAGCAGCAGGGCGCGCAGGCGGGGCAAGCCGCAGGCGCCCAAGGAGCGGCCGGCGGGGCTGATGCCGCCGGGGCTGCCGGTGCTGCCGCCGCTGCCCAAATGCCGCCTTACGGTCCGCTGATGGTAAACGGGCTTCCCGTCCCCGGCGTGCTCATCGCCACAGACGGCAGTGTGGCGCTGTTCCAATTCCAGTTTACCGTGCAGCAAACCTCCCTGCCCTCCGGTGTTACCGATGCCATCGTAGAGGCCGTGACGGAAGCGGAGAGCGGCACCGGCATCCAGGCCTTGCCCAGCGACAGCCTAAGAGACGCCGAGGTGGCCATCGGCTCCAATGAGGTATACGGCCTGATCCTTGCAGCCGTTGTCCTGATTATGACCCTTGGCTCCGTCGTGGCGGCAGGGCTGCCGATTCTGATCGCGCTGGTGGGGGTTGCCATCGGCGTAGGAGGCGCCTTTGCCCTTTCCAGCTTTGTCGCCATGACATCCATTACTCCGGTTCTGGCTCTGATGGTGGGGCTGGCTGTGGGGATCGATTATTCTCTCTTTATCGTCAACCGGCAGCGCCGCCTTATCTTCGACCATGGGCTGACCGCCCGGGAAGCGGCAAGCCGCGCGGTAGGTACAGCCGGCAGCGCCGTATTCTTCGCCGGCCTTACGGTGATCATTGCGCTGTGCGGATTATTGGTTATCCGCATTTCGTTCCTGAGCATCATGGCGCTGATTGCCTCGGTAACGGTTTTCTTCAATGTGCTGATTGCTCTTACCCTGCTGCCCGCCTTGCTTGGTCTGGTGGGTGAACGCATCTGCTCCGCCAAAGCCCGGGACAAGGCGCGCACGAAGGCTGCAGCCGGCCAGGAGCATGGGGCGGCCGACAAATGGGTGAAGGGAGTCATCAAATTCCGGTGGGCCGTCATTGTAGTCGTTATTGTGATCCTGGGCACCGCGGCCATACCGGCTATGGAGATGAAGCTGGGTATGCCGTCAGGCGCCACAGCGAATCTGGACACCCCCCAACGTCAAAGCTACGACGCCATCTCCAAAGGGTTCGGCGAAGGCTTCAACGGACCGCTGGTAATTGTGGCGGAGCCTCAGGACCCCTCGCAAGCCATCACGCCCCAGGTTCTTGGGGGGCTTGTCCAGGATATCCAGAAGGTGCCCGATGTGTCGGTGGTATCCCCGCTTGGCATGAAGCCGGACGGCAGTGTGGCTATTCTGAGCGTTATTCCCGGCACGGGCCCCACTGACGAGGCCACCAAGGACCTGGTTACCAATCTGCGCGACGCCGACTCGGCCCTCGCCCAGACCTACCATGTAAAGCTGGGCGTAACCGGCTTTACGGCCATCAATATCGATATGTCCTCCAAGCTGGGAGAGGTTTTCCCCGTTTATATCGGCATCATCGTCATCCTATCCCTGATTATTCTGCTGCTGGTCTTCCGGTCCGTGCTTGTTCCGATCAAAGCCACTGTGGGCTTCCTGCTCAGTGTGCTGGCCACCTTCGGCATTACAACCGCCATATTCCAATGGGGCTGGATGAAGGAGCTGTTCGGGTTTGACACCGGCGGCCCGCTGCTAAGCTTTATCCCCATCCTGGTAACAGGCATTCTGTACGGTCTGGCCATGGACTACCAGGTCTTCCTGGTCTCCTCCATGCGCGAATCCTACGTCCACGGCCATCGGGGCGCAGCAAGCGTGAACCACGGCTACAATCAGGCCAGCCGGGTAGTAGTGGCGGCTGCAGTCATCATGGTATCCGTATTCGCAGGCTTCGTGCTGTCGCCGGACATCATGATCAAGCAAATAGGGTTTGCCTTGGCTATCGGCATTTTGATCGATGCCTTTATCATCCGCATGGCGCTGGTTCCCGCCGCCATGGCCATCTTCGGCGACAAAGCCTGGTGGCTGCCCAAACGGCTGGATCGTCTTCTGCCCAATCTGGACGTGGAGGGCGACAAGCTCCTCGCAGCGCTGGAGCACCAAGGCGGGGCAGACCATACCGCCAAGCCAAAAACCGGCAAGAGACACTAAATTCAATTTTCAAGAGCAGGGGATTCCGTCCTCCCTGCTCTTTTTGTGGTTATGCCGCCGGCTGCACAGCCATAATCCGCTCGGCCAGAAACAGCCGCGGCCCCCTTGCGGAATAGCAATATGCCTTGATCCTGCCGCCATCCACCGCCAGCACCCGGACCCGGCGTTTGCTGAACGCTCCCGATTTGTCCTGATAAATAATCGTGACGGTTTGGCCCACATACTTTTCCATCCTGACCGCCTCCAAAAAATAAGAACATATATTCGTATTATATGCACGAATACATGTTCTTATGCAAGCGGAAAATATAAACAATCGGCTGTTCAACTAATGTCTATGGAATTGATGCCGGATCCAAATTCTTTTGGATTGGGCATCATTGATATTCAGCTTCAAATATCCGGCAGCCTCTTCATGGACATACATCATGCAGAATTCCAGTCTGCCTCTATGCTTTCCGCCTTCTTTGGAGAAGGAGAAATTTCCGCTCAATCACTTTCTGTAGTATCGGGACCTCATAAATAATTCAATGGCTTGCGTTCTGTTGCTGACACCCATCTTTTGAAAAATCCGCTTCTGATAATTGTCAACGGAACGTTTGCTCAAAAAAACCTGCTCCGCAATTTTATTCAACGTGCATCCTTGCAGAATCAGATTCATAATGGCTACCTCTTCTTCACTCAACTCCATGTCAACGAAGCGGCCGGTAAAGGATAGCTGCTTCTGGACAGATTCCGGCACAATATAGTATCCATTCATTACGCATAAAAATGCTTGCCTTACCGAGTCATGACTCTCTTCCTTGGAAACCACCCCATTGGCTTGCATAAACACTTCGGGGGCAACTTGATCAATAGGAATGCCTGTAAAAATGATTATTTTTAAATCGGGACAAGCCTCCCTAATTTCCGTCAATATATTTGAAGTGATGTCTTTTCTGTAATCCATAATCAGGAGGTCCGGCTGCCATTGCTGAATCTCGCTTATGCCCTGATTGCAGGATTTGGACACCCCTACCACATCAATATTTCCAATTTGATTAAGAAGTTCTATCGTTGCCTGTGCCATAAGCGGATGTTCATCGACAATGATAGCTCTTCGCACCTTCGCTTCTATCATTCCCATCCTCCATTCACAGCATTTAGGATATCCCCAATTCACCAACAATACTTGGGAAACAATGGAATAAAATTCCCATGTACTCAATATACAAAATAATTACAATCGCCGCTGTTGAATTTTGTCGATATATTTCCTGCTATCGAGTATTACCCGAAACTTCTTTACTTTACAAACTTTTACTGATATAATATGCGCCCAAAATAAAAAGACCTAGATTTTACCAGGTCTTTTTATCAGATGCTTATATTTTTCCTGCATAGGCCCTGAAACACTTATTTTCTGCCGGTCCTTCAAAATGGCATCGCATCCCCCGTAATCTCCCATAACGATCTCCTCCACAAAGCTCATATTGACCAGTTGTGAAGGATTCAGAAATTCATACCCCACACCTTTAAGAATAACCCAGAAGGTCTGCAGCGACATAATCGTAATCAGCGGACCGTGGGTAGTATGAAAAATGGGGGTTTTATCCGGTATGGAATGGGGCAGCTTTTTGTATAAAGCTTTTTTGCTTAGTTCAATAAACATTAAATCCGTCTTCAAGTCAAACTCTACAAAATCGGTATCATCGCCAGTTCTGTTGTAAAGTCTGACTCCTGTCATCTTCATACGCTTTTACTTCCTTACTTCTTGAGGGATTTCATCGGCTTCACTTGGTTTCCCAACACACCTTTGCGCAATCCCGCCAAGAGATTCTTCTTTTGGCTTACAACCGGCTTCTTATTCATACTCTCACCTCCTTCCAAATAAAGTAAGGGCCTGGATACATATAGATAAAGCCACCGTGGATGGAACAATGAATAACCCGAGAAGTATGGCGGCAAATCCGCATATGACCAAAATGTGCTTCAGATTGATTTGCTCCTCTTTATCACGCCAAATAGCAATAATGATTAAAGCTGGAACCAGGAAATAAAGGAAATATGAATCCGGAATCTCCAGATAAGAAATAACCGTGAAAATGGACACCGATAACACGACGCAACCCGTTAATGTTTTCATGTGAAAGCCGCCTGTGACCATTCTGGTTGTCCAGAAAGCCGCTATGGCAAAGACACATTCAACAAGGTTCCCGGTAAAGAAAGCAATAGCCAAACTTAAGAATATAACGGAGCAATTGCTTATGAGGAAGGAGAGACCCTGATACGTCTCCTCATCGCTTTCATCCGGTTCAGAGCCTTTCTTCCATTTTATTAGGTGGTAGGCGGTCCATTCTACTACGTCTGGCATCATAATAATCCCTCATTCTGGAAATCATGTAAAGCCACAAATAGCAAACTATGTTTATCGCAGTTACCAGGTAAAAGGAAACATGCTGATAGGCTATAAAAATTGCGAGGAAGCTCAGCATCACTACAACAGCCACAACAAGCAGCTTCTTCTCCAAGGGATTGGACGGTTCCTTCACAAAAAAATCATGGGGAGGACGGATCACATACGACCATCCCCATTGTTTCTTATGGAGAATGAAGCAGATGAGGAAGGTTATGAGTTCTGAAACCACTTGTATGATATTGATGTCCATTCCAAAGGCATCCTTCACTACTGCGCTATTCATGAAACCGCTTAAGAAGATGGGAACTGAGATAATCACCTGGATGGCTGCGAATGCGCTGTAGCCGGCACAGGCGATGATGACTGATTTGACAATCCGGATCTTAATCACAAAGATCAAAAATCCAATATACATAGAGATCTGGGCAATCATATCAAGCGTGGATGAGCCAACCTCAACTCTAAACAGGTAAGAAGAACAGGCAATGATGGCCGACAACGCTACATGCTCCTTGAAATATTCAAAAAACGGTATCCTGAATAGCTTAAACATGATTGCCAGAATGGCCAACGTATCGAGGAAGCCTAAAACCAGATATGCAGCGAGTACCATCTGAGCACCTTTCCAAAGCAGATTATACCATTACTATAATAGATATTGGACATATTTTCTAATAGAAATATCTGGATTTTCGCTTGACCACGATCCAACCCTCCCTTTACCCGCCTCCGCTCCGAACATTTGGATACCTTCTGTAAAGGCTCTACCCCTAAACCAGTGCTTGACCGCGCCTTTGCCTATTTGTTCGACTTCACATGCCGATTCCTAACGGCGGTGAGAGCCTCTATTGGCTCCAAAACGGGGGCGCGGCCCAATCTAACGGAAGCAGGAGCCCCTATTAGGCTAAAAAAGGGCTTGCAGCGGAGTAATCGGCCCCAATAGCGGCTGTAGCCGCCGTTAGATGTTTGGAAGCGGTGTTTTTGCCGAAATAAGGGCTCCCACCGCCGTTAGCACCAGACCAGCGCCCTTTGCCGCTTATTCCCGCCTGAACTCTCCGTTTACACAAGGACGCAGGCCTGCGCGCTTGCAAACCAGATTAGAGGATGATTCGCAGAACGCGGCGCGGCAAGATGAGAAAAGGCCCCCATGCTTTTGGATATGAGAAAAACTCCTATCGGAGTATCTCGAAGATGAGCGACCGCGTTTAGCGGAAGTTTTTATCGCCAATCAGAATGTTTATCTTACGCGCTTTAGCGCTGTAAAGAACTTAAACATTCTGATGTGGTAAAAAAAACGCCCGGAAACCGGACGTTTTCGCTTTTTCATTTATGTTACTCGGTACTTTATTTTACCCTATACTGCCTTCCATCTCGAACTTGATCAATCTATTCATCTCCACCGCATACTCCATCGGCAGCTCCTTGGTGAAGGGTTCGATGAAGCCCATGACGATCATCTGGGTGGCTTCGGCTTCGGTGAGGCCGCGGCTCATGAGGTAAAACAGCTGATCCTCGGATACCTTGGACACGGTAGCTTCGTGCTCCAGAGTGATATTGTCGTTCATGATCTCGTTGAAGGGAATGGTATCTGATGTGGATTGTTTATCCATGATCAGGGTGTCGCACTTGATGTTGGCTTTGGAGCCTTGGGAGTTGCGTCCGAAGGAGCTCAAGCCGCGGTAGGTCACCTTGCCGCCGTGTTTGGAGATGGACTTGGACACGATGGTGGAGGTGGTCTCCGGGGCCAGGTGGATCATCTTCGCCCCTGCGTCCTGGTGCTGCCCCTTGCCGGCAACGGCGATGGAGAGCACACTGCCCTTGGCGCCGCGGCCTCTTAAGACAACCGCCGGATACTTCATGGTCAGCTTGGAGCCGATATTGCCGTCCACCCATTCCATGGTGGCATTTTCTTCGGCAACGGCGCGTTTGGTCACCAGGTTGTAGATATTGGGCGCCCAGTTCTGGATGGTGGTGTACCGGACACGGGCGTTCTTCAAGCAGAGGATTTCCACCACGGCGCTATGCAGGGAGTTGGTGCTGTAGATTGGCGCGGTACAGCCCTCCACATAGTGGACAAAGCTGTCCTCATCGGCAACAATCAGGGTCCGCTCGAACTGGCCCATATTCTCCGAGTTGATGCGGAAGTACGCCTGCAGCGGAATTTCGCACTTGACGCCCTTGGGCACGTAGATGAAGCTGCCCCCGGACCAGACGGCGCTGTTCAAGGCGGCGAACTTGTTGTCCGCGGCGGGAACCACGGTAGCGAAATATTTGCGGAACAGCTCCGGATGCTCCCGGAGGGCGCTGTCGGTATCCATAAAGATAACCCCTTGCTCCTCCAGATCCTTCTGCATGCTGTGGTACACAACCTCGGACTCATACTGGGCAGATACACCCGCCAGGAACTTCTGCTCCGCCTCGGGGATGCCCAGCTTGTCGAAGGTTTCCTTGATTTCGGAAGGAACCTCTTCCCAGGTTTTCCCTTGTTTCTCGGCGGGCTTCACATAATATTGGATGTCGTTGAAATCCAGATCATCCAGATCGCCGCCCCAACGGGGCATCGGAATTTTGTTGAACAGCTCGAGGGACTTGAGGCGGAATTCCAGCATCCAGTCCGGCTCGTTCTTCATCTTGGAAATTTCGGTGACAATCTCCGGTGTAAGCCCCTTGCCGCTCTGGAACACGGCTTTGTGCTCATCGCGGAAGCCGTATTTATAATCTTCCATTTCTGGCATCTGCTTCGCCATGACGAATCCCCTCCTTATTTGGACTGCTCGACTCCTTTGCGGAGCGCGTTCCACGCCAATGTGGCGCATTTGATCCGGGCCGGGAATTTGTTGACGCCGGAGAGTGCCTCCAGGTCCTCATACTCGAATTCCACCGGCTCGCCCTTCATCAGACAGGAGAATTGCTCGGCCATGGCCTGCGCTTCCTCCAAAGTTTTGCCCTTGACTGCTTCGGTCATCATGGAGGCGGAGGACATGCTGATGGAGCAGCCCTCCCCCGTAAACCGGGATTCCTTCACAACGCCGTCCTCCACCTTCAGCTGCAGGGAAATCCGGTCGCCGCAGGTGGGGTTATGCAAGTCAATCGTTACACCATTATCCTCAAAATGCCCCCTATTGCGGGGGTTTTTATAATGATCCATAATGACCCGGCGGTACAAATCATCCAATTGCATCGCTAAAATACTCCTTTGTCCGCCTGAGGGATTCCGCCAAGCGGTCGATGTCCTCTTCCGTGTTGTACAGATAGAAGCTGGCTCTTGCCGTGGCGGAGGCCTTCAGCCAGCGCATCAGCGGCTGGCAGCAGTGGTGTCCGGCCCGGACGGCAATGCCTTCCGCATCCAGGAAGGTGGCTACATCATGGGGATGGACATCCTCCAGATTGAAGGTGACCAGACCCGGACGTTTGTTGCCCCGGGGACCGTAAATCGTCAGCCCTTCCAGTTCCGAAAGCACGCCCATGGCATAGGCCGACAGTTTTTCCTCATGGTCGTGAATGTGATCCATTCCGATGTCTTCGAGGAAATCGATGGCTGCCCCCAACCCTACCGCTCCCGCGATAATCGGGGTGCCGCCTTCAAACTTCCAGGGAAGCTCCTTCCAGGAGGAATCGTACAGATCCACAAAGTCGATCATTTCGCCGCCGAACTCCACGGGCTCCATCTTCTCCAGCAGCTCCTTCTTGCCGTACAGAGCGCCGATGCCGGTAGGCGCGCACATCTTGTGCCCGGACAGAGCGTAGAAGTCGCAATCCAGCTCCTGCACATCCACCTTCATGTGGGGGGTGGATTGAGCGCCGTCCACCACCATCACCGCGCCGTGACGGTGGGCAATAGCCGCAAGCTCCTTCACCGGATGCACCACACCCATGACATTGGATACATACGCTACCGCAACCACCTTGGTTTTATCGGTAATGGTGCTCTCCGCATCCGCCAGGGCGATATTCCCGTCCTGCTGGAGGGGAATATATTTCAGCGCAGCGCCGGTAGCTTTGGCCACCTGCTGCCAGGGGATCAGATTGCTGTGATGCTCCATCAGGGTGATCACAATCTCGTCCCCTTCGCGCAAGATGCTTCTGGCATAGCTGGCCGCTGCCAGATTCAGCGCCGTGGTGGTGCCGCGAGTAAAGATAATCTCCTCCGTATGGCGGGCGTTCAGGAACCGCCTGACCTTTTCCCGCGCCCCCTCGTAAGCGTCCGTCGCCCGGGAGCCCAGAGTATGGACTCCCCGGTGGACATTGGCATTATCCCATTCGTAATAATGCTTGACGGCCTCAATCACGGAGAGGGGCTTCTGGGAGGTGGCGGCGCTGTCCAGATACACAAGGGGATGGCCGTTGATTTCCTGGTTCAGAATGGGAAAAAGCTTGCGGATTTCCTTGGCATTCATTGCTCCAGCTTCCTTTCGACCAGCCGCTGCAGTTGGTCTTCGATTTTGGCAATCGGGATTTCAGACACCACAGGGGCAAGGAAGCCATAGATGATCAAGCGCTGTGCAATTTCCTTCGGAATGCCTCTGGACATCAAATAGTAGATTTGCTCGGGATTCACCTGGCCGACGCTGGCGGCATGGCCTGCCTTAACATCGTCCTCGTCGATCAGGAGAATCGGGTTGGCGTCGCCACGGGCGTTGGGAGACAGCATCAAAACCTTCTCCGTTTGCTGGCCGTTGGCCCCGGTGGCGCCCTTCTCGATTTTGGTAATGCCGTTGATGATGGCGGTCGCCCCATCCCTCATCACGGCGCGGGTAATCATATCGCTTTCGGACATCTTGCCGAAGTGGACCGCCCGGGTAGTCAGGCTGAGCCGCTGCTCGCCGGTGCCTACACAGATCACCTTGGTATCGGAGACGGAGCCGTCTCCCTTGAGCAGGGTCGTCGTATCGGATACGGCATTGCCGCTGCTCAGCTCCCCGATAACCCATTCCACGGCAGCATCCTTCTCCACAATGGCGCGGCGGTAGGACAGGTCTGTCAGACCATGGCCCAGGTTATGGATGGAAGCGGCTCTTACCTTGGCGCCCGCCTTGGCGAACACCTCCACCACACCGTTAACCACACGCTCTCCGGTGACGCCTGCGGAAATCACATTTTCCACATAGGTTACCGAGCTGTTCTCTTCGGCTACAATCAGGACATGGGGCGCGCAAGCGGCGTCCGCCCCTTCGGCCAGGAACAGGGCCTGCACCGGCAGCTCCACCTGGACATTCTTCGGCACATACAGGAATGCGCCGCCGCTCCAGATTGCGCTGTGCAATGCGGCCAGCTGATGCTCATCCTGGGCCACAGCCTTCATGAAATATTGCTGCACCAGATCGCCGTGCTCGCGGACAGCCGTCTCCAAATCGGTGAACAGCACCCCTTGGGCGGAAGCTGCTTCAGACAGGTGACAATAGGCAACGCCGGAATTCCGCTGGATCAGGAGACTGTTGGAGAAGCTTTCGCCGAACAGGCTTTTGGCCTCCTCAGGAAGCTCGGACACCGATTGAACCGGGGCGGCAGGCTGATAGCTGCCGTATGCGCCGAGATTCCAGCGGTCAAGCCGGGTTTTCTCCAGGAAAGGAAGCTCCAGAGTTTCCGCCAGCTCCAGGCCCTTCAGCCGCAGCTCCTTCATCCATTGCGGTTCCCGGTTGCGCTCCGACAGCGCCTGAACCGCGCCGCTGTCTATAGGAAGAACAGTTTGTATGCTCATCGCTTTATCTCCACTTCCTCTCTCTATACTTCCTGTCCGACAGTTTCATCCACAATGCCCAGCTCTTCCTTCACCCAATCATAACCTTCCGCCTCCAGGCGCTCGGCCAGCTCGGGACCGCCGGACTTCACAATGCGGCCCTGCATCATCACGTGGACAAAATCAGGCGTTACATAATTCAGAAGGCGCTGATAGTGGGTAATAATCAGGAAAGCCCGTTCCGGGCTGCGGAGAGCGTTGACGCCTGCGGCCACAATTTTCAGAGCATCGATATCAAGACCGGAGTCAATCTCGTCGAGAATGGCGATCTTCGGTTCGATCATCATCATTTGGAGAATCTCGTTGCGCTTCTTCTCGCCGCCGGAGAAGCCTTCATTCAGGTAGCGGTGGGCGAACTCGGGGTTCATGTCCAGCTCCTTCATCTTTGCTTCCATCTGGCGGATAAATTTGATCAGGGAAATTTCATTGCCTTCCCCGCGGCGTGCGTTGATGGCGCTGCGCAGGAAATCGGCATTGGTGACGCCGGTGATTTCACTGGGATATTGCATAGCCAGGAACAAACCTGCCCGGGCCCGCTCATCCACGCCCATCTCCAGCACGTCCTCGCCGTTCAGCGTTACGGTGCCGTCGGTTACCTCGTATTTGGGGTGGCCCATCAGAGCCGAGGACAATGTGCTTTTGCCGGTACCGTTGGGACCCATGATGGCGTGAACCTCGCCGCCCTTGATTTCCAGGCTGAGACCCTTTACGATTTCCTTGCCTTCCACGCTTGCTTTCAAATCGCTGATTGTCAACACAGGCACATTCGACATGGATTTTCCCTCCGGTTGCGTAAAATAGTTTTTATTTAATAACGGATTTTTGTGATTATCACTGATTCTCAATCGAATATAGGAATATTATAGCGCACCATGATGAATCAATAAAGGGCAACTGAATAATTTTCTCAACTTTGATGTTTGGAAAGTCTCTTTGCTTATATTTGCTCAAAATAAGCCCTGTTCTCCCGGCCCGACTGCAGCCAAAAGATCCAAGGCTTAGCGGCTTGCGCAAAGCTATTGTCGGCTGCCGGCTGCATCTGACGCGGCCAGCGCTGATTTCAGGCAATCGCATTGGCGGGCGAACTCCTCATCGGTCAGGACCGGCGTTTTCTTCACCTCGGGCATTGGATCGGCGATTTCCACCCAGGATTTGCAGCCCAGATAGTCGGGACGGATGGGAACGGACACAGGCTCCTCCAATTGATAGACTCGCAGCAGAAGCACATGGAGGGGATTTTTCCTCTTCCACTTCAACCGCTCCTCGGCAAAGGTATCCGTCCAGATATGGAAGCCGGACAGTCTATCCAGCTGCTCCTGGTCCAGCACTTCAATGTCCTCCGCGACATCGGCGTAAGCGGTCAGCTCCACCTCCGCAGCATCGGGGGACCATCCGGCAAGGGTTTCATCCACCGCATGCTGCTCGGCTTCCTTCAACAGCTCCCGCTTCTGGTGCTCATAGGTGGGATATAAATAAAAATGGTGGCTTTCCACCTGGAAGTCCCGGGTTTCCTCAACGATACCGCCCTTGCGCAGCACCAGAATTTGCTTGCCCTCCCGCAAGGCCTTGATGGCGGAAGCCCATTCCTTTAAGGCAATTTGCTTTACCGGCGCCTTCATGTTAAGCCCCCTTGTTTAGACTAATTATAATTTATAATTCATTATAGCCGGAAAATTGCCGGACGGCAAATGATCCTGCTGCTGCCAATGCTTGCATCGGATATAGACGGGCTTTTCTTCAAATCCTATAGCCGTCAACCACATTATCTTATATCAAAAGGAGCGATTCATTCATGCGCGAAGGACTGATCCCTACTGTTCTGGGTACTGCCGTCACCGCCACCGGAGCCGCCTTCCGGGCGAAGGGCAAATACCCCATGGTTTCCACCGCTGTTATGGGGTTTGGCCTGGCCCATATGGTGCTGGGCGCTATCGATCTGGTGGAGCATAGAAGGTATCCGCATCTGTAATTTGTCCCCCAAAAAAGAAAGCGGCCGGATAAGGGAGCCTTCTCCCTCGTCCGGCCGGTTTCCAAAACATCAGGTCGTCACCGGTTCTCACTTTGCAGTGGCTTTTCTTTCTTCTTGCAGCTGTGACACTTGCTCCAGAGAAAGACCGGTGACATCCGAAATTTCCGGAAGCGTCATGATTCCACTATGCAGCAGCTTGGTTGCGACTTCCAACTTGCCTCTGTGTTCGCCTTCTTTGATTCCCTCTATCTTGCCCTCTGCCCAACCTTCCCGGCGGGCCTGACGCTTCATCTTGCTCCTCATGCAGCAGCCTCAGCTGCTCCAGGGTCTGGCCCATGGTTTCCTTCAAGCCCTGAAACGCCGCCGCGATTCGCCGCTCTTTTTCCTTCCGCGGCAGGCGGCTTCGCGTCTTCATAAACCAGCTTCACGTCAGCGGGATCGAAGGTTTCATCAAACAATCCATTAATCAGCCGCACCACCGTCCGATGGGACAGGCGGAACAGCAGGCGCATCATGCGGTCAAGCCGCACCTGCCGGCGGGGCTTCTTTCGTTTCCTGGGTGCCATCATATTGGGTTACCTCCAGTATATCATACCGTCCGGCGCGCTTGCTCCCCAAAAAGGGTCAGAAAATGCAAAAACGCCAGCCGCCCCCTTGCAAGGAGGTCGGCCGGCGCGTACTTCGCATCCGGATAAAAATAAAAGATTTATGC
Source organism: Paenibacillus sp. YN15 (assembly GCF_003285005.1). Classification (GTDB taxonomy): domain Bacteria; phylum Bacillota; class Bacilli; order Paenibacillales; family NBRC-103111; genus Paenibacillus_AR. Next base: position 441,837 of record NZ_QMFA01000001.1, on the reverse strand, counting down.
GATCACTTTACCACACAATGGCGCGGCTGTCGAGATAATCATCGCCGTCTGCGATGTCTGAAAAGCCTCAATGATACTCGATGGACAGCCGGCCAACCGCCTCTTCGGCTCGGGCTCTTGCCTCCTCCACCGTATCCGCGGCGCTGACTGCCACGGCCATGCGGCGGCCCACCTTGGTTTCAGGTTTGCCGAACACCCTCACCTGGGTGCCGGGCACCGCCAGCGCTTGCTCCAGCCCGCCGATCCGGTAATTCCGGGACTCCTGCCAGGCCTTCAGCGTTCGGGATGCACCAGGGGACAACTGGCGGACTCCCTCCACCGGGAAGCCCAGAATAGCCCGGACATGGAGGGCGAACTCCGACAGGTCCTGGGTCGCCATGGTGACCATTCCCGTATCATGCGGCCGCGGGGACACCTCGCTGAAGATCACCCGGTCGCCGGCCAGGAACAGCTCCACGCCGTAGAGGCCGTAGCCCCCAAGAGCCTCCGTCACCTGACCGGCAATCTCCTCCGCCGCTTCGATCTGGCCCGGCGTCATGGCATGAGGCTGCCAGGATTCAATATAATCGCCGTCCTTTTGCACATGGCCGATAGGCGGGCAGAACACCGTACCGCTCACGGAGCGGACGGTAAGAAGGGTAATTTCCGAATCGAAGGGAATAAACTCCTCCACGATCACCCGGGTTTTCCGGCCCCGGCCCCCCTCCAGGGCCATGGTCCAGGAGCGCTCCGCATCCTCCGGCCTGCGGCAGACGCTCTGCCCCTTGCCGGAGGAGCTCATCACCGGCTTAATCACACAGGGCGTGCCGATTTGCGCCACGGCCGCCTTCAGCTCGTCCAGGCTGTCGGCAAAGGCATAGCCTGCTGTGGGAAGCCCCAGAGTTTCCGCCGCCAGCCTGCGGATGCCCTCCCGGTCCATAGTCAGCCGGGAAGCTCGGGCGGTGGGAATGACGCGGAAGCCCTCCTCCTCCAGCCGGATCAGCTCCTCGGTGGCGATAGCCTCAATCTCCGGCACAATTAGATCCGGACGCTCCTTTAGAATCAGCTCCCGGAGGGCTGCTCCATCCAGCATGTCCACTACATAGCTGCAGTGGGCCACCTGCATGGCAGGCGCTCCCTCGTAGCGGTCCACCGCAATGGTTTCAATGCCCAGCCGCTGGGCCTCCAGCACAACTTCCTTGCCAAGCTCGCCTGCGCCCAACAGCATGATTTTCCGGGCATGGGCAGACAATGGTGCCCCGTACATGTGCAACTCCCCTTTTGCTCCAAACCATATTTCCCCTATTGTGCCGAAAAAACGCCGTTCCTGCAACCTTTTTTCAGACAGAGGGGGCTCCCTTCTTCGTTATATACGAAAACACCGCACCACCGCCTGAGGTTTCCTCGGGGCACTTTAACGGCAGCCACAGCCGCTATTCCCGTGAACAGGCTCCATTTTCATTTTTAACGGCGGCCATAGCTGCTATTTCGGGAAAAAGAGCGGCGTCCTGCCCGATTGGGCTTTAATAAGTGCGCGTACCGCCGTTAGAATAGAAAAATGCCGTTTTTCGGCCAAATAAGCGCACTGACCGCCGTTAGATCGCACATGGCCAAAGAGCCACCGCCAGTGGCGAAAGAGCCGCATGCGGGCAAGCCGGAATCAGGGATGGCAGCCGCACGGATACGGAAACGCCATAAGCGACTCCGGACCGGCAACGCCGGGAATCTCCGTCCAGCCGTCTGCGGTCAGGGGCCGGGCGGACAGGGCAAACAGATGCCCGTCAAACCCGAACAGCCGGACATCCTCGGGCAGACTGCTCCCCTCCGTCTCCAGAGGGTGAGCCTGGCCGAAAGGAGCAACGGCATAAGGCTTATGCGCCACATAAAAAGGAATCCCATATTCCTCCCGGTTGCGGATATCCGCCTCCAGCGCCTGGAGCAGGGCCTTCCGCTCATCCCGGACCAGATTCTCCCGGAGGGACCGGGCCACCTTCATCTGATGCAGCACCGGCGCAATATTGCCCGCTACCGTTTCGATCAGCAGCACCTCCTCCTCCAGCAGGCTTCCCTCCGTTTCCAGAATCACCAGAAAGCCCAACGGATACGGGTCATCCATCAGCACCACCCGGTTTTTGACAGCCAGCGGAGCCCAGACCAGGCAAGCAGCCTCCCCGGTCCACGCCGCCGTTTCCTTGGGCAGATGCCGCCTTGCCCCGGCGCGGGTGTAATCGACAATGGCGGTTCCCTCCAGAAGCGCAGGCGGCACCTCGTCCACAGCGAGAAAAAAACGTCCAACGGGATTGTCCGTCTCCCCGAACCCCACCGCCTCCTGCACCGTATACCCGCCGTCCTGCCTTAAGGCGATAAACGCCTTTTTCAGACCAAAGGCCAGATGAAGAGTTTTCATTGTAAAATAACAGAGCTCCTCCGGCGAGGAAACCTCATTCACATTTTTCACAAGCCTGTTCAAGGTTTGCAGATGCCGCAGCTGCTTCTGGGCGCTGGCCCGCTGGTAATCCGCCTCCTGGTACGAAACCGCGTTGGAAATGGCCACAACGGCGGAATTGGCCAGAGATTCCACCAGCTCGAAGATGCCATCATCATATTGGCGCTGATCGTTAACGGGTTTGCTCAGCGTCACCATCCCCATAATATGGGTTTTGGCAATGAGCACAATAAACTCCGCTTCCAGCCGTTGGAAATGCCCGCAATCCACAAACAGCTCCTCCAACAGCTCCCGGTCCCGCTCGATATGAAGGACAGCAGGCCCGTTGTAGCGCGTATATCTCAATTGAAAATCGCCAAAAAACCGGGAATAGGAGAGCACATCCCGGAAGCCCGTTATGGTCAGGCGCAAGGTGGCGGGATCGACAATGCCGAAGGCGGTGATTTTGCTGGTGGTGACCTCGCTGAAAATATCCGTTGCCGTTTCATGCAGCTTGCTCAAGGAAAGCTCCGACAGCATCACCCGGGTGCTTTGGTTAATGGCGAACAAATTGAAGTTTTTCTGGTCCAGCCGGCTGTTGGACTGAAGCAGCTCCATCAGGTGGGCGCTGTTCTCCAAGGAGTGGTTGATAAGCCGCATGACCGCACCGGACAGAATCAGATCCGAATCGGAGAATTCCCCGGCATGATTGCCGTCGGACAGAATGAACCCGTGGAGCCGGTCGTCAATGATCAAGGGCATCATCCAGCGGGGCTGCAGCCGTTCCACATCCCCGGCCGGAAGAACCTGCTCCACCTCCTTGGTCAGGACATGGCCGCGCAACACGGGAAGCTGCCTCAGCTCCTCCGAATCCTCTATGGAATACGTCTCAAGCTCCCGGTAAAGACGTTTCTTCTTCATGACAAAGCGGCCGGAATCGCGGATAAACAGCAGGGAACCATTCAGGGTCAGAATTTCATTTACGAAATCAAAGGAAAAACAGGCAAGCTGCCCTGTATCGAAGCGCTGGGTAAACAGCTCAATGGCCAACAGCAGCGCCTCAAACCGGTAAGACATGCGGTCGTTCCATTCCACAGCCAGCGTCCTCACCCCTATTCATGAAAAAATGTGTTTTTCTCCACATAAAAGCTGCCGGCGGTGATTCGCTCGATCTGCCTTCCAATCTCCTTGATCTGCAGCATCGTCCTGGGAAATGCCTTCAACATAACTGTAACCTCCCCGTCTCCCTTTGTGCTCATATAGGCGGCCAGCTTCAACCGTTCCTCCTCCAGCTCCATAACCCGCTCCACCGTTTGCTCGTACCGGATGCCGAAATCCAGATACTCCTTCTTCTGCGAATGCTTAAGCAGCTCCTCGTAGCCTTCATAAATATCCATCTCTCTCCTCATATGCTCCAAGCTGGCCAAAGCTTTTTTGTACTCCTGCAGAAGCGAATCCATCTTCTTCAGAATAGCGCTGCGGTCGAAGCCCTCCACAGACACCTTGGTGAGGGATTCGGATTCATTGCCGATAAAAGCGGCCACCAGCTTGATCTTGGCCTGCACCTCCCCGCCGATCAGCCTTCCTTTCCGCTTGTCCAGGTGGATATAGCGGGATTTCAACCGGCAGTTGATGGCGTACAGCCCCACATGGATATTCTCCGCCGCTTCAATGACGCAGTCTTTTGCATGCTTCAAAAAGACGCTGCGTCCGGCCCGGACCACCGCCTTCTCCCGGCCGAATATGCCGCCTTTAATGTAAACATCCCCTTCCAGAGATTCAATTCGCGCAACGGCGCCGACTCCGATCTCCCCAAGCACGGAAATATCCTTGGTTGCCGTGACCGTGAAGCCGTCCAGAACGGTTCCCCGAATCTGGACATTCCCGTCGTAGCTGATGTTCCCCGTCTGCGGGCCCACATCACCGGCAATGATCAGCATCTCCTGAACAAAAATTTTGCCGGCCGCCTTCTTGACAGCTCCGGAGGAACGGGCACGGAGGACCAGCTTGTCCCCCTCCTGCTGCTCCAGCACAGTATGGGCGTCGTACTTCAGGGGCATATCCCTGCCCCGTTTGGCAGGCAGCGCCACCCCGGCCAGATTGCGTCCATCCGTTCCGGCGGTAGCGGGAATTTTCTCCCCCAGCCAATCTCCCGGCTTCACCTCATCAATGAATTGCAGCTCGAAAAAATCCGCATTCCCGTCCTCCCGGATCACCGGACGCCGGGGAGACAGCTCAAAGTAGGCAAGCTGCGCATCGGTCCCTGGCACCGGGCTTGTCCCCAAGGCCACTGTTTGCTTTTCGCGGGCCACCATGCCGCCGTTCAGCACATCATACAATATCCCGTGGACAACGCCGTGTGCCTGAAGGGCTTCGATCAACCGGGCGGGCAGCCGTTCTCTCTCCCGCTCCAATTCCTCCGGCGTCAGATTCAGCCTGACGGAGGCCTTCATAAAGTCCTTGCTGACAGTTACCTCAATAGCCGGCTTCAGCTGTCCGATCTCCAGCCTGCCGCCGGATGACTCGCCCAACGCCAGCTGCAAATTGGCGAATTTGGTTACGGTCAGCCGGGGAACTTGGTCCAGCACCGCTTCAAAATCCTTCATGGCGAACCCCGGCTTTTCCACCTGAATCCATACGGCTCCATTTTCCTCGCTCAAGCTCAACCACTCATTGGCAAACAGCTCCATCATTTCCCTCCCCTATCTGTGCGACATGTTCTCTACCAGTCCTCCCAGCTCCCGGCTCCGCGCGTTCATTTCCCCCATCTCCCCGGAAACCTGGACGATCTTGGAGTTCTGCTCCTCTGCGGATGCCAGCAGCTGCTGGGTTGACGCGGCGTGGTCCACTGAGATAACGGATATGGCCTCCAGCTGCCTTTTGACCTCGAAGAAAGCAGCCCCGATCTGTTCGGCCTGCACCTCCTCCTGCTCCACTCTGCGGGAAATTTCCTCCGACAGCTCCTTTAGCAGATGGAAGCTGTCCGCCACCTGGGCCATAATATCGTTGCCCGCCTCCACCGCCGCGCTGCCGTTCTTGATCCGCTTGTGGGCGGCTGCCGTTTTGCCCAGCACCTCCCCTACAATGCCGGTAATCTCCCGGGCAATGTCCCCGCTTGCCTCCGCCAGCTTGCGGATCTCCATCGCCACCACCGCAAAGCCCCGCCCTGCCTCGCCCGCCCGGGTGGCTTCAATATTGGCGTTCAGGGCCAAAATTTTGGTTTGCGCCGCAACGGACGTTATCCCCGTCAAAGCCGAATGGATGCTGGCCATGCTGTCGTTCAGCTCATCCATATTGCTTTCCGCCGTGCGGACAGCCAGGTGAATCGTGTTCATCTGGCCGGACATATCCTGGATTCCCATCTGGTTGCGGAGAACGGATTCCCGGATGGTTCCCGATATGGCGGCGGCATCCTTGGTAATCTGCCGGTTGAGCTCGACGGCCGCGGCCACCTCCTCTGTCAGGCGCACCATCCGCCCGGTGCTTTCCGCCTGCTCGTTGATGCCCTGGGCCATCCGGTCAACGGCAACGGTGCTTTGCTGGCTGGATTCCTTAATGGTTTCCAGAAACAGGTAGGAGCGTTCCACGCTCTCCTTCAGCACCGACGCATGCTCCCGGATGGCGCGGGCAGTCTCCGTCAATTCCTTGACAAGCTGCTCCGCAATCTGCTCCTTATGCAGCGCGGAGCGCACATAATCCTTCCCCCACTTGGCCAAAAAATAGAAAATAACCAGCGACAAATCGAGACACAGAAGCCGGGTGCGGAAATCATCCGCCGTGTACCCCGGTCCCATGAGGCCTACAGGATCGGCCAGGTATAAGCCTGCGGCAAGCAGATTCAGCAAGCCCCCGTAGACCAGGACGGCTCTGGGCCGGAAGTACATGGCGGTCATGGCAAAGGTGGCGGCATAGACAATAAAAACCCGCGCCGAAGGGGCGCCCCGTTCCATAACGGACAGATAGCTGGAGGCCGCGGCGATGGAGAGCGGAATCACTACGGCGGCAACCCCCTCCAGTCTGGCCCACCTTTTGTTCAGCAGGAAAGCGGCGGTAGCCACCAGTGAAGCCCCATAGGTGCACAGCATCACCTTCAGCCCGTACTCGCCCGAGGTCATAAAGGCCTGCACGGACAATAACGTGGAGAGCACCCAGGTCAGAAGCACATTAAACCGATTTACCCGCGTAACATTGTATTTGGTTCCGACTTCTTCCATCCCAACCGGCTCCTCTCGAAACGCAAGTTATGGAAATCGCTTTAAGAGTAGCACATGATTTTCATCAATTTGTTATTATCAGGTAAGTTTTTTGTAAAAGAAACGGTTATTTTGTCGCTTCCTTTCCGGCGCGGGTAGGGCTTGGAGATCATAAGCTGCGGCCCGGAACGTCCAGGCGCGCCGGGACCATCCGCGCTGTCTCCCGCCCCTTTACGCATACCCTTGGCGCACCTATCCATCGATAGCGCGCGGCGCGTAGCGGAACTGAGAGACCGTTAAAGCGGAAAAACCGCCATCTTGGTTTTCTAACGAAACTCCCCGGCCTTATCCTCGAACGATCAAAAAAAGACAGCGGTTTTCGCTGTCTTTTCCGATAAAAGCATTCATTTGAGAGGAAAGCGTCGGTTCTGCTTGGCTTGAAAAAACAAAGGTTTTTACCCCTCCAGCTGCGTCACGTCGATGCCCTGCTCCCGGATCTGGCGGATGATAGCCGGATCGCTTTTGGCGTCGGTGACCAGATGGTGAATCTCGCTCCAGTCGGCCACATGGGTGAAGGACCGGACGCCGAACTTGCTGTAATCCGCCAAGAGGTACACCTTATCCGACTGCCGGATCATCTTGCGCTTCACCAGCCCTTGCAGCTCATTGGGCTCCGTAATGCCCTTGGTTAGGTGAAGCCCCTTGCAGGACAGGAACATTTTATCCACATGGTAGGTGTCCAGAGACCGCTCCGTCAGGGGACCCACGAAGGACAGGGAATTGGAAACCAGAATGCCGCCGGTGGACACTACCTGAATCTTCTCCTTGGCCGCCAGCTCCAGGGCCACCTTCATGGAATTGGTCAGCACCGTCAAGGGCTGATCCGGCAGATAACGGGCGATCCACCAGGCGCTGGTGCTGGCGTCCAGGATGATCCGGTCCCCCGGCTCGATGAGGCCAACCGCCGCCATAGCAATCTGCTTCTTTTCCTCCACGTTGGTGGTTTCCCGCACGAAGTACGGCGATTCCTGCTGGGTATCTTGCACGCTGACTGCGCCGCCGTGGCTGCGCATCAGCTTGCCCTCCGCCTCCAGCTTATCCAAATCCTTGCGGATGGTTTCCTCCGTAACCCCGCACAAATCGCTGAGCTCGGTCACCCGTATGCTGCCGCGCTCATTTACGAGCTGTACGATTTTTTGAAGCCGCTCCGCCACCAGCATATGTGTATGTCTCCTTTATTCTTCTGGAATCAGAGATTGCTCCGTCGCGTCAAGAAATCTCCTGTACGCCGCCTCCCATGCCTCCTGCTCCTGCGGCTCATAGGTATCCACCGGATAGGAGCGCTTGATCAGGCTGCGGGCCTCGCGGATATCCGCCACCTCGCCCAAAGCGATCAGCTGCGCCGCCACATTGCCCAAGGAGCTGGCCTCCACCGGACCGGCCCACACCTCTCTGCCGATAGCCGAAGCGGTCATCTGGCACAGGAGCTTGTTCTGGATGCCGCCGCCCATCATGTGCAGACGGGGATAGCGGATGCCGCCCAGATGCTCCAGCCGCTCCAGCACCAGGCGGTATTGCAGCGCCAGGCTCTCGTAGATGGTGCGGGTAATCTCGCCGATGCTCTGCGGCACCGGCTGGCCCGTGCGGCGGCAATATTCCTGAATCCGCTCCGGCATGCCTCCCGGCGGCAGGAACAACAGATCGTCCGGGTTGATGAAGGACCGGAAGGCAGGCGCCTTGTCCGCCAGCACCACCAGATCGGCGAAGGAATGGTTTTCTCCGGCCTGATCCCAGGAACGCTTGCACTCCTGAATCAGCCAAAGGCCCATAATATTCTTCAGGGTCCGCGCCGTCCCGCCCATGCCCCCTTCATTGGAGAAGCCCAAAGGCAATACCCGCGGGTCCAGCAGCGGCTCTGCCAGCTCGGTGCCGAACAGGGACCAGGTACCGCTGATGAGATATGCCACCTCTTCGTCCGTATCCACGGGAACGGACACTACCGCGGCGCCGGTATCATGCTCCGGCACAGCTACGGCGCGGATGGGCGGAAGCTTCAGCTCCTCGCGGATAGCTTCGGTCAGCTCGCCCACCGTCTGCCCGGACATGACCACCGGGGGAAGAATATCCGCCGGGATGCCCAGCTTGGCCAGCAGCTCCTTATCCCACTCCTGGGTGCCCGCCTTGAGCAGCTGGGAGGTGGAGGCAATGGTATATTCGCTTTGCTTGACCCCGGTCAGGAGGTACAAGAGCAGGTCGGGAATAAACAGCAGCTCCTTCGCTTCGCGGAGCGCCACGGAATTCTGCTCCACCGCCGCATGGAGCTGCATCAGAGTATTGAAGGTCAAGGGCTGCAGACCCGTCGCTTGGAACAACTCATTTTTTCCTATTATAGCATGGACTTTCTCTACTGTGTGATCCGTTCTTGCATCCCGGTAATGGTACGGGTTGCCCAAGAGCTCCCCGTCTTCCCCAAGAAGCCCGTAATCCACTCCCCAGGTATCGATGCCGAAGCTTTCAATAGCCCGGCCCTCGGCTGCCTTGCGGAAGCCCTGCTTCAGCTCATGCAAAAGCCGGAGAATGTCCCAGTACAGATGGGGCCCCGCCTGCACAGGCTCATTGGGAAAACGGTGAACCTCCGCAAGCCGCAATACGGCTGCTTCGGGAACGCTTTTGTCCAGGGTGCCGACCATGGCTCTGCCGCTGCTCGCACCCAAATCAAATGCCAATACATGTGTTTCCTTCTTCATCGTAACGTGCACCGCCTTTTGCGGCAAAGGGCCGCCGGAGCGCCTGCTTCTCACAGGGGAACCGGACAGCCCATGCCTGATTATTGTTGCCCTCCGCCGCAAGGCTTATTACCGGGTGAACGCTGCAGGCACTCCGCCGTCTACCGTAATCATGCAGCCAGTGGTTTTGGCCGACCTGGAGGAGGCCAGGAAGGCGATGGATTCCGCAATGTCATCCGGGTAAATATTAACCAGGAGCGTGGTGCGTTTTTTGTAATATTCCTCTAATTGGTCCGGGGCTATGCCGTATGCGGCCGCCCGCTCCTCCCGCCACCGGGAATTCCAGATGGCCGAGCCCTGCAGAATGGCGTCCGGCAGCACTGTGTTGACCCGGATGCCGAATTCGCCGCCTTCCGCGGCAATGCAGCGGGCCAGATGGGCCTCGGCTGCTTTGGCCGTGCTGTAGGCGGAGGCGTTTTTGCCGGCGTAGACGGAGTTCTTGGAAGCCACGAAGACCATGCTGCCGCCGGTGCCCTGCTCCTTCATCACCTTGAAGGCCTCCCGGGCAACCAGAAAATAGCCGGTAGACAGGACATTCATATTGAGGTTCCATTCATCCAACGTGGTTTCGGCAAAGGGGCTGGAGGTGGCAAGGCCCGCGTTGTTCACCGCCACATCCACACCGCCGTATTGGAGCGCCGCGGCGCGGAAGGCCTCCGCCACCTGGTCCTCCTTGGTGACATCCAGCTTGACGGCGAAGGCGCGGCCCGGGCCATATTGCCCGTTCAACTCTTGGGCCACCTTTTCCGCTCCCTCCAGATTCAGATCGGCCAGGACCACATGGGCCCCTTCCTTGACCAGTCTGCGGCAGGTAGCGCTGCCGATGCCGCCTGCGCCGCCGGTGACCAGCACCACCTGGCGGGAGAATTCCGCCTCCGGCGGGGCCAGTGTCAGCTTATACAATTCCAGCGGCCAATATTCCACGTTGTACGATTCGTTTTCGCTAAGGGAAACGAATTGGCCCAAGGTGGTGGCTCCCCGCATAACGGCGATGGCACGGTGGTACAATGCGCCGCTGACCTGGGAGTTTGTCTGGCTCTTGCCGGTATTGATCATGCCCACGCCGGGAATCAGGATAACCCGGGGCGCAGGCTCGAACATCTTGTCGCCTTCATTCTTATTGCGCTCGAAGTAAGCCTTGTATTCTTCCTTGTATTGGCTGATGCCTGCCTTGAGGGTTTCCTTCAGGGCGGCCGCATCGCCGGAGGCCGGGTCCCAATCCACCAGCAGCGGCTTCATCTTGGTGTGCACCAGATGGTCCGGACAAGCCGCGCCCACCTGGGACAGCTTCGCCGCATCCCGGCTGCCGGCAAACCGCAGCACATCCTCGCCGTCATCGAAGGTGAGGATCATCCGTTTGCCGTCGCTGACCGCGCCGCGGATGGCCGGCATTACAGCGGCTGCGATCTCGCGGCGCCGCTCCGGCGGAAGGGCCTCTGTCTTCAGGCCGCCGAACAGGGTCTCTTCCTTCACCCGGGCCTCAATATAGGCTTCCGCTTCGCCGATAATCGCCAACGTCTTCCGGTAGGATTCCTCGGAGGTGTCGCCCCAGGTGACCAGGCCGTGCTTTTCCATCAGCACCAGCTCGGCTTTGGGGTTGTCCCGCACGCCTTGGGCGATCATCCGGGAGAGCCGGAAGCCCGGGCGGATATACGGCACCCAGACGAACCGGTCACCGTAAATTTCCCGCGCCAGCTCCTTGCCGTTGTCGGCGCAGCACAGGCCGATAATGGCATCGGGATGGGTATGGTCCACATGCTGAAAAGGCAAAAAGGCATGGAGCAGAGTTTCGATGGAGGCTCTGGGATGTTTGGAGTCGATCATGCAGTTGGCCAGATATGCCACCATATCCTCGTCGCTCATATCCTCCCGCTCAAACAGCGGGGCGATGTCATCCAGCCTTAGTCCGGTAAAGTGGCCCGCCTTCATGGTTGCCAGGTCGGAGCCGCTCCCTTTCACCCACATGACATTGACGGGACGCCCGCGAAAATCCTCAACAACGGTCTTCATGGAAGTATTGCCGCCGCCCCAGTTGGCTACTGAGCGGTCAGAGCCCAGCAGATTCGAGCGGTACACCAGTTCATCCAACCCCGGCTTTAATCCTGCCGCTTGTTCCATTACCCAACGATTCGCCACCATGCCATATGCCTCCTTCATCTTTGTCCGCAATGGGAAAATGATTATACGAGATCATTCTAACATGGTTTTGTTTCGTTTTGAATAATAATTTCAAACTGATAGTAAATATTTTTCAAATGCAAACGTATGATATGGAAACCCTTTCATTCCTCCTTGTCTTTGTTTATTTTTATTATAGCATCCGTTTACTTTTGTTTCTGTGGATAAGGTGTGAACGAGACCGGGGGATAAACGTCAATCGGATGTTTGAGTTGGAGTAGAGGGACCAGGGTAAGCTCGGAGTAACGTTGAGTTAGAGCAAGTGCGGAACGGACTTGGACTAGCATTGGGTTGGAACGGACTTAGAGTTGGAGTGAAGTCGTAACCTAAACGGACTTGGAGTTAGAGTGAAGTCGTAACCCTAGAGGAACTGAGCGACCCTTAAAGTGGCTTTTGCCGCTTATTCCCGTTTTTGCGGAACTGAGAAGCGCTTATTTCCCGCCGTGCTCCCATTCTCCCCCTGTTTTCGCCGCATAAGCCTTCGTAAGAGCTCCTCAGTTCCGCTAGAAATCCAAACCTCCGCTTTTGCCGCAATAAGGGTCGCTGAGTTCCGTTAAGCAACTGGCCGTCCCGCCCAAAACGCACACGCTACGCCGCTGTCACCAATCCGCCGGAGATCACACCTGCCAGCCTCCGGCAGTCGCCGGACTTATACTGCAAAAAACCGCCATCCGGTTTAGACGGACGGCGGCAGTTAGCGCAAGGCGGCTATCGGATCTCTACGTCATCCAAATAGATGGCGGCATTTCCGGTAGAGCCTGCCGGTACAAAAATCTTCAGTCCGAGAGCCTGTGTCTGAGCAATATCCGGAACCGCTGCTATAGGCAGAACAATCTCCACAAATCCGCCCTGTTGTCCCGCCGGGATATTGTTCAACTGCTTGAAGGTGTAGGTTCCCCAGGTCGGGCCGGATTGGGTGTAGAGCAGCGCCGACAGCTGACCTTTGAGCTGCGCCCCCGCATCGGGAACAATCATAAACCGAGCGACAATTTCCTTGTAGCCCGTCAGGTCCATCGGGCCCTTCTTGCGAAGCTGCAGCAGCCCCTGCTTGGTAGGATCGGCAGCATGAGCCAGGCTGAAGGCCGTAGTCAGGGAATGCTCCCCGGAGCGGTATACCGCGTCGGCAACGGATAATCCCCCTGCGGTCACAGTGGTATCATTGGTAATCTCGAAGCCCTGCGTGGTACCGTCCTCAAAGCCATACAGCTTCTGCTGGTCATAAGGCACCGGATCAAGGGAAGGATCATTCACCACCCGAATCTCGTCAAAATAAAGAGTGCCGGAGGTGCCGGGCACATCGGGATTGCGGTTGACGTAGATGGAGAATGCTTTTACATTTTGCAGAGCCTTCTTGGTGATGACCTTGCCAAAATTAACGGTATTCCAAGCAGCCGGCTTGAACTGGCTGAACGGTATTTCCACCATGCCCGAGGTGTTTTCGGCCAGAGACGGATAGGCCTCGAACGCAATGCCGCCGGCATTGATCTGAATAACCAGCTTCTGATCGCTTCCATCCGACTCCATCCAGAATGTCAGCTTGTTGGCTTCCGACCAATTTGCCTGATTCATATTTTTGGTCCGCCCCGTATACCCGGTGCCTACATTGTAATCGTATTTGACTCCATAATTCCCGCTGATTTTGTGAACAGGGTCCAGGGAGATGGTATTGACATCCCCGGCGGAGCCGTATGTCCCCCTCAACAACTCGTCCTTACCCCTGTAGCCTTCAAAAGTATCAATGATCAGCGGATTGACGATCGTCCCATCGCTTACGTAGACCTTTACCTTCTGTGTCAAAACCGTTCCGTCGTTGCCGTAGGAGCTGACGGTGAGGGTTACTTCCGATTCGGCGAAGGCTGCCGCCGGCATCCAGTCGGCAACATAATAGAATCCTTGGGCATCCGGCGTCATGGGATATTCCTGCGGGTCCCCGTCCACAGAATAAACCACCCGCTGAATATCCTGATGCAGAATGCGCACGCGAATTGTTGTTGCCTTGCTCAGAGGCACATCCAGATTTTCCGTAGGCGCCACAACATGAAGGAACGGCTGTTCCGCGACCACAGTTGCTTCTTGCTGATACGGGTGGGCAGAGCGGACTTCATTGCGGAAGGCTGTAAATGAATCCTCGTAAAATTCGGTAAAGTCCGGCAGCAGCGGGTGATCACCCAACCCGTTCGGCCCATCTCTGTAGGGAACATAGGCGGAGGCGGCGCTCCAGTTTACCCAAGTCATCATATAGGAGATTTTCCTTGCGTCAGGGTCCTGCTTGAGAGCGTTCAATAGCTTGGTATAGAATTGCGGATCTTTGCCCTCCGAATCGATATATTTGTAACCAAACTCCGTAAACGCGGGAATCTTGTTTCTTTGGCTGGCAATAGCCGATACCAGCTTGGCATCCTGAATCGCATTATCGTACCAGGTCGGCGAGGTTCCGTTATAATAGCTGTCAAAACCAAGCACATCTACATACTCGTCCCCCGGATAAGATTCCAGATAGCGCTGCTCCGATCCGCCGAAGGGACTATTGGGCGAATAGGCATAAAGAAAGTTATGAACCCCCTTGATATCGCGCAAATATTCGATGGTATAGCGGTACAATTCGATAAATTGCTCATTGGAGCGGTATGCCGCTCCCCACCAGAACCAACTGCCGTTCTGCTCGTGATATGGACGGTATATCAAGGGAATGGGTGTGCCGTTTTCGTCCGTCAGCAAACCGGCAAGCTCGGCCACCCGGTCCAGGAAATCGTTGTAGGCCGCATTTTTGTCGCCGCCCGGCAGGATTCGGGGAACCGGATTGCCGGTAGTGTCATTGTAGTCTCCGCCGGTGGCGATATTGAACGAATGGCTGCTCACAGTCAGGATGCCACCTGCGTTGTACGCCGCTTTCATCAGCATCAGCATCCGGTCGCGGTTGGCCTCATAGTTGGTTCCCGCCAGATTCTGCACATCAAAGCCGAATACGCCCGGAAAATCTCCTACCGCATTAAGTGTATCGGATTGGGTGCCGTCTTTAACCGTAATGGTGACTCCCTCCGACATGGCCCCTTGTTGGCCAAAGATAACTTGCTGGCCCATCCTCTCCTGCAAATAAGCAAAGAGCGAGCGTGTTTCCGGTGTCGCGTCTGGGTCAACCAAATTTACTGCAGGCACCTCCGGCTCATGCTCACCGCCTCCAGTCTCTCCGCCGGTGCCGCCGCCAGTTCCTCCACCGCTGCTATCGTCGATTCCCCCGTCGGTGCTGCCTCCGCCGCTTCCGCCGCCTCCGGCAACCACAGCCGGGTTAGCCGGTTGGGGCAAGGAGCCGCCCCGGGCGATCAGGGTGCCGTTAACCGTTATGCCGTCCGCTTCAAACACCGCCTGACCGATTTCTCCCGCCAGCGAAATGGTGCTGCCTTGTCCGGCAGCCGCCACGGTCAGTTGTCCGATCCGTGCCTGCCCGGCTACGCTCAGCGTCAGCGGAGCCGCTGCCGTTACCCCGTTCACCTGCACGCCTGTGCCAAGCTCCAGCCCGGATGGGCTCAGCACCGCAATCGATCCTATCCGGGTGTCTCCCGTAAGCGCAAGCCGAACGGGTCCTTCCTTGCGATCAATCTGCACATCTCCCAGCGTGGAATTATGGAAGGTGACGGTATGTCTGCCGCCTCCGCTCACATATACCTTTCCTTTCACCTGTACGCCTTCCAAGCGGAGATTTCCGTCACCGATTCCCGCCGCCAGATACAGATTCCCGCTGACCACGGTATTGCGCAGGTCCGCCCCCGCTCTGTTCACGATTACATTGCCGTTTATCGACCCGCCTTCAAAAGTACCCGCCTCCGAATAATAGCCCGCTGCCAGCCGCTCCAGCAAAACCGCCGCTTCCGCCCGCGTAACCGCAGCGTTGGGGCGGAAGTTTCCGTCCTCATACCCGCTTACAATCCCCGACAGCGCTTTCAATCCACTCCGGGCATAATCGGCGATTTCCGCGTCATCGGTATAGCCGGTTGCGCCGCCTTCCCCTTCCATGGAGAACAAACGGGCGAGCACAACGACAGCATCCTGCCGCGTCAGAGGCGCCGAGGGTAGCGCTTTGTTTCCGGGAGCGCCTTGAAGATAACCGGCTTGCTTGGCAATCTGCAGCGGCTTGGCATACCAATCCTCCGCCCCCGCATCGGCAAACGGCTCATCCGCTTCGGCGTAAAATCCGAATATCCGGTTCATCATGGCGGCAAATTCGGCGCGGGTCATGGCCGCATCTGGATGAAGCTCCCCATCGGGATACCCGGAAAGCACACCCCGGGCCATCCAGTTCTCCATGCTGCCGCGAGCCCAATGGCCGCTTAAGTCAACGGCATCCGTCCTGAAAGGGCCGGGGCCCGCCAAGCCCGCATATGCGGGAAGCAGCAAAGAAACGGCCAGTGTGGCAGCCAATAATCGGGAAGCCCTTCTTTTGGTTTTCATTGCACACAGCTCCTTTTTTATGAATGGATCGGCGGCGGTCAGGAAGGGGCCAGCCCCGTCGAACCGTTCCCCTCCCCGCCTGCCGCCAAAAATTCAACGGCTTTTATTTATTTTCGTACAGCTTTTGGGCCTGCTCGCCAAACTCATACAGATCCTTCAGCATAAAGGCCGTATCCTTGTTCTCGTCATACCACTTGGCATAGAATTCATCCACCTTCTTGCCGCCGGCCTTTTCCCAGATATCCCGGCCGTCCTTGACCGCTTGCTCCGCCGTATAGCTGTTTCCGCTGACAACAGCCTTCAGCCATACATCTCCCTTGGAGCCGTTGGGCGAAATTTGAGTCTCCACATTTTTGATAATCAGGTTCAAATCCTCAGGCAGCGCCGGCAAATACTCCGGCTTCAGGGTCGGAATCGGCCGCTCCTTGTTGACGTACAGCTCATCCGCCTTCAGCGCAAGCTGCTTCAGCGCCTTTTGCGACTCATTGGTCTCCGGCATACTGGAGGTGAACGCCCACTTGCCCAGCAAAAGCGAGGAAGCCATCATGCCCAGATCATCGTTATAAAGCTCCTTCTTGTTCTTCTCCGCATCGATGGTCACAGGCAATCCCGTGGCGCTGTCCACCCTCCAGTGAGTGCCCTCAATGCCATACTTGATTACCTTGGCATTCTGCGGATCAATCATAAAATCGATATATTTCATTACTGCTTCCGGATTCTTGGCACCGGCGTTGATGGCACCGACCATTTGAATCGGGCTGCCGATAATCGGGCTGAACTGCCCCATTTTCGATTTGGGCATGGGGGCAATAGCCAGTACGCCGTTAGGAGAGTTTTTCTTGAAGGTGTCATAATCCTTCTCGTTGATCGCCTGATACATATAAATGCCCAGCTTGCCGGAAAGAAAGTCCTGCTTGGCCTTTTCCCCGTTTTTGTCCGTCAGGAAATCCTTATCCACTACCCCTGCGTCAAACAGCTGCTTCTGGAAATCGATGGAGGCCTGGAGGCCCTCCCATTCATGAACCAGCTTGCCGTCCCGGACAACCCAGTCCACTTCCCCGTGTCCGAACATGTGATTGATAAAGCCGGAGTTCATGTTGATTCCGAAGGTGTCGTTTTTGCTGTTGCCGTCAGGGTCGCGGGTGGCAAAGGCTTTGGCTACCTCCAGCAGTTCCTCGGTGGTTTCCGGCATTTTCAGCTGGAGCTTATCCAGCCAGTCCTGGCGGATATACATCCGGTGATTGGCGACGAGAGGCGACACTCTGCCGATTTCATAGAGCTTGCCGTCGCTTTTGGTGCCCAGCTTCTTCAATTGGGGGAATTGCTTCATCAATTCCTTGTAGGTGGTGCTGTATTTCTCCACCACATTGTCCAACGGCATCAGGAGACCCTGGCTGAACCAGCCGTTGCGGTAGCGGGAATCGTATTCCAGAATCAAATCGGGGGCGCTGGCCGTAGCGAACAAAGCATTGAATTTGGGCAGAGACTCCGATCTGGGTACGGGAACATACTTGACATTCACCGGCCCGTTGGCGTTTACCCAATCCACCCAGCGGTTTTTGTCCCAGGTGCCTTCCTCCGGCGGAATGTTGTTGCGGTCATAGATGCTAACCGTAATATTGGCTCTTGCGGCAGGAGAGGCGCTCTCCTGTGCCGCAGGGCTTGAATCGGCAGCCTTCTTCTCCCCATTGGAGCAGCCGGCTGCAACCAGCGCCACCGCTGCAGTCCCCAGCAGCATTTTTCCCATCCATGTTTTGTGCATCCCCATTTTGCAGACCCTCCATATAATATAATTGGCTTAACAGCTGTGTTTCTTGCCTGCTTGCCGGTTCTACCCTTTAACCGCGCCGATCATGACGCCCTTGACAAAATATTTCTGGACAAAGGGATACACCGCTAAGAGAGGAAGCAGCATCACGACAATTCCGGCAGAGCGCAGTCCCTGGGGCGTCATCAGTTGATTCAGCTCATCGGGACTGACATTGTTGAGGCTTTGCATCAGGGATTGATTGGCCACCATGCTCTGCACCAGGACGGCCAGATTGTATTTCTCGGAGCTGTTGATATTGATCAGAACGGCCTGGAAGGTGTTCCAGTAGCCGACTCCATAGAACAGCGTCAGCGTGGCCAGCACCGGCATGGACAGGGGAAGAACAATTTGCAGCAATAGCCGGAAATCCCCGCAGCCGTCCATCCAGGCGGCCTCCTCTATTTCATCGGGAAGATTCTCGAAAAAGGATTTCAGCACCATCATGTTATAGGCGCTGATCAGTCCCGGCAGCCATACCGCCCAATAGGTGTCCAGAATATGGACGGAACGGTTCACCAGAAAGGCGGGAATCATGGGAATCCCGAACAGCATAGTGAACACAATGGCCAAGGTCAGAAAACGCCGGGCAATAAACTGCTTTTTAGACAAGGGATAGGCGGCCAGGATGGTGAACGCCATGCTCAGAACAATGCCCGTCACCGTAATGATAACACTGTTGCGGAAGCTGCGCAGGATGGGCGTGCCATTGAAGAGCATATGGTAGGATTCGAAGTTCAATCCCCTGGGCCATATCCCTACCTGACCGGAAGCCACAGCCTCATACTCGCTTAAGGATACGGACACGATATTCAGAAGCGGCAGCAGACAAGTCAGCGCCGCTAGGGCCAGGAGCGTATTATTTATCCGGTAAAACCATTTTTCTTGCTTCGTTTCTCTCATATCCATTCACTCCATTCCGCTTGTACGGGGATTACCATAATGAATGACCAAGGCGGCGGGCGATGGCATTGGAGCCGATAACAAAGATAATGGCCACCAGGGATTCAAACAGCCCCATAGCCGTGGTCAGACTGTACATGCCTCCCTGAATGCCTACGGCATACAGATAAGTGCTGATGACCCGGGAAATATCGGATACCGCCGCATTCTGCAAATTGTAAATCTGCTCGAAGCCTACATCCATAATCCGTCCCATGGACAGAATCAGCATGATGACCGCCGTAGGCATAATTCCCGGCAGGGTCACATTCCAGATCTGGCGCAGCTTGCCCGCTCCGTCTATGCTGGCCGATTCATACAGGCTGGGATCGATGGAGCTGATGGCCGCCAGATAAATGATGGCCCCGAACCCCGCCTCCTTCCATACCGAGGAGCCGAAAAAGATCGTCATCCAGCTGCCAATCTCATAAAGCAGCTCAAACTCATGCCCGGTAAGCCGGAAGAGGAACTGGCTGATGATGCCAGCCTGGGAGCCGAACAGGGTGACAATAATGCCGCCGATAATGACCCAGGAGAAAAAATGGGGCAAATACAGCAATGTCTGCACCGATTTTTTGAACCACAGGCCCTTCACCTCATTGAGCAGCACCGCCACCAGTATCGGAAACGGGAACCCGATGAGCGTCCCCAGCACACTTAAAACGAGTGTATTGCGGATGATCTGCACCGTTTGGGGATTGCTGAACAGCGTGTGGAAATTCTGCAGTCCCACCCACGGGCTGTCCAGAATGCCAAGCATCAGATTATACTGCTTGAAGGCGATTACATTCCCCAGAATCGGCAGGTAGCGAAATACAATGAAGAATACTGCCACCGGCAGAAACATCAGAATCAAAGCCCTGTTTTTGTAAATCCGTTTCCGCAGCCCCCCTTTTGTTTTCTCCTTCTTCACTCTGACAGCCTGCAGCTTGAATGCCGCTGTCTTCATGTTTCCTCACCATCCGATCCTTATGTTCTGTATCTGTCGGCGGGGCCTTGCCCTGCCTGACTGTACTGTAAAACGGCGAAGGTCTTTTCGGCAATATACATCTGCGGGCGCCGGCTAACCAAAGGGAAACCCGGCTTGCCAATGCGCCTGCCTGACCAGTTCAAAAAACCTCCAACCCTGCTTGCCGCAAGGGATTGGAGGCTTTTGGCCGAAAAGGTTAGCCGGAGGAATCAGGTGTCGGAGGAAGCGGAGGAGCCGGGATCGAGCCCCTTCCGGTATTCCCCCGGAGGCTGGCCGGTGGTTTTTTTGAAGGCGCGGATAAAGGACACATCGTGAACATAGCCGACGGCGAGAGCGATTTCCTGGATGGACAAGCCAGTTCCAGCCAGCATCTCCTTGCTTTTCTCCATCCGGGCGCGAACGATATATTCCGCCAGCTTCTCGCCGAACTCCTCCCGGAAGATGCGGCTGATGTACTTGCCGTGAAGTCCGAACTGGTCGCAGAGCATAGTCAGGGATAAATCGGGATTGCCCAGGCTGTCATCCACAAATTTCCTGATTTTTTTGGCCAGAGGCAGGTTGCCGCGGTGCTCCCGGGAGAGCAGCACCGTCTCCTGAAAGGAGGCCAATATCTCCTGCATCCGCTCCTCCGGCTCGTCGATAAGATCGAAGCCGAGAGAGGCTTCCAGCAGTTCGGGAAAGGTCCGGGAGGTCCACAGCTCCACAACCTTGGGAGACAGTCCCGTCATTTC
Organism: Paenibacillus sp. YN15; assembly: GCF_003285005.1. Taxonomy (GTDB): domain Bacteria; phylum Bacillota; class Bacilli; order Paenibacillales; family NBRC-103111; genus Paenibacillus_AR. The sequence goes on along the minus strand of NZ_QMFA01000001.1, from coordinate 421,380 downwards.
CTTGTTCAAATTGTATACCAGATACTGGAGCAGATTATTCAGCTCCTCCCGGTTGATCAGATCCCGGCGAATTTCGGCGAACACGCTGCGGTACAGCTCCTCCCACTGGGAATCGAAGGTCCGGTAGGCCAGCACAAGCTGGCGGATATTCTGAACATGCCTGTATGGCTCGCGGAAGGCATGAGTCACCGGCTGCAGAATCCTGTTCATGCCCACCGTATGCTTATAGGACAAGGCTTGCGCAGCCTGGTCGTAATACCGGGACAGCTCTGCGAGCTCATGGAACGGACTGCTGATGCCGGCGGTTACGGTAAAATCCAGATGGGCCTCCACCCAGGCGCGCACCTGCTCCGCCAGGCTCAGGACAAACTGCTCGTCCGCTCGGCTGTTTCCGCAGAAATAAACCACCAGAAGCCGGTACCCGGACATCCACTCCGTCCACACTCCGGCCTGGTTCACCTCCGCCACCTCGCCGATGACGCTGGCCAGCACATACTTGAACAGATGCTGGTCCCGGGTGTTGTACTTGTGGTTCCATGCCGCAAACTGGTCGATCTCGAACAGGGCCAGGGACAAGGCTCCGTACTCCTCCGGCAAGCCGTAGGTTTGGGCCTCCCGCTTCCATTCTTCGGGGGAAAGCAGCGCCACCCCATCCGTCAAATCCAGCAGCAGCTGCCGCCGCCGGATGCCCACATCCTCCTCATGCAGCTTCTGGTAGGTCTGGGTGCGCTCGATCAACGACTCCAGCGCCTGATCAATGAGCTTCAGTTCGTCCTTATGCTCGGCGGGCTTCAGCCTGACCGGGTCATGATGCCGGATACGGTCTATAATCAGCTCGATGGGCTTGTAGTTCCGCCGGGTAATCAGCAGCATGCCCAACAAGCCTGTAACCAGCAGGCCGCAGATGATCCAGACATAGCTGAAAAGAGAGGCATAGCGGAACAGGTGGCCGTCCCGGACGCCGCTGACGAATTCCCAGCCGGTGTAGGGAGACTTGATCCGGGAGAGCTCTGTGCCCCGGTTCGCGGTATCGGTAGCGTGAATCGGCTCGCCGTCCGCGTTCTCGATATACAGGAAGCTGCGCTCCGAGCGGGAGCTGTCCGCCAGCCAGCTTTTTAGCCGGACTACGCTGATATTCACTACAATAATACCCTGGTGCTTGCCCAGAAGCGGATAATTCCGCACGATGGAGAAAACCGGGGAAGGGTAGTCCTGGTCCAAAAATTCCTTGTAATCCCGCTGTTGCGAAAAAGTATACAGCTTGGAGCTGGTCCGAAAGCTGTCGGCAAACGCCCTGTCGCCGAATTTATCCACCGGAATCATCATATTGGGGCTCATGATCATGCTGTCCTCAAACCGGTACAGATAGATGGAATCGATCAAAGAGCTGGTGGCCGTCAGTTGGGACAGCTTCTTGGAGGTTTCGTACCCGTCCAGATAGGAGGAGGGCTGGCCGCCCTTGTAGAACCGGGTAATGACCGCGTCATATTGCAGGTCCTTAACCAGCATATCGTCAATTTCCCGCAAGGACTTGTCCAGCGCCTGCATCTGCTGCTCCGTATAAATCCGGTTGGCATCCACGGCCTCCCGTTTGGCCATGTTAGAAATCATCAGGAAGGCCAGCAGAATAATGACCGACGTGACCAGAAAATAAATCGGCAAATAAGACAGCAGCATACGGTGGTACCAGGTTTTTTTCGTAAAAAACAACCCCCTTCGCCGGAGGCGGAGATATAATCCCCGCTAGCCTTGGTGCTTTTTCGTATCCCGCGCCTGGGGAATGCGGTACACGGGAAAATTGACGGAATACATGACGCACAGTACCCTGACCAGGAAGGTAACCAGCAGGCAGATATACATGGCGAAGGTTACGGGGATAAAATCATGCACCAGAACGAGGCTGCCCGCCCCCAATATGGACGCCACCGCATACACCTCCTTGCGGAAGACGTAGGGAATCTCCCGGCTGAACAGATCCCGCACTACGCCGCCGCCGATCCCGGTGATCAGCCCCATGGACAGTATGATGAACGGCTCATCGTAACCCAGGCCCAGAGCCGCTTTGGCCCCTACCGCGGTAAATACGCCCAGCCCCACGGCGTCGGAAACCATGAGGAGATTATTAAAACGGCTAATATAGGGGTAAAATACCCATGTCAGCAATCCGGCCGCAAGGCTGGACACAAAATACTTGGGCTCCACAAAAGCCACAGGCGGAATAACCCCGATGAGCAAATCCCGGACAATCCCGCCGCCCAAGGAGGTAGCCACGCAAAGGCTGGTGACCCCGAACAGGTCCATCTCCTTTTGAATCCCGATGACGGCGCCGGAAATCCCCGCCGCGACAATGCCCAGATAGATGAAAACCTCGATGAGCTGCATGGTGCAACGTATCCCCTCTACTCTTCATTCCAGCCTATTGTAACCGAAATCGGCCACCGGTGGAATACGCCGGAAAAAACTGCTCACAACCTGTTCACATTATCTATTGTTCACGTTAACATATTTGTAGTATGCTTGTAGATGTGAGTTTGAAAAAAACCATATTTTAACGAAGGTGGCTTAGGATCAAATGAAACCCTTTCTGGATGAAAACTTTCTCTTGTCCAACGAAACGGCCGTGAAGCTCTATCATGACTACGCCAAGAACATGCCGATCATCGATTATCACTGCCATTTGAGCCCGCAGGAAATCTACGAGAACAAGACCTATAAGAATATTACCGAGGTTTGGCTGGGCGGCGACCACTACAAGTGGAGAGCGATGCGCTCCAATGGTGTGGAAGAGCGTTATGTGACCGGCGACGCGCCTGACTACGAGAAGTTTCTGGCCTATGTCAAAACCTGCTCCACCGCCATCGGCAACCCGCTGTACCACTGGTCCCACCTGGAGCTGCAGCGCTTCTTCGGCATCTATGATGTGCTGAATGAGCAGAATGCCCCCGCCATCTGGGAAAAAGCCAATGCCAAGCTGACCGGCGAAGGCTTCGGCGCCCGGGATCTGATCGTCAATTCCAACGTCAAAGTGGTTTGCACCACCGACGATCCTGTAGATTCTCTGGAATACCACCTGAAGCTGAAGGAGGATACCTCCTTCCCGGTGGCCGTGCTGCCATCTTTCCGTCCCGACAAGGCGCTGGAAATCAACCGCGCCACCTTCCTGCCGTGGCTGGCCAAGCTGGCCGAGGTTGCCGGCGCTCCCATCAATACCTATGAGGACCTTCTGAACGCGCTGGAAGCCCGTGTGCAATTCTTCCATGACGCCGGCTGTCTGGTTTCCGACCATGCCCTGGACTATGTGCCGTACGCGCCGACCTCCCGCGAGGAAGCCGGTTATGTGTTTGCCAAGGCCCTCCAAGGCAACCCGGTAAGCGAAGAGGACGAAAAGAAATATAAAGCCTACACCCTGATCTTCCTGGGCAAGCTGTACTCCGAGCACGGCTGGGCCATGCAGTACCACATCAATGCCGGACGGAATAACAACACCGTCATGTTCAACAAGCTGGGACCGGATACCGGCTATGACTCCATGAACGACAGCAGCGTGGCTTATCCGCTGAGCCGTTTGCTGGACGCCATCGACCAGGAAGCCGGTCTGCCCAAGACCATCCTGTACTCCCTGCACCCCAAGGATATGCCTGCATTGGGCACCCTGATGGGCGCATTCCAGGGCGGCGGCGTGGCCGGCAAGATTCAACTGGGCTCCGCATGGTGGTTCCTGGATACCAAGGAAGGCATGATTCACCAAATGAAAACCCTGGGCGACCTGGGCCTGCTGAGCCGCTTTGTGGGTATGCTCACCGACTCCCGCAGCTTCCTGTCCTACACCCGCCACGAATATTTCCGCCGGATTCTGTGCAACCTGTTCGGCGAGTGGGTGGAGAACGGCGAGTTCCCCGCGGACATCGAGCTCCTGGGCGGCATTGTGTCCGATATCAGCTACAACAACGCCAAGAACTACTTCGGCTTCCCGTCCCTGGCGTAGAGATTTGCAAGCTTGCGTTTTGAGCCTCCAGCGCCTCGGGCGCCGGGGGCTTTTTGCAATGCCGCGCCGCGGCGGACGCCAAAAACCCAAGAGCGAAGCGGAAACAAGCCGCTTAACTCTTGGGTTTCTTTGGTGGAATAAATATTCAGCGAGTCTCGTAACTACTCAGCTATGTCCGTAAGAGCGCGAATTGGATGAATAACGGATGTACGATCCGGATAGCGCTCCCTGCTCTAGCCGAAGGTAGGTTTTTTGAGCGCCATCCTGCCACTAATCCAGAATTTACCAATGTTATCATGTAAAAGTGCAGTTAATTTTTAATAAATTCCTCTTTTTTGCCGCCCATAATGCAAAAGTGCAATTATTTTCGCTTGAAACCGCCAAAAAGCTAAAATCCACGTGAAATAGATGCACTTTTGCATTATGACCCTCCGTTCCAGCAGCTGACTCATGAAATAAATGTACTTTTACATTATGGACACTCCATATTTTTCCACGTCCCCAACACCCCACCATCATCTACTATAAATAGGATAAACTGTCACCAAAAGCAGAGTAGCTACCGAGTTTCATTCCTTACCGGAAAAGGAGTGCCTTGGATGCCCAAACACGTTTTGTCGGCCTTGATTGGATCGAATGTTAAGGTGTCCAAGTGTCCAAGCCTTCATAAGCAAGCCTAGTTGCTGTCGTACCGCTCAAAGGCTCCCTGATAAACCTTCATATACCGGTCGAGTCCCATTCCCGTTGCCGTCTTCACATACTTGTCCCATTCCGAGAAGGAGGCTGCTCCTGTAATAAACTTGGACTCCATCTCGTTGATGTAATTCTGAATATCGGTGCCGATGGTGCTCATGAACTCCGTTTCCTCTTCCGTGTAGTTGAAGTTGTACCACAGATCCTTAATGGCATACGGCTTGGCCTTCTCGCCGGCTTCAACGGATTCCGGCAGCGACTCCGAACCCTTGAAGTAGCTGTGCTGCACATAGCCCGGATAACTGCCTCCCATCCAGGACACATACTTGGTCAATGCCTGGTCCAGAGTAAGCCCCTCCGGACTGTTCTTAATGGAATCCACATATTCAAGAGTGCCGTCCGCCTGCTTGGTATAGCTGACCCCCTCCTTGCCCATAAAGAAAAACGTCCCGCCTTCGTCGCCGAAGAAATGATCCATCCAGCGAACCGTTGCCTCCGGATGCTTGTTTTTGCTGGTAATGACAAACGCTCCCGGCCAAACCATCGGCACCTTAATATGGGTATACATTTGATCGCCATTGGGTCCCTTCAGAGCGCCCAGACCAAAATATCCCTCGCCGTTAAACTGCGTTTTGGGATTGGGGTTAATGGTGGACGCAAGCTGCCCCTTGGCTCCCTTGGCATACAATGTCTTACCGTCCTGGGTAAACACATCCTTGTCAATCAGCCCCTCCTGGTACAGCTTGTTCAGGAATTGCAGCATACTGCGGTAATTGTCGGTCAGGCGGAAGAAACGCAGCTTGCCGTTGGCCGGATCAACATCGACAAATTTATGGCCAAGCCCGCGATTGCCTACTCCCCATGCGCCTTTTAACTGGTCGATCAAAGGACCGATGCCTGTGCCGCTGTAGGGGAGCTCGTCCGCCTGGCCATTCCCGTTCAGGTCGGTGGTTTTGGCCGCCTTCAGAAATTCATAAAATTCATCAATGGTTTTCGGCTCCTTCAGCCCCATCTTGTCCAAATAATCCTGCTTGACCCACAACGGGGTGCCGATCAGCATAGGCAGAAATTCCGGGCTGTAGAAGGAGGGAAAGGAGTAGATGTGGCCGTCGGGCATGGTCAGAGCTTTCTTCAGGTCAGGGTATTTCTCCATCAGGCCCTTCAGGTTTGGCGCATAATCCAGCATCTCGTCAACTTTCACAAAGGCTCCCTCGCTGCCGTATCTCATCAGATCGGCGGCAGGCATGCGGGCCGTGAAGAAGGCGTCGGGGTAATCCCCATTGGCCAGGGCCAGATTCCGTTTCTCCGTCAGGCTGTCAAAGGGAATAAATTGAAATTTCACATTTACATTGGACATTTTCGCATATTCCTTATAGACCAGACGCTCCTCAAAAGGAGTGCTTCCATTGGTCGCGGCCAGACCGGTAAAGAAGGTCAGCTCAATGGGTTCATTGACGATAGGCATTCCGCTCTTATTCAGATTGGCGTTGGCCTCTGCCGTGGGTTTGTTTGCGGAATCCTGCTTGCCAACCTCCTGATCCGTATTGCATCCAGTCAATAGCCCCGTCACCATGATGGATGAAAGGGTGATGCCCATCCATTTATTCCATGTCATTTTCATTGCTTTCTCCTCCTGTTTCTCGGGCAAAATGGGATACATTAACCTTTTAAAGCTCCGATCATAACGCCTTTGACAAAATATTTTTGCAAAAAGGGATACAGCATGAATATTGGCAGGTTGGTCACTACAACAGCAGCGTATTTAATCGCCTCCTCATCCATAATGGCCTGGGCATGGGAGGAATCGCCGGAATTTACCATTTGCTCCATCTGGCCCTGAATCAGAATTTCCCGCAAGAACAGCTGCAAGGGATATTGCTTCCGGTCCGTCAGGTAGATCAAGGCGTTAAAATACGCATTCCAATGGCCAACAGCGTAGAACAAGACCATCACCGCCAGAATGGGAGCCGAAAGGGGCAGCACAATGCGGAGCAAAATCCCCGTATCGGAGCAGCCGTCTATGGAAGCCGCCTCCTGGAGCTCTCCCGGGATGCTGGATTGAAAGAAGGTTCTGGTAATAAAAATATTCCAGACGGAGACCGCCCCGGGCAAAATCAGCGCCCACATGGTATTATTCAAGCCCAGGGTCTTCACCACCATGTAGGCGGGAATCAGGCCCCCGCTGAAAAACATCGTAAACACCAGCAGGGCGGTAATGGCATTCCTTCCCCATAATTGCGAGCGCGAAAGGGGGTAGGCGGCCAGAACGGTCATAATCAGATTCACCGTCGTGCCGACTGCGGTATACAGAATCGTATTGCCATACCCCGTCAGCAGCTCTTTGTTTTCCAGCACCTTCCGGTAACCGGTCAGACTGATGTCCACCGGCCACAGCCACATATCCCCTGCCAGAACGGCGGACGGATTGCTGACGGATGCGCTTATCACGAACAAGAGCGGATACAGCACCGCCGCAGACAGCAGCGCCAGAAGGGCGATATTGACCGTCTCAAACCATCTGTCCCGAAGGCTTCGCACCTCCATCGCCCGCACCTCCCTTCTACCACAGACTGGTCTGGTTCACATACCGGGCCACCCGGTTTACCAGCACCAGCAGAATGAAATTGACTACGGAATTGAACAAGCCGACTGCAGAGGCAAAGCTGTACTGGGAGCCGAGAATGCCGCTTTGGTATACATAGGTGGAAATAACCTCGGAGGCCTCCTTGTTCAGAGAGTTCTGCATCAGGAATACCTTTTCGAATCCCACTCCCATCAGCGAGCCGGCATTCAGAATAAAGAGAATGACGATAGTAGGGCGTATTCCGGGCAAATTCACATGCCAGATGCGCTGCAGTCTGGACGCTCCGTCCACCCGGGCGGCTTCGTGAAGCTGGGGATCGATTCCCGACAGGGCAGCCAGGTAAATAATCGAGTTCCAGCCCATCTGCTGCCAGACGCCGGACCATACATAAATCGACTTGAACCAGGACGGCTTCGTCATAAAATACACCTTGCTGCCACCCAATGCCTCAATGGCCGTATTTACAATTCCCGTGTTGGGGGATAAAAACATGACAATGATCCCCACCAGCACAACCGTTGACAGAAAATGCGGCGCGTAAGTAACGATCTGGACGAATTTTTGAAAACGGCGCTGGCGCACTTCATTAATCATTAAAGCCAGTATAATGGGAATGGGAAATCCGGCGGCCAGCTCATACAGGCTGATGCCCAAGGTGTTGCGCAGTATTCTCCAAAAGAAATAGCTGTCAAAAAAACGCTCAAAATGCTTCAGCCCCACCCAAGGGCTGTCCCAAATTCCCTTGGTTCCGATAAAATCCTTGAAGGCGATTTGCACGCCGTACATGGGCCAATAATGAAACACAAGAAAATACAGCAGCACCGGAGCGATGAGCGCATAAAGCTGCCAATGCCGGCGGAAGGCTTTGCCCGCCTGTTTTCCATGCTTGCACAAGGCTCTCGCCCAGCCCAGATTCATCGGACGCCACCCTCTTGCCCGGTTTCGGACCTGCTCCATCACTTGCCCACCGCGCCCGCTTCGCGGCTAAGCTGAATCCACTTCTCCAACTTGTCGGTGCATACCAGTATGGAAGGCAACCCAAGCATCTTCCTCATGTCCTCCGCCTCATTGACAGTCCAGGCCGCAAGCTGCACCGCGTTTTCCTCGCACCATTTGATATAAGGCTCCGTGATCCAGGTATGCTTCATCTCAAGACTGCAGGCAGCAAGCTCCTTAATAAAAGGGAGGAAAGCCGGGGAGCTGTGTCCTACAATCAGGCCAAGGGGAATCTCCTTGTCCATTTGACGCACCCGGACCAATGAATCATGATCGAAGGAGGTGATGATCACCTGATCCGCCATATCAAGCCGGTGCACCAATTCCAGCGTCTTCTCCTCCAAGCCCGGGTACAAGTCCGCCATCTGCTTCAGCTCCAGATGGATGCGGAGCCTCCCCTTCAACAGGAGCAGGGCCTCCTCCAAGGTGGGAATCTCCTCGTTCTCTCCGACTGTCAGCCGCTTAAGATCAGACAGCAGATGCTGCTTGATGGTTCCCGCCCCGTCGGTCATCCGGTTCACGGTGAAATCATGGAAAACCACCGGAACTCCGTCATTGCTAAGCTGTGCATCCAGCTCCAGATCGGAAGCGCCCAGTTGGCAAGCCGATCTGAAGGAGGACAGGGTGTTTTCCGGGAATCTCGCCGGATTCCCCCGATGGGCAATCGCTCTGATACTCATATTTACAAACTCCCCTCTAAGGTTGTCCGGCACGCAGGAGAGCAGGCCAAGCCTGTCCCGGTCCCGGAAACGCAAATTGCAGAAGCGCTTCAATTACACCATCGCCGTGGCTTCCTTCACAGACATAATCCGCCGCTTCCTGAAGCTCATGATGGCTGTTGCCGACTGCTACCCCAATGCCGGCGCATTGCAGCATGTCCAGATCATTCATCTGATTGCCGATAGCCATAATTTCATGGCGGGGGATTCCCAGTTTGTGCGCCAATTGGCTCATGGCCGCCCCTTTGGTGCAATGTCTGGACACGATTTCCAAATAATTACTTTCCGACTGCAATGCCGTGTAATGTCCGCCCAATACCGGTTTGAAGACATTCCAGACGGGGAGGATGACCTCCATAGGTCCCATTAAAATCACCTTATGGACATCATAAGACAGCCATTGTCCACATTTAAGCCGCTCTACCCGGCAAACAACGGATTCCTTGCGCTCATACTCCTCAATTTCCTGAGTGCGGCGGAATATCCGCACCTCCTCTTCCCTGAACATCAGCACGTCCGCTCCGCGGCGGTCCGCCTCCTCCACCAGCCCGGCCAGATGGGCCAGGGGAAGCGTCCTCGCCTCCACGATTCCCGTCCTGTCGGCCAATACAGAGCCGTTGCAGGCAATATAAGGAATATCCAACTGCAGCTCCTCCACAATATGGCGGGCAGTCAAGTGGGGCCTTCCCGTAGCCAACGTAAACAATCCTCCCTGCTCCCGGAAGCGGCCGACCGCCTCCAGCACCCGTTTGGTCAGCCTGTGCTCGGCCGATAGCAGGGTTCCATCCAGATCGCTGACAACAAGACGTATGCGACTGCCCAACGACTCTCTCTCCTCTTAAAAACAATTTCACAAACAAAAAAAAGAGATACAAGAAAACAAAAGCAATCCTCACCTCCTGCGCAACTGAAGCGCACGAATCGCTGCTTTTGGGTTTTCTCGTCGTCTCCACCCGTATGCAATATTCTATTCGTCTTTTATATTAACAGCCTTCTGTCAACGCAATGTTATTCCGGTGTTATTTAGCCGTAAATGTATGTCCCAGCCGGTCTGCCTGTTCTTCGGCTCGGGATTATGGGAAAAATACCTAATATTCTTGTATATGGAAGAGACATCGTCCAGAATGCCGGGTTCAGCGGCGTCCACAGCGGAAATGCGGATCTCCTCCTCGTTGATCTCCACCATTGCAAAGGCGGGGTAATCCAGAGCCGCGGCCAGCTGGACAAAATGCCAGTTTTGAAGCCTGCAAACGGAATGCAAGTGAACATGGCCGTTAAAATAAAGGCCCTGTCCTTTTTTGCGGCTCAAAATTCCCCATATATCGATATCCGGATCAATGGCGGCTTTCTCCCGGGTCGATCCCTCCGTTGTGCCGTACAGCGGATGATGGGCAAACACCAATAAAGGAGCTGCTCCCGACTCCTCCACCACATGCTCCAGCCATTGCAGCTGCTCACGGTCCACCCGGCCGCTCCAATCCTCCCGGTCCAGCTCCTTGGCCGTATCCATAAACGCCAGCACCGCCTGATCCGTGCGGATAAAATGATAGCGGGGCTGTCCGGTCAAGGCCAGCACCTCTTTTCTTGACTGGGAATACAGATCATGGTTGCCCAGCACATGATAAAACGTGCTTGCCCGCGGCTCAAGCAGGCTGTACACCTGGCGCAGCTCCCAAGGCAAGCCGAGATTGGTCAAATCCCCAAGGGAAATATGAAAATCCGCCTCCGTTTGGCAAAAGCGCCCCAGCAGGCTGCCGTAAAAGCCATCCCGGGCCTCTGCCCATCCGGCAACGGCTTTATCCACAGCGTGATAATGCAAATCGCCGATTACAGCCAATTTCATTGTTCCGCCTCCCCTCCATTGCCTCTCAAGTCCAAAGCTCCGGATCGCCAATGGATACGTAATCGGCTCCGCTGCCAAGGGCGGTGTCAATCTCCTCCTGACTGCGGATAAGCCCTCCTACAATCAGCGGCCTGCCCACCCGCTCCTTAAATTCCCCGATGATCCTGGGCATAAGGCCCGGCATCAGCTCCACCTCGTCGGGCTGGCAATGGTTAATCATCCGAATGGCCGTTTCCACCGCAGCCGAATCAATGGCGAACACCCGTTGAATGGACTTGATTCCCGCCTGTCTGGCGGCAGCTACCGTATTGCTCTTGGTAGTCACAATGCCGTCGATGCCGAACATCTCCGCCAGGTACTCGATGGCCGAGCCGTCGCGCCCAATTCCGCCTACCATTTCCACGTGGACATAAATTTGCTTGTCTTTGTTTCGCAGCTGCTTGACAATATGATCCAGCGTCATGATATTGCCTGCCATCAGATTCACCCGCCTGATCTTGCTGTTTAACGCCGCGGGGATCATAGTGTCCTGCGTAATGGAGGCGATGATGGGATAATCGTTCATCCTGCTCTCCCCCTTTCCCCTTCCATCGTAGACGCCGATTGTTCGGGGAACATTATAGCATTGTTTAGATTTTATGAAGCGGTTTTCCCCTGTGCCCTTCAGGACTTGACAGAACACCCTATTACTTATATAGTTAGTTATATGAGTAATGAACCAATTAAGTAATGAGGATGTGAGGGCATGATTGATGACAGCAAGCCCATTTTCCTGCAGATTGCCGAGCGCATCGAAGATGATATTCTGGAGGGCCTCTTGCCGGAGGAATCTCAAGTGCCTTCCACCAACCAGTTTGCAGCCTTTTACCATATCAATCCGGCGACTGCCGCCAAGGGCGTCAATCTGCTGGTGGACCAGGGCATTCTCTACAAGAAACGGGGGATCGGCATGTTTGTGGCAGGCACGGCGAGAGAGCAGGTGCGCAAGAAGCGCCAGGAGCAATTCTACGAGCAATACGTGGTCGCCATGATGCGCGAGGCGGAGCGGCTGGGCATAACCGCCGAGGAGCTGGCAGATATGATACGCAGAGGGGAGAACAAACGATGAGCGTAATTCTGGAAACCAAAGGATTAACCAAGCGGTACGGGGATTTTACCGCTGTGGACAATGTCAGCATTACCATGGAGGAAGGCAAGATTTACGGGCTCTTGGGCCGCAACGGCGCCGGCAAAACCACTATCATGCACATGATCACCAGCCAGCTGTTTCAAACCTCGGGCAGCCTGCTGGTATTCGGGGAGGAGCCGTATGAGAACAACCATGTGCTGAGCCGGATCTCCTTTGTCAAGGAAAGCCAGAAATATCCCGACAGCTACAAGGTCAAGGATGTGCTGGACGTGGCGGAGCTGTTCCATCCCAACTGGGACCGGGAATATGCCTATTCCCTGATAGAAGATTTCCAGCTCCCGCTGAACCGCCGGATCAAGAAGCTTTCCCGGGGCATGCTCTCCGCGGTAGGGATCATTATCGGGCTGGCCAGCCGGGCGCCGCTGACCATTTTTGACGAGCCGTATCTGGGGCTGGACGCGGTGGCGCGAAATCTGTTCTATAACCGGCTGCTGGAGGATTTCGCCGAGCATCCCCGCACTGTGGTGCTTTCCACCCATCTCATCGATGAGGTGAGCCAGATGCTGGAGCATGTGTTTCTGATTGACCAGGGCAAAATTATTCTGGATGAGGACGCCGAGCAGCTCCGCGGCAGAGCCTTCAGCATTGCCGGACGGGCCTCCGCCGTGGACGATTTCATCCTTGGCAGACAGGTGCTGAGCCGGGACTCCCTGGGGGCGTTGGCAACGGCCACCATCATGGGCAGCCTGGGCGCCGCCGACCGCAAGCTGGCGTCCAATCAAGGCCTGGAGCTGACCCCCGTCTCTTTGCAGCAGTTGATCATACATTTGACCCAAGAAAACAAAACCGTTCAGAAAGGAGCTGCCTTCAAATGAACCGCACCCTGAGTGTTATGCGTATGCAGGCCAAAGACCTGTTTTCATGGCTTTATTTGCCCTGGATTATTGTAGGCGGCAATTTCCTCATCAACCTGGTTACCACCAGCGCCATTCATGATGAGGACACCACCGTCAGCACCGGGGGTATGGCCTCCATCTTCATTTACTTTATGATCATCGGACTGATTATCCTGCATCAAACCTTCCCGTTTGCCCTTGGGCTAAGCGTCCGCCGAACCGACTATTTCCGGGGAACCATCGCCATTGCCGGAATCGCGGCGGCAATCTCCGCTTTGATCATCGTCATCATGTCCGCCATCGAAGGGCAGCTTGGAGGGTGGCTTGGAAGCTTCTATTTCTTCCGCCTCTACTTTATCAGTGACCATGGTTTTCTGAGCGAGCTTTGGTTCTACTTTTCACTTATCCTGCATCTGTTCTTCAGCGGATTTCTGGTAAGCTGCCTTTTCCGCAGACTGGGCGGAATCAAGCTCACCGTCATTCTGGGAGCGCTGTTTATTCTCTTTACTGTATTTAGTCTCATGGCCTCCTATTACGGCTGGTGGCTGGAGATTGGGAAAGCTCTGGCCAGTCTGGGAGCGATCAAGATCATATCCTTGGCTTTTCTGGTCACCCTGGCTTACGCCGGCTTCTCCTATGCGCTTCTGCGCAAAACAACCGTATAACCTCGCGGGGATAAACGCGTGCAGCGTCTTTTGGCGCTGTGCATATGTCAAGAAGCTGAGCTGTGCTGTGCGTTTATCAAGACGTTTGGCGTTTGGGTTTGGCGTTTGGGGTTTGGGGTTGGCGGACTGTGGTTCCGTTATTTCGCTAAATTCCGCCCTTTTTTCTCCCACACGGACTCACGATCCGTTAAATCTGAAAAAGCGGGGGATTCCATGCCTTCTGGAGCAAAATAGCGGAACGTCTGTCCGTGTAAATCTGAAAATGGGCCAAATCCGGAAAATAACGGATTCTCTGTCCGCCCAACTGTGACGAGGATAAACGCCTATCGGCATCCTTTGACAAGCTGCGTTTGTCAAGAAGCCCAGCCGCTTCCCGGTATATACTTTCCGAAACTAAAAAAACAGGAGCGTTCCACGCGGGAATGCTCCTGTTTGCTTCTTTTTAGCGCAAATTCCGATGTCAGAACATCCGCTTCAACGCGTCCCGGCCGCTCATGCCCGGCTCAATGCCCAGCGCTTTGGCCTCATGGGTCACGGATTCCAACGGCGCGGCCAACAGCTGCTCCAGCGTGCGCACACCCACTGCCCTGCCGGCTATGATCCGCCGGTCCGCCAGCTGATCATTCAGCAGCCCCACATCCAGCGCGCCGCACATGATGTAGCCTTTGTCCGTGGCCACAGCCAGCAGTGTGGTTTTAGGCAGCTTGACCTCCACCCCCAAGGCGATTTTTCCCTCTTCCACTGTAACGGGAACCATCTGCATCAATGCCATGCACCCCTTTTCCGCAAGCTCTTCTATATCCATATGCGGAAAAACGGCGGCAAGTGCCATCAAAGCGGGAGCGGGTTTCCTCAAAAGTACCCGAAGGCGGCCTGGGAGCGCCGCGCCATTTTGGGGGCGGGCCTACACGCCCAGTTCCACCTTCTGCTTCGCCGCGGCTCCTTTGGCCACGAAGCTCCGCTGTCCTGCGGGAGCCCCCGAGAACTGGGCGCATTCCCGGAAGGCAAAATGCTTGCAGCCGGCGCAGCGCTCCATATCCAGCCGCGTCAGGGAATAGTCAATGGCGTCCCCTGTATGCTCAAACAAATGCTGTTCTCCCAGCTTGGCAAGCAAACCCGTACTGGCCATCATGTCCAAGGGCTGCTTCTGGACGCCTGACAGCAGCACCGTGCCCCCGGCAGCGGAGACATACCGGACCAACGCGGACAAATTCCGCTCCCCTGTAATGTCCATAAAGGGAACCTTCTTCATCAGAAGAATCATCACTTTGGGCTTGCGGTGCATGGTCTGCATAATGGTGTTCTCAAAATGCTTGGCAGCGCCGAAGAACAGCGCCCCTTCCACCGTAAACATGCTGATTTGGGGACAGTCATGGGCGTCCGTCACCACATGGGGTCTTACCTTGGAATATTTGTTGTCCTGGTCGGGCAGCACCTTGGCTACGGTCAGAAGCTCGCTCATCCGCTTCACGAAGAGAATGGCGGCCAGTCCAAGGCCGATCTCCACGGCCAAAGTCAGATCCGTGAACACCGTCAGCAGGAAAGTGATGACCAGCACCAGCGAGTCTCCGGTTCTGACCCGGAGCACATGGGCGAATTCCTTGCGCTCGCTCATATTCCAGGCCACCACCATCAGCACCGGCGCCATACTGGCCAGCGGAATGTGGGAGGCATACGGAGCAAACAGCATCAGCACCAGCAGCACCGTCAAGCCGTGGAACACCCCCGACAGAGGGGAAACAGCGCCGTTGCGGATATTGGTGGCCGTCCGGGCAATGGCTCCGGTAGCGGGAATCCCCCCGAACAGGGGCGTAACCATATTGGCGATGCCCTGTCCAATCAGCTCCCGGTTGCTGTTATGGCGGTCTCCGCCCATGCCGTCGGCTACCACAGCAGAGAGCAAGGACTCAATGCCGCCCAGCATGGCAATGATGAAGGCGGGCTGCCACAGGTTCAGCATGTTATCCAGGCTGAAATCCGGCAGCTTCAGCGCCGGCAGGGAGCTGGGAATGGCCCCGTAGGTGGAGCCGATGGTGGCCACATCCCCTTTGAAGAAGAGCACGCCGGCCACAGTGGACACCACCAGCCCCACCAGAGAGCCCGGCACCTTGGGAAAAAACCGGGGCGTCAGCAGAATCGCCGCCAGACAGATGCCCGCCACAATCACAGCCGCCGGATTCCAGCTGGGCAGCCGCAGTCCGATTTCTTTCATATTATCGATAAAATGCTCATGCTTGGCCACATCCCTTAAACCCAGAAAGCTGGCAATCTGGCCGGCAAAAATCGTCACCGCAATCCCGGCGGTAAAGCCGATGGTCACGGAACGGGGGATGAATTTCATTAGAGCGCCCAGACGGAACACGCCCATGAGCAGCAGCAGCACCCCGGCCATAAATCCGGCCACCAGAAGATTCTCATATCCGTACTGCATCACAATAGCGAACAAAATTGGAATAAACGCTCCCGTAGGGCCGCCGATCTGAAAGCGCGAGCCCCCCAGAAGCGAGATCAGAATCCCCGCCACAACCGTGGTGTAAATTCCGTATTCCGGCTTGACCCCCGATGCAATAGCAAAAGCCATCCCCAGAGGGATGGCGATAATTCCCACAATCAGGCCCGATATCAAGTCCTTGCGTAAGGTATTGGCATTATAACCGGCGTATCTTCCCGACCATCTGATGTTCATAAGAGCCCCTTCTTTGCAAATAGTGAGGTACGTGTTTCCATACCTCACTAATGTAGACCTCCCTGCCCCCGGCGTCAATGAATATTTGGTGGCAACTTCCGGTTTTGGGCGGAAAAACAGGCGGCTGGCCCTGGGCGGACGGTTATGCTGGAAGGGAATGGGACTTTTTCAGCATCTTCTGCATCTCGGCTGCAGGCAGCGGAGGGCTGCACCAATAGCCCTGAATCAGGTTGCATTGGTTATCCCGCAGGAAGTGCATTTGCTCCCGGGTCTCCACCCCTTCGGCAATGACCAGCAGGTTCAGGTGATGGGTCATGCTGATAATGGTCGCAACAATAGCCGCATCATTGGGGTCGCACATAATATCCCGGACAAAGGAACGGTCAATTTTCAGCTTGTCGATGGGAAATTTCTTCAGGAGATGAAGGGAGCTGTAGCCTGTCCCGAAATCATCGATGCTGATCTGCACTCCCAAGCTCTTCAGCTCCTTGAGCGACTTGGTGGCAAAGTCCACATCCATGGTCATGCTCTCCGTAATCTCCAGCTCCAGGAATTGCGCCGGAAGCTGGGTATCCTCCAGAACGGCATGAATGATGCCCTTGAGATCATGCTGCAGGAACTGGCCCATGGACAGATTGACGGATACAGGCACGGCGGGCAAGCCGCTGTCCTGCCACTGCTTGTTCTGCCGGCACGCCTCCATAAGCACCCATTTCCCAATGGGCGCAATCAGCCCCGTCTCTTCGGCGATGGGGATAAAATCCCCCGGGGAAACCAACCCCCGCACCGGATGATTCCAGCGGATAAGCGCTTCCATTCCAACGATCGCGCCTTTTTCCAAATGAACCTGCGGCTGGTACACCAGCATAAATTCGTTGTTGCGGATGGCCTGCCGCAGCTCGCTCTCCAGCGTCAGCTTGGTCAGGGAGATTTTGTTCATGTCGGAATTAAAAATCTGATGGGTGTTCTTTCCCGTTTCCTTGGCCCGGGACAGGGCAATATCGGCATATTTCATCATCAGGTCCGCCGTCTCCCCCTGCTCCCCCAGATAGTGGGCAATGCCAATGGAAGCGGTAATGTGAATCTGGAACTGGCCGATCTGGAAAGGCTGCTCCAGGGAGTGGTAAATCCCCTCCGCCAGCTGCTCCAGCCGCTCCTTGGCGGTTACCCCGGCATAGAACATGGCGAATTCATCGCCTTCCGTCCGGGCCACAAAATCATCCTCCCCGACGCAGCGGACAAAACGCTCCGCCACCTGCATCAGCAGCATGTCGCCGTAATCATGGCCGAAGCTGTCGTTGACCAGCTTGAAACGGTCAATATCCAGATACAGCACAGCCGCGCCGCCGTTTTGGGCACGGGCGGCCACCATGACCTCCTCCAGCTTTTCCCGGAACAGCCTGCGGTTAGGCAAGCCGGTAAGATCGTCATAATACGCCATATGGCGGATGCGGTTCTCCATGCGCTTGCGCTCCGTCAGATCCCGGCCGATGGCCAGAAGCGCCCGCTGCCCCTGCAGACGGATCATCCGGATATTCACCTCCGCCGGAGCCAGACGCCCGTCCTTGGTGCGGTAATGGATCTCCCGGTATTCGGTCTGCGCGCTGCCGGGAGAGGACTTGCGTTTCATCAGCTCCATAATCTGGGACTCATCGGCTATCTTCCCCACCTCCACGCGGAGCAGCTCATCGTAGCTGTATCCCAGCCAGGCGGAAGCGGCCTGATTGCATTCCAGAATCCGGTGGGGGCTTTTGGCGCTGATGACGAGAATCGCGTCATTGACCTGATCGATCAGCTCCCGGTATACAGCGGAAAACCCCCGCTCCTTGGCAAGAGTGGCGGAATGGCGGAAGTGGGTATACAGCAGCCAGGGAACCAACAGCGCACAGCATGAAAAGAACACAACCAAGGGAGGCGGCTGCAGGTTGCGAATCACCTCAAACAGGCTTCCGCAAGCCGCCAATCCCACCACCACCGGCGGGATCATACTTTTCGGTTTTACTTCTTTTCCCAACTGATCCTCTGACGGCACCCGGCAACGACCCCTTTTTTATCCTGCGGCCAACGCATTCCTGCTCTATTTGTCACGGCGGCCGCAAATTTTTTTACACGTAAAGATTTACACGTAAAGAATAATAAGTTTTCAAGATATCCGAAAGCCAAATTCTTGGAGGGCATAATAAGCTTCCGCTAAAGACGAACCCGCCTCTTCGGGATGCTTCGATAGAAGCTTTTTTATCACATCACCAGCTTGACCTCATTAAAGCACTAAAGTGCAATAAAAAACTCTCAGGGTGGCGGGGCGTCACAAAACGCCGACAAGCGTTTGCCCCCTTCGACAAGCACCCTCATATCCTCGGAAATATTTCTGCATGCCTTCTGCTGTTTCCTGCTTATCGCCAAAAAAATCATAGCGCCCATATGCGGCCCGCTCGGAGGCCAAGCGGAGCCTAACGGAAGGGAGAGCCGCCGTTAGAGCTGCCGCCGGTATTTCAGCGCTGTCGGTATTTCAGCGCCGTCGGCCAAAACACGAACCGCGTTCTGTCCAGCTCTCCCCCCAGCCGCCGGAATTCCTCCTCCAGACCGGATTCAGCCGCAGGCCTGCCGTTCCAGCGCTCCAGCGTAATTTTGCTCAGATGGTGCCTGACGATGAGGGTAGTGAACACCTCTGCCAGAATAGCGCAAAGACGGTAGGGTTGCCCTTGTGCGGCTTGTGCGGCAGCCGGATGACCGGGGAACACAGCCACGTGCTTGCCGAAATTTTCGATCCACAGGCATAGCGCGTTTCCTTCATATACCAGATAATTCCCCGGCTTGCGGGCGAACTGGACAGCGGTCAGCTCCGGCCACTCCACCCATGCCCCATAGGGATTGGCAGGGTCCGCCGCGGAGATAAGCGACGGCTTGCCCGTGTCCCCCGGCAGAGCGGCCTCCAGCTGCTCCACCGTTTCCCGGGTGGTAAATTGCATAGCGGCAATATCCTTGACAAAAAACCCCCGGACAGCCATGCCCCAGTCCTCCAGCTTGCGCAGCACCCCGGACAGCTGCTCCCAGCCGTAGGGCGCCGCATAGGCCGCAGCCCCGCGGGTCAGCAGGCCGAACTGGCCCATCCAGCGTTTGCAATAGGACAAGGCGCAGGTCTCGGCGTTCTCCTCCTCCCCGGGAAGCAGCGCATACCACCGGCCGAAGCCGGACTGGAATTCCCCGCGTTTGGTCCGGACGCCGGATGAGGCGGCCAGCCGGAGGGGCGCAAACTGGTCATTGGCCGCCCTGCCCTCCCACACCAGCTCCATCAGCTTGGGCAGAAGACTGGAGGGAGCTTCTCCCGTTTCCCGGGAGAGAGCCGTCAGAAAGCTGGCCCCCTTGGCGACCAGCAGATCCAGAAGCGGCCGCTGGGAGGTATCAGGCCCTTCGGAGGCCCTGCGGATAAAAGGCTCCGCCTCTCCCCGCTCGGCGGCCAGAAAGAAGGCGATCCGCCCCTCCTTCTCACCCTCCTCTTTTCGTCCCATCCAGAAAAGCTCCCCCGATGCGCACAGCTGGTCCAGCCATTCCTTGCGGTATTCCTTCAGCCGGGCGGGGAACACCAGCTTCTCCCAATGCGCCACCGGCAGATAAATCCCTTGCAGCTGCCCGATAATCCGCAGCAGGCCTTCCGCTCCTTCAAGCCGCCGTTCCGGGAGCAGATGGTGGGTTTGGAGCAGATGCAGCGCATAGCGGTTGGCCTCGATAGCCCCGTGCTTCACCCGGAAATCCGAAATGGAGGTGCGCACCAGACGCTCGGCAATTTTGGCAGCGGTGTACAGACCGGTTTCCTGCGGCTCCGCAAAAGGAGCAGCCGTAACTGTACCGTCCGCCAGCCAGCCTGCCGTCCATGCCTCGGCCAGCCCGGCTTCGACGCCGAAGCGCTCCGCCAGCTCCCCGGGGCGGAAGGAGAGCACACGCTCCACATAACGCTTGGCAATAAAAGAAGCCTCCGGCGTATGGGGAAAGCCCGCATACCACTCCTCTTCGTCGCGGCTGAAGAACCGTTCCTCTCCCCCCAGGCGGATGCTTCGCACACTGCCCGCCGCAAGCAGCTCCGTCACGATTTGATCCTCTCCCCATAACCGGGCCAGTTCCTCCCGGGACAGGTCTCCGTATTCCTTCAACAGGCGAAGCAGGCTGCGCTTCTCTTTCTCCCCGCCGTTTGGGGCGGCGGCCAGCCAGGCCGGACGGGCCAGCCGCTGCGCTTCCTCCTCCAGAACCTGCCGGGAAATCAGGGCGCGGAGCCCTTCCTTGCCGAACCATTCCGCCGCCAGCTCCCGGTTGATCCCCAGAAGCCGCATATGGACATCGCGCCCCAGCGCATCCGATTCATACAGGCTGGTCATGGCAAAATCATTCATAAATCGCATGGCAAAAGGCGACGGCGCAATGGAATCCACCGTCTGCAGCCCGACGGCTCCCGTCCGCAGCTCCTCCAGGAGCCGGTGCAAGCCGGGCACGTCCAGCTCCTCCTCCAGGCAGACGGCATAGGCCTCCCGCAAATACGGGTACTTGTCGGCAAAGGGAAGAGCCTGCTTCAGCAGCTCCTCGCTCCGGAAGCGCATGGTCCAGGAGGCTTGACGCTCATAGCCTCTGACCAGTAGAAGCGAGGTTTCCGCCACCCGGCGGAAGGCTCTGGCGAACATGGCTGTGCCGGGCAGCGCCTGCCACAGCAGCTCCTCCACCTGGGAGGCGGACAGCCGCCCCGGCTCCAGCAGCCAGTCCGGATTCCAGCGGTCGAAGACAAATTCCATGCCGTCGTCCTTGGCGATGGAATAGACCTGGGTGGGGCTTAACGCATCAAAGCGGATGCGCAGGGCCATCTCCCAGGTTCTGTGGATGCGGCGGCCCAGGAGGCTGTGTACCACCAGATGATGCCGCTCCCCGTCATCCTTGTAATGCTCGGCCACGATCAGCGTGTCCGTGGGCACCAGCCCATGCTTGTCCTGGCCGCGGACATAGCCGACAAGCTCGGCGGCGGCATCCCCGTCCAGCCTGTATTCCTCCATCAGCCCGCGCTCCAGCTGCCGCTCCTGCTCCTCGCCGGCGCTGTGCCGGGCGGCATCCCGGATGGCGGCCAGCATGGCCCCGATGCTTTTGCCGATCAGGGGGCTGCGTCCCCCCGCTTCCGCTTTCCAGAAGGGAATTTCGCTGTAGGTGTGGTCGCTTTCCGTCACATAAACCCGGTCATGGCGGATGGAGCGGATGGTCCAGGAGCTGGCTCCCAGCTGAAAAGCGTCCCCCGGCCGGCTTTCATACACATACTCCTCGTCCAGCTCCCCCAGATGCATCCGCGTCTCCGCATGATGCACCGGAAAAGCGGAGGTCTGGGGAATGGTGCCTCCCCCCATGGAGGCGGCAATAGCCGAACCCGGCAGCCGCAGCAGCCTGTCGGTCTCCCGGTCCCAGGCCAAGAGCGGCCGGGAGAAGGGATACCGCCCGGACAGCACGTCCAGCATGGCCTCATACCGCTCCCGGGGATACTCCCGGTAGCAGTCGCTGCCGGACACCACCCGGTACCAGGCCTCCGGCGACCATTCCTCCCCCGGCCCGGCAGCCGCCACGGCGGCAACGGTATGCTGGGACAGCACATCCAGCTTATGGCGCGGAATGCGGATATCCTCAATCTCCCGGCGGGCCACCGCCTTGGCCAGCACCGCCGCCTCCGGCAAATCCCCCCGGGTGCGGACGATGACGACTCCGCGGCTTTCCCCGCCGACGGCATGGCCTGCCCGGCCGAAGCGCTGGATGCCCGCCGCCGCCTCCTTGGGGGAATCGATCTGAAGCACCAGATCGATCTCGCCCACGTCGATGCCCAGCTCCAAAGTGGCGGTGGCCACCAGACAGCGGAGCTCGCCGGCCTTGAGCATGGACTCCACCTCCAGGCGCCGCTCCCGGGACACGCTGCCGTGATGGGAGCGGGCCATCCCGTAGCCCACATATTCGTTCAGGCGCAGAGTAAGACGCTCGCACAGCCGCCTGTTGTTCACAAAAATGAGCACCGATCTGGCGCCCTCCATACATTGCAGAATCCGCTGCACCAAAGGCCCCCATACCGCTTCCTTGTCCATCGCCCGGACTCCCTTGGCGGGCATGGTAACCGAAACCGTGAGCCTGCGCTCCATGGGACTCTCCACAATATGGACAGGCCTGGCGGTCATGCCGCCTGCACCGGCGGGGTCTGTCCCTTCCTCCCAGCCGCCCAGATAACGGGCCACCCGCTCCAAGGGCTTTTGGGTGGCGGAAACCCCGATGCGCTGGGGATTCCGGCGGCACAGGCTGCCCAGACGCTCCAGGGATAAGGAGAGATGCACCCCTCTTTTGTCCGAGGCCAGATCGTGAATCTCATCGACAATGACCTGTTTGACGGTGCGGAGGATTTCCCTGGCTTTGACTGCGGTCAGCATCAAATAAAGCGACTCCGGGGTGGTGATGAGCATATCCGGAGGATTCCGCAGCATGGAGGCCCGGGTGCTTTGCGAGGTATCCCCCGTCCGCACTCCAACCGTAAATCCGGGCCAATCCGCCTGCTCCTGCGCCGCCACCGCCGACAGCTCTCCGGCAAACCGGAAAATGTGGTGATGGATATCATTGTTCAGCGCTTTCAGCGGAGTGACATACAGGAGCTTCACTCCCCGTGGAACGGCCTCCGCCTCTGCCTGCCCGGCTTCCCGGACAATCCGGTCCAGACACGGCAAAAGGGCGGCCAGGGTTTTGCCCGAGCCGGTGGGAGCGGCGATCAGCGTGCTGTGCCCTGCGGCAATGCTTTCCCACGCCTCCTGCTGCACAAGGGTAGGAGAGCCGAAGGATTGCCTGAACCAAGCTTCGATAACCGGATGAAAGGAAACGGACATTTCCGCAAAACTCCTCTCTGTATTGTGAACATGCTTCAGAGCGTCACGCCACTTTTGGGGGATTTTTTTACGAACATATTTTCTGTATCATACCATGAATTGGCCCGATTCTCCACATTCTGTCTGGAGTGCGGAGAACATATGACCCTTGTTTAAATCTTTCATTCCCTGATAAGTATGCTTACTTTCTAGTTGAAACTTCGTAAAAGGCGAACATTCCGTCAGATTATCGGAGCAATCTTCGAATTTTCACTTATTTGTCTCATTCATCTTCACCATTCCGACACGCACTATGTTACAATACTTAACATCAGAAAACAGAATATGATTTTATGGTCGATGACTGGGGGGAGAGGTATGTTTGACTGGCTCGGATTTCGGAAAGGGCTTCCGCTGTGGTGGTCATACAGGCTCAACAAGCATTTGAAGGAGGATATTGAGGAGATTTTTGAAGGCATCGCCAATACCCGCAAGGAGCTCCTGACAGAGTGGGCGACGGATTGCTGGACCCATCTGGAGCGTTATTGCGCCGAGGCGGCTTCCTCCGCCCAAGGCAGCGCTTTGTGGCAGGCGGAATCGGCGCCGGTATGGGAGCGTTTATCCCAGGCGGTGCGCCAGCGGGCGGCGGATTTTTCGGAGCTGTTCGTGCTCGACGGCAAGTTGAATGTGATCTATTCCACGCATGCTCCGCATATGGGGCAAAACGCCGCCGACGCCCCGTTCCGCGAAGGCGCGCTTTATTCCTCCAAGCAGAAGGACGGCCGCTGCCTGTATGGCCCCTATGCCGATCCTCTGACGGTTAAGATCGGACCAAGCACCTCCTCTTTTCACGACAAAATGACCCTGATGTTCATTTATCCCCTGTTGGATGGCGGCGGAACCTGGATGGGAGCGCTGTGCGGACGGGTGCCCAACGATGTGCTGGGCGATCTGATTCAGCGGGAATCGGGCCATGTTTACCCGGACTCGGGGGATAATTACCTGTTTATGGCCTCCCCCGTTCTGCGCAGGGAGATCGCGCCGGGCACCGCCCTGTCCCGCAGCCGCTTCGAGGACCGGACCTTCACTCACGGCGAAAATTTGAAGGACGGCGTATCCACCGACTGGGGCACAGTCCGGGTGGCGGAGCATACGGAGCTGGAGCTGATGTTTACCGACCCGGCTACGGGCCAGCTGCATCCGGGGGTGGCGGGCACCATTGCCAAGGGCAGCAATCTGTTTGTGGAGTTCCCCGGTTATTCGGATTACCGGCATATTCCGGTTATCGGCAAGGGCGTCACCTTCCGGCTTCCCCATTGTCCGGACCTGTGGGGCATGATGTGCGAGGGGGATTTGGAGGAGGTCTACCGGCTGCGGAGCATCGATTTCAAAATCAGCCGGGTGCAGCTTCCGGTGATGCTGCTGTTTGCTCTGGCGGGAGCGGCTCTTTGCGGCGCGGCGGTTGCCCGGGATGTGCCGGCTTTGTACGCCGGACTGGCTGTGGGACTGCTGCAGCTTCTCGGCGGCTGGGCGGCAATCCAAATCTCCCGGCGCAAGGGCACGCTGCCCGCGGCCGACAGCCTGCGGCGGATCAACCGCTTCATCCGGATCAACGCGGAGGGCAAGGGGGATTTGACCCAGCGGCTGGATACCAGCCAATTTGCAGGTGACGAAACCCGGGAGCTGGCCAAATGGATCAACAATATGAACGATTCCCTGGAGGGAATCATGCTGAAGGTAAAGCACGCCTCCGAGGATGTCCGCGCCAACCAGCGGGAGCTGAGCCAATCCACCGACGCCACGTTGACTGCAACGGAGCGGATGGGGGAGGAGATTCATTCCATGATCCGCAGCATCCGCAGCCAGCTGAAGGATATTGACATCGCCAAGGATGTGGCCTACGAGATGAAGGCGACGCTGGCGGAGCTGGAGGCCAAGGCCTCGGAGCAAATTGCGGTGGCCCAGGGCGAGGTGGAGCGGATCGGCGGCAAAATGTCGCAAATCTCCGGCAAGGTGGCGGAGACCAACCGGACCATTCTGACCTTCATGGATACAGCCAGGCAGATCGGCGAGGTGCTGGAGGTCATTGGCCAAATCTCCTCCCAAACCAACCTGCTGGCCCTGAACGCTTCTATTGAAGCGGCGCGGGTAGGCGAGCACGGCAAGGGCTTTGCGGTGGTTGCCAGCGAAATCCGCAAGCTGGCCGACATGACCCACTCCTCCACCGGCCAGATTCAGGAGACGGTGGAGCTGATTTACCGCAACGCGCAGCTGGCGGCGGCCTCCATGGAGGAGGGCAGCCGGGTGGTGGAGGAAGGCAACAGGCTGGTTGCCGCGGCGACGGAGCTTTTGTACAGCGCCAATGCCGGAGACAGCCAGAAGAGCCGGGCCGTGGACGAGGTGGTGGAGCTGATGGAGAAGATTGCCGCCATCAGCATCGAAAACCGCCGGATTTCCACCCAAGTGGAAAATAAGGTGCATGGGCTCCTGTCGGATATGGGCAATGTGCGCTACAATTCCAACCAGGTAGATGCTATTACCATGTTCCTGCAGCAGCTGGTAGGTCAGTTCCACCTGCGGGAGGCGGCGGGCCAGCGGAAAAGCTGACTAAAGAGTTGCGGGGAACAGGCGTTATGGGACGTTACTGGTAAGGCAGGCAGTCTTCTGTTGCGGAACTCAGAGACTCTTACAACGGTAAAAACGGGAGTTTGGACGAATAGCGGAACTGAGAGAGCGTTATTTCCCCTACGCGGCGAAAACGGCGAGGAAATAAGGTTGAAGCGGAGGATAAGCGCTCCTCAGTTCCGCTAGAGCGGAAAAAAGCTGCAAAAGCCGCTTTAAGAGCCGCTCAGTTCCGCTACGCTCTTCCGGCGCAGGGGAGATAGTTGGCACGGGAGCGGACTTCGGGTGGTAGATGAGATAGTTGGCATGGAAGCGGACTTCGGATGCTAGATGAGAAGTTGGCGCGGAGGCAGCCTTCAGGTGGTAGATGAGATAGTTGGCATGGAAGCGGACTTCGGGTAATAGGTGAGTTGGGAGCGTGGATAATCTTCGAGTGGCAGGGGATAGCGGAAGCTAGTTGTCCGCTATCCTGTCCAACCGCCAGGGATCTGGGGCCAGCCCCCTCCCTGCCGGGAGCCGCGCCACCCCACGCCCCAACCCCAAAAAAGCCGCTCTGCCCGAGCGGCTTCCTGCTCCTTCTGCTTGCTCCAGCCTTACACTATTCCTACGTCATGCTGGCCGACAATCAGCTTCACCGGTTCCAGGAACACCCGGGTTTTTACGTTGAAGTCGCCCAAAAGATCAATCTCCATGTCCGTGATCTTGGACCGCGTGGTTTTGCCCTCCCGCCGGTCGTATACCACCTCAAATTGGCGCAGCCCCAGCTGGTAGGTAACGACAGTGGCGCCCAGCATCGGCTGCGGCGTATCCACCTCGGCATGCTCGAACACCACTTCGCTCAAAATCTCATCGTTCATATCCACAATGCGTACCTGCTGGCAAAGCGTATATTTCATCCCGGTTCCTCCGATTTCTGATATAAATGCCAGCCCCGTCTCCGCACAAGGCTGTGTCGCTATATCCCGAATCATACCACATTTTGGAGAAAATATCCTTTCAATTTTGAACGGGAGAAAAAATTTGCCAGCTTCCCGCCCCCATGCTACGATGAAAAAAACGAACATGGAGGTGAACGCGTTGGAGCATCCAACCAACGGCACAGTTCGGCACGACTCGGAGGACGGCGGCCGGCCAGCCGATACGGTTCCCCCTCCCCCGGCGTACAGCGGCTTTTCACCGGTGGAAATGTATGACACTGAACCGCCCCGCCGGAGGCATTCCGGACTGGGCATTGCATCCTTTACCATTTTTGCCAGTATGGCACTGATTTTCATCATTATACTGGGGAGCATAACCGTCAAGCTTTCCGGGCTGATCGACACGGACACAGGCGCTTACGATTATGAGGAGATCGAGCGCCGGGTAGCCGATATGCCGGAGCTTGCCTTCATGGGCCTGGCCCTGCTGGGAACCTTGTTCGGCAATTTCGTCGGCCTGATCCTGGGCATCGTCGGCCTTGTCCAGAAGGAACGCAAAAAAGTGTTTGCGGTGCTGGGCACCGTCCTGAACGGCCTTGTTATCATAGGGCTGATTCTTATGGTGCTGATTTCGATTCTGGCATTGGCCTCCATCTGATCAGAATTCCAGAGACACCCGGTAGAGGTTCTGGTCCCATTCGACCTTGCCGCCCCAGCTTTCCACCACATAGCGGACCGGCACGTACAACCGGCCGTCCACGATTACGGGAGGCGTATCCAGCGCTTCCTTTTTGCCGTCCACCAGGATCTCCCGCCGGTCGGGAGTGAAGGTCAGCGTTTTGCCGTCCTTCACCACGGACAGATTGCCCTCCGCTTCATTCCACTTGAACTCCGCGCCCAAAGCCTGCAAGAGCGGCCGAATGGGCACCAGCGTCGTATCCTGGCGGATAAAACCCTGAAATTCAGGCCGGAACCGCCCGTTGACCTCCAGCTGCGTGCGGGGCTCCGCCAGTCTGCGGACCACCAGGACATTGCTCAGATCGCGGCCCGGCTGGGTGAGCACAGTTCCTTCGGCATACAGTCCGGAGCTGGCGCCGCCGTCCAGATTCATGGCCTCCCGGAGTCCCAGGGCAACCGCCGCTTCCGCTTCCTGCTGCACGGTCACCCCGTCCATGGTCCCCATCACCAGCCTGCCTTCCCCGTCAATGCCGACGAAGCTTCTGCGGTTGGCTTGCGTCATGAGCTTCGGGTCGTCAAAGCCGTCCCGGGCAAAATCCAGATCCACCGCTCCGCCTGTCACCAACTTCGGTCCCGCACCGATGGCGGAAAGCCACATTCCCGCATCCACCGCCTCCCCGCTTACCGCATCCTTGGCCACCGTTTCCAAATCCACCGTATCTCCCACCTGAACCCGCGGGAGCAGATTATTGCGGTTGTTGTCGCTGTTCCCGGCCATAAACACATACCCGTCCCCGGGCACGGAAACCGCTTCTTCGGTAATCCGGGTCACTACATTCTCCCGGATCACAATTTTGGTGCTGTTGGGATAATCGATGATCCGGCCCATAGCGGGGGTGTACCAGACCACCTGGTCCGTTTGGCCGTCTCCGTAATATTTATTGACCCCCCACGGAAAATAAGTGGAGGTTTGTTTGCCTTGGACAAAGGTCACCCGG
This sequence comes from Paenibacillus sp. YN15, assembly GCF_003285005.1. Taxonomy (GTDB): domain Bacteria; phylum Bacillota; class Bacilli; order Paenibacillales; family NBRC-103111; genus Paenibacillus_AR. The sequence continues at coordinate 393,112 of NZ_QMFA01000001.1, read as the reverse complement.
ATGCCCAGCTCCACATTGCGGATAACGGGAAGCTTGTCCGCCATCCAAATCAGGGACTGGTTGGTTCCGGAATGGACCGTCTCCCCCGAAGCGACCAGAAGCCCGTTGGGATAACGGCTGTCCTCCGCCTTTTCATATGCGTTGAAGAAGGTCCCGTTGATGGCGGCCGCAGCCTGGCTCCGTTCCACAATCGAGGCGAAGGACTCGTCATAGCCGATGGCGCTCCGGGCCGTAACCGGCTCAAGAGCAAGCAGCGGATCGCGCAAATCCACCCGCACCGTAGTCACAGTCATGGTTTTGCCTCCCACAGTGACCTGCTCCGTCCCCGCCTGAACCGAAGGGCCGGCGGCATAAGCGGCTTGTCCCGCCGCCAGGATGCCGGCCGTACAACAAAGAAGAATCAGCAGCTTGCGCATCATCTTTTAGCCTCCTTATCATTCTGTCTCACTGCGCTGTCTAAAGGCTGTCCTAAAACCCGCTACCCCCGGAGTTCTCGGACAGTCCCTAATATCATAACAGTTTTCAGACGCATTCACTATGCGTTTTGTTCCAATGGAAAAATGAAGAACATGCGAACAAAGGAAGCTTTCGATAACCGGAACATACCTCCCGCCGCGGTGAATATACTTAACAATATCACGCGCTAAAGCTTTCGCAAGATTTGCACAAGAAGGGAGGAATTCCAGTGACGGAACCGCTATATATCGTCTCCCGGGAGGACTGGTCCCTGCACCGCAAGGGCTATCAGGACCAGACGCGCCATCAGGAGAAGGTGCGTGAGGCAATCAAACAGAATCTTCCCGATATGGTGACGGATGAAAGCATCGTCATGTCGGACGGCAAGCAGGTGGTGCGCGTCCCCATTAAAAGCATCGACGAGTACCGCTTCCGTTATAACTACAATAAGCAAAAGCATGTAGGGCAAGGGGATGGGGACTCGCAGGTAGGGGACGTGCTGGGAGTGGACCGGGAGGCCCAGAAGAAAGGCCCCGGCAAGGGAGAAGGCGCCGGCGACCAGCCCGGCGAGGATTATTACGAGGCGGAGATCAGCATGGCCGAGCTGGAGGAGATGCTGTTCGAGGAGCTGGAGCTGCCCAATTTGGAGGAGAAGCAGCGGGAGATGCTCCAATCCAAGGACGTGGTGTTTAATGATATCCGCAAAAAAGGGATTATGTCCAACATCGACAAAAAGCGGACCATTATGGAGAACATGAAGCGCAACGCCAACGCGGGCAAGCCGGGCATCCACGGCATCTCCCCCGACGATCTGCGGTTCAAAACCTGGGATGAGGTGCAGAAGCCCCATTCCAACGCAGTGGTGCTGGCCCTGATGGATACCTCCGGCTCCATGGGCTCCTTCGAAAAATATATTGCCCGCAGCTTCTTTTTCTGGATGGCCCGGTTTCTGCGCCGCAAATACGAGCATGTGGAAATCGTCTTCGTGGCCCATCATACCGAGGCCAAGGAGGTGACGGAGGAGGATTTCTTCACCCGGGGCGAAAGCGGCGGCACCATCTGCTCCTCCGCCTACCAAAAAGCACTGGATATTATCGACGCCCGCTACCCTGCCGCCAACTGGAATATTTATCCTTTCCATTTCTCCGACGGCGACAATCTGACCTCCGATAACGAAAAATGCGTCAATCTGATTCAGGAGCTGATGAAGCGCGCCAATATGTTCGGCTACGGCGAGGTCAACCAGTACAACCGCAGCTCCACCCTCATGTCCGCCTACAAGAACATCCAGCACAAGAAATTTCTCTACCATGTAATCCGTGAAAAAGCCGATGTGTACAAAGCGCTGAAAACCTTCTTTTCCAAACCGGTATCCTGATTATCCCCGGCAGATTCAGCCCGGCAGCGGTGCCGGGCTTTTTGGGCTGCCCCCCAACGGGATATGGAAGAAAACCTGACAATAGATATCAACCATTCGTCTTATATCGCCTTTTTTCGTTGATCCGCAGCAAAAAAAGCTTTACAATAAGCCTATACCTCCCAGTCCGGCATCTGTGATTAAGCCGCAGCCATTGCGGACAAGCTGACCGCGGCAGAATATCTTACATTGAGGAAAGGAGTGTTCCATCCATGAAAATCAGCGCGCGCAATCAGCTGACCGGCAAGGTAGTGGAGATCAGCGAAGGACAAGTCAACGCCAAGGTTGTCGTGGACATTGGAGGAGGCAACAAAATCACCTCCATCATCTCCGTCGAATCCCTGAAGGAGCTGGAGCTGGCCATCGGCTCCGAGGTCACCGCCGTGATCAAATCCTCCTCCGTCATGCTGATGGCGTAACCGAAGGTCCCGCTCGCCCCATCTGCCACTGCGAACCCCCTCCGCCCAAACCAGGCCAAGGGGGTTTTCGCATTCGTACATATACCCACATTTAATCAAACAGCACTAAACATAACAAAACGATACAATATTCGATACTTTTTTATTTACATATCATCACAAACTATAGTATGATGTGAAATAACATATCATCAAACCAATCATAACTGCTGGTTTCGTAATGATTGGATGCAATCTTATATAGATAATACCGGGAGGGATAACCATGTTATTGCAAAATGGGAAAAAAATCATCCTCGCTTGCGCTCTTTCACTGGCCGCCTTAACCGGCCTGGCCGGCTGCGGAGAGAAGGACGGGGCCGTCCCCGCCGCCACTGTCAGTCCCGCAGCTTCGGCTGCCGCCAGTGTGGCGCCAGCTCCTACCAAAGCGCCGGACCCGGTGGAGCTGACCATTTCCGCCGCCGCCAGCCTGACGGAGAGCCTGAACGAGATCAAAACCCTTTACGCCAAAAAAGCTCCCCACATAACCCTTACCTTCAACTATGGCGCTTCCGGCACCCTTCAGACACAGATTGAGAACGGAGCTCCCGCCGATCTGTTCCTCTCTGCAGGGAAGAAGCAAATGGACACTTTGGTGTCCAAGCAGCTCATTGATTCCGCCACCGCCAAGAATCTGCTGATCAACGACCTGGTGCTGATCGTCCCTGCGGACAGCAAGCTCTCCATTGCCAAAATCGAAGACCTGAACCATGCCGATGTAAAGAAAATTGCTATCGGCACACCCGAAACCGTACCCGCCGGCAGCTACGCCAAGGAAACCCTGACCTACTTTAAATTATGGGATGCCCTGCAGCCCAAGATTGTGCTGACCAAGGACGTGAAGCAGGTGCTCTCCTATGTGGAAACCGGCAATACGGAAGCCGGGTTCGTCTATAAAACAGACGCCGCCGCTTCCAAAGGGGTCAGGGTTATCCTGACTGCCGACCCGGCCAGCCATACTGCGGTGGAATATCCCATAGGCATCATCAAGGCCTCCAAATATCCCGAAGCCGCCAAGAGCTTCTATGAGTATCTGCAAACCAAAGAAGCCATGGATGTGTTCTTGAAATACGGCTTCTCGGCAGCCGCGAAATAATCCGCCATGGCCAGTCAACTGACGAAACCGGAATTCATCCATCCTCTGCTGCTGTCGCTGAAGGTAACGCTCTTTTCCAGCATAATCGTCTTTCTGCTCGGAATTTTCATTACCTGGTTTATGACCGTAATCCGCTTCAAGGGAAAGACGGTTTTGGAAACCCTTTTTCTCCTGCCTATGGTTCTGCCTCCTACGGTTGTCGGTTTTGTGCTGCTTGTGATCTTCGGCAGAAGAACCTGGTTCGGCAAGCTGATTGAGGCCCTGTTCGATCACTCCTTTATTTTCAGCTGGTATGCGGCTGTCGTGGCTGCGGTTGTGGTGGCCTTCCCGCTGGTGTACCAGTCCCTGAAGGCGGGGTTTCTTTCCGTCGAGCGGGAGCTGCAGGATTCCGCAAGATCAATGGGCGCCAACGAATGGCAGGTTCTGGTCCATATTACCATGCCCCTCTCCTGGAGAGCCTTGGTTACCGGCTATGTCCTGGGCTTCGCCCGGGGACTGGGGGAGTTCGGCGCCACCTTGATGGTGGCGGGCAACATCCCCGGCCGCACCCAAACCATTCCCACCGGCATCTACCTTGCTGTCGATTCGGGAAACACTGCGCTGGCATGGCTCTTAAGCGGCGCCACCATCGCCCTTTCCTTCGGGATGCTGTTGTTCACCGGCAAGCTGAAAGGCGCTTCCTAAGCCTGCATAACATCCCCCCCTGATTGAAGCCCGGACCCTCTGCTCTCCTGCAGAAGGCCCGGGCTTCTTGGCGCAGACGCATAAAACAGGTCCAAACTTCAAACCCTACGTAAGAGTCATGTATATTCTGGAAGGAGTTCGGCTGTGCGCCGCTTGGAAGGAGGAGAGCAAGCATGAACATTCTGAAAGGAAAGTCGGCCAGGAAAACCAAGCAGGAGAAAACCGGCAAAGCTGCGCCTCCCCCCAAAAAACAGCCGCTTTCTGAAAGTCTCGATGAGAATTTATCCCTCATACATGCCGAATTGGTGGAAAATGTGGATGTCACCTTCCGCCATCTGACCAATGAAGTCCGCTTTGCCGTCATTTTGGTAGAGGGTATTGTGGATGGCGGCAAAGTCGACAGGGATCTTCTGCAAACCCTGGTCAAGCCGGGCCTGGGCATAAGAGACAGCCTTGCCGGTTTGTCCGGGCAGGAGGTGCTGGAGGCAACAGCGGATGCGGTGCCTTTGGGCATGGTCAAAAAGGTGGACACGGTGGATGGCGTATTCTCCGCTTTATTCGGCGGCTCCACGATTGTTCTTATTGAAGGCTGCAATCAGGCATTGGCCATCAACACCTCCGGAGGAGAGCAGCGCGGCGTCGAGGAAACCACTACCCAAACCGTGATCCGGGGGCCAAAGGAAGGCTTTAATGAAAATTTGCGCACCAATCTTTCCTTGATCCGCAGAAGAGTCAAATCGACGAAGCTGGCATCGATCATTCTCGAATTGGGCAGTATTACCCGAACGGAAGTGGCGGTTGTTTATTTGGACGGCATCGCCCGCAAGGAAATGGTAGACGAGGTGATGCAGCGCCTTGCAAGCATAAAGACGGATTCCATTCTGGATTCCGGTTACATTGAGGAATTTATTCAGGACTCCAGCTACAGCCCCTTCCCTACCCTGCTCAATACGGAACGGCCGGATGTAGCGGTTGGGGCTCTTCTGGAGGGCAAGGTAGCGATTATCGTGGACGGAACGCCGTTTGTTCTGATTGCACCGGCCCCCTTCACCCGGTACTTTCAATCCAGCGAGGATTATTACCAGCGGGCGGATATTTCCAGCTTCTTAAGGATTATCCGGTTTGTGGCGTTCTTCTTGTCCATGCTGCTTCCCGCCCTGTACATTTCCATTACCACCTTCCACCAGGAGATGCTGCCTACGCCGCTGTTGATCAGCCTGGCGGCCCAACGGGAGGGAGTGCCTTTCCCCGCCTTCATCGAAGCCATATTGATGGAGCTGACCTTCGAGGTGCTGCGGGAGGCGGGCGTCCGGATGCCGCGGGCCATCGGTCCCGCCATTTCCATTGTGGGCGCTTTGGTGCTGGGGCAGGCCGCTGTTCAGGCAGGTCTGGTATCGGCGGCCATGGTTATCGTGGTTTCCTTTACCGCAATCTCCAACTTCGTCGTGCCTTACATCAGCATGTCCATCTCCGCCCGGCTGATCCGCTTCGGGATGATGATCCTGGGAGGCTCCTTCGGACTGTTCGGCATTATGTCCGGCATGATGTTCCTCCTGATCCATCTGGAGGGCCTGCGCACCTTCGGCGTTCCCTATATGGGCCCCTTCTCTCCCCTGCGGCTGTCCGAGCTGAAGGATGTGCTGATCCGCGCTCCCCGGTGGGCAATGAACAAACGCCCCGATACTGCCAATCCGGGGAACCAAAAACGGCAGCCTGAAGGACAGCAGCCTCTTCCCCCGAAGAAGCCGGAGGGAGACAGGCAGGAGGGGGAAGGGACATGAAGGAGCGGATTTCCGTTTGGCAGCTAAGCACTTTAATCTATGCCACCATTATTCCCACCGCAATCCTGGTGGTGCCCAGCGTGGTCATGGCTCATTCCAAGCAGGATGCCTGGATTTCCATTCTGGCCGCCACCATACTGGGAACAGGCATAGCCTGGCTGACAGGCTCTCTCGCCAAGCGGGTCTCCGGACAGTTTTCCTTCCTGGGCTGGTTATCCCGCCGGTTGGGGAAATGGGCGGCTGTTATTGTCGGCTTAGGGCTGACTTCGTACTATATTTCCATATCGGCAACTATTTTGCAGGAGTTCACAAACATCCTGTCGGATCAGATTTTATTTGAAACCCCGGACTGGGTCATAATGGTCATCATTCTGTCCGTATGCGGCTACGCCGTCTACGGAGGAATTGAGGTTATCGCCCGGGTCAACGGGGTGGTCACTACCATTAGCATCATCACGTATTGCATCAGCCTGACTCTGTTCTTCAATCTGATCGAGCCCCATCAGCTCATGCCGATTATGGATACTCCGCTGCCCCATGTGGCCTACGGCGGCTTGCTGCCGTTGGGCTGGCTGTCGGAGGTGGCGCTGGTTCTGCTGCTGGCTCCTTATCTTCACTCCAAAAAAGGAATTGTCAAAGCGGCTGTGGGCGGGACCGTTGCCGCAGGCTTCCATCTGACGCTGACCGTGGCCCTGTGCCTCATCCTGTTCGGCCCCATTATGCCGCAGCAATTCCGCTATCCCACCTTCAGCATGATTGAAATTATTAAGCTGGGGACAACGCTGGAGCGGTTGGATATTCTGTTTGTGTCCTTTTGGGTATGCACCATCTATATCAAAATGGCGCTGTTTCTGTTCGGGGCCTTTCACTGCCTGACCGAAACCTTTGTCATTAAGCCGTCCAAACCGGTGCTGCTGGGCTTGAGTCTGGTTATTATGATGACCGCCTTCGTGTCCTTCCACGATGAAACCGCATTCGACAACCAGATGCAGCATGTAACCCCGTATGAGCTTCTTGGGTTCAACGTGGTCCTGCCGCTATTATTGGCCGCAGCTCTGTTGGTCCGCAAAAAAGCCCCACGGAAAAGGAGGTCCTGATCGTGGGACGCATGGGACGTTCACGCCGGATAATCCTTCTGCTGGGCCTATCCTCTGCGCTCCTGGGAGGCTGCTGGGACCGCACGGAATTAAATGAGCTTGCCATTACTTCAGCAGCCGCTCTGGATGTGAGCAAAAACGGGGAATGGACGCTGTCCTTCCAGGTGGTTATCCCCTCTTCAATCTCCGCGGCGGCGGGCACAGCCGGCGGCCCCAGCGGCCAGGTGCCGGTTGTGGTATATTCCACCGAGGGAGAAACCATCAAGGAAGCAACCTCCGAAAGCTATATGGAAGCGCCGCGGAAGCTGTACTTCGGACACAACAGCATTTTGGTCATCGGGGAAGATGCTGCCAAGAAGGGCTTCAGCCAGATCGTAGACCTGTACCTGCGCAATTCCGACTCCCGCGAAACGGTCAGCATTCTGGTCGCTTCCGGCGACGGCAGATCCATTCTGGAGCAGCTGCTCAGCTCCGAGACGATTCCGGGCATCGGCCTGGAGCGCATTCTGGAGAAGCAGGAACGTTATCTCTCCAAAATCCCCAATGTGCGGATGTATGACTTGATCAAGAAGCAGCTGAGTCCGGGCCGCAGCATTCTGATCCCGGAAATTATTATATCCGGCGGCAAGGAGGTCACCGGCATTGATCAATTGAAGCAAACCACTGTGCCCTCCAAGCTGCGGCTGGGACGGGCCGCCATTATCAAGGAAACCAAGCTGGTGGGATGGATGAGCGATGATGAAGCGCTGGGGATTTCTTTTCTCAGCGATCAGGTCAATTCCTCCACCATTCCCTTCATCTCCAATCCGGAGAAGAAGGAGGCCAAGGATTCCACCTTTGCGGTCTCCAACTCCAAAACCAGGATCACCGTCCGGCAGTCGGAGGGCAAATACAATGTGACGGCCGACATAAAGGTTGACGGCTGGCTGAATGAAACCGGAAGCTCCTGCAATTTGCTGGACCCGGAAACCATCCGAAAGATGGAGGAAAGTGTGAAGACCGAGATCGTGAACATGTGCAAACGGGCATGGGCCGCATCCAAAAAAGCCAATGCGGATGTGGCAGGCATCTCTGAACGGATTTACCGGAAATACCCGAAGCAATGGAAGCAGATGGAGCAGGACCGGGAGGATGTGTTCAAAAAGATCAATCTTCAGGTCAATGTGGAGGTCAATATGAAAAAAGTGGGGTTAAGCAACAAGGGGTACAATAAATTATCCAAAAAGGAACAGGAGCAATGAGCGCAATCTTTACGAGCATCATCATTTTGCTGGTGTCGGGGCTTATGCTGTTTTTGGGATTGAAGATGTCCAGCGACAAAAAAGGCAAGCTGGTCTATGCTTGCCTCATCGTCTGGGCCATGTATATGGCGCTGGCCAGCCAATATCATCTGGACCCGCTTAACGTGGTGACTCTGCGGACGATTGTGCTGTCCCCAATCAGCCAATTTGTGGAACGGTATATCTTCCTGATGCCGTTGGAGGAGTAGCGGAGTCCTTCCACTAAGCACCCTTGTGCTTCCGGATTTCCTCCAAAAACGCGCCGCCGTATTTGTCAAACTTGTGTTTGCCGACCCCTTTGACGGCCAGCATCTCATCTTCATTGTCCGGCAGCCGGACACACATATCCCGCAGGGTGGCATCGTGGAATATGGTGAAGGGAGGCACCCGCTCCCGTTCGGCGAAGCTTCTCCGCAGCTGCCGCAGCTTGTCGAAGAGCGCTTCGTCCGCGCCGCCCGCTGCGCCGCCGGAATGGCTGCCGCCCGCCTGGGGCAGGATCACCGCCCGGTGGAAAACCCGCTCGGAGCCTTCCAGCACATTGCGGGCTTTGGGAGTAAGGGACAGAACCGGATACTGGCTGTCCGACAGACTCAGGTACCCGTCAGCCACCAGCACGCTGATGAGGCCGGTGATGTCCTTTTCCTTGGCTTGCTTCATAATGCCGTAGGTGGGAAGCTGGTCAAAGCCCATTTGCCTGATCTTGGCATCCCCGGCTCCCCGGAGAACCTTGGCGGTCATGACTGCGCCAAACCGCTGGCGCATCCGCACGATGCACGAGAAAATCTTCTGCGCCTCCACGGTAATGTCGTTGAGCTCCCGGTCATCCGTGCAGCTGCTGCAGCGCCCGCAGGGCTCCGCTGTTTGGCCGCCGAAATACGATACAATATAGGATTGCAGGCAATCCGTGGTATGGCAATAATCCACCATATCATTGAGATTGCTGTATTCCTGCTTCTTGCGTTCCGGCTCGGCGTCGCTTTGCTCCAGCAGAAACTTCTGGGTCATAATGTCCTGGGGCGCAAACAGGAGAATGCATTCCCCCGGTTCGCCATCCCGCCCGGCACGGCCTGCCTCCTGGTAATAGGACTCCAGGTTTTTCGGCAGGTTGTAGTGGATGACAAACCGGACATTGGATTTGTCGATGCCCATTCCGAAGGCGTTGGTAGCCACCATCACCTTGATCACATCATACAAAAACAGCTCCTGGCTGCGGCTGCGCTCCTCGTCGCTTAAGCCCGCATGGTAGCGTCCGGCGGAGATTCCCAGCCGGTTGAGGTACTTGTGCACCTCCTCCACCTCCTTGCGGGTGGAGGCGTAGATAATGCCGGCATCCTTGGGCCGCGAGCGCAGGTAACGGGCGATGTAGTCCTTCTTGTCCGCCCCTTTGATCACCGACAGGCTTAAGTTTTCCCGCTCGTAGCCCGTGGTGACCCGCAGGGGATGGTCCAGCCCCAGCTGGCGGACAATATCCTCCTTCACCACATCCGTAGCGGTGGCCGTGAACGCCGCCAGCACCGGCCGCGGCTTGATCCATTGCAGGAGCCGGTTCACGGCCAGATAGCTGGGGCGGAAATCATGGCCCCATTGGGATACGCAGTGGGCCTCGTCCACCGCCACCAGCGGGATGGACAGCTCCTGCACCAGCTGGCAGAAGCGTTCGGATTCCAGCCGTTCAGGGGCCACATACACGATCTTGTAAGCCCCTGCGGCAATCTTGCGGTACGTATCATTCAACTCCCGGACCGAGAGTGTGCTGTTCAAAAGTGCAGCCGGAATCCCGATCTGGTTCAAGGCGTCGGCCTGGTCCTTCATCAGCGAGATAAGGGGGGAAACCACCAGCGTAATGCCGGGCAGCATGGCCGCAGGCAGCTGGTAGCAGACGGATTTGCCCGCTCCCGTGGGCATGACCCCAAGGACATCCCTTCCCTGCAGGATGCTCTCCACCAGCTCCTCCTGGCCTCTTTTGAACGAATCATAACCAAAATGCTTTTTTAATTGGATGCGCGCCTGTTGCAACTTGCCTGCCCTCCCGAATTCGTAAATGAAGTGCTGTCTGTTCTTGTGTTACTGTACCACGTTTTGCGGCAAAGAGGTACCCTCCCGGGCACGGAAAAAGGCCCCGTCACGCCCGAAATACGGGCGCCGGAGGCCTGTGAATTGCATAGCGGCGGACAAGCTTAAGCGGAAGCGGTGTGGTGGTCGGGTTTGGCGGCAGGAACCGGCGCGTTGTTTTGGCGCTTGTTCAGCCAATAGCCAACCCCCAGACAGCCGGCAACAACTACAACCTCAATGGCATAACGCAGGAAGCCGCTGCCCAGCACATCGGCAATGAAGCTTTCGCCGGTAATCATCTTGCCGGAGGTATAGGCCAGAATAGCCGCCCCGAGATAAATAACCTTGGGGAAACGGTCCATCAGGCGAATCACCAGGGTGCTGCCGTATACCATAATCGGGATGCTGATCAGAAGGCCCACAACAACCAGCGTATAATTGTGGTTGGCGGCGCCGGCTACTGCCAGCACATTGTCCAGTCCCATTACCATGTCGGCGATAATAATCGTGCCGATTGCCTTCCAGATGCTCATGCTTGCATTGACATGGGCTTCCTCTTCCTTCTTTTCCACCAGAAGCTTAACGGCAATATACATCAGGAGCAGACCGCCGACCAGCTTGAGGCCTGTCAGACTGAGCAGCCAGACCACCACAATCGTGGAAACAGCGCGGATCACAATAGCGCCGACGGTTCCTCCGATAATCGCTTTTTTCTGTTGATGATGGGGCAGATTTCTTGCCGCCATGCCGATCACAATCGCATTGTCTCCCGCCAGAAACAGGTCGATCATCACAATCGACAGAAGTGAAACAATAAAGTCCATCTGTGCCAAGTCCTTTCTGGATATGAGTGTAAGGCCCGTCCCCGTAAAAATAAAAACAGGCCTGTTGCCGAAGGGCAAAGGCCTGTGAAGAAACAGAAAACAGCCTTTACCGTGTTCGGTAAAGGTCTCGCCAACAACGTAACGTTGCCAACAAAGCCGGGGTTTCCCCGTACTGACGACTTTGCTGTAACAGCTACTCCCCTTTATAGCCGATGAATTAGCTTAAATATAGGCCTGCTCCAAGGAGATGTCAAGACCTTTTTGCATAAGAACGTCTGCTTCCGCCATCCTAATTCATGTGCTCCTCCTCCGCTGCGCCGCTTTATCGCCAAACAGCGTTCCTGCAAAAGCTTGCGTATTTTCCCGCGATCCTCTATAATCGCTTCTAACATGAATCACAGGCTTCCCCAAACTTCGCCAAACACGTTGCAGGAGAGAGTAAGCGAGACCCGCGTTCCGACAGGAAAGGCTTGCCACCGACTGAGAGCAGGCCTCTAGGAAACGTTCCGCCGAAGTTCACTCCGAAGTGGTGCCTTGAACCTCCGCCAAGCGCGGCCAGTAGAGGCAACCGGTCCCATACCGTTATCATGGTCCAGAGGAAGATATCCCCTTCGCCGCCGGTTTCATTCGGCCAGCGGAAGCGGATAGATTCGAATTAGGGTGGTACCACGGCTTCTTGCGTCCCTTTGCGGACGGGAGGCTTTTTTTATTTTCCCATAAAACCAAATTTCACCAAAAAAAGGAGTGGGCGAGATGGAAAATCTGCAACTGGAGCAATTGAGAAGACAGCTGGACGGCATTAACAGCCAACTGCTGGAGCTGATTTCGGAGCGTGCGTCTATCGTCAAAACCATCGGCGAAATCAAACAAAAGCAAGGTATTCCCAAGTTTGACCCGGTGCGGGAGCATGAGATGCTGGAAAGCCTGGTGGAGGCCAATAAAGGACCGTTTGACGACGCCACCATCCGCCACCTGTTCAAGCAGATTTTCAAGGCTTCCCTGGATCTGCAAAAAACCAACCACCGCAAGGAGCTGCTGGTCAGCCGCAAAAAGCAATCCGCCGACACCGTGGTGACGGTCAAGGGACTGCCTATCGGCGGCGCGTCTTCGGTTATGGTTGCCGGCCCCTGCTCCGTGGAAAGCCGCGAGCAGCTGCGCACCGTTGCCGCCGCCCTGAAGGAATCCGGCGTGAAGCTGATGCGCGGCGGCGCCTTCAAGCCCCGTTCATCCCCCTATGATTTCCAAGGCCTGGGCATTGAGGGCCTGCAATTGATGCGGGAGGTAGCCGACGAGTTCGGACTGGCCACCATCAGCGAAATCGTCAATCCCGCCGATGTGGAAATTGCCGGACAATATATCGACATTATCCAGATCGGCGCGCGCAACATGCAGAACTTCGAGCTGCTGAAGGCGGCCGGGGAAGCCCGCACGCCGGTGGTCTTAAAGCGCGGCCTGGCCGCTACTCTGGAGGAATTCCTGCTGGCGGCGGAATATATCGTCTCCCGCGGCAACAGCCAGGTGATTCTTATCGAACGGGGCATCCGCACCTATGAAAAGTGGACCCGGAACACCCTGGATATTTCCGCTGTGCCGATTCTCAAGCAGGAAACCCATCTGCCGGTTCTGGTGGACGTGAGCCATTCCACAGGCCGCAAGGATATTCTGGTGCCCTGCGCCAAGGCCGCCCTGGCCGCCGGCGCCGACGGCATTATGGTGGAGGTCCATCCCAATCCGCCCACAGCCTTGTCCGATGCGGATCAGCAGCTGGATATTCCCCAGTTCCAGAAGTTCATGGCAGATGTCCTGGGCTCCGGGCTGTTCAAGAAATAAGAGGAATGAAATAGAGCCGCCTGAGCTTTTCACAGCTTCGGCGGCTTTTTTTGCGTATGGGGCGCGATACGGTGAATATCCCGCGGAGCATCACGTCACTTTTTGGGAGCGGGGGCTGTCGCCGGCACATAGCCGGTTTTCTCCACCAGCGTCTGGCCTTCTGCTGAAGTCATCCAATCCAGCAGCTTCCGCACCTGCGGGCTGGTGTTGGATTTGAGGGTGACGGCATAGAACTGTCCGGCGAAAGGGTAGGTCCCGTCCCGGATCGTCTCCGGCGAGGGTTTGATTCCGTCCACGGCCAGATACTTGATCCGGTTGTCCTTTACCATGGAGGAGGCGTAATACATGAAGGTGTAGCCCAGGGCGTTTTTGGAGTTCCGGTAGGAGGCCACCTTGGAGATGACCTCCCCCATGCCCCCGGCACGGGTAACGGTGGTGGGCTCCATCATCTCCAGCCCCTTCATCACCTTGTTCTGCATGGCCGTCTGGCTGCCGGAATCCTGCGGCCGCTGGTAGGGGAGGATGTCCACGCTTTTGCCCCCTACCTCCTTCCAGTTGGTGATTTTGCCGGTGTAGATGTCCCGGATTTGATTGATGGTCAGGTTCTCCGCCGGGTTTTTCTTATTGGCAAAAAAGACAAAGGCGTCGCTGCCCAGAGGGGTCATCACGAACTCATCCTCCCGGGCGCGGACCTGCTCCAGCTGAGACTGGGAGGGCTCCGCCACAATAATGATATCCGCTATTTTGTTCATCAGATTCTCATAGGCGTTGGGGGTTGTGCTGCACTTCACAATGGAATACGGAAATTCATCCACGGATACATACAGGTTGTTGCGGCTTTCGGTGGCGGGTTTGTGCTTGTCCCATTCCGCCAGTCCTTCGTACACCGTCTCCGCAAAGGCGGCATAGACGGGATACAAAGCGGTGGCCCCGTCCAGCCGCGGCATCTCGTTAAGATCGGTGAGGCTGAGCTGCGGCTTGCTGCCCAGAGTGGCCAAGCCGTTGTTCTTTTTGAACGGGGCCATTTGGGACAGATCGTATTCCGCCAGGTCGGTTTTCATCCCCGTTTCCCCGTATCGCAGCTTGGCGATTCCATCCTGGATTTGCTCCTTGTTGGCGATTCCCATGAACAGCCAGCTTCCTGCGACTGCCGCAACCAGGCATCCCGCCGCCCATCGCATCCCGGCTGTGCCGGAGAATTGGCGCCGGCGGAAATCCCAAAGCACAAAACCAAGCACAAAACCCGCGGCGGCGGACAGCACATGGACCGGCATCAAGCCGCCGTAGCCGCTCAAGCTCAGGAGCAGATTGACAATCAGGTAGGCCGGATTGGCCCAGGCGAAGACGCCCCACGCAGGGGAATTGTAATTGCCGTTGGAGACAGCGTAGGCATAAACAGCGATGCCGATGAAAATAATCAGCGGCGCCGCCACCGGCAGATAGCGGGCCCACGGCGACGACGGCTTGCTGCGGCTGCCCGTGCAAAACGCCATCCCGGCTACCCCTCCCACCACCAATGGAATGACGAACATCAGGCTCAGCTGGCCCAGCCCGTAGCCGCCCGAGGTATGGAAGGCGTTGGACATCAGCAGCGGAACAAACACCAGGGACAATAATAAAGGAAGGGCCAAAAAGATAATAAGTATAATATTGACGATGTACCCCGGACGCAAGCTTTGGTTATTGGGAGCGGAACTCAAGACGCACCTCCATGGCAAATGAATCCAATATCCCGGATCGGATACAGGTCCGCCCATATTATAGCATACCTTCCACTTTTGCCGGGCCGGCCAAGAAAAAGTTAAGAACCAACCAGGTGAAAAAGACTCTCCATTTGACTTTGTTAAATTCGAGGCTTCCATAACACTATCCGGCCCTTGGCTCGAACCGTGTTATTTCAGGAGATGTGCTACAATAATAAGGTGTGGTTTGATTCACAAGTCCAGCCGACGGAGGTTCAGCGCCATGGAAGAGGTCATCATTATCGGGGCAGGCCCCTGCGGCCTGTCCGCCGGGATTGAACTGAAACGCGCCGGCTTTAACCCCTTGCTTCTGGAAAAGCATGTGGTGGCGCACAGCATCAGCCAATATCCCACCTATATGCAGTTTTTCAGCACGCCGGAGCTGCTGGAAATCGGGGACTATCCCTTTTCCACGCCCAATGAGAAGCCTTACCGGCTGGAGGCGCTCACCTATTACCGCAATGTGGCCCAGCACAGCCAGGTCCGCATCCGCTCCTATGAGGAGGCAACCGCCATTATTCCGCAGGCGGATGGAAGCTTTATTGTAGAGACTCTGAACCGGCTCGGGGAAAAAACCGCCTATGCCGCCCGCGCCTTGGTGGTGGCTACCGGCTACTTCGACCACCCCAATCTGCTGGGCATTCCCGGAGAGGAGCTGCCCAATGTCACCCACTTTTACCGGGAGGCCCATCCGTATACCGGCATGAGGGTTTGCATTATCGGGGGCAATAATTCCGCCGTGGATGCGGCCATGGATCTGCTTAAGGCCAATGCCTTGGTGACAGTGGTGTACCGGGGGGCGGACTATTCGCCCAACATCAAACCCTGGGTCCGTCCCGTCTTTGAAAGTATGGTGAATAAAGGGCGCATCCGCATGCTGTTCAACTCCACCGTAGAGGCCATCAGCCTGGGCAGTGTGCGAGTCAGCACGCCGGAGGGCGTACAGGAGCTGGACAATGATTTTGTGCTGGCGCTGACCGGCTTCCGCTCCAGCCGCAGCTTCCTGGCGGCAGCCGGGGTGGCGGTGGAGGGGGAGTGGGAGCTTCCGCGGTTTGATCCGTCCACCATGGAGACCAATGTGCCCGGCCTGTATCTGGCCGGAGTGGTAGCCGCGGGCCGGGACGCCAATGAAATTTTCATTGAGACCGGGCGCAGCCACGGCAAGCTCATCGCCGGGCATCTGCTGGGGCAGCGCGGCGGCGGGGCTTCGCAATAGCGGCAATTTGGGTCCGCTCCATCCGGTTGGGTCCGCTCCATCCGGACTGTCGATCCGTTATTTTGCAAATTTCCGCCTTTTGGCGCATTTCGCGGACACAGGATACGCTAATGCCGCTATTGTCGCCCAAAACAGGTTGTTTTTCCGGGTTTAACGGAACCTCAGTCCGCGAAAACGAAGAACCGCCCGTTTTTCACAAAATAACGAATCCTCTGTCCGCTGCGCCCGGAGGCTCCAATTTCGGGTCAATCCCTACAAATCCTCCTTGAACACCGGGCTGATGCGCAGGCTGTAGCTGAATTCCTTCTCGTTCAGGCGGTATTGGTCCAAGAGCTCCGGTCCGCAGGAGTTGGAGCCCACCCCGCTCAGCTTGTAATCCAGCTGCACAATGGTTTCCTTCCGGGGCGCCAGCTCATAGGTATGTTTGGCCTGGTTCAGGTCCTCCGGCAGGTAGTGAGAGGCATTGAAGGAGAAATGCTCTGCGCCGGAGACAAACTTCAGGCCCATTCCCAGCAGGTTGGACACGATGACCCAGTCGGCGCCGTAGCGGGAACCGTTCTCCTGGGGCATGACGTAATTCTCAAACATCTCGTCCACGGTATACAAATATTTGCCCTTCCGTACGCTGTGGCGTTTGTCCATGTAGCTCTCATGGGGTCCGTAGCCGAAATATTCCACCTCAACGTTACCTGCAGGCATGGTCAGCTGCAGACCGAAGCGGGGAAGGAAAGGCGCATCCTCCCGCACCTGCACCCGGGTGTCCAGGGCAATCTCCCCCGTTTTCTCCACCTGCCACACCGCCTCGCCGTGAAGGATGGGCTTGCGGATATAGCCGCCCAGGGAATATTGGACCACAATCTCCACTGCGCCCTCCGGAGTTTGGGACCAGGCAGTGTTGTACACCTTCATCCCTGCCCGGTCAAAACCCTCGAACTGCCACTTGTGGCGGACTTTGCGGTCATTGTCCGTAGGGGCGCGCCAGATGTTGAAGGAGGCGGGGGCGGCCAGCATCGGCACTCCATTGTAGGAAATTCCGGTAAAGATGCCGTCATAGAGGTCAAATTGGTGGCGGAACTCGAAGCCGGATACGGCCAGAAGGTGGCCCTTCTGCACCGCCCCCACCGGCGCCAGATGCTCCAGCGCCGCAGCGGGAGCCGCATGGCCAGCGGAGGCTGCCGCCCCCGGCAGTCTGAATTGGGCGAACGCCACCTCGTGGCCTGCCTCCGCCCACGGATAGTCCCGACGGGTGCGGGCGCTTACCGTCAGATAATAGCTGCCGTCCGCATCCGCCGGATGCCGGAAGGGCACCTGCACGGTGCTGCTTTGGCCCGGCTGGGCATTAACCTTGGAGAGCTCTCCTTGGGCTGCCGTCTCCCCGTCCTTTTCCACTTTCCATAGGAAGGACAGCCCGGACAGATCCACAAAATCATACAGGTTGGTCACCATCAGCTGCCCGTCGGACAGATTNCAGGTTGGTCACCATCAGCTGCCCGTCGGACAGATTCTTCTCCTCGATCCGCACCGGGGCAATCACCTGCTTCAGCTCCAGCAAGCCCTTATGCGGCTTCCGGTCGGGAGTAACCAGCCCGTCAATGCAGAAATTGCCGTCATTGGGCTTATCACCGAAATCTCCGCCGTATCCATAATACGGCACCCCATCGGCTGTTTGGGTAAGAATGCCGTGGTCGCACCACTCCCAGACACAGCCGCCCATCAGCTTCGGATAGCGGTAGATCACATCCCAATAATCCTTCAGATCGCCGGGGCCATTGCCCATGGCACAAGAGTATTCGCATTGGAACAAGGGTTTGGTATTGTCCGGATTCTCGGCAAACTCGATCATTTCCGGGATGGAGGCGTACATGCGGCTTTGCACATCCAGGGACTCGATGTTCGGATCGCCGTTATACTTAGCCGCCGCTCCTTCATAATGGACCGGCCGGGAGGGATCACGCCTGCGGGTCCACTCTGCCATGGCGATATGGTTGGGCCCGTAGCCGGATTCATTGCCCATGGACCACATGACAATACAAGCATGGTTCTTGTCCCGCTCCACCATCCGGACCGCCCGCTCCACAAAGGCTGCCTGCCAATCGGGATGATTGGTCAGGGTATGAAAGCTGCCCGCCTCCCAGGAGCCTGCATTCACCGTACCATGGCATTCCAGATCCGCCTCGTCCACCACATAGAAGCCGTACTGATCGCACAGGTCGAGGAACCGGGGATCGTTAGGATAGTGGGAGGTGCGGATGGTATTGACGTTATGCGCCTTCATCAGATTCAGGTCCTGAATCATGTGGTTCAGTGGGATGGTCTGTCCCAGCTGCGGATGGGAGTCGTGGCGGTTGACGCCCTTCAGCTTGATGGCTTTGCCGTTGACGGTGAAGACCCCGTCCTGGACCTTCACTTCCTTGAAGCCGGTTTGAAACCGGAGCACCTCCCCGCCTGCCGACAGATACAGACTGTACAAATATGGAGCCTCGGCATTCCAGAGCACCGGATTGTCCACTTCCAGCCTAATCTTCCCATGGCCGTTAATAGCAGCGTTTCCGGAGGCTACAACGGCTCCTGCGGCATCCTTCAAGACAGCGGCGACTTGAACAGCACCGGCGGTTTCAAGCTCGCATTGGAGAGCGGCGCGGGTAAATCCGGCAGACAGCTCCTGACGGTTGAACACATCACGGATATGGTTCTTTTCCCGGGCCAAGAGGTATACATCCCGGTAAATGCCGGAAAACCTCCACAAATCCTGATCCTCCAGATAGGTGCCGTCGCACCACTTCAGCACCATCACGGCAATCCTATTGACCCCGGGATGCAGCTTATCGGTAATCTGGAACTCGGCGGGAATCCGGCTGCCCTGGCTGTAGCCCACATACTCCCCGTTTACCCACAGGTAGAAGCAGGAGTTGACCCCCTCGAACACCAGATAGGGCTCCTTCTCATTCCAGGTATCCTTCAGGCGGAATTCCCGGACATACAGGCCGGCCGGATTGGCATCGGGCACAAACGGCGGATCGAAGGGGATGGGATAGTTGACATTGGTATAATGCAGCCGGTCGTAGCCATTGGTTTGCCAGCATGACGGCACCAGAAGATCATCCCAGCCGGACACATCCGCATCCACGCCGTAAAAACCCCCGGGAACCTCCTTCACACTGGGGCAATAGCGGAATTTCCAGCCGCCGTTCAGCGTTTGGTAATAAGGGGAAGCCCCCCGTTTGGCGCGCTCTGCGGAAGCCTCGTCCCGGTAAGGAATGTAATAGGCCCGGGGCGCCTCGCGGTTCTCCTGCAGCACGTCAAGACTTTCCCAATAGCGGTTTACCTCAATCATCCATATCGCTCCTTGGATTTAGGATATAACGATGTGACTATTATAAACATTGGTTTTTTAGGAATTATTGGAGTTTTTCCAAGTGTTGTTGAGAGCCGCGGGTAGTTGTATGATAATAGAACCAGCATGTCGAAACACATTCAAATTGGCTGGGGGAACAATCTGATGAACCTGTTATTTAACCTTGCGGATGTTAGAGAGCTGCTGCGTAACTTTTACACACTGACAGGCATCCGTACGGCTATCTTCGATCACTCCTTCCATGAACTGGCTGCCTATCCCACTCGGCTTTCAACCTACTGCCACATCATCAGAAGTGATCCGCGGGCAGAAGCCGCGTGTATTCGTTGTGATCAAGAAGCTTGCAGCAAGGTTAAGAACGAGCGTCGGCTATATACCTATGAATGCCATGCCGGGCTTACCGAGACGGTGGTGCCGATCCAGGCGGACAACCAGATCATCGGCTATCTTATGTTCGGCCAATTGCTGCAAACCGGATCACGTGAAGCGTTATGGGATAGGATCTACCAGAATGTGAGCAGCTATGATCTGGATATGAATAAGCTATACAACGCCTTTCAGCGGAAGAAGCATATTTCCAAGTCCATTATAGAGGCTTACGCCAGAACGATGGAAATGAGCGCCAGCTACCTGTACCTCTCCCGGATGTTGATTCTGAAACAGGATACCCTGGCTCAGAAGATCGACGGATACATTACGGAGCATATTAAGGATGATCTTTCGGTCTCTGTTCTGTGCAAGCAATTCAACATCAGCAAGTCGCACCTGTATAAACTGTCGGAGCAGAGCTTCGGTGTAGGCATTGCCGAGCATATTCGGAATATCCGGATTCAATTGGGCAAGAAGCTGTTAGGCGATACGGATTGCCCGATCTACGAAATCGCCGAGCAAGTCGGTATTCCCGATTATAACTATTTCACCAAAGCCTTCAAACGGCTAACCGGCATTCTGCCCTCTGCCTATCGCAAAGAAAACAGGGCTATTCAGTTTGGAGATGATAGAACACCTTCATCGCCTTTTCAATATCCGCCTTCATCCCATCTATAGCAGCCGTCGAGATGTCGTGGAAGAAATCAACCTGCTGATTCTTGAGCAGCTCTTCCACCTTGTGTACTCCCGCCCGGGCCATGTAAGAATAATAATTGATCTTCCGAATTCCCTTGCTGATGGCCGTGGTGTAGTCCGCCGGACTTACGCCGGAACCGCCGTGCATCACCAGCGGAATTCCAACCAATGCCTTAATTTTATCGATTCGCGCAAAATCCAGCTTTGGTTTGGCTTTGTAGAATCCGTGGGCCGTGCCGAAAGAAGCCGCCAGCGCGTCAATCCCGGTCTCGCCAACGAACCGGTCAGCCATATCGGGATCGGTGTACATCTTTTCCATGGAAACTGCCGGCCCGCTTCCCCCCGCTTCACGCCCGCCCAGGATGCCAATCTCCGCTTCGACGCTGGAATTGTATGCCTTCGCCATACGAACCGTTTCAATGGTACGGCGAACATTCTCTTCATAAGGCAAGAGAGAACCGTCATACATAACGGAGGTAAATCCCAGCTTTAGCGCCTTTTCTACGTATTCCAGATCTTCCCCGTGGTCCAAGTGAACACAGACGGGCACCGTTGCTGTTTTGGCAAAATGGAGCATAACAGGGCCAATCTTCTCGATGGGCATGAACGCTTCGTGAACTTGGGCATGGCTGATAATAACCGGAGCATCCAGCTTCTCGGCTGTCTCCACCACAGCCATAATGCTTTCCAGATTGGGCGTATTAAACGATCCAACCGCATAATCCTTTTCCTCCGCCAGCTTCAATACATCGGTCAACGTGACTAACATGCGCCCGCCTCCAAATCAAGAATTTCGTAGCCCAGATAATACTTGAAGGCTTCCTGCAAAATTTGCTTTACATGCCCCACGCCCACTGCAGTATGGTGACGGAAGCCGCCGCGGCCCAGGGTAATCAGCTTCTTCTGCAAGCCGGGAATTCGGGCCACGCCGGCACAGCCGAAATACCCCTCCTCAATGACATCCTCCGTGAATTCTCCCTCTTCCATGTAGAACGTCAGCTTTCCATCTTCCGTTATACAGTTGGAGTAGGTCATCGGGAAGGAGCGGATTCGCCCTTCATTGCTGCCCCAGCCGCAACCCGGCATGGTCTTGGCAATCATCCTGTGATCGGTTACAGTACCTTTGCCCGTCATCAAGCTTTGGGCTACAGGTCCGCAATGGAACAGGATCACTTTGTCCGGATCATCCCCGTAGTTGTTGTTCCAATCCAGACATGCTGCCGGTTCTTCTGCCGCCAGCTGCAAGGCGTACATGTTAATGGCCGTACAGATGTCAATCTCACAGGAAGCGACAATCCCTCTGTCATTCAGCTCGCTTAGAATCACGCATGGCGAAACTCCAAGTATCGATTGTATCTCGTCCCAACAGCGGATAGAGATGGCCTGCATCCGATATTCGGCCATATACTCGTCCAGAACAACACTCAGCTTGGAAATAACAGTGAGTTTTTCGTCGGGTACGTGACAACAATTCGTATAGTCCTGAAAGACCTGCCGCTTGGCTGTGACCTCCGGACGATCATCACTCATCCGCTGCACACGATGGATGAGTTCCGACAAGTCAAAGGTCTCTACAGTGATCCCGTATTTCTGCAGCGTAATTTCATCAAACCGCACAGTCTTGAAGGCTGTAGTGCGCGCGCCGAAGCAACCGATGGTGAATTTCTTCATCCCGTTCACAACCCGGCAAATCGCGGCGAAATCACGGAGGTTCTGCATGAACGTCTTTGAGGAAGGATGAACAACATGCGGCTGCAGCGCGGTGAAAGGGACACGGTATTGATGAAATACATCCTCAATACTCAGTTTCCCGCAATATGCGTCTCTTCGATGCTCAAATCCCATCTTGCCGATTTCATCCGGATAGGCTTGAATCAGGATGGGCTTCCCGCATTCCTCCAAAGCGGCGATTGCCCCATTCTCATCGCCGAAGTTCGGCATCGACAGAATGACGCCGTCGAACTCTCCCTCATGCTCCTTGAGCCATCGGGCGTAAATCCGGCCTTCTTCTCTTGTTTCCACTGATCCGTTGCGGGTAGCCTGCGCGTCCATTATCAGATAATCATAGCCGGCATCGACAACCGCTTTGGAGACTTCCTTCCGTGCCTCCAGGGCCAAGGACTCCGGCATAAATCCCCGGTTGCCAAAATATAAGGCGAAGGTTATTTTTTTCTTAGGTATCATAGATTTTTTCCTCCTCATCGGCCGTCATCACACTCTTCACGGCTTCATAACATTTTTTGTATTTGCGGTACCAGGATTGATATCGTTCATGCTTCTGCGGGTCCGGTTCATACGTAAGTCCGATCTTGATCAAGGCAGACTCCGCTTCCTGAAGAGAGGCATAGACCCCGCATGCAACCCCGGCCAACATAACACTGCCCAATGTACCGGACTGCGCCGCTCCCAGGGAAACAACGGGACGGTTCAGGATGTCCGCCTTCATCTGAAGCCAGGCAGGGGACAACGCCCCGCCCCCAGTCGCCCGCAGCGTATGAATCTGAATCCCCACTGCGGATAACCGTTCCATGTTCAGCGCCATTTCGAAGGTGACCCCTTCCATCAGCGCTTGATAAATCTCCACACTGGCGGTTTCCGCAGTCAAGCCGAAGATCGCCCCTTTTGATCCCGGGTCCATGTAAGGTGTTCCTCCCCCTGTGAAATGAGGCAGCACCAGCAATCCGGAAGGCTTGGAATTATCAATCCGGTTATTGAAGACATCATATGGATTGACTCCCTGCTTACGGGCTTCCGCCGCTTCCATATAAGCCAGCTTATCCCGATACCACTTCAACAGCGCTCCCCCGGCAAAAGAAACCGCATACGTCACATAAGCATCATCCAAAAATGGAACAACCGGGTAGCTTCCGGCATACAGCAGCTCTCGATTGACTTCACGGCCAAATACGGGAGTCATGCACTCTACCGTTCCGGTTCCGTCAACCGCCATCCCTGGCCGGTATGCTCCTGTTCCAATCGCTGCCGCAATCTGGTCATGGCATCCGGATACGATGATAACCTCCCCGCCAATCCCCAGCTCCTCCGCCACCGAGCTTCTGATCTTCCCCGCGATGGAGCCAATCGGAACAGGCTCGGGCATCCAGGACTTGTCGATACACGCGTATTCCAGAATGGCTTCATCCCACTTCAGGGTGTTGATGTCAAAAGCCATGGTCCGACTGGCTAAGGAATAATCCATCTGCCGGACCCCGCTTAGCATATAGACAATAAAGTCTCCGAAGCAGCAGATGCCCCGGCAGTCTTTAGCCAGCTCCGGATTCTGCTCCCGAGCATACATAAGCTTGGAGATGCTGTACATGGGATGCGGGTTTAATCCTGTAGTTTGAGTTATATACCCTTTGCCAAAATGTTGGGTCAAACGCACACACTGCAGTTGGCCGCCGGGATGCGTATACAGCATGGAAGGCGCCATGGGCTTCATTTGGCGATCCAGCCATATGGGGGCTTCTCCGAAAGAAGTAACCCCAATCGCCTCCAGGGGCACTTGGAGCTGGCTTGCCGCTTCCCGCAAGACCTCCTTGGCATCGTTCCACACCATAGCGGCATCCATCATCGTATGTTCATCCGTGCTGCCTGGCAGGTATTCCTTATAGGCTTCGCTTACGAAGCGTCCCTTCCGATCATACACTGTGCATTTACAGCCGGTGGTCCCAATATCAATTCCCGCAATAGCCATTGCTGATTCACCTCCATTTATAGCGAATTTGCTTTAGTCCTTCATGATCTTATCATTTGATCTACTGGTCGATATAGTAATATTCGTCCCGATAAATAGCTATTTTGTTTGCCTCTGAAAACAAAAAAAGACGCCGTCTGGCAGACGGCGTCCATTTCCTTCATCAGGGGTGCTATGCCTCCCCTAGAGAACATTGTATCCCAGGTTTAAGGTCCGGGTATCGGGAGTGAAGTTCATGACAAATCCTCCTTGAACACCGGGCTGATGCGCAGGCTGTAGCTGAATTCCTTCTCGTTCAGGCGGTATTGGTCCAAGAGCTCCGGTCCGCAGGAGTTGGAGCCCACCCCGCTCAGCTTGTAATCCAGCTGCACAATGGTTTCCTTCCGGGGCGCCAGCTCATAGGTATGTTTGGCCTGATTCAGGTCCTCCGGCAGGTAGTGGGAAGCATTGAAGGAGAAATGCTCTGCGCCGGAAACAAACTTCAGGCCCATCCCCAGCAGGTTGGAGACAATGACCCAATCGGCGCCATAGCGGGAACCGTTCTCCTGAGGCATGACGTAGTTCTCGAACATTTCATCCACATGATACAGATACTTGCCCTTGCGGACGCTGTGGCGTTTGTCCATATAGCTTTCATGCGGTCCGTAGCCGAAATATTCCACTTCCTCGTTGCCTGCGGGCATGGTCAGCTGCAGACCGAAGCGGGGAAGGAATGGCGCATCCTCCCGCACCTGCACCCGGGTGTCCAGGGCAATCTCCCCCGTTTTCTCCACCTGCCACACCGCCTCGCCGTGAAGGATGGGCTTGCGGATATAGCCCCCCAGGGAGTATTGGACCACAATCTCCACTCCGCCCGACTGCGTCTTGGACCAGGAGGTGTTGTACACCTTCATGTCTGCGCGGTCGAAGCCGTCGGCCTCCCACTTGTGGCGGATTCTGCGGTCATTGTCCGTAGGAGCGCGCCAGATGTTGAAGGAGGCAGGAGCCGCCAGCATCGGCACTCCATTGTAGGAAATTCCGGTAAAGACGCCGTCATACAGGTCAAAGTCGTGGCGGAACTCGAAGCCGGATACGGCCAGAAGGTGGCCCTCCTGCACCGCCTCCACGGCCACCAGATGCTCCAGCGCCGCAGCGGGAGCCGCGTGATCTGCGGCGGCTGCCGGCAGTTCAAACTGGGCGAACATGACCTCGTAACCCGCCTCCGCCCACGGATAATCCTGACGGGTGCGGACACTTACCGCCAGATAGTACCTGCCGGCCGCGTCCGCCGGAAGCCGGAAGGGCACCTGCAGGCCGCTCTTTTGGCCCGGCTGGGCATTGATCCCGGACAGTTCCCCTTGGGCTGCCGTCTCCCCGTCCTTTTCCACTTTCCACAGGAAGGTCAGCCCGGACAGGTCCACAAAATCATACAGGTTGGTAATGGTCAACTCCCCGTTGGCCAGGTCCTTCTCCTCGATCCGCACCGGGGCAATCACCTGCTTCAGCTCCAGCAAGCCCTTATGCGGCTTCCGGTCGGGCGTAACCAGCCCGTCGATGCAGAAGTTGCCGTCGTTGGGCTTATCCCCAAAATCTCCGCCGTACGCATAATATGGCACCCCGTCCGCCGTTTGGGTAAGAATGCCATGGTCGCACCACTCCCAGACACAGCCGCCCATGAGCTTGGGATAACGGTAAATGACATCCCAATAATCCTTCAAATCACCGGGACCGTTGCCCATGGCATGGCTGTATTCGCATTGGAACAAGGGTTTGGTATTGGCCGGGTCCTCGGCAAACTCGATCATCTCCGGGATGGAGGCGTACATGCGGCTTTGCACATCCAGAGACTCGATGTTCGGATCGCCTTTGTATTTGGCCGCCGCTCCTTCGTAATGAACCGGCCTGGAGGGATCACGGCGGCGGGTCCACTCCGCCATGGCGATGTGGTTGGGCCCGTAGCCGGATTCATTGCCCATGGACCACAAGACAATGCAGGCATGGTTTTTGTCCCGCTCCACCATCCGGACCGCCCGCTCCACAAAGGCTTCCTTCCAATCGGGATGATTGGTCAGGATATGGAAGCTTCCTTCCTCCCAGGAGCCGGTGTTTACCACGCCGTGGCATTCCAGGTCGGCCTCGTCCACCACGTAGAAGCCGTATTGATCGCACAGGTCGAGGAACCGGGGATCATTGGGGTAGTGGGAGGTGCGGATGGTATTGACGTTATGCGCTTTCATCAGATTCAGGTCCTGAATCATGTGGTTCAAAGGAATGGTCTGTCCCAGCTGCGGATGGGAGTCGTGGCGGTTGACGCCCTTCAGCTTGATGGCTTTGCCGTTGACGGTGAAGACGCCGTCCTGGACCTTCACTTCCTTGAAGCCGGTTTGAAAACGGAGCACCTCTCCGCCTGCCGACAGATACAGACTGTACAAATACGGAGCCTCGGCATTCCAGAGCACAGGGTTGTCCACATCCAGCTTGATTGTCCCGCGGCCGTTAATATCGGCCTTCCCGGAGGCAACTACGGCTCCTGCGGCATCCTTCAAAACAGCGGTAATCTGAACTGCGCCGACGGTTTCAAGCTCACATTGGAGGGCGGCGCGGGTAAATCCTGCGGAGAGCTCCTGGCGGTTGAACACATCGCGAATATGGTTCTTTTCCCGGGCCAAGAGATACACATCCCGGTAGATGCCGGAAAATCTCCACAAATCCTGATCCTCCAGATAGGTGCCGTCGCACCACTTCAGCACCATCACGGCAATCCGGTTGACCCCCGGATGCAGCTTATCGGTAATCTGGAACTCGGCGGGAATCCGGCTGCCCTGACTGTAGCCCGCATACTCCCCGTTTACCCACAGGTAGAAGCAGGAGTTGACCCCCTCGAACACCAGATATTGCTCCTTCCCGTTCCAGGTATCCTTCAGGCGGAATTCCCGGACATACAAGCCGGCCGGATTAGCGTCGGGCACAAACGGCGGATCGAAGGGAATGGGATAGTTGACATTGGTATAATGCAGTTGGTCGTAGCCGTTGGTTTGCCAGCATGACGGCACCAGAAGATCATCCCAGCCGGACACCTCCGCATCCACGCCGTAAAAATCCCCGGGAACCTCCTTCACACTGGGACAATAGCGGAATTTCCAGCCGCCGTTCAGCGTTTGGTAGTAGGGGGAAGCCCCCCGTTTGGCGCGCTCTGCAGAAGCTTCATCCCGGTAAGGAATGTAATAGGCCCGGGGCGCCTGGCGGTTCTCCTGCAGTACGTCAAGACTTTCCCAATAGCGGTTTACCTGAATCATCAATATCGCTCCTTGGATTTAGGATATAACGATATGATTATTATAAACGCTGACATTCCTTCTATCCATGAAAATTTATTAAATGCAAATAAAACAATATGAATATGGAAAATGGTTCATCTGAATGCGCGGGCCACTTCTTGCGCATAAGCCGGGGCTGCTTCCTCTTGGGTCAGCCGTACAGGCTTGGACCAGCCCTGCGAGCGGACTCAGGTTCCGTTATTTTTCAAAATTACCCTCTTTTGAGGATTTCACGGACAGGAGATCCGTTATTTGCCTCTCAATGCTGCCCAAACCCCACTTTTTTTCCGCATAACGGATCGTCGGTCCGGATATACGGAAAAACGCCGGTTTTTTCAGCAATAACGGAATCTGGGTCCGTTTGAAAAGTCGTCTGCCGTTCAAACCCCGCCCCCCTCAGAATATCCAACAAGCGGGCAGAATGCTGCCCGCCCATAGGACCGTCGGTCTCTCACATCCCCGTACCGCTCCCCCAACCCCGTTCGGTTCGGGATTTTCACCCTTAAGCCGGCCTTCATACCATTTGCCCCGCGCACAAAAACCAAGGAGCCAAGCGGGAACAACCCGCCTGACTCCTTGGTTTTTTTCCTTCTATCCGATCAATATTCTTAGTTGCTGCTCCAAGCTATAAAGCGCGCGAGAATGGCGGATACTTCGGCCCGGGAAACCACACTGGCAGGCTCCAGAAGATTCCCCGGTTTGCCGTTCAGGATGCCCGTCTTCACGGCCCAATCCATGGCTTTACTTGCCCAGGCAGAGATTTCGCCGCTGTCCGCAAAGCTCTTGTTATTGCTGACCGCAGCAGGCTGTCCGGCGTACCGGTGCAGGATGGTGATCAGCTGCTCCCGGGTAATGGCCGCTTCCGGAGCGCTGCCGTCGCTGATCCCGGAAGCGGTGGCCCAGTCCTGCGCCTTGCTGTACCAGGATGGTCCACCCTCGGTCTCTACGCCTTGCAGACGGGCCAGTACGGTGTAGAGCATGGCACGGCTCAGCGTTTCATCCGGTGCGAAGATTCCTTCACTCATTCCCTGGAAAAGTTCACGGCTGGTGGTGAAGGCAATCGTTTCCGCAGCCCAATGGCTGGCGGGCACATCCTGGAACACAATCTTATTGTCCATCAGCTTCACTGTCATATCACTTTTGGCTGTGAAGCTCAATCCGTTCTCCGTCCGTACAGCAGTTTTGATCACTTCCCTGGTTCCGTCCTTATGAACCACAACAACCACTGTGGAAGCGGAGGCATTCTTGACCGGAATGGTAATCCGCGCTTGCGCCACGCCTTGGGGCAGATGGACATTGGCCGTTACTTCCCCAAGGGAGGTCGTAGTGGTCTCCACCTTGACTCCCTGCGTATCGGTGACCACAGAGCGGCTGCTTCCATCGGACTTGCTCACTGTCTCCTGCTTGCTTCCGTTCTGCTTGGTGACAACCTCGGTAATCGTACCATTGCGTTCTTTCGTGATCACTTTGCGGTCGCCGTTAGGCCAATTGGTGGTTTCGGTCACCGTTCCGGTGGTCGGGTCGGTGACAGTGGTGGTGGTACTGCCGTCTTCATTCTTTGTAGCGGCAGGTGCGGTGGGGACGGGAGAATTGCCGCCGCCATTTTGATCATCTCCGTTGCTTCCGCCGCTGTCGTTATTTTCATACACACTTACAGTCACTGTGCAAGTCGCTGTGTAACTGCCATCTGCAGTGGTCACCGTGATTACAGCTGTGCCGGCGGTATGGACCGTCACAAGACCATTCTCATCCACGGTAGCAACAGCAGAGTTTGACGAGCTCCATGTGACGGTTTTGTCAGCCGCGTCGGCAGGCTCCACAGTTGCGGTAAGCTGCACGGTGGGGCTTCCATAGTTCGTGTACAGGTGGGCGTTGGTCTGATTCAGACTCACGCCGGTGACAAGGACTGGCTGCTCCGGCTGATTGTAACGCTGGATGGTCAACTCCACATGGGGACTGGCTTTATGGGTGCCGGTCTCGCTGTAGCGAACCCAATACGTCCCCGGTGCCAGATTTGCAATGGCCGTCTCATTCTCCCCTACGCTTGACCAGGTGCTCCCATTGTCGGAGGACCATTCCATGGATGCGTTCACTCCGGTGATGCGTCCGTCATTGGCTCCAACCGCTGTTTCATTGCTGTGCCCAAGCCCCTCAGGCGCAGCCTTCGGTCCTCCGATAACCACGGCCTTGAAATCATCAAAGTCGATGGAGGCGTTGGCGTAGCCGTCAATACCGAACCGCTGGCCGGTCAGCTTGTCGCCGCCTATGTGGCGGAAGTTATAATCAGTGGCCACCTCAACATCGTTGATATAGACGGTGTAGGTCTTGGCATCCCAATTGGCCACCATTTTGATTTTGTACCAGGTATTCAGTTGGGAATTCATGACTGTTTTCTTCGTTGACGGCCCATCCTGCACAACAATTTTATTCGTATCAAAAGCCGAAACCAAGGAATAATTGCCAGTGCCGCTGTCATTTCTCACCATGGCGCCATTGGCGTATTGGAAGCTGGTGTTTAATCTGGCGCGGTATTCGATGACAATGCGCTCATCCGCTCCGGCCTTTACCTCGCCTGCAAACGGCAGGAACAGGTTGGCCTTGCCCGAAGTAGCGGTTGTGGTCAGCCGAAGGAATTTATTCCCGCCCTCTTCCTGCACAGTGGCGGTTGCGCCATTGGTTAGGTCTTCGGTGGTAATTCCGAACGGATACTTGCCTATTTCATCGCCGGAGAAATCCCGGTAAGCATTATAGAACACGCCATCCTGTGTACTGTTGAGCGAACCCAGCAGATCTGCTTCCGCTTGGGCAAGGGAGCTCCGGGCCTGGTTAAACTGCTCTTCAGTCAGACTGGCGTCTGTGGATATTTCCTCCGCATAGCTCAGCTTAGCCAGGAGGGCATCATACGCGGAACGGCTATAGTTGCCCAAACCTTCGCCCAGAGGGTATGAGAAATTATCTATTCTGCTGTGAACCTGATTCACAATTTCATCAAGGCCCCATCCCGGGATCACCTCTACGGAAACGGCGGCAAGAATCTCCTTACCATCCAGTGTCAATAGGACAGGCACCTGAACAGTGCCAAGCGAGTTGAGGTCGATTCCTTCCAGCCTCCAACTGGCCTGGGCAGTGCCGCTCTCCCCTTTGTAAACAACGTCCACAACATCGGGCAGTTTGGGCGTTACTCCGGAGGGAGTTTTTACTTGGGAAAGAACCTGGGGAACCTGAGACGGATCAGGAGTAACCATTAAGTTGAACGTTGCTTCCTTGCCGCTGTATGCGGCTTTAATCACCGTCTCCCCCGGCTTGGTGTCATATACCTGACCGGTGACCGTCACCTTGGCCACATCGGGGTTGCTGCTGGAGTATGTGGCGCCAGCCGTCACATCCTGCACTTCATAGGTGTTGTAACGCGCCGCTGCCTGCAGTTGCCCTGTCTGCCCGCTGGCCAAAATGTTGCTCAATCCGCCGATGGCAATGGATTGCACAGATTTAGGAGCAGCGGCAACGATAACTGCGGCCGTAGCCGTTTTCCCGTTATATGTTGCGGTGATCGTGGCGCTGCCCGCCTTGAGCCCCTTGATCCCGTTTCCAACAATATCAGCGATATCTTTGTTGGAAGAGCTGAAGGAAACTCCGCTGTCCACTGGGGAATAGGTAGTGCCTGTTACTGTATACACGGGCAAGCTGCGGCTTTCACCCAACCCCAGGGTGTACCCCGGAGAACCGAATAGCAGTTCCGACGCAGCTTCAAACTTGAATACATCCATACTGTCAATTTCGGCAAGATTAGTATTCGCCGAGAACCGGATGGTATTGTCGCCTTGCTTAAGATGGACCTTCGCCGTGGAGAGTCCCCAACGGTTCCAGCCGGAGTAGACGATGCCCAAATTGGCGCCGGGGCCCCCGTTGACCGACAAGATGTGGGAGGCATCGGTTGCACTGGGTGAGCCGTTGGCATTGCGCACGGACAGCATATAAAATCCCGCCTCCGGCACGTTGACGGTAAACTGGACGTAATCATTGGCGTTCTTGATATTGGCGATCTTCTGCCCGCTGGAAGCGGTGGGCTCCCGCCAGACAGCGGGACCGGCTCCGGTGCCGGGGTCCTTCGCCAACAGAGCCGCTTCCGCCTCATAGCGCTGGCGTACCGGCTCTCCCGAGGGGATGGCAATCGGGATGTTCGGATCGACGGGCTCTCCCAGATTCGGCGTGCCGTCGGCATTCCAGGTGAATTTCTGCGTGTGGACCTTGCGGGTCCATCCTGATCCCGGCCAGCGGGCGGCATGGTAGATAATCCAACTCTCTGTGCCATCGGGAGACGTGACGATGCTGTGGTGGCCCGGGCCATAAACACCGTTGGCGCCGGAGAAAATCGGCTGGTCCCGTTTTACCCAGGAGCTGGGGTTCATCAAATCATCGCCAATCTTGGCAGTGATCAGCCCAAGGCAGTAACTGTCTGTCCAGCTTCCGTTTGCGGAATAGACCAGGTTGATGGTGTCGCCTCTGATCTCCACTTGCGGGCCTTCATTGATTCTGCCTGGAGACGATTCCCAAGCATATTCAGGGGTCGAAAGCAATACCCGCTGCGAGCTGATGGTCCGCGGATCGCTCATCTCCGCAATATATAAGTTTTGGAAGCTTCCATCCGTTTCCTCCCAGCCGGACCAGATGAAATAGTGCTGCTCACCTACCGTCAGCACAGTACCGTCGATAGCCCAACGGTCGCTGGGATCGGTAATTTTCCCTTTGAACTCCCAGGTTCCGGTCATCGGGTTATCACTGGCGTTCTCCAGCACGTACATGCGGTGGTTTGCGTTGGTTCCGTTGTCGGCCGCGAAGTAAATATACCACTTGTAGCTGCCGTCGGTATCCTTGAGATAATGCATTTCCGGCGCCCACACATTGGAGCTGTACATGGTATCCTTAACCGGTGACCAGGTTAGGCGCCGCTCCCCTGCCTCTATGCCGGAGATGGTCTTCGCCCTGCGGATCATGACGCCGCTGGCGTTGGCAAAGGCGTTGTAATAATAGCCGTCCGTGTGCTTGTAAACCCAAGGATCGGCTCCTGTCTGCATGATAACATTGTAGAAGTTCGACACCTCCGACACCCCCGTTGCCGACGCCGACATCGAATCTGCCGTATCCGGTGTCGGCTCTGCAGCCGCAACAACTCCAGACCGTTGCGGCAGCATCAGCAGCACTGCGAGACAAAGCAGCAGATGTCTGAATCTTTTTTTGACCATTTGCAATCCTCCTTGGAATCATATCATCTTGTTGTCTATGGCGCCCATGCTCTCACCTGGAGAAGCCGATAGATCACCCCGCGGTACAAGCTGTAGAACCATCCCCCCTCAGCCCTGTTGAATTTCATAAACCGCTTTCATTTTCTCGTCCCCTGGCTGTATCGGTTTCTTTCCGGCCGTTTCCTCATTCTACCTTTCGAAGAATATTATAAAAATGTACTATCTTAAATTTTTTTTGTAACCGTTTTACAAAATGGTCTCTCTACCTGTTGCGCAGCATGTTCAGCAATACTCTAACCGCCTCTGCTCTTGTTGCTTGATCGCCGGGAGCGAATTGGTTCTCTCCCTTGCCTTCCATAATGCCCCGCTTGCTCAAGGCCGCTACAGCTCCCTTCGCCCAATCAGGAATAGCCGTATCATCCGCAAACTCTGTGGTTGCAGCCTGTTCGCCCGGTTGGCCCAGGGCATTGGCGATCATCTTGGCCATCTCGCTGCGGGTAATTTCGGCATCCGGGCGGAAGGAACCGTCCTCGTACCCGGAAATGATCCCTGCATGCACCGCTTGCGCCACGGCATTCAGCGCCCATACGCCAATCTTCTCCTGATCGGTGAACGTTAGCGGCTCGTTGTTGGGGCGGTTCCCTTGCGGCTTGAGCGCATTGATGAGCATGGCGGCAAACTCGGCGCGTGTTACAGCCCGGTCCGGCCTGAACGTTCCGTCCGGATAACCGCTGATGAAGCCCAGCTCAACCGCTTGTTTGACATCGGACTCTGCCCAATGTGCCGCCAGGTCACTTAAGCTCACTGCCGGTTTCGGAGCGGGCGGGTTTGCCGCCTGATCGACGCCGAATACCGCAAACTTGGCAGCGCTGTTCACCTTCACGGTAATAGAAGCGGTCCCATTGACCTGCCCGCCTAATTCCCTCCAATTTTTTTGCGCTTCGTCATAGGAGAATACAGCCGGCTTTTGGCCCTGCTTGATTTGGGTTGGATCAAAAGCAATGGTCAGCATGATCTCCTTGTGGAAATCCCCCGGGAAATCCTTGCGGACTTCAAACACCGGACTGGCCGGTGCAGCTTTGCCTGCAAGCAGCTTTTGCGTGTCGGTTACTCTGCTGATGGTAAGCTGAAATTCCTTTCCGGAGGCACCGGCGGGAATTTCCAGCTTAATCTCATCGCCTATGCCAAATTCGCCCTTCTTATCTGCCGGAACTGTAAATTGGCTGCTGTTCGCCGGAATCACTCCTCCGCCTGTTGGTGTCGATGGTGAGCTGTCACCGGATGAATCCCCATCAGACGAATCTCCTCCGGAAGAACCGCCCGAATTGTTAAGCGTCCATTGCGCATACAGAGTCAGATTCGCCCCGCCCATTGTGAATGTTTGACCCTCCGTGTAGCCGGCTCCGCTGCCATCCGCCCGTACATTCCAGCCGGCAAAGAGGTAACCTGGTTTCTGCAGATTGCCGGTATTGCCATAGACCGATACAGTGACGCCCTGCTCATAGCTGCTGTCATCTACCGGCACGAGACCGCTTGCCGCGCCGTTGCCGTTATAGATCACCCTGTAGGACGGCGCTCCGAACACCGCCGTAATCACCACCGCCTCGTCCGGCATGGTGAAGGTATTGCCCGTCACATTCAGGCCGCTGGGGCTATCCACCCTCCAGCCCTTGAAAAGCTGGCCCGGCTCCGGCGTGGCGGTTAAGGTAATCTCCGTATCCTTCACCGCCGACGATACATTGGCGCTGGCAGTGCCGGGTCCCTCGGTTGCCACTGTAATGCTATGGCTGGTCAAAGCAAAGCTGTCTATCACATTAACACTGAGCACAGCCGGATTCCCCTGATTAAACAGGATGGAGAAGTCCACCGTATCGCCGCTTTTCAATCCCAGTGCAGCCATAGTCTCCCGCTTGATGGTCAAGATATCCCCGTTAACCGTATAACTATCCGGTCCCAATGTGCCATTGTATACGGCGCCTGTTACGGTTGCCGCGTATACCACGCCGGTCACGGACTGGGCTTCATTCCATATGATACTGGCGCTTACATCTCCGGGAACATAGAGATCATAGGTGGCCTTTTCCGGATTGACATCCGCGTCCTTTTTGGAGACGGCAATGGTGAAGTCCTTGGAGTAGCTCGCGCCGGTCCCGCTTCCTTCTTCAATCACAGCAGTAACAACCACTGTTCCCGCTCTTGTGGCGGACAGCACATTCCCGTCCAGGCTGGCTCTTGTTTGCCCGGCATCCTTGATGCTCCAGGTGATGCTTTTGCGGGTAGCCCAATCCGGTGAGACGGTTCCGAGAAGAGTCAGCTCCTGTCCTGCCTGCGCCGCCGCCGGGACATCAGCAATGTCCGTCACCGCGTGGAATGCAGTGTCATAAAGGTTGCGCAGCTCAATTTTAAACCGCTGGTGGTCCTTCCCCTCGTCATCGGCCAACCGGATCAAAGCGTTGTTGCTTTTGGACGCTTCGTTGACTGTAATCACCTTGCCGTTGCTTTTGTTAATGATTTTGTAATAATCGCCGTCCTTCTCCAGACGCCACTGCTCCGTATCCGAGGGGATGGGGGCCGTTTCTATCGTCTCATTGAGAATCAGCTCCTGGATCGCCGACCCCGGCTTGATATCGAGGAAGCGCGCGCCACGCATAATCAGAATCCGGTAATAGCCTGTTCCCAGATCCACGAACCGCATCAATTGACTATTGGTTTCCCCATTGGAAAATTGGATCAGGGCCGCTCCCTGATTGTACTTCTCACCTGCCACACTCAGCGCCTTGCCGCTGTGCTTCGGCTGAATCTTCACCATCTTCTCGGGATTAAGCTCCTTGGCCGCCGTGCTCATGAACCCGCCGCTGAACTTATCCAGGGTCAGGCTGTCCATATTGAGCTGTCCGGTATCCCCGTCCTCACGGCGGAATTCAATGCTGTTCTTCCCGGCCTCCAGCCTGACCGTCTCGGTGGCATCTGTCCAGGTATCCCAATTGGCTGTTGGCGGCAAGGAAACCTGCTTGATCCGGTTGCCGTTCACATACATGGTCATGGTCCGGTTGGTCGACTGCACACCCGAATAGCGCAGGGTTGACGTATAATCCGCCGTATAAGGGACATTCACCTCAAAGCGGATCGCATCCCCTTTTTTCTGGAATAAGCCGGCATAACCATTGCCCTCAAACCACAGACGGTCCCGTCCGATTCCCGGTGTGCCTGTGAGTGCTGCCGTCTCCGCCTGATACTTCCAGGGGATGCGCTTGTTCAGATGGACATGATCGATGTGGATGACACCTGAATCTGCGGCTGCATTTTTATAGGTGATGCTGTTTTTCCCTTTGTTCAGGGGAACGGTTACAATCTGCTCCTTCCACATCTTGGGGCCTCCGGAATGGGGAAGAACCACCTCCTGCACAGGCGCGCCGTTCACCTCCAGCGACAAGGTTTTGCCGCCCGTCTCTGTGGCGTACCGCAGCTTGAGATCATAAGACGCCGCATACTCGACATCCACGGAGAATTCCACGGACGAATTTACTTGGGACAAGCCGCTCACATAACCGGTCCCCGTATTCCCATCCTGAGCCTGAACGATCCCGGCATCCGTCCCTCCTGCGGTTTTGGCGGATTCCGCCTCATACGTCCAGGTGGCCGCTTCGGTAACGGTGATATAATCCAGATTGACATTGGCCGTATCGCCGCTGTCAAGCTTGTAGGTGATAACATTGCTTCCCTCTTTCAGGAATACATTGTCATATCTGTCGGCCCACTTGTCCCATTGCTTCAGACCGAAGAAATCTGCTTGTTTGATCCTCGTGCCATTCACATACATGGTCAGGGTTCCATCGTCTTCCGTTCCCGCGCCATAAGCCAGCTTGACCGAATAGCTGCCCGCTTGGGGAGCGTTAACGGTAAAGCTGACCGCCGCTTCGGGTCCGTTGAGTCCTCCGGCATAGCCCGTACCGCTGTATCCGGGATTCACTTGAGCAATTGCCGCACCACCCGACAGCGCAGCGTTTTCCGCTTCATACAAGACGCCTTTTTTGACAATGATGGCATCCAGCCCCAAAGCGCTTTTGCCGGAAAGACGCACGGTATTGCTGCCGCTGTTCAATTGAATGTTGTGAACGGTCTTCAAGTCGAAGTTCAGCTTGTTCTCCGGCCCGGCATTGGACGGGAATACAAGGGCGGCAGGAGCCTCCTGGTTCACGCCCAGTGTCATCGTGACCGGTTCTGCCGTATTGTTGTTGTAGCGGAAGTCCAGGGAATAGGTCCCGCCAACATCCGTGTTGATGGTAAACTCCGTATAGTCGCTGTCACTGCCGTTGCTGTATCGGGCGTACCGGCCGGAGGAGGCATAGATGCTGTTCATGGTTGCTCTTGCCGCCCCTGATAATTCCATGTCCTCCGCTTCATAGACCTCGCTTTTCTCCTCCCCGGAGGGGCGGCTCAGCACGGTGCCGGGGTTGGACGGAATGCCCAGATTGATGAAGTCATTGTCGTCCCAATTGATCCGTTGGGCGCGAACCTCTCTGTTCTTGCCGCCTTGACTATGAGTCGGTATGCCATGGTATGTATTCCAGTCCTCTGTACCGTCCTCAGATTTCAGGAATAGCGGCGAGCCGGTGGAATATGAACCGTTTTCATCCGAACGTTTCATGATGGGCTCGGGATGTTTATTCCATGCCGCTTCATTCTCCACATCTTGGGTCAGATCGGCCCAGGACAGGCCAACAGCATAGTTGTCATGGGTGTAGCTGCTGGCGGAATAGGCAAAATAAACCTTGCCGTTGCGCTCCACCACGGCTGCGCCTTCATTCACATTATCCACGTACTTTTCCCAGTCGTAGACCGGCCTGGCCACCGTAATCTCTTCGCCTTCCAATGTCCAGGGATTTTTCATTTTGACAATGGTGGGACATTCATCGAATCTCACATTTCCCGTTACGGGGTCGGTATAATAGAAATATTTGGTGTAGCTCATGTATCTCTGCCCTTTGATGTTGACAAAACCAAGAGGCAGTCCATAGCTTTGGGTATTCAGCAGCCCCTCTTGGGGGGTTAGCCCGTCCCCGTTATCATAGGACCCCTTCAGCTCCCAGGTCCCCTCGAACGGATCAGGCGAGCTGTTCTCCAGCACATAGGAGCTGGGATGGCCGTACGCAAAACGCCCCGCTTCATCACTCACCTTCGGACCGGAAGCAAAATAGATATACCATTTGCCGTCGATTCTGTGCACATCGGGCCCCCAGATGAATTCCAGGTTATCCGGCCGCTTCCATACCTCTTTGCTTTTTGCGGTGGAAACGCCAAGAATGGTTTCATGCCGTTTCAATACAACATTGCCATCGCCTGCCGCCGAATAATAGTAGCCGTCATCCTGCCGTTCAATGGTAGGATCGGCGCCTTTCATCAGCGGGTTCAGATAGTGGGAGGATACATCCGCATAAGCAACATTGGCCATATTGCCCACATTGACCAGCACCATTGCCAGGAGCACCGCCAGGGACACAGCAAACAAACCCTTTTTCCTCATTGCATTAATTTCCTCCTCAGGGGATTTTATATGGAACTTTTTGGCAGACGGGAAATGATCGATTGTAATAAACCGCTTACATTTTTGCTAAAAGTTTCCCATGGGATGCTTACAGTGTAATGTGATCCCTCCCTTGCAGGCCTTAAGAATCTTTAGGTTTTTCTGTACGATTTTTGTTATTTGCGGACGAAGCATGAGAAAAACCCGCCGCAAGCCTGTGGGCCTGCGGCGGGTTAGCAGCAAATGGGGAGGATGCTTGTTTGCTTAGAAGCGGAGCAGATAGGTTTTGATCTCGTACGGCTGAACAGCCGCCTCCATAACCGGAGCCGCCGATTCCTCTCCTGCCGGGCGTTCCAGCAGGTCGCATTCCTGCCAGGACTTCACGGGATAGCTGCTGGACAGCTCTACCGTTCCACGGATGCCGGCAAACTCATGCAGCCGGACGATCAAGCCGCTGCCGTCCTCCGCCTGCTTCACCGCATCCACGGCTACATGTCCATTTTCGCCAGGGAAGGCGCCGCGGCAGTTGATAGAGAGCACAGGCTGAAGCGCCTTGTCCGGGCATACTCCCTCCGCCGCAATCAGCGGGCTGTTCAGGAAAGCCGCCTCCATGGCTGTTTCCCCGCACACCCAATCCCCGTCATGAGGCAACAGCGAGTAGGTAAACAGATGGTTGCCCTGATCCGCTGTTTCGTCGGGATTGATGGCTGATTTGATCAGGGAGAGGCGCATTACATTATCCTTGATGTCATAGCCGTATTTGCAGTCATTCAGAAGACTTACCCCGTGCCTGCGTTCGGACAAATCCGCCCACTGATGGCCCACGGTTTCGAAACGGGCATAATCCCAGCTTGTATTCCAATGGGTAGGCCGTTTGACATTGCCGAACTGGATATCGTAGGTGGCTTCCGTTGCCCGGACATCCACAGGGAAGGCCGCCTTCAGCAGCTGCTGCCGCTCCTGCCAGTCCACCCGGGTCTCGAAGTCGATTCTGCGGCTATGGGCATATACCTTCATATCCTGGACAATGACGGAATCCATGTAGCGCCATTGGAAACGGACCACTGCGGAGAGCGGGCCGTTTTCCGCCAGAGAAACAACGGTCAGCTCCGTAATCTCGCGCATTTTTTGCTGGTAAAACAGATCAATATCCCAGGCGTCGAACATCTTGGGCTTATCCTCAAACACCTGAAGCACATTCCCCCGCTGCCCTTCCGCCAGCACCTGACGGTTGGCCGCCTTGTCCCAAATCCGGGTCAGTTGGCCGTTAGCGTTCCACTCCAATTCGTAGAAGGGCGTGGTCAGCGCTCCTTCACTCCAGTGGAAAGGAAGGGTGGTGAGTTGGCCGGGTTGGGACGCATTTCCCTTTTGGAAGAAAATCGTCTTGCCTCCCAGAGCCGGAAGCTCCTCCACTTGAACCAGCCATTGTCCGTCGCCGTATTGGGCCGGAAGCGCCTGTCCGGCGGCGTCCTTCCACTGTCCCTCTGAAGTGACAGCATCGGAGACGGGGATCACGGCAAGATCGGTTCTGGCGAAGGAGGTACTGTTGAACACGGTGAAGCCTGTTCCTTCGCGAGTGGACGTGCGTGGCCCTGCGCCTGTTTCCGCCAATCCGGCCAACGCTCCGTTCAGCACCTTCCGGCCCAACTGCTCGGCCTCATCATATTCCACCCGGGAATCCTCGTACACCTCGCGGATGGAGGAACCGGGAAGAATATCATGGAACTGGTTGCGCAAAATGATGCTCCAGCCCCGCCGCAGGTCGTCCATCGGATACCCGCCGGGCTGTCCGGCCTCCAGTGCCAGCACCGCTTGAAGCCATTCCGCCTCCCGGTACAAAAGCTCCAGCTTGCGGTTCATCCGCTTGTTGTGAGCCTGGCTGGTGTAGGTGCCGCGGTGGTATTCCAGATACAATTCCCCGTCCCAGGTATGCACGTACTGATCGGTGCTCCCAAAGGTGTCCTGCAGCCTTTGGAAATAATCATCGGCCTTGCCGGTTTTCACATGGGGCAGACCGGGCATCTCGTCCAGGCGGCGGCGCATTTCCAGCATATCGCGGTTGACCCCGCCGCCTCCGTCCCCGTACCCGTAGGACAACAGCAGCTCCCGGTTCACATCCTTGTCCCGGTATTGATCCCAGATGCCCTTGACGGCAAACGGCTCGATCAGGCCATTGTAGGTGTACCACCAGACATTGTCTTCGGCCTTCTCCGGTGTGGTGATAAAGTGGGTCAGCACCTCGCTGCCGTCGATGCCTCTCCAGCGGAAGGTATCGTGGGGCATCCGGTTGTATTGGCTCCAGCTGATTTTGGTGGTCATGAAGGTGTCGATGCCGGATTTCTTCAGAATCTGCGGCAGCGCCCAGCTATAGCCGAACACATCGGGCAGCCACAGGTATTTGCACTCCACGCCGAACTCCTCCCGGAAGAACTGGGTGCCGTAGAGAATCTGCCGCACCAGGGACTCGCCGGAGGTAATATTGCAGTCCGCCTCCAGCCACATGGCCCCTCCGGCCTCCCAACGGCCTTCCTTTACCCGAACCTTGATCTGCTCATAGATTTCCGGGTAGTCCTGCTTGATGTACGCGTACAGCTGAGGCTGGGTTTGCAAAAAGACATACTCCGGATACTGCTCCATCAGCCGCAGCACCGTGGAGAAGGAGCGGGCCGCTTTTTCCCGGGTATGGGTCAGCCGCCACATCCAAGCCACGTCGATATGGGTATGTCCGATGCAGGTCACGGTTACCGCATGGCGCTTCTCCCAGGCCGCGACCTCCCGGCGCAGGGAACCGGCCGCTTCCGCAACGGATTCGTAGAAGCCAACGCTGCCCGGTTTGGACCAATCCACCAGGTTGAACGCCCGGTTCACCGTCTTCAGCAGCTCCTGCTTCTCCGGCTGGCCTTCGGCCAGCTGCCGGGAGGTATGCAGCGCCGCCCGGCCGGTATAATACAGATCATCGGCAGCAGGGTCCAGGAGGGCCAGATCCGCCCGCTTCAGCTCATGCTCTTGCTCGATGGGGCGGGCGGACGGATCCAGGCCGGACCAGAGGCGGAAGTCCAGCACAAGCTCCTGCCCAATCAGCTCATCGGCGAAGAATACTTCCTTGTGGTTGCTGTCCACCCCCTGGTAGGGCCTGCCGTTCACATACAGCAAGGACTCAAAACCGCCGTTATGGCCGGCTCCGGTTTTGCCGAAGTCGAACAGGCCCAGCGCGCGCTGCCCCTTCCATTCGACAGGCAGCCGAACCTGGCGGCGGAACCACAGGTAGCGGTCCCTTCCCTTCCACTTCTGGCCGATGTGCATCGTGCCCGTTTCGCCCTCGTAGGCGGGCGGGTACATTCCGTTGGCTCCCTCAGGGTCCTCCCGGAAGGTCCACTCGGCAAGAGAGATTGTTTCCTTGTAGCGGTAATCCTGCAGCTCCTTCAAGCGCAGCTCAAGCTTTTCCTCTGTCCAAAACATGGCTGTGACGCCTCCTTATGAAAAGTAAGTGTGAAGGTAAGGTAAAGATGAAGGTGGAGGTAAAAGGTAGATATAAAAGTGAAGATGAAAAGCAAATGTTATGGATGAGTGTAAATGTGAAGATGAAAAGTTAATGTTATGGGCGAGCGTAAACGTGAAGATGAAAAGTTAATGTTGTGGGTGAGCGTAAACGTGAAGATGAAAAGTTAATGTTGTGGGTGAGCGTAAATGTGAGATGAAAGCTAGTACTAGGTGTGAAAGGTAAATATATAGGGTAAATGTGAACGATACATATGGCTTCTAATAACACGTGTTATTAGGCTGATAAACAGCCCCGCCTGTGCGGAGCCAGTTTTCTGCATGTGATGTTGAAGGTTTTACCCGTAGGGAGGGCGCATACAAGCGCCAAGTAAAGCTGCCATTCTGCCTGCGCTTCCGGTGATGCTGTGAGCAGATGGAGATGCAGAGGGTATTCCGGATGATGCTGTGAGCGAATAGGCTGGGAGGATGCTCTGAGCAGACAGGGCTGCGCGGGCGCTCCGGGTGAGAAAGGTCCCCCCGTTGGCGCTCGCTGCCTCTTTGGGGCTCACTATGACCTCCGTGCAAACTAATTGGAGGTATTAGCGGAAATACTTTTCCGCTATCAGGCATCCGCTGCCGTGGGCGGAGAATAGCGGATAGCTACTTTCCGCTATTTGCCTGCATTCTTCCTCTGGAGGCGAATAGCGGCAGCTAAGTGTCCGCTATTGCCCTCTCCGCCGCCGTTTGGGCGGCAGCTTGCGGAGATTAGCGGAAAATTCCTTTCCGCTATCAGGCATTCTGCTGCCGCAGACGGGGAATAGCGGAAACCCACTTTCCGCTATTCTCCACCTGCCCACCGGCGCCTCCGCCTCTACACGCTCTCCCCCCTGTGAAGGGAGGCCTGGAGCCATATCTTCTCCGGCTGCTTATCCCGGCCGCCGTCCATCTGGCGCAGCACCGCCTCCACCGCCTCGGCTCCCATTCTGCCGTAGGGGATTTCCACGCAGCTAAGCGCCGGAACAAGCAGCTTGTGGCCGCGGATGGTGTTGTCCGCCGCCATGACCCGCAGGTCCTCGCCGATGCGCAGCCGGAGCTTCCATGCCGCCCGGTACAGATCGGGAACCGAGCTGGACCAATTGATCAGCAGCCCGCCGGACAAGCTGCCGTCTGCCAGATGTCCGGCCAGAAGCTTCTCCAGCTCGTCCGGGCGCGACTCCTCCAGTTGGAGCAGCCGCGGCGTACAAGACCGCCGGGCGCACCACTCGGCATAAGCCTCGCGGCGGTTGCGCTCCGCCCAATTCCCGCTGCTGGCCTGGCTGGCCATCTCCAGATACAGCGGTACGGCGGCAGACGGTCCCGCAGCAGCGCTTCCCGTTCCCCCGGCCAGATGATCCAGGGCAAGGGCGATGCTCCCCCGATAGTCCGCCTGAATGGACGAAACTCCGTCATACTCGGCGAAGCCCTCCACCGAAATATAGGGCACCCCGGCCTGGATCACCTCTTCCGCCCAGGCGGTATCGCAATAGCTGGTATCATCGAAGGTGACAATCCCGTCAATCCTGCGCTGATGATACAGCGTCAGCAGCTTGCTGCGGTCCTGCCCGCCGCCGCGGGAGCCTGAGCACAGCAGAATCTGATAGCCCCTGGCCTCACAGCTCTTCTGCATTCCCTCCAGCAGCTGCAGAAACAGCGGATGCTTCAAGTTGCCGTATGCAGCCAAACACATGCTTTTGCCCGTCTTCATGCTCCGGGCCTGGGCATCCACATGGTAATCCAGCTCCCGGATGGCCTCCAGCACCGCCTCCCTTGTTTCCTCGCTGACCCCGATGCCCGGCGTATTGTTCAGCACAGCCGAAACCACACTGCGCGACACGCCCGCCCGACGGGCCACATCAAAGCTGGTCACCCGCTTTCGGCTCATCTGTTTCCACCTCTTCACGCTCATAATAACACGTGTTATTTCTCCTTGTAAAGCCTCTATCCGATACAGTTCAATTCCCCGCTGGGATAAGCGCTGCCTGCATTCTTTCCCGCTGTACGTACAGCTGCCTGCAACAACCTGAAGCAGCAGGAAGCGCACAAAAGGGGCTGTCCGAAAAGTACACCAAGGTGAATACATATTCGAAAGCATACGTCTTAGGACAAGCAGAATCTGGCTAACGAATCTATCTCACGCTATTTCGCGAAAACGGGCATGATAAAAAATCTAACGAATCTATATGGCGTTATTCGCCTGTTTGAACGCATTTCGGCGCAAATTCGGACAAATAGCAATCCTACGATTCGTTAGATTTAAAATATGCTCACATATAGTCAAATAGCGATACATAGATTCGTTAAAGTTTCTCCCATTTTTGAAGCTCTCAAGACAGCCTTTTTCCGGGAGAGATTGTAGCTTGCTGAATATTTATTCATCCCATTTGACTTTTCGGACAGCCTCAATCATTCAGCTTAGTCAAAAAACCTGCCTCCGGATAAACTCCAGCACGGTCCGCACATGCTTCGGCCCTGTGGCATGGGCGTGGGACGGGAAGATTTCAATCTGCTTCTGGGATTGAATCCGGTTGTAGGCGGCAAACACGGCTTCGGGAGGACAAACCGTATCCTTCAGCCCTACGCTCACCAGCACCGGAATCTTGATCCGGTCCGCCAGCACGGCGTTGTCAAAATAGCTGATGGTGTTCAGCACCGTCTCCATTTGGTCGGGATAACGGCCGATGTAATCGGCGATTTCCGTCAAAGAGCCGGTTGTATTGAACACCGCCCAATCCAGATAGCATAAATTCGGTATATCCGCCACGGCAAACGAATGCCGGCCGCCCACCGCGCTGACAATAAGCGCCAGACCGCCGCCTTGGCTGCCTCCTGCCACGCCTACCCTGGCGGGATCAATCTCCGGCTGCTCCAGCACCCAATCTATCGCGCGGATCGCATCGGTTATGTAAGATTTGTAATAGCTTTTATGAGGGTCGGTAATGCCGCGGGTAACCCAGCCTTTGACTTGTCCGCCTTCCAACGGGGCCAGATCGCCGGTTGCGCCTCCTTGGCCGCGGACATCAATGGAGAATACCGCCAGACCGGAAAGCAGATAATGGGCGAAGTTCTCCGGCATTCCCCGGCTTCCGGTGTAGCCGTGATATTGCACGATACAAGGATAACGTTCTTTTCCAAGAAATTCGGGCACCAGGTAATTTCCATGAATGGGCGTGCCGTCAATGCCCAGGTAAACCACCTCGTAGGCAGCTACTCCCAAGAGCGGCGTATCCATCGCTTGGCGGGTGCCGGACAAGGGCTTCCGCCGGGTTTCCGCCAGCACATCCGTCCAGAATGCATCCAGATCCTTCGGGACGTTCAGATCGGGAAAATGCGCATGAAGATCC
This sequence comes from Paenibacillus sp. YN15, assembly GCF_003285005.1. Lineage (GTDB taxonomy): Bacteria > Bacillota > Bacilli > Paenibacillales > NBRC-103111 > Paenibacillus_AR. Next base: position 348,139 of record NZ_QMFA01000001.1, on the reverse strand, counting down.
TTGATTCTGGTCTCAATAAACGTCATTGCTCTTCCTCCTGTTTCATCCCCGTCGGGGATGTGCACAACAACCATGATTTTTGAATGCGGGTAGGATGGTTCCGGGTTTCATTATGAAACGGACCGGTTGGAAAATCAATCATTTTTGCCGAATTGCCGCGAAATTTCCCTTTGGTTCTGGACAAAGCCGTGAACTTGCCCAAAAACAGATGAACCGCTTATCCACTTTTGGCATATGCTTCTTTTCCTCCGGAAATGCTAACCGAAAAAGAAAGGATGATTTGCCGTGAAAGCTCTGACTTATCAAGGCATGCGCCGGGTGAAGGTCAAGGAGGTCGACGATCCCAAGCTGGAGAAGCCGGATGATATCCTTGTCCGGATTACCAGCACCACCATCTGCGGCTCCGACCTTCATCTGTTTAACGGGGAAATTCCCAACACCCCCAAGGACTTCGTCATCGGCCACGAGCCTATGGGCATTGTGGAAGAAGCCGGAGCTGAAGTAACCCGGGTCAAAAAAGGCGACCGGGTGATTATTCCCTTCAATGTGGCCTGCGGGCAATGCTGGTACTGCACCCACCAGTTGGAGAGCCAATGCGACAACAGCAATTCTTATTTGCATGGCGACACTGGAGGATATTTCGGCTACAGCGAAACCTTTGGCGGTTATCCCGGAGGACAGGCGGAATATATGCGGGTTCCCTATGCCAATTTTGTTCCGTTCAAGGTGCCTGAGGATGTCGAGCTGCCGGATGAAAAGCTGCTGTTTCTTTCGGACATTGTTCCTACCTCCTACTGGAGTGTGGTGAATGCCGGAGTAAAGGACGGAGATACAGTCATTGTTCTGGGCTGCGGTCCTGTGGGGCTTCTGGCGCAAAAGTTCGCCTGGCTCAAGGGAGCAAAGCGGGTCATCGCCGTCGATCATGTGGATTACCGGCTGGAGCATGCGCGGCGCACCAATAAGGTGGAGACCTTCAACTTCAAAACCACGGATAATCTGCTGGGCCATCTGGAGGAGCTGACTGGAGGCGGAGCGGATGTGGTCATTGATTGCGTGGGGTTGGATGCGGAGAAAACGGTGCTGGAGGCGGTAGAAACCCTCCTGAAGCTGCAGGGCGGCGGCCTCGGCGCTTTCCGCATGGCTGCCAAGCTGGTGCGCAAAGGCGGCACCATCCAGGTAACCGGAGTTTATGGCATGAACTACAACGCCTTTCCCTTCGGAGACCTGTTCGCCCGGAATATCAATCTGCGGATGGGCCAGGCGCCGGTGATCCATTTCCTGCCGGAGCTGTACCGGCAAATTAAAGACGGAGTTTTTGACCCTACGGATATTATCACGCACACGCTGCCGCTGGCCGAAGCTGAGCACGGATACCATATTTTCGATAAAAAAGAGGATAACGCCATTAAGGTTTTGCTGAAGCCTTAATTTCAACCGGAAGAAGCCCTCTCCCGCCTGAACCGGGAAAGGGCTATTTTGCGCTGCTTAAGCCTTGACCACCCAACTGGCAATATACTCCGTCCGTGCATCCGGCACCGGAAGCCCCGGATCGCTCCGCACCCAGCCTCCGTCCACATCCGCCGCGCGGCAGCCCAGCTCAAAGTGGCTCATGGCGATGCCCATATCCGTCAGCTGCATGACCTCGCTGTAGCCGGGAGTATGCGCCAGATACAGATGTGCGGCGCTGCGGTCCTCCGCAATCACCAGCCGCCAGGGCTGCTTGTTGGAGGCGGACGGTCCCAGGCGGACCATTTCCACCGGTACGGCGAACTTGCCCGCGTTCTTCTCTTCCAAGGGCTGCCCGAAGGCGCCGTCGCAAAACAGCTCGCTCCAGCCTTTTTTGTTGTCGGCCTTTACAAATGTCCGCATGGCCGAACGGAGCAAACCTTCCTTTCCCTGGGAGTAGCCGATGGGAGTAATGCAGGGGATGGTTTCACTATCGGACAGGTTGATCTCCCTGCCGAAGGAATTGCGGTTGAAGCTGCCGCCCAGCCAACATGTGCCGATGCCCCTGTCCGTCAGAAACAGCACCAGCTTCTCGAAGGCATAGCCGAAGTCCAGCAGCGCCTGTTTGTTATCCTTCGGAATCACCCCGACCAGATAGGCTTGGGGATGTTTGATCATTCCGTAGGTGCCCAGCTTGATGCCCTTCTCGGAAACGGCGCCGGTCACCTTCACCAGCTCCACCCGGGTGGTGCCGCCGAAGGGACCGGTCAGCCGTCCGGGATCAGCTATATATTGCCCGATGGCCTCGTAATCCTCCTCGGAAATCGGACGCGCCGCATAGTTGCGGACGGAAACCCGCTTGCGGATCACCGCAGCAATGTCGGACAGGGCAAAATCCTCCACAGTAGTCTTCATAAACCACCCTTCCTTCTTTTTCAAAAATCGCTCGTTCTAGCCTCACTCTCCTTATTATCCCTTTGGCCCGGTGTGCCGTCAAGGCAACGGAAATGGGGGTGCAGGCCTGGAGGAGGCGGCGGGACTAACCCGGTATTCAAGCGCCGTTTTGCAGGCTGAACCGGAAAGCCTTCTGTTTATCTCTTGTTATTTGCAGGCCGATGTTTTATATTGACATAAGAGCAGGTCAAAAACAAAAGAGGTGAACAGACGTAATGACTCCACGCACAAAGGAGCAGAACGAAGAGATCCGGCTGCGGCGTCTGGCGCAAATCCGGAAGGCTGCTGCCGATGTTTTTTTGGATAAAGGGCCTCTGCTGGAAATCCGCGATGTAGCCGCCCAGGCGGAGCTCGGCTATGGCACGGTATACCATTATTACAGCAATAAGAACGATTTGCTCTACGACCTGTTATGGGACGCGTTGGAGCGGGCTGGGGAATGGCTGGAGCCCCTGTTGAAGGCTCAACTGAAGGCTCCGCCGGAGGGCCCCGCCGCTGCCGCAGAGCTTGGTCCCGCCGCCGCCGTCCGGCTGCTGCAGCTTTGGGCGGAGGACCACGCCCTGTACCTGCTGTATAAGCTGGCCGGGGAGGGCTTTGCCCAGCTGCCTGATGCGCGCTCCGCCCCGCTTTCGGCGGCTTTTCGCCGGGAGGTGCTCGCGCCGTTTACCGCGCTGCTGGAAGCCGGGCTTGCGGCGGACAGAGCTGCCGCTGCAGGCGGGAACGCGGCGGAGCCGCCGTATCGGCTGCAGCGCGCGGAAATGCTGCTGGCCGCCTTGGCCGGCTGCGCCGCGCTTTCCCTTCGCCGCGGCAAGCTGCACGAGGAGGCCGGGGAGATCGTCCGGTTCTTAAAATTATAGAATGGATAAGGAGCGGATAAACACAGGATGATTATTATAAAGTCACTCAGGGAAATCGAAGAGATGAAGCCTGCGGGCCAAATCGTTGCGGACTGCTACCGGGAGGCGGCCAAGCTGATCCAGCCCGGGATCACCACCCGGGAAATCAACGACTTTGTTGCCAGACATATCACCAAGCTGGGCGGCAAGCAGTTTACGAAGGGCTACAACGGCTTTCCCGCGGAAACCTGCACGTCGGTCAACGACGTGGTGGCCCACGGCATTCCTTCCAACCGGACGCTTGCAGACGGCGACCTGCTGAAGCTCGACATCGTCGTGGAATACGGCGGATGGTTCGGCGATTCGTGCTGGTGCTACGCGGTGGGCAATATCCGGCCGGAGGCGCAGAAATTAATGAAGGTGACCAAGGAATGCTTGGATCTGGGAATCGCCCTTGCGCACCCAGGAAACCGGCTCGGCGACATCACATCGGCGATTCAACAGCATGCGGAAGGGAACGGATATTCGGTTGTGCGCGATCTGCTGGCCCACGGGATCGGGCGCAGTCTGCACGAGGACCCGAGCTACCCGCATATCGGCACAGCCGGCAAGGGCATCCGGTTAAAGGAAGGCATGGTGTTTACGATTGAACCGATGATCAACGAAGGTACCTTCCGCATTACCATCGACGACGACCGGTGGACGGCGAGAACGGCCGACGGCAAATTGTCGGCGCAATATGAGCATACCATTGCAGTCATGGCGGACGGCCCCCTGATTTTAACCGCCCAGTGAGGAAAAACCGCCCGCTGGCCGCATAGAGCTGCGGCAAACGGACGGCTTATGGTTAGGTGAAACGCTTATCTGCAGGCAGTCTATTGCAAGTTATAGATCCTGTACATGAAGACGGCGGTTTCCGCCCGGGTTGCTTGTCCCAGCGGGTGGATTTGCCCGTTGTACCCGTCGATGAGCTTGGCGGAAACCAAAGCCGCGGCAGCGTCGCGGGCATAATCCGCAACCTCCGCTTTATCCGCAAAAGCATCCAACGCGCCGGCCGCGGCGCTAAGTGTAATCCCCGCAGCCTTCATGGCCCGGACCGTGAGCGCCATCATATCCTGGCGGGTAACAGGGGCTTGAGGATGGAAGCTGCCGTCCTCCCCGCCTTGGGCAATGCCCAGCTTCTTCGCTACTGCTACGGCTTCGGCATAATATTCCCCTGCCGCCACATCCTTGAAATTGTCTGCCGCATCGGCGGTAAGTCCCAACGTCTTCACCAACAAAACCGTATAATCCGCCCGGGTTACAGACAGTGCCGGATCGTAGGTTTGGAGAGCATCGCTGGTTCCATTAATGATGCCCTTGGCAGCCAGCACTTCCACGGCCCGTTGGGACCAGGAGTAATTTTCCAAATCCTTGAAGTTTTTGGGTGCATAGGTAACGGCAAACTTGCTGAAATGGGTGGTGGCAAACACAACTGCATTCTTCTTCGCATCGTACCGTCCGTTATACACCGGAGTCCGCTCTCCGGAATCCGTCAGATAGATAACGGACAGCTTCTCCGCATCCTCGCCTGCTGCCGCCTGATAAGGGATTGCAATCCGCACGGGCGCTCCCGGATTGCTCCAGGCTGCGGCCTTGCCATCCAGAAGCAGGGAAACCTCTACCACCTTCTTGTCCGCCACATGCTCCGGCTTCACCACAGCCAGGGAAATGGCAACGGCTGTACCTTCCTTCGGGGTCAGCGTGCCGAGCATGGAGGAGGGCAGGGTCACCTCACCTGCGCCGCTGGCAATCGTCAGCTCATGCTTGCCGCCTTCTGCGCGCAGCGCTTCCAGAGGAAGCTGCACCAGATAGGCGTCGGCTGTACCGCCCAGCTTCAGCGTCACTTTTTTGATACCGTCAGTACCTGCCGCCGCTTTTTTCAGCGCCTCCTGCAGCGTTGCCTGGGAAAGTGCCGCTTCCTGGCGTTTGGCTGCTTCATTCCATTTTCCTGCCAAGGAAACTGAACCATTAGCATCCACGGACGCCGATGGGACGGCTGAGCCGCCGGCCGCAGGCGCCGAACCGGAATCTGTATCAGGAGTAGTGCCCGTATTGGACGGTTTATTGGTATAAGCAACAGTCGGCGCGTTCAAGCCGTTGGCAAGCACCGTATTTCTGATGTCCTCACCCAAATAGAAGCCAATGTGAGGAGGCTGGTTATAGGCCGTATTCTGCCAGCCAATGGCATTTCGGTATACCGGATCATGCATCAGGGTGTACAGCCTGTATTCCGTCGGAATGGTGGTGCTGAAAATCCGCAGCTCCGTGCTGTCGGCTGTGGGAAGAATAACCTCCTCACGCCAGTCTCCCAGAATATCGGCTTGCAGGCTCGGGGTGCCTTTGGTTCCGTTGTTGCTGACCACATCCTGGAATGCTTCCATCCGCTCGGACTTGCCAGTTGCTTCATTATACTTATCGATTGTAGTTCCGCCTACAGCCGCATTACCGGAGTCGTCGGTTACCCCGTTCAGCAGCTCATGCAGCAGATCTCCATCCCAATACAGGGCAAAGTTCACGGACAAGCCGGCATTCCGGTAACTCGGGTTCTCATAACCGCCCTGAACATTATAGATCGCGCCTCCGGTTTCCGGCTTGTCTCCGGCAACGCCCCAATATTCATACCCCGGCGAGGAGGTGATATTGGCGGCCAGCCCTCTGCCCGTATCCTTGGAGGCATAGTAGCTAGCGAAGGTTTCGCCGGTTGCCGCATCATGGTATTCCATGGACGCTACTGCCGGAACTTCATGCACGCCATACACTTGAAGTCCCTCGCGGTTAGGATCAAAAGCCCCCACATGAAGAGCGTCGCCGTGGGAACCCAGCTCCCGTTGTTCCGCTCCGTCCATAGCATAGAGAATCTTGCCGTCATGATCCAGAGTCAATGAGCCCGCGATAATTTCGTCCTTGCCGTCATTATCCACATCAGCTGTGGCCAAACTGTGGTACCCGAGACCGGCGCCTCTTCCCTCCGCCTTGGAGTCAAAGGTCCAGTCCTGCACCAATTTGCCGTTTACCAGGCTGTATGCGATAAAGGTCGTTCTTTCGTAGTACCCTCTGCCAAATACAGCGCTTGGCTTGACGCCATCCAGATAGGCCAGCCCCGCCAGGAAACGGTCGGAGCGGTTAAACCAGGTATCGCCCCAGGACAGACCGCCGTCATCTCCTACAGGGAAGGCATAGTCGATGGTGTCGATGGCTTTCCCGGTTTCCCCATTGAATACCGTCATATACTCAGGGCCGCCAAAAACATGCCCCTGCGCATTGACCCATTTTCCATCATCCTCCGGATTGCCGATTACGCTAATAATCTTATTGGGGTCATATACGCCGTTGGTCACACCATAAACCGTTGTGGCATCGGCTGTTTTGATCATTATTTCGCTCTTGCCGTCCCCATTGAAATCAGCCACAATAAATTGATGGTAGTGGGCGCCGGAAGTCAGGTTACGCCCCATATTCATCCGCCACATCAAGGTTCCATCCAGTTTATAGGCATCGAAAATGGTCGGACCGGTCATCCCGCTTTGGGAGCTGTCTATGGCATTGGAGGGATACCATTTAATGATAACCTCATATTGCCCGTCGCCGTCCAAATCGCCCACACTGGCGTCATTGGCATGGTAAGTATAGCTGCCCGTATCGGTGGTTCCCCCCTCAGGCCGTTGCAGAGGAATAGACAGGTAATCCTTATCCAATGCCGCTGTTTCATCCTCTAGGGATACAGAACCGTTAACCAGGGTTTCCAGCTTGTAAATATCCCCTGCAGCTCCATCAGCATCTGCAAAATTTGTGACCGTCAGAGGCGAAGCATTCAATTTTATACCATTGCGATACAAATTGAAGGAAACATCAGCCGCGTATTCGTCGGCCAGCAGCCGCCAGCTCACAAATATGCCTTCCTCCGCTTTCAGAGCAACCAGTCCCTTGTCCAGCCATTCTGTTTGCCGCTGATTGACAGGCGGTTTGAGACGGTTATAGACAAACTGAACTGCTTTTCGATTCAAGCCGTTATTCAATTCGGAGCCAACAGCAATTGTACCCTCAAATTTATAGATGCCCGGCACGGCAGGATTCCATGTTTTGCCGACGGCATTCCACTCTGTTACATGAACAGTGGCTGTTGTTTTATTGGCAAGAGTTACTTCAATCTCTTGAGGCATGCCAATGCTGGCTGCATCCGCACTGGTTTCATTAACATAGACGGTTTTGTAGGGAAGCTTGTTCGTCTTGATAACCCAGTTATCGGAAACCGGAACATGATACACGCCTATATTGTCCAGATAAGTGGACCAGGTGATATTGTTTCCTGCAGTCCGGACGCCCACCAGTCTGAAGCCGCTGATAAAACCGTCAAAAACAATATCGTCAAGAGGCAGAACATGCTCTTCGGACATACCTGTGCTCTTATCCGTCATTTTGAGCGTAGCCTGATTGGTTTCTTGGTTGATCAGCACCTCTACCGCATACCAGGCAAGGGGATTGGCAAATTGAGTATTCGTCTTGGGGAAATTCCCTCTGTAGAAGGCCAACGGATTGTTCCGTGTGTAATTCAAGGTCAGAATCACGTTATTGGAGCCGTCAACAATGCGGAAGTCCCCGCCGTTTTCCTCCTTCAGCGGATCTCCCTTATCATTGATCTGCCCCGGATACCAATCAAATTTAATCAGAACCTTGCTGCCCGTTACCATGGAATCAAAAACCTTCGTTGCCACACGTCCTCCAGTCTGATTTTCCATGGAAAAATAAAGCTTGGGCGTTGTATTTCCTGCCACCTCTGTTAAAGGCGTCGACAGGTTGGCACCTGAAGTAGTAAAGCCCCAATTCAGCGGAGCAACAGGTACTGTGTCCCCAAAGTCGCTGTAGATAACAGGTTCAAATCCATCAACGGCGGGAATAGGCGGCAAATCAACCACCGATACGGAAACATGGGCCTGGTGATTGTTCGGATTGGCCACATTTTCAATTCCGGTCAAATCCAGCGTTCCTGTAAACTGATACGTGCCGGGAACATCGGGATTATAATCCGTGCCGCTCCACACAACTGTCACTTCCGGGAGGATCACATCGTTGTTAAGCTTGACCTCCAGCTTTTTGGGGAGCAATGTAAGCATATTATCCAAGGAAGTGCCCTTGACAACTGTATACTGATTCACATAATTGCCAATTGAAACAATGTTCTTTACTCCTTGAGAAGGAGCAGGTGTTTCTGAAGCCTTCACTATAAGATTGTCGAGCAATGTGGTGAAGGTCAGATTATTCCCGCCTGCCCGGTTGCCCTGGATGCTAAGCTGGCTAATGCTGTTGGTATAATTCAGCTGGCTGATATCCAGCTTATCAACGGAAAAGCTGTTTTCCGGCTGCGCTCTGTCGTGAATTTCAAACGCAACCTGCTGTTCGGCAAAATCAAACCATACTCTGACGGATAGCCAATCGCTATAGGTTACCCCGGTGACGGTTTGGGCCGTAGTCAAATCAGTGCCCGTTTTTCCTATCTCGTACAGAATACCTCCGCCAACTCCGCCTTGTTTAACCAGCCGGAACAAAGGTACCTTCGTTTTGCTGTTGTCATGGAACAGAATTTCACTGGAATTCAGAGCTGTGGAAACATCGCCCGGCTTCCAGTCAAAGGATGCATAAACCTGAGCCGAAACAGTGGGCTGGGCCAGCTTCTTGATAAAACTCCTTGTTCCCGATTGATCACTTACGCTTGCGCTTATGTAGTGATTCCCTGATGCATCCGTTTCCACTTTTGCGATAATTTTATCGTTACTGGTACTGCGTTCGAATCCTCCCAATGTTCCATCTTCAAAGTCAACCTGCTCCAGAACGGTATACGCACTGGTGTCCTGGCTCATGACGCTTGCCCCTATGGCAAGACTGGCCTGTGAAAAGACCAATGTGCACGCCAAGGCGGCCGAGATGAGTTTTCTAAGCTTTTTTGTAATTTGCACCGCAGTCAAAGCCTCCCTTTAGTCTAAGTTAAAATCTAGAACAGCAGCAACATATCCTCCTTTCTTCATCTCACACTCCCGTCAATCGATAAAACGCTTACAGAAAGGTCATACCGACTGATCTGTTCAGGACGGTTGGGATGAAAGAATCACTGCCGGCTCTCTTAGCCAGACTATCATCGAATCGGCTGCATCGTCTATTGCACATTTTTGTATACCCGGCAAATTCGCCATTATTCTCGCTTTTTCAACTTTGAACTTTCTTGATTAGGTTTGTCTTTTTTTGGTTTCAAGAAAAAACCGGATGCTTTTCCTGCCTTGGCATGGAAAAGACCCGGTCATATTTTACGATTCCATCATACGAAGCATAAGCCCGGCTGCGGCTATAAATAGTCCTCCCGAGCTGATGATAATGCCAATCAGCCATTTTTGAAATTCGGCCTGCCTGTTGCGCAGTTGCTCCACTTCGTCCCGCAGCTCTTCCACCCGCATCTGCAAAGCCCGTGTGGCCTGCAAAGCCTCCATACCGATATCCCGGGCCGAATTGATCATGTCCAGCTTGGTTTCCACCCGCGTTAAGCGCTGTAAAATTTCGTTGGTTTCATCCGGCATACGTTGTCCATCTCCCCTCTTCTCTCATTTGTACAAGATATGCCGGAGGAGCTCTGCCTGATTGGTTACTCTATCTATTTGGAGAAAATTTTTATATTGAAAGATTTGGCATTCTATGAATGTAAGCGGCAAACATTGTATGCTATTTCCCCTGGGCGGGTCCGATTCCTGTATGTAAGCGGCATACAATGTACGCTATTTCTTCTTTTCAGCTGTTTGGGCAGCGGTTTTGCATGAATAGCATACATTTTTTGTCGCTATTCAGTTAATTTTCCTCCATTCTGAGCAAATAGCGAACATTTGCGGTACGCTATCATTTCTGCAGACGAGGGAGCCCCCAGCCCAGTGAGCATGTACAAAAAAAGCTCCCTGTCCCGCGGCGGATGCGCGCAAAGACGAAGAGCTTTTATGTGCGGCAGAGCCCTACACGTTAGCGGAAATTGGCTCCAAAGGCTCGGACTTGCCGTATGTGGGATATTCCCGGGTAGTGGGAGCCGCCCAGCTTATCCCATTGCGGATGACCCGCAGCACCTGCTCATTGTAATACGTCGGGTAGGTTTCATGGCCCGGGCGGAAGTAGAAAATCTTGCCTTGGCCCCTGTGGAAGGTGCAGCCACTGCGGAATACCTCGCCGCCGGCAAACCAGCTGACCATCACCGTCTCGTCGGGCTGGGGAATGTCGAAATGCTCCCCGTACATTTCCTCATGGGGAAGCTCGATGTATTCCCCGATCCCTTCGGCAATCGGATGTCCCGGAGATACCACCCACAGCCGCTCCTTCTCGCCGATCTCCCGCCATTTCAGGTCGCAGGAGGTGCCCATAAGCTTCCTGAAGATTTTGGAGAAGTGGCCGGAATGCAGGACAATGAGTCCCATGCCGTGCAGCACCCGCTGATACACCCGCTCCACCACCGCATCGGATACTTCGCCGTGGGCCGTATGCCCCCACCACAGCAGCACATCCGTTTCATTCAGCCGCCCCTCCGTCAGGCCATGCTCCGGCTCATCCAGAGTAGCGCAAACGATTTGCAGCTCTCCCAACGCGCCAAGCCCCTCCGCCAGCGCTCCGTGAATTCCCTTGGGATACACCTTCCGCACTTCCTCGCTGCTCTGCTCGTGGCGGTTTTCATTCCATACCGTTACTTTAATGACGTTTGCCATTCTTCAAAACACCCCTTCCTATCCTATGCTCTGATTATAGGAAAAACAGAACGCGTAAGCTAGCCGCGATCTTGCCTCATTGCTATCGGATTTTGCGTTCCTCCCATATGATGGCTGCCCGCAAAGAAAATCATACCGGCTTCCGGCAGCAGCAGCCCACGGCGGACACGGCCTCCCTTCAGCTCCCGTGACCCCCTAGAATATCCCTCCGCCTCCCCTCATAAACTGTTACGAACCTTGATTTATGCGGAACATGCGGACTCTGCGGCTGTAATTGAAGAAGCCGGTATCAGGATAGACTTAAGGAGGGAACCCACGGTGCACCAGGATGAAATCGCCGCGTTGGAAAAGTCCATTGCCGAAATTACCGAGATTGCTACAGGCTTTGGCCTGGATTTTTACCCGATGCGGTATGAAATTTGCCCGGCGGATATTATTTATACCTTCGGCGCCTACGGCATGCCCACCCGCTTTAGCCATTGGAGCTTCGGCAAGACGTTCCACCGGATGAAGACCCAGTACGATTTTGGCCTCTCCAAAATTTACGAGCTGGTCATTAACTCCAACCCCTGCTACGCTTTTCTCCTGGACGGCAACTCCCTGATCCAGAACAAGCTGATTGTGGCTCACGTGCTGGCCCACTGCGATTTCTTCAAGAACAATGCCCGGTTCAGCAAGACCAACCGGAACATGGTGGAGAGCATGTCGGCTACGGCAGAGCGCATCCGCCACTACGAGATCAAATACGGAACTGAGCGGGTGGAGCAGTTCATCGATGCGGTGCTGGCCATTCAGGAGCATGTGGACCCGGATCTGGTGCGGCCTTACCGGCCCAACCGCTATGATATGGACGGGGACGGAATTATGGACCAGGCCGAGGAGGCAACTGTCAAAACCACCGGCTACGAGGATCTGTGGGAGCTGGAAACGCAGGGGGATGCCGCGGCGGAGGAGGATAAGCCCAAACGTTTTCCGCCCAAGCCGGAAAAGGATCTGCTCTGGTTCATCCAGGAATATTCCCCGATCCTGGAGCCCTGGCAGCGGGATATCCTCACCATGCTGCGGGACGAAATGCTCTACTTCTGGCCGCAGATGGAGACGAAGATTATGAATGAGGGCTGGGCCTCCTATTGGCACCAGCGGATTCTCCGGGAGCTGGATCTGACCAGCGAGGAGACCATCGAATACTCCAAGCTTAATTCAGGCGTGGTGCAGCCTTCGCGGAACAGCCTGAACCCGTATTATCTCGGGCTAAAAATGCTGGAGGACATCGAGAAGCGCTGGGATGCACCCGGCGAGGAGGATATCCGCCGCTTCGGACGAAAGCCAGGCCAGGGCCGGGCGAAGATTTTTGAGGTGCGGGAGTTTGATTCGGATACTTCCTTCATCCGCAATTACCTGACCAAGCAACTGGTGGAGGAACTGGATTTATACGTCTTCGAGAAGAAGGGCGCGGAGTGGAAAATTACTGATAAAACCTGGGAGAATATTCGGGATCAGCTGGTCTATTCCCGGATCAACGGCGGATTCCCCTATCTGGTTATTACCGACGGCAACCACACGGGGAACGGCGAGCTGTTTCTGAAGCATATGTACGAGGGTGTGGAGCTGGACCTGAAATATGTGGAGCGGACCCTGCCTTATGTCCACCGCCTCTGGGGCAAAACCGTCCATCTGGAAACGGTGGTGGAGGATAAGGCGGTATTGTTCACCTATGACGGCAAGAAGAATAACCGGAGGTTTTTGTAATTTTCTAACGTCATCATTTTAGAGATTTCGTCGAGCAGATAATACGAAAAAAAGGACATCTGCCTTTTGGGGAGAAATTGTCGTTCGCCACAATTCCCATACAAAGCAGATGTCCCATTTTCATTTTACGTTCTCAGTACAAGCGTGGGACGCAGCCACTGCCGGAGGAGCGGGCCGCTGCACACGGCTGAAGCGGCCCGAAATGCCGGAAGTCGGCTGAAAGGGGCGACAGCGGCCACTGCCACACAGCCAGGACACCCATGTAAGCGCCAAACAATGTACGCTATTGAGCTGCCAAGCCTCCTTTTCACCGAATAGCGTACACAAAATGTCTGCTATTCACCGCTTTTAGGCAAAACAGCAGCCTATTTCTGCCAATAGCGTACATTTTATATACGCTATTTCGCAAAAAAGCAGCCTGTTTCCGAAATAGCGTACATTTGTTGCCCGCTATCAATCCCGCCGCGACTCGCCAAACCTGCACCCTCCCGAAAAAAGGACCTTCCGATGCAATGATTCCCCCATAGAGCAGGCGGCTTTCCCATTGATCTTCCCCTTGCCAATCGCACCACGGCTTTGTTCAGCCGACAAAACGTCTCTATTCGCCCGGCTCCAAGGTGATGGTGCCGCTGCGGGCATATACTCCGAAATATCCGGCGCCGCGTATCGCGTTCACGTCCGTGTCCAGATAATCCATCACCGTCTGCCCGTTGGCCACAACGGTAAGCCGCACCCCGTTCTCCTCGTTAACAGCCCCAAGTTGAATCCGGTGCCGCTGATTGAAGGGCAGCATCGTATTGGGAATGGCCGGGCCCCCCAGACTGGGCGAACCTGCAATACTTCCATATATGACCGTCCTCACGCCTCCATTGAACCGCTGAAGCTCCAGCACATCCGGCTTCACCGTAAAAATATAAGTGGTGTCGTCAATGCCCCTCTCGGGATGCTGGCTGCGGAACATGACGGACGGCCAGCCGGAGGAGGCGTTGATGGTCATCCGAAAATCAAGCAACTCATTCCAATATTGCTTGTGCTGGTAAAGGGCAAACTGCTTCGGCGAACCCAGAGTAATCCCCTGCCCGTCGGGAGAGACGATTTTGACCCCGGAGGCGTCCACATACCATCCGTCCCCGTCGGCAAGCTCCGCCTCCAGCATGTAAGGCTCGGCGACTCCTTTTTCATACACCTTGACTGCAAACTCCCTTGACACTGCAACGCCCTTCCAGGTTCCTTCCACCGTCAGCAGATAGCTGCCTGCCGCGGACGCCTCCAATGTGCCGTATACATCGGCTGTAACCGTTGGATCATGGCTGGTGTAGGTTATGCTATCCAGCTCCAGCAGACGCCCCAGATTGGACAGGCCGCCAATGGGGAAGGCTTGCGGCTCATCCTTCATCAGCTTTAATTCCCCGATCCGGTCCGTCTCGTCAAGGGCCAGCCCCGCCAGATGCTCATCCACATAAACGGAAGAGGAGAAGGTTTTCAGCAGGCTGCCCTCCAGCACGTACAGCCATACCCGGGTCAGCCCCCCGCTCTGCCCCGTAATATTGCCCTGGGCATCAACTGAGGCAATAGAAGGATCATCTGTCTTGCAGTACACCTGCAGCCCGCTTGGATCAACCGCCCGGTCCTTGCCGTCCCTTGCGGCAAGCTCCAGTCTGCCGGTCTCGCCAAGGGAGAGAACCAACTGCTGCGGCACAGTGATCCGCTCTGCATGATTCGCCCGGATATCCGCATAATCCTCCTTCAATCCGGATTGCGCAATGATGTCCCGAGCCTCCGCCGGCCAGTCGGCGTCCGGATACACCTGGGTATTGATCTCCCGCACATTGGCCAAAGGAGAGTTGCTGACTCTGCGGCCGGTGGTTGTATAATTATTGCTGAAGGTTATATCCTGATTGGAATTGCCCAGGGACCAGCGGGCCGTTCCATTCCTCCAGAAGGGGGTTTCCGACAAGTCGATCACATTGCGGTCGAGCTGCCAGAAGGTGCTCCCCTCATCGGGATACAACGCCCCGTAATCATTCATCTGGTTGCGGATGTAGTTATAGGCGATCAGGTTGGGCTGATTGGGACTGCCGCCTGAATTGCCCAAGGTATAGATGGCTCCCCCGTCATAAATCCCCTTGCCCAGCAGATCATGAATGAAATTATGCTCGATTCTCATATTGCGCAGGATATTGGGGAAGCGGTTCATCCAGCCATAACCGATATGAAGCCCGCTGTACGGAATATTGAAAATTTCATTGCTGCTGATATCCATGTCCAGGGGAAACCCTGCGGAGATAGCGGCAGCGGACATATACTCCACGCCAATATCATGAATATAGTTATTGACTACATCGTTGTTGCGCATCTGCATCCTTGGGTCCGAGGGATTGGCATTGCTGCGCCCTGTGCCCGGATCGCCCACGCTGACGGCGCTGCCGGATATGTCATAGAAGACATTGCCGCGTATCAGACTGTCCTGCACCCCGTTGACCAGCTTCAGGCCGGTAATGCCCAACCGGGTAAAAACATTGCGCTCAAAGCGGACCGCGCGCGCATGCTCCACGGTTACGGCGGCGGGAGGCAGAATGTCACCTGCTCCCGGATAACGCAGATGGTTGTTCTGCGCATCGGAGTGGCCCAGTTCAGAGCTGGGACGCATCCACGTTGTATCGGCGAAGGTTATGCCGGTAAACATGATATTGGCGGCCTGCTGCTCCACTGAGCTGCCCTTGACGGCAACCAGCTCCTCCAGCACAGGAGCGATAACCGCGGCTGTTCCCAGATTCTCCCACACCCGAGGCTTGTAGAACAGTTCCCCTGAGCCTTCATTCCAGTACCATTCCCCATCCTGGTCCAGCAGCTCATAGGCATTCTCGTAATAGACCGGATAGGTTGCCGAGGTTCCTCCCTTGTTGGATACCGCCGTCCAGCCCGGCTCATCCATGGCTATGACCGCCTTGCCTTGGTTCACGCTGACGGAAGCAACTCCGCTCCGCGGATTGGTCCATTGCTCCATGTAGACGAATTCCAGATCCTGCGTCCGGTCATACAGAGCCAGTTGCACGTCGTCGCTGGTATAGCCGGAGGCTGTTTTCACCGCATTCACAAGACCGGCTCCGCTGCGGGCGCGGGTAGCCCGGACGCCGTCGATGAACAGCTGGCGGGAGGCGAAATCCCCGCCGACCTCCGCTTTGTATATGCCCTTGGCCGCATCATGCAGAGTCCAGCCCGCAATCGTCCGCCCGCCGCTCACCACCGGCTCTTCCCCGGGATACGCGGACCAGCGGACGGTATAACCGTTGGCGCCGGAATCCTCCTCATTCAGTGTCCATGTGGACTGAAGGGTATAGGTTCCCCCCCGGAGATATACCACAATATCCCCGTTCATCTCATCGTTGCAACCGCGCACCGCCTGCTGCGCCCTGTCCAGGGTGCGGAACGGCAGCTCAACCGTCCCGGGATTGGCGTCGTCCCCGTCAGGGGAGACATAGAATTCCTGCTGCACCGTTGCGGGGACAACCTCTGCCAGGGCTGCTGCATAAATCCCGCTGTTCCCCCGGGCGCTTGCCGTAATAACGGCCGTTCCCGGCGAATGGGCCTCCAGCTCACCGTTGGCTACGCTGACAACGGCCGGATCGGAGGAGGACCAGATCACAGCGGGATCGGTGGTCTCCACAGGCCACACGGCAGCCTTCAACACACCAAGGGAGCCAACAGAAAGCAGCAATTCGCTTGCATCCAGCGTCAACGATTGGGGAGGCACTTCTACTACATAAACAGCGGCTGTCACCGCCGGCACTCCCGGCTCCAGGGGAGCCGCTGTAATTACCGCCGTTCCCGCGCCTGCGCCGGTCACCTTGCCTGTTTCGTCCACAGCGGCAACCTCCGGGTTATCCGAGCTCCAAACCGCGCTCTGCAGCGATGCGTCCGCAGGAAGGAAGTCCAGCTTCAGCCTGGCGTCGTAATACAAGGGAACTGTATATTCAGACTGGGCAAAAGCCGCGCTCACCGCCGGTCTGTAGGAGTACACATTCAGATCATCGATGTCGAAGGAGCCTATGCACGCGTTGTAAAAGCCTATATTGACCTGCTGGATGTCCCCGGCGGCAGCGGCGGCAGGCTGTTGCGCAGCCACCAGCTCGCCATCGATGAATAGATCGTACTTGTCCGTAGCCGTATCCAGATACAGCCGCACCTCATACCAGCGGTCTGGCTCATATTGCTTCACCGCCAACCACTTGGCGCCTGCCGTATCCCAGATGCTGAAGGCGCCGGTATCGCTCATTCCCAGCTTGACCAGCTCTCCTGAGGTTGTTGCGAAGCGGGGCATATAGAAAAAGCCGCTGGTCTGCTTCGCCCGAATCCGGTACGCCAACACCGCTTTATCCATGCTGGCGTCCAGCCGCCTTGCCACGCCATAGCTGTAATTGGCCCTGTCGCTCTGGGAGAAGGACAATACCCGGCTGGACTCGCCAGCCCCTGCTTCTCCTACCCGGATATCCACCACCGCCGGGACGGATGATCCATAGCTCCAGCCTGCGGACGGCTTCTGCCCCAGAGCCGTTGTTTCGAAATCCTCATGCAGCGCATCGCCGGGGGCCGGTACGGACGCAGCCGTCACCGTCACCGCAGATTGAGCTTGAAGGGAGGCATTTTCCTGGGAACGGGCGGTAATAACAGCAGTGCCAGGACTGATTCCGCGCACCTCTCCGGCCGGACTCACACCAGCCACCGCAGAATCGGAGGTGGACCACACAACAGCCTTGTTCCCTGCATTGGCAGGGGTCACCTCTGCCGTCAGAAAGCTTCGCGCTCCTGTCGCCAGCTGCAGTGTGGCAGGATGCACCATAACTGCTGCCGGAGGCGCCCCATATACCTGGACCGTGACCGCCACGGGGGCTAAGCCCGCAGCGTATGGGGCTGCAGTAATCTGGACAGCTCCTCCCCTGATGCCGGTGACAACGCCCTTCCCGTCCACTGTTGCCACAGAGGAGTCGGAGGTAGACCAGGCCGCTGTTTGAATGGAGGCGTCTGCAGGAGCAAAGGTTAGCTTCAGGGCCAGCCTCCCGCCCACCTCAGCCTGATATTCCGCCTGCGGGAAGGAGGCGGACACGGCTTCCTTAAAGGAATGCACATTCAGATCATCCACACTGAATGCTCCTGTGCCCAGCCGGTAAAAACCGAATTCCACATGACGTATAGACTCTCCCGGCGTATCCGTGCTCCGCTGAACGGCAACCGGCTCATCATCGATATACAGATCGTACTTGTCCGTTGCCGTATCCAGCACAACCCGCACCTCATACCAGCGGTTGGCCTCATAGGCCATGACGGAATTCCATCCCCCCGATCCATTGCCCACCGTGAAGCTGCCGCTGTCGCTCATTCCCAGCCTGAGCCCCGTACCGGTGAAGCGGGGCAAGTAAATAAAGCCCGTGGTCTGCTCCGCCTTCACCCGGTAGGACAGCTCCGCTGCGCTTACCTCCTGATTAATGGAGAAGCGGGGACCATAATTGCCCGACACGGGGTTACTCTGTTCGATCCTGAACACATGGTTGCCCGAAGGCTCAGCGTAAACGCTTGCAATTACTCCGGAGGGGGTGGAGGCAAAGCTCCAGCCTGCCCCTGGCCGTCCCCCGTGGGGAATGCTGTCAAAATCCTCATGCCCCAAATCCCCAATGGGGGCTTCCGCCGCCTGCACCACGGCCGGTCCCCATGCTGCGGTCATCCACAGAACAGCCGCCGCCAAAACGGCGGCTATTCCTCTTTGCCATACGCTCCTGCTCTTATTCTTCATCTTCAGCCTCCTTCTTCCGGTTCATATGGGTTCATATATAAAACCACCGCATTTCACCTTTTTCACCAGTCCGGGAATGGGGGGAATGAAGAATGAAGGCTTCAGCGGAATAATAATTTCACCACATCCGGAGGTACTGGACAGGGTGGCGCAGGCTTCAGTAGCCGCCGGATTCAACGTGCAGCCATAGCTGTGCTCCTCATCGCTTCGGCAATATCTCCCGTCAAACACACTGAGCCCGAAGACAAATGCCGCCTGCTCCATCAGGTTAAAATCGAGAACCCGCTCCTCCCCTTCATATAAAACAAACTCGATCCATTGAGCGCCGGCATCTCCTCCCGTCCGCACCTGCACAGGATATTCGCCAAACCGGCACAGCAGGGGATGAAGCTCCACAGTGATATCCCCGGAATGAATGCACAACGCAGCGCCTGCCTCCGCCTGGGAAGGAATTTGCAGCCCCTCCATATATCCCCCCGCTTCAAAGCGCAAGGAAAGCTGCCGTGCGGTGAGCTTCCCCTCCTCCGGCAAGGGGTCCAGGATGAAATGGAAGTCCCCGTGATCCTTGGCGAAGGTGACTCCGGCGATCACATGATTCCGCTCCTGGAAGGTGCGGATGATGGCGGAGGCATAGTCCTGCCCGTCGTGCAAGCATCTGAGCCTAAAATACGTGCATTGTTCAGGGCTGCCCCAATAAGCCATAAGCGGCCGCCGTTGATTCCACAGGTCGTATTCGGCGAAGCTTCCCAGAGAGAAGCGGGGAGTCATATAGGTGACAGCCTGCAGAGGGGGAGTGCCCTGCTCAATCAGCACCCTGATCTCCTCCCTGGAGATGATATCCACCCCTTTGTAGAAGGTTTCCCGGACAAGCCTGGGCTCGTGCAATGTCCGGAACAGCTCATAATGCTTCTCCGGGCATTGAATCACCATGGTATCCCACAGCAGCCCGTATTCCAGTTCCTCCTCTTCCATCAGGTCCAATTGCATCCCTGTCCCCACATGAAGGAAGGACAGAAAGCTATTGCCGCTAATATTGCTGTAGCATCTGCTATGCGGGGCGGACAGCTGCTTGGTGGACGGGTGGAAGTGCCGGGCGATGCATGCCCATTCCAGGTCATTGAGCCGGGAGGCCGCCGTCAGGCATTCCTTATCCTCAATATGCTTGAGCATCCGGCCAAGCTCCTCCAGAGCCAGAATGGAGTAGCTTGGGCTGTTGTATTCGGCGAAGCCTCCGTTCTCCTCCACGAATGCCAGCGCCTTCTGCAGCCGGGTCTTGCCGTAATGGAACAGCTTGCCGTCGCCCAATATTTCCCCGGCCTTAATCGTTACATAAGCGCCCATCAGGCTGATATTGGTATAGTCCGGGCCAATATTCCGGCGTATGATACTGGCTGCGGCGTGCTTCAGAGCCTGTTCTACATCTGCGATTCTGTCAGGCGACAGCACCCGGCGCTGCTCCAGCAGCAGATACACCAGCACCTTCCCGTTGAAATCCGCCCAATTCCAGTCAGGCGCCTTCATCCGGTCAAGAGGCTCCTCCAGATAATACGGCCAGATGCCATAGGTAGGGCTATGCTCATCCGTATCCTGCAGGGAAATAACCCGGTCAATGATTGCAAACGCTCTGCTGCGATAACCCTCATCTGCCCCAAGCAGAAGAGCAGCCGCATACTCCAGGCTTTTGTAGACCGGATGCCCCATGCCCCGATCCAGGCGGGAATGGTATCCCTGCTGCTTGCGCTCCTCAACAAGCAGCCCCGCATGTTCATCATAGCGCTGGTGCTCCTTCTCCAGTTTCCTGCGGAATGCTCCAGCCAACGCCGCCTTATCTCCTCTTACCACCATATCAGATCCCTCCGCTTGCTGCCGCAGCTTCACTTTTTGGCCGCCACCCATGCATCCAGCTGCTTTTGCTTTTCGGCGATAATCTTGTCCATGCCCGCTGCCTTGAATTCCTTATTCATGGCGGCAAGGGTGCTGTCCACATCGAACATGCCATGGGAGAAGCCGGCTGCGTATTTTTCCTTGATGGTCATGCATTGAGCCAATTCCGACTTCACCGGCTCCGAATCGAAGGTAAAGCCGATGATTCGGGATACCTTGGCGCTTTTGTTCAAATCATCGATCTGCTTGGGAATATCCGGCGATACCCCGGGAAGCAGGTAGGCATTCAATGTATTGCCCAGCATCCAGGCCACATTGGTGGAATAGCCCGAATCGGGGATAAGCTCCACACTGTTCTCCCCCGTCTTCTTGTAGTGCTTGCCCTCGATACCGTAGACCAGCATATTGTACAGGTCCTTATCCGTATTCAGCAGCTCCAGAAACATCATGGCCCGCTCCGGATTTTTGGAGGTGCGGCTGATCACCTGCATCGTGCCCGTAATCGAGCTGGTGGTGACCAACGGTTCCGTCAGGAAGGCATATACCGGCTCATAGCCATATCTGGTTTGCTCCTCTACGTCGCCGCCCGGCTTATAATTGTTTATCCTGGACAGAATTTTGCCGGTTTTGTACAGCTCATCCGCATTTTTGATCAGGGACAGATCCTTGTCGATATAGCCCTTCTCCGCCCAGCTTCTGATGGTTTTGACGTAATTCACGAACGCCGGATGCTCATATTGGTTAAACACCTTGTAGTCGGTTCCTGCCAATTCGACCGCTCCCGGGCTGCCCTCCGCCCCCAGAGTCTCCAGCTGCAGCATATTCATAATATCCATACTGGTTATGCTGGAGCCGGCCATAATAAATTTGTCCTGGGCCTCGCCTGCCTTCATCTTGGCCAGAGCCGGCTCATAATCCTCCAGCTTCTTGATGGAGCCGGTATCGATTCCGTATTTCTCCGCCATATCCTTCCGGATGGAAAGCACCGTTTGTCTGGCCACAATCTGATAGTTGGGGAAGCCGTATATGCTGTTGCCCACCTTCATGGCGTCCCAGAAGCTGGCCGGAATTTTCTCATAGGCCTTGGGAGAATACTTGGTAATCCAGTCATCCAGGGGCAGGAACGCGCCTTTTGCCACATTCTCATAGAACTGATAGGACGGACTGGTAAACATAATATCGAATTCTTCTCCGGCGGCAATCATCAGCTTGGTCTTCTCGTTGTAGGCGGCCGCTTCAATAAATTGAATCTCCAGCGTGGCATTGATTTTTTCCTTGAGCTTTTTGTTAACCTCCGCCAGCACCAGCTCCCCATCCTTCTGAGCCGGAATCCGCAGCACCCACTTGAGCTTCACCGGCGCCAAGGCTTGAGCCGAGGCCTCCGCTGCAGCGCTGGGAGCAGCCGCCTCCTTTTGTTCCTGGCAGCCTGAGAGCGCCATTGCCGCTGTCATGAGCACAGCCAGCATCATCAACATAAACCTGGATTTTCCCATCCTGTCTTCATCCCTTCTTGTTCTTATATTTCAACCCCTTGCGGAGTTAAAGCTGCAGCTTATCCCTTCACCGCTCCCGAGGTAATGCCTCTGACAAAATACTTCTGGAAGAAGGGAAATACGAACATCATGGGTCCGGCGGCAATGACGGCCATGGCCATCTTGGCGGTATCCGTAGGAAATTCCGCCATCCCCAGGCTTAAGCCAACCTGTGAGTCCTTCATCATTTCCTCCGCATCGCGGAGAATCTTGTACAGGAGATATTGCAGCATATACTTGCTTTGGGTATCGATATAGATCATGGAGCGCATCCACTCGTTCCAATAGCCCAGGGTCATCATCAGGCCGATGGTAGCCAGAGCAGGCTTGGAAATGGGAAGCACAATCTGCCAGAATATCCGCATCTCGCTGCAGCCGTCCATGCTGGCCGATTCCAGCACCTCCAGCGGCAATTCGAAGAAAAAGGTGCGCAGCAGAATAATGTTCCATGAGCTGACCAAGCCGGGCAGCAGCAAAATCCAGTAGGTATCCTTCAGCAAATAATATTTGGTAAAGACGATATAACTGGGAATCAAGCCCGCATGGAACAGCATGGAGAAAAACACCAGGAAGCCCACAATACCCGCCAGCTTATAATCCCTCCGGGATAAGGCATACGCGATCATCGCCGTCAGGATGAGACCGATGCTTGTTCCCGCGATGGTGACAAACAGCGTCGTTCCATAGGAATCCAGAATCAGCTTGGGCGTTTTGAAAATATACCGGAAGGCGTCCACGCTCCACAGACTGGGGAAAAGACTGTACCCCCGCTCAACAATACTCTCCGTGCCGCTTACGGAAATAATGATTACCAGCAGCATGGGAATGATACAGCTAAGAGTAAGTAAGATAAAGACGCTGTGCGTGATCAGGCTGATGGGGCGAAACCTTGCTTTCTTGCTTGCAGTTGCCATCCTCTTCTCCTTCCTTTCCTAGAACATTGCCTGTTCCCGGCTGTACCGGTACCGGATGAAGGCATTGGCCGCCAACACAAGCACGAAGCCGGCTACCGATTGGAACACACCTGCCGCCGCCCCCATTCCCAGGTCTGCCGACCCCCGCAGAGCACTGTATACATAAGTATCCAGAACGGAGGAGATGTCCCTCAGGGAGGCGGATTCCATCGGCACCAGGAAAAACTGGCCAAAGTCGGCATTGAAGATCCGGCCCAGCGCCCCCAAGAAATTGATCAGGATAATGGGACGAAGAGCAGGGATCGTTATCTTCATCGCCATCTGCACCCGGCTGGCCCCATCGATTGCCGCAGCCTCGTAATAGGCGGGATCAATGGACAGGATATAAGCATAGTTCAACAGGGTGGCATAGCCCATGGTCTTCCAGAAGTGCAGTACAATATGAATCCAAAACCAATACTGCGGGGCGAAGTACCATTCAATGGTGGACATGCCCAGGCTGTCCAAAATGACGTTGACCATTCCCTTGCTGTTGTCCAGGAGAGCGAATACAATGTAAGCCACAATGGTCCAGGACAAGAAGTACGGCAGGAAGATCGCGGTCTGGTATAGCTTCAGAAGCTTTCTGCTGAGAATTTCATTGAGCAGGATAGCCATAATGACACTGCCTGCAATGCCGGTTACTATAAAAACAGCGTTGTAAACAACGGTATTCTTCAGCGCCAGCAGCGCATCGGGAGTTGAAAAAATAAAGACAAAGTTTTTCAGCCCGAGCCAGGGACTTCCAAAAATGCCGTCAACATAATTGTAATTTTTGAAGGCAAGAATAATTCCCGGCATGGGAACAAAATGAAACAGCACTAGGAGTACAAATGCGGGCAGGACCAGCAGGGTGAAATCCAAATTCTTGCGCAGGACGCCCCTCCTGAAGCGCTTCTTTCCTACTGGTACTGCGGTTGTCGATACAGCAGCCTTCATACTACACCTCCTGATTATCCATGTTGCATGCATGCGTTGTGATTTTAGTATGGGGGAAGCATGCAGACGGGGCTACTGTTCAATTACCGTTTTTTGCGAATCGGACTGTATAATTTCAAGAAAACTCCGCAAAAAAAGAAAAACATGAGCGGTCTCATGTTATTTCTTCTTTTTTTCCCACTTTGCTGATAATCTCATTGTCCACCCTGTACGCCTTGGGCGTGGCTCCGAACCTGCGCTTGAACAGCTTATAGAAGCTGCTTTCGTTGTGAAAGCCGGTCCGCTCCATAATCTCGCCAATGCTCAGCTCCGTCTGAAGCAGCAGCTCGGCCGATCTGTCCAGCCGGATATGGTTGATATAGTCCAGAACGGACACACCCACCGATTCCTTGAAGATGGTGCCCAGATAACCCTGGGACAGCTTGAACTCCGCCGCGATTGCCTTTAGGCTCAGCTCCTCGGTGAAGCGGTCGCCAATATATTTCCTGATGGATTCCACCAAAGCGTCATGCCTGGTTTCCACCAGCGATTTCTGCTCGGTAATGCTGTCGATGACGTCATAGAATTGCCGCTTCAGCATATCGGCGGATTCGAAGGAAGCCAGCCGGATATAGAAATCCTTCATGGAGATGGGAATCTTCTCAATCCTGCTTTTGTTCAGGATATCGATGGTCTTCCCCAGCGCCAGGGAGAAGCGGGTTATGGACAACATATAGCTTTCAATATCCCCCCGGGAGGCAGTCTGGACCAGCTTATCAAACAAAGCCTTGGCCTCCAAGCCGTTCCCCGCCCGGATCTGATCCAATATCCTTTCCTCCAGGCCCTCGTCATAGGCGACAGCATGATGCTCATGCACCTCCAGCAAGGATGGCTCCAGAATCGCCCCCCGGCTATAGATGATGCTGTACCTGAGCAGGGTAGCCGCCGTATTATAAGCGTGAACCAGAGACTCAGCTCCCTGAACATAACCTCCGACGAAGGCGGAGAGGCTGATTTGGGTATAGCCCTGCACGGTACTTTGCAGGAAGCGGATTTTCTCCTCCCAGACAATCCTGTCCTTTGCCTCCGGCAGGAAAATAAGCAGGATAAACTGCCCGTCCCCGATATATACGGCCTTGGCGGCATTGCCCGCATCCAGCACCTCCTCGGCTACATTCATAATAATGAAGCGGTAAGCTTTCTTTCGCGCCGAGTCCAACTGCTCGAATTGCTGCCGGTCGTCAATCTTCAGCAGGAGCAGCAGCATTTCCCGGTCCAGCATGTTCCCGTATACGGAGGAAAATTCGCCTGTCAGTTGATTGGCAATGGAATTGTTCTCCATCAGGACCGCCTTGATGTAATTTTCCAGCAGAATGGCATCCGCAGAATGCTTGTAGCTGTCGTAATCGTGCAGGAGCCGCTTGTTGGTGCGGAATACATCGGAGAGCAGCTGCACGTCATCCAGAAGCTGCACCCGGGACTCGTTCTTTTGGCGCGGGCCTGCAACCTCCCGCAGCAGCCTCCCGAACGGGTGATAGATCCGGTGGGAAATGAAGCTGGCAACGACAAGAGCGAGAATGGCAACGACAAGCGTAATCTGCAAAATCACCTTTTTAACGATTTGCAGGCTCTGGTGCAGAAAGAAGTTGGGCTCTTCCACCACCAGCACCCAATTGGTCTCCGGCATCCACAGATAGGTAAATATGCGCTGCTCCTCGCTTTTTCCCGTCTCGAAGCTGCCCGTGTCCAGATCAGGCTGGTCCAGCTTGTCCACCAGCGCATGATTAAGCGTTTCCAGCCCTCTTATTTGTCTGGAATCGTCGATGTAAGTGCGGCTTGTTCTGTCAATGATATAAGCCCGTACCGACCTTCCCTTCAGGCCGCTTAACGTGTCGCACAGCCACGCGGCATCTACATTCACGCCCATCGCCTTGGTAACCTTGTTGTCACTGTCCGTCTGAAAGTAAAAGTAGGTGAACACGGTATCATCATTATTGTACGCTTCGTAGGGCAGGACCCTGGGAATGGGGGTCAACGCCGGCATTTCCCTGTAATTGCGGATCGCTTCCGCAAAAAAAGCGTCCTTTTCCGTTTTGGAGCTGAGTGTGGAGTAGAATCGTCCCGTATTCCCGCTGTAGATGGACACCGAATGAAAGGTAGGATTGATCTCGAAATCTCTTTTGATATCGCGCATGTATCCATACATCTCTGCGAATTCCACGTTTTCCTTCTCGAACAATGGCGTCAGGGACGGATCATCCAGTTGGCGGAAGGTGAATGCTTTCACATCTTCATGCATTCTCTTGATGCTGTTGCTGATGATTCGCAGCTCCCTGCTGTTTTCTTCAAATATCCGTTCGGTCACAATGCCTTCAAAGCTCTTGAAGGCGGCAATGGCGAAGCCCGTCAGCACGATAACGAGCAGAAAAGAGATTAAACCCACAATTTTCACGAAAGTCCTGCTCATATTGCATCCCACCCCAGATATATATTCATTATCCTAATACGGAGTAATAAAGCGCTTTCATTTGCGGCATCCATTCCCAGCTTTTAGACAATTATTATTAAATACTATCATGTTCTGCCCTAAGTGTAAAACCTATTATTTTCCATAAAACCCCATCTAAACTCCGCAGACTTGACGCACAAAAGCCCCCGGCGTTCCACCCGCCGGAGGCTCCTGCTTGCGCCATTCTATTTGGCCGCGGGCTTCAGGGCCCGAGCCGACTTGACCACCGTCCAGCCCACATCCAGGAGAAGCGCCACCAGCGCCAGCTCCCAGACAGGCTGCCAGACGGGCTGAAGCAGGCGGTACAGCCATGCCGCGGCGGGCTGGAGGACGTAAACCATGGCCAAGGCCAGCAGCATCCAATATAGAGAAAACCGCAGACAGACCAGCCCGCCAACCTGAAAGCGGCAATTGGCATAGCTCCAATACTGTTTATGGAACATCCGGAACAGAAGCAGCCCGCTTGCATATTCCACCGCAGTGGGAATCGCCAAAGCGAGAACGGCCACAGCCCACAGCGGTGTGGCGGGTCCGGTGAGCAGCAGAAGCAGCACCGGAGCCAATCCGTACATGGGCTTCCAGGGCCCCGTCAAAAAGCCCTCTCCCGCAAGCCGTCTCTCCACCGCCAGGTGGTAGCCATGCTCCAGCAGCCACCCCATCCAGGCATACAGCAAAAAGGTAAACAATACTCCGGGCACATCCTCCAGCGACAGATACGCCGCTGATCCCAAGCCCAGGTAACCGGACAGCAGCTCCTCCATCCGCCCGCTCCTCCTCCCACAGGGATTTCCTGTGGCTTAGGATGCGTCAGGAGAAGGATAAATATTCCTTGGCCGCCTGGACGGTATCCTGCAGCGGAGTTTCTTCCTTCTCCGCAGGCCGCTTTTCCTTGAGGGCTCCGGCAATCATCAGCTTCAGCCGGTTCAGCTGGTTAACCTCGGCGGCGCCGGGGTCATAATCGATGGCCGCCAGGTTGGCGTGAGGGTAACGCTCCTTCAGCGCCTTGAACATGCCTCTGCCGGTAATGTGGTTGGGCAGACAGGCAAAGGGCTGGAGACAGGCGATATTATGCACCCCGTCCTCGATCAGCTCCACCATTTCGGCGGTCAAGAGCCAGCCCTCTCCGCATTGGTTGCCCAACGATACCAGCCCCTCCACCTTGCGGGTCAGCTCCATAATCGTATGAGGCGGGGTAAATCTGGCGCTTCTGCCCAGCGCCGCGCGCATCTCCTTGCGGTAACCCTCAAGGATTCTTGTCACCGCCTGCAGGGCCAGATGCTTGCCAGCCTTCATATTCAGCTTTTTATAGTAAAAGTCCGCGTCATAAAAGCAATACAGGAAAAAGTCCAGCAGATCCGGCACCACAGCCTCCATGCCTTCCTGCTCCAGATAACCCACAATATCATTGTTGGCGCCGGGATGGAATTTAATAAGAATTTCCCCGACTACGCCCACCCGCGGCTTGCGGTGCTCATGGATCGGCAGCTGCTCAAACTCCTCCACGACGCTGCGGATATTGGCCTTATACACGCTGAATTTGCCGCTGCGGACGGAGGCCTTGCAGCGCTCCATCCATTTCCGGAACAGGGCGGTGGCCGCACCCTTTTCCAGCTCGTAGGGCCGAGTCCGGTACAAGAGACGCATAAGCAGATCCCCGTAGGCAAAAGCCATAACGCCCTTGTTAAGCAATCCCGGGGAAACCTTGAAGCCCGGACCGGAGGGTTCGGAGGTGAAGCCCAGAGGGATCACCGCCACATCCCCGAAGCCTGCATCCGCCAGCGCCTTGCGCAGGAAGCCGATGTAATTGGTAGCCCTGCAGCCGCCGCCTGTCTGGGTAATCATGACAGAGGTGTTTTTCGGGTCGTAGTTTCCGGATTTCAGGGCGGAGACCAGCTGGCCTACCACCAGAATGGACGGGAAGCAGGCGTCATTGTTCACATATTGCAGCCCGGCGTCCACCGTCTTTTTATCGGTGGTTTTGATCACCTTCAGATTATAGCCTGATGCCTGGAAGGCCTCCTCCAGCAGTTCAAAATGGATAGGCGACATCTGCGGCACCAAAATGGTATGGGTTTGGCGCATTTCCCCGGTAAACAGCTTCCGGGGGCGTTTTCCCGCACCCGGCGCCGTCGCGGCCACAGCCGAAGCCGCACCGCCGCCTGCCGCCTTATTGCGCTCCAGGGCCTGGCGCTCCTCCATGGCCGCCAGCAGGGAACGGATGCGAATGCGCACCGCCCCCAGATTGCTGCCCTCGTCGATTTTCAGCAGGGTATGCATCCGCCCGGCTTGCTCCAGAATCTCCCGCACCTGGTCCCCGGTGATGGCGTCGATGCCGCAGCCGAAGGAGTTCAGCTGCACCAGCTCCAGGTTGGGCTCCCGGGCCACCAGGGAGGCGGCCGCGTACAGCCGCGAATGGTACATCCACTGGTCCACGAAGGTCAGGGGGCGCTCCACCGCCTCCAGATGGGCCACGGAATCCTCCGTCAGCACGGCAAGCCCCATGCCTGCCACCAGATCCGGGATGCCGTGATGGATTTCCGGGTCCAGATGATAGGGGCGTCCGGCCAGCACAATGCCCCGTTGTCCGGTTCGCTTAAGCATCTGCAGAGTTTCCTCACCCTTGCGGCGGATATCCGCCTGGGCCCGGGCCTCCTCCTCCCGCGCCGCCTGCACAGCCGCCTCCACCTCCTGGCGGGTGACGCCGTACTCCTGCAGCTCCTCGTACAGCCGCTTGGCCAGACGCTCCGTATTGTCGAAGGGCAGATACGGATGGAGAAACGGAATATCCCGCTCCTTCAGCACATCCAGGTTATTCTTCAGCACCTCCGGGTAAGAAGCCACCACCGGACAATTGTAGTGGTTGTTGGCCGCGGGATGCTCGTTGCGCTCATAAGGCAGGCACGGATAAAAGATAAACCGCACATCCCGCTTGGCCAGACTGGTTACATGACCATGGGTCAGCTTGGCCGGGAAGCAGGCCGTATCCGAAGGCACGGACTCCAAACCCTGCTCATAGAGCTTGCGGGTGGACTTGGGAGACAGCTCTACCCTGAATTTCAGGGCGGTAAAGAAGGTATGCCAGAAGGGATAATTCTCATACAGGTTCAGCACCCGGGGAATGCCCACCTTGCCCCGGACCGCCTCCTCCTCGGGCAAGGACCGGTATCCAAACAGGCGCTTGTATTTGTAATCGAACAGATTCGGCGTATCCTCGCAGGACTTCTCCCCGCCGGCTCCCCGCTCGCAGCGGTTGCCGGTAACATGGCGCCTGCCGTCGCCAAAGCTGTTCACCGTCATAAGACATTGGTTGCCGCACAGCTTGCAGCGCTCCATCTTCGATTCGAAGACCAGCCGCTCCAACGCCTCCGCATCCAGAAGGGTGCTCCGTTCATTGGCGGCGCCGCGCTCCCGGGCGATCAGGGCGGCTCCGAAGGCTCCCATAATGCCGGCGATCTCCGGCCGCACCGCCTCCCGGCCCGTCACCCGCTCAAAGGCGCGCAGCACAGCATCGTTCTTAAAGGTTCCACCCTGAACGACAATATGCTTGCCCAGCTCCTCGGGGTTGCGGATCTTAATAACCTTGTACAGGGCATTGTGAATAACCGAATAGGATAAGCCCGCGGAAATCTCCCCCACCGTGGCCCCTTCCTTCTGGGCCTGCTTCACCTTGGAATTCATGAAGACGGTGCAGCGGGAGCCCAGATCCAGGGGTTCCTTGGCCAGCAGGGCATTGGCCGCAAACTCCTCCACGTTCATCTGCAGGGATTCGGCGAAGGACTCCAGGAAGGAGCCGCAGCCCGATGAGCAGGCCTCGTTCAGCATAATGCTGTCGATGGCGCCGTTTTTGATCCGCAGGCATTTCATATCCTGGCCGCCGATGTCGATAATAAGATCAACGTCGGGCAGGAAATGGCGGGCCGCCTTGTAATGGGCCACCGTCTCGATTTCGCCCCATTCCGCGCCAATCGCCGCTTGGATCAGCCCTTCTCCGTAGCCGGTGATGGTCGCTCCGGCCACGATAGCCCCGGCGGGCAGCTCCCGGTACATCTCCCGGACGATGGATACCGCCGATTGCAGAGGTTTGCCGCCGTTCTTCATGTAGCGGGTAAACAGCAGGTTGCCCTCCTCGTCGATGAGGGCCGCCTTGGTGGTGGTGGAGCCGGCGTCCAGACCCAAGAAGCACCTGCCGGCATAATCCGCCAGATTCCGTTGGCCCACCGTCCGGTTGTGCCGCCGGCGGAACTGCTCCAGCTCCTCCTCCGAGGCAAACAGGGGAGCCAGCCTGCCGGAGGCCTCCTCGCGGGCCTCAAACAGCCTGGGCAGGGACGCCGCCAGGGACTTGATGGTTATCGGCTCATCCCCCCGGGCAGACAGGGCTGCCCCCATGGCCACATACAGTTGGGAATGCGCGGGCATCACCACCTGCTCCGGAGGCAGGGCAAGGGTTTCGATAAACCGCTGCCGCAGCTCCGTCAGATAGTACAAGGGCCCTCCCAGGAAAGCAACGTTGCCTTTGATCTTTTTACCGCCGGCCAAGCCACCGATGGTCTGGTTCACCACCGCCTGAAACACGGAGGCGGCAATATCCTCACGGTTGGCCCCCTCGTTCAGGAGCGGCTGCACATCGGTTTTGGCGAAGACGCCGCAGCGGGAGGCGATAGGGTACAGGGTGTTATAACGGCCGGCAAGCTCGTTCAAGCCCGCCGCGTCGGTCTGGAGAAGCGCCGCCATCTGGTCCACGAAGGCTCCCGTGCCGCCGGCGCAGGCGCCGTTCATCCGCTGGTCGACCCCGCCTTCGAAGAAGGTGATCTTGGCGTCCTCCCCGCCCAATTCAATGGCCACATCGGTATGGGGAATAAAACGCTCCACCGCCTCTGTGCCGGCCACCACCTCTTGGATGAAGGGCAGCCCCAGCCACTTGGAGACGGCTATGCCGCCGGAACCGGTTACGCGTACAGATACACTGGCGCCGGAATAGCGGACACAGGCATCTTTTAACAAACGAAATGTTGTGGTGCGGATATCCGAGTAATGGCGTTCGTATTTGTCATAGACCAATTGCCCATGCCCATCCAGAATCACCAGCTTTACAGTTGTGGAACCGATATCCAGTCCCATGCATAACCGATCCCTCATGTTTGTTCACACTCTTTCTACTGCCATGTCACTTGGCATGTGAAGTCTATCTTCTCATTATAATGCCGAACCCGCCCGGACGTAAGACCTTATTTATCATTATTCAAATCTTTACAGAAGCAGTCTATGATTTTTGTCCGCTGCGCGGCTTTCTTTCCGCCGTAAAAAGCCCTTCCACTGGACAATGTCATTAAGCAAAAACCCAAAAATCAAGAACAAGAGCAGGTTATCGAAAAGATAGCCTGTTTTTGTTTTGCGCGAAATAACAGAGACAAAATCATAAGAATTGTGATGTTTTGAATTTACTGGAAGAGAAGAGAGGGATTATAGTAGAATCTATAAGCCAGCGTTCGATAACCGCGGATTACAGCTAAGGGAAGGCACAACAAACAGCTGCCGATAACTTTTCAAATTCCTGCTGTTTGGGTTTATTCACTAATACGGAGGTGTCGTATGCTGCCTTTATTTATATCCATGATTGAAGATGAGAGCGACCGGGACTACATGGCCGGTTTATATCAGCAGTACTATCCATTAATAAAAAAGAAAGCATATGACCTGGTTGGGAATTACTCCATCACGGAGGATCTTGTTCAGGATGTTTTTATAAAATTAATCCCTAAAATTTCTCTTTTACGATCTTTGGACAGTTGTAAAAGAACACCTTACATCGTTTATACAATTAGAAGCGTATGTATGGATTATATTCGCAAGCAAGCTCGCGGTTCTGCAAAGCTGCAGGCGGCTGGCGCAATTGATTTGGAAGAAATTGAGGATACCCAAGCCTCGCCGGAGGAACAAACGATAAAGAGGGAGAGCTATGAGGCCTTGGGCAGAGCCCTGGAGCATATACCGGAAAAAGACCGGCAACTGCTGATTTACAAATATCTGATAGGACTGAAGGATAAAGAAATCGCCGGCATCATGGATATTCCCACTCGAAATATTCAAGGGTATTTATCCCGTGCCCGGCACCGGGCACGGACTGTATTGTTCGAAGAAAGGGTGAAGCAGGATGAGGAAACCAACTAATTCGACGGATCGAACCTCACTCATGGAGGAATACAAGGAGATTCAATTGAAGCTGGCTTTAGCCAGCTACATGGAACAAGAAGGGAAGAAACTTCTGGAAGAGAATGAGGAACTGCGGAAGAATCTCTTTTTTCATCCAACCGAAGCGGAGACCAAGCAGTTCCTGAAGCGATTGAATCGCCATCTTGTCGTTCACCGAATCAAAAAGGGAATCAAGCTTTTTTTTACTAGCTCTAAAAAAACGGTACTTGTTGCTTCTCTGTTGCTTCTGCTATTAGCTTTGTCCTCCATGACCGTAGAGGCCGTGCGTGTTAAAATGTTTACTCTGTTTGTTCAACTGCGAGATGAATACACGGAAATTCGATTGGGACACCAAAATGCGGATAAGGGTGCGGGAAAGCATCTGGAAGTCAACTGGGAGCATGCGTATGTTCCGGTGCGAATTCCGGAGGACTACCACATTATCAATGTGACCAATCTTGAAAACATAAAAGGGATCGAATATGCCCATAACGACGGTGGATTTATCTTGTTTCAACAAAAACGGGAAGGCAGCAGTATGAATGTAGATACGGAAGATGCTGATGAGGTTATTCAAACTGCAATCCAAGGATCACAAGGACTAATGGTACGAAAAGGTGAGAAATGGACTGTCATCTGGCAGAAACAGTCTGAATTATTTATGATCCTGGGCGAGCATACAGGATTAGGCCGGGAGCAGTTCCTGGACATAGCGGAAAGTGTAGAATTGCTCCAATAATTTTTCTGCAGAGTGTGTTGTAAAATAGGAGGTTTGATCGTTTTATATGATGTAAGGAAAAAAATAGGAGAAGGAGGTCTTCAATGGTACGTAAACGGATGGTATCATTACTCTTTGCTTTTTTTGTTTTGCTTGCATCAGGTGCC
This sequence comes from Paenibacillus sp. YN15, assembly GCF_003285005.1. Classification (GTDB taxonomy): domain Bacteria; phylum Bacillota; class Bacilli; order Paenibacillales; family NBRC-103111; genus Paenibacillus_AR. The sequence continues at coordinate 314,730 of NZ_QMFA01000001.1, read as the reverse complement.
GTTGCACAGGCTGACGGAAGCACTGAAACGTTGAGTGAAGGAGGTACGGTCACTCCCTATTACCAGCATATTTCATTCGTTGGAGCATCACTTTCGATTGGGCAGTGGGGCCGCGCCGTTTCCAGTGGGGATGTGTATGTATCGGATGAGCATAATTCTACTCTAACCATTAAGCTTCAGCGCTTAAACGGCGGTATTTGGGCAACAGTGGAGTCATGGAGCGAATCTTTCTCAGGAAAGGCTATCATGCTCTTGAAAAGGTGACGTATGTGTATTCAGGCTATACTTACCGAGTTCTCACCTCCGTTGTAATCACGAATGGGAGTACTGTTTTGGAGTCGGCTTCTGCAATTTCATCAGAGGTGGAGTATTAATTTATTTTGCGGCATTAGAATATTTTATATATTTATACTTTAAAGGTAATATTCATTATATTTCAATGATTTATTTCAGAGGGAAATCTTGTTGAAGATTTAGATTCTACGCGGGAGGGAATGCGATGAAGATGAATAAAAAGAAATCATTATGGTTCGGTGGTTTTACGGTGTTAGTCCTCATCATTGGTGTTGCATCTGTTTCTGCTTCCGGTTTCAATCTGTCAAGTTTCAAAAAGACAGAAGGTGTGAAACAAGTGCAGGAAGGAGTACTTGTGGATTTACCTACTAAAAAAGATAAACAGGATATTATCAATTCAATTGATCCAGTAACAGGAGCTCCAACTTTGCAATCGAAAGCGAAAGCTAAAGATAGAAACGTACTGTCAAAGTCTTTTGTCGCAGATGATACCCGCAAAACTCTTGATGTGCCGTACGTGAAGGAGAATGACAAAGAAGTTGCCATTTATGATCCGGTTACAACATTATGGACCGTACCGATTCCAGGAACAAACGAGTATCTTATCAGTTTTGACGGTACGATTTATCGAACCGACTGGAAAAATGGTAAGTTGGAAAAGTTTTTGAAAGATGAAGTTAATGGATACAAAAAGGATGAAACTCTGTCTAAGCAAGTGGAAGGAATCGGAACGCCTCTTTGGGGATCTGCTCCCGCTGTAAGCCCCACTGGAGCGTATGTGCTCTTTTTCTCCGAACGCAGCATGGTGAATGGAGAAGACAAGAATGGGCAGCTGTGGATTAAAAATATTAAAACAGGCGACGAGCAACCTGTTTTGTCAGGTGGCGCGGGAGTCATTGGCTGGTTAAATAATGAGACAGTCATCTTGGATAGTCAACATATCATTTCTCTTAATGTTGAGACTGCTAAAGCAGAGATACTGATTGAGGATGGTACGATTAATGCAGCCTTGTTAAAAGATCAACTAGTTTATCAAATTAATCCCGGCTCTCTGACTCTTCAATCCATACAGACGGGAAAAAAGACCGAGGTCCCCAGTCTGCTGATTAATCGCGTCGCTTCGTTGCAGTCCCATGGATCATGGGTTGCCTTGCACAATCAGGAAAAAGACGGAGAGCCGGATTTTTCAGTAGTGCTCTATAATGTAGACGAGAAGACGTGGAAGGTCATTCATGCCCCGCCCAACACTTGGATAGATGGAGTTTCTTGGATGGATAGCACCACCCTGCTAATTCAAACCAGTGTAAAAGGGACTTTAGATGAAGCGACTTACACAGTAAATATTGATGAAGTGGAGGTGGCAAAATGAAAAAAACCTTATCCTTACTTCTCGGAATGATTCTTTTCTTTTCTATAAATACCCAGGTTTTTGCTATCAGTTATGTCGATCAATTCACAGAATATTACTACACAGGTTCAGTAGGGACAGCTCGCTCTCCGTTTCACGTAGGAAATACGGATGCAGGGGCGGATGATTTTTCTCTCCCGACTCACCGGATTAACGGACCTAATAATCAACCAAGGTATCTGAGTGGTTCATCCGATGTTCATAATGGAACAGATTTAAGAGGCGACTCAACATATTACGTATATCCAATGTTCAGAAGTATTGTCAGGAGTGTTACGGCACCTGGTACAGTCAATAACGGCAATGTTGTTGTAGAGTATGATATTGATGGGAATGGAACCTGGGATGGTTACTATGCGAAATACATGCACATCAATCCTACTTCTGGGCTTGTTGCAAACACTACAGTGTTGACCCCCACTAACAAAATTGGTCAAATTGATATTTTAAGAGGATCAGGATGGCCCCCTCATTTGCATTTGCAAGATACGAATAGCTCAGGGTCATCTTCAATTAAATTATTTCGTTTCTTCCGCGGGGTACAAAACTGGGGATACGGATATTACATGGATTTTTTAGCAGGTGATGCGATGGTTGGTAATTCACTTTATATTTCAGTCAATTCTATGGACGATGGAGTTAATGCTGCCCCAACTAGAGTGGAGTTCTATTATAAAATAGGCTCTAGTGGTTCTTGGAACCAGGGACCTAATATGACACAAACCGGGGTTGGCAACTCAAGCGGCGATTACTACCGATATTCCATTGATCTAAAGACCGCTTCCGGTGCATCTTCAGGACAAACAGTGTATTATTATCTGGCTGCTATTCGTGGAAATGGTACTATTTCATCGTCTTACAACTGGGGATTATGGCCACAGCGTTACAAAATGCCTAACAAAACTCCCGCTCAAATTATAGCAGATGGGTATACTCCAACGGTACAGTCATATTATGTGCCTTAAGAAGGCCGACTGGCGAGGCTCGGATCGCTTCAGGCAAAATAGCATCCCACATGGTTAGTTGAAAGAAATGATAGAATCCATGAAAGTTATTATCAAAACAATCCGGATGTTGATTTGACTGATCCCAAGGTTATTGAGGTTTTAGCACAAAATTGATAAAAAGAATAAGCTTGTTGAGCGAATCGATCAAGCTATTGATGAAGGCAAGAAAACCACCGACCAGATTTTAGATTTTTACGGAGTTTGAAGAAAAGCGGAATTGAGAAATTAGGTTTGCAGCGGAATGGGGTTTATCTTGTCCGTGTTTTCCTTCTCATTCAAATCAAAAACCATCTGTCATTGGCATTTGGCAGGTGGTTTTTTTGCGTTAATGGGTAATAAAAGGAGGCTTCCCACGCCCTACATTCCTTTTCTCCGAACAAAAGCGCCGCGTCAACTCGGGTGGATCTGGTGGATTTTTTGCAGCGGCTAAGGCACAGGGGCTGCTGAGTTTCTCGTATGAGGGTAGCGTTGCTCTTGTTCTTGATTTTGTTAACTAAAACCAAACCCGGCCTGAAGTTCAGGCCGGGCTCAAAGCAGGTTAATCCGGTATAATCGTGGACAACGCGTGTTTGTAAAGCATACTCTGTTTGCCCGAGCGCGCCCGGACCAAAACGACAAATTTGTCAAACGCCTCGATCTTTCCCTTCAGCGGCACTCCGTTCACCGTTATGACGGTGCACTCCCGCTTTTCCTTCCACAGCATATGAAGCTGCTCATCCTGATTGACGGTCATAGCTATCCCTCTCTCTTTCTATAGGTCTGCTATTACTACTATAGCACACGGCCGTCAAGAACTTCTAAAATTGGAGAGAAAGTCAAGGATTATTTTTTTCAAGGGGGCGTTGGCGGCGGTTTTTTGACAATCACAAAATTATTCTCCAGCAACAGCCAGTTCTGCGGGAAGGGCAGCCCCAGCTTCCAATAGCTGATTCCCCGGATTCCCAGCTCCTTTAGCAGATTGAATTTGGCTTGAATGGAACGGGCATCCTCAAACCAAACCACATGCTCCTTGCCGTCGCTGCTTCTGTAGGTGAAATGGGGCGCCTGCGCCTGGTAGTCATAGGATATCGCTGCCCCATACTGTCTGGCCAGCTCTATGGCGGCTTGCGGGCTCACCGCCCGGGCAAACGGCCCTCCCTGCACATACGGCAGGGTCCAGTCATACCCGTACAAATTTTGCCCCATCATAATTTTCTGTGCGGGAATCTCCGTCAGGGCGTATTCCAGCACCCGGCGCACCGGGCCAATCGGGGAAACCGGCTGGGGCGGGCCGCCGCTGTACCCCCATTCATAGGTCATGATCACCACAAAATCCACAATCTGCCCGTGGGCTCTGTAATCATGGGCCTCATACCATCTGCCCTGCTGGGTTGCGCTGGTTTTGGGAGCCAGGGCGGTGGAGATCAGATAACCCTTGGCGTGAATCCGGGCTGCCGCTTTCCGCAGGAAGGCATTGTAGGCCTCCCGGTCGGCCGGACGCAGATACTCCATGTCAAAATGGATATCCCGGAAACCCAGGCGCTCTGCAGTGGACAGAATATTGTCCAGCAGAGTATTCTGCAGCTCCTCGCTGTTCAGGATGACCTGCCCCAGCTCATCGCTGAACTGGTCATTCTCCAGGTTGGTGACCACCATCATCAGGGTGACGCCGTCATTCCGGGCAATGGTTGGCAGTTCCCCCAAGGGAGGCGGCTGAAGAGTCCCGTCCCGGTTGATCCGGAAGCTGAAGGGAGCCAGATAGGTAAGATGGGGCGCCGCCTGGCGGGAAGCATTGGTCAGGGCTGCGCTGACCTCGCTGCCGCGGGGCTCCACATAGGCATTGACCTCCGCCCTGCTTCTGGGCCGCGGAGGGATGTAGAGACGGGTGCCGACGGATAAAACGCCGTTCGCCGGTATCCGGTTGACCCTGGCCAGCTCCTGGTACGGGATTCCCCACTGCCTGCCAATGCTGTAAAGGGAATCCCCCTGTCTGACCCAATAATAGGAGCCGTCGATGGGAATGACCAAAGCCTGGCCGACCACCAGTCCGGCAGCAGCGGGAATTTCATTGGCTGCGGCGATAGCGTCCACTGTGGTGCTGTACGTCTGGGCGATGCCAAACAAGGTTTGTCCTGCTTGCACGACATGAATTTGCACGGTACTCCTCCTCCGGAATGTCCCTGTCCTGCCATTACTACACACATATGCGGAACAGCCCGGGATAAGACGCAAAACTTGTGCCGGCTGCAGGAGGGAAAGCGCTGGAGTTGGTTAGAGCGGGAGACAATTGGTCAAGCAGCCGCTCCGCCTTAGCTGCCTGCCCTTTGTTCCTCCAGCTTGTCCATTTCCGCTTCCAGGTAAGCTCTCGGAATCTGTTCGCCAATAAACACCACCACATCGGGAACCTGGATCTGGGGAGTAATCTTCATAAAATCCGCCTGCCGGTAAGCATATTGAAACAGATAACGGCTGGCGGTATCCTTGAAGGTCAGCACACCTTTGGCCCGGTAAACCTCCTCCGGCAGACGGCCCACCATAGCTTCAAACGCCGCGCTGTCCACAGGTCCCGTCAGATAGCGGGTGTAGACCATCACATGCTCATGGCTGTGGTGGTACCCCTCCTTGGAGTGTTCCCCGCCGCAGCAGGTATGCCCATGCTCGTGATGCTCAGAATGTCCGTGATGCTCATGATCGTGTTCGTGGCCGCCATGGCAACAATGATGTCCATCCTCTTGCTCATGATGGTGTCCGTGTTCATGTTTGTGGTGATCATGTTCATGATGATGCGTGTCTTCATGCTCGTGGTGATCATGTTCATGATGATGCGTGTCTTCATGCTCGTGGTGATCATGTTTATGATCGTGCCCGTGTTTTTCTCCGCACCCGCAAGCATTCCTCTCTTTCGGCGAGCCGTCCAGCCTGTCCAGCAGCCGCAGATCAATGTCCGATTTCACCGCGCGGACCAGCATACCATGGGGATTCCATGCCCGCAGGGTCTCCTCCAGGGAAGCCAGCGCCGGTTCGTCCACCAGATCGGTTTTGTTCAGGATAATCAGGGACGCGCAGCGGATCTGCTCCTCCAGCAGACGGTAGGTTTTGCCTGCCGCCTTGGCGGTTTCCGCCAGCAGCATAGCCGCATCCGCCACCGTGATCACACCCTTCAGCTCCATCCGGGTGTACAGGGATGCCTCTGTTACCCCGTCCAGAATTTCCATGGGGTTGGCCACGCCTGTCGCTTCAATGAATATGGCATCGGGGGCTTCGTCCCGAATGAGCTGCTGCACCGCAATCCCCAGATCGCCCTGAATCGTACAGCAGATGCATCCGTCCAGCAGTTCCGCCATAGGCACCTCCAGGCCAACGGCAACTCCGTCCAGATTCACCTCGCCCAGCTCATTCATCACAACGGCGGGCTTTTGCCCTTTTTCCTGCAGGGACCGGATAATCCGGCTTAACAGGGTGGTTTTTCCGCTGCCCAAAAATCCCGCTAAAATATATACCGGCACAGGCCGCTCCATCCAGATGCTCCTCCTTCAAGGCCCTCTTTTACAGGGTCGTCTCAATGGTAATTGTTACGATTACTCACATTGGTACTACTATAATTCCTGGCTTACACTCTGTCAATCCGGCCCTTCTGTGTTACACTGATACAAACCGGAAGCCCAAGAGGGTATTTCCAACAATCATAAGGAGCCTAAAAAAATGGAAAACTCCGTCCAGATTCACCGGCGCGAAGCCCCGTCCAACGTCCGGTGCATGATCCTTACTCTATCCGATACCCGCACCGCCGAAACCGACAAAAGCGGGCAAAGCATCTGGCAGCTGCTGGAGGAGGCCGGACACACCGTGGCAGCCTACAGCATTGTCAAAGACGACAAAGCAGGTATACAAGAGCTTTTGCTCCAGGCCGTGCGCAATCCTGCAATCGAAGCGGTTCTGATGAACGGCGGGACAGGCATCGCTCCCCGGGACAACGCCTATGAGGCGGTTAAGGAAATTTTGGACAAGGAAATGCACGGCTTCGGCGAAATTTTCCGCTACCTGAGCTTTACGGAGGATATTGGCACCGCCGCCATCCTGAGCCGCGCTATTGCAGGCGTGAAGGAACGGACGGCTATCTTCTCCATGCCCGGATCGACGGGAGCCGTCAAGCTGGCCATGACCCGCATCATCCTCCCCGAGCTTGGACATGTGATGCGGGAAATCTACAAGCAGCCATAGTGGAAGCTCCGCACAAAAAAACCCCCAAAGGCCGGACGGCGTCCGTACCCGCGGGGGTTGGTTTAAGGTGCTACAGGATGTTGTTGATCCGCAAGAATTGGCCGATCTTCATGTCGCTTTTGCTGATGTGGGACAGCAGCCAATCCGTGAGAGTACGGTTCAGCTTCAGGGTGCTTACAATGGTGGCGCCCTGTTCCTGAATGCTTGCCTCCAGCTCCAGCACGGAAGCCACAAAATCATCATGATCCTTTTTGTGCTCCACATATTCGGGGTAGTTGTACTTCAGCATGATCTCTTCTTCCGACCGGAAATGCTCAACCGTATAATCCCGCAGGAAGGCCAGAGTCTCCATAATCTTCTCCTTGCCCTTCTGCTGGATGCAGGCATCCAGAAACTCGTTCAGCTTCGCCACCAGCTCCTGATGCTGCTGGTCCACTTCGTCGATTCCGATATTGTAAGTTTCTCTCCATGAGATCATCGGCGCCCCCCTTATCCATTCCAGATGATGGTAATTGCTTAATTAAATTAAATCCAATTTCCCCCTCCGCATACAATTATATTTATCACATATTTTGAGGTTTTTTGATAAGGAGGGACATCTGTCGGCATCCATTGACAACCTGCTCCCTGCCATGCTGCCTGGTCCCTCAACGGACATCTCCTGACTCTGTGCATCGACCACCAATCAGGGGAAGCAACAAAAAAACGCCGGAGCTCCTCTCCAGCGCTGAAGGCTATTGGCCGCGGAACACCCACAGCTTGCTGCCGATATAATTCACCACTACCGTAACGGCGGTTACTCCGATTTTGGCCACCAGCGGGTGAAAGCCCAGGCCGGTTTTGAGAATATAGAGCAGTCCGATGGATAACAGGAGCGTAGCGAGATTCACCAGGACAAACCGGGCAAATTCCCCCTTATCCACCTTCCCCGCATTGGCCTTCTCCCCGCCTAGCGCAGCCTTGCCGCCAAAGGTCCACAGCTTGTTCACCACATAGCTATTCAACGTCCCTGCGGAATAGGAGAATACCTGGGCCACCAGATATTGCATCCCCAGCCAGGTCAGGAGAGCATACACCAGAAAATCCACCGCCGTGTTCATAACGCCCACAAGGCCAAACTTAATAAACTGAATCAGACCCTGCATCCGGCCCACGGAATTACTCATATCCATCCTCCTGCGCCGCAATCAGCGGACCCGTTCCGGCTCAGGTATTTGTTCCTTGGCGGAAGGGGAAGGGACGCCGCCCTTGACCTCCTGGATAATGTACAGGGGGCGGTCCTTGGACTCGTCGTAGATCCGTCCGATATATTCGCCGATGATGCCCAGCAGGATCAGCACAATCCCGTTGAAAAACAGGTTGATGGCTACGGTTGACGCCCATCCGGCGGTAGTGGAGCTGGTAAACAGCGCCTGGTACAGCACCACCAGCAGATAAATGAAGCTTAAGCCCGATAGGCAAAAGCCCAGATAAGTGGCCAGCTTCAACGGCTTGTACGAAAAAGAGGTAATGCCGTCCATGGCGAAGCGGATCATTTTCTTCAGAGGATATTTGGTTTCCCCTGCCCAACGCTCCTCCCGAACATATTCCACCGAGGTCTGGCGGAAGCCGACCCAGCTGACCAGGCCGCGGACAAAACGATTCTTCTCCTTAAGCCCGCGCAGCACATCCGCCACCTTGCGGTCGATCAGCCGGAAATCCCCGGTATCCACGGGAATTTCCACATTGGTCATGCTGCGCAGGAGCCGGTAGAAAAACTTGGCCGTCGCTTTTTTGAAAATCGTCTCTCCCTTGCGCTTCAGCCGTTTGCCGTAGACGACATCATAACCTTCCTTCCACTTGTCAATCATTTCAAGAATAATGGAAGGCGGGTCCTGCAGGTCAGCGTCAATAACCACAATCGCATTTCCCGCGGCATAGTCCATACCGGCCGTAATGGCAATCTGATGCCCGAAGTTCCGGGAGAAATTGAGCAGGCGGACATGGGAGTCGCGTTCGCACAACCGGCTCACAATCTCTACGGTTCTGTCCCGGCTGCCGTCATTGACAAACAGCAGCTCGTAGGACTCTCCGGTTTCATCCATAACTTCCCTCAGGCGCTTGTAGGTTTCCTCAATTACGGCCTCTTCGTTGTACATCGGAACAATAATCGAATACTGTACCATGTTTCCTTCCCTCCTGCCGCTCCGGCCCTCGGCTAATGCCTGTCCGCAGGGCGGCTTTCTTGATCTGCAGAATTAATTGCTGTAGAAATACCAGGTGCCGAACCAGCGCAGCACGTTGGCTACATAGGACTTGTCCACTACCATTCCGGACAGAACCGGATAGAACAGAATGAACAGCACCAGCACAGCGCCCATATAAAACCAGTTTACCCAACGCCGCATGCCAAGCTCCTCATTCAGAATCTTGAAGACGTAAACCAGGCACAGCACAATGAAGGGCACCATGGCAAAATAGTGGTAAATAAAGGTCAGCCGGGTGACCAGCATCCACGGCAGATACTGGGAGCAGAAGGCGGTCAGAATGACAATCATGCCCTTGTCCCGCCTTCTTACCGCCAGAATGATGACAGCAATGACGGCAGCCAGGCCCAGCCACCACACCAGCGGGTTGCCCATGGACACGATGCTGGATACCTGCCCTTCAGGCAGAAGCGACTGGCCGGAATAGAACCAGATGGGCTTGATGATAAACGGCCACTCCCACCACGGGGAAGCAAAGCCGTGGGTAGCCACCAGCTTGCTGTGGTAATCCCACATGTCCTTCTGGTACTGGATCAGGTGGTCCAGGGAGAAGCCCTCTCCCGGAACCGTCATGTACGGGATAAAGGAGGCGCTGTAGATAATCCCCGGAATAATGACGAAGAAGGGAATGCACCAGAGTACAGTTTTAATGAGAGAAGGCCAGAACAATCTCCGGACCCGCTCCAGCGCCGCATGCTCCGCCGCGGAATCGGCATCAGCCGGTTCACCCGGCTCCTTGTCATCCGCCCGGAGGAGGGCGGTTCTCCGCTTGCGGGAGCTTATGCGGCCTTCAGGCTGCCCGTCCGGCTGCAGCGCATCTCCCGCAGCCTGATACTCCCGGAATCTCCCGTAGAGGGAGGCGAAGAACAGAACGGCCAATCCGGCCCCGCCGTACAGCACAATCCACTTGCTGGCCGCGCCGATGCCGAAGAACAGGCCCGACAGGAACAGCGGCAGCAGCGTCTTCCGCAGGGGCACCCGGTAGAAGCTCATGGCCATGTACCGGTACATGAAGTAGAACATCAGGATGATGAAGAACACGCCGTAGGTATCGATAGTCGCAATCCGGGTCTGGGCAAAATGCATAAAATCAAAGGTAAACAGGAAGGCCGCCATAAACGCCAGATGGGTGGAGCGGAACAGCCGCTTGCCGAACACATACATGATGGGCACCATGGCGATTCCGAACAGATTGCCCATAATCCGCCAGCCGAAGGGATTCATCCCGAACAGCTTGATGCCGATGGCGATAATCAGCTTGCCCAGAGGCGGGTGGGTATTCTCGTATGGCTTGATATTGTGGATATGCTCATACGCTGTGCGCGGATGGTAGATTTCATCAAAATAGCTGCCATGCATATACGTCGGATGGTAATGGGAATCCTCTGGTTCGTCGAACAGCAGGCCGATGGAGCCGCGCACGGGGGGCGTCATGCCGTCGGCATGGATGGCTTCCACAGCCAAGGGCTTCTCCCCATCCTTTTCATAAAAAGCCAGCTCGCTTAAGGAAATCCCTCCGGTTTCCACGGTGAATTTCGCATAACGGGCCGCAATATCCGTTTTTTGCACACTCCAGGTAAAGAACTTGGTATAGGTCACATCCACCGTCTGGGGATCGCTCCAGCCGTCGGGCGCATTCTGGGCAAATTCGATCTTCAGCTTGCCCTCGCCGATCTCCGCATAGCTGTTGATCCGCTCAATATGCTTTACCGAGCCAAAATCCACATAGAAGCTTTCGCCGCTGACCGCCGGCTCCCAAACCGTCTCCGGAGCCTTCAGCGATCCCAGATTATAGAAGGACACCGCGGCATAAACCGCCGTCAGCCCCAGCATCAATTGCCAGTCCCGGCGCGTGAGCCCCAAACGAAGGGATTCCGGGAGACCTCCGGAGGACTTCACCCCCTGCAAACTGTCCCCTGCGGCGGTATCCCGAAGGCTGCGCTCAAACTGGGGATCATAAACCGGCTGCAGCCGCCCCTTTACAAACACATCATAGCCGATTTTCAGCAAATAACCAAACAGTGCCAGGCTTGCAAAGGAAGTGAGCAGCATCACCCCGTCGGTCTTGGCCGGCGCCGCCCCGTCCCAGCTTAGGTTGAGGACATACGCCACATTCAGATAGTGGCAGACGGACAGGCCCACAAACGATTGCAGGAGCCGCCTGTCCTTCACATGCACGAATGCGGCAAGAACAAGAGCCACGGCAGGGAACCAATAGCGCTCATGCATCTTGGAGCCGAAGAGAAACATGGTGGAAATCAGCACCAGCCCGATAAAATATGGCAGCCCCTCCGTGTGATGCTTGCCCTTCAGGAAATAATACAGCGCCAGTCCCACGGCAACGAAGATGAACAGCGTGCCCCAGGTGCCGTAGGAGAACAGGATGAAGGTATCCGACAGCGGCTTCCAGTTCCCCAGGGTCAGGGCGTACAGGTTAAAGGCGTTCAATGAAGCATAGGGATAGGACATCAGCGTTTCCTTGTACAAATGAATGATCCATAAGGGTTTCATGGACAGGGAAAACGGCAGGATTCCCGCCACAAGCACAGCCAGCCCGCTGGCGGCGGATTGAAGGAAGCTCTTCCAGCTTTTGCCCTGCCAATAGAAAAACAGCAGCACCGGCGTATAGATCAAGGCTTGCGGTTTAATAAGCACGGTAAGGGCAAACAGGATGCCGGCGGCAATGGGCTTTTTGTCCCGGACGGCATTGAAGGTCAGCAGCAGGAACAAAGTGAAGAAGGAATCCACCTGGCCCCAGTCTGCGGAATTGATCAGTATGGCCGGATTGAACACATACAGGAGCGCAATGCCGAAGGCGGCCCCCTGGCCCAGCTTCTTCCCGGCCATCCGGTAGAACAATCCCGCCGTGGCCAAATCCGCCAGCATGGCGGGCAGCTTCATCAAAACCAGGAGCGGCATGGAATCCGCGGCCAGGTTATAAAAAGCCTGGAGCTTGCCCAGGACATACAGCACGTAGATGTAGCCCGGAGGATAATCCACGAACATGTCCGTATTGTAAAATTGGGTCAGTCCGCCGGAAGCCGCATGGGAGGCCCAGGCCTTGAAGGTATTCATGTCGCTGACGTAGCCCGGGCTTCTCGCCAGGAGCAGGCGCAATACAAGCCCGGCAGCCAGCAGCACGAACAGCCATAGTTGAGCCCGGGCGGGGGAGAAGCGCCCCATGCGGTCCTTGCGGAATAAGGTGATATACGCAATGCCATACAGCATAAAGAAAGCCAGGGCATAGCCCATCAGCTTGAAGGGTGTGCCCGTAGTGGCCGCAGCCGGCTTGCCGTCGGCTCCTGCGTTGGTTTTGGCTTCGGTGAAGGAGGCGACGGTGACCCCTGTGGGAGCGGCGTCCACTTCCTCCAGGGCAATGTCGTCAAACCAGGCTTTGCCTTTGTTCAGGCTGCCATACCCGCCCAAGCGGGCGGCAACCTTGATCTCCTTCTGCTTGTCGCCGGTTCTGCCGTACAGCTCCACGTACAAAAACTCGCCGCCGGTATCCAGAAGATCGGCGGACATATCCATGGACCCCAGCACCGACAGGTTGGCCCCTTTGGCCCCGCCAGTTGCCCCCTCCGCCCTGATCCAGCCGGAGAGCTTGTACAGGGTGTTGGGCTTTACCTCTACCTTCTGTACCCACTTCGCATCGTTTTCTCTCGCACTCTCAATGTAAGCGGCCTTGCTGCCGCTATGGACAGGAGATTCCGTTACAGAAAACCTGCTGTACGTGTCCCCGCTGTTCCAGACATCGGTTTCCCAGGATGAAGCGCCTTCCTCAAAACCGGAATTATGTATGAGACCCTCTGCGGCGAATCCTGCGCTTGCCCACAAAAACAACCCCAGCAAGGAGCAGATCCCCAGCTTTCCCAACCACGACTTCATCTAAGCAACCTCCACCCGTCTCTTGCATTCTTCTACCATTATGCCAAATGGATACCCGACTGAACAAGTACATGACGCCAAAAACACCAAAAACCGCCAAAATTCAAACAATAAACCCGGCATTTCCGGCCGGGTCTTGTTTGCTATTCTTCCGGAATCCATTCCCGCATCTGAAACGACATTGCCGTATCCAGAGACCCGTCCGGCTCCACCAAAGCCAGATCCGTCCGGCCGTCCCCGTCCAGATCCATGGCTGCGGGCCGCGCCCCCTCCAGCCCCCAAGGCCCCAGGGACGACAGCTTGGCATAGTTCCCGTCCGCGTCCTGGCGGTACAGCGATACCCTGCGGTCCGAGTCGTGCCAGATCAGCATATCCTCCAGACCGTCTCCGTTAAAATCTCCGGCCAGCTGCCGGTCGCCCATGCCGCCGGAGAGCGGAATTTCCCTGCGCTCCGCTGTCCATGAATCGCCTCCTGGCAATACCTCCAGCCGGATGCAGGCATTTCCGGTTTTGCGGCAATACGCCAGCCGGTCTGCGCCGGTTTGCTTGTCGGCAATGAGCTGCATGGTCCGGTAATCCGCCACCCGGCCCCGCTTTTCCTCGCCGCGCTTCCATTCCCCGTTTTGCTTCGTGTACGGGATCAGCTGCGCTCCGTTGGCGGTTACCACGGCCAGGGCGAAGCCGCCGTCCCGCTGGCGCAGCACCTGGACCGCGCTTAACGCCGGGAGCTCGGGGAGCTTCCATGTGCCGGAGAGGGAATAGATTCCGCTGCCTGCCAGGTACAGCTCCAGCTGTCCGGCCGCCCGGATCACCCACAAATCTGCGGAGCCGTCGGCGTTGGCATCCTTCAGGCTGAACAGATCCCCCTTCTGCTTGGGAATCTGGGCCCACACCGCTGCCGCGGGCAGAGGATCGCTGCGTTTGCCGCGGTAGCTGCCCGGCCGCACCTCCACTTGGCCCTGCTCCTGCCAGATGACCGCATCCGCCTGACCGTCCCCGGTAGCGTCACCCAAACGGGTGTTGCGGCCCATGGTGCCGGCGGGCAGCTCCGACCAAGGGGTAAAAGGCACCTCGTCCAGAAGGGACTGGAACGTATACCCCCTGTCCTTGATGGCGGTAATGAGCCGCTGCAGATTGGTTTTGCTTTTCTCCGGGTAGGCATATTCCGGCAGACCGTTGCGGTAAACCTGCGTACCGTTCTCATCCACCACCGGCTGCAGAAATTTAAACTCCAGGAAAGCATGATAAAAGAAGGAAGGCAGCTTATCCGTTTTGCCCAATTGATCCGTAATCAGCTTTTCATCCTTGTTGTAGGGAATGTACGAGTAGGGAGTGGGCACATAGGCAACGCCTCTTGTCCGCGCTCCGGCCCCTTTGTTGATGTCCGTTTTCAGATGGATCTCCGTTTGGGAGGGCTGGGTGATTTCGTTTTCGTAGATAATTCCGAATTGGGAGGCAAAAACCGGATACTGCTCCACCGCTCCATGGTAATGGGGCGTCTCCCAGAAGGCGGGGGTTATCCCCACCGCATCGAATATTTTAAGCCCTTCCGTCACCCGCTGCTCGGCAAAGGCAGGCGCAGCCGTCTCCGGCATATCCGCCACATTAAACTCATTGCCGATGCCGGTTTCCTGGTGGCCGTCCGCCCGTTTGGTTTCGCCCGCCTGATGGGTGAAGCCGTGCATGCCGATGACCGCCCCTTCCTTGGCGGCGTTCTTCAGAATGGCGACCAGGCTTTCGGTATACAAATCTCCCAGCTGGTCCAGGGAGCGGCTATAGGTTAAGCCCTCCTCCGAATAATTCACCCACCGGGGAATCACCCCGATCTGGTAATGAACCCCCTGCTGGGCCAGGTACTCCAGAACCGTCCGGAGCTTGCCCAACTGGTCCATATTGGAATATTCCCCTCCCGGTCCCACATCCTCCAGACGGAGCATAATGACCTTGGGCTCACTGTTTTCGCCGGAAGCCAGCATCATCTGGTAGGAGGCAAACAGCAAGGACAGGGCGATGAAGGAAACGGCTATTTTGGCAAGGGAGATACGAAGACTCATGATGAACACCATCCTGTGGAGGCGAGGTTAAACGCTTTCATATTATATCTCGAATCCGGTCCGACCGCTATAAGATTACCACTTGTTTCGACAAAATGCCGCATCTTTTTTTAGGGTGTGTGTGCAAACTCCGAAGGGAGCAGATTTTGCCGGACTTCGTTCCACGCAAGGCACTTTCGCGCAGGCGTACCGGGGTACGTCAAGCGTACGGAAGCTATTCCATACCGGGCAGCCAATATGATCATCCCCGGCTCTGCCTCCGCCGCGTGGTCCCTCAATCGGTATTCTCCCGGACTCCGGAGGCATGGTGGCGCGTCTCATTTGGCGGCGGACCCTGGTTCCGTTATTTGGCCAAAATTGGCCTTTTTTTCTCCGTTGCGGACACAGAATCCGTTAAGTGTGAAAAAACGGGGATTCTCTATGCTTCCGGAGTGAAATAGGGGATCGTCTGTCCGTGAAAATCGAGAAACGGGGCATATGAGGAAAATAACGGATTCTCTGTCCGCAGCTATCACCTTCCGGCGAAGAATAGACGCTTGTCGGCCGCTGCTCTGCCTTGGGATTATGCTCCCGCTTCCCTCTTTCTCTCTGGCCTCCGCTACCCGGTATTAGGCAATTGTTCCGCTAGAGTGCTATAATAGGGTTGCTCTTTTGTATCAAGCAAGCATTTCCCTGTGTTGAAGACAGGGGCAAGGAGGAACTCATGTCATCCATTTCGAAGAAAAAGCTGACCGTCTGCCTCTTCGGCTCCCTCTTGGCCGGAAGTGTGGCCTTAAGCGGCTGCGGCAGCGACAAAGCGGAGCCCGCTCCCACTGCATCGGCTTCATCCCCGGCAAGCTCTGCCGGAGCCACCGCGGCAGCTGCGTCTCCCACCGCCGGCAAAAACGGCAGCGTCCAATCCATCGCTTTTGAGGCCGCCCAGGCTGTAGTGGCTCCGGGCCAGACTCTGCAGCTTACAGTGACCGGCTTCAACGCCAAAAAGGAAAAAACCGCCATCCCCGATGCCAAAGCCATCGTCTATACATCGGACAAGCCCGATCTGGTGGCGGTTGATGCAAACGGCAATGTGAAGCCCGGCCCCAAAGGCGTCACCGGCTCCCAGGCCGTCATCAGCGCAGATTACCAGGGCAAGAAGGCAACCGTCGGCGTTACCATAAAATATGCCCTGGAGGATACCGTCAAAACCGTTTCCGGCAAAAATGTCGTCACCAACGAAACAGATATTGCCGTGGTGGTGAACAAGGAGCGCGGCCTGCCGGACAACTACGAGCCGACGGACCTGGTTGAGCCGAATGTGGACTTTTCCTTCAGCGGCAAAGCCGAAAAGCGGATGCTCCGCAAGGAAGCCGCCCAAGCGCTGGAGAAGCTGTTTAAGCAAGCCTCCGCGGACGGGATCAAGCTGTACGGCGTGTCCGGCTACCGCTCCCGGGCCACCCAGGTGAGCGTGTACAACAACAACGTCAAAACCCAGGGCCAGGCGGAGGCGGACAAGGTCAGCGCACGCCCGGGCTTCAGCGAGCATCAGACGGGTTTGGCCATTGACGTATCCAGCCAAAGCGCCAAGTTTGGGCTGGAGGAGGTCTTCGGCGCCACCAAGGAGGGCAAGTGGCTGGCGGAGCACGCCCATGAAACGGGCTTTATCATCCGTTATCCCAAAGGCAAGGAAGACATTACCGGCTACAGCTACGAGCCGTGGCATATCCGCTATGTAGGCGTCGATATTGCCAAGGTCGTGTATGAGAACCGTTGGACACTGGAAGAGTATTTCCAAAACGCCGTTCCGGTAAACGGATAGGCAGGTGGAGCGGAAGCGACTCCCATCCGCGATATCCGGGACAAAGCAAAAGCAGGGCTGTTTCGCCTGATCGAGGCGGGGGCCCTGCTTTCTGCATGATTTTACTGGTTATATATTCTGTACAGCATTACCGCGGCTTCGGCTCTGGTTGTGCTGCCGAGAGGATATACAAACTGTCCGTTCCCCTGTAGCAGCAAGATAAAATCCGCTCTTGATATGCTTGCCCCCGGATTGAAGGTCCCGTTGCCGGTTCCGTTTATGATCCCCTTTGAAGCGAGAACCTCAATCTCTTTTTGAGCCCATCCGAACGCTGCAAGATCAGTAAAGGTCTTTACATCAAAGGAAATGGCATAATTGCCGAAATGATTGGTACTAAAGCTCACCAATCCGGTGGCAAGGTCATATTTCCCACTGGGCACCGCAATCATATTTCCAGCCTTATCCACATATTTTACTACAATGTGTTCAGGCTTTTTCAGTTCTTCAGGCGTCGGTGAATATGGTATGGATATCCTGACGGAAGACTCCAAATCTTTCTTTTCAAGCCTAGTTCCATCAACCGCTAGCTCCACATTGATGACAGGCCGGCCAAGATCCGGTGAATCTGCTGCCCCAATGATAAACGTTATGTTCGCCGCTGATCCTTGCGCTACCTTTAATAAACCTCCATTTATTTCTATATTCCCGACAACCGTATTTATTTCTATCGTCTCTTTCTGCGATATGTTCGTCAATATGCCTGCGGGCAGCACGATTTCATACACTCTTGCGCCTTGTGCAACCGCTACATTTATTTCTATTTTCCTTATCCCTTTATCATCCGGCTTGGCTTGACCCAGGGCAGCGTTGAACAATTTCGGATCAATCTCCGATTTCGCGTTCCCGGTGGCAGAATTTATCGTTGCGGTTGCCTCCAGAAGGGCTCCTTTTACCACTATCGGATCATTTTCTTTTGGCTGCTCCGGTTCTGATCCGCTGCCGGTTTGCGGAGGATTCTCTTCATCCGGATCTTCATCAGTTGGCGGAGGATTTTCCTCATCCGGGTCTTCACCGGGTTGTTTTTGGCTTCTTGTTATCTCTAAGGTGTAGGTATCCGTTGCAATCCCATCCTGCGCGGTAACATGGATCTGGAAAGTATTCAAACCCGGCGACAAGCTTTTTATTCCGGTTTCCCCTTGCGCTATTGCGGCTCCTGAATGGTTGGGGGCGGCAATAATCGCAACCGCATCCATATCCTCATCAACTGTTGCCGCGTAGGTTTTTATATTGCTGTCAAAAGACGGCGTCAGCTCCATTCCATTCAAAGCCAAATTATATTCATAGGGAGTCAAAAACTCAACATTTTCCGCCAGCAGGAAATCCACAATTTTTTTGAACTCACTCAGGCTATGTGCATCCCACATTCCCGGATGCCCTTGCAATACAATGTGCGGCGAGTTTTTATAGCTCACATAATTGTTCACAAACGTATCATAATCCACTACACCCGGCTCTGTTTCCATATCCGCTCGGGTATTCAGATTTAACTGCTTCCCTTCTTCCTGCGGGTCTCTTGCCAGCATCTTCACCTTTACTCCGGGAAACTGATTCAATACCTGCACCGTGGTGGCGTCACTGTTATTATAGGGAGAACCAAAGCTGCGCACATGAATTCCGGTTTTCTCCTTCAAAAGGTTCACCGTTTTGCCAAAGCTCTCCATTTGGGCTTCAAAAGGACTGGCGTTATATTCGGTGATCACATGCTCATAACCATGGTGCCATATCTCGATTCCGTTTTTATCCCAGTTTCTAATGGCATCATAATAGGCTTGCTTTTGTCCGTCATCCTCAAGCGTATTTCCGATAACGCCGAATGAAGCCTTAATCCCTTTTTCCTGCACATAATCGGCAATATTTTGGAATACCGGATAATTGGTATTTTTCAAATCGTCAAGCTTCAGGATCACTACCTGCTTGCTGCCGTCATATACCGCATGTGTAACTGTTGAATTCACATCTATCGCCGTTATGCTTCCGCCGATATCCTCCTCCGGACCGGACGATATTGTTCCGGGACTCACTCTCAAACTGCTTAAGCTGGAATCAGTGCTGCCCAGCGATACAATGGACGGGTAGAATGCGATATCATCCCAATAGATCTGAAGGGCTCCACCCATACTTTTCACAAAATTAGTCAGTTCCTTGCTGGTATACATTTTAAACGGATGAAAGTCAGTCAGCCCGCCTGCAGCCGGCAATTCCGGATGATGCGTCCAGTTGGTAACATTAAACAGCACCTTCTTCTCCTCTCCCTCAGGCGTTACAGCAAAATAGAACCTTCCTGTATTCTGATCTCCTTCTTTATAATAAATCTCGCATTCCAGCCATTTGCCCGTAGGAACGCTCCAGTAGTTCTTATCCTCCCATATGGTGGTGAATTCTCTGGCGACGGAATCATCGCCCGTAATCGGTGTTGTTTGACTTGATACCCTGAAATGAAATGGTTTATCAAAACCTATTTCCTTTGTAAGATTAAGGGCAACCCTGAAGGGGTATTGCGTCCAATCCTTCCAGCTGGGCTGATTCCAGAATTCCGAGATGGTAAACCACCCGTTGGAATCGAAGCTTTGCTTGATCAATTCCAGATCCGGATGAAGATACATCCTGAATGTATAGTATACCTCCTCAAGACCTTCATTCCCGGTAAAATAGGATTGAATCCGCCCCCGGTCGGCTGCATCTCCCACACTTCCAAGCCAATAAGAAAGCACTTTATTGCTGCCATCGCTCCTGGTCGGATCATCAATAATTGTTGCAGTCCGCTCACTGGCATTCGTACCTGGGGCATACTGGAAGGCAAAATCTCCAAACTTCTCATATCCATCCAGATCCGCTTCCCAATCATTCGCTGTGTCGAAGGACAGATCCTTGCCGATAATATCCTGAACCGTTCCGGGATCGGAGGGATTCGGCACACCTGTGGAGCCCGCTTCAAAGCCCGACTGGAAAATAACATCGCCGGCCGGCGCATAATTGACCTTCAGCTCCGGTTTTTCCGATTCATTATTCTCACCGGGGTCAGTCGGTACGGCAAAGCGAATGGCATCCGCCATGACAAAACCATTGGTGCCGGCGCTGTCAATTTTCACATAGCTGCCGCTGCCTGCTTCAAAATCAAACGTTCCCAGCGGAACCCACATTCCTCCGTTATTTTTCTGGTTGATCTCAACAACGGTTTTCCCATCCTTATGGTTGATTTCATATAAGACCTTGTCCGCACGATTGGAAGCTCCATTGTATAAGGCATACACCTCATAAGCACCCTCCGTTGGAATAACGGGATTATATTGGATGGTCTGCCCTTTTCCCAGCTTGCCGTCAACGAATTCATAGCCGCCCCCGAAATATTTCCCTTCGCTGCCCCGGCTGGGAGACCATACCCCGGTTCTGATAACACCCAAATCCGTATTATCGACTACAATATCTCCTTCCTGAACCTGATCCCTAAGCTTCTGATCGTTAATCGGATCAGCAGACTCTCTGGTTACGTAAATGGTATAGGTTTTTACAGTATAATCATCTTCCGCTTTTACAGAAATCGTGATCGTGGTGCTATTTACGGCGGAACCCGCCACTTCACGCGGCAGAGTCGGCTCAAGTCCGATGGTGTATACCCCTGCCGACTGGGCATTCCCTTCGACGACCTCAATTCCTCCACTGATGCTTCCGCTAACCGTCTGGAATTTCTTAATCGTCAGGTTTTTATATGCCTCTGAATCAGCCGTCGGACTAATATCTATATGGGCTACACTGTTTTCCACCGAGATGCTGTAATCGGTTATATCCGGTTCAAAAGCAAGCTTCCCGGGATTGATGGTGAGACTTTTCAGCCTCGCATTATTGCTGAGGCTGCCATCATGGCTTAACTGAATGACATTTACATGATACGTCTTAACCGTTCCGTCCTCGGCTGTCACCACAATCGCTATCGTGTTCAAGCCTGGGGCAAGCGTTTTCGTAACGGTGCTTTGGGAGGATATGACCTGTCCATCCACCGTAAGACTTTGGTAAACCGCCGAACTGACCGTAGGCGTCACATCTATAGTGTGTACGGTATTGAATACTTCAAAGCTGTAATCGGTCACCTCCGGGCTAAAGTTCAGTGTTCCGGGGTCCGGACTGACAACAAGAGCGCTTAAGGTGGCATCATCATCCTTATCGGCAGGATCGAGAGATACTGGCGCAAAGCGCACTGCGTCTGCCATAACCCAGCCGCGTGCACCGGTGGTATCTATTTTTACATAGTTGCTGCTGCCCTTTGAAAAATAGTACCCGCCAAGACTATGCCACTTCCCGTTGGAAGCAGACGACGTCTGGTCTACATAGACTGTATCGGTGACGGAATTATGGTAAATATCATATTTTACACTGGACGCGCGGCCGGAGGCTCCATTGAAAGTGATATACACCTCATAAATACCTGATTGGGGGATATCCGGAGTATATTGGGCAGTGGCCCCGTCGATTCCTTCGGCAATGTTAATACGATGTGTATTATCATTGTATAGTCTTCCCTTATTGGCATCTGTCGTTGAGCTGCCCCATTTGTTCATAGTCGCTGTAGCTGCCGGTGAATTTATCCGCACGGAATCCGTGCTGTCCAAAACAATATCATCGGGCCCCACTGCGGCCTGCAATGCTGTATCGTATACAGCCGCCTGCACCTTTAAAGGCGCGTTCACTCCCAAAAACAACGTACTGGTGATCAGAAAAATCATCAACCAGTGGAGCCATTTCCATTTATGAATGCTGGGCATAACGTCCCTCCCACTATAAAGTAATGTAAAAAAGATATGATCGCACAGTGGCTCTCCACACGGTCCTATTCGCTTACCGCGATGATCACGCTGGAGATTCGGATGGCGTCTCCCTGCTCCGCGATTGCGTTGATGCGGACTGTGCCTGCTCCCGTCAGGGTCACCAGTCCCGTGGCTTCGTCCACCTGGGCAACGGCGGCGTTATCGGTGAAAAACCGCACCGACACCGTGTTGGGGTCAAGGGCAAATTCCGTCCCCTCCGGTGACAAGCCCTTCACCTGAAGCTTCAGCTGATCGCCAACCTTATTGTCGGGCGGGGCAAAATATTCAGCCCATTTGGACACATCCAGCTGTTCCTGCTCCAGGCTTTCATAGAAACGCACCTCGGAAACGCCGTTCCAGCCGTCCCGGTTGGGACCATATCCATAGCACAGCAGGCGGATATATTGGGTTTCCACATTTTCGGGAAACGCGTATATCTCGGGCAAAAGGGTGGCGCCGCTGGTATGCTGCATAGGCAGAAGCGGCTGCCAGGTCTGTCCGTCGTCGGATATCTCCACTTCAAAGTGGTAGGAGCGTTCATCTCCCAAATATCCGGCCAGCGCCATGGAGTACACCCTCTGCTTGCTGCCCAGGTCATAGCGGAGCCAGTCGGTTTCACCGGCGCTGTTGGCGGACCAGCGGGTGTTCAGGTCATTGTCAACGGTTTTGTTGGGCGTATTCACATTGGCATAGCCGTCATTGGAATCCACATAAGCGACGGGAATCCATGTGGGGACAAATTCCCCTTCCTCCTCCCCTTCAATGGACAGCTTGATACCGGCAAGGGACGAAGCAGGAGCTCCTGACAGCAGATCCTCTGCAAAAGTAAAGGTATACGTATCCCCGCCGCCCACGGTCAGCTCAACAGATGGCTCCACCGTCGCCCGCCGGACAGCATATTCTGTTCCGCCTGCATGCTCCAGCCCGATGACCGGAACATGCCCGTCGGAAGGCAGCAGCAGCCGGTAATCCTTTTGGGCGGGATTGAAGAAGGCGGCATATTCCCCGTCCAGGGTCAGGCGGAGGCCCAGCAGCCGGAGCAATTCCTCCCGCAAGGCCGCATCGCCGCTATCGGAAAAGTCGAAGTCTTTGTCGCTGTAAACCAACAGCCCGGAGGAATCCTGAAGCAGCTTCACTCCCAGGGCCTCCGCCAGCTTTTCCGCCGGAAGCACTGTTTTGCCGTTGACAACCTTGGCGCTGGTTCCGCTGTCCAGGCGGTGGATGCGGACAGTATAGACCATCTCTTGGCCAGTATTGGAATATACCCGCAGGGTCACAAGATTCTCCCCTTCAGCAAGAGCCACGGCATAAGGCTTGCCGGATTCATGGGGAACATCATTTACGGTCATCCGCTCATAAAAACCGGAGGAGGAAGCGGGCGTCAGCGTAAGGCTCTCCACTTTGTGTCCGGCATAGATGCTGTATTCCGTCCGCCAGGGGCTGAAATGAAGCGCCCCCAGGGACAGCTCCAGGCTGCTGAGAACAGCGGCTTCTCCCTGCCTGACGATTCTTACCGTATATTCCTTCTCCGTTCCATCTTGGGCGACAACGGCGATGACCACCGTGTTCTCGCCGACAGACAATTCAACAGGCCAAGGGACTCCCGAAGCATGAGGGCTGCCGTTCACCGTAAGGCTTTGGTACACGGCGGCCATAACGGTAGGCGTCACATCCAGGCTGGTGACCTGATCCCCCACCTGCACCAGATAGGCGGTTATGTCAGGGTCGAAGGCCAGCGGCGCCCGGCTGAGGGTCAGACCGCTCAGTCTGGCCTCGCTGCTGGGCACCGTCCGGTTCACCAGCAAGGTGTAGGTGTTTACGGTATCGTCCTCCGCCGTCACCTGTATGGTGATCAGGTTCTCCCCGGGGACAAGCGGAACGGTATAGGTGGCTCCTGATACCGCAGCCTGGCCGTTAATGCGCAGACTTTGGTAGACGGCCGAATTGACTGTAGGGGTAATGTCTATGCTGCTGTACACACTGCCGACTACATTCAGGGTATAATCCTTCACCGCGGGGTCAAAATCCAACTCCCCGGGATTAACCGCCAGGCTGCCAAGAGTGGCGTCGCTGCTTTGCGCAGGCGGCTCCGGGGTAAACAAAGGCACCAAACGAACGGCGTCGGCCAGCACCCATCCTGTAAGGGAGCCGGTATCAATGCGGATATAGTTCGCCGTCCCTTTTTCAAAATAATATGAATTGACTCCCCCCGTATCCAACCCGTACCAGTAGCCGTTGCTAAGGCTGGAGCTGGTCTGGTTGACATTCACGATGGTGCTGGTTCCCCCGTGATAGATCTCATAGGGAACCGGATTGGCTCTGCCGGTGGTTCCATGAAAGCTGACATAGACCGCATAGTTTCCCGACTGGGGAATGACGGGAATCCACGTAAAGGTGGCGCCGCTGCCAGTGAGGATTTGGTGGCGGTTGGCTCCATAATTGGAAGCGGGATTGGTCGTGCTGGTACTCCAAGCCTTCCCCGCGCCGGTGGCGGGGTCGGTTCCCGGGGTCATCGCTACTGTTCCTTTTTGAGGGTCGGTACCCTCATTGTCCACCACGATATCATATTGTCCCAGCGGAGCGGTTAACGCTATGTCTCTGACGGCCAGCGCCGGATGTCCAAACAGCAATGTGCCGAGCATGGTCAGAATCAGCAGGATATTAAGTCGCTTTATGTTCATATTTGCCCTCCTCGCTTGGCCCCGGCAGAGGCCGAACCGTAAAGTCCGGCCTCTGCCCGGCTGCCTGGTTACTTATTGTAGATCCGGTACAACAGCACGGCTGCCTCCGCCCGGGTAATGCTGTCCAGCGGGCGTATGCCCTGGTTATCCCCTTGGATCATGCCCGCTTCGGCGAGAAGCGCGGCACTCTTCACGGCGTAGGACGCCAGGCTGGCGGAATCGGCAAAGCGGGTGAGCGCCTCCGGCCGCGCTTCTGACGCATCCAGCTTGCCCGCCAGAACCATTGCCCGCGCAACAAGGGTGAATATGTCCTGACGGGAGATGGGCGTTTCCGGATGGAAGCGGTTGTCATCGGCGCCTTCGGCAATGCCCAGCCGGCGGGCAATGCCCACCGCTTCGGCGTAATAGGCGTTCTC
Source organism: Paenibacillus sp. YN15 (assembly GCF_003285005.1). GTDB lineage: Bacteria > Bacillota > Bacilli > Paenibacillales > NBRC-103111 > Paenibacillus_AR. The sequence goes on along the minus strand of NZ_QMFA01000001.1, from coordinate 289,903 downwards.
CTCCACATCGGCGAAGCTGCCGCCGGGTTCTGCCGCAAGCTCCAAAGCATTCACCAGGAGCATCAGAAAATCGGCTCTGGTAACCGGTTCACCGGGAGCAAAGGCGCTCTCCGAAACACCCTGGATAATTCCTTTGGAAGCGAGCACGGAGATGGAATGCTCCGCCCAGCCATAGCTGGAGGTATCGGCAAAGGATTTGTTTACATACGCAATGCTGTATACGCTGTTGTCCAGTTGGTGCGCAGCGAAGGTGACCGCTCCCGCCGCTTGATCGTATTTGCCGCTGGCAACAGGAAGATTCTTTCCGTCCGGGGCAATCTTCCATATGGTCAGATGCTCCGGATCGGCCAATTCATGGGCAGAAGGGGTATACGGCAGCGATACCAGAATGCCCGGCAGCGGCGTATTCCCTTGCACAGGCCGGCCATCCCGGCGCAGCTCCATCCGAACCGCCGGACGCTCCCCTATGGCTGCGGCAGCTTGGCTGTCCAGCTTGCCGGGGGCGGCCGCTTCCGCCGTCAGAACAAGCGGGGAAGCTCCGTTGGCCTGGTTCTGAGAGAGCAGCTTGCCGGAAATCTCCACATGGGCAACCGGTGTTTTTACCAGCATCGTGAGCTTCTCCCCGTCCCCGCTGTCCACAGCGGAGGAAAGTTCAGTTGTGTAGGAGGAAGCCTTGGAATCGGGCGCGATCTCCACAACCACCTTGCGGTTGCCGTGTTCGTCGGGGGCTGCCTGCTCCATGGCGGCCAGCAATTGCTCTTTGGTTACCGCCGCCAGAGCAGAGCCGTCCGCGTTCACGGCGGGAACCAGTGTGATTTTGCCTGCTTGAACCGTTCCGCCGGGAGCCGCAGCTGCAGGACCGCCGGAACTTTCCGGTCCTGTCGACTCCGTCGGGTCTGTCGGGTCGTCGGATTTCTCCACCGGCAGCAATACCAGTCTGTCCCGGTAGCGGATCATATCCGTGCCGGCCGACTCGTCATGGGTTACCAGCGCCCCCAGGGATTCCGCAACAAAGGAAACGGGAACCAGTTGCTTGTCGCCCTCCTGCACCGGCCTGACGGCGGGGTTGCCCTCCTCCAGCATAACCCGCGCTCCTTCGTCATAAGCGAAGGGACTGTCCGTCAGCAGGGCGGTGTTATCGCCCATCTTCTCTCCCAGCAGCTTCGTATTGTCAGGCTCAACCTGCCAATCTGCCAGGGCGACAACAGGCGCATATTGGGAAGGCGGCGCTTCTCCCGGCTTCAACGGGTCAAACTGCACCGCCAGACGGGCGTCGGTTACGCCCTTCATGCGGATGGCCAGCTTGGTTCCGTAGCTGGTGCTTTGGACGGCAGGGTTGGGGGACCATGGCAAGGGTTTGGCGTCCATCGCCAGGAATACCGCATCCGCAGGTCCATCCACGATATGCGCCCACAGGCGCTGGCCGTTCTGGGTCAGCATGGCGGATTTGCCGTCGTCGGCGATGGCGATGGAGGCAGCCGTATGCATAAACCACCATACCTCCGCCGGTTCGGCAGCTGTAATCTCATCTTGCACCAGCACCTTGGAGCGGTTGTCGAAGAGCCGCAGTCCCCGTTTGGCGCTGGCGGCATCCCTGGCGTAGGCCTGGCTCATATCCAGAACCCCGAAGGCTTCCCCGGAGTTGAATCCGGCCTTCTCCACTACGCCCGTCGCCTCGATAATCTGGTCAAAGCCGCCCTTCTCCGGGTTCATCACCAGAGTGTTCTGGCCCTCCGCCCGGTTGTTGTAATACTGGAAGCGGCCTCCTGTCAGATCATTGTAGTTGTCCCAATCGTAGTTGCCGGCTCCGCGCATGGTGGCCCAGCGTTGTCCCAACGCCTCCAGAATGAAGGTGCCGATAGACAGGGAGGAGTGATTTTCCCGGTTATATCCGCCCTTCAGGCCCGCATAGATGCCCTGCTCATCCTGCCAGGAGCTTCGCATCAGCACACTGTTGGTTCCCGTCGGGTTCTGGTAGGCTTTATCCAGCGGGAAGCTTCCGGTAAAGGTCCGGTATTTGGAATCGTACCAGAGCAAGGCATAAACCGTCCCTCTGGAGGATGTGGTTCCTCCCTCCTGGGCGGACTGGTTTCTCAGGAAGTACCAGGCATACTGGGGTTTGTCGAATCTCTCGGCAAACCACATCATAATGGGGGAGTTCACCTTGCCGATGTTGCTGTCCCCATAGTTGAAGGAGCCGGTCATGCCGGACAGATATATCGGAAACTCCGGCGCCAGCGCCACGCCGGGGGCCTCGTACAGCTTGTATTTGTCCGGCCATGGGAAGCTCGGGGCAAAAGCGGTGTCAAGGGCCGACATGGCATACGTCAGGTAGCTGGTGCCGTATGACCAGTACATAGCTCCTTCAGGGTATGCTCCCAGAGGCGCGTAGGCGGTCAGGCCTTTTTTGATATTCTCCGTCCCCTTCTCCAGAACAAACTCCGCCAGATTCGGATATTCGTCGGCAATGGCCAGCGCCGCAATCATCAGCCCCCCGTTGCAGACCACATTCCAGTTGTGGGTGACGGCGGTAAAGTTCGTGCCCCCTTGGCTTTTGCCGTTGTAGCGGTCCACACCGTAGGTCAGGCCCTTGTCCAGCATGGTGTCCAGAATGAAAGTCCGCTGCTCCTCCGTCCAGTCATAATAGTTCCAGTCGTAAGCGATTGCATATGCCTGAAGCATCTCCGCCACGGACAGGAAGCTCTCCGGCTTCCAACTGGGGTAAGCCGCCGTATTCAGAATTTCCTGCCACAAGCGGTCCAGATACTTCTGCTCCCGCTCCATCTGATAGGTCATGGAGAGAATGAAGGTCCGGTTTTCCATCTCTCTGGCATGCTCCAGCACCTGGCCGTTGTCCGGATTGGTGCCGTAGGGGCGCACCGGCGTATCCAAGAGAGTATCCGCCTGGCGCTTGATGCCGTTATACCAGTTCATGGGGATGTAATCCCCGGCGATTTTGGCCTTGATCTTGCTGAAATCGTCAATGAAAATCCGCGGATGATCCTTGCGGATATTGGCCGCCACCGGCACCTGGGGAGGAGTGGCCAGCTTGGTCTCCCTTACGTCGGGAACAGGAGCCGGCCTGCCTTTCACCACCAGATTGTCCAGATAGAAGTCCGGAGCGGCGCTGTTGCTGGCGGTCAGACCATACCACAGCGCATCAATGGAATCCACTTGATAGCTGTTGTAGAAAGGCTTGTTGTCAACCGCCTGGCTCCCGTTCACCCATACGGAGAAGGTGTCCGTATCTGTATCCAGCTCCACCTTCACGGGAATCCAGGTTTTTAAGGGCATGGAATCAATACGCACCCGAGGAGCGGTGGTGCCCGGTCCCGTAGGGATGTCGAAGCGGAACAGATTCTCCGCATCGATAAGCGAATTAATCACGGAGATGGAGGTCAGGATGTTGGCGCCTCCCCCTTGAATCTCCGGCAGCTTGATCTGGCTGATAGGTTTGCTGTCCAGACGAATCTCATAGCTGATTTCCACCTTGCCCGACAGCGGCGTAAATTTCCTGATGGCTCTGTGGGCGGACCCCGAGGTGCGGACGGTGGACTTAAGGGCTTTGTTTTCTTCCTCAAACACATCCGTCTCCCCGTTCTTCGGGCGGTCCGCAACCGTTACAGTGGCGGCAGGGTAGCTCCAGTCCTTCAATGTGCCGTTTCCGGCCTCATCCTCGAAATTATCCTGCACCACAACCGGCAGATCGTCCGCCGCCATGGCGGTATGACCTGCGGGCAGGAGGAGAAACCCCGCTGCCAGCAGCATGAACAAGATGGCGAATCCAATGCGTTTCCTCAATGTTATGCCTCCTTCGCAAATCGTTGAATAACAATCCTTCGCCTGTCCCGCCCTTACAACGGCTCGAACCGCACCGCATCGGCAATGACATAGCCGCTGGTTCCCGCGGTATTGATCTGGACGTAGTTGCCGGTTCCGGCGGAGAAGGAATACTCCCCAATGGGATACCACTTTTTATGATAAGAAGTAATCCGTTGGTTGACCGTTGCCGTATGCGTCTGGCCGTTATGATAGATGGTATAGGGTACGCTGTTGGAGCGGTTGGCCGCGCCGGTAAAGGTAACATAGACCCGGTACGTGCCTGCGGTAGGGATGTTCGGCGTGTACCGGACAGTCTGCCCCGTGCCGTTGTTGACGTAATGATAGTTGCTGCCATAGAACTTGCCCGGATTGCTTGTGCCTGCGCTCCATGTTCCGGTTTTGACAGCCCCGCTGTCGGAATTGTCCACAACAATATCCCCCGGACCCAGGGCATTGCGCAACGCGGCATCTGGAGCCATGGACGGCCAGAACTGGATATCATCCCAATAAACCTGCAATGCGCCTCCCCGGTCCTTGACAAAATTGGTCAGGCTCCTGCTGGTGTACAGCTTAAACGGGTGAAAATGGGTAAGCCCTGCCGGCGCCGGATTCTGCGGATGGTAGGTCCAATTGGTGATATCGAATACCGCCCGCTTTTCCCCCCCTTCGGGGGCAATGGCGAAATAGAACCTTCCTGTGCCCGCATTCCCCTGCTTGTAGTACAGCTCCCCCTCCAACCAGGTTCCGGTGGGAACATTCCAATGGTTCTTCTCCTCCCACAGGGTGGTGAATTCCTCCGTATCCTCGCCTCCGGAGGTAGGAGTGGTTTGGCCGGATACGCGGAATTTGAAGGGCTTCCCTACCCCCAGCTCCTTGGTCAAATTCAGGGAAATCCGAAAAGGATATTGGGCTCCTGTCGTCCAGCTGGGCTGATTCCAGAATTCCGCCAGGGTAAACCAGCCGTTGGGATCGGCGCTTTCCTTCACCAGCTCGATATCCGGATGAAGGTACATCCTGAATTTGTAGAACACCTCTGTCAGATTGGTATTGTTGCGCAGCAAAGCCTGCACCCGGCCTCTGTCCGCTGTCCCGCCGGAGCTGCCCAGCCAATATTGCAGCACCTTGTTGCCGCTGCCTCCAGGGGTGGGATCATTGACAATCCGGGCATATCTGGCGGCGGAATTATCTCCGCCGGAGTGATATTCAAACACCAGCTCACCGAATTTGGAATAGCCGTCCAGATGCGTTGTCCAATTATTGGGAACGCTTACAGAATTGTCTGTACCTGTGATTCGGGTGATGAGTCCTGAATCCGAAGGACTGGCTACACCCGCAGAGCCCGGTTCAAAACCGGAGCGGAAAATAATCGGGCCAAGGGGGTCATTGACGGCTAAGGGACCCGGATTTTCCGGGTCCGGCACGGGAACGGCGAAGCGCACTGCATCCGCCATTACATAGCCGTTGGTTCCGGCGCTGTTGATTCTGACATAGCCGGAGCTGCCCGCTGCAAAGCTGAATGTCCCCAGGGGATACCAGACGCCGCCATTTTTCTTCTGATTGACGGTTTGGGTGGTAATTCCCCCTTGGTGGGAGACCTGAACGGTGACATTATCCGCCCGGTTGGACGACGAGCTGAATACAATATAAACCTCGTAGACGCCGGCTTGGGGAAGGGTCGGGTTGTAGCGGATGGTTTGATTCTGTCCCTGAGCGCCGTTGACAAACTCATAGTTGGCTCCGAAATATTTGCCGGGATTGCTCGTTCCCGTACTCCAGGAGCCGGACCGGGTGACCCCGGAATCCGTATTGTCAATGACAATATCATTGGGGCCCAGAGCATTGCGCAGCTCGGCATCATGGGGAGGGTCGGCCGCCAGCAGCTCCGCCGGAGCCGCCGTAGCCAACAGGACGAAAACAGCCAATAAAAGAACAACATATTTGCCCAAACGCTTCCAAGCATGCTTATACATTCAGATCACTCCCCGAATTTTGTATACGCTAACACTTGCATTTTGGCTTTGTTCTTTATGCGAATATTGCCTTGAAGACTTTCCCTTTGGCCTCACCCACATGAATATCCAGTTTAATGGAAGGACTTAGCTGAATGACGGCAACACCGTGATCTGCCGTGCACACCCTTGAGGCGCTTCTGTTGATTTCAATGCTGATCACATCGGGATTTGACTGAGTCGGGTCGGAAACAGCCACTTCCATCCCCGCGTCCGATTCCCTGGTCATCACCAGGGCCTTCTTGCTGCTTGAGATAAAATTGACCCCGCCCGCCTGAATCCACTTCAGTGTATCCGTCAGAAACACAACCCCCGTCACACCCAGCTTCTTCTCCAGAACGGCTTGCGCGGATGCGGAGTTCTCCAGAATTTCAATATCCGGATTGGCGGCATAGTCTTGTACCTGACAGGCGGTTTTCCCCGGCAGCAGCACATAAGAATAGCTTTCGCCCGCGGGGTTGGCGCCATGATCAAACCACAAGGTCTGGTAGCTCCGGGTTATGTCAGCCTTGGAGCCGCTGGGATGGATAGAGCTCCACTTGCCTGTTCTTGCCTCCCGCAGCCCCTTCACCGTTGCTCCTCCCGGAAAAAAATAGCCGATATCCGCACCGGAAGCGCTGCCGGACAAGTGCGCCCAGACCGTTTTATCCTGAGCCCATTCGGGTGAGCCGGTTTTGTCCACTCCATTGACCAAAAGCCTGCCGCCGCCGCTGTCGTCCAGTCTGCGATTCTCGATGATGGTCTCCACTCTTCTGGCGTCCCCGTCCCAGCCTTCGCCTTCCTGCTCCCGGTTGGTGATGCCGGCTCCCAGGGCAACAATCTCGTCGTCAAACATGAACCAGGATTTTTCCGCACGCAGATTGCTGTTCCAGGCTTGGAAAGACATTGCGGCAGTTCCGTACAGGCCTGCAATCTCCACTCCTCCGCACCATGAGGATAAGCTCCGGTAGTTTTGCCCCGAGCCGTCGGCTCTTGCCATGGTGTCCACAGTAGTGCCGGGCAGGCGGTAGGGATTGACGGTGGGCCAATAATCGCCGCTGTAGTGGCCCAAATCCCCATTGTACAGATAGGTCATCCCGTCCCCCGTATACCAGCCCCGGGTATTATCGCCGTTGATGGATTCATAATTGGCGATCCGGCTGGAGGACATGCTTACGGCATAGCCGAAGCCGGGCCGGAGATGGACGACGCGGTCCATATTGTTAAAGGGTTTGTTTGCAATCAACTCTCCCCGCGGAATCACAGCGGGATCATTCATGATGTCCTTTGCCAGCATGATGGACGGAATCGGACAATCCTCGTAGAAGCTTCTGTATGTATCCGTCTGAATCCAGTATTTCACCATACTCTTGTAAAGAGCCGCAGTGGCGGCAGGCGCCAATGCGGACAGCCGGAGAATGAACTGAATCAGCCTGCTGCCTTTGGCATGATCCTGCGCAGCCGCCCGGCAGATCTCCCGCCCCCGGGTCATATCCATAAGGGCGCCTTTATAGATGAACGGCTCGAAGGCATCATGCACCCAGCGGTACACATTGGCCGCAAGGGGATCTGTCACCGCCCAAGGGGAGCCGCCAAGCAAACCAATCAATGCCGAGACATCGCCCAGAAGGGCGACCCCGTACCCGCCGTTGTAGGAGAGACAGTCATGCTGGATAAAAGAGCCATCCCGGTAGAAGCCATCTCCGGAATTGACGTAACGGAACACCTCACTGAGGGCGTCCCGGGCGGAAGCCAGCAAATCGCCGTTCCCGTTGACCACTCCCCGCAGGGCGGTTACAGTAGCCGCCCACACCCGGTTGGCCCCTGTAAAAGTGCTTATGGGAGCTAAGAATGCCCCCGCCGCCTTCGCGTAATCGGCAATCCGGGGGGAAGGCAGACTCTCATACAGCAAGATCGCAATGTCCAGCAATTTCAGCGGCGCGCCGATTTGCCAGTCCCACCAATTGCCGTATTGCGCCTTATTCTCGTTGTACCGGTTTTGGTACATCCAATCCAAGCCCGTGAGCAGGCTGTTCTGCAATCGGGCATTGTTGTAGAGAGCGGAAGTATAGGTGGAGTATGCCAGCGCCATTTCCCGCAATCGGGTATAGCAGCCGGTAATATGGGCGGAAGCGTCCGCACCGGCAAGATCGCTCCACAGATACTCGCCCGGCGACTTGTCCATGGCCTCCCAAAATGCTTGAGCCCGGGCGGTCAGCTTTGCGACTTGGGCGGAAATATCCGGATCGGAGCCGTTGTATGCCGTCCCGCCGGTAAGCTGCTCCCTCCAGGCCTTGCGGAGCCTGTCGAATTCATATTTCGGCAACCAAACCATCTCCCCTTCTGATAAAATACCGGCGGCACTCTGGCATCATGAATGCCTGTTGCTCTCCCGGTATGCGCTGGGCGTCACCCCTTCGTATTTTTTGAACAGCCGGATAAAGGTGTTGATATTGTACATTCCCACCATATCGCAGATGTCCTTGATCAGAATCTCGTCTTGCAGAAGCAGCGCCTTGGCCTGCTCCACCCTGTATTTGTTGATATATTCCGTCAGATTCTCCCCGGCCTGCTCCTTGAAGTAGCGGGACAGATAAGACGGATGCAGGTCAAAATGCTCGGAGATGGTGGTAATGCTCAGGTCGTGATTCTGATAATTTTCGCCGATGTAGGCCAGCACATTATCCTTCAGCCGGTACTTGCCGCTTTTCTTCCTCTCCTCGGAATGGCTGCATACCTTGCGCAGGAACTGCGTCATCCGCTCCCGCATGGCCTGGGCTGTGCTGCCGTTCACCAGCTCCCGGATCGCTTCCAGATTCTCCACATAAAGCTCGGAGGGATTCAGATTGGCCTCCATGGCCGCCTTCATCATGGTGCTGCACATGTCGAACATCAGACAGCGGATCATATCTACAGAGATATTGCCCTGTCCCAGATTAGAGTTGATAATATCGTCAAGGGTCTGTTTGGCCCCGGCAAAATCACCGGCCGTTACATAATTGATCAGCTGCTGCTCCTTCTCCATGGAATAGGAGTACGAGAGCTCATGCTGCTTGATCTCTTCATACCAGATAATGGTCTGTACCCCCTGCAGCATGCGGTATTCCATGGCCTCCATGGCCTCCTGGTAAGCGGCAGGCAGCTCCGCCACGGACCTGTGCAGCATGCTTACAGAAACGGTGAATTGAATGTGGAAACGGTTGCCGATAAACCGCTGGGCTTCCTCGGCCAGATTGGCCAGGTCCTGCATAGCCTCGGCGGCGGAGACGCCTTCGCGGAAATTCACGATGCAAGCCAGCATATCGTCAATCTCCACCATCCAGCCCTGATGGGATTGCCCGGCCAATTCCTCGATGATATTGGTCATAATCAGTTGGACAAATTCACGCTTCTTCTCTTCGTCCTGCTCATCCTGCCGGAAGAAGCCGCTGTAATCCTCCAGATAGAACAGCATTACCGCCAGGTCCTGGGTGGTCAGCCGGACTCCATGCTCGGGCAGCACTTCATGCAAGGGGAACCCCTGCTCAATCCGCCCTTTCAGAATCCGCACCAGCAGATTGGAGCGGATGGTCTTGCTTTGCTTTTCAATGGTGCGGTGCATGAGGGTATTGTTATCCAGCGCGTCATCGATGACCTTTTCCAGGTAATCGTATTCATTGATTTCTGAAGGGGCCAGCTTCGCCAGCTCAGGCCTGTTGCGCTGCGCCACATTGCGGACCAGCCGCTCCAGCGGATGATAATTTTTGCGTGCGAGGAAAATGGCGATAACAGAGCCCAGAATCAGACTGGTCCCCAAGGTTAAAAGCGTCATATTGCGGACGTATTGGGCCTTCTGGGCATACAGGCGGGAAGGCAAAACATACACGTATTTCCAGCTGCTTTTACTGGATTCCATGTAGCTTAATACCACCTGTTTGCCGTTCCAGCTGTCCGTAACCATGCCGGTTTGGTTCTTGCCCTCCAGCTTGCGGAAGCTGCGGGCTTCATCCGGGAAGGCTTCCGCCGAAGCCAACAGCCGGTTCTCCGCATCCAGGATGTATACGTTGCCCTGATTATAGGATTGGATATTGCGGATGGAGGCCAACAATTGCTCCTGATTGAATTCAATGACAAGCGTGGCCGTGCCCGATACGCCTTTGTCCTGCATCGGAAGAGACTGGGTGTACATAATGCCGTTTTTGTTTTCTCCGCCTAATCCGTCCAGACTGGTAAAGAGTCCGCGGTGCTTCCCCAGCAAGTGGTTTCTCCACTCGTCCAGCTTTACTCCGGAAGAAGCCAAATACAAATCATAGTACAAGCTTGTCGGATAGTATGAGCCCTGCGTCAGTAGGAAATCTCCCTCGCGGAAGTAAATATAAAATTGCTCGACATTCCGCAAGGCCACATAAAATCTGAAGTCAGCCATGGCTTGCACCATCAGCAGCTTCTCCTCCCACCCCAGCTGCTGCTGCCGGCTGATCAGCGAGGCCACTTTGGGATTAAGGGAAATAGTCTCCGCCAAGCGGTAGGTGTCGTCTATATAGCTGTCGATTTCCCGCTGGAGCTGGGACAGCAATGCGGAGTTGGCGCGGTGTATTTCCTCCTCAATCACCCGCTTTGTCTGCACATAAGTAGCTGCCATCATCACAATGGGAATAAGCAGCACAATGGCATACGACTGAAGCCACCGGCTCCGCACCCCTCTCCTTCTCCAACTGAACATGCCTTCACACTCCGTCTCTCGTGTTATTCCTTGATCGAGCCTATCATAACACCTTTGACGAAATATTTCTGCAGGAAGGGATAAACAGCCAGTATGGGCAGCGTCGCCACAATAATTGTAGCATATTTAATGGACTCCCCCACCGCCTCCACATCTCCGGCGGAAGCGTCCCCGGACATATAGTTGGTGCTGTTCTGAATCAGAATCTCCCGGAGAATCAGCTGCAGCGGAAACAAGCTCCTGTCCCGCAGATAGATCATGGCGCCAAACCAGGAATTCCAGTGGCCCACCCCATAGAAGAGGATCATCACCGCCATAACCGGCAGGGACAAGGGCACGACAATCCGGAACAAAATGGTAACGTCATTGGCTCCGTCCAGCCAGGCGGATTCAATCAGACTGTCGGGCACCGAGCCGAAGGAGGTCCGCAGAATAATCAGGTTCCAGGTGGAAATCATGCCGGGAATAATAACCGCCAGCAGGGTGTTGCCCAGATGAAGCCAGTTGTTAACCAGAAGATACATGGGAATCAACCCGCCGGAAAAAAACATGGTGAAGGTAATTCCAAGCATCAGATACCGGGTCCAGGATATGCCCTTGCGGGACAGCACATAAGCGCCCAAGCAGGTCATAAACAGATTCAGCACCGTTCCCGCCACGACGATAAACAGGGTATTGACGTAGCCCCCGATAATATTGGGGTTTCTAAACACCATCACATAAGCCTCCAGGGTCAGCCCCTTGGGAGCAAGCAACACCCCCGTGTGGGATACCAGCTGCCGGGAATCGCTGATGGATGACAGAATCACGTATACGAAGGGATACAATGTCACCACAATCATAAACAGCATAAAGATCGTGTTTGCGATCTGAAAGGCAATCTCTCCGGGACTTTTCCGAATTGCCGTAACCATTCCTTGTCCTCCTAAGCATTTTCTGTATACATTCAAAAAGAGCGGGCTTACCAGAGGCTGTTTTCGCTCATGGACTTGCTGAAGCGGTTGGCGGCAAGAAGCAGGATAAAATTGATCACCGATTGAAACAGCCCCACCGCCGTGGTATAGCTGAATTCATTGGATTCTCCCAGGCCCTTCCGGTACACGAAGGTGCTGATGACATCCGCGGTGGAGTAGGTATTGGGATTGTACAGCAGAATGATCTTGTCGAAGCCCACATCCAGCATATGGCCGATTTTGAGAATAAATAAGATGACGATAATGGGAATGATGCCGGGCAGGGTAATATGCAGCGTCTGCTTCCAGCGGTTGGCCCCGTCCATACGGGAGGCTTCGTACAGCTCCGGGTTGATGCCGGTAATGGCGGCCAAATAGATAATGGACCCCCAACCGACCCCCTGCCAGATATCCGACAGGATATAGATGGTGCGGAAATATTCCGGATGCCCCAGCAGGGCCGTGCGTTGAAAGCCGAACCATACCAGGATATCCGTAATCAGGCCATCCCGGGCGACAAATTGGGTAATCATGCCGCAGATGACGATCATGGAAATAAAATGGGGCAGATACGTGATGGTTTGCACCGTCCGCTTAAAGATTCTGCCGCCGATTTCATTGATCAAGAGGGCAAAAATAATCGGCGCCGGAAATGAAAGCAGCAGCATATACACATTGAGCAGCAGGGTGTTTTTCAGCAGCCGTCCAAAGTAATAGCTGTTGAAGAAGTTAAGGAAGTGGTCAAAGCCCACCCACGGGCTGCCCAGAAACCCCTGGGCGATGCGGTAGTTCTTAAAGGCGATAACAGCGCCGTACATGGGAATATAATGAAAGATAAGGTAATACAAAACCACAGGCAAGATCATAAGGTACAAATATTTATGCCGGTGATAGTTGCGCATAAGACTTTTCATTGCTGTCCTCCTGTAAGCTTTCGTCATATTGCCCCCTGCAGGCGGCGATATGGAAACCCGTCTGCAATCTGCGGAGGGAAAGGGCGCTGCAGATGCAACGCCTCCCCGTTGAACAAGCCGTGTTTTAGCGCTTATTATACCGCTCCAGTGCGGCCTGCTTGATGCTGATGGCACGCTCGACCTTCATATTTTTCAATTGCTGGATATATTTATCGAAATTATTCAGGGACTCGCCACCCATAATAAACTTCAGGAACATTTCCTGCCGGTAGGTGTTGATTTCCGCCATGATGGAGGACAGCTCCTGCCCTTCGTCCGGTGTTTCCGTAATGCGTCCCAGGCGGGTTTCGGCCAGATTGTCAAAATATTTGTTGTAAATCACTACCGCGTCCTTCTGTTGCTGGAAGCTGTAATATTGCTCCGTATAGCGGTCATCCCCGACAAAGCCGGGAGCGGGGGCGGCTACGCGCAGGTACTTGGCCATGGCATCCCCGATGGACAGCTTCTCCGGATTGTTCACAATCAGGTCGGTATATTTGGGGTAGCCATTTTCCATTTTGTAGGTCGTGCCCTCAACCCCGAAGGACTTCAGCAGATTGCCTTCATCGGAGTACAGGTAGTCCAGCCATTTCACCGTCTCCACCGGATGTTTGTTGGCGGGAGTAATCGCCGCGCTGCCGTCTCCGCGGTATTGGGTAGCCGCAGTGAAGAATCTCGGCTCCTCTCCCTTTTTCAGAACAGGGTGCTGGGTGGCCGCCAGGTCATAGCTCTTGCCCTTCATGCTGTCCAGATATACGCCCATGGATGATCCGATAAAACCCGGGAAAGCGCCTGCGCTGCCGTTGGTGGCCTTGGCATTCTTCGATTTGGCATCCTGGGTGGCAAAATCGGGGTCCAGCAGCCCTTCCTTGTACCAGCTGTGCAAGAGCGCCAGATAATCCTTGTAGGCCGGCTCATACGGACCGTATTTAACTTTTCCGTTCTCCTGATAGAAGCCGGCGCCGATTCCGTAAGCTCCATTAAACCGGTCGCTGTTAAACTCGGTAAGGGCAAAGGTAAGGGGAGTTGCGGCGCCCTTCTTTTCCTTAAATTGCCGCAGCACGTTGGTCCATTCGTCAATGGTTTCGGGAACGGCCAGGCCCAGTTCGTCCAGCCAGTCCTTGCGGATCATCAAGCCGCTGGTCACATCCGTATTGCCCACTCCCAGCGCCGGGAACACATACATATTCCCCTCATCGGTGGTCAGCTCTTTTTTGAGGTCGGGATTTTGCTCCAGATATTTCTTCAGGTTGGGCGCATGTTTGTCAATCAGATCATTCAAGGGAATAATCACCTTGTCGGAAATAGCCTTTTCGGGACCGCCTGAATAGGTGGTAAAATTGTACTCAATCACGTCCGGCAGCTTGCCTGAAGCAATCAGCAGATTAAACTGCTCCTTCTCTGTGCCGACGGCGGGATGCTGAAAGCTTACCTTCACACCGGTGCGTTTCTCCAATTCCTGATAAAACAGGGATTCGTTGTAATCCTTCAAGGAACGAGCCGTGTTGGGCTGCAGGCCAACCCAGTAGGACAGGGAAATCGGTTCAGCCGGTTTGGAGGAAGCGGGAGCGCTTCCATCCGGCGAAGCGGAAGGCGCGGCCGCCTTATCATCCGACCCGCATCCTGCCAGAAGTCCGGCTGACACTGCCACAGCCGCCGAGGCGCTAATCCATTTTTTGTACCTGTTGTGCAACTTCAATTCAATGACCTCCCTATAATGATGATTGCTCTAGGCATATTGAATGCTTTGGACCCATCGACCTGTTGCGGACCTGCCTGCCGGAGCGGGCAGTCTGTTGCAGAGCCGGCGACGCGCCGCCTGGCTGCGCTCTTTTTTCGCTGCGTGCCGGTCATCCGGGTCGCCTTCAGTATAGGGTCGATCTGCACGGGATGACAATCTATATCTCGTGACCGCGCTCACGATACAAGGAGATGTCAACAGATGAAGAGCCGCAGCAACAGATGTAGATTGCCCAAAACAATCCCCCAAGCCATACATCTGCCCGGTCAGTGCTCCCCTCACGTCATCTGCCCGATCACTGCTCCCGTCACGCTCACCTGCCCAGTTACTGTTACCGTCCCGTACACCACTGCGCCCGTGCTGCCGGCTAACGCCGCTGTTCCCGCGGGGCTTCAGCGGTATGGTACTCCACATAATCCCCCGCTGCATTGGCGGCTATCTATTTCTAGGGCATGTATGCAAACCCGCTCCCCTCGGAGTTTGCACACACACTCTGCTGCTTAATGTAAAAGTGCAGTTCATCTGCCCAGTTTCCGCCGTTCCCCATACGCATAATGCAAAAGTGCATCTATCTTCCGCCGAAACCTCGTTTCTCTCCCAATTAGGGGAAAATAACTGTACTTTTGCATTATGGGCGGCAAAAAAGCGGAATACATTAAAAAATAACTGCACTTTTGCATTATGCCCTTTCATAAATAGCTTACAGCTCGCGGTTGGAGCTGATAACAGACCACCCGCTTCCCCTCCGGCGCCCCTTCCGGCATCAACAGTCCCTTTTGGCACAGCAGCTTTAACGTCCGCACAACCGTCCGGTGGTTGAGGCCCAACTGGGCCTTAGCGTCCGCAGGCCGCACCCTGCCGCCAAGGCTGCATGCCAAACGGACGATCTCCCGCTCCCTGACCGTTAAGCCTCCGCCATTGCCTTCCTTCGGAAGAAATCGGCTCAATACCATTCGCAGCAGAGTAACGCACTGCTCCGGATGCTGCCTGACATCGTCGTAGGCCATGGAAATCACCTGGAACCCCAGCGCTGTCAGAAATGTCTCCCGGTTCAGCTCGTTGCAGTACTTTTGCCTGTCCATGTCCCGCACATGGGGACCGAAGCCTTTGATCTCGATAGCCAGCTTCAGGAATGGCGTCAGCCAGACAAAATCACAGAAGTAGCTCATTCCGCGCCAGTCCGTAACCTCATATTCCGGATGCAATCCGTCAAAACTCCCCTGCAGCGGCCACCAGACATTGCGGCAAAACAGCGCCTCCGCCTCCCTGTGTCCCCGCTCCAAACGCCCCCGCCGCTCTCCGCTCCGCTTTTCCAAATGGTCCCGGATAAATGCCCTGTAAGCTTCTTCCCCATTCATGCCATCCACTCCCTTTCGAGTAAAGTGCAAAAAGAACGCCCCAAGCCAAATAACCTTGACTTTGGGCGTTCTTCGCCATACACAATATTATAGAGCGTTTCGACTCAGCATGCCATAGTAAAAATCTGCGCTTGCTTGCACCTGCCGCCTCACTTCGGCGTCAGCCGCACATAGTCCAGCACCAGCCGATAGCCTTTGCTGGAGCTATTCTTGCCCGTGCAGGTGAAACGCAGCACCAGCTCTCCTCCCGCCGGGAAGACCATGTCTCCCAGGTCCAGTTCCTGGTATACCGCACCCGTGGGCAAGTCATACAGGTCCATGGGTGCTCCTTGGTTCACGCCATTCACGGACAGCTGGTAAATGCCCCGGTCATTGCTCTTCATTACCCTTACCTTCACATTGTACAGCTTGCCGCCTGCGGCAAGAGCCGCTGCTGCTGCCGTTGCCGGGTCCAGACCGTACACGGCGCCGCTGACGGTGAGGCCGCTGCCGTCTCCACCGTCCTCCAGCGGAAGCTCCGCATTTAAACCGGCTGTCGCAGCCGGATCATACCAGCTGCCGTCCGCCGCGGGTACGCCGCTGTACACCTGCCCGGTCACTGTTCCCGTCCCGTACACCGCAGCGCTCAGGCCGCCGGATAGCGCCGCTGTTCCCGCGGGGCTCCAGCGGTACTCCACAAAATCTCCCACTGCGTTGGCAGCCAGGTTAGTGCCCTTGCCGCCGCTTAGCTTATTGTCCGTCCGCAGCGTATGGGAATCCCCGGCCGACACAGCGGCCACAGTCAGATTCTCCGTTTCCAGGAGAATTGGTCCCGGCGGCAGCGGCGCGGTGACCACAGGGCCGGTCACCACAGGCGTTGTCACCACGCCGGTGGTATTGTCGGTGGTGCGGAAATAATACGAGTGGGTGCCCAGCCCCAGCCGGGTGCTGTACGTATACTGCTTGCCGTCGGTATACACCGTATCCGCCGTGTTCAGCTCCGCCATATCCCGGATAACGCCGTCGATCACCACCTGCACCCGGAAGGGTTTTTGGTTATCCGCATCCCGGTAATTGGCGCTGAAGGTAAACAGCGTATCCGTATTCCCTTCCGCCTGGTTCACGCCGGTGCCGCTTAATACCGGCGCAGTGCCGGAGGGCTGGTTGGAGGCGTAGATTTCATCCACCCACAGCTCCCCGGGGACTCCTGTGGTTTCCTTCAGCCACAGCTCCAGATGGACGGCCTTTTTATCCAGAGTGCCGGAGGCGTCCAGATCAAAATTAAATGTGGTCCATTCCGTGGGAACCTCGATATAGCCGCCGGAGCCGGTAATCTTCACCCGCATGCCGGCATAACCCGGATTCTTCATCACAACCGTGAGGTAACGGTAGCCGGAGAGATCCACCTTATCCTTCCACGGCTCAAACTTGGCCTGGGATTTGGTGGAGTTGGAGTTGTGGGTGAATCTGCCGATGCTCCGTCCGTCCTCGGTGCCGTCTGCATACACACCCGAACCGCCGTCCTGGTTGTACCAGTTCACCCAGTCCAGCCCGCCGCCTCCCCAGGTGCCCTCGCCGCTGAAATTATCGTACAAGAGCGGATGTCCCGGATCGGGCAAGGGCGGCGCAACGGTAAAGTGGGCAGCACTGAAGGTGGAACGGCCGTCTGCGGCTGTCCCCCGCACATAAGCCCGCTTGTTGGTGTAGGGGGCCAGCGCGGAGGTGTCATACTGGGCGGTGTACACGCCGCCGGAGCCTGTCATAGGCGTATATGTCCCGTCCACCCGGTAATCCATGGCGCTTACTGCCGACTGCGGCTCGGCAAACACCGTCACCATGCCGGTGACATAATCCCCGATAACCGGCGTAGTCACCGGAAGCTCCGGCAAAGCCTGGCCGCCGGTAGAGGCAGACGATGAGCCGCTCAATGCCATTACTGAATACAGCAGTCCGGCCTGAATACTGATGCTGAACTCGTTGTACCGCCACTGGTTCAGGTCATCCTCCAAAAAAGGACGGTCCTCGTACCAGGGGCTGACGCTGGCCTTGTTCTTGGTATCCTTCATGTTGGGCCCGGCCACCATAGCTCCCGGAAGCACCACGCCCCGGTTGGTGGAGCTGCGGGATTCCTCGTCCAGGCGGGTATGCACATACCGCACATGATCCGTGCCGACGCCGGACACCCAGCTTTTGTTCCAGGGATTATTGCCGAAAATCCAGTACAGCCCCTTCATGGCCGCCTGCATCACCGCAGGATCGGGGAACAGCTCATTGTAGCGGATGGCATCACCAATGTAGGAGCCCAGAGGTTCATTGACGCCGAAATTGCCGAACTCGTCCAACACACCGTAAGGCGTATCATCCAGGGAGGTCATGAAATATTCCATTTGCTTGTCGAGAATGCTCTTGATATGAGCCTTCACCGCCGTATCCGCCACCGGATAGAATTCCGCTAGAGTCATGGGCCGCATATCCCAATAGTTGGTGGAGCGCAGGTCTCCCGGCGCAATGGCGCTGATCCGCGGCAAAGCGGCATTCTTGTACTCCGCGGCTCCGGTGAGCAGATACAGTTCTACCTCGGCCCACAGGAGGGTATTGGGAATGCCTCCCGTAGTCACGTAGCTCCCCGGATCAGCCCCTACCCAGTTCAGGGCGAATTGGTAAAAGGGCACGGCAGCGGCGGATATAGTATTGGAAAAGGCCTGCAGCCCAGCTGCCTTGGCCGGGGCAATCCGGCCGTTGGCGATGGCATCGTTAATGGCCCGGGCCGTTGCCGCCAGGGCGCCCGCCGCCTTGCCGGAGCCGCCGACACACAGCTCCCGGAGAGTGGGATCATCCGCGGTGCCGACGATATTGTCCGTGGCCTTCTCCGGATGCTTGAAGTCCGTATAGTTCTTGATGTTGTAGATGGCGCCGTCCATCTGATCGGCGAACTTCATCAGGTACTCGCTGCCGAAGATGGCCTCGTCCAGCAAATCCGGGATGCCGTTGGCATCATTGTCATAATTCACTTCAGGCGAATCCGCATGTCTGAGATACGCCAGGGCGATTTCTCCCGTGACCCACTGGTTGCCGCCGTATTTGCCGTAGTCCCCGGCATCAAACCAGCCCCCGGTCAGATCATAATGGGTACCGTCGGCAGCCACGGCGTCATCCAGGAAGGAATCGGGATGGAATACCTTGGCGGAGGGAGCAATATCGCTATAGCCCGCCGGATAGCTCACCGTGGTGTCGGTGGAGCGCTGCAGCCGGTAGAAAGCGGTCATTTCATCCTTGTAGCTGTTCCACAGATTGGCCCGGACGGGGAAACTGTAGGAGGTTTTGCCGTTGGTGGCAATAGTGAAGTTCTCTCCGGTCTGGGTAAAGGAGGAGAAATCCAGGGAATAGGCATGTTTGCCCCAGATCACGCCCTCATCCTTCAAGGTGCCGGACCAGACAGCGGCGGAGCCGTTTTTGATCTGCACGCTTAGATCGGTTAGCGCATCCACGGCCGTTACAGTTGCCAGCTTGAAGTCGGCCGCCCCGTAACCCGCCTGGGAAACATTGATGCTGTCCACCAGGTTCCCGGTATAAAGAACCGCCTTCACCTGGTCCACCGCCACCGCAACGCCGGAGGAAGCGGCTTCCTTTTCCCCCGTAACCCGGATGGTTAAGGTATGGGCTCCATTCAACAGCTCGGGGCTGGTGTACAAGAGGGCGTGCTCCTGCCGGGAAGCGGCGTAGGTTGACACGGTCAGCTCCTCGCCTCCGTCAATGGAGACGGCGGCAATGCCGTAGCCGGAAGCCTTGGCCCCATAGAGCTGGACCTTGGTGCCAATGAAGCGGAAGGTGGCCGTGTCTCCGGCAGCCGCCGATTCATGCTGGTCTCCGTCGTAGCTGCCTGCGGGAGCGGCGCCATATTGCCAGCCTGTCCCTTCATACTGGAATTGGGCAGTCCCTGTTCCTGTTATACTGTCGTTTACGTCCGCCGTCTGCCACACGCTGGCTACTGTAATGGGCTGGCCTGTCCATACAGCCGGATCATTATGGGCATCGGTGGCCCGGATAACATAGGTATGAGTTCCGGCGGGAAGCTTCGTGGACAGAATATAGTCCTTGCCGTCGGCATACTGGAAGTCCCCGCGCTCCACTTCGTCCATGGCATACACAGTGGCATCATCCAGCACCAGCTGCACCGCAAAAGGGGCGTCGTTATCCGGGTCCGTGTAGGTGGCCCGGAAGGTGAACCGGGTATTTTCATCCCCGGCAGTCTGGTCCACTCCCGTATTGCTGAGTATGGCGGGCTGGCCTTCGGCAGGAGAGGTGCCCTTGATCTCGTCAATCAGGATTTCCCCGTATTGGCCTCCCGTCTGACGGAGCCAAATGGAGAAGTGAATGCTCTTGCGGTTCAGCACCGGAAACTGGTCCAGGTCAAAGTTGAAGGTGGTCCAATCCTGGGGCACGGTGATCCAATCTCCCGACAGATTGTAGTTGTTGGTGCCGTCGGAGATGCCGATGCGGATACGGGCTCCGTCATAGCCGGGATTTTTCATGACAAAGGTTATGTAGCGGTAGCCATAGAAGTTGCCGTTGTCATGCTGGGGCTCGAACTTGGCCCATGAGGAGGGCGAATCCGGGGTTTGGGTAAATTTCCCCACAGCTCTGCCGTCCACCGCAACCTTGGAATAGGTTCCCGTTCCGCCGGCCTGGTTGTACCAGTTGGCCCAATTCTGCTTGAAGGTGCCGCCATTGGAAAAATCGTCATACACCATAGGGGTGGACGGGCCCGGCAGCGGAGCCACAGCCCCCATAGCCATCAGCGGAGCGGACAAAAGCAGGACCAGCGCCAGTAAAAACGGTACAGCCCTTCTTCCCATCCGGCTTCTGCTCCGTGGCAGAAGAAATGCAAACATGTCATCTTCCTCCTTTGTAATCGATTACATATTTATATGAAAATCAGGGCACACTCTCCTTAGAGACTGCGACGAAATAAGTCCCGCTAATTTGCCGCCAAAACTCCTAAAACCGTGGAGATTTTGTCGCCAAAAGCGGATACTAATTTCCTCACAGCTCCTTAGTCCGGATGTGCGCCCTGATGTGTACCTGATGTATGCCTTGCTGCTTATCTGCTGCAAACTGCTACTGCCTTGCTTTAAACTCCAGCTCAATGGCAACAGGCTCGCCTGTCAGATTGAACCGGAGAAACGCCAGTTCATTTTTAATAATCTTCACCTGCGCTCCGTCCAGCGAACAGGAGGCCAGCTCGAACCCGGACAGGTCATCCCAATAGACCAGGCCGAAGGGAATGGCTTTCCACGGGCCGATTTCATAGGTAAACCGGATGGCCGTTTCTGTACGCTCATAGTCCCGGACGAAAACCGGCGGAACCTCCTCCGCATACTCCCTGGCGTTATCCGCGCTGCCGGTGTAATTGCGCAGCAGGCGCGGCCTGCATTCCCCTTTGACAAACACCATCTGGGCGTCCTTGTCGTAGGTGAGGAAGGCGTCGGGCCAGGGGCCCAGCCCCACTCCGCCCAGGGTCAGGGTATATTCGTTAATGGCCGGGCGAATTGGCTTGTCGCGGGTGAGCATATAGACCGGAGCTGTTTCCTCGTTCTCCTCGCCGTACTGGGCCAGCGCCTGGGGCAGAGTGGTCAGCGTAATGCCGAAGCCGGTAATATATTGGAAGAACCGATCCAGCATCCCCTCGCAGGCTTCCACATGGGAAGCGGGAAAAACCTGAAACTGCGGGGTGAACTCCATCTCATGGGCCTCCTGATGCTGCAGGAAGTACACCCGTTCGTTATGGTCGGTGTTGTCCAGATATTCCTGGAAAACCAGCTTCCAGTATTCGATATCCTCCCCCGAGCATAACCCGGCCCGCAGTACGTCATTGGGGTCGGTGGAGTACAGCACGGGACTGCCGGTGCTCCAGGTCTGGTGCAAATCCCGGGCCGTCCATTCGCAGGCGACCACCTTGCCCTTGCCCGGATGGGGAGCCGTATACCGGGAGGGGTCCACATACCAGGAGCCCCAGGGAATGCCCTTGTGGGTAATGCCGTCCCACCAGACCTGCTCCCAGCAATAGCCCCACATGCCCCGGAAATCCAGCTCCTCCAGCACTTCGATTGCCTCGTTATAGATTTTCCCCCGCCCGGCAATTTTGATCTCTGCCCAGGGGAAATGCTCCTTCAGCAGCTGCCAGTCCTGCTCCAGCTTTTCCTTTAACACAACCTTTGACCCGCCTGCCTCCTCCTCGAAAAAGGGGCATTGCAGAATCACATCATCGCCATAGGCCTCATGCCACTCCCTGATCCGGTCCGCCAACACGGGGATTGAACCCCGGTTGACGATCCAGGTGACGGGTATGCCGTAACGGTGGGCCAAGGCTGCAGTTCTCTCTACGCCTTCAACAGCCGTTCCTTTTCCCCAGGGGGTGTCATAATGGGAGGCATAGCTGACGAAGGTGTAAATGAGACGCTCGGGTTTCAACGTTTACCGCCTCCTGAGGGCTATCCGAAGGATAGCCGGCTTCGTAAGCCTAAACTTTGGACCTTCCGTAAGGAAAGCCAGCATCATAGCACATGCTTATTTCTTCGTTTCCACCAGCCAGGCGTCGATTTGGGCTTGCATTTCGGCCTGCACCTTTTCCAGTCCGGCAGCCTTCAGCTTGGCATTGCGCTCATCCAGCATTTTGGACGGATTGGGCAGGGCGCCGGTGTTGATGACCTTATATTCATTCACCACAGTGGTCAATTGGGCAATCTCATTCTTTACCTTGGTATCGTCAAAAGTAAACCCAAGCAGCGGGAAACGGGTGGCTTCATTGTTGAATTTCTTCCAGCTTTCATACAGATCATCCGGTTGGCCGGGCTTCAGGTAGTTGAGGAACTGGTTGCCCAATACCCAGAAGAGGGCGGTGTCGCCGTAGCCGGAATCCTTGATGGGCTCGATGCGGTTGGCGCTTGCTTTGGTATAGTGCTTGCCTTCAATGCCGTTGACCAGCAGATTGATCACATAAGGATCGGTATGCAGGTAGTTCAGCACCATCATGGCCCGTTCCGGGTTCTTGGAGGTTCTGGAGATGGACATCATGGAGCCGGTAGCCAAGTCGGTGGTAACAATAGGCTCTTCAATCACATGGGAGACCCAGTCGTAATTGTCGGCCAGCTTCAGCTCAATGTCCGCGCCCGGCTTCCACACGGTGGATTGCAGCCACAGCTTGCCTTGTTTGCGGATATCGGCCACGTTGGTGGTCGTGGTTGCAGCGTCGGCATTGATGTAGCCCTTTTCATAATATTTGCGGAAAAGCTCTGCGTCGGTTTTGTTGATATCCACAATGTCCTGATCCAAAACAGTTTTAACCTTCATGTCCGTGGCCTTATAATCCATGAAGAACATGGGCAGCTTGCCCGGAGTTGGGCCGATGGGACGGTAGTTGGAGCGGGTTTCGTACAGCATGAAGCTGACAGGGCCGCCGGCTACGTACAGATTAATGAAGTTCGGTTCTTTTTCCTTGATGGTGGCAAAATAGGGCTCCAGATCCTCCATCTTATTGATTTTTTCGATGGGAATATTGTATTTGTCCACAATATCCTTGCGGTACGTAAAGGCCTTGC
Organism: Paenibacillus sp. YN15; assembly: GCF_003285005.1. GTDB lineage: Bacteria > Bacillota > Bacilli > Paenibacillales > NBRC-103111 > Paenibacillus_AR. The sequence goes on along the minus strand of NZ_QMFA01000001.1, from coordinate 266,809 downwards.
CCTGGGTGATTTCCTTGTTGGTGGGAATGGCGTACAGCTTGCCCTTATACCGTGGCGCCTCCAGGTACAGCGGATGGAGCTCCTTCTTCAGCCCTTGGCCATATTTCTCCACCAGGGAATCCAGCTCCAGGAAAGCGCCCTTGGTGACGTTGGAGGAGAAGGCCAGCCAGGAGGCGGTGAAGAGCAGGTCCATCTTTTCGCCGGTATTCATCATCAGCTCGGTTTTCTTCTGGTAGTCGCTGGGGGCGATGGGCTGCAGGGCTACGGTGGTGTTGATTTTTTCCTTCAGGTATTCGTTCAGCTTCTCTTGAATCAAGGAATCGTCCTTTTGCGGCTTGCCGTAGTAGATAATGGATACCTCATACGGGTCCAGCTTGGCCGCTTGGGGGCTGGCGGCTGGCGCCGTGGAGCCTGCGGGTACGCTGGGTGCGGTGCTGGGGGTGCTCTCCGAGCTGCTTCCGCAGGCGGATAAGACGGTGGTCAAACCTACTGCCAAGGCCAATGGTGCAAGCAATGCCGATTTTTTACGGTTCATTTGTATGACCCTCCCTATATTGGATAATATGTCAAACGGCCGGTAAACTCAACTGAATGCTGATATGCGGCCGGTAAAACCTTTTGTCAGCCCTTGACGGCGCCAACCGTTAACCCCTTCACGAAATATTTCTGGAAGAAGGGATAAACCACCAGAATCGGGCCCATTCCCACCACGGCCATAGCCATCTGCAGGGATTCATTGGGCAAATTTTTCAGAAGCTCGGGGTTGTTCATGGCCAGGGCCATATTTTCCCGGATGTACTGCACATCCTTCAGCACTCTCATCATCAGGAACTGGAGGGGATACATGGCCTCTTTATTAATGAAGAGCAGGGCGTTGAACCAGTCATTCCAGTACGCAATGGTGGAAAACAGCGCCATGGTGGCCATCACCGGCAAGGACAGGGGCAGGATGATCTGGAAGAAAATCCGCAGTTCCCCCGCTCCGTCGATTTTGGCCGACTCGATTAAGGCCGGATGGATGGTGGTTTGGAAAAAAGTGCGCATGATAATGACGTTAAAGGGAATGATAAGCAGCGGCAAAATCAGGGACAGGTAGGAATCCTTCAGGCCCAGGGCCTGGGTGTATACCATATATTTGCTGACCATGCCTCCGCTGAACAGCATGGTGAAAAACAGGAAGAAGGTAAAGAAGGAGCGCAGCGGGTAATCCCTGCGGGAGATGGGATAAGCGAACAAGGCCATCAGCAGTACGCTGAGCACGGTTCCGGTAACGGTAATCCCAATGCTCACCCCGTACGCATTGAATATGGTGGATGCATCAGAGAACATCGTCCGGTAAGCGGTCAGAGACCACGCGCTGGGCCAGAAGCTGTAGCCTTCGTTGATGAGAACATCGCCGTTAGTGAAGGATACGACGATAACCAGAATCACCGGAAGCACACAAGCCAAGGCCAAGAGTACAAAAACCAGATTCAAAAGAACATTGGATACAGGTGAAATGCGGTTTTCCCGCCGGGCGGTTGTGGCTGCCACAACACGTACACCTCCTTGGATGGGAGCGGATTACTGATTCAGATGAAGCTGCACATGGGGAGCTCCCTTTTTAGAACAGAGCCTGCTCCGAATCGATTTTGCGGACAACGCCGTTGGTCAGGAGCACCATAATGAAGCCCAGGACGGATTGCACTAACGCCGCTGCGGAAGACATGCCAATATCATTCAATTGGGTCATTACCCGATATACGTAAGTGTCTACTGTATCCGTCACCGGATAAAGCATACCCGAGTCCATGGTCACCTGGTAGAACAGCCCGAAGTCGGAGTTAAATACATGTCCCATACTCAGGATGGTCATAATAATGATGATCGGCCTGATGGACGGCAGGGTAATATGCCAAATTTGCCGCCACTTGCTGGCTCCGTCGATGACGGCCGCTTCATAATATTCGGGATCGATGCCGGAGATGGCGGCAATATAGACCACGGCTCCCATGCCCACTCCCTTCCACGCGTTGACAATGGTGAGAATGAAGGGCCAATATTGTTTGTCCATGTACCAGGAGATGGGTTCCTTGCCGAACCACTCCAGAATGGAGGAATTGATGAAGCCGCTGGTAGGATGCAGGAACGCATACACCAGATAGCTGACCACCACCATGGACAAAAAATGGGGCATAATCAGGAACGTCTGATACGTCCGGGCCGCCAGGCGGCTGCGCAGCTCATTGATGGCAACAGCCAATGCCACCGACAACACCAGGTTCAATATCATAAACGTCAGGCTGTAGCCAACGGTGTTGCGGACGATCCGCCACAGGGAGCCGTTGTTGAACAGGAAGGTAAAGTTCTCGAAGCCCACCCAGGGGCTGTGCCAGATCCCGTCAATATAGTTGATCTTCTTGAAGGCAATGAACAGCCCGAACATGGGCAGGTAATTGTTCAGGATCAGGACAATCACGGTCGGCAGCACCATCAGCGTCAGATACCGGAACTTCCAGAATTGACGCCATTTCCTGAGTCCTGCCCCGACGGCTCTATCTTGCAGCGCTGCCCTTGGCGGTGCGGCTGTCTCTCTCACTTGCTCCACTCCTTTCTTCTGCTTACTGTTAGTATAGAACGGGAGTGGCCCGATGACGATGATGTATCCTTGCATTAGCGTGACGGATTCTCGCGGGGTTGTTGGGCGATGACTGCTTCCATCGGGGTCAGAAGTATTGTATTTATTTATATTTAATTACATAAAATGTAATGTTTTGCACATTTCAAAAATGATAGCGAACAACAAATGTATGCTATTAAGAAAATTTTCCTTATTTTACCCAAATAGCATACATAAAATATATCTTATTCCTCCAAAACGGCCGTTTTACAGACCAACTGAAGCCAATAGCATACATTTTATATACGCTATTCGGAGTTTCGAGGCCGTCTTCGCCTAATAGCACGCATTGTTTGCCGCTTACATGCGCCGCCCTTTCAGTATAAGATGGCACTTGTTGATTGCCTGTTGCCTTCCTGCAGATAATTTGGTACCATGATCCCATAATAAAGTAAGCGAAGCGCGAAGCACGTGCCGCACATCCATTGGATGGTGCGGCTTTTTTATTTTTTGCCGGAGGAGAGGATCAGATGAGCTATGAGCGGGAGTACGCCGCCTTTCTGGAGAACCAAAAGAAGGGCCGCAGCGGTGAAAGTCTGCGCAGATTGCAGGAGGGACACGGCTACCTGGAGCAGCTTTTTCTCCAACAGGTGTGGTGGCCTGCAGTAGGGAGCTTTGAGCATTTGTTTGCGGAATATGAGGTGAGCGGTGTTTTGCACGGCTTCCGTTTTCTGGACTTCGCGTATTTGCGTCCACCTTACCGCCTATGCTTTGAATTGGACGGCTTCGGCACCCATGCCAAAGACCTGAACCGCTGGCAATTCGCCGACCAGTTGCAGCGGCAAAACCAACTGATGTTTGATGACTGGAAGGTCTTCCGCTTTGCATTGGATGATGTGAAGGAGAAACCTCAGCGCTGCCAGCAATTCATCCAACAATTGCTTGGCAAGTATTATGGCTCCGCATTAGACAGCCCCCATCTAAACCGGAAGGAAAGACAATTGCTTCAATTCTTCGTCCATCACGGCCAGCAGGTTACTCCCTCTGCCGCTGCGACGTTCCTTCAGGTAAGCCGTGTCCATACACGACGGATTCTAGGGAGCCTCCATTCCAAAGGGGTTATCGTGCCATATGCCGGAAAAGAACGCATTCGCTCCTACGTTTTGAACCCGGACAACGGTCGGGTGCGGCTGGACTAAAGCTTCTATGGAATAAAGCTTCCTTGAAGGTCGTGGAGAAGCTTGGCTTTTATCACGAAGGCCTGGCCAAAAGCTACCTGAAAATTAACGGAAAATGGGAAGACCATATTCACATGGTTTTATTAAATGAGGAAATGGAGCAGCGCGGCAAAAAGACCGGCCCGGCCCACGATCAGCCGGTATCCGGTCATTTGTATACCTGTCAGCATACTCAGAAGCAGCCCGGCTTCACGCTTATCACCAGCCGCTCCTCCGCTCCGTTCGGCAGAGTGAGAACGGCTGCCGCCGTCTCTCCGGCCGCCTTTGCCTCCACCTTGACAGCAGGCGCCACAGCATCTCTGCCGATTCGCAGAAGGAACAAAAGCGCCGCCTGCTCCAATGTGCGGAAATCCATCCGCATTGCCGCTCCGGAATACAGCACCAGATCGCAGGCAAACATGCCCTCTTCCCGGCTGATTAACCAAGCGGGCGGCCCATCCGGCAGCAGGTCTGCCTCGCTCCCGCAGAAGGCGGCGTAGAGGGTGCGCAAATGAACCACTGTCCGCCCAATGCGCACAATAACCTCCTGCCCCTCCGCGGAGGCGGATACGCCCTCCAGCTCGCCGCCAAACTCTACCCGCAGCCGGAAATCCGCGGCTTCGATGGCTCCGCCGGTTTTGTCCAGATTCGGATGGCTGTCTCCGCCGTCCGTCAGAAAACGGATACCCAACAGAACATCCTCCCCCTCCCAGACGCTGCCGGCTGCCCCTTCCCCCGCAGGCGGGCTGTTCCTCCCGGCATGGCAGGTTTTCAGCACGGCGGAGCAATAATCATAGCCGTCATGGAGAAAGCGCAGCCTCATGGAAGCCGTTCTCCCTTGATTGGGGATGAATGCCAGTAGCCCTCTGGTCTGGTTCCACATGATTTCCTCACTGAAGGAGCCGATGGCGTAGTCAGGCGTCATCGCGGTATAGGCATGCTTCTCGCGGCCCGTTTCGTTGTCCAATTGGTAGCGCTGGGCCAGCCTCCGTTCCCCGTGATCGGAGAACCAACCCAGATAAGGGTCAGGGCAGCGGATATCGTTGCCGTAATACTCCACAACGTAGGGCAGCTCCTCCCAGGCGAAATAGCAAACCCTGTTCCCCGTGCCAAGCTGGAGGAACGCCCGCTCCACATCGCGCATCTGCACGCCGTAGCTGCGGCTGTGAGGGCCGGCCCACTCCCGGGTGGCCGGGTGGAAATGCTCCGCGATCATGCGCCAAGCCTGATCCAGCAGCTTGCCGGCCAATTCCCGGGCAAGGGGGCTGCGGGCCGCCTGCCTGATCCGGGCCAGCTCTACCACGGCGATGCGGCTGTAGGCGGGGCTGTTGAATTCCTGGAAGGTGCCCAGAGCACTTACATGCTCCCAGACCTTTTGGAGGCGGTTCAGCCCGTATTCCCTCATATCTTCCCAGCCGTACACCTCCCCCGCCACCAGGGCGACAAAAGCACCCATGATGGCGATGTTGGTATAATGGGGCCCCATATTCCGCCGAATGATGGACTCCCCCGCACAGCGGACGGCATGACGCACCAGCCCGCCCAGCTCCTCGGGCATCCTGTCGCCGTGCCGGAGGACGGAGAGCGCCAGCTGCTTGCCGATGAAATCCGCCCAATTCCAGTCCGGCGGCGACATCTGCTGAAGAGACTCCTCATAGAACCAGGGCCAGATGCCGTAGGTGGGGCTTGCCGGGTCCTGGTCCTGAAGCTCTATGAGCCGCCCGAGGACCGAGAAGGCCCTGCTGTCCCGGTCCGGTCCGCCTCCATCCAGCAGGGCGGCGGCATAGATGGCGGTGGCGTTGGTTTGATGGACCCACGGGCAAGCCTCAGCTGTCAGCGTCGTATGATAGCCCGGACTGCTGAACGGGATTTTGATCATCTGAACCGCGGGATCATAGCTTTGGTCCATCCGGGCGATTTCCTTCAGAAGCAGCTTTCTTTCGTCAATGGCTCCCACCATGGATGACTTTTCACCTCGTCTGCGTCTATTTAACCTATCGTCTATTAATCTCTCGCCTATTAACCTCTCGTCTATCTAACCTCTGGCCTACTTAAACGACGCCTTGTTTTTCTCGTACCACTCTTGTGCCAGCTTCTCCGCATTGTCCCCTCCAAGGCGCTTCCATTCCTTCCGCACCTCTTCAATGCCGGCCTGCGGGGTGATGGAGCTTCCGCCGGTAAAGGTCTTCGTCTCAATCTGAGTGGCGATTGGCGCAAACGTTGTGATCAATTGGCTGATTTCCGGCAGATCCGGGCTGTACGGAATATCACGGCGGTACTTATTCTTCATATTCACTTCCAGGGATTGCATCTTCAGCTTGGCATACGCCTGGGATTGGGCATCCTGCGCCTCCAGAATGGGGAACCATTCGGGCTTGACGTTCCATTGGCTCAAAATGGGATATTCCTTGGCGTAGTTCACCTCTTTGCGGAATTTGTCCTGATCCAGCTTCTGGGGAACGTTGTCCACCAGCTTGTAGTGGACATTCTCCTCGCCGAACTTCAGGCTCATCCAACCCTTGTCCAGCATCCAGTCCAGAAACTTGATGGCGGCTTCGATCTTGTCCTCCTTTATCTTGCTGTTGAAGGCCACGAGAATGTTGGCCGGCAGCTCCTGGTACAGCCCGTTTTTACCGTATGAGGAGGCTACGGGCTCCATGGGAACCATTTTGGCGTCAGGCACATTCTTCAGAAGATCGGAGTATTCCGTCTGCATGTTCCAGCTGCTGAAGTAAAGGCCCGCCTTGCCCGTAGTCCATAGCTGCCGGGCCCGTTGGAAGTTGTTGTCCGTAATGTATTCCTTGTCCAGCAGGCTTTGGTCGAACAGCGTCTTTTGGAATGCGATAGAATCCTTGTAACGGTCCAGAGTCCGGCCGAATTTCATCTTGCCGTCCTCCAAATACCATTGGTTCTCGTTGACAAAGAAGAAGGCCCGCATAATTTGAACCGCATTGCCGTTGAATACAATGGGCACCGTATCCGCCTTGCCGTTGCCGTCGGGGTCCATATCCCGGAATTTCTTGGCCACCTCAATCAGTTCCTCCGTCGTGGTGGGCGCCTTCAAGCCCAGCTTATCCAGCCAGTCCTGGCGGACCCAGATGCCGTGATTGACAATGCCGTCCGCACTGCGCGCACTGGTAAAGGCATACATTTTACCATCAATGGTCACGGCGGATTTCAACTCGGGATGGTCCTGCAAATATTTTTTGTAGGTGGTGCTGTATTTCTCAATGTAGCTGTCTATGGGCTGAATGGCTCCCTGGCTGGCCAACTGGGCGATGTAGGTGCGGTCATACTCCCAGATCAGGTCGGGAGCTCCGCCGGATGCCACCAGCGTATTCATCTTCTGCTGGAACTGGCCCCGGGCTACCGGCACCCAATTGACAATCGCCGGAGAGTTCTGGTTGATCCACTTGGTCCAACGGTTATTCTCGTAGCTGCCTTCCTCTGTAGGCACCTCCCCGCGGTCGAATACGGAGATGCTGATCTCCTTTTTCGGTCCTGCGGTGGCGGCAGCCCCGCTTGCCCCCGGTGAAGCACCGGGTGAGGAGGAGGATTCGGAGGCGCCCTTGTCCGAGCCGCAGCCTCCCAGGACGGATACGGTAAGACATGCGGCCAGTAATGGCTTCCAGGCATGGATTGCTTTCATTCTTTCATCCCCTTAATCATTTGATTGTATTATACCAAGAGCGGAATGCTCTGTGATATCAGCCCTTTACCGATCCAATAAGCACGCCTTTCACAAAATGCTTTTGCAGAAACGGATATACGCACAGGATGGGTGTGACCGCAATGACAATAGCGGCGGCTTTGATACCCTCCGGCGTCAGTGTAACGGCCAGGACTCCCTCGCTGCCCCCTCCCGAGCTCAGCAGGCTTTGATCCACCTGGTTGATCATTTGGTACAGCTTCACCATGAGAGTAGCCCTTGTGGTTTTGGAAATATAGAGCAGTACGCTAAAGTAGGAGTTCCACCAGCCCACCGCATAGAAAAGCGATACCGCCGCCATAATCGGCTTGCACAGCGGCAGAATGATCTGCAGCAGAATCCGCCAGTCCCCGGCGCCGTCCAATGCGGCCGACTCCTCGATCTCCTCGGGCAGCCCCTCCATGAAGGATTTCATAACAAACATGTTGTAGGTGCTGATTGCCACCGGCAGCCACAGGGCCCAATAGGTGTTCATCAGACCGTAGTTTTGAATGAGAATAAAGTTAGGGATGAGCCCCGAAATAAACAGCATGGTAAAGGTAATGAAAAACAGCAGCCCGTTGCGTCCCATCAGTCTTTTTCGGGAGAGGGGATAGGCCGCAAGGGTGGTCATGACCATGTTGATGGCGGTTCCCACCAGAGTGACCACAATCGTGTTGCGCAGGGCCAGGAACAATTGCCCGTCGTCCAGCAGCCGCTTATACGCATGAGTGTTGAACTCTACCGGCCAGAGAAATACCTCGCCTGCCGTAATGGCTCTGCTGCTGCTGAAGGAGGCGGCGATTTCATAGACCAGGGGATACAGGGTGACCAGGGACATAAAGGCCAGAATGGCATAGTTGATCCCGGACCAAAAGCCCGGCCACAGGCTTTGGCTTGAGGAAGTATTGGCTGGTTTCACGGGTTACCACAATCCTTTCTCGCCGAAGGAGCGGATAAGACGGTTGACGGATATGACCAGGATCAACCCGATCACCGATTGGAACAAGCCCAGGGCGGTTGTATAGCTGTAGCTCATATTTTGCAGACCCACCCGGTATACGTAGGTGCTGATGACATCCGCCACGTCCAGCACGGAGTTGTTCTGCAGCACCAGCGTCTGCTCCAGGCCCACGTCCATCATCTGGCCCATGCGCAGAATCAGCAGGATGGCAATGGTGCTGCGGATGCCCGGCAGCGTCACATGCCAGATTTGGCGCAGCTTGCTGGCACCGTCGATCTTGGCGGCCTCATAGAGCTGGGGATCGATGGAGGACATGGCAGCCAGATACAGAATGGTTCCCCAGCCCGCCTCCCTCCAGATGGAGGACAGGGTGTAAACAACCGGCCACCAGCCGGAGCTCGCCATGAAGTAGATGGGCTTGATGCCGAAAAGGTTTTTCAGAACCATATTGATGACTCCGGTGCTGGGGGACAGCATCGCGACGATAATGCCGCCCAACACTACCCACGAGATAAAGTGGGGAACGTACAGCAGATTTTGGATGAGGCGCTTGTACCATTCCACACGCACTTCATTGAGCAATAGGGCCAGCAGAATTGGGATGGGGAAGCCGAAGACCAGGCTGTAAACATTCAACAGCAGGGTATTGCGGAGCACCCGCCAAAAGTCGATGCTCTCGAAGAGCATGCCGAAGTGCTTGAAGCCCACCCACTTGCTCCCGAAAATCCCGTCGATCAACCGGAAATCCTTGAAGGCGATGATTTCCCCGATCATGGGCGCATACTTGAACAGAAGATAAAAGCCAATTACCGGTACCAGCATGGCGTACAAGGCTTTATCGCGTTTCAGCCTTTTCCACACCGTCCGCCGGATGGCCGGCACGGCTACGGCAGCATCCGCATAAAGCGCGGGCTCCGTGGAGGCGGGAAGCTTTTCCTGCATTAAGGTTCACCCTTTCGATGTTGTGTCCGCGTGGTTGTCATGTCCTGCAACCGCTGGTTTGATCATAGGGGATAGCCGGGCAGCCGCGAAACAGACTCGTTCTAAGAAGGGTGCATTTTCTTACAAATGGGGGGTTACACTTTTTAAGGGGAGTTCACTATTTTGGGGTTGGGGAAGGAAAGGGCGCGTCCAGGGCTGGGACAGCCAGGAGTTGTGCTTGAACCATGTGTCTTGCAACCTAGAGGGATGTAAGCGGCAAACATTGTCTGCTATTCACCGAATCCTCCATGATTTGTCCATTTAGCAGGCATACCGGGGGTACGTCAAGCGGAAGTAACGATAGCTCGGGGTGAAAAGGCGGTGAAAGATGCCCTCAAGCGGGTTTGAAGACAGGCCCTAGGGGCGTCACCAAGGAGGGTGAAACGGAAGACTCCGCACCTGTCCGGGCAAAAAAGCGTCTGACAGCGGCTCTCCCGTAGTCAGACGCTTTATGTCCAGCCTGGATGCGGCTGTTTTCTGCTCGACGCTTCTTCCGTCTGCCAGCCGCTCCCCCTTCGACCTACATTCCCACTCTATCCTGCAGTCAACTCTTCCGCTCTGCGTTCAGCTCCTCCGCCTCCGGCCGCTCTGCCGCCGATGCTTCCTGCGGACGCTCCCGGTATTCAGTGGGCGTCAGGCCCGTATACTTCTTGAATGTCCGCAGGAAGCTGCGGGAGTTGGTATACCCCACCGCCTCCGACACATCGTTGATGCGGATGCTTTTGTCCTGCAACAGCTTCAGGGCCGCCCGGATGCGGATATCGATGAGATGGTCGATGAAGTTGCATTCGGTGTAATCCTTGAACAGCTTGCTGATGTAAGGCGGCGTCAGCCCAAAATGCTCCGCCAGCCGGTCCAGGGACAGGTCCGGCTCCCGGTAATGCTCCCGGATGTAGTCCAGCATCCGCTCGATGGTTTCGTTGCGGCCGCGGTGCATCCGCCGCTCCGCCACCTGTGCCGCCAACCGCTCCAGCGCTCCGGCGGCAATGCCCTCCGCCTCCTGCCAGTTGTCGCAGGCGACAATCTGTTCATAGACCGTCTGCAGCGGCTCCATGGCCAAATCCGGGTCCACCCCGATGAGGCTCACCGTCTGCTGGGCCTTCACCAGGATGTCGCAGCACATCTGGCGGATCAGCTCCGGCGGGAGATTGCTGTCCACCGCCTCCCGGAACATCTCCGAGAGCTGCGCCGCAAGCCGCGCACCGTCCGCCTGCTTCAGCGCCTCCAGCACCGGCTCCGCCATCCGGCTCAGCCGGTAATAATCCTGCCGGTCCGGCGGCAGAATGTCCTCGATGGAAATAACCGAGCGCCGGCCAAAAATCATTTTGTACCGCAGCGCCTTCTGGGACTCGTCATAGGACAGGGGAATTTCTCCCATGGACTCCCGGGAACGGCCCACGCCCACGGCAACATCCAGCTTGAACTGCCGGGCCATCACGTCCTTCACCAGCTCCATCAGCGCCAGCGCGCGCAGATGGTTCTGCTCTGCATCCCCCTCGGCAAAGCTGATGAGCACGGCGGCGCGGCCCTCTCCCAGATCAATGGCCATACCCGCATGCTCGTTGCCGATGAAATCCTCCGCCACATTGCAGAACACATACGTATATAGTGCCTCGTCCCGGGGCCGGCGGTGCTCCTCCATATGAAGCTCCGCCGTACACACCAGATAGCGGGAAGGAAACAGACGGGCTCCGAGAAAATCCAGGTGATGCCGCACCGACTCATAATCCCGGCGGCTGCCCGTGAGCATATCCATCATGATCTTCCACTTGAGCATAGGCTTGGAGTCCCGGACATGCTGCTCCAGATGCTCCCGGTCCAGCACCATCTGGTCGAATACCGTCTCCAGATAGTCCATATCCAGCCTGCCTCCGGCTCCGGCTTTCCCGTCCGCAGTCTTATACGTGCGGGAGAGCTTGCCCGCCAGACGCTCCAGCGGCTGAAAGGTACGTCGGTTGATCACAAACAGGGTCAAAAGCGCCAGCACCACCATAATTCCGGCGAACGCCAGAAGCAGGTTGCGCGTCACCTTGATGGGCTCCAGCAGCTTGGATTCCGGCATCATGCTGACCAGCGTCCACCCAGTATAATCCGAGGTCCGGTAAAACACCGACTGCCGCACATTGTCCAGCTTGACGCTGTCCGCCCCGCTGCCCCCCTTGTCCAGCAGCTGCCGGATGTACGGGGACGAGCTCAAATTCCGGTAAAGCTGGGACTTGTCGTTATGAGTCACCACATTGCCGTCCCGGTCAAGGATAAAAAGCTGCCCGGCATGATGATTGTCGTACACCTGGCGGATGATCTGCGACAGCATCTCCTCCTTGATGTTGACCGCCATCATTCCCTTGCGAAAGCCCGGGCTGCTGACGGACGGGTAAGTCCGCACCAGGGTCACCACGTTCTGATTCTCCCGGCCGTTCCACACCTTGTGGGTGGTCAGCCACTTGAAATAATCCGACATCTCCACATATTGGGAAAGCCAGTTGTTCTCCGAATTGGCCCGCTTGATGTAGGTTTCCTCGGTCATCAGATCGCCGCTCACATTGGAGTAGGCAAAAATAGACGCATACTGGGGATTGTTGTTCATCATGTCCTTGAGCTTAGTGGTCAGGGCATAATAATTGGCATATTTCTGCCCCTCGTCCGTGTAGCTGTCCCGCATGAAATAGACCAGCTCCAGCCCGTCCGTCAATCCCAGGAGATCCTTCTCCGCCTGGCGGAATACCGTCTCCAGCTTGGCATCCACCTGCTTCAGGAGGGCCAGATTGGCCTCCTGCAGATCCTTCTCCAGCTGGCCCACCGTACCGTTGTAGGACAGCAAAAACGTGAGGGTGATGACCACCAGAAACACAACGCCATAGGTCAGCATGGCTTTCTGGGAAATGGTCGTTTTCATGATCTGTCCGGGTGCCGCAATATGCGCATGCCGATACCTTCCTTCGTTGGTTTAACGGATACTCCGAATTATAGCATAGGTTGGACAGGGGGTTGGAGCCCCTATTTCCGGTAGAATGAGACTCGAAACCCTGCCCGGCCGGACAGGGTTTCGAGACGGCGGCGCCGGAGAACCGGATCAGCGGTCAACCGCGCCGTCACCAGGGGCCAGCTCGGAATGGTTTATAATAAGGGCCACTAGCTCATCCGCATAGGCATAGGCCACACCGGTGCAGGTATCGGCGGCGCCGTAGTAGATGGCAATCCGCCCAGTGGCAGCATCCTGGAGAGTGGCGCAGGGGAACACCACATTGGGCACAAAGCCCGTGGTCTCGTAAGGCAGCTCCGGGGTCAGGAGATAATCCCGGGTGCGGTAGAGCACCTTGGCCGGGTTGTCCAGGTCGAGAATCGCCCCGCCCATGCTGTAGACAAAGCCGCTGCAGGTCTGATTCACGCCGTGATAGAGCATCAGCCAGCCTGCGGTGGTTTCGATGGGGATGGGCCCGGCGCCGATCTTGGTAATCTGCCACCAGCCTCCGCCTCCCCGGGTCATGACTCTCCGGTGCCGGCCCCAATGCCGCAGATCCGGGCTTTCGCTCAGGAAGATGTCGCCGAAGGGAGTATGCCCGTTGTCGCTGGGACGGTGCAGCAGCATGAACTTGCCGCCGATTTTGCGCGGGAAGAGCACACCGTTGCGGTTGAATGGGGGAAAAATATTTTCCAGACGGACAAATGTCCGAAAATCCTTGGTCATGCCCAATCCCAGCGTGGGTCCGCCGTACTCCGTACACCAGATGAGGTAATAGGTCCCCTCCACCTGCACCAGCCGCGGGTCGTACCCGTGTACCGGCTGGAAGGGCTTCCCGTCCTCGTCCACCCAGGAGATGGGCTCATCCTCGAACTCCCAATGCAAAGCGTCACGGCTGCGCCCCAGATGCATCTGGGCCCGTCCGTTTTTGTGGTCGGCGCGGAACACGCCGATGAAGCCGCCGCCGTAGGGAACCACAGCGCTGTTGTAGATGCGTGCCGTACTGGGCGTAGGGTTCCAGCTTGTGATGGGATTGGCCGAATGCCGCCATACCGTTCCCGTGTACCCTTCCGGCTTTTCCTCCCAAGGCATATGGGGCAGGTTGTCTCCGATAATGCGAATGTTTGTCATCGTACAGTCACTCTCCACTTTTCTATATTATTGAACGGAATCAACAGATATCGGGGCATTGGAATAAATGAACACAGGAGCCCCCGTAAGCGTAATGCCCGCTTTGCCCTGCGATGCCTCAACCACCTTCTGGTTGCCGTCGATGCCCACCAAGGACATCGAAGCGTCTGCGGCAGAAATACGTGCCGTCTTCGTGCTGGTGCTGGATGTCTGCCAGGATGCATCCCACAGGGCGGTGATGTAGCGGTTTTTGCTTTCATCCCAGAAGCGGTAGCCGTAATAAGGATGGACAGCGCCCTGAACCGGCCCCAGATACTGGGCCTCCTTCATCAGCCGGACCATCATGTAGTAGCCGAAATAGGACTCCTTGGCCTTTCCGTTCCAGTCGATAATCCCCAGATTATGCTCCAGATTGGCGGGGTCCAGCCCGTCATCCTGCATGGAGTACCAGAATACACTCTTCACGCCCCCGGCTATGGAGTGGAGGTAAGCCCGGGCCAGATAATTCCGCTGGGTGGCGCGGTCCACCTTCTTCAGATAGGCGCCGCCGGAGTAGGTGCTCCAGCCAATTTCCGTGAAGACGATAGGCTTCTCCCCGTCTCCGTGGCTTGCCATCAAGGCCCTCAGATCGGCAATTTTCTGAATCAGCATTTCCGGAGAGCCGTGGTCGATACCCGGCAAGGGCGTATCCTCATATTTTACATAAGGATGCACATCCATCACGTCAAAATAGGTTTTCACCAAAGCGCCGTTCTGCCCGTCGGAATTGTAGAAGGCCTCCAGCCACGGCAGGCTCTTGGCGTCCACTCCCCCCAAAGCCGGCTCCACCAGCAGATTCCGGCTGTCCACAGCCTTCATGGAGGCATGGTTGGCCCCGATGGCTGCCGCCACCGCCGCCGGGTCCCGCTTAGCCAGATCGGGCTCGTTGTAGGTGGAGAAGGTCCATGCACCCATGGCATTGTCCGAAGGCACATAACCGCTGCCGTGGTAATACATATGGAAGGCCACACCATAGCTGCCGTACAGGGATTTCATCCAGGGACTGTGATCCCACCATCTGTTCTTGTGGATGCCCCCGATTTCCCGTTCCAGCATCAGCTTCTGGATCAGGTTCTGCTCCTCGTTCTCCCCGTGATTGACATAATTGCTGCCGCCGTAAGGAGAGTCGTTAATGGCGAAAATATTCCCCGCCTTGTCCCCTTCCAGTACCCCAGGTGTAGTTACCTTCACGGTCTCCACATCCTTCCGCTCCCCTGCGGAGCTGTGAAAGGGGGTGATGGCCAAATAGTAGTCGGTTTCCGGCTTCAGAGCGAAGTAAGACGCATATTTTCCCGCCAGGGCGATGGAGCCCGCCTCCAGAGTCAGCTTGGGCGTCAGTCCCGCCGTGGAGGTAAAATTTTGGGTTTCCACATAAATCGCGTATTTGTTCACATTGTTCACCGTCTGGTTGTAGCCGGACCAGTCCAGGTAGAGGGTGCTGTAATTCTTCAGCTCGGTTCTGAACTCTACCCGGTCGGGCGTTGTGTTCTTGGGCAGGGCGGGATCATAGAGCCGCCAGCCCCAGATGGCGATTTCACCTACGATGAGCTGCTGGGAGGTGTTGTCATTATGCAGCAGCAGCTTCACATACCGGGCATTCATTCCCGGCACGCCGGAGGAGGGGGCATTCACGATGGCATTGGCGGTTTTGCTGTTGGGGTTGGGGGAATAGCCCAGGGAGCGGAAGTTGACCCCGTCCGTGCTCACCAAAACCTCATAACCGTCCATCAGCTTGCTGCTGTCCGCCTTGGCCCAAACATCAATCGAGTTGATCTGGTACATGTCCTTCAGGTCAAACAGCACCGCACCGTACTTGCCCTTGGCACCCCAGGCGGAATTGGCCACGTAGTCCGCATTGGCCTCCGTGCTGGAGCCGTCCGTCAGGTCCGGCCAGCCTCCGAAGCCGTCATTCTTGGAATCGTTGTCGGTTTTGATCAAATCCGCTTCCGTCACGAACGGCTGATCCGAGATCCACGTATAGGTGGCGCCGGTGTCCAGCTTGTTCACGGAGGTATTGTACGGTCCCGTGGCCCGAAGCCTGTTGTTGCTGAGGAGCGCCGGGCTTCCGGCCTCCTTCCCGAAAACCGCCGCTTCCCCGATCCCCATGCTGGAGGCGGCAGGGTCCTTGTGCAGGATGATCTTCACATAACGGGCAAACATGACGGGCTTTACGCTCAATTCCACCGCTGCGTAGCCTGCGGACGGGAGATTGGCGTTGGCCGCCCCACCCGTGCGGCTGTAGGTTTTGCCGTCCAAACTGGCGTAAACCTCCATGGACGCCAGGCCGCTGTCGGCCCAGACCCGGACGGTGCTTACCTTGTAGGGCGCTTGCAGATCGAAGATCAGGGACGCTGCCGCCGCCGTGCCGGGCGGCGCTGCCGCAACCAGGCTGTGGGTGGTGTCAGGGCCGTTCTCCCCGTCAGTCAGGCGGGGAGCTTCGGCGCTGTCAGAGGCCACGATGGCCGGGTCCGTTGCGTTTAGCCCTTCTGTCAGCCAGGTGTAGCCGGCGTAGGTGGCCAATGTGGGCGTGCCTGCCGGAAACAGGCCGCCGACGGGATTGCCGGTGAGCAGCTTTTCCGGTTCCGCAGCTGCGGAGATCCGGGGGGCGGGGGCTACAGTGACAGCCGCCGCCCCCCACAGGAGGGTGAATGCGCAAACCATTGCGCATAATCGCGTGAATTTTTTCATAAAAGGCTCCTTTCGGGTGGCTTTATGGCATTAGTGCGTTATAGATGATGACGGCAGCCTGTGCCCGGGTGGCTGTCTCTTCCGGTGCGAAGCGGCCGTCCTCCAGACCGCTGATGATACCTGCCGACAGGAGCCGGTCAAGGGCTTCCCGGGCATAAGCGGGAAACTCCCGGGCATCCGCGAATGACTCTGTCCCGGCTCCGCGGGCGGGAGTGCGTCCGGCTGCCTCCAGAGTGCGGTACAAGAGCGCCGCCATTTCGGCGCGGGTAATCATGTTGCCTCCGCCGAAGGTGCCGTCTTCGTAGCCTTGCACAATGCCCAAGGCTTGGGCGGATGCCACAGCCCGGTAGTACCAGGCGGTTTTCTCCACATCGGTGAAGGGAGCTTCGGCCCGCTCATTTGCCAGGCTGAAGGCGTTGATCAGGAGCTGCACAAACTCCGCTCTTGTCAGGGCAGCGCCCGGGACGAAGCGGTTTTTTTCCATTCCCTCCGCCACTCCTCTGGCCGCAAGACCCTCGATGGCCTTCCGGGCCCAAGGCGCCTCAGCGGCATCGGTGAAGCCTGCATCCCGGTAGACGGCGGTATAGCGCCCGCCCCGGTCCGCCAGGACAATCATCCGGCCGGTCAGCGGGTCCAGACGGGCGGCGCAGATCAGCGTCAGGCTCCCGTCAGCCTCCACCCGCGCAGCGGTGATCCGGTGCACAGCCTCTCCCGCTGCGCCTTCATACGGGAAGGAGAGCCGGAACGCCGCAAGTCCCGAGCCGGGCTTCAGCACATCCTTGCCATCCTGCCGAACGGCAAAATCATAGCGGGCATTCCCATTCTCCGCATCCGTCCGCATCACTGACAGCTCCACTTCCCCGCCTGCGCGGTTGACGGACGCCGACAACGGGCCTGCAGCAACGGAAAACTCCGCTGCATCTCCCACATTCAGCTTTAGCCATCCGATGGCGTCAGGCAAGCCGCCGGCCACAGTTGCAGGCAAGCCCACGGTCACCCCGGCCAGCCCTGGCGCCGCAGACGCGGCAACTGTCAAGCTGTCCGCTCCCAGGGCCCGGGCATTCCGGATGGCCGCTTCCAGTTCCGCCTGCTGAAGGCTCACCTTCGCCAGGCCATCTGTGCCAGGCATCAGCGCAGGCAGGAAGATTCCGGCTCCCTGTACGGTTGGCTCAGCCGCCGAACTGTTGCCGCCTTGTCCGCCATCGCCCGGCTGGCTGCCTTCCTCCGGCCCGGTACCCGGATCACCGGTTCCCGGATTCTCCCCGGGGTCCACCGGCTCTTCCGGCCCTTGCGTTCCAGTTACGGTAATTACGCTGACCGCCGTATAGCCGCCGTCCTCCGTCACTGCCGACACCAGCGCCGTGCCCGGCTTCAGCCCAGTAATCCGGGCCGTTGCCCCGCCGTACACCGCCTGGGTGACGGACACCAGGTCCGACCGGCCGGTGCTGAAGAACACTCGGGTGTTGTCCGCGTTTGCAGGTGCCACCGCTGCCGTCAGATCCAACGCGCCGCCTACGGCAAGCTCCGCCGCATGCCGGTCCAGTGTGACTCCCGTAACGGGCACCTCCGCCGCTTCTTCTGCCCGCATCAGGAGCAAATCGCCGAACAGCTGGGTATTCTTGCTGGAGCCGATGCCGCTCATATATTCCATCCAGCCCCTGCGCCCGCTGCCGTCATTCTCATTGATCAGCAGCGAGAAACCCAGTACGCCGCCCGCTTGCGGAGTTTGGTTCTCCGGCAGCACTTCCTTCCAGGGAAGCGCAAGCTCATAGACGGTATGGGTGCCGCTCCGGTACACGGCAGCCCGCACCGTCTCCAGCTCGCCCGCCGGCTTGCCGTTGCCCGACATCCACCGCCATACGGTAACCCCATTGGGCCCCAGCGCCATGCCGAACTCATTGTTCTGCGCGCTTCCCGCCCCGTTCACCCGGCCTGTATCAATGGCGAACTGGAGACTGTCTCCTTGCCAGATATCTCCGTCGGTACCGTTCTGCATATGCAGGTTGTCCTGGACATCCATTGCCAGGTACAGATGCCCGCGGTCCCATTTCACATACCCGGTTCCGCTTAAATCCTCCGCACCGCCCCAGCCGATGATATTCTTGATCTGGTCCGCCCGGTTAACGGAGATGGGCATGGCTCCCGCCCATTCCCCCGGGGACAGGATGCCATCTGCCACAGGCGCAGCCCCATCGAAGACAGCAGCCAGGATATTGAAAGGCCGCTGCACCGTTTTGGTGTATCCGTTATCCAATTGGACAGCAAAAGCAACCGACGCTCTTGACCGTTCGGGAAGCTCCGATATTGGGAACACCAGCTTGGTCTGTGCCCCCGGCTGCAGGCCGCCGAAGGTTTGCGGCAGCGCCTCGCCCATGGTCAGATATACCGCATCCCGTACACTGACGGAACCGCTCAGCACCATATCCGGCGTCCGGTTTTCCAGATAGACAGCCGCATTCCACTGGGCCCAGTCGCCCGAAGCAACAGGCTCTGCGGCAATCGTCACCCGCACTGTTTCCAGCACATTCACCGTCAGCTTCAGAGATGCCGCCACCTCTGTTCCGGCCACCACCTGAACGGGAATCTCATACTGCTTCTCCTCTGCATTCAAAGGAATGCGAAGTGTCAGGACTACCGGCGCATTCCCCGGTCCAAAGCCCAGCTCCCCTTCCGTCTGCCAGCCCTCCGGCAGAACGGGGTCCAGCCGCCCGGGGTTCTCCGTACCCAGGCCGTACCGTTCCACATGAACCGTAACCGTCTCACCCCTGCGGGCGTCAACCGAAGACTCGGTCAGCATGTAGGAGTTGTCTACGGACAGCACCTTCACCCCTGCGGCGGAATAAATGAAGACCGGCGCACCGCTGATGGTCACGCTGGCTCTCCCGCCGCTGACCGGCATATGCTTGAGGCTGCCGTCAATTCCCACCACAGTAAGGCTGCTATCCTCCGTGGCAAGAACAGCGGACTTGATATCCTCATTGGCGGCCCATAGGGACGTAATGACGCTGTTTTTCCCCTCATCCCAAAAATCGTAGCCGTAGTACGGATGCTCCACTCCCGCCGCTTCCCCCATGTACTGCGTGTCCTTCAGCACCTTGGACAGCGTATAGTAGCCGTAATAAGAAGGCTTCGGATTGCCGTACCAGTCGATGATGCCCAGGTTGTGCTCGAGATTGGACGCATCCGTTCCATCATCCTGAAGGGAGTACCAGAACAAGCTCTTGACCCCTCCAGCGGCGGCATGCATATAGGACCGGGCCAGATAATTCCGTTGAGTCACCCGGTCAACAGCCTTCAGATAACCGCCCCCGGTATAGGTGCTCCAGCCCAGCTCAGTAAATACGATAGGCTTTGCTGCGTCGCCGTATTTGGCCATCAGCGCTTTGATATCCCGGATCTTCCCGATGAGCATCTCGGGAGCCCCTTCTGTCAGACCAGGCATTTTGCCCTCGGAATACTTCACATACGGATGCACGTCCAGCACGTCAAAATAGGTCCGCACCCTTGCCCCGTTCTGCCCGTCAGACTTGTACAGATTCTCCAGCCAGGTCATACTGGCCGGCTCCGTGCCGCCCAGGGCGGGCTCCACCAGCAGATTGCGGCTGTCCACCGCCTTCATGCTGTCATGATTGGCCTTGATAGCGGCCGCCACATCAGCCACCGGTCGCCCCTTCAGATCAGGCTCGTTGTAGGTTGAGAAGCTCCAGGCTCCCCGCTTGTTGTCCTCACGGACGTACTGGTCCCCGTGGTAAAACAGGTGAAAACCCAGCCCGAATTTGGCGTACATGCTGTTCACCCAGGAATCATGAGTCCACCAACGGCTGTTGTTGATGCCTTCGATATTCCGCATCAGCATCAGCTTGCGGATCAGGTTCAAATCCTCCTTGGCGCCATGATGGACATAATTGCCGCCGCCGTACGGGGAATCGTTGATGGAGAACAGATCCCCCACCTTCTCCCCGCCCAGCACCCCCGGCGTCCGGAGCTTCACAGTCCTTACATCCTTTCGCTCCCCGGAGGCGCTGCTGAAGGGCGTCACCGCCACATAGTAAGTGGTATCCGGCTCCAGGGCGCTATAGAGCAGATGTTTGCCCTTTTGCTCCACGGAGCCGTTCTCCGCTGTGGCTTTAGGCGACAGACCCGCCGTTGTGGCGAAGTCTGTTTTCTCCGCATACACGCCGTACTTGTTGACCTTGTTCACTACACTGTTGTAGGAGGACCAATCCAGATGCAGCGTGCGAAAATTTTTTAGCTCCGCCGTAAACTCCACTTGATCAGGCATATCGGTTTTGGGTAGAGCCGGGTCGTACAGCCTCCAGCCCCAGACAGCGATTTCCCCGGCTATCAGCTGGTCGGAATCCAAGGCATTGTGCAGGATAATCCGCAGATACCTGGCATTCATTCCGGACAACCCAAAGGCCTCAGTTTTGACCATGGCGCCGGCATAACGGCTGTTGGGATTGGCCGTATAGCCCAAGCTGAAATAAGTGATGCCGTCCGTGCTGGCCAACACCTCGAAGCCGTCCATAAACCGGGCGTTGTCCGCCTTGGTCCAGACGTCGATTTGCCCAACCTGGTACATATCCTTCAGATCAAAGGTGACCGTTGCGTATTTCCCCTGAGCTCCTGTGGCGGATGAAGCTGCATAATCGGCTGCTTCCTCCAGGCCGGAGCCGTCTGTCAGATCAGGCGCTCCGCCGGCCCCGTCCTGCTTGGCGCCAGCTTCATTATCCGAGGCGATCAGCCCCGGCTCTGTGGGAAAGGGCTGATCCGTTCCCCATTGATAGGAGGCTTTGGTGTCCAGCGTGGGCGTAGACAAGCCGTATGGACCGTCCGCCCTGAGGAGATTGCCGCTTAACAGTGCCTGCGCCTCCGCCGCATGCCCCCAGACTGCCGCTTCCGCCAGCCGCAGTGTGCGCTTCTGCGGGTCCTTGTGCACGATAATCTTCACGTAGCGGGCAATGGCTCCCGGCAGGATCTCTACGGATATGGAGCCCTGCCCTGTCAAGGAGGTGTCAGCGCTTTCAAGCGCTCCCGCACGCCGGTATCCGGCGCCATCCAGGCTGGTGTACACCTCCACCTGGGCAAAGCCGCTCTCTGCTGTTACAGCCGTCCACACTTGAACGGACGATACCTGATAGAACCCCTTCAAATCATAGATGAGCGTTCCGTATGCCTCTCCCGTCTTGTCTGCGGTGGCAATGCCGCCGTCTCCCGCTTCTCCGTCGGCCAATATCTCTCCGGAATCCGCCGCGGCAAACGCCGCATCAGCCGAATGGAGGCCTGAGATCTGCCAGCGGTAATCCGCGTAGGTGGCCAACGCCACCGTGCCGCCCGGAAACAGGCTTCCCAGCCGGTTTCCGCTTAACAGCCTGGGCGCCTCCCCTCCGATTGGTTCAGCCTTTGCCGCAAGCGGTACAGGCGCCGTAATGGCCGCCGAACCCAGCAGCAGCGTCAAAGCGCATATTATGGTGCACAATCGTTTTGCCTGCCGAATCATTCTCCAGCCCCTTCCCCTTTGTTATGAAATGGCGCATCTCTGGTCAAGCCCGATGCCTGTCTGAAGCATAATCAACAGTGTGCAAAAGCAAAACGCCATCATTCTAATAATGGTTACTTTTTTTATGAACAGGGCCGTGGCCATTTTTATACAGAGTTCATTTTTTTAAGGCCACATTGCGCTATAACAAAGAAGAAAGGGGCACAAGGCCCCTTTCAGTCTTCCTGCACAGCATGACAAATCAAATAAGCACACTGTTTCAATCCACGTCGCCGCTCCAATCCTTTCACCATAAGCATGGAGGCAAAAAGGGGACTCAATCGGCTTCGACTTGCATTTCCAGATTCAGGGTTGACAGCATTTGGATATGGAGATAAAATAGTGACAAGTCAATTTTCAAATAAGTACACTGAACTATATTCTCTTCTAACCGTATATCTCCCCCAGATCTGCAGACGTTTTTAATTTTACCACAAAGGCAGAGATGCTGCTATGCTGCTGTCAGTTTATGCCCACACCAAACATGACCCCCTCACCAAGGCTCTTCTACCCCAAGTACATTGGCATCTTCTTGATCGACATTCCCGCGATACCGCCCGTCTTGCCTTCCGGCATGGGCAGCACTTTCATGCAGGTAAATTAGCTGAGGTTGCCGGCTTAGCTCATGATTACGGAAAAAATTCAGTTATTTTCCAAAAACGGTTGGTTGACTCCACTATCATTGCCGACCACAAAAGCGCAGGCGCCCGTGCGGTGTATGCCCAATACCCGTTTCCTGCGGGACTCTTGCTGGCCTATGTTATATTTGGTCATCATAGCGGGCTGCCCAACCATATTTCCACCTCTGCCAAGGCTATCGGTCTGGAGGATGTGCTTAAGGAGCCCCTCACCTGGGTTGAGGGAGTTAATCCCAGCCTCCCGCCTCTATCCAAGGAAGACATCCCCCCAATGGCCCCTACTCTCAATCCGGGCTTGTCTCGCTCTCTAATGATTCGCATGCTTCATTCCGCGCTGGTAGACGCAGATTATCTGGATACCGAACAGTTTCTGCAACCCGATAAAGCCGCTAAACGAAACTCTTACCTCCCCTTGCCGGAGCTGTATGGACCCTATGAGATGAAAATCGAAGAACTGCTTAGCCGGACGCCGGATTCAGAGGTGAATCAACTCCGGCGGGAGGTACTCGAAGGCTGTTTGGAGAAGGCGTCAGGCCCCAAAGGCTTCTATACGCTTACCGCCCCTACAGGCAGCGGCAAGACCTATGCTGCCTTGGGCTTTGCA
This sequence comes from Paenibacillus sp. YN15, assembly GCF_003285005.1. GTDB lineage: Bacteria > Bacillota > Bacilli > Paenibacillales > NBRC-103111 > Paenibacillus_AR. Next base: position 243,759 of record NZ_QMFA01000001.1, on the reverse strand, counting down.
TTCAGACACGCCAAGCATCACGGCATGAGCCGCATCGTTACCTGCTTGCCTTTCATTTCTTTGATCGAGCAAACCGTTTCCGTTTACCGGAACGCTCTGGGTGATCTGGAGGGCAATATAGTGTTGGAGCATCACAGCAATATAACGTTCACGAAAGAACAGGAAAGTGAATTTGATCCCCGTTTAATGGCGGCGGAGAACTGGGATGCGGGGCTGATTGTGACAACCAATGTACAGTTGTTCGAGAGCCTGTTTGCCGCAAAACCTTCCAAAACGCGAAAATTGCATCGTTTGGCGAATAGCATCATCATACTCGATGAAGCTCAAACGTTGCCCGAAAAATTGCTGAAGCCAGTGCTTGCTGTTCTAAGATGCCTGTGTGTGGACTATGGAGCAACAGTGGTGTTCAGCACAGCCACTCAACCCGCCCTTAAGACGGAGTGGCTGGATGGACTGCAGGCTGAAGAAATCATCCCCAACCCTGCACATATGTACACCCGAATATGTCGGGTTCAAACCGCTTCCTTGGGAGAACAATCGGATGAAGAGTTGACCTCTCGCATCATTGAGCAGCCAAAAGCATTATGCATTGTGAATACCAGGAAACAAGCGCGGCTCTTGTATGGGCGTGTTGCCAATAAAGTTGGCAAGGCCAATGTTTTTCACCTAAGCGGACTGATGTGCGCCGAGCACCGCAGTTCCAGTCTAAAGGAAATCTCCGCCAAACTTGAATCGGGAGAATGTTATGTCATCTCTACCCCTTTAATTGAAGCGGGAGTGGATCTGGATTTCCCGGTTGTATTCCGGCAGATGGCAGGAATCGAAGCCATCGCCCAGGCAGCAGGCCGCTGCAATCGGGAAGGCAAACTTAGAGATATACGCGGGAACCTTCAGAAAGGGCAGGTTTTTCTATTTGATTCTGCCGATCATCCGGTCCGACACGCATGGTATAAGGAGCGAGCCCAATTCTCCCGCCTCATTCTCCGGAGCTATTCTGATCCGCTGGCGCCAGACGCTATTCATGCCTATTTCAACCGTCTGTATGGATTCGGAAAAAATCTGGACGAGCAGGGAATATTGAAAAAACTGAATGGCGGCGCAGACGAGTATTCCTTTCAATTCCGCGAGATCGCAGATACCTTCAAATGGATAGACGAAGAAGCTGTTCCTGTCATCATTCCCTGGGATCAGGCCGCACGAAACTATCTGCTGCAAGCGCAAGCCGCCTTGTACCCCGCTTTCTACATGCGCAAGCTGCAGCGATATACTGTTCCTCTCTATTCGGGAGAAATGGCGCAGCTGCGATTAACAGGCCGATTGGGGGCGATTGGCGATACGATTTTCTACCTGAAGGATAAGGAGGGACGGATTGGAGGAGAAATCACAGACCGGTATCATGTCAAAACAGGACTGCTTGTGCAACCGAAGGAGGAGGATTAATCATGGGGTATGGAATCACCCTTCACGTCAAAGGGGAGTACGCCCTGTTCACCAGGCCTGAGCTCAAAGGGGAACGGGTCAGCTATGATGTCATAACGCCATCGGCGGCTCGCGGCATATTGGAGGCTATCCTATGGAGGCCTCCGTTAAAATGGGTAATCGATCAGATCACTGTTCTGAACCCCATTGAATTCGAGCCCATACGCCGCAATGAAGTGGGCTCCAAAATCTCGCCCCGCAATGTCTCGGCAGCCATGGCCGGAACCGCTGTCGATCTTCATCAGAATCCTGTGGAGGACCGTCAACAACGCGCTTCCCTGGTACTGCGAAATGTGGAATATTTGCTGGACGCCCATTTTACTATTCTGAAGGATAAGGCTGGAGAAAATGATACCCCTGAGAAATTTTACAACATGTTCTTGCGTCGGGCGAGGCAAGGCCAGTGCTTTCATCGCCCCTATCTGGGATGCAGGGAATTTGCCGCTCATTTCCGATTGATGGAAGAAGACGAGAAACGGCCCGTCAGCTATTATGCCGGTGAAAGTGAACGCGACTTGGGGTGGATGCTGCAAGATCTGGAATACAAGCAGGAAACGGCGAACAAGAAACAGCTTTACAGTTACACTCCTTATTTTTTCCGGGCGTCTATGAAGCATGGAATTATCCAGATCCCCCAAGAGGTGAAGCTATGATTTTACAAGCATTATGCGGTTTGTACGACCGTATGGCAGAGGACGATCAGTATGAAACCGCTCCGCCTGGATATGCAGTAACTCCTGTATCCAAATGTCTGGTTCTGGACATCGACGGAAATCTGATCACGGTGCTGGACCTGATGGAAGAACGGGAGATTCACACTCCAAGTGAAAAAAAGAATAAGACTTCAGCCAAAAACAGAAAATTTTTCCCGAGACGTTTAATTACTCCCCGTCAACCCAAACGTTCTGGTAGCAGACCTGAGCCTGCCTTTCTCTGCGAGAACGCCAATTTCCTTTTTGGCCTCTATAGTGATGAAGCAGGCGCCAGTTACCGGTATGAAGCCAGTCTCTCCCTTCACCAACACATTCTCCAGGACGTGAATGACAAGGGAGCCAGAGCGGTTCTTGGTTTTTTTGCCAAAAGAAAAAAAGGCTCCCTGGACTATCCTGGAGTAGAGGGGATTGCCGAGCTGGTCGATAGTGGGGGAAACCTGGTATTCAGCCTGATAGAGGATGAAGAATTCGAATTCATCCATCAACGGCCGATGATCAAAGCAGCTTGGGAAAGATACCTTGGCTCCTTATCGGAGCAGGCTTTCATCGGACAATGTTTGGTAACCGGAGAAGTAGGGCCTATCGCCCGGATTCATGGCAATCTGGACGGATTTGGTAAGGACAAGCCTACTCTGATTGGGTTCAATCAGGACAGCTTCACCTCTTTCGGCAAGGAAAAGGGGAGCAATGCCCCCGTATCGGAAGCAGCCGCCTTCAAGTATATCACTGCCTTGAATCTGCTGATAAACGACCGTTCTCACTGCTTCAACCTCCATGGAGACAAGGTTTTGTTCTGGGCCGAAAAAAAAGCTCCTATGGAAGAAGCCGTAATTGGCACGATGTTGGACAAAGCAGGGACAGCTTCACGCTACAAACTAAATGAAGTCATGGCCCGCCGTATAGAGGGCATTCTGAAGGCTTTATATGCAGGGACTGCACCACGGGATCTGGAGCTTAACCCAAACACCCGGATATTTATGTTAGGCTTGGCAGCCAACAAAACAAGGGTTGTCGTCCGCTATTTCTATGTGAATTCTTTCGGAGAACTGGTGGGGCGCCTGCGGCAGCATCAGGAAGACATCCGTGTCGAGGGTGCTCCATGGGAGCCGGAGCATCCTTCCTTTGAGCAAATCTTGCTGGAAACGGCGGTTCGGAGAGAAAGCAAGAATGTCCCTCCCCCTCATCAGGTATCTCTGATCAGAAGTATTATGAGAGGGACTCCTTATCCTGACAGTTTGTTGATGGCGATGATCGGGCGGATACGCGCAGAAGCAGCCGACGATGCAGCCAAGGCAATTAACCGCATCCGGATTGGTGTGATCCGAGGCTGTCTCAACCGGGCAGCCAGACAACTTCATAATGAGGAGCTGATTAGTGTGGGACTGAACCCTAATGAAACAGCAGTACCCTATCTCTTGGGACGCATCTTTGCCATCCTGAATAAAGCCCAATACGATGCCTTGGAAAAGGTCAATGCCTCCATCGTGGACAAATATCTGAACGCAGCATTGGCTAGTCCTCAGCAGGTGTTCACATCCTTACTGGCAAATGCGGAACATCACTTCTCTAAGAGTGAAAAGTATTGGACACGTCAGCTTCTGGTGGATGTAATGGACTTGATGCCTTCATTGGGATTTCCGTCCACTTTGAATGCCGAAGAACAGGGGCAATTCCTGGTGGGATTCTATCAGCAGCAGAAGGAGTTTTTTCGGGGAGCCAAGGATAGCCAAACCGTCACAAGTCAGAATGGCATAGTAAACGGATAATAGGTGAATTTTACAATTGGGAGGCGGAAGAAATGGAAAACATGTTGAAGAACCGGTATGATTTTATCCTCTACTATGATGTGGAAAACGGCAATCCGAATGGAGACCCCGATGCAGGCAACATGCCGCGGATTGATCCGCAAACCGGTTATGGGATCGTCAGCGATGTTTGCCTCAAGCGCAAGGTAAGAAATTATGCGCTGTATGCCCGGGAGGGACAAGAAGGCTTTGACATTTATGTAAGCGAAGGGGCTGTGCTGAACAACAAACAGCGAGAAGCCTATGAAGCTACCGGATTGAAAACAAAAGACAACAAGGATGACAAACTAACCGCCCAAGCCTATATGTGCCAACGTTTCTTTGACGTGCGCACCTTCGGTGCGGTTATGGATACGGGGGATTTCAAATGCGGTCAGGTACGCGGACCGGTTCAACTCTGTTTTTCCAAAAGTGCGGACCGGATTTTCCAGCAGGAAGTGACCATTACCCGCATGGCATCTACCACCGAGAAAGAAAACGCTACGGAAAACCGGACAATGGGACGGAAATATCTGGTTCCCTATGGCCTGTACCGGGCAGAGGGATTTATTTCTCCCAAATTCGCTCAAAAAACAGGTTTTGACGAAAACGATCTTGCCTTTTTCTTTGAAGCGCTTCAAAATATGTTTGAACTGGACCGTTCCGCATCCAGAGGCAAAATGTCCGCCCGTAAATTAATTGTGTTCAAACACGAGTCGGAACTGGGGAATGCTCCCGCGGCGGCATTATTTGATTTAGTTGAAGCGAAACTGATTAATCCGGGCCAGCCTCCACGGGCATATCGGGAGTACGAGATTACCTTGGACAAGGCATCTGTGCCTGAAGGTGTTGAAGTGTTGGAACTGCTTTAGACACGCGGATCTAATTGTCCAGGAAGGTGCGAATGCCAAGCTCACATAAAACCCCCGGCTCCTTCGCACCTCAGAATTTGTCGAATGACAGTGTATAAAGGAACAAAAATAGTTGTCAAGACAGCATCCATACTTTATTTAGTTGCTTCCAGAGAGAATAATAATTTATTTTTCTAAAACCGATATAGATACAAGCATTTTTGCGGTCGCATCCCGTAAGGGGTGCGCGGATTGAAACCAGAAGTACCTCCCTGCTGAGTCGCTGGAGATCCTGTCGCATCCCGTAAGGGGTGCGCGGATTGAAACCCATCGTGTCAAGCGCTTTTCTAATTGCCACCAGGGTCGCATCCCGTAAGGGGTGCGCGGATTGAAACATACGTTTACCCTGGCGGAGAGAGTGGCGACAGGGTCGCATCCCGTAAGGGGTGCGCGGATTGAAACCTTGTTTTTAAAGCAATCTCTTCTCCAGTTTCTTTGTCGCATCCCGTAAGGGGTGCGCGGATTGAAACGCCAAGGGGTGAATACATAGAATGGACATGCAGGCGTCGCATCCCGTAAGGGGTGCGCGGATTGAAACGTCACATCAACGATAATCGGCGTCAACGTTTCCAGTCGCATCCCGTAAGGGGTGCGCGGATTGAAACGATTAGTTTTGCTTCCAAACGGTCTAATTTGCGGGTCGCATCCCGTAAGGGGTGCGCGGATTGAAACATGCTTTTGCATCATGTTATCCTGATACGTGGTCGTCGCATCCCGTAAGGGGTGCGCGGATTGAAACACGTATTGGGACGAAAAGCTGCGCGGCGTCTTCGTCGCATCCCGTAAGGGGTGCGCGGATTGAAACGATAGTGCCAGCCTTGCGCACGAGACGGAGCAGGTCGCATCCCGTAAGGGGTGCGCGGATTGAAACCTTGCGGAATTACTACGTAAAGCCAAGATGACGCAACGTCGCATCCCGTAAGGGGTGCGCGGATTGAAACGGCGCTGTCTTACGCGTAGCATCCGCTACCGGGTCGCATCCCGTAAGGGGTGCGCGGATTGAAACAGCTTGATATTTAAGTTTTTGATAATTGGTTTGAAGTCGCATCCCGTAAGGGGTGCGCGGATTGAAACACCCGTATGTGATCCTTCTCTCGCTTCCAAGCCTGTCGCATCCCGTAAGGGGTGCGCGGATTGAAACCCTTACGTCAATGCCAGCATCTACGTGGACGATCATGTCGCATCCTGTATGCCAGCCTATGTCGTGGAGTTGTCCCCTCACTGGAAAGCAACATTTACTCCTTAACCCGAAACGGCACCACAATAGAGGCGATCAGGCCCCCCTCCGGGCGGAGACGGTATTCCAGTCCGTAGGCTTCCCCGTAATGGAGCTGGATGCGCTGATGCACATTGCGGATGCCGTAGCCCTTGTCCCGCAGCTCGCCGTTTACGATCAAACGCAGCTTTTCCACATCCACCGGAATAAAGCCGTTGTCCTCCACCAGAATATGCAGCTCCTCCCCCCGGTTCTTCACGCGGACCCACAGCTGGCCTTCCCCGTCCATACTCTGCACCCCGTGGAAAATGGCATTCTCCACCAGCGGCTGAATCACCACCTTGGGCACCATACAGTTCTCCAATCCCTCGTCCACATCCCAGAATACCTCGAATACGCCGGGATACCGCTTCATCTGAAGGCGGATGTAGGCCTGCACATGCTCCATTTCCTCGCTTACCGTAATAATGCTCTTGCCCTTGCTCAGGCCGATGCGCAGAAGCTTGGACAGATCCTTCACCATAGCGCCCACATCCTGGTTCCCGCTGTCCAAGGCATACCAATAGATGGAATCCAGGGTATTGTACAAAAGATGGGGCGTAATCTGGGAATGCAGCGTCGAAAGCTCCTGCTCCTTCTGCTTGATCTGCATGCCGTAGTTTTCCTCGATGGACTGGTCCAGCCGCTGGGTCATCCGGATGAAGGCCTGGTGCAGCAACCCAAACTCATCCATCCGCTGCCGCGGCGGCGACATGTCGAAGGGCAGGCGGCGGCCCGGCTCATACACCCGGGTGAACATCACCAGCTTGCCCAAGGGCTTAATAATGTCCCGGAGCACGTACAGCACAAACAGCAGCACAAACAGCAGATAGACCCCCATCATGATGGTGATGGTCCGCTGGAATTGGGCCTGGTTGCCGGTGATGGACGCCAGCGGAATCTTGTAAACCAGCCGGGTTCCAAACCGGCTTTCATAGGAAACCGCGTACAAATAGGCGTGGCTGTCCGCGGCGTAGGAATAGTCCGATTCGTGACTTTTTAATGAGGCGGGAAGCTCCCCCTCCGCAATCGCCCCCTCCCCGTACTGCATCAGCAGCTCTCCCCCGCTGTCATACAAAAAAATCGCCGCATCCTTGGGAAGCTGCACGGCGATCATATTTTTCATCAGCAGCACCTCCAGCTTGGACACCGCCAAAAAGCCGAGGGTTTCGTCATACTTTTCCGGATGAAGAATGGCTCTGGTAAACAGAACGGTAGGCGAGCCGCTCCCGATGCTGGCCAGACGGACTGTGCCCGCCCCTTTCTCCAACAGCGTCTCCTCCGCCCAGGGAGGGTACTCCTCGGTGTTCCCGCTTAGATAAATAATTCCTTTATTTTTGGCAGTGGCATCCACCGGCAGCGTATTTTCCTCCTTCAGGTACAAGGCGTACTCCGTGCCGTCCGAGGACCAGCGCCCCAGAATGGCATCCGCCTCGTTCATCTCCCCCAAAGTGCTGATATTGGTCCAAAAAGCCAATTGCGACGAATTGCTGAAAAAATAATTGTCCAGAAAGGTAATGGTTTTGTCCCGCACGGAAATCAGCGTATTCTCCATCATGGCATGGTTTTGCTTGACCAGTTGGAGCATGGTCTTCCCTACCTCCTCCTTGATGGTAGCCGAGGTTTTGGAGGAGGAGGCCCAGCCCACTGCCAGAAAAGGCCCGATGATGAACAGACAAAAGGCCAGGATCATTTTGTGTTGGAGCTTCAAGTCAATTCCCCCTGAACGCTTTGCGGTAATCTGCCGGCGAAACTCCCTCCAACCGTTTGAACATGCGGCTGAAGTGCTCCGGCGATTGGTACCCCACCTGATAGGAAATTTCATAACGCTTCATATCCGTTCCGGCCAGCAGCCGTTTGGCCTCCTCCATCCGGACCTCCGACACGTAGTCCCACAGATTGGCGCCGGTTTCCTTTTTGAACAAATAGCTAATATAGGCCGGGCTGAAATGGACCTCTCCGGCAATATCCTGGATTTTCAGCTCATGGTTTCCGTAATGAGACTGGATAAAAGCCTTGATCCGGGCCACCACCGTCTGGTCCCGCTCGCTGATGCAGGTTTTGAGCAGGGCGGACAGCTCCTGCATATAGCGCGCCAGCGCCTGGGCCTTGGCCCGGGGGTCCATGCCGCGGAAATACAGATCGGGGTCCAGACGGCGGAAGGCGTCGCTTTTGTCATGGCCGTAATCGAACAAGAGACCGTATAAACGGTACACCAGAATGCCAAAGCAGCTGTGAAAAATCCCCTCCGACCCGGTCAGGCCATCCAGCAGGGCCAGCATCTTCTGCAGCTCCTCCCCGGCGCTCAACGTCTTCTCCTCCGGGCTGCCGTCCTGCTCCAGTCCATCGGAGCGGTCCTCCTCCTTCAGCTTCTGGACCAAAACCTCCACCTTGGCCACCCATTCCATCATCCGCAGATTGCCCAAGGAGGCCATATCCGCATAGTAGAGAATCCGGTTGTCCGGGTGGAGCTTCCGCCATTCGATGGCCGCCTCCGCCTCCTCCATCAGCTTGGGCAGCATGGACAGATTGGCGCTCAGGGAGCTGAGGCCCACCGTTGCGGTCACATTAAGGTACTGCTTGAGGTTCATCACAATAGTCTGGCCGATGAGGTTCAGTCGGGAATCCAAATGCTGGGGCGCCGCCGCGGCCTCCCCCGCCTCCAATTGAATCACGCAGACCAACTGGTTGCCGAAGCCGTTGAAGGCCACGCCGCACCAGTCCGACAGACTCTCCTCCAGAATGTTGATGGAGGCGTATTTCAAGAGCTTCCGGTCCCGCAGGGTGATCTCCTGCTGGCTGAAGCCGCCTTTGGTCAAATCAAGATGGACAATGGCAATGCCGCAGTTGGCTCCCTGCTCCTTCAGCGGACCGCCGATGTCCTGGAGCAGCTCCCGGCAGTCCTTTTCATGAAGCTCTTTGGCAGTTACCAGCTCCATAAGCGCCTCCTGGCGCTTGGCCTTCTGCAGCTGCTCGCCGCTGTCCTTGGTGACGGACTGGCGCAGGGTCAGCCGTCCGGCCTCCTCCTTCTCCCGCAGCACCCGGCCTACCACCTGGGTCAGCTCCTCCAGCTCCACCGGCTTGATCAGATAATCCTTGGCGCCCAGGCGGAGGGACATTTTGGCGAAATCGAATTTTTCATGGGCGGAAATCACCACCACCGGCAGATGGGGCTGCTCCAGGAGAATCGCCTCCATCAGCTCAATGCCGTTCATCATGCCCATCTGAATGTCGGTAATAACCAAATCATAGCCATCCATCCGCAGACAGTCCAAGGCCTCAAACCCGTTGGAAGCGATTTCGACATAGCCGATCTGAAGCGGAGCGCTCAAGAGGTAGCTTTTGATTCCGGCGCACACCCGAGGCTCATCGTCTACTACCAATACTCTGTACACCGCACACCATCCTTTGCTTCGGCCGTTGTCCGCGGCCCCTTTACCTCTCATGTTAGCATGGGCAGGGAGGCCGGTTATGATGTATTCTTGCGGAAATGTGATCTATTCTATCCTTTATCCAGTGTATTGCAAAAAAGCGGCGGATGCCAGCGGAGTAATCTGAAAAGAAGCGACCGCCTAATCCTTTGAGGAGGTTGTTGCCGAGGGATTTCGAGAGAATGGGGGGGCTGTCCGAAAAATACGCTAAGGTAAATCCATATTCGGCAGAAAGGACCGGGTGGTAAAGGATTTTCTGCAGAAAAACCGGCTTCGGAAGCATACGTCTGAGGACAAGCCGAATCTGGCTAACGAATCTCTACCACGCTATTTCGCGAAAATGGGCATGATAAAAAATCTAACGAATCTATATCACGTTATTCCCCTGTATGAACGCATTTCGGCGCAACTCCGGACAAATAGCGATCCTACGATTCGTTAGATTTAAAACAGGCTCACATATAGTCAAATAGCAATACCTAGATTCGTTAGCGTTTCTCCCATTTGACTTTTCGGACAGCCTCCTTCGTGTTTGCGTACTCCCATGCCTGCTGGTTTTGGATTCCGAGCGATTGCAGTTTATCGAATTTCGTCCTCACTCGTTTCCATTGCTTCGCCCCCGCATCATCGCCGGGATTTCGTTTCCCTCCATCCCTCAAGAGCAGTTTTTACAACATGTTTAATATTGTCTGTCACCGAATACTCATAGGTGCCCGGCTCTCTGGAGGTAATCCTCTGAATATAGCTTCCATCCTCCACTGCCCTATTCAGAGCTTTTCCAATCACGTCCCTCCACTCCTGGTGCGAATTTCCTATCTTAATCAGGGCCATGACAGAATGGGCAAAGTATTGGAAATAATTAATGCGGAACACAGCAGCAGCTATGCTGGAATCTGTGTTTTTCTCATACAGCGGTTTTTGCAATTCCTCAGGATTTTCGATGATATTGCATAATTCCGAAATAATTCCCGTATCTCGCAGCTTTCCTGACAGATAAATGGACATATACCCGCGCATCTGGTTGTTTTTTCTGCAGTCCTGCAGCACAAAGGAATCTCTCTCTTGCACCATTTCCCTTAAGAGAGGAAGCGATGAACGGTCACCCAATACCGCAAGGGCAATGGCACAGTGCTTCTTCAAAAATTCCCCTTCCGCAGCCTCCATCCATTCTCTCAGATAGGGGATTATGGCGTCCCCCAGCCTTTTGGAGGACCATATGGCAACTCCAGGCTTCGCTCCGGATAATCCCTCACGAATTTGCTCCGGGTCTGTGAGCCATTCTATGCTTTTATTCCTGCCGGGATCTGCCGGATAAGCAAATATCGCTCCCGTATTATTTTTTTCATCCAGACATCCGCTTTGCTCCAGAATAGGCCGCAGTTCCTCATAGGATACATCATGAATGGGAATGGACTTGCGAATGGACAGCCATGCCGCTTCAGCCGCCGCCTCCCCTGCCTTCTGCATATCCCGCTGCATCCTGACACAGGCGGATAAATCATGATCCAGAGACATACACCGGCCGGCGACCAGAATTCCCTCCTGCTCTTTAGGGATCATGACTTCCAGAGGAACCGGTACACTTATATTAACGGCACCCAAGTTGCTTGCTACAAACCAGTCTTGAAGCACTTCACTTTCCATGGCGTTATCCCTGCCGTGTTTATCCACATCGGCACTGGCATAGAAGACAGGATTTTCCCTATGCTTACCCTGAAATTCATCGGAAAGCGTCAGTGTAACCCTGCCTTCTATCCTTCGTCCCTCTCTGATTCCTATAAGCGGAGCGAGATAGAACAGCCTCTCCTCTTCCGGATAAGTATCCTCCAACTGCCGGGCATGTGCATTCACAATACCCTCGGACAAATGGAAGGCATTCGTCTGATCCGTACAGCCTGAATCCAGATTGGTCCGGACAATGTCCCCCGCTCTCAAACACACCTTTACACTGGTGAAAGGTTGGCTTCTTCCATCCAGCTCCCTCCCCATATGTGTCTTGCAGCCTGCCAGCAAGCTTACTTCAGCGTCTCCGGTACAGTCTATAACTATTTTGCAGCCACTGGCCTTCAGTCCCCGGGGCCCAACCCACTGAACGCCCTTGATGCCATTTCCCTCCATAAAAACACCGGTAACAGCGGATTCATAGCACAAGTGCACTCCATGCTCCAGGGCGGCCCGCTCCAATGCATATTTCTTGGCATCCGGGTTAAATCCGCTGAATTTCGCATACACTTTCCCGTGATATTCCTCGATTTCTTGATCCAGTTCTTCAAACAAACCACTGGGAGAGCCGAAATAGTAGCCGTTTACAGCCCCGGCGGTCCCTGTACCTCCCATGCTATTCATTCTTTCAATTCCCAATACCTTTAATCCTCTGCGTGCCGCTGCAATGGCGGCAATGGCGCCGGCTGTGCCCAAGCCTGCCACAATCACATCATAGGATTCGGAGCAGGGACTCTCCGCCACCTCTTTTTCCACTACGAGCGCATCTACTTTTTGCAAAAGCTTCATTGCAGCCTCACCTTCCCTTCAGCATACAACAGTCCTGCTTCAAGGGCCTCCAGGGGATTCCGGTAGGCAGCGGACGGCAGCAAGCTCCAATTATCCATAACCCTGACAGGACCCTGGTCTACCCGGATATCAAAAGCTCCTCCTACAGCAAGGATCTTCCATGCAGCCCATTCCATTGGTCTCTTCATCCAGAATTTATGAAGCTTCGCTCTGGCGGAGCTCCAGTCATCATCAGCTTCAATAGGCAAGCTTACAATGATCTCTCCCTTTTGCTTGCCTTTCATAAATTCCACTGTTCCCTGGGATACCAGACGGTTTGTCGGGATACCCTCCTCAGAATACAACAACGCATTGATACTTTTACTTTTTATGAAATCTTTTGAAAGAGCGTCCGTCCTTGTATCCATAATTTGATCGCTGAAAAATTTCATAAAGCCCGATGTGGTATGGACCAGCACGCAATATCTGGTTTTCTCCCAAGTAATGCTGACAATAGTGGCCATGAACAGGTGATGCAGCTGATCCTCTTTTATCCTGTTGTACATTAGCGGCGCCAAGGCCGGAATATGAACTTCTCCCTGGTCCGACAGAATATTTCTTTGCCGCATTTCCATTTTCAAGTTATTTCCAACTTCCGATAAAACAGGTTCATTCCATCCTTCTCCGATTCTGTAGGCAGTGGCAAATTCATATCCTGCAAGAGCGGTTCCTTCCAGGATCAGAGTATCTGCTTTATTGGCATAAGCTGCCCCTATTCCTGCAAAGGTTGCTCCAAGAACAATCAAAGGATAGAAGTCTCTTATTTCATTCACTGGTATCCCCGCTTTCCTGTATCCTCTATAACGACAACATCATCATGAAACACGGTATCCTTAAAGATAAATTCGTTGCAGCCTGTTGGTTTTTTAATGAGCTTATCATTGACCAGGTTCCCGGTGTGGTCCAAATAACCCTTTACCTGTACGGACCTGTGATGAATACAAATATAATCCTGGCTTCCATCAACGGAAACCTCTAAGGCGGTAGCCTGATTTTGCTCCAAAGCCGCTCCTTCTGCAAAAGCATTTATATACTTCACCTTTACTTCCGGTTTCGGGTCTCGATAAGGGACTAGAACCGTAGTAAAACAGGCATCACCGGCTGCCGCCCATTCTCCGCCCAAGGGTATTTCCTTTTCCACAATGCGGTTGGCAAACCTGATAATAGGATCGATTTCTTCTTTCGTATTCCACCCATGCTTTGTCATACTCTTTCCTATTTACGGCCGCTTTTATCGGTTCCATTCCAGGCTGGTTCAAATCCATCACTGTTCCGAAAAACTCTTCGTCGCCCATAAGCTCTTTTGTATATTGGGGATCTTTACGTTTCAATGGATACTGCAGATTATGTTCCATGATGATCTCCTTTGATCAAGTATCCAGTGAATTGTCAGCAGACAACTCACTGGATACTGGATTACGCTTTATTTGCCCATAACTTCGTTGTATTGTTTGGTCCATAATTCAGAAAGCACATTTCCTTGCAGCTCCATATACTTCTTAACTGCCTTATCCCAATCTTCACCGGAGATTTGACCCAATATGAATTTTTCTTTTGCTTCCTCCATCATGGTGTCTCCATCCTTGGTGAGGTTTTCAGCAGGCGTGCCTTTGGTCACATAAGGAACGAAGTGGTCAAAAGCCTCCACATACTTAAATTCAGAGCCTCTAAGCTTCTTCTGCAACCGTTCGTATTCCAAACCGACCAGATCATCTTTGGCCGTCAATTTTTCCGCCTTTATATCTTTGGCATTAAAACTGGTCAACAACCAGTTGGCAGCATACCGATCAGCGCCCGTTACATCGACCTGCGTTTTTTGACTGTCAACCCACTTAAAGTGGTCTCCCTCGATCCCGTATGCAGCCAGTGCATAATTTTCTCTGGAAGCCAATGTCCAGTCAATCATCTTAATGGTAAAGGCGGCATTTTTGCTTGTAGACGGAATGACAAGCCGTGGACTGTATTGAGGATTGCTGCCCCATGCTGCGACTCCTGTTTTGGAATCCGTCAGCACTGGAACCGGTTCATAAGCTGCTTCAGGTTTGTTTTTCTGCAATTCAACCAGCGGCCTAACCTGACCGCTATACCATCCTGCAAAAACACCCACTCTGTCCGCAGTAATCAAATCATTCACTTGATTCGTTTTGGCAATGAGGAATTCCTTGTGAATATATCCTTTTTGATACCAATCCCTAAACTTCTCCAGCATTGCTTTATAGCCTGGATGCGTCCAGTCCCTCATGACCTTCCCATTCTGATCCAGATACCTCATGGAGAAGGAACCCATAAAGTATGGCTGGAAATCTTGAACTAACGAGGAAAGTCCAACGGAAGCCAGCGGTATTTCATCCTTTTTGCCGTTCTTGTTCGGGTCTTTAGTTAACACGGCTTCAAAATAAGCTTCCAGTTCAGTAATGGTAGTAGGCAATTTCATTCCTAAAGCGTCGGCCCAATCCTTCCTTATGGTAGGCACAAATCCCGTAGGAAATTCTTCTTGTCTGGGTATCGCCCAGATAATGCCGTCTTTATCCGTCGTGGTTTTGAGCGCTTCTGCCATTACTTTTTTGATATTCGGTCCGTATTGATCAATCAGCTTATTGAGCGGCTGTATCTGCTTTCTATCCTTCAAAACGCTCCAATGCTCGGTAAAAGCCAGAAGGTCCATACCGTCAAACTCTTCGCCGGATGCAAGCATCATATTCATTTTGTCATTGTATCCATCCTGGGCGACATAATATTTCTGCATCTTCACTCCGGATTTCTCTTCAATGGCCTTAAGGACCTTTTCATTGTCGGGCTTGGTTTCTGCATTGTTCAAAGTCCTTGTGTAAATTTTCACCGGTTCGGTCTGCTTTAACTCCGTCTGTGCAGCTTGAGGGCTTCCATTGCCTGGAGAGCCTCCATTCCCCGGTTCTGCCGCTTCCTTCTGGCAACCTGCAATAACACTTGCGGTCAGCATTACTGCAACTGCGAAGGCTGAAGTACGGAAAACCTCTTTTCTCATTGTTTTTCCCTTCCCCTTTCTTTCATTTGATATTATTGCACCTAACCCTTCAATGATCCTACCATGACGCCTTTTACAAAGTATTTCTGTAAGAATGGATAGACCATCAATATGGGCAGGGTTGCAACCACTACCGTTGCCATTTTTACCGATTCAGTAGGAGGAAGTGAAGTGATGGAGTCAGTATCCATTAAATCACTCATATTGGCATTACGGATAATTTCCCGCAATAATAGCTGCAATGTCCACATTTTCTTGTCGTTTATAAAAATAAGAGAATCAAACCATGAGTTCCAATGACTTACGGCATAGAACAGGGAGATGGTAGCCAGAGCTGCCATGGAAAGGGGTATTACAATTCTGAAGAAAATGGTCAGCTCGCTGGCTCCGTCGATCTTTGCAGCCTCCTCCAGGCTGTCCGGTATCTGCATGAAGAAGTTTCGGAGCAATAGCAGATTCCAGGGACTGATCAAACCCGGCAGAATATATACCCAAAAGTTATTTACAAGCCCCAGGGATTTATAGAGCAAGAAGGTTGGAATGAGTCCGCCGCCAAACCACATGGTAAAAATAACCAGGGTGGTTATAATGTTCCGCAGCGGATAATTTCGCTTGGAGAGCACATAGGCCAGAATGGAAGTAAAAAATATATTGCATGCCGTACCTGCAACAGTTCTCAATATAGTTATAAAGTACGAGCTTTTAATGGTTACTGCTTCTCTGAAGATGAACTTATAGGCTTCCAGATCCCAGACTCTCGGAAATATTCGCAGCGGATTTGCAGCTCTTTCTATTTCCAGCATAAAGGAACGGCCCAGCACAAATAACATCGGATAAATCATAACTGCGCAAAGGAAAATCATGAGTGCAATGTTAAAGCCATTAAAAATTTTCTCGCCTCTCGTCTCTCGCATGAAGCATTCCGCCTTCCTACCAAATTCCATCGGAGCCCAGTTTTTTTGCAGCTGCATTTGATAAAATAACCATAATCAATGAAACCACTGACTTAAATAATCCCACAGCCGCTGAATAAGAAAACTTGGCTTCTACAAGCCCCTGCCTGTAGACGTAGGTTTCAAACACATCCGCAACCTCATATACGGCTGGAGAATACAGATTAAAAATTTGCTCGAAGTTCTCATCCAGAATGCGGCCTACCGCCAGTATGAGCATAATGGCGATAATCTCCTTTATCCCGGGTAAGGAGATATGCCATACCTGACGAAACTTGCTGGCGCCATCCATCATGGAAGCCTCATACAGCTCCGGGTTTACATTCGTAAGTGCAGCAAGATATATGATGGTTCCCCAGCCAATCCCCTTCCAAATATCACTAAGAACCAGTAAGCTTCTAAAAAAGCTTTTATCTGCGATGAAAACAATTGGCTCTATTCCTGCCCTTTCCAATAAGGCATTCACAGGTCCGCCTGTAGTGGACAGGAGGATGGTCAGGAATCCGGATACGACTACCCAGGACAGAAAGTGGGGCATGTAGGTGATCGTTTGGACCGTTTTCTTAAAAAAGACATTCTTGATCTCATTGATTAAGATGGCAAGCAGAATAGGCGCCGGAAATCCGAACAGCAATCTGTAGAAACTGATAAGAAGCGTATTTTTCATCAGCCTCCCAAAATAAATGGAGGTAAAGAACATTTTGAAGTTCTGCAGACCCACCCATTCACTTTTCAGAATGCCCCAAAACCCGCCTGTCGGCTCATAATCCTTAAATGCAATAATCACTCCATACATGGGTAAATACTTGAATACCAGAAAATATAACAAACAAGGTAAAGCCATGAGATGAAAGTACTTGTATTTAATAAGTGAATGGATGAACTTATTATTTCCCGGCCTGACTTCAAGAATTTTTTTGCTGCCGGGATGTTCCAGTGTTTTCAATTTGTTGCCCTCCCTTGTAAATCACTCGATGAATCCCAAAGCTTTAACAATGATGTTCACTGCTTCTGCTCGGGTTGCGCCTGCAGAGGGCTTAAATTCCATATCCGGGTAACCCAGTATGATTCCATTCTTTTTAGCGGCCAATATTGCGCTTTTCGCCCAATCGGATACCATTGCCATATCTTTAAACCCAGGCTCCTCCACGGTCAATGGCAGTTCTAGAGCATTGGCAATCATCACAGCCATTTGTTCCCGGGTCAGCGGTTCATCGGGCGCAAAAATGGTGTCATTATAGCCTCCGGCAATTCCGTAAGCATTCGCCATGGCTATGTAGTCCCTGGCCCAATGGGATTCCGTGTCCGCATACACTTTTCCAGTCTTCTGTTCGAGTTTTAAAGCCAAAGTCAAAAGCTTAATAAATTCAGCTCTTGTAATGCCGTTATCCGGTCTAAACCTCCCGTCCGGATAGCCTTCAATGTATCCCAGGGCGATTAGCTTCCTTATTTCCTGTGTCGCCCAGTGATCCTTTACATCCGTGAAGTACACTGCTGCACCCGGTGTTGGTGCCTGAGTTGGTGTCGGTGTCGGTGTGGGTGTAGGCGTGGGTGTGGGTGTAGGCGTTGGCACTGATACAACAGGAGCCGGCTCACCACCCGAACTGCCGCTCTCTTCTTCTGTACTTCCATCGTTATCGGGTTCACCCGAAACTGGAGTCAATAATGCAATAACCGTTACGGAACACGGATCAAGAGTCAACTCGGCAACTCCGTTCTGGACACTTATTGAACCAGCCTTTTCAAAGACGGGATTTTTATCCAAAGGATCATTGCCTTTATATACCCACTTTTCATTGACCTCCGGCACAGTATAGTTTGTTAGGTTCACAGTAACAGGAGCGGCCTCATTTTTCCTGTTTGTGAGAATCACCGACATATTGCCACTCGAGGGAGAATAGCTGGCAAAAGCCGCCGTGTTTACCGCTCCTGTTGCAGAAACCATTTTTTCTTGCAGGAAACGGGACCATATCGAAATTGACTTTCCTATAGGCAATAGATTCCCGTCCTCATCCAGCGCTGATCTTACGTCCGAAGGATCATTATTCAAGCCTTTGCGCGTAACCCAGAAGTGAAAATAGTTGATCTTGTCATATTCGAGCATTTTTCCTATTTTGGTGGCATAATCTACAGCGGCTTTGATGTTGTTGGGATCATATATTCCGGGAGAGTAAACACTGTTCTCTGTTATGGATATCTTGATGCGCTCCCGGTCTTCCGGCCTGCAATAGCGGTTTATGTCATTGATGACTGTATCCACATCACTTGTACTGATGCTCGAATAAAGATGAACAACGAGAAAATCAATTTGACTTGATAACTGGGTTAAAATGACACTATTCCATCCGGGCATGGTATGGACGGGAACACCAACCTTAATGGTAGGATCAACCGCTTTCATCGCTGCGGTGATTTCGTTAAACACCGCCACATAATCGGCCGGCTTCCAGGTTACGCCTGTATGCCCGGGAAAATAGCTTTCATTCCCGATCTCCCAATTCTGTACATTCCAGTTATTCGTCACATTTGCATACCGAACCCATTCCACTGCCGATTCTATGAGCTGGTCCTTGGTTTTTGCCCAATCCGCCTTTTCGGCAGCCACAAGGGCATCCAGTCCGACTATCACAAAAGGTTCAGTCCCTGTTTCTTCAATAACACTCATAAATTCATTAAAATTCTGCGTATTTTTATAGGTTCCATCCGGATTGAGCATTGCCTTCTCAGCAGCGCTTAAGGGTAGTTTTTCATCCGAAAAATACGAAAGCTGTGGAGTAAGAGGGCTGCCAGGCGCAGTGGGGTAGGGCGCTCCTGTCCATAAATACCGGTCACCCGCTTCACCTTCGCCAAACCGGACAGTGCCAACTCCTAATTCCGTAAGAGATTGAGCCAGTTTTTGGGCTCTGTTGGGGTTATATATATCCGAATCATATAAGTGGTTGGATACAATCCCGATGGGATTATGAGAAACATCGCTGAGTATGCTTGAAGGATCAATGATAATGGTATCCGCTGTGGGGTCGCCGCTGCCCGGTCCTTCCGGAGGATTCAGCAGCGTAACCTTCACATTGTCCACGCTGATAAATCCTAACCCTGCAGATGCGCCCTGAAACCGGATCATGTCCACTCCCTTGGCAGTAGCCACATTAAACCCGCCAAAATCAGTAGTTCCCAGCAGGTTGCCGCTGGTATCAAAAATATGACCCTTCACATGTTGATTATCGGTATCTACTTCAATGCGAATCCGGTACCAGTCTCCGTCATGATAGCTTTCTGCCGGCAATAGAAGTGTATTAACCAGTGCATTCGTATGATCCCTATGTTGTATGTAAAACGCATACCCCTTTGCTTTGGTGCTGTTTTCCACCTTGGTTATGAGTTCACTTTCCTCCCCATATAATGCCACGCCAAAATAATCATGTGAGTAGGACGGTTTTTCATCGGTTTTGATATCAAACTCTACAAGCACTGTTCCGCCATTGTATAACTCCGGAAAATGAAGGGATGCAATAGGTTTGTTGTTATTGGCATCTTCCAGTTTTAAATATACATTGCTGCTTACCGTGTCCGTTTCAAGAGCAATCTTCCCGCCATTGGTCGCGAACGCCCAGTCAGGCAATTCGCTCAGAGCAGCTTTCCCTTCAAAGTTCTCCTCATACACCACTTTTGCGGTATCGGACAAATGATTGTTCTGCGTTGTCTGGATAGCCTGCTGCAAAGCATATCCTTCAGCCATACCTATGCTATTCCAACACATTGAAACCAGCATAAAAACAGCAAGCAATAACGCAAGTCTTCTTTTCATATTTTCCCTCCTCAATGTGGAATACCTTGCCCCGCCCCTTATGTTAGGCGCTTTCAAAATTGATCATACGGCCATGAAAAGCTTTTGTAAATCAGAGCAAATTTGAATGGATATCAAAATATAAGAATTGGAGTTGCAATATATGATACAACGTATAAGATAATAGCACTTTTATTGTTTTAGCTGGCCTGGCGTAATTCCTTTAATCTCCTTGAAGATTTTTATGAAGTAAGCCGAGCTGCTAAAGCCCACCTTTTCCGCAACTTCTTTGATTTTCATATCCCCGCGGAGCAGATACTCATACGCTTTATTGATCCGTACATCGTTTAATAACTGAATAAATGTTTTATCCAGGTTTTTCTTTAATATTTGATTAATGTAGGAGGGGCTGATATGAATGGCTTCACTTAAAGCCTCCAGAGACAGCTCCATCATATAGTGATTCTGGATGTAATCCATAATATTCTGGAAGTAACGATCCATCTTGGATTCTCTGTTGGTCAGCAGGATGGAAATAATCTTTCTTATTACACGGGTAAAAAACACCTCAATCTCGACCATCGACTTCATCTTCATCATATTTTCAATCATATTCCCGTAATAGATGACCTCCAGCTGGATATTCACCTCATTCAATAAGTTCATCATGGAGTTGTTCAGTTGAATGATCATCTGATAGACAGATTGGTAGGATGCCATATCTTTGGGGGAAATCTTCTCAAGGACTTCCTTCAATTCCTTCAAGGCGCTTTCCTCATCGCACACCTTGATATAATTTTTGAGCAATTCCACCTTGTCATAGGGATAGATAAAAGTGTGTTCCTGTTCCTGGCGTATATCGCTGAATAATAAAATTTCCTTTTTACCGTAAAGAATTTTATATTTGAGAACTTCCTTGGCGTTATAGTAGCTCTCTCCCAGTTTCCCGATGCCTGTTTCATGATCGCATACACCAATCGTCACGGATATGCCCAGAATGTGATGGAGGGTCTCCTGCATTTCTTTTAATATTTTCAAAAGCTCCCCCATTTTCAACTGCTGAATGCCAAACACGGCAGCCATGCTTTCCGAGTCCAAATCCACTGAAAAAAACTTGCTGTTCTTTTGCAGGGAGATGTGCTGGAGTACATTGTGCATCGAAAAATTCATCAGGTAGCCATTCCCGCCCCATCTATCCAATGCCTCTTCGTAATCGTCCACCTGAAAAACAGCAAGAATCAGATTTTCCAAAGGAATATCAATGGCAAAACTGTTCAGCTTCGCTTCCACCTCTTTCTCTTGAAACCCGCTTCCATGAATCAGCCCCTGGAGAAATTTTTCCTTGTATACCGGCAAGGTCATTTCCAGCTTCTGCTTCATATCTTCATTGTCCTGAAAGAGCTCCAAAACGGCTGCTTTCACCCCTCCTAGCTGCCGCGCTCCCCCTTCCTTCATCTGTGTTTTCTGCTTGATAAAGCTAATAAGCTCCTCCACGGGCTTAAAGGTTCTGAAAGTAAATAAAAAGGATATGATGCTCCCCAGCAAAAATAATAAAATGCTCAGATAAAGAATAAGGCTGTTGATCATATGAATGGTAGAATAGATTTCCTCCATCGGGTACATATACACGTAGGTCCAGTCTCGTTTATCCATATGGGTATAAGCCACCAGATAGGGGCGATCATTCATCGAAGTTACGAAATCTCCGTTCTCACCGATCATTTTTTCCTGGAAGTAGTTCATGGAATATATGTTCTTATATATATTTTTATTGTCATTGGAAATAATAATTTCATCCTTTTTATTCAGCACAAACAAAGAGACATCCTCTTTCACCTTCAGCTTATCCATAACCTCCTTATATACAAGGGACTGCCCGATATTTACGATAAGTGCTCCTCGAAAATCGGTGGTATTCGTAAAAGGAAGCTTTGTATATACGGAAAAAACGTCATCCTTTTGCGTACTTCCTTTATAGTGGGGGATCTCGCGCGTTTCTTCCAATACCAGATTCCTGGAGTCGGATTCATACCAATTTAAAAATTGGGTGTCTCCGAATTCTTCGAGGCTGCATATTCCATAATCGGTGGATATCACCTTGCGGTCCTTGGGGATGTAGAGGTATACGGAATGAATATACTGGCTTAAGCTTTTGATCTTATCAAGCTTTTCCATTATTTTCTTTGTCTCAACAGAATTGGCAGCATCGCCGCTGATAAGAAAATGATTGATCCCCTCGTCAAAATACGCTTGCTTAGTCACATCAATAATTCCGTCAATAAACAAATCGAAGGCAACACTGGTTTGTTGAAGGACATTACGGTTGGCTTCGCTGAAATTATTGGAGAGAACGGCTTCAAATTGATTATTAAAGGCGCTGCCGACAACGATGATGGGAATCAAGATCAATATCGTAATAAAGCTTTGGATTTTAATAAAGAGAAATCTCTCCTTAAATATTCTTTTAAGCAGCATTTTAAAATTCAACTTTGTCACCCTCTTCATAATTGAGCTGGAACATTTTTGCATACGCTTTCATTTTATCACATATTCGAAGATGTGGACAGGTTGCCTTTTTTGACCCGCGCGGCGAAATCACGAACCTATATATTTCCTTGAACCCTGTTTTTGCTGTTCAAAAAAATAGATGGATTCTTGAGTGCCCGTCCAGGTTCAGCGCGATTCGTTTCAGTACCGCCATATTCCCTGCTCGGTTACGTTCCATCGTTCGGTACCCGTCTTCTCCAAATGTCACATCCAGGCTCCAGTGCATGCTCTCCACTCCCCAGTGCCCGTGTACCGCCTCCGCAAATCTTTCCACCTCTGTTATACTTCCCAGGTAATAGGCCTCTTCGGTTCGTTTTTGTCCCTTTTCTTCCACCACCCGCGTTACCATCCCGATCCCCCACAATTTTTCCCACTCCTTGCGCGGCTCCAACCACTCGATTCCCGTCGTATACCGGTAGATCCGTTTCTCGATTCGGCCATGCCCTTTCTCCGTCGTGGTGTAGACTTCGTAGCCCTTTTCTTCTTCTCCTTCCCGCCGCGCCATCTCGAAATAGTCTTTTTCCCCAACCGTATTTCGCATGTTGGACTCTTTTCCATCCGTTGCTTGCCGTCATCCGTCTCCCGGTTGCTGCCTTCCGCCCACACAGACGGCAGAGATAGCTTGTCCTCCTTCATATCCCTCCCCAGTATGATCGGGTTGACCTTTCATTCAGGCAATGGGAATGGATGGACTTACCGGGCGCGTTCGTCGCTTGGTTTGAAGGCGGGAGCCGGAGTACGAGCATATTCCGGATAGCGCAGACGGATCGCTTCAAGGAAATAAGGGGCGGCTTCACAATCATCAGTGCTTGCTGCAACACGAGGCCGTTGTCTCGTGTTGATCATTCACCAGCCGAGAAAAAGAAAGGGTAGCGTAGGGCAGCAAGCCACCTTGATGCTCCCCTTCTTACGAATAGTGAGTCTGAAAGCGGTCTTCGCTCCATTCGCTTCCCCTTGAAAATAAGGCTTACTTGTTATACATCATCAGCTCTCGGGCAATGGCTTGAGCGTATACCTTATCTTTGAAGTGAGCAGTAAGCTGTTGCTCCAACTCGTTTTGTTGTCTCAAATAATCTTCGGTGTACTCTCTAATCGCCCGTGTAACGGGAGATTCTCCCATCCGAATCCACAACCGTCCATATGGTCGTTGTTATGATTATAATGACATGCTCGAATCTGCATTGGAAACCAACTCCTCCCGGTTGCTCATGATCTCCATAATCAGGTTCGCTCCCAATCTGAATCCATGTGAGAAGGCGGCCTCCGCGTGCATGCTTTCTACGCTATCGCACAGGTCTATATATTCCTCCAGTTCGCGAAAGACTTCCTTACCTAGTCGCTTACGCCATTGCTCCGTTTGAGCGGCCACTTGCCGGCTTGCGGCACGATATTCCGGCTGAGATGGCATAATGAGTTCATTGGGATAAATCTGCCCGTGATATAGGGCTTCCAGAATCGTTTTCATGTTCTTCCTCCCATCATCATCTCCGCACCGCTTGAATGAGATTCCTGCACATGGTAGGATATTTATGCAGTCTGCTTATCGAAGCGATTGCGGGGTAGGAAGTAGCGGTGTTCTTCTCGGGACTTACGCTGCTTCCTTCTTTATTTTTGGAGCTCGTCATACACCTTCTCAATCCCTTGGCGAATAACATCTGAACGGGTCGTTTTCAGTTGCTCAACGCAAGCGTCAAGCTTACTCAAAATGGTTTGATCAGCGCGCACTCGAATCAATTCGCTTTTAGGATTGTCAGATGGTGGACGCCCCATCTTCTTGGACGACATCGCTTCACCCCACTTTTTGTGTCCATAACAAGTATATAAATGTAGCAACAAAAAGTCAATCCTCACAAATAAGCCTCTCCATTCCTTCTCGACAGGTTGAAGAATAATAGCACGAAAGATCCAGGAATACGCGCTTCCTTTGTTACATTACATGTGCAGGTGAAAGGTGATTTTTCTTGCAAAACCGGATATAATGACAACAGGCAGGAGGGGTACGAAGAATTGAAGCCGTTTCCAGATAAATATGCGTTGACCAAACAACAGAGCTTGTTTCTGGCCAAGAAGAAACGGGACGAAAATATATACTGTGGAATGAAGATGGAAAATCGGAATATTACCTTTCCGCAAACCCAAACGATCCTGAACGGCGTCAATGTTCCCGGTGTCACTCTGGACGATATACAAGCCGTCCTTAATATGAGAGACGCTTGGCGCTATTTACTGAACGCAATAGATGAGCCGATCACGCTTCCCCTCATTTGCAAGCTCAATGAATTTGTCACAAGGAACGAGGCGCTCGAATGGGGCGTTTTAAGGAACGGGCGTGTCGGAATTTCAGGTACGGATTATGTCCCCCCGCTTCCGGTGCAAAGCGAGATTGAACAGGAAGTAGCGCATTTGCTGGCCGCGGACATGACCACCACGGAGAGAGCAATTGAGGCTTTTTTATGGGGAGCGCGGCGGCAAATGTTCTGGGATGGTAACAAGCGCACCTCCCTTCTACTCGCAAACAAGCTTCTTGTGGAGAGCGGACATGGTATGCTAACCATTTCAGAGAAAAATATGGAGCGATTTAACGAATTATTATCGGACTACTATTCTACAAACGATATGAGCGAAATCAAGCTGTTTTTATATGAACATGCAATCAGCGGTATTGACTTCGAGCCGGAAAAACGCCGTGAATCGGAACGATCATGATAAAGCGAATATGTTCAAATCTGTGGCCCAAACGTGGCAGCAGGTTTTTTACATTGTAAGGAATTGGGAAATTTATCGGAAAATGTTCAAGTGGACAGATTAAGTGACCATGCAAAACCTGTTTGCCGTAAGAAAAACGCCTGCAACGTCCTTTGGCAACCTGCGGCTTACCCATAATAAGGGATGCTCACCCAGGTTTATGTTTGCATAGCCGCAGTCGAAGGTTCTCCCCCCCCCCCCGCCTCTGATTCAGACAGGGATTCATCAGTTGAGTGCATGATAGCGGGCAACAAACAAATGTCGGCTATTTGGAAAAACGGCCTTACTTTCGCTAAAATAACGACATAAAATGTCGACTATGCCCTCCAAAAGACCCTGATTCCCACTGAAATTGAAGCCCTTAGCAGACATTTTATGTCGCTATTCGGTCGATTTTCCCCCTTTCATGCAAATAACAGACATTGTTTGAGCCTGTCGATTAATTCGACGGTCATGTGGATAAGCCTCAAATCCCCCCTAAAATTAGCTTGATTAATCGATTTCAAAAGGGAAAAACGGTTTATTTGCATCCATTTTAGGCTTGAAAATAGAGTTTTCCACAGCCACTAGAATTAATCGACAGCCTCATTGTTTGCCGCTTACACACTTTCAGATCATCCCACCACCCCGAGGGAAAGCGCCCCACTTCGAAAGGGCTCCCTTCCCCCAGCGATTATCCGCCTTTTTTTCTCTCCCGCGGACTCACGATCCGTTAAATCTGAAAAAGCCGGGGAGATCCATGCTTCTGGAGCAGCGGAACGTCTGTCCGTGTACATCTGAAAACGGATCACATTCGGAAAATAACGGATTCTCTGTCCGCCCAACTGTGACGAGGATAGACGCCTATCGGCACAAGGTAGAGGGAGCGCAGAAACCGGGTTTTCGCATCCAGGTTTTGTATGCGTCACAAGGACAAAAGCCTCCAGAATGTCCGTTGGAAAGTGGACATCGCGGCTACGGCAGTCGCTGCGGAGTACATGTCTATATATAGGAATCGAACAGCGTTCGTTTTCCGTATATTGTGTTTTGCGCGCAAAGTAGGGGAGGGGACAGCTACTCTGCTCATGTCCACTGTATGAAAGACAACATTCGCAAAATGTCTACTGTGAAGGAACAAAACCACAGGAGAAGCGTGGGACCTGCGACAGGGTCCTCGTACTCCTGGTGCTGGAGCTGGATATGATTTTTCGAGTATATTTTTCAAAATGAGCCCATTTGCACCTAATAAGCATGAAATTTCGTGCATATGTCGCTCTTCCACTCGCTTCAGTCGGAAATATATATGAAATTTCGTATATAATCCTCTTTTTGAGCCCTTTTTCCGGAATTGTAGTTGATTTTTCGAGTACGCACCCCCCGCCCCTCATCGCTTCGGGTTGATCAAGGCGTTTGAGTTTGGCGGACTCTGGTTCCGCTGTTTCGCTAAAATCCGCCTTTTTTTCTCCCCCGCGGACTTACGATCCGTTAAATGCGAAAAAGCGAAGAGAATCCATGCTTCTGGAGCAAAGTAGCGGAACGTCTGTCCGTAAAAATCGAAAAACGGGCTGCATGCGAAAAATAACGGACTCTCTGTCCGCCCAACTCCCCCCATAAAAAAACCTTCCGGCAGGCATCCACCGGAAGGCCAAGATTATATGAATTTTTTCAGCGCCTTCAGGCGCTTCATTACATCATTGCCCTCACCACACCGGTGGTCGTCTTACTTCGCCTTGCTCTTCAAGAAAGCTTCAATTTGCGTTTGGTATTCCGCCAACACCTTTTCGGAACCGGCCTTCAGGCGTTTGTCCAGGAACTGGGGCAAATATTTCTCCGGATCGACGGTGCCGGTTTCGATTACCTTGCGGAACTCATTTTCCACCGCCTTCAGGTTGGCCATCTCGGCCTTCACCGGCTCGCTGTCGAATTTGAAGCCGTAGAGATAGGGCTTTTTCGCCGAATCGTTGGCCTTCTTGGTCCGCTCCCAGGTATCCGCCGCTTGACCGTCCATCAGATAGCCGATGGTCACATTGCCCATGACCCAGTTCATGTTCGGGGCATAACCGCCGCCGGCAATATCCTTGATGGTGTTGGTGCCGGTTTTGGTATAATGCTTGTTCTCAATGCCGAAGGACAAGAGGTTGTACAGGGTGGGATCGGTATTCACCAGCTCCAGCAGCATCATGGCCCGGTCCGGATTCTTGGAGGTCCGGCTGACAGCAGAGATTGTAGCGGTCACGCCGGTAAATTCAGGCTCCATCAGCGGAATGAAAACCACGTCGTTGCCGCCGTTTCCTGCCTTGGCCGCAGCTTCGCCGCCGGGCTTCTGGGTGTAGTCGAAGGTGGTGGCGTACACGCCCTTTTTCTCCACATCGGCCTTGTTCTTCAGGGTAGCGGCATCCTCGTTGATATACCCCTTCTTATACCATTCATAGGCCATGGTCACATGCTTCTTATATTCCGCCGTGGCGAAATAATCCTCCACCGTCACCTTGTCGCCATTAACCCTGTAGGCGACATTGCCTGTGGCGCTAACCCCGTAGACAGAGGGGGAATAAAAATCATTGTTGATGCCGAAGGGAATAATGCCCGGCTCATTTTTCTTGATTTCCTCAAAGAAGGGCTCTATATCCCGATAGGTTTTGATCTTGGCGGGGTCCAGCTTGTATTTGTCGGCAAAGCGCTTCTGAACCACGAAGCCTGCGGATTTGGCGGCAATCTGATAGTTGGGCACGCCGTAGATTTTGCCGCCGATCCTCACATCCTCCCAGGCGGAGGCGGGCAGGCTGGCCTTCAGCTTGGGGCCGTTTTTGTCCAGCAGGGCATCCAGCTCCAGGAAGGCGCCCTTCTGGGCATTGGAGCTGAAGTTGAATCTCCAGTCCGAGGTCCAAACAATGTCAAAGGTTTCTCCCGCGGCCAGAATGGTGTTCATCTTCTGCTCGTAATCCGCACCGGCGATGGGCTTCAGCTTAACGGTGGCATTGATTTTGGGCTTGATATATTTGTTGACCTCCGCTTCCACCGAGGCCAGATCAGGCTGGGCCGTTCCATCCAGATAGTACCAGACCAGGTCCACCGGCGGCAATGTGCTGGCGGAAGGAGCTGCTGCAGAAGGAGCAGCCGAGCCTCCTGTTGCGGCGGGACTGCCGCTGTCGCTGTTGCTGCCGCAGCCCGTCAGGGCCAAACCGGCGGCGATGATGCCGAAGCATACGCGTTTCTTAAGAACATTCATGGAAAAAGCCTCCCCTTATGATTATTCTACTTGTTCCTGACACTATTGATCCAGCAAAACCTGCGAAGCCGCCCATCCCCCCTTTCAAGCGGACCGCCAAGAAGCGGACCCGCCAAATTTGTCAGCCCTTCAACGACCCCACTGTCAGCCCCTGCACAAAATACCGCTGGAAGAACGGAAAGACCAGGAGCATGGGGCCCGCCGCCAGAATCACCATAGCCATCCGGGCGGACAGCGCCGGGAAGTCCTTGGGCGTGGTACCCATCTGCGACAGCATCTGCTCGTTCTGGGTCATAAACTCGATGCTGTCCATGATCCGCACCAGCATCAGCTGAAGCGTCACCAGATTGGGATTGTCGATGTAAAGCATGGCGGGAAACCAGGAATTCCAATACCCGAAGGAGATGAACAGGCCGATGGTGGCCAGCGCCGGAAGAGCCAAAGGAAGAATAATCCGGAAGAAGATGGCCAGCTCCCGGGCTCCGTCCACCTTGGCCGACTCGATGATTTCCCCGGGAATTTTGCCGAGGAAGCCCTTCATGACCATAATATTGAATGGGGTCAGCATCCCCGAAAGGATCAGCGCCCACAGGGTATCCTTGAGATGAAGCACCTGGGTCATCAGGATGTAGGAGGGCACCAGCCCGCCGTTAAACAGCATCGTAAAAAAGATGATGAAGGTGCCGATCCGGTTGTACCGGAAATCATGCCGGGAGATGACGTAAGCGGTCATGGCGGTAAGCAGCAGACCGATGCAGGTACCCCCGATGGTGACGGAAGCCGTCACCCCGTAAGCCTGCAGAATGGCCTTGGGGGCTTGCAGCACCAGGCTGTATGCTTCCGCGCTGAATACTCTTGGCAAGAGCGAATAGCCATTTTCGATCAGGTCCGTTTCCGAGCTGAAGGAGATGGACACCACCAAGAGAAAGGGCAGAACCATGGACAAGGTGACCAGAATAAACAGAAGATGAATGGCGGCCTGCGAGAGGCGGCTTGGTTTCATAGCGTGGTGCATATGGCTCCCCCCTTTCTACCAGAGTGAATTTTCCTTATCCAGCTTGCGGACCGCGGCATTGGCGGCCACCACCAGAATCAGTCCGACGATGGATTGGTACAGTCCCACGGCTGCCGACATGCCCACGTCGCCCACGCTCCGCAGCGCCCGGTACACATAGGTGTCGATAATATCCGTGGTGGGATAGGTCAAACCCGCGTTGTTGGGGATAAAGTAGTGAAGTCCGAAATCCCCGTTGAAGATGCCGCCCACCGACAGAATCAGGAGAATGGTAATCAGCGGCGTAAGCAGCGGCAAGGTGATTTTCACCGCCATCTGGAAGCGGTTGGCCCCGTCAATCCGGGCGGCCTCGTAATACTCCTGGTTGAGCCCCATAATCCCCGCATAATAGACCAGTGCGGAGAAGCCTACCTTTTTCCACAGGCTGACCACATTCAGAATAATTGGCCAAGGCTCTTTTTCCAGAAACCACTTATGAGGCTCCATGCCGAACCACCCCAGAATCGTGTTCAGATACCCGGTCTGATGGTCCAAAAAAGCATAGGTGATATAGCTCACCACTACCCACGACAAGAAATACGGAAAAAACAATGCCGTCTGATAAATCTTCGTGCTCTTCCGGCTGATCTCGTTCAGCAGAATAGCGAACAGCAGCGCAAACGATGTGGTCAAAAGAATATATCCCAGCTCGTAGCATACTGTGTTTCGGGTAATCCGCCAGGCATCCTCGGACACGAAGAAAAATTTGAAGTTCTGGAAGCCCACCCAAGCGCTCCCCCAGATGCCCTTGTCAAACCGGTACTGCTTGAATGCCAGCACAATGCCGAACATGGGCAGGTAGGAGAAAATGATGATATACAAGAGACCGGGCGAGATCAGTCCAATCATCTCGATATTCTTCTTCAGATGCCTCCATTCCCGGATCAGCCAAGACGGCTTCTTCGGGGCACCCGGCGTTGCCGCGGCTGTTTTCATAGTGCGTTCCATGTTGTCCCCCCTTCCCTTTGCTCCTTGCACCCTTATCATGCCAAGACAGCCCCCGTAGGAAAAGTCCGAAAAGTCAGCCTTTGTATGAAATTCCGGTTTGGCGGGTGTATCAATCAAGGAAAGCTGTATGCGCGGAAGGGGAGACGGGTGCGAAGCGGCTTCAAGTGTATGAAAAACGGTTGTTTCTTACCAGGGCTGGACCCCCGCCAGGGAATGCACGGTGCTCCATTCGGTCCAGGGAAGCTCTACAAACCCCAGCCCGAAGGCCGGAGACCCGGTCTGCAGCTTGTAGTTGTTGGAGGAGACACTTGTGAACAGAGGGTCCGCTACCAAGGAATTGGCATCCTTGCCGCTTTGCTTGGGCACCTGGTAAAGCAGATTGTAGTCGCTGGTGTAGGTTCCGCCGGTGAAGAAATCCAGATATTTGGGCCAGGAGGCGGTTTTGGAATAAATGATGTTCCTCTCGATGACCGTATTGGAGGGGACACGCTGGGTGGTTCCCCATTCCAGCCGGACAAATTTGTCCTTGCCGTCCTCATGTCCAAGCCCTTTCCAGATGCTCCGTCCGATGATGCCCACATTGTTGCGGATAATGTTGTTGTCGCCGCCGTGGATGAATATTGCCGCCCGGCTGCTGTCCTTGATGAAATTGCCTGTTACCTCCACGCCGCTGGTTTCGTCATCCAGATAGACGCCGTCGGCGCCGTAGGGATATTGAAAATACGGATTGGTCCAGTCGCTCATGCGCCCGCCGGTATCCTCAATATAGTTGTAGCGGATGACCGTATCCGTATCGTTGGCTCCCCTGCCCAGCATTTCGATGGCGCCGGTATCCTGGGTTTCCCGGTTGGTAAAGCGGATCTTGTTGTATTCCACCGTATTGCCGGTATGGATGGTGGCCGTATCCCAGCGTTTGATGGAAATGCCGTAGCGGGCCGTATATTCAATCCGGTTATGGTCGATCCGGTTGTTCTTGACGCCGTAGGCCATAACGGCGCCGCCGCTTTTTTTGACCAGGCCGATATGGTGCATGTAATTCCAATTGACGGCGTTGTAGTCTGCGCCATAGGCCAGCTCCACGCCGGTAGTGCCGATTTGGGCCATTTCGTTATGGTTCACATTGTTGCTGCTGGAGCCGGTGAGGATGATTCCCTTGCCTACATTGAGGAACCGGTTGTTGTAAAAGCCATTGCCGTTGGAGCCGTTCTTCAGCTCAATGGCGGGCAGCGCGTATGGCGTATCGGAAAAGGTAAGCCGTTCCACCACCACTTGGCCGGCTCCATCCAGGGACAGGATGGTTCTTCTGGGAACCACCGCCCCCTGGCTCAGCAGCTTGGCGCTGTCGGAGGGCTTAAACAGCAGCTTGCCGTCAGAGGCCCGGTAGGCAAACTCGCCGGTTTCATTGAGGTAGGCCGGATTGTTCAGGAGGCGGTAAGTGCCGTTAGTAGAAATGACATAGCGGACGTTGCCGGAAAGATTGAGGAGATTATTGGCCGTATCGATGGAGGTGACGTTCAAAAGATCGTTCTCCCAGCGGCGGACGGCGAAGGTTTCCACCTTCAGATTGGGCACATAATCGGAGGCTGTGACCTCGCCTGCCTTAAACTTGACCTTGTTCATGGCCGTATTGGCATCGGCGAAGAAATGTCCGTAGGTGTAAGGGTTGGCGGCGTCATAGGCTTTTTTCTCGGCGATCCGCTGGCGGGCTCCGTCGAAAATCAGCTCCATATCGGTGGGAGTGGACAGGGAAGCGGAATAGATGCCGCTCCCCTCCGCCGCGAAGCCGGTTACCCGATCGCCGCCGCTTAAGACCACGGTTTCCCCGTCATAGGCCCGGTACCTTGTGCCATTGTCCGCCGCAGTAAGCACCAATGTGGAGGACATGTAGTAGGTGCCGGCCCGGATGAGGGTGGTTTTGACGCTTCCCGCCCGCATGGCGTCCCGGGCTTTGGCGAGGGTGCGGAAGGGGCCGTCCGTACCGCTGCCGTTAGGGGCCGCCAGGGTGCCGGACCAGCTGTCATTGCCGTTCAAGGCCACATAGTAGGCTCCGGCTGCATGTGCGGCAGGCGGCAGTACACCGGGCACCGCCACAGACCATAAGAGCATAACCAAAACCGCAACCCATAAGCGCCTCCCCTGCTTCCAACCTTTTTCCATCATTTCATCACTCCCTTTGAAGGTATCGCGGATACGCTTATGTAAGCGCTTTATATTCCGCGTAAAGCAATCATGCCCCATTCCGGGGGAATGGGGACAGTGTGAAAAATCCGGTTTTGTCTTTGTTGGCATATGATTCCTGCATATTTGTCCTAATAAATCACCTTTTTTAACCGGTATTCATTGGGGGTCACGCCGAATTTATTCTTGAACAGCTTGTAAAAATTGCTGCGGTTGATAAAACCCACCCGCTCCATTACCTCGGATACGCTCCGGTCCGTCGTCTCCAGCAGCCGCACCGTATGGGCCAGCCGGATTTCGGTAATATACTCCGCCACCGACATGCCCTCGCTGTTTTTGAACAGCTTGCCCACATGGGCGGAGGACATCTTCAGCATGGAGGCGATGCCCTGCAGGCTCAGGTTCGGGTCCTCGTAGTGGTCCTCGATAAATTCCTTGATGGTATCGAAGAGAATCCGGTTCTTCCCGGCATCCCCATCCTCCTGCTGCTTCTGGAGCTCCCGGAACAGGGCTGTCAGCTCCTCGGCCATGCCGTCCAGAGTTTCCTTCTCCAGCAGCTGCTTCTGAAGCTGGTTCCAATCCACGGACACCGGTCTCAGCTTGTTGACATTCATCTCCCCCACCGCCTGCTTGACGGCAGTGAGAACCAGCAGCACGGCATGGTAGATGTTGTCCGGATGGAGCCGCCCCATAAACTGGAACAGCTTCTGGACCGTTTCCCCGAATGCGGCGGCATTGCCGGATTTAATCGCCTCCGCCAGCTTCTTTTCCAGCTCCGGCGGCAGATTGAAATCCCGGTTGTCCAGGCGCGCCTTCACCATTTCATAGGGGATAATGGAGCGGGGGCCGTACACCATCCGGTATTCCAGCACCTGCTGGGCCAGCTCGTAGCTCTTGGACATGTCCTCATGGCCTTTGAAGACGGGACCAAGGGCAGCCGAAAGGCTGATGCGGTAATACGCCTCCACGATGCCGATGATTTCCCGCATGCATTCCCCAATCTTTTCCCCGAAGCCCTCGGGCTGGAAGCCGCTGATAATCATCACGAAATGGCCGCTCCGCATATCCACGCTTTCGCAGCGGAACTGCCGGGAAATCACTTCCCCGGCAATATTCATGACAGCGAAGGCATACAGCCGCTTCTCCGCTTTGGAGGCGGTTTGGTCGAACTGCCGGTAATGATCGATGGAGAGAATGGCCACCATCATGGAGGAATCCGGGTCCAGCGCCAGACCGTGCTCTCTGATCTGCTCCTGAAGCTCCGCCTGGGAAACGGAGCCGCTGTCCGCCAGCAAGCCGCGCAGATTGTAGTTGCGGATAAGCCGCAGGTCGGTCTCGGGCATTTTGGATTCCGCCGCGGATTCCTTGATCTCCAGCATCCGGGTGTAGGTTTCGGAAAGGATGGCCAGATCGTCCTTGGGGGTGGACGGGTCCTCCCCCAGCACCCCGCCGCTTACCTTAATCTGCCGGACCAGATTGCGGATGGGACCGTACAGCCGGTGGGATACCAGGACGGACAGCACCAGGGACAGCAGGAAAAAACCGGCGGTCAGGGCAAGGGTGGTGGTTTTCCACCGGGTGAGGGCGCCGAAAATCGTGTCATACGGCTGCAGGCTGAGAATCGTCCAATGGAACACATCCGTGGACATGTAGGTCACCAGCTGCTTCTCCCCCTCCAGGTCCAGGGAAAACAGCCCGGGTTTGCCCCCTTCCTGCCCGCGGTTCTCCCCAATGGCTTGGGCCAAAGTGGGGTCCAGCTCCTGAGGCTTCAGATCCCCGCCGAAGGCGCTGCCATCCTTGCCGATGACAAGCAGCTTGCCTGCCTGCTCTGTACCGATGTCATTCAATCTCCGGATATTGTCAAATATCCAGTCGGGCTTCACATTGATGATGAGCGCGCTGCTGCCGGGTTTATAGGCCGTATTGGACTCATACAGAATATAGCTGAACACCCGATGCTCCGGGTTGGCCGCTGTCTTCAGAATCAGGGGCATCAGCTCCGCCTTGGACACCGCCCCCGAATCCGACAGGTAGCTGCGGATCTGGGCCGTCAGCGCGGTTTCGTATTGGATGTCCAGGCTGCCCCCGGCATAGAAGCCGTCGGTTCTGGCATTGTACAGAATGACGGAATCTATATAGGTGTTGCTGTTCACCCATTTATCCAGCTTATACTGCTTGTTGGCCTGCTCGAAGGAATCTAGCGGGGCTCCGTAGAGCATGGAGATGATGTCATGGTCGACAAACAGGTTGAAGGCCTGGGTATCGATCATCTTGCCCAGGAGCCCGATATTGGAGTTGACCTGAGAGAGCACCTTCATGTTGGCGTCGTATTGTGTCCCCCTGACGATTTTCTCCGAATACTGATACAGCGTCAGTGCGGTGAGGGAGAGGGAAAGTGTGATCAGAAGCGAAATGGACAGCAGAATCCGCAGCAGGTACTTTCTCGAACGGTAGACAGACAAAAACCTCATCTGACTCCCTCCATCCGGTTAATGTGAACCGATTATATCATGCAGTCCCGATCCGTACCAGCCGCCTCCACCCGCAGGGAAACCGGCTCCAAGCCATGGGAGTAAACACCGATATGCAGCCCTTCCTGCACAGTAACGGGGACAAGGCAGCCGTCCGCCAAAAGACGGACAGGCCGGTCAAAGGCGATTTCGCCGCTGCTTCCCGGCGTGCCGGTTGCCTCCCACAGGGTATAGCCGTCATCCAGCGGCACCAGTTCGCTGGTGCAGTAAACCAGCTCGGCGTAGGGCAAACGAACCTTAACGGGCATCATGCGCGCCGTAAGGGGAGCGATATAAAGCCGCGACCGTTTGGGAAATTCCAGCTGCCCTCCCTCCGGCAGCCTGAGCCGGATGCGGTCATTTCCCTCGCAGCCGGTCATATTGACGGCTGTGACCAGTTGGAAGCCTTCCTTGCCCCGGACCGCCGTATGGTAGCGGTCTTGCTCCGCGCATACCGCCCGGCCTTCCGCCAGCAAAGGAAGCAGCAGCAGCTTCAACGATTCCACATTGTCCATGCCCGTAAACTGCGGGGCGAATCCCAGCACCAGCGCCTGCCCGCTGCCGAAGGGATGCAGGTATCCGGCCGCTTCTCCCTCATAGCTGATGAGGCAGCGTCCCTCAGGAGGCAGCTCCAATGTATGCAGCTGATCCGCGGGAATGCCGTCCAGCTCCTTCATCTGCATGAAGCGGCGGCCAATATCCCCCGCACGGAGCCCGAAACGGGGAATCTCCCGCCGGAGGCGGAAGCCGGTTGCCGCAGCCAAAAGGGAAAGGTCCCGCCCATCCGGCGTCCGGACGGGAACCTCCGGATAAAAGACCACCCGTCCTCCCTTTTCCCCGTGACGCATAAGGTACTGCATGGCTTCCTCGGACAAGGTTCCGTCGTTGGGCACAATCAGGAGCTCGGGAAAGCCCGACTCCCGGTTGGGCGCCTCCAGATCCATCAAGGCAAACTGGATATTGCTCATGGTCAGCATTTTGGCAAGCGCCTCGATGCTGTCCACCACCTGCTTGGAGCGGTTGGCCGACAGCGCGGAGGCGCCGGAGGAATGGTCCTCGAATACGGCAAGCTCGTCGCCTGCATATTGAGCCAATAGATAAAGCTCCGGCGACAGACCAATGACCGCGTCATAGGCTTTGGCCGTACCGGCCAGCTCCCGCTCCCACCGGGCGGCAAAACGGTTGAACTCCCCCGTCATCCGGTAGACGGTATGCTCCTCGCCGGAAGCGGATACCGGATCGGCGAACAGATCATAGGCATCGGTCACATACGTCCGGCTGAAGCCCTTCTCCCCCGACGCGAAGATAAAGTAGTTGTACCCGTCCATGCCATGCCCCAGCAGCGTCCGGAGATGGACCGGGTAATTCAGATGGTTGGGCACCTGGTCCAGGGTCATCCAGCCGGCTCCCACCTCAATGGCAATAGCCGGGCGGTCCGGCGCCTGCATCTTCAACGCCTCCAGCCGGAAGACGGTTTTGGGCAGGCCGTTGGCGTCCATATGGTAGCCATATTTCAGGTAGGAGTGGCAGGTGGTGAGAACCTCCTCTCCGTGCTCCTTCATATAGGAGGCGAATGCCGCGTGGTTGCCGGGACCGCGGAAAAAGCCGTTAATGGGTTCATTATAGGTATTGGGAATCCGAAGTCCGTACTTCCGGGTCCAGCCGGCCAAAAGAGCGGCATACCGGTACACATATTCCATGCGGAACCGCATCCAGTCCAGATAAAGGCGCTTCCTGCCCTCCGCGTCGGCGCCCTGCAGCTTGGGATGAATCCCGGAGAGGCTGGCGCAAGCCGTCCCGTAACGCCGGTTCAACGCCTCCAGACTGCCGAACCGCTCCAGAAGGCTCTGCTGGAACAGCCCCGGCTCATTCTCCCCGCCCAGCACCTTGCGGTCGAATAACGATCCGTCGGGATCAAGGCCGGTAAAAAGCAGGTTCATTTCATTATCCGGCTGATGCAGGATCACCGGACCGCCCTTATCGATGGAGAACTGCGCCAAGAGGGGAATAACCTGCGCATACCAGCGCTCCGCCAGCTCCAGGAACCGGTCTCCCAGCTGCTGGGGCACATGGTTGCCCTGACCCACCCAGAAAGCGGGGCTGCCGTCCGCCTTGGCGCTCACGGCTTCCGGATATTGCTTGTACATCCACCGCGGATGCCCCCCATCCACATATTCCGCATTGACGAAGGGACCCGGCTTGGCAATGACATACAGCCCCATGGCGGAGGCCAAATTCAAGAATGAGACCAGATCCCGCTCCGGAAGCGTCTGTCCGGTAAAATCATAGACACCCTCCTTCGGCTCGTGAAAATCCCAGGGAATATAGGTAGCTATCGTATTCAGATGATTGGCCCGGGCTTTGGCCAGCATATGCTTCCAGCGGTTCCGGTATATGCGGAAATAGTGGATTTCCCCGGAACGCAAAACAATCTCTCTGCCGTCAATCTGGATGGTCCGTCCTTCGATGCGGATATTTCCCATGTCTGCTCCCCCGATATGCTTAAGTAGTCGCCGGCGCTGGGCCGGCCGTGCTGCCTTTTCTTTATTGTCCACCGGCTGCAGGGTGCGGAACAGTCTTGATGTTCGACAATTGTGCGGGAGGGCTGTGTGATTTTTGAGCATTTGTACC
The DNA here is from genome assembly GCF_003285005.1 of Paenibacillus sp. YN15. Classification (GTDB taxonomy): domain Bacteria; phylum Bacillota; class Bacilli; order Paenibacillales; family NBRC-103111; genus Paenibacillus_AR. The sequence goes on along the minus strand of NZ_QMFA01000001.1, from coordinate 206,074 downwards.
CAAAAAGACGGATAGTCGGCCGGGAATAAGGAAAGAAGCAACCCGGCACAGGCCATGTTGCTTCTTTCCTTCAATGTTTGAATTGAATTTTCTTATTGTCCTTCGCTCTTATCCAGCAGCCGGTAAATGACCGCGGCTGCTTCCGCTCTGGTGGCAGTATCCAGCGGCGCAAACCGGTTGCCCGGCTGGCCGTTGATCAATCCGGTCCGCTGCGCTTCGGCCACCGCATCTCTGGCCCAAGAGGCAATCTCCCCATTATCCGCAAATGGGATGCCGCCAGCCTGACTGCCGTTGGGGGAATTCGCTATCTTCTTGTATACTCTCATTACAATAACTGCCATCTCCTGGCGGGTAATTTGATCCAACGGACGAATGCCTTCCGCCGATCCCTCCAGAATGCCCTCCCGAACGGATGCGGCGATGATGTTTGCGTACCAGGCGCCTGGGTCCACATCCGCATAACCTCCGGTATAAACCATTGTCGGCGAGCCCAGCAGCCGTACTGCCATAGCTGCAAATTCCGCCCGTGTCACATTTGCCTCCGGGGAGAAATCCGTCTCCGTTACACCGTCCAGCATATGTCTCGCCGCCATTACCTGGATGATGTCCTTTGCCCAATGGGCCGCGGGAACATCGGCAAAGCTCCGGTTGTAGACAAAAGCCGCATAGGACGCCTGGGCCGATTCTGTGATCTTGAAGGCAATCATCGTTTTCTCCTTGTTGACCTTGCCGCCTGCGTACTCCCACTTTCCGTTGGTTATGTTGTACGCGTATATGCCTGCCTTGCGCCAATCGCTTGTTTCCCGAAGCTTGACCGTTGCCTCTAACGGCTGATCCAGCTTCACATCCCGGTCTCCTGCTTTAACGGAGAAGCTGAACATAGGGCTGAGCGCTGCCAGTCCGGCCTGCGTTCCCTTAGCCTCACCGTTGTTGGCAATGACCACGCGGATATTGTCCGTAATTCCGTCCAGCTGGAACGAGCCGGGGGGCAGCAAAAGACGCGCGTCGCCGGATTGAATTACCAATGCTTTGCCCGCCTTTTGCAGCTCGGACAAGGCTTTCGCCGGAATGTCCACTGCCTTGGCAGAGGTTTGCCCCATAGTGCTTACATCGATGACAATGTCTTGTTCCCCAGTGCCGACAAGACTGTTGAGCTTCGCAGATGATACTGTCAGTACAGTAGTATCACCGGATGCTGCAACGGTTCCCAGCTCATGGCTGATGCTGCCGGTACTGCCGTTATAGCCGGTATTATCGGTATTGCCGGTGTCACCGGGATTGGGTGACGGAGTGGGAGGAGCCTCCAGATAGAAGCGGATCTCATAAACCTTCACTGCACCGCCGTGGGCTGTGACAGTCACGATGGCTGTACCGCCTGGCCCATCGGCTTGCACGATATCCACCTGTGACCGCTGGTCCAACGGCACAGCCGTGACCTGGGGAGCGGCGGGAGTGCCGTAGGGAAGCGCAACATTATAGACCGTTACCTCCGGCGAAAAATCCGGCACTGTGGACCCGCCCGCCATCAGCCGCTGCAAATCCGCATTGCCGCCGGGCTCTTCCCATCGGAAGAAAATCTGATACTGAACGGATTGCGCCTGGTCAGCAGACACAACGGTAACCACCGCCGTGCCCGGAGCATATACCGCCTGAGTCACAGTGACCGCCGCGGAAGGATCGAAGGCTTCCGCCGTCACTTCCGGCGCCGCCACAGTACCATAAGGCAGGAATACCGTATAGTCGCCCGGCTCGTATACGAAGCCGGTGACCGTCGTCTCCCCCACCCGCAAATCCTTCAGTGTGACCGCGGAGTAATAATCCTTGTAGATCTCGATGCCCTGGAGCATCGGGTCCCCCTTCACATTCAGCAGCTCCACTGTCAGCTTGCCGTCTTTGACAAAAGTGTCATACGGGCCATACCTTACCGTATGGTTCCGCAGCTCGCTGCCAACCATGGTGGCTGCCCGGCTGCCCTCCACATTGATATGGAAGGAGCGGTTGCGGTCGGCGGAGGGCTCCATAAACCAGAGGTATACCCGGTAAGTGCCATCGGTTACCGTCTGCTCCAGCTTCAGGGTTTGCTTCGAGGCGCTCAGGTTCGTGTTCATCATATGCGTCAAGTCGTAGTCATCCAGGAAAGGCAGCGGGAAATTGGCGGTTTTCCCCGCTGTCGGCGCTGCTCCGGCTCCCGTCGCCGCCGTGAAGCCTTCCGCCTTGGCCGCATTGTAGGACTGCCAGCTTTGGCCTTCAATCTCCACTGCCTCCCCGTTGAGATTGATGCCCTTCCAGAAGACGGACCGGTCCGTCCGCGGCCAGACCTGCACCGTCACACCGGGAGATTCGTTGCCGGAGCCGTCCATGTTGACCAGCCGAAGCTCAACCGGCTGCCCGTTCACCAGCCCGGCCACCTCCGCCTTCTGCGCCCCGCGCTCCGCTTCCGCAGCTATTTCCGTTCCGTTGTAAATCCGCACCTTCACAATGTCGGAATCCGCGGCGTCCTTCCAGGTAAGCAGGGCTCTCCCATCCCCGTTGGAAACAGTGGGCTCCGATACATCTCCCGGAGGAACCGAATCCGGCGGCAAGGCGATGGGATCGCCGGAGTAGAAGACGGTAATCTTGGGACGGAGGGCAACGCTGGAATACTGGGACGAAGCGAAGGTTCTGGTCCCGTTGGCCGTGGAAGGGACATCCTCCATCAGCACCACCCCGAAGTTCAGCTCAGGGTGCGCGATCCATTCCTGGGCCGCTGCCGTCACATCGAAGTGATACCATCTGCCCGGCACATAGGAGGTGACCACATGGTCCAGGGCCGTTTCCGGACCGGTCTCCCAATCGGGCTTCGTATTCAGGCTGACACCGGTGATCACTTCCCCGTCCACTACAGTGCCCACGGCGTTTCCGTCAATGCTGGTGCCGCCGCCGTACCCGTTCCCCTCCTCCCAGGGACTGGTGATCCGGTGCACATCCACCGTTTTGAAATTTTCCGAGGAGGACCGGGTTTGGGTATGGTACAGCTCAATAAAAGCTCCGGTGATGGTCCGGTCCGCCGGAATCTGCGACAGGTCAAAGCGGACCAGGGCATACTTGTCGTCCGTGCCGGTGCCGTTGTACCGGGCCATCTCAAACTCCCCGTAAGCGCCGTTATTGTTGCCGACTCCCTGCCAGTGGGACATGAGGCTGGCATCCGCCGCTCCGTCATATCCGTTCATCCCCTCTTGCAGCACCATCTTGTTGCCCGGCGGATTGGGCATAGGCCCGTCTCCGGGAATCTCCGGCGGCGCAGGCGGCGTTGGCCGTTGGACAGTCATGCGGGCGCCGTTTTCGATGATAACCGTGCCTGTGCCGAAGTCGTAGTAGCGATTTTCCGGCGTATCTCCGGGCAGGCTGTTATCCCGCACGATAGTGTTGGCCGCCACGGGACTGTCCAGCTTCAGCTGGGTCTGGGCCGTATTATGCTCCATCACGTTATACCGGATATTCCCCTTGGGCGCCGGGAAAAAGCTATAGCCCCCCGACTCTATATACAGGGACCGGACACTGTTGTCCGCAATCACATTGCCCATTGCCGCCACGGAGCGGGGCGAGTCAATCCGCAGTCCGCCGCCAAAGGCAATGTATGCCCGGGAGCCGGTGGAATTTTTGATCACATTGTAATAGGACGGGTGAAAGGTAGTCAGGTTCCGGTCAAAGCTGTTGATCACCGTTCCCCCGTTGCCTGCCGTGGGAGAACCGCCGCTGCCCAGCTCGGAGCGGTTGTTGTCGAAGATGTTGCCCAGGGCCTGCCCATACATCCGCATGTCATTGCCCTTATTGTTGGAAGCGGTATTGTCCGTCACAATATTCTTGTAGAAAAACCGGCTGATCGCCACGCGGGACGTGGCATCCGGCACAATGGTCCAGCTCCGGTCCACCGTAATCGTATCCGCGGTATTGCCGGTGATCCGGCGGTATTGGCCCAGCCCCTTGCCCTCCACAATCAGCGCATACTCGTCCTTCAGCACATTGGCGTCCCACTTCATGCCCTTGACGCTGGCGGAGGAAGCATCAGCCGCGTAGACGTTGCCGTAATGAAGGATTTTGTTGCCGTCTCCGGTAAAATCCGCATCCACATCCACCAGCGCGTCGAACAGCAGAATTTCGCCGTCGTTGGTGGGAGAGGTTTCATTGCCGATATACTGGGTATCGTTGCGGGCGATATAATTCATTGCCGTAGGCTTAAAGCTGCCCCACCGGGGGTGCAGATTAAAGTTGAAGCCACGGGTGCCGCCGCGTTTGCCGTTGTCGTCCCGGCCGTCAATCCGGTTGTCCGTAAACAGGTTCTGGTAGGAATTGCCGAAGCTGGCCGGGGTCCAGCTTTTGCCCAGGAAGGTGTTGCCGGAAATCCGGCTGTTGGACATCTTGTTCAGGGTGATGGCTCCGCCTGATTCAATCACGCTGTCCAGAATGGCGATCCGGCTGAAGCCGGCATTGCCGCCGTCCCCCCAGATACCGCCGAACATGGCCTTTTTCGCCAAACCGGGATACCAGGTCCGCAGCTCAATATTGCGGATGGTCACATCATGGAGCGCTTCCTTCAGCACGATGCCTCTGTCCACGCTGGCGCTGCCTTCGATCCGCATGTCCTCGATGCCCGAATCGGAGCCTGCAATGGTAATCATCTCCGGGCCTTCCCCGCTGTCCTTGCCGCCTACAGGGCCTGTGTCCAGATACTTCAGGACGGTATTCTCCGTCCCTGCCCCCTTCAGGGCAACACCGGCCTTAAGGGTCAGCTTCTGCAAGCCCGCTTCAGGCTTGGGGCCAACAACCAGAGAACCGGAGGCCGTCCCGGTGAAAAATTCAAGCTCGGCAATATACCCTTTTTTGCCTTCGGCGGGCATATACCGCAAGTAGCGGAAGGCAGCCGGATTGCTGACCGTCACCACATTTCCGCTAAAAGAAGGCTTTGCCGGAATGGTGTAGAGATCGGTATACGCAACACCGTCGTTGGAGCCCTGGAATTTGCCTCCGATCATGTCCACGTCAATCGTCGCATTGGTGGAAGGCCGCGGGAAATAGCGGATGGCCGTTACCGTCTGGGCTCCGCCTTCCCCCAAATCGATGCCCACATGGCCGGAGCCTGTGCCGTTATAGTCGTAGAAGGTGGCGCTGTTGGAATCGAAGGCCCGGAAATATTCCCGGTCCGTGCCGTAAGAGGGGGTTCCGCCAAAGGTGGCCTCCGGAATCAGCTTTACCAGACCCGGAGCGGGGGGCGCCTGCTCCTTGTCCAGATGGAAAGTGCCGGCAGGCAAACGGACCGTCCCGCCGCCTGCAGCCGCTGCCGCATCGATGGCCCCTTGGATGGCTTGCGTATCATCCGCTCCGTCATCCGCGACCGCGCCGTAAGCCGTGACATCGAAGATGCCGGCAGGTCCGGGCACATTCACCAGGCTGATGTCCGCCTTGCTCCAGCCGTATTCGCCGCCATGGCCGTTATGCACCCAAACCTCGTCATATTGGCCTGCCGTCGCCGTTTCCGGCACATGGAACACCACCTCATAGGGGGTAGCGGAGGCTACTGCCGCTTCGGCAATGGCGGAGGTGGCCTTATTCCGCAGCCAAACCCGGCTGTCTGCGGCAAGGCTTCCGTTGTTCCGGGTCAGATTGAGTCCGATCACCGTTACCTCCCGGGACTTGGCCAGGTTCAATACATTGGGATACACGTAGAAAACATCGGTCTTGTTTACAAATACCGGCGCGCTGACGGCACCGTCCGGGTTTTGCGCATACAGGGCATATTGCCCATACTCCAGCCCTGCCGGAATCACAGCCGAAGCGCTGACAGAATCCGTAAACAGCGGCGTCAAATAAATATCCGGTCCTGCTGCAAGGTTCTGCTCAGTCTTGGGAGATGCCAACTGGGCGGCAGTATTGACGCCGGCATTTCCGTCCTCCAGCCGCCGGATTCCCACTATACTGCCCTCCAAACCTTCCCCGATCAATTGGACTGTACTGTCAGGCTGCACATTCTCCGGTGCGGCCTGTACGATGACCGGGACTGCCGCCACGGCGGAAGCCTGTGGAACGGAAAAATTGTAAGCGCTTGCCAGAATCAAAAAGCTGAGTGCTGCCGCCAACCTTTTGCGAACTGGTTTTCCCATTATGAAATCATCCTCCCTTTCCTTTCATTGAATGCCTATCCCCCCCCTCTATATTGGCGGGTTTATAGCCTCTTGCGCCAGTTTGCTTCCGGCATTTTTGTACCGTGGGGCTGTATGATTTTTCCGAAAACGTCCCCCATACACGCAAAAAGCCGCTCCCAAATGAGGGAACGGCTTCAAGCAAAGCTGTTATTCGGGCGCCACCGCCCGGAGCTTCAGCGTTTGGGCGGGGGGATAAAGAGCCAGGCCGAAATAGCCGTCTCCCTGCACAGCGCTTGCAGTCCGGTCCACAAGATCAAAAACCCGTGTGCCGTTGACATAAAAGAACAGCCGGACACCCGCAAATTCTCCGTTCTGCTCCACATCGGCCGCACCCAATTGCACGCTGTTCAGCCCCGGCGCAATGGCTCCCCCAGGGAACACCAGCCGGAAGGAAACATCCTCCGCGCCGTTGATCCACTTTTGCAGCTCAACGCCTTGCGCCCGGAACACAACCAGATATTCGCTTTGGTTATCGCCGAAGACGGATTCCTGGGCAACCTGGGCCCGCAGCACAAATGCCGGCCAGTCTCCCTGCGCAGGCTGATAATCCATCTCCAATGCAAATCTCTCATTGCCAATCCGGGAGAGGCTGTAGAAGGTGGCTCCCTTGGACCATTGGTTATTGCCCTCCCCGGTGCTGGAGCGGAAGTGCATAAAGCCCTCCCCGTCCATCAGGTAGTCTCCGGCCAAGCCCTTGCGCGACCAGCCTTCACCCGAGAACAGCATCTGCTGCATATCGGCCGCAGCGTAGATCGAGATGGGGGGCAATACGATTGTGTTGTAAAGGGCAAGCTTTGCCGCCTCCACCGCTTCAGCCGCTGCGGAAAGCTCCCCTGGCGCCGCCAGGCTGTCCTCCAATACCAGCTGGTTGGCGGCAATTACCGCATCCAGCGGGGGTTTGGCCGACGGCGGATAATGATAGTCCTCCCCGTCGAATATCATTTCTCCGCTTAACTGCTTTGCCGACTCCAGAGCAGCCAGCAGCGCTTTTCTCAGGGTGAATACCTCAAGGGCATCCTCCAGCAGCTCCCGTTGGGCCTCCAGCCCGGCGGGGGTTGCCGCGGAATCATCCCAGACGGTCCATGAGGCATCAATCGTCTGGCGGAAACCGTCCGCTATGGCCTGCGGCATACCGGGAGACGACTGAAGCGCCCCCTCCGCTTCCATGATGGCCCCGCCCAGCAAAGCCCTGGCATCCCCTTCCGCCAGAGGAAGGGTTACAGCGATATGATCCACATTGGCGGCCTGCCGCACCGTCTCCGCAAAAACCTCCGCCGCCGTCTCCCCTCCCGTATGAAAAGGGATGCTGACCAATACCCACTCGGGCATCTGGGCAGCCGTGTTGGCGCGGACAACCAGCTTGGCGCTTTCGGCCTCGGCGCTGTAGGTCACTCCGCTGACGGTGACGCCGATTCTGGCCCGCCCTCCGTTCAGGGAGGCCGCGGTGCCGGCTTCGGGAGCGCTCTGCACCCTGGCGGTCAGGATGTAGTCCGTGTCCGGCTTGAGATCGCCCAGCGTCTGCTTGATTCCGGTTCCGGCACCCGCCAGATGGACGCCGAAGCCGTCATTGCGGACATAGTAGGCGGAATCCCGCTTCACGCGGACCGGCCCGCTGCCATACACGGTCCACGGCTCACCCAAGGTATAGTTGTCGGAAGCAGTGGAGCGGTCAAAGCCGCCGTCGGCTACTGCATTCTTGTAAGGCGTCTGCGTCAGCGCATAAGCGGCTTCCGCGGGAGGAGCAGCGAAGTTATGCCCCGTTGCAAAATCATTGACAATCGCCCCTGTTGCAGGATCGTATGCATACGCTCCGATATAACCGGCTTCGTTAATGCCCTCCAGCAGCTTGCCCGAAGCGGCGCCGTACTAGGTGGCCGTCCCCTCCTTCAGCCGGAAATCCCCTTCCCCGGGATTGCGGAAAATGGAGTCTGCCTGATTGCTGCCCATTACGATATTGGAGCTCCAGGCAATATCGGAGGCGGTGCTGTAGCTGTTGCCCAGGATATTGTTGTAATACCGGGTTCCATAGGCAGTCAAGGGATAATCGGCCAGGGCGATCATATTCATGGACGCTTCATTATAATTGGTATTGTTGAAGAACAGGTTGAACGAGCTGTAGGCATTGTTCTTCAAGCCGGAGCGGGCCTTCAGATTATAGGCCACATTGTGGTGCACCACAAAATTGGAGCTGTTATTGTCCAGATAAATGCCGTTGGCAATATCCGAGTCATGAATCCGGTTATAGCGGATTTCCGTTCCCGCCCCGTCTGCCGAATAGGTATACAGCATGCCCAGGTCCTCGCAAAGCTCCCCGGCATAAGAGATATCATTGTGCTCGATCAGCCCTGCCTTGGTCTGGCGCAGATTGACCAAATCCCGGCCCGCCCGGGTGATGGTGTTATAGGCGGCAACATGGCCGGTTCCGGCCAGATTGACGGCCGACACCCATCCTCCCGTATAATCCGCGTCATGAATGTAGTTGTTGATTAACCGGTTGTTCTCTCCTTGCAGCGTTACCAGTCCGCCCGAAGCGTACGCCAGCTCGGAATTCTGCAGAATATTGTTTCTGCCTGCAAGCAAAATCCCGTTATTGGCGTTATCGTACACGTAGCCGTTATCGAAATTGGCCGCCTGGTTCACATATTCCGCCCGGATTCCGTCTATTACGGCGTCCTGCGTAGCGGCATCGCTGACGTCACCCCGGTGGTGCCGGACAGATCCACGGCTGTGTCCCGCCGTTTCGACTCGATAAGCCTGCCTTCCGGAGCGGTCTTCAGATACAGCTTGCGCTCTACCTTATCCCAATACCACTCCTCCTCCGTATCCAGAAAAGCCTTCAGGCCGTACAGAATATATTCGTTGCCCGGCCGGGGATGGTAATACTGCTCGGAGGCATTGGCCGCCCCTCCGTTCAGGCTGATGGTCATGGTCTGGCCGGTCTGGTCCAACACGGTTGCAGGCCGGGAGCTCCACTTCTGGCCGGAAATGTACCACATGGCGGCCCCCGCCAGGCTGGTCCCGTTCAGCCCGGCCAATTCGCTGTCCTTGACGGTGGCGGTTTTGGCCTCGTAATTCATACTCACGGTATCAAATACGGCCCGGCGGAACTGGAACAAGCCCCCTTCCTCCGGCGGAGCGGCTGCGCCGGCGTTGGGCCACCGGGCTTCATAGGCCATTTGCCCGTCGATGAACACCTGATTGCCGCCGCCGGTTGCTTTTGTGCCGGTTGTCTGGTACGTCGTATCCATACTCCAATCCATAGCAGCCGCATACAGCCCGCTATCCTGCTCCTGCGTCCAGTCCTCCACCACATCCAGGCCGCTTATGACCGGCTTCACCCCGGAGGCTCCTTCAATGGTCTGTCTGTCCTTGGGGCGGATGGTTTCCCGGTAGGTTCCCGGCCCCACCATAATTTTCGCCCCCGACGAGGCCGCCCTTATTGCCGCTCCAACCGTACGGTAGGGATTGGCCTCACTTCCGTCCGCCGCCGCATTGCTTGCAGCGGACCCGGACACATACACCAGATGGGGATTTGCGGCCGGACCGGGCAAATCCTCCTGCTCCTCCCCGGGGGCCGGAGAGGTATAATTCAGCCCGTCGCTCCGGAAGTGGACAGGGGCCTCATCGGCCTGCTGCGGCTCATATGCGGCCGGGCCAATATAGATCGAATCCACATAAAAGGTAAAGCTCAGGTCATTTCGCAGCAGGAGAAGCAAGTCGGCAATGGCCTGGCTGTCCAAATGGGGATAAATCTGCGCGGCCGATACTGCATTGGACAGAACGGCGGCATTGAGAGTAATCCGGCCCAGAGGCCAGGCGTCGGCTTTGCCCTCCGGCACCTGGTAGCGAAGCGTATTCCATCCCGGCCGGATTTCCAGCAGGCTCTTCACCGCGTACCGCTCCCCCGCCGCAGAGCCGGTAGCGCTCCAGTCCCGCAGGTTCAGCTCCTGCATCAGCACGCCCGACTCCGCTGCATAATCCGGCTGCACATACACCCGGGCCGTCACCACATGGCCCGGAATACGGGCCAGCTCCACTGCCGCAGGATCGCTGATGCTGATGCCCATGGTGGACTCGGCCCGGGTTTTGCCCATTCGGAGAGCCCGTTCCCCATGGGCTCCGGCAGGCGGCTCCCCATAACCGGTTACAGCAAGAGAGGTGCTGTAGTAGCCCTCCCAAGGAACCAGCGCTTCCCCTTTCCACGGATTAATTCCGGGAGAACCGGCGGCTGCCCCCTCTTCAAAGGACCAGTAATAATAGCTTTCCGCCGGAATCCCCGTTCCCTGGCCCTCCTCTTCTCCACTACCGGCATGGAGCACGCGGACCGGCATCAGAACGGAAAAAAGCAGAACAAGCGCCACAAGAGCCGGCAGCTTTTTTGGAAATATCATTTTATCCCACCTTTCATGATCGATTTACGCCCATTGGTGATAGACCGTATTGGGGCTCAGCTTCAATTCCCGGCGGAGACCTTCCGGCGCGATGACCTGCACTGCGGTGGCCGATAAATGGGTGCCTATGGCATCCAGCCACCTCCCTTCCAAATCGGTGGTGATGCGGCATTCGCCGTGCACCGTCAGCAGCAGCCGGCCGTTCAGGCGCAGGCTGGCTGCCGCTTTGTCTACCGTCAATTCCGCCCAGCCTTCAGGCGTCGGCAGCCCATACCGGGACCAAGCGGCGCCTTCGGGACAACGGCAGTTCCATTCCAGCCGGTCCTCCGCCAACCGGACGCCGTACAGCCGGGAGACGAAATCCAGCATCAGACACATGGAAGGAGAATAATGCTCCGTCGTGGAAAATTCCCCCGTCCACGGATTAAGCTGCTGCCTGAAGCCGGGGGCCGCTGTAAGGGCAGTAAGCCATTGCTTCATCAAATGGGCCAGATGGGCAAACTTGCCGTATGCCTCCATCCAGCGGGGGGCCCGCAGGGCCGTCAAGGCCTGGGCGGCCCCGCCCCAGGAATTATCGGGCAGCGCCCGGTCAAAGGCCGGATCGCTTACGGATATGGAAGGAAACGGATACGGGGTCCAAAACTCCTGCGGATTCAGCAGATGCCGCTGGAATATTTCCTCGAACATGTCCTGATCCGCCACTCCCTCTCCCAGGACACGGGTCAGCACATCCCCCAAGATCTCCACAAAACGCCCGCTGCTGTCCACATCATAAAAGGAGGCGGTCCCGGGATCATAGCAATGCTTCAGAATAGCCGCGCGTGTCTGTTGTGCCAGCTGCTCCCAACGGGCCGCCTCCTCCGGCAGCCCCAGCAGCCCGGCCATCCGGGACAGCGCCTTCCGGCCGCCGTAAACCGAGGCGGACAGATCCGGGGCAAGGTAGGGAAGCCCCTTCGCCTCGGGGCAGCGCCGGGCATCCCCGGAGGGACAGTCCCGGGGCAGCCCCCGGAACCGGGGACTGTTGTCATGTCCCGTATCCCATTCGCAGAACGCCTCGCACAGTCCGGCGCCTCCCGTATCCCGGTAACGGGACAGCCAGGAATCCCAGCGGACGCATGACCGGTAAGCCCGCTGCAGAAAGGCGCGGTCTCCCGTGCCCACAGCCGTCTCAAGGGCAGTGGCGGCAATGGGAACCACCATCTGGATTTGACCCGTCAGATGGCGGTCTGCCAATACGGTGCACGGAATATAGCCGTCCTCATGCTGCAGCCGGAAGAATACCTCATGGCTCTGGATGGCCAGCTCCGGCTCGTATAAGGCGAAGACAGTGCTCTCCAGCGGCCCGCATTCCAGCCAGATTCCCGGATAAGCCCCACCCTCGATCAGAACCGGCTTCCCGTAGCCGTGCACCAGACGGCAGTTGCCGTACAGCCCGGCAACCGCCTCATCATACTTGGCTTGCAGACGGACATGGTCCGTCCGGAACACAGGCTTCACTTTTTCATCCGCCCGCCTTACCATACAAAGCCCACCGATTTGAGAAATGCCCGGGCGATCAGCATATGTCCCGTCATATTGGGATGCACCCTGTCCCAGGCGATGTTCATGGGGTGCATATGGCCAAGCGCCTCGTCATAGGCCGCCTGCGCATCCACCAGCAGCGCTCCGTAACGGGAGGCGGTCTTTCTGACAATGGAGCTGTAGGAATCAAGCATCTCCCTCATCTCATCCTGGCGGTTTTTTTCCATAAATACCGGCGTAAACAGCACGGTCTGCTTTACCCGGCCCCGGCATAATTCCATCAGGCGGACCAGATTGGCTTCATATTCGTCGGGGTAGACATGGATTTCCGGCTGCAGAGGTGCGTCGAACTGCCGCCAAACATCATTGACCCCGATCATAATGGTAAGCCAGTCAGGCTCCAGGGCCAGCACATCCGTCTGAAACCTTGCCAGCAGGGAGCGGGAGGTGTCTCCCGCGATCCCCATATTCACAACCCGTATCCGCTCTTGCGGACAAGCTGCCGTCAGCAAGGCGTTCACCAGCGCAACATAGCTTCGGCCCATATCATCCCCGCGCCCTTCGCCCACAGGCCTTTTGCGGTCCGCATCCGTTACGGAATCTCCGACCATCACCAGCTTGCAGCCTTTTCCGATTAACATGCTTCAGATCTCCTCTCCCGGTTACTTCTTGCCGTTGGCTGCAAACCACTGGTCCAATTGCTTCTGCGCTTCCGCCAGCACCGTTTCACCGGGCTTCTTCATTTTGGCATAGTATTGGTCATACTTCGCCTCGAAGTCGCCTTCGTACATCCACTTGGAAAACTCCTTGCGGATGGAGGAAACGGCGGCAATTTCCGTCGTAACCGGCTCCGTATTGAAGGAATAGCCCAGAATCGGCGTAATCTCCGCCTCCCGGTTAAGCCTATCCGTCTCCTCCCAGATGCCGTCCACCTGATCGGTCTGAAGCAGCGCGTTGAACTGGTTGGCCAAGGCCCAGGCACTGTTATAAAAATATCCCGAGTTCTCGGTTTTCTTCACCTTGCCGTTGACCAGCTCATAATTTTGCCCTTCGATACCGAAGTTGAGGAGATTGAAAATCTCTTTGTCCGTATTCATGATCTCCAGCATTTTCAGAGCTTGCTCCGGGTGTTTGGAGCGGGCATTCACCGCCGTCATGGCCGAGCGGGCGCCTGTGGCTTCGATGAAGGGCTTCTGGATAGGCACCTGCACCATCTTTACATTGCCATACTGCTTCTCCACCTCCGCCAGACCTCCGGGCTTGACTACACCCATGGCCGAAGCGAAGCGCCCCGATGCCTTGTCCGCCGATTCATCCTTCACCGTGGCGATATCCTTGCGGAAGTAGCCCTTCTCCCACATCTGCCGCTTGTTGATCCCGGAATGGTACTCCCCCACTCCCCATTCCATCTGCTTGGCTTTATCCAGCAGGGCAGTTTGGAACAGCTTATGCTGCGGATCATTCTTGTTGAACATGGTATTTTGCTCCGCATTGATAAACACAGTCCCCAAGTCGTAGTCAAAATTATAAAAATTGCCGTCCGCCGGAATCAGCTCCGGGTGATTCTCCTTCACATATTTCCAATAGGGCTCCGCATCCCAATGCTTCCTCACCTTGGTGTAGTCCCAGCTGATCCCCTTCTGCTTCATCTCCTCCACGATATCCTGACGGAAAAAGAACCCCCAGGAGGAATAGCTGATCTGGTAATTGGGAATGGCGTAGATGCTGCCGTTCAGCCGGGCCTGCTCAAACAGAAAATCGGGCAGCGCCTTGGTGAGAGCCGGATACTTCTCCAGATAAGCATCCAAAGCCAGAAAGGCTCCTTTGGCCACCTGGACCGGATACTTGTTCAGCCAGTTCTGCGTCGTAAAGCAGAGATCAAAGTCCTCCCCCGAATTAATCTTCATATTCATTTTTTCGTCATAGGTCCCGGCCGGATACGTCTCAAACTTCAGCTGCAGGTTGTATTTCTCTTTAAGCAGTTCGTTGACCCGGGCATACACCGGCGCCGCATTGGCCTGGTCATCCCCCAATGTAACCCAATTGACCGTCACCAGAGGCTCCTGGCTTTTGGTTTCCTTGCTCTGGCAGGCTGTTATCCCCACTGCCATTGCGGCTGTCGCCGCCAACAGAAGACAGCTTGATTTGGTTTGTTTCATGCTCATCCCAACCACCCTTTTCATTTATTGGTGCGGCAACACAACATCTATCCCTTGACAGCCCCTACAGTGAGCCCCTGCACAAAGTATTTTTGAAAATAGGGGAAAATCACCAGCATGGGGCCGATTGCCACCACGGCCATAGCCATTAACAGGTTTTCTCCGGGCATTTCCGCCGGATTGAGACTGCTTGTGCCTGAGGACAGGAGCTCCATCTGGCTGAGCAGCACTTGAATATTCTTCTGGATGGTGTACAGCAAATACTGCAGCGGATACAGGTTTTTATCATCAATGTAATACAAGGGCGTACTCCAGTCATTCCATTTGTCCATGGCATTGAAGAATGCCACCGTGGACAGTACCGGAACAGACAGGGGCAGCGCGATCTGGAAGCAGATGCGGAACTCGGAGGCCCCGTCGATCTTGGCCGACTCAAACAGAGAATCCGGCAGCCGCTGCATAAAGGTGCGGATCATGATCACATGAAAGACGTGAATCAGACTGGGAATGATAAGCACGAATATCGTATTCTTCAAATGCAGCCCCTGGGTCGTCCAGATGTAGCTTGGCACCAGACCCCCGGAAAAAAGCATGGTAAAAAAGAAGTAAAAGGACAGGGGGCGGCGGAAGAGGCAATTGTGCCGGGACAGGGTATAGGCGGCGCAGGCCATAAACAGCAGGCCCAGAATGACCGTGGATACGGTGATCAGAATGGTCACGCCATAAGCGCGCAATATGACCTCCGGATGCTGAAAAATCGTCTTGTAGGCGTTAAAATCCACTTCCCGGGGAAACAGGCTGTACCCGTAGGTGCTCAAATCGATGGGCTTGGTCAGGGAAGCGGATAAAACGATGACAAAGGGAATCAGGCAAAGCAGGCAGTAGATCAGCCCCGCTGCATGGAGCAGCATTTGCGGTTTCTTTTTATTGGTCATGTGGCACCTCTAGAACAGTGCGCTGTCCGGATCAATCCGGCGCACGATATAGTTAGTCAGCAGGATCAGAACAAAACCCACGGCAGACTGGAACAGGCCTACCGCAGCGGACATGCCGATATCGCCGATTTGGATCAGGGAGCGGTAGATATACGTATCAATTACATCCGTCGTGGCATACAGCGCCCCGGAATCCTGCGTTACGTGGAAGAATAGCCCAAAGTCGGAACGGAAGATTTTGCCGATGTTCAAGGTCTGGATAATCACAATCAAGGGAACCAGGAAAGGCAGAATAATATAGCGGAACTGCTGCCAACGGGTAGCCCCGTCCAGCGAAGCCGCCTCAAAATAATCCGTGTCGATTCCCATCAGACTGGCGAAGTAAAACAGGCTGCCTTGCCCAACTCCATGCCACAGAACAGCAATCAGGAGAATAATGGGCCAATACCGGGGTTCCGAATACCAGTTTACCGGATTGCCGCCCAGGGTTTCTATCACCTGATTGACAATCCCCCCCGAGGGCTTCAGCAAGGAATAGAACAGGTACCCGACGATAACCATGGACAAAAAGCTGGGAATCAGCGTAACTGTCTGATATACCTTGACGGCCTTCCTGCTGCGGATATAAAAGCACATCATGGCAAAGGAAATGCTGCCCAGAAGCCCTGCGGCCATGAACAGAAAGTTCAAGCCCAGGGTGTTGCGGATGGTTCGCCAAGCATCCGAGGACTTGAAGAAGAATTCGAAATTTTTCAGCCCGATCCAGGGGCTTCCCCAAATTCCCTTCAACACATTGAATTTCTCAAAGGCAATAATGATGCCCCCCATGGGGATATAGGAAAAGATGAATAAAAGCCCCACGGCGGGCAGCGCCAGGATCAGAAACTGGAGATTGTCGAGTTTCCGGCTCGTCAGCATTTTTCTAGCTTTGGTGTTCTCCATTGCACAATGTTCTCTCCTTCAGGTATCTGTTTGTTTGATCGTTATGTCCCTAATTGTAATCGTTTTCAGTCTTTTTCATCAAGGACACCAAATTGCGTTTTAGGGGCGTTATCTTGCCCATTTCCGCAGATGAGGCCGGCTGCATGGCCTATGACCCGCCACCATTTTGCTATTTAGGGGCAGAAATTTGCGCTCTGCGGAGAGAGGCGGCACGGAACGCAGTTGTTATGCTATAATGATGGCGACTTAGGAAAGCGTTTTCTCATCCTATTCTTGCTTCTAAGAGGTGTGCGGAATGTACAAATTGATCATTGCCGATGATGAGGAGATCATCCGCAGCGGGCTTAAGGATATCGTCAACTGGCAGAGGCTGGGCTTCGAGATCGCCGGAACGTTCGCAGACGGACGCGAGGTGATTGCCTTTCTGGAGGATAACGCCGTTGACGTGGTGCTCACCGATATCAAAATGACCTTTGTCTCCGGCATGGAGGTAGCCCGGTACATCTCCGAACGCGGGCTGCCAACCAAGGTGCTGCTGATCAGCGGCTTTCAGGAATTGAATTTGGCCATGTCCGCCATTAAATTCAAGGTTCAGGACTATATTTTGAAGCCGATTGATCTGGACGAGCTGACGGCCGCTTTGAAGAAGCTGCGGGAGCTGCTGGATAAGGAGCGCCGGTCCCTCCAGGCTCAAGCCGGCGCCAGTCTGATGGAGAGCAGGCTCAGTGCGGTCAAGGATCATTTTTTTGCCCGGCTGCTTGCGGGGTCCGTGGAAAAACAGGAGGAATTGAAGAGCTTATTCGATGTGGTTTATCCGGGGCTCCGCTTTGATCAATGCGTCTGCTTCCGCGCGGAGCTTCTCATGGAGGAGGACATGCCTTTGCATGCGGAAAATCCTTTCACGGCGGACAGCGGCTTTCTCCAGGCCTGCAACAGCTTTGACGGCGGGGCAGCATGCTCTGTGATGGATTGCCGCTTCAGTGCGCCGGACGGCAGGCTGGTTCTCATTGCGGGTTTGGGTTTGGACAATATCCCGGCCGAGGAGCTGCTGCAGCATGTGAAAGCCTGGGGCAGCCGGCTTGCCGCTTACCTGACCCGGACTTTTCCTGACCGGCGCTTCTCCCTTCAAGAGCCGCGCCTTTTCAACGGGATTCCCGCTCTCCTGGCGAATCTGGCCGCCCGGGCTGAAGAAGACGCTCCCGCGGAGCCGGACGTAATCGAGCAGGCCCGGCAGTATATTGCAGAGCATATTACCGAGACCCTCTCCCTGGAGGAGCTGGCGGACCGCTTCTATCTGAGCCCGTATTATTTCAGCCGGATGTTCAAGGCCAGAACCGGTGAGAATTTGATTGATTTTATGATCCGCTACAAGATGGAATGGGCCATGGGGCTGCTGAGAAATCCCCGGTATAAGGTATATGAGGTCAGTCACATGGTGGGCTACAAAAGCGAGCGTTATTTCTCCAAAACCTTCAAAAACTATACAGGGTATACGCCCCATGCCTACCGTTCACGGCTCCTGGCCGGGCAGGGACCGGAAGGCGGCAAGCCATGATCCCGGGTTTGGCCGGGATTATGCGGCGGCTGAAGGAGCGGGGCTTCGGCACTATTTTCTTCCGCAATCTGGCGCTGCTCTCTGTCCTCATCGTGCTTCCCATTGTGCTGGTGGCGGGTGTGGCCGCCCTCTCCTTTTCCGCCTTTATCAAAAGCGAAATCGTTTCCTACAGCTACAAGTCCGTTCAGAGCTACAAGGGTCTGACCGAAGCCATGATTGCCGACTATATGGTCCAATCCCATTATTTGAGCAATGATTCGGATATTGAGCTGTTTCTGCTGCGCAAAAAAGGGGAGGAGGTCTACTACGACCGGAATGCGATTTTCAAATCGATTGCCTCTCAAATGAGCATAAAGGATTATCTGGACAGCATCTACATTTATTCCAACAAAAGCGGCATGCTGATCTCCAATTATGGCGAAAGCGACTATAACGCTTTTTTCGATCATAGCTGGATGGAGGAATATCAGTCCAACACCATCCCCAGCCGATTCTGGTGCACTTTCCGGACGGGCTTGAACAACCAGAATCAGCCCATTCCCATGCTGTCCATTTATAAGGCTTTGGGAACCTTGAATGACAATCAGGGCGTGATTGTGTTTAACATCAACTTCGAGAAATTCTCCAGGCAGTTTGCCGGGCAGCGGGAGGCCAACGACACTGCACTGCTGTTGGTGGACGCCCGCAGCAAGGTGCTGGCGGATATCTGGAAAGACGGTCCGCCGGTTATTCCCCCATCCGTTTTGGCCGGGCTGGAGGGAAGCCGTTCCTATGTGGAGTCCGGCAGCGCCATTTATTACAAGGAGCCGGTGCGTTACACGGATTGGCAGTACATTCTCCAAGTCTCCAAATCCATGTACCATCAAAGTGTCCGCTCTCTTCAAGGGTGGATGCTGCTCATTCTTGCAGTCTGGCTTCTGGCAACAGTGGTTATCGCCATCCTGATCTCCCGGCGGATTTACCGGCCCGTCCGCAAAATCCTGGGCGTTGTGGGAGGCTTTGTTCCCCTTGCCGAGGAGAACCCTGCCCTGCAAAAGGATGAGGAGGCCTTTATCCTCCATACCATCCAGAAGGCGCTTAAGGAAAGCGAATCCGCCGGCGAGCAGCTGGCGGAGCGGATTGCCATGCTGAAAAAGGCCCAATCCATCGCACTCCAATCCCAAATCAACCCCCACTTTTTGCATAATACCCTGGATACCATCAACTGGTCGGCCATGCGGCTGACCGGGGGCAAAAACGAAACCTCCACCATGATCACCCAATTGGCGGCCATGCTGCGGTATTCGTTGGAGCATGCCGACGTTCTGGTTCCGCTGGAGAAGGAGCTGAAGCATATCCGCACTTATCTGGAGCTTCAGAAGCACCGGTATCAAAACAAGTTCGAGGTGGAGTGGGACATTGCCGATGAGGTGAGAAGCTGCCTGGTGATCAGAATTATGCTGCAGCCCGTGCTGGAGAATGCCATCTACCATGGCATCAAGCCGCTGGAGGATAAGGGACGCATCCACATATCCGCACGGCGGAACGGGGAGAATCTGGAGATTAAGGTGAAGGATTTCGGGGTGGGCATGAGCCCGCAGAAGGTGCATAAGCTGAATTCGCTTATGCAGGAAGCGGATATTCAGGAGAAAGCCCATCTTGGTATTCCCAATGTAAATCAGCGCATCCGGCTGTTCTTCGGAGCGCAGTACGGCATTGCCCTCTCCTCCCGGGAGCAGCAGGGTACAGAGGTGCTGATCCGGCTGCCTTATGCGGAGGGTCCTCCAATAGAGTGAAAAAGGCTGGGCCGGAGCCCAGCCTCTTCTCATGCCGGTTCATATTTTATTGCGGATAAGGGGGAAGATCGGGCCGGGCCGCCTGCTCCCGGTAATCGTAGCCGCTGTAGCCGTATTCATGGCTGCGCACATACCGCCGGAAGCCCTCCTCCGGCTTGGGGTCGCGGTCCGCCTGCTCCCGGGTATTGCGGGCCCGGGAGGGGAGGCCCTCCCCATTGCCGTTCAATGCGGATACCCGGTATTCATCGCCTGTCCCGCCGCCGTCAAGGCACGCTCCGGCCGCGCATTCGATAACGCAGAACCGCTCCGGGCCTTCGTATACCTGCTCCCACCGGCGGTTCTCGCCCCCCGCCCTCCGGTACAGCCGGTAGCCCGCCGCCCCCGGCACCATCCCCCAGGAAGCCGCGGTGCCGCTCTCCGTCCGGCTCAGGCGCAGGCCGTCCGGCGGCGGGGGAGGGTCCGCCGTCAGATACACGGGATATGGCCCGCTCCACGGGCCGTCCAGCCCATCCCGGACGGCTCTGACCCTCACATGAAGCTTACCGCAGCCGCCGCCCATTCCGCCAAGCCGGCAGGAGGCGCCCCGGACGGGCTCCTCCAGCATGTGCCAGCTCTGTCCCCCATCGCTGCTCGCGGCCACGCGGTACGCATCCGCCCCGTCCACCGGAGTCCAGAAAACCTCGGCCTGCCCCGGTGCTGCCTCGTAGCGGAGGATTTCCGTGCTTGCCGGGGCAGCCTTCCCGCAGGTCCACTCCCAGCCGCAGGCTCCCGGCGGCAAAACAAACTCCACCCGGCCGTCTTTGCCGCAGCCGGTCCAGGAATGGTCGCGGCCATTCACCGTAAGGCGATAGGAGCGGCCCGTCAGCCCTCCGGCCAAATCCAGCCTGATCCGGGTGGCAGCCGCCGCCTGGCAGCGGCCATGAAGGGCCTGCCCCCGCAGAACAAAGGAGAAGCAGCCCTTCCAGCCCAAGCCGTCTTCCCCCGCTACCGCAGCGGCAACTCCTTCCGCGCCGATGCGGCTGCCTGCAAACAGCGCCGCCTCCGCCCAAGCCGGTCCATGGACCCGGATAATCCCGGCGGTGCCGTGGAACAGGAGCCCCTCCTCCTCGTGGCGGATCTCCGTCCCTTGACGGAAGAGATGGTCGGTTCTGCCGCACAGCACCACCTTGGCCCCGTAGGGCGTGCCTCTGGCCTCCAGCAGCTGGGGCTGCCACCTTTCCCGGTGGGTGACCAGGGTCAGAAAATCGCCGAAGCCGTCAAAATATTGCCCCCTTGAGCCGTCGGGATAGCCGGTTGCCTTGCCTGCGGCGTATTGGCCGGGGCTAACAGGCGGCTGGTCCACCGGGCCTGCGGGCTTCACCGGCACGCCTGCCGCCCCCGGCTTCAGCTGATAGATGGCGGGCGGCTTCTCCCCGGTGCGGGTGAACCAGGAGAAGCGGCCCCGCACCCGCATATCCGCCACCTGATCATAGATGGCGACATAGTCATTGCCCGACATCAGCACGCTGCGGGAGCGGTATTGGGGCGCAGACCGGGGCCCTGCCAGCAGCACTGCATATTGGGCAAAGTCCGCATCGCAAAGCGGCTCGGTAAGCTCATTGCGCCCGATGCTGCAATATTCATGGCCCTTCAGCACGGCAAAGCTGCAGCCTGCCTCCCCGTCCCCCATATTGTCGTCCCCGATATCCTCCGGACGGTTATAGCTGTACCGCCTTCCCTCCGCATAGTAGTAGACGGTGCCGCAGCCGCCCTCTGCGGCCCGGCCCCAGCGGTAGTTGGGGCCCTCATCGATCTGCTGCACATGCACCGACATCTCCGAGGGGGTCCCTCCCGCCGACCGCAGCACATAGCCGTAGCCGGTATATTTGCGGGACTGCCAGCCGGGCTGCGTGCCCGGGTTATCCTTCCAGCCGCTGTCCAGCATCTGCCGCCATACATCCCCTCCCGAGCTTTCGAAGCCGGGTGCGTCGGCAGGGCATACAGAGAGCAGATGCTCCCCCAGCAGCGGCTCATACTGCATCAGCAGCTCCCCCAGGACCCGCAGAATATACGGGGCCGGCAGGGGATCGAGATGCGCTGCGGAATGGGCCCCCTGCGGGGGATAGGTGCGCACGCCCGCCACCGGCGCGGTCATGCTGTCCAGGAGCCACCGGGCCAGGGGTGGCAGGGCGGGGTTCGCCAGAATGTTGAGGCCATGAACCTTGCGCAGCGCCCAGGCAGTGCGCACCATGGGCACCAGGGCGGCCCAGACATAGCAGCCCAGATTCTCCGTCCACCGGCCGCCCTCCGCCCCCCAGCTTGTGACCTGCGGCCGGACATGATATTTCAGATTGAGGGCAAGGGCCCTCTCCACATGGAGCATCCAGCGCTCCGCGTGGGGATGATGGGGAAACAACGCCGCCATGTACCCCGGCACCATCATCATGTCGGCGAGAAAATTGGGATGCCCGGCCAGCATATTCCGGGTGGGCATCAGATTCTCATCCTCCCGGACATAGGCCATAAAAACACTGGCCGCCTTCAGCCGGTCAAACTGCTCCGCAGTCATGGAGGGGGCCGCCATATCGAAGATGGGCACCCATGAGCTGAACTCCCGGCTGGTTACCGGGGAGGACAGCATCACCTGGTTGAAGCTGTAGGACAGCTTCTCCACAATCTCCTCCATATCCGCGGGCACAGGCGGACAGTAACGCTCATAATACCACCACTCCACGGAGGGGGGCAGCCGGTCCGGGTCAAACAGCAGCGGATACTGCGCCTGCGGCTCCTCCCAGTCCAGCACCCAGTCCTTTACCTTGTCCAAGGGGATAAGCGTATGCCACAGCCACAGGAAATCCACATAAGCGCCATCCGCTTCCCCGCTGCCGGCGGTTCCCCCTTCATTCGGTTTGCCCTCCGGCCTGCACCGGGCAGGGGCATACAATCCGACGGCCGTACATCTGGTCCCCTTGGACAGGGGGTAGGTCCATACCAGCCTTTTGCCGTTGCAGACTTCCTGCCTCCGGTAATGGAAGCGGACTGCCAATGTATCCGAAGAGCGCCACAAGGCATATTCGCCGTCGTTCCATTTCACCGCGTCATACACCCATATCCCTGCGGCCAGCCCCTTGCGGTCATCCGCAAACTCGGCTGTTTTGCAGCGGTGCCAGGAGCGCCAGCTGTCGAAGGGCAGAAGCATGTAAGGCAGCGCTCCGTCCGGCTCCAGATAAGCGTCCATCGCCTCGCTGCCCCGGTATTGGGTGTAGCGCCGGTCCGGCTCCAGCCCGTGCCACACCAGTTCCAGGCGGGCCGGAGCGCCTGTGTCAAATCCGCCGCCATCCACTTCTTCCTCCACTTCCATCCATTCCGTTCCGGCAATCAGGCGCAGGCGCAGCAGATAGCTGCCTCCATCGGCGAAACGGTACTGCACGGACTGCTCATAGAGAATCGGTCCCGCCGCGGTGCAGCGGCTCGATACAAGCTCAACCGGCGAGGAGGTGTGCAGGGAGGCCACGGCCAACTCCTCTCCGGACGGGGCAGCCAAGGCAAATACCGCCGAGCGCCGCTCCCCTCCCGCAACGCCGGATTCCTGCCGGGTAGGACCGGCCAACTCCCGCTGCACCACGGACAGCCGCAGATGGCCGTTGTCCGCCTGCGCCGTTCCGCCATTCTCCTGCCTGACCGACACAGGCTGAACCGCGCAAGCAGTCTCGACCTTCAGATCCAGTGCGGAAGCTTCATAGTGAAGCTCATACCGGTACACCGCTCCCCGGGGCAAATCCGTCAGAAACACCAGCTCCCCTTCCAGCAGATACTCCCCTTCCGATGCTTTGACCATAATTTGCATGGCGCAGGATACCCCGCCGGGGCCAATGAGCCGGAAGCTGCCCAGATGCGCTTCACCGGGGCCGAACCGCAGAGGATACCGCACCATGGACAAGGGCCAGGAATACCTGTGATGATGAAGCCGCTCCTTCAGCTCGTATACAATCGTTCCCATAAATCTCCTTATCCGGCTGCCTTCACTTTCTTTCCGGCAGCCTTTCGGGCAATCTCGTGATAGCTATTCCCTTTCAACGTTTTTTGCAGCCTGCATCGTGGTGGTAACGTGGAAAAAGGACGAACCGCCGCTTTCCTCATTCAGCAAAAAGGTGGCTCCGCCAAACCATACCCCATCCTCTTCCCGGCACAGCGGCGCAAACCGGGCTTCGCCGAACCCTTCCGCCTCCGTTTGTCCACCCGGCTCCAGTCTGATCCAGGTCCGCTCGGGCCAAATCCGGCCGTCCTCCCTGGAACCGTACGCCCACACCTCCTTCAGAGCGGCGCAGCCTGCGTTCCAGCGAATGATCCAGGCGCCGCCCGATCCCGGCACGGCTTCAACGGAGGGAAGACGCTCCGTTTTCCCGGCAAGAGCGATCCTGAAATAAGCGGGCTCCAAAGCCAGATAAAATGGTCCCCCCTCCTCCATGGAGCCTCCCGGCAAACCGAAGTTGTGATCGGTCCCGGGTCCGTAGCACAGCCGTTTATGGCGGGAGCCGATTCCGGCGAAGGTAGTCTCTGCCGCCGGCGGATAAAAGAAGGAATCGTTGGTGGCCGGGAGCATCAGGAAGGTTGCGCTCATGCCGGATATATGGCCCCCGGCGTCAAAATGCTTCAGCCACTGTCGCCTTTCCTCCTCCGGACGCTCCTGCAGCTCGGCGGCAAATACAGTCCCGGCCTCGTAATGGCCGCAGCCGAATAAGGCCAGCCCCGCTTGAACCTGCTCCCCCAGATACCCGCACAGCAGAGTTGCCAGGTATCCTCCCCAGCTGATTCCCGTAATGCCCATGCGGGCCGGGTCGGTGGCGCAGCGGGAACGCAGCAGCTGAAAAGCGCCCAATGCTGCGGCAACGGAGTCGTACACGCCGCAGGAGGTCAGCGCCGGCGCCGTTGTGAACCGGTTCCGCTTATAGGGCTGCCCCCGGTAACGGGAGGCGCTTCTCATCTGTCCGGGGTCCGCCCATCCCGGCAATTCCGGAGCAATGGCCGCGTACCCCTGCCGCGCCCATCCCACGGCCTTGGCCGCCTCCGCCCTCCCTTTTCCCCCGTGACAGATCAGCATGCCGGGCAGTGTGCCTGCCGGTGCATCCTCCGGTTCGGCAAACACCGCAAAAACAAGAGAGGGGGCAATTCCTTCTCCATCAAACTCCCCTTCCATACTGTGAAACAGCAGCTCCGTCACGCGAATGCCATCCTCCGATCTTTCCTCCAGAACAGAGTGAATCAGAGGAGGCTGTGTCCGATACGGGTAAAACAGATCCATTCCTGCACCTCCCTTGTTACCCACCGGCCCCGCCTGCCGGTGCGGAGGGGACGGCAGGGGTTTTCACCGCCGCCCCAATGTAAGTAAAGCTTTCATTCCCCGCCGCATCCAGCGCCGTTACCCGGAAGTGGTGCAGGGTGTCCGCCTCAAGAGACACCGTCTCATACTCGGTTTGCCCCTGCTCCACAGTGGCCAGGTGAACTCCGTTCCGGTAAATCTTATATTGGGCTACGTCCACATTGTCCGCCGCTTCCGCCCAGACCAGTCTGACCTTGCCCTCGTTCGCAGGCTCCGCGTTCAGCTTGCTGAGAGCCGGCCAGAAAGGAGCCCGCTGATCCCTGAAAGGGTCGGGCAGCATCAGCAGCCGTGCGGTTCCCTCCCCGTATTTCTCATATACAGGGTGCAAAACGTCGGCGAATTGGTTGCCTCTGGCCGTATGTCCGTACAATCCGCTCATCAGATAAAGTCCTTCCAGCATATGCTCCAGCCGGTTGTTCTCCATAATGACATTGACGTTATCCCGGTCTTCGGGGGTAAATACGGGAGAGCTGTCGCTGGAGAGGGTAGCCGCCGAAGACACGATGCCGGAGTACTTCTGATGCCTTGGCGTCGATGTGGGAATTTGGCTGCCGTACAGATAATTGTCGCGGATTTCAACGCCGTTGATTCCGGACGCATAATACCGCCCGGCCACTCCGTTGCGTTGGGATACAGCGATAATGCCGGAGGCATGGCCGTCACCGGGAGTGCCCAGCAGCAGATTGCCCCTGACATTGATGAAATGAGTCGGCGTGTACCGATTGGCAGAGATCACCGCAGTCGATGCGATATAAATACCGTCCGTATTCACCAGCTTGTTGTCGGCCACCGCCGCATCGAGCACATTGCCGTACAGCCAGATGCCCCGTTGTCCGTCGATAGTCTGGTTGCGGTATATGGTGACATTGTCATTGGGCGCAATCAGGGAAAATTTGCTGGTGCTGTCCGGAATTACATCCCAGGCCTGCTCCAGCGCATAGGTCGTGCCTCCGGCAAATTCCACATTGCGGTACTGCCCCAAACCGGTGCCGTCCACAATGATCACCGCCAGCCGTCCATTCCGCAAAGTGATGGGCAGCGGCAGCGGTTGGACAGGCGCCAGCGCAATGCTGTTGGCGGTGGCCCCCAGCACATTCCCCGTGGCGAAGTATGCTCCCGGCATCTCCAGAAAGATGGATTCGCCGTCATTATGGTAGGTTGTCTTCTGATCCTTGCCGGTTGTGCGGACAATATTGTTTTCCACATGGCTGTTGGATTTGACGCCGATGCCATGAACCTCCACATCAGCCTCGCCCCGAATCACAAACTCATTGTCCCGGATGAAGGTATAGTCGCCTGTAATCGGCATCTGGCTGAAGCTGTACTCCGCGTAATTGCCGGAGGAAAGGGCGTACTGATTGATATAAATGCGGTTGTACTGCGCCGCCCAGCCGACAGCCCGATTATTCTTGTACAGAAATCTTTCCTTGCCCACTACAAGCATGCCCTGCCCTCTTCCGCTTCCGCCTGCCGTATCCACGGGCTCCAACACCGGATATTCCAGACTGGTCTCGAAGGCAAAAATCTCACTGGCCGTTCTCAGGCTCAAATCATTGACCGCACTGCCCCAATCCTGCCCCAGCCAGATGAACGCGTCGGGATACATATTCTCATCCGCTGCCCGAATGCCCAGTCTGGCTATGCCGGTTCTTCCCTCCGTTTTTCCGTCACCCGCCGCTTGGATGAAATTCTGCTTGCCACCGATGTGGTACAGCAGCGTTTCCTCTGCGCCGGCCCCCATCAGCACAATCCGGCTGGGCATCTGAATAACCGTGGCATGGAAGGAGCCCGTCGGGAAACGCACCACGCCCCCGCCGGCCTGCTTGGCCGCTTGGATTGCAGCGGCAATGGCATCCGTATCGTCCTCTCCGTCATCGGCAACAGCGCCGTAATCAGTCGCGTTGAACTGCTGCGACCAGTTAAAGTTGGCGGCCCATGCCACTCCCAGCCCCAACGGATCTTCTCCCTTGGGGAGAACCGTCAGTTCCTGCCCGCTCTGCAGCCCGTGCCAGGTAAGGCCGCCGTCATTGGATACCTCCACATGATAGGTTCCCAAAGGCACGCCGGAGGATATCCCAAACCGCAGGGAATAGGGCGATTGCTCCGTAATCTGCACGTCCCAGGCCGCTCCGGCACCGTTGGCAAGCCTGACCTTTGTCACGCCGGACACGCCGAATTCCGCCGCCATCAGATTGCGGCCGGACAGATCGATGAACAGCCCCTCGAACACCTCATATTCGGAAATGAACAAGGGGCGGGGTGCATTCAGCTCCACCGGCGGGCTCCAGCCGTAGCCGTTTTTGACCCATAGCCGGTAGACGCCGGGGGCCGCACTTTCCGGCAGCAGGGTCTGAAGAAATTGCTCCCGCAGATCATCCTGCTGAACGATATCCAGCAGCAAGGCTTGTTCCGACGGCAGTTGGCCCGCTGTGCCCCAAGGCTCCGCAGCAATTTGCAATTGCCCTTCCTCTCCGGCCTGCATGCCATGTCCGCTGATGGAGAAGAGATCCCCAGGCTTGACTCCGTCCGATGATCTCAGAATGACCGGCGCACTCTCCCAGGCTTTGTCCCTGACAGTCAGACCGGCCTCAGCTTCGGCTCCGTTGCGGAATTGTGCATCATCCGGAGGAACTGCGGCAACAACGGTATAGCTCCCGGCATAAGGAGATGTGTAGACCAGTTGGGCGGCGCCGTCCGCTCCGGTGGCGGAGCTGCCCATGTCCGGCTCCACATATGTGCCCACATAGTCTCCCTGCAGTAAAAAATGCACCGTTCGTCCGGCAAGGGGAGCTCCTCCCCCGTCAGTCAGATAAACCGCCAGCGTCACAGGCAGCCCCGGCTCATACACGGTATATGAGACGCTGGAGAACGAAAGCCGGGTTTCTTCATATTGTGGAATCTGGATGGAAACCGGAGCCGTAGGCGCCGACAGCAGCTTGCCGTGGGAGCCCACGGTTTGCAGCGCATATTCATAGACAGCCCCCGGGGCCAAGTCCGTATCCGTATAAGACCATACGCCCTGCCCGGTTTGGGCGATTCTCGTAAACTCTCCTTCCCCCTGCCCCTTTCTTAACACCACGGTTTCTCCCGCCGCCGGGTCTTCCCAATTGATTCCAACCTGCCGCCTCGGCAAATTATGTGCGCTTACATTTGAGATGCGGTTGGGTACGGCCGCGTCAAAGAAATATCCCAAGGCGTAAGTCCTCAAGCCGCTGAGCTTGGTTGCCTTGAACTTGAAGCTGCCCCTCACCTGAAAGGTTACATACTTGCCTCCGTTGATGGTATCCACATCAACAGCCTCAAGCACCCGGTTGCCGGAATCCAGAATTTCGAAGCGTTCCGCAACGGTTTCGCTGCTGCCAAAATCCGTGGTATAGACAGTAAACAAATGAGGCTCGCTGTCGCTCAACTGAAAGCTGTACGTGAAATTCGTGCCGGCGTAGACTGTAATCTTCTTGCGCCCGATCCTGTCGGGAGTCTGCAGGGCACGGACATCCGGCTGCTGGCTTTCCACCCAATAGGATACCGCTCCCGACCGGCTGTAGCTGCTGACATAATCGGGAAGATCGGCCACGTCCTCGGCCAAAGGATCATCCCGACCGCTGGTGGTCCGTGTAGTGGAATAGAAAGGCAGAACGTAGCCTTCGGCTCCGTAAACTCCCACCCAGTTGCCCTGTGTTTCCGTATCACTGGAAATATAGACTGCGTGAACCGTTTCCGCCGCCTTGACCGCATCCGGAAGCGAAAAGCCTCCCAGCAGCAATGATAAAACCAACAGCAGCATTCCCGCTTTTCTGGTCACCTGCATCAAAGCCTCCTTTTCAACCAAAGAGATTCCACAAACCGGATAAGGGACGGCGCTTGATGCCTGCCGCTTTTTGCGCCGTCCCATCTTGCTGTCCAGTCCGCGTATTACTTCATGCTCTGATAAAACTCATTGGCTTCCTTTTCCAGAATACTGCCGCCGATTTCATTCCATTTCTTGACGAATTCATCGAAGTACGACAGCGGCTGCTCTCCCATGACAATGCGGGCGTAGGTTTCCATCTTCAGCTTCTGCAGATCAGCGAAATATTTGCCTGCCGACGGCAGCACATCCGATTTGCCGAAGAGGTCCACAACGGGAGCATTATATTTTTTAAAGAGCTCCAGGGTTTCTTTCTTAGTATATTTTTCATACAGCTCCGGTGAAGTCTGGGCACCCCACAGGGTGACGCCGAAGGTATCGGACAGCCCTTCCGCCTGCTTCTGGGCTTTGTCGTTGTAAGGCGGCAACACCTTGATTCCCCCTGCCCCCTTCAGCGCAGGATCGTTATAGGCCCAATGCTTGCCTTCCACGCCAAGGCCCAGATCAATGAAGGCCTGCTCATCGGTGGTGATCTTTTCGATAATCTCCATAATTCTGGCCATCTTGGCCGGGTCCTTCTCCAATTGCTTGCCGAAGGCCCAGATATTGCCCGCTCCTCCCCAGGCCCAGCCTCCGGACTTTCCTTGCGGTCCCTTGGGCAGGGGCGCCATCTCCATCTTGCCCTCCGGGTTCACCTTCTTGATGGAGCTGATCAGCGAGTTGGCCTGGGATTCATCTATAGAGCCGGGGTTTCCCGTGTCGTACAGCGCGTATTTGCCGGAAATGAACTTGGGGTTCAAGTCGGCGCCGGTGGCGAAATCAGGCTCGATATAACCCGCCTTGTACCACTCCGCCAGCTTGCCCAAGGCCTCCTTCGCCTCCGGCTGAACGGCCCCGTTCACCACCTTGCCGTCCTTCAGGACCCATTGTGTGGGCATGACGCCATAAGCGCCGAAGATGGTATGAAACATGCCGTAATAAGACTTGCCGTTAGTGCTTATGCCGTATACGCCGATTTTCTTCAGCGCCTCGAAGGCCGCGGTATATTCGTCAATGGTCTCGGGTATTTTGGTGATGCCCGCCTTCTCCAGAAGATCCGTCCGCCAGAACGATTTGGCGTTGAACTGGCCCGTCCAGTAGAAGGTGGGAATGCCGTAATTTTTCCCCTGCAGGCTTGTATAAGCCCAGCCCTGTGGCGCAAACTCATCCATCTTCTTCTTGTAGCTGGGCATGTATTTCTCAATATCCTGCAGCTTGACTTCGGCGATCAGGCCTTGGGTGACATATTTGAACAGATTGGCAGGATCATTCACAAACATTACATCGGGAATGTCGTTGGTAGTCAGTTGGAGCTGCTGCTTCTGCACCGCTTCCTCCCAGGAACGGGAATAGTGGGTCAGCTTGATGTTGAAGGTGTCCTCCATGTACTTGAAGCCGTAGGCGCCCTTCTCGAAAATGGCAGGATACTGCATCCAGTTGATTTCCATGGGCTGGACCGGAGTCGCCGCAGCCCCTGCCGAAGCGCCCGGCGAAGCGGTTGTGTTCCCCTTTGAGTCCGAATCCTTGGCGCAGCCTGCCAGGGCCACGCTGGCGGCCAGCAGCACCGTCACGGTTCCCGCAAGCCAGCTTGATTTTGTTTGATCCCCTTTAAATCCCATATATAAGCCTCCCTTAAAAAATGGATGATGTATGTGAAGTCATCAAGGACCGCATACCGTGATTTTAACCTTTTACGGAGCCCAGCATAATTCCTTTGGTAAAAAACCGCTGAATAAACGGATATACGCACAATATGGGAAGCATGACCACCATGATCAGCGCCGCCTTCAGATTCTGGGGAGTAATCATGGCCGGGTCCAGCATAGCCTGGTCATCCACAATGGTTCCGGAATTTTCCAGAACCGTCCGTCTGATGAACAGCTGCAGCACCTGTCTCTTGGTATCATTGATATAGATCATGGCGTCAAACCAGGCGTTCCAGTGGCTCACCGCCGACCAGAGGGCAATGACGGCCAGTATGGGAATGGAGAGGGGAAGCATGATCCGGGCGTAAATCATCATCTCCCCGGCTCCGTCCATACGGGCGGATTCCAGCACCTCCGCGGGAATGGACTCGAAGAAATTGCGGACAATGATCAGATTAAAGGCTCCCACCGCTCCGGGAAGCACCAGCGCCCAGATGCTGTCTATAAGCCCCAGGTTTTTGATCAGCAGATAGCTGGGAATCAGACCGCCGTTAAACAGCATGCTGAACACCAGAAGCTTCATCAGCAGTCCCCGGTGGGGAAGCGATTTCTTGGCCAGCGGGTAAGCCGTCAGCGTTACCAGAAACACCGTCAGACTGACGCCCAGCACCGTCCGGATAATGGTGTACATGTAGGCGGAATAGAGCTTGGAGCTCTCCAGCACCTTCCGGTATACCTCCAGCGTAGGTTCCGACGGAAACAGGCGCAGGCCGATGACATTCACTTCCTGGGCGCTGGACAAGGACACGCCCAATACGTACAAGAAAGGATAGAGGGTGGCTAACCCCAGAAAGAACAATAGCATATAATTCACCGAATCAAAGGCAATATCGCCAGCACAACGCTTCATTTCTGATTCCTCCTTACCATAGTCCTTGCTCCCGGTCATACAGCTTGACCAGCCGGTTGCCCAGCATCACCAAGCCCAAGCCGATGACGGACGAGAAAATGCCTGCGGCGGCCCCCAGCTCGTAATCCATGGTGAGCAAGCGCCTTAGCACATAGGTATCCAGAATATCCGCCACATCCGAGGTTGTGGCCGTTGTCAGGTTATATACCTGATCGAAGCCCACGGACAGGAAATGCCCGATATACATCAGAAGCATGATGATGATCGTCGGCGCAATACCCGGCAGGGTAATATGCCAGATTCTGCGCCACCGTCCGGCTCCGTCGGCAATGGCCGCCTCGTACAAGGTGGGATCAATGGAGGCCAGGGCCGCGAAGAAGACGATGGAGCTCCAGCCCACGCTTTGCCAGATGGCGGTGATGACGATGATCCCGTAGAATTTCCCGGATTCCAGGAGCCAGTTATGCTGGGGCAGTCCAAACAGGGACATGACGTGGTTGAAGGCGCCGTCCGTACCCAGAAAGGTAAACATAATGCCTGCCAGAATAACCCAGGAGAAGAAATGGGGCAGGTAGGACACCGTCTGGACCAAACGGCGGAACCATCCGCTGCGCACCTCGTTCAGCATAATCGCCAGAATGATGGGAGCCGGGAAAACAAATACCAGCTTCAGAAGGGCGATAATCACCGTGTTGCGGATGGCATTGGAGAAGCCGTCCCCGGCGAACAGCCGCTGGAAATGCTCCAGTCCCACCCAGGGACTGTTCAGAATGCCCTCCCTGATCTGGAACTGCTTAAAGGCAATGGTAATTCCGTACAGCGGCACATAATGGAACAGCAGGAACACGCAAAAACCCGGCAGAAGCATAAGCAGCAGCGTTTTATGATCCGCGTATCTGCGCAGCCGCTTCTTCCATGGCTTCACCAGGCCGGCATGCGCTTGGACAGACGCGTCGGATTCCGTAGTCATTCAAGTCTCACCTCTTGATTTGTTGTGTGAGACTATCGTAGCCCCGTCTGCGATTCCACCTCAATATTCACTTTTTGCACGGTGTTTGCCGGGAGCTGAAGGGCTGCACAGTCGCGGATAGCCGCAAAAAAACCCGTCCGCAGGGATGCGGCGGGTTTATGGTGTTGGGCGGGGTTCAGGGGGAAGCGCCGGTGCGGGCGGCGCGGAACTCCCCGGGTGTCGTATGCTCCAGCTTCTTAAAGACGCGGATCAACTGCTGGGCATTGCTGTATCCCACCGCTTCAGCGATCTGGGAGACCGTCAATTCGGTTTCAAGCAGCATGGCCTTGACCTTTTCCACCCGGTAGCGGGTGACAAATTGAATGAAGTTTTCCCCCATCTCCTCCTTAAACAGCTTGCTCAACTGATAGGCATTCATCCGGAGCATATCCGCGGCCAATTGAAGGGATAAATCCTGGGCGTAATGCTTTTCAATAATGGCCAGTGTCTGCGCAACGGCTTCCTTGACATGCCTTTTTTTGAGGCTGTCCAGAAATTCCGCTGCCTGCCTCAGAAACTCATCCCGGAACCAGTGGAACGTCTGGACGCCGCTTTCCAAAACCAGCAGCTCTCCGTAGGGGTTTCGGCCGGAAAAGGCCTTATTGCCGGCAGTCTCGTATTTCTGCAGCAGCCGCATCAGGGAAACCAGAAGCTGGAGGGAGTAGTTTTTCCTCAGGGCGGAAGGCAGCTCATGCTGGTCCATATACCGGAAAAAACTGTCGGCAGCCCGGCAGGCCTCCTCATATTCGCCGCCTGCCAGATGATCGGCCAGCTGCTGCTCCAATTCCTCCGGATACGGCGCCAATTGGTCGGGATTGGCCGCATGCCGGACCCTCAGCACCTGGTTGCCCTGGCGGAGCCACTGGAAGGCTTCCTGGCTTTCCATAAAGGAAGGGGACAGCTCCTCCAGCGAATCCTTGCTTTCGCCCACGACAATGGTAACGGTCTGCTTCAGGAAACGCAGAATCAGGGCCCGCAGCGTATCTGCCTTGCGGACAAGCTCCTCCGGCTCCCAATCCTCCGGGTAGTTCATGATGATGACCGCCTGCCTGCGGGTGAGGACGGTTTCCACCGTGCAGCCGCCCATAAAAAGCTCCTTGGCAATATTGGATACGGCGTACAAAAACAGATCCCGGTCCTTCCGGCGGAAGCGCGCCTCCTCCCCGCCGTCGTCCATTTCCACTAAATACAGGCAGAAGCGTTTATGGGGAAACACCTGCATTTCGTCCGTTCCCGGGACGGACAGCCGCTCCAGGGACCTGCGCTGGCCCAGCAGCACCGACAGGAGAAAATGGCTGCGCAGAAGCGGAAGCTGCTCCCGCCATTGCTCCCGGACCTCCTCCACCTCATCGAACAGATGGGCGATGCGGTGTTCGATGTGGCCGAATTGGTCAGGCTCCTCCCCCCAGGCCGGCTGCTGTCCCGCACCGCCCAGCTTGCCGCCGCGGTTAAGCAAAATATCGCCGATCCGCCGGATTCCCCTGCGGAACGGCCGGAAGCTGAAGAACGACAGGATGCCGGCGGCCACAGACAGCAGCAGGGTCAAGAGGAGCACCAGATGCTTGAGCAGCTCCACATTCCGGGAGACCGCCCCGGAGGGAACCAGCATCAAATAGGTCCAGCCTTTTTTGGCGGAACGGTCCAGTGTGGCCACGGAGGTGCTGCCGTCCGCCAGCCGGAGGGAAAAGGATTCCTTCCCGCCGTCCTCCTGTTCCCCTGCCAAGTGGCGGATTTTCAGCTGCTCCAAAACCTCCTCCGACATGCCCGAGGTGTCCCCGACGGCGGTGATCAACTCCCCCTCCCGGGAGAAAACCATCAGCGCCCCTTTGGTGTTAAGGGGAAAGGAGCGGATGATTTCCCCGATAAAGTTGGTCCGGATATTAATCACCAGTGCGGATTTGGGCTCATCATAAAACAGCGGCAAGAGGCGCACATAGGTGAGCACCTTGGTTTCCCCCTGTCCTTCCTGCACGTAACGAGGAATGACCCAATATTCCTGCAAGTGGGCTTCAGCCGCCTTTTTCAGGCCGTCGATCCATCCCACATCCTTGAAGGGCGAAGCAAATTCCATCCGCTCCTCCGGCTGAAGGGAGGTAATCAGCAGATTGGTGATGACCAATTGCTGCGGAATGTGATACAGATAAGCGGAATGAACAGACTCCATGGAAGAAACGAAACGCACCAGATCCTGGTTAAGCTCATTGGTCAGAAGCATCGAGCGAAGGGAAGGCGTTTGTCCGACGCGGGTAAATTCCATGGCATTGGATTGGAGCGCATATTGACCCGAGAACTGCTCCACTTGGCTGATGATAATGTCCACTTGTTCTTTCAATTGGCCGATGGAGGAAAGCGAAGCGTTTTCAATCTCATTGTTGATCAGCCGGGAGCCGGTTACATACATGAATAGCCCAAACACCAAAATAGGGATGGTGGAGAATAAAAGGGCGAATACAATCCATTTTTTTCGGTAAAGCCGGTTGATGCGCCGCAGGAATGTCATGAAGCAGCAGTTCCTTTCGTGGTATGCTTGCGCCAGGACCATCATAGCACAGATGCCCTTCCGGCATCACATCCAGCATAGGCCAAGGAACGGTTCCATTTCCATGATCATTTTTTACCGTTTTGCTTCCCCACGCGAGAAAAACCTGGCAGAGGAACACCGCTATGCCCTTTTTACGTTGTGGGCCACCGTTTGCCGGCCTGATCTGCATCCCAACTTGGTCCCTGCACCGAAAAATGGCATGCGCTCACATCTCCTCTCTGCGCCTGAAAGAGCGTAGCGGAAATGAGCGACTCTTAAAAGCAGCTTTTGCCGCTTATACCCGCCTAAACGGAACTGAGAAGCTCTTATTCCCCGCTGCAGCCTCATTTCTACCTCATTTTCGCCGCATCAGGGATGTAACGGTTTCTTAGTTCCGCTAATCCTCCACACTCCCGCTTTCGCCGCCATAAGAGTCGCTGAGTTCCGCAACAGCAGCGTACCTGCCTGACCGATGCAAAAAAAGGAGGGCGCCGCAGTGGCACCGCTCCTTATGTAAAAATAATTCCTACTCTTCAGCTACATATTCGATGGCTGTATTGATGCCTACGGTGTTCAGCGTGCCGTCCCAGGTTACGCCGATGTTGAACACTTGGGCAATGTCCCGCAGCTTGAAGTAGTTGTTGCCGTTGATGTTGTAAGCGCCAAGCTCCAGCGCTTCGTCATCCAGTACAAGCTTGGAGCTGCTGGGAGCAGCCTGCTGCTCGCCGGTCACACCGGAGGCTTCCAGCTCGCCGCCAACGGATGTATAAGCGGCTTCGGATGTCAGGCTGATGGCATTGTTGGCTTCATCCCAGCCTACCTCGAATTGCTTCTCGGAGCCGTTAACCGCTTTGGCCAGATCGCGCAATTTAAAGTAGTTGTTGCCGTCAATATTGTAAGCCTCGAACGCGACCTCTTTACCGTTGACCACAACCTTGGAGGCGGTGGGAACAGCGGTTGCCGGCTTCAGCTCCGGCTTCTTCACAGGCTCGGCAGGCTGCTCCGCGGGCTCTTCCGCCGGCTCTTCGGCAGGCTCCATATTGGAGACATCCGCTGCACCGGTTACCTGTACAAAAAAGCTCTTTATCTCGGCAGCGGGACCGGAAGCATAGGATACTTCATAGAAGCCGTCTTTGTCCAGAACGGCAAAGTTGCCGGCAGCCATAAAATATTCGCCGTCAAACCCTTCGGGAAGCTCGGTCATGTATCCCGGAAAGTCATCATTCTGTTTTACAACATAATACTTTTCCACAAATTCCACTGCTTCGCCTTCGCCTAATTCAAGAGTCCCATCCTTGTATTGGGCCTGCGGATAAGAGGTCACGCCTTGGTGGCCATAATCTTTATAACCATCGAAGAAAATAGGGGCCTCCGCTTTTACAATATACAGATCGGCATCCCCGTTTACCTTCTCCTGCTTTACAAAATTGGAAATGTTGATCTCCTGATCGTCGGAAACGCTTACAGCCTTGCTGCCCTCTTCAGCAAAAGCAGGGACCAAGGCAAACATAGACATCAATGCAAACACCAACAGGGTCAACGACGTTTTTTTCATTCTTCCTCTCATTTCTCATCCTCCATGAATAAATTTTTTCCAATTCATTAAACATTCTTATTATACTGAAAAATATTTATCAAATCTATCTATATTATTCCATTTTGTCTATTCTTCCAACAAATTTCTACAAACCAACCAATTCCACTTTCTTCTATTGACAAAAAGCAAAAAAGCCCCATTCAAGAATGGGACTTCGGCCAGAAAACTCTTCCGAAAAGTATGCCCGATAGGCCAATGGCAGCAATTACGATTCCCAGGCTTAGGAAAATGCGCCCGGGGCCTGCTGCCTGCACCAGCACCCCACCCAGCAAAGGCGCTGCAATCATCACCACTCCCAACACGGTGCTTTGGATGCCGAATACGCGTCCTGTCATATGCGGAGGGGTTTCTTTTTGCAGACAATAATTGAAGGTTACCATAAATACGCCGTTTCCCATCCCCATCACAAACCCCAGGACGAGCACAGGCAGGATAGCGCTGCCCTGCGGAAGCAGCCCCAAACCCCCGATAGCCGCGCCGATCAGCATGTAACCGCCGCCCAGCTTCCACCCGTACCCGGCCGAACGGTTCCAACGGTTCATCAGCGCAATCATAAGGACAGCGCCCGCCCCTGCAGCCGCCACCAACCAGCCCAGCATGGCTTCCCGGTCCGGGGCGATAACCCGGAACAAGCTGGTGAATTGAAAATCCACCAACTGGATGGCCATCGCTCCCGCCAGTCCGAACAGCATGGTGAACAGCAGCAGCCTGCTGCGGAAAATAAAGCTCCAGCCTTCCTTCCACATGGCCCGGAGCGTCTGCTGCTCCGCGGATGGAGTATGGTCCGTTTCTCCCGTGTGCGCCTTGGCCGCGTCCGCATTTTTGACGGTCAGCAGAAGTCCGTAGGAGCCGATTCTGAAGCAAGCGCATAGCACAATGCACCAGTGGGGAGACAGAAAGGACAAGGCAACGCCGCCAAGCAGCGGCCCGGCGATTTTCGAACCCTGATTGACAATTCCGTTCAGGGAGGTTGCCTGGAGCAGCTGGTCCTCTCTCACCAGACGGCGGGTTAGCGCTTGCTGCGCCGGCACATTCAACGCCGAAACCGCGGCGCGAAGAGTCAATACCGGAAGGAGCCACGCCATATTCGGTGCCAGCAGCACCAGCAGGGTCAACGCTGCCGTTGCCAAATCGCAGAGCCGCATCAGCTTCAGCTTGTTCAGCCTGTCTGCGGCAACCCCGGCGGCAGAGCCCAGCAGGATGCCGGGAAGGGCGTTGGCTACGGGAATCAGCGCCAGCATCAGGGGACTTGCCTGCCAGCGGTACCCCACCAGCACCTGAATGGCCAGCATATCGAACCAGTCGCCAAAAACCGCCGCCGCGTATGCGCTGTACACCCGGATATACACTTTGTTGCGCAGCAGGCCCACGGGTGTTTTTTCTTGCTGCAAAGCCAGTGACATCTTGTTTCCTCCGCATCTCCATAAAATCACATTGCCTGTAACGGCACACTGTAATCTTATAATAGCGGCGGAATATCAGAGGATCGTCAGAGAAGCGCGAATCAATCGGCAGCCAAAGCCTGTTGCATCGCCGCATCCAGAGCCTGGAGCAATCCTTTTCCCAGCAGCTGCTCAACGAGGTCTGCCAACAGAGCCTTGTATTTCATTTGAAGCTTTTCACCCGCCGGCCACCTGTCAAGGAAATGGACAATCCGGTGCAGGGCGTGAAGCTGCATGGGGACAAATCCGCTTTTCTCCATCACGGAAAGCCCTTCATCCAAGAGGCGCTCCGCCTCCTCCCGCCTGCACTGCTTCAGCCTCCAAATTCCCATCACTACCCGGAAGCTGCCCGCCTCCCGCAAAAATGGCCTATCGGCCAATATGGAGGTTTCCAACTGGTCTGCCAGCTTCTCAATTACAGCATCCCCGCTTCCTGCCGCCACGTGGGCCAACATGAGGGCAATTGCCGTGTGGGGAAGAAAGCTGTCATAATCCGGATGTTCGGCGATAAATTGCTCTGTCCGGCGCAGCCGCTCCAGGGCTTTGCCGGTTTGTCCGTCCAGAATATACAAATCCGCAATGTTGAGGATTTCCAGCTCGATATGCTGCTCCCGGGGCAAAAGCTCCCGCTCCAGCACCTTTTCGCAATAGGCCACTCTCTGGGAGGGATCGCCGGTGTATATATAGAACATGAGCAAAAAATAGAAGCGGGACTTCCATGGATACTCCTGCGTCCTGAGCAGCCATGCTGCATCCCCCTGGACAAAATGCAGATAAACGGCATAAAACGGGTCCAGCTCATAACCCAGCACATCCTGCTGCCGGGCGAGGATCAGCATGGAACGGCCTTGTCCGTATTGATGATACTTGCCAAACACATCCCGCATGGCCTGATTGAGGACAGGGTCCCGGGCAGCGGGAGCCGCATCCCGAGCATCCCCTCTGTCCTTCACCGTCAGGCTGTAGCCCTGGCCCCGGACCGTCCGGATCTCCAGGCCTTGCAGGGGAGCCAGCTTCTTCCGCAGCCGGTACACATGGTCGTCCACCGTCCGCTCCACCGGGTACTCCATCGGCCATACCCGATCCAGCAGCTGCTCCCGTGTGAAAGGGCGGCCCTTGTGGCGGTAGAGAAAGGCCAACAGCGCATATTCCTTGGGCAGCAGCCGGATGGTCAGCCCTTCCGCCGCCACCTGATAATGGACCTCATCGAAGCTCAAATGCATGGCCGTGTCCAAATTGCTGCAGCATGTGGTCTTTGCATAGCGATTTACTCCCCATTTTCGGAATTCTCCATTATTAGGATGAAGCAGTTGCTCGATACCCTATCAACTCATTGTATCACGATTTGTGAGATGGGCAGTCTGAATCATCATGAGTCGTGATCCTCCTTATATGTTACGGTTAATCCCGGCTGATGTCCTTTTTCCATCCGGTGTCTTGCTTTGCGGTTCTCCACCGTGTCGAACACAATGGAAAAATCGTAGTCCTCGGGATACAGCTCCGTTGCCGGAACAAGCAGCTTCAGCCTCTTGTGTTTAATGAACTGCTTCTTTCCCTTTATTTGCACGCCGAGCATCCCTCTTTCATCCGAACGCTTAAAAATGATCCCGATTTCCTTTTGCGGATAAACCGTTACACTGTCCCCGATTTGAAACTTCTGTCCGCCATGCTGCACACTTTTTTGGGGGGCATCCTTCTTCAGTCGGGGAACCGCCGGTCTCCCGGGCTTCGCGTCCACGGCGGCGTTGGCGTCAAAACGATGGGCTTCTTCCGGCAGGGGTGTTCCATTTGGCTTGTAAGCCTCCGCATACGCACGCTTAAGCATATGGGGCGGAAACCCCAGACGCTCGGCGATGTGCAGGGCGCAGCTCTCGCCGGCTTCTCCGATGCTCAGGCTGTACAGCGGCTTCAAGGTGTCCCTGTCGAATTCCATTCTGGCGTTGATCAATCCTTTGGATTGCGTGGCAAATTCCTTGACCTGAGGATAGTGGGTCGTAGCTACAAACAGGCAGTTCTTGCGCCTGAGCTCATCCAGAATGGCGATAGCCAGCCCCATTCCCTCGGCAGGATCGGTGCCGGAGCCCAATTCATCAAGGAGCACCAGAGTTTCATCCGTAGTACGCTCCAGAATCTGGATGATGCCTGTCAAGTGGGAGGAAAAGGTGGACAGGTTCTCCGCTATGCTCTGCCCATCCCCAATATCGCATAAAACGGCATTGTTCATGCAAAAGGAGGTTCCTTCAGCCGCGGGAACATGCAGACCGCTTTGCGCCATAAGCGACAATAACCCTACCGTTTTCAGCGCAACGGTTTTCCCGCCGGTGTTGGGCCCGGTTATGACAATCCCTTGATAATCGCCGCCCAACTGAAAATCCAGCGGAATGCAGGATTCCTGCTTAAGCAGCGGATGACGGCCCTGCCGAATGATGATCCGCCGGTCGGTTGTCAGCGGCACGGGAATCGCCTGCATCTGCGCGGAAAGCTTGGCTTTGGCAAAAATGAAATCCAGGGTTTCCATATGTCCCCTGTTCTGCTCGATTTCCACGATTTGCTCTTCAACCAGCGCAGTGAGGGCACAGAGGATTTTTCTGATCTCATCCTCCTCCTCCAGCTGCAGGGCGGTTATTTCATCCTGCAGCTTCCTGACGGACGCAGGCTCAATAAAGTAAGTGCTGCCCGTGCCCGATGCTTCAATAACCGTTCCATCCACCTGGTTTTTGTATTCCTTTTTCACCGGTAGCACGAATCGGCCTGAACGGGTGGTTACGTATCCGTCGGCGAACCACGCTTTATTGCGGCGGAGAATATCGGCAAGCTTGGTTTTTACGGCTGCGGCGGCATTCTCCAGCTTTCGGCGGACTTGATGCAGGGCAGGGGACGCGCTGCTGTCAACCATGCCATTGCGGATGGAGCGTTCGATCTCCGCATGGAGCTCGTTCAATTCATGGAACGCCCCCCCATAGAAAGCGATATCCACGTTCAGAAATTCCGACTTTCTCAGATAGGCCTTCATCCGTCTGCAGGAGCTTAGAAATTGTGAGATGCTCACCAGCTGCTCGGGAAAAAGCATCACTCCCTGTCGTACCATGCTTAAAATTGGGTCTAGCTCCTTCATCATAGCAAGAGGAGGATTGCCCACGGCATCCAGCATTTTCCTCGCTTCCGTTGTTTCGTGCATATTGTTTCTGCATTGGCTTTCATTTAAGGACGGTTGCAGCGCGAGCAGCTTCTCTCCGGCCCCTTCCGACATGGCAAATCCGGCGAGACGTACAAGTACGGTATGAAACTCCAGTGTATAATTCTGATTCAATGAACTAACCTCCCTTGGATAATGAGATGCAAAAAATCCGCACGAGAGACTGCCCCGGCTCTCAGAACAGATCTGAAAGCAGGCAGAATACTCCTGCGGGCGCATCAGCCAGGTATGCCGCCGGTAGGCGGTATAAGGCCGGGAGATATAACAATTCGGAGAAATACAAAAAGGAGCGCAACGGAAAAAGCCCATCGCACTCCGCAAAATCCCGGGAAAAACCCGCTTCCCGGTCAATATGCTGTATAACTCAAATGGTTATCACGGAGTATTCTGTAAGGCGTCATTTCAAAAACGCTGGCAAGCCGCACCTCAAGCGTTCTTGGAAAGGCAGACTGAAACAAGCAGGCGCTATCCTGCTTCTCCCCAGGCAAGCCTCTCTCAACTATTCAGTTGAAAATCACCATTACAGATAATACCAACATGAAAACCATCCTCTCGAAACGTATTTGTTTCTCATCATATAGGAGAGCATTGGAAAAGTCAATCCGCGGCATGCTCTGCTATTACTCGCTTCCATTCATTTGCTTAAAACGGGCTAATATCCCACTTGCCAGCATCTGATACAGCCGGTTCACCGGCAGCCCCATCACGCTGAAAAAATCACCTTCAATTTTTTCGATAAACAGCGCCCCCATTCCCTGCACCCCATACGCTCCGGCCTTGTCCATGGGCTCGCCGGTACGGACATACGCCCAGATTTCGCCTTCGCTCATGGGGCTGAACATCACCTTGCTGACCGTATGGCTTACGGCCGGAGGCGCATCCTGCAGCCCGCCGCCGGGGATACAGGCTACGCCGGTGTAGACCTCATGCTCCCGCCCCTGGAGGCTGGCAAGCATCCCGAATGCTTCCTCTTGATCGGCAGGTTTGCCCAATACCTTGCCATCCACCACCACAATGGTGTCCGAGCCCACAATCACCCAAGATTCGGGCGCGGGAGCAGGTCCCATGCCCTCTTGTGCCAGACTTTCTTCTGTAGCCCGGGCTTTGCGCAGGGACAACTCCTCGACAATTCTGGCAGGCGCCCACGCCTCCGGCACAGATTCATCCGCATTGCTGGCCCTAACCATCACGGGCAGCTTCAAAAGCCCAATAAGCTCCTGCCTTCTTGGCGAGGAGGACGCCAGCACCAGCGCCAAACTGTTGTTTTCCGCCACTTTACCCACTCCTGTCATCTGTCTCCTCCTTATTTACAGCTTCCTGTACAGCCAGACGGCCGCCGCGATGCCCACAAGGCTGAGGATATTAAGCTTGATTTCAATAAAAAAATCATATCTGATAAACTTCAAATCCGCCGCCGGATGCCAATTGACCGGTATGGTGCGCAGAAAAAAAGCTGCTGCATCCACAGGCTCCAGCAGACCGGATACGATAGTGGCCGCCACTAAACCCAGCAGCAAAAACAATATGAGAGTCAACCCGTTCTTTTTCATCGAAACACTCCGTCCCTGGATGTTTATCCTTCCCCATTTTAAAGAAAAAGAAGAGCCGCGTCCATTCCGGAATCCGGTCTTCCGGACGAGGAAAAAACCGATTGTCGACACATTGTGCTATTTTGCAACTTTTTCCTCTTATCAACAGGTTCCCGGCCTAGTAATATAGAGATTGGAGGTGGGCCGGATTGCTAAAGGGTTCAAGGAAAATGATTACGGGCCTTCTTATCCTCGGTTTCGCAATTGCGCAACCAGCCCCGGCTTGGGCCGAGGCGGTTAAGATTGTTCTTGATGCCGGACATGGCGGTTCCGATCCGGGTGCGGTAGGTGTAAACGGTTTATATGAAAAGACGGTCAATTTCGATGTGGTGGAACGGGTAAAAGCGATTCTGGAGAGCCGCGGATACGAGGTTTTGCTTACCCGTGACTCCGATGTTTACCTGTCCCTGGCAGAGCGTGTGGCCATTACCAACAGATTGGCTCCGGACCTGTTTGTCTCGGTGCATGCCAATGCCCATACCAACTCTTCCATTAGCGGCAGCATGGTGCTCTATTACGATAAAGATTACCCGCAAGCAAGCTATCCCGCAAGCGATGCCATGGCGGCGCTTACGCCGGAGAGCAAACGGCTGGCCCAGTTGGTGCAGGACGCCATGGTGAAAAGCGCCGGTACGGTGGACAGAGGCCTGGTGCCCTCCGCCGTTTATGTGGCCCGGATGGGTTCGGTTCCCAGCATTCTGGTGGAAACCGCCTTCCTGTCCAATGCGGGGGAGGCCGCCAATCTGGCGGACCCGGACTTCCGGCAG
This sequence comes from Paenibacillus sp. YN15, assembly GCF_003285005.1. Taxonomy (GTDB): domain Bacteria; phylum Bacillota; class Bacilli; order Paenibacillales; family NBRC-103111; genus Paenibacillus_AR. The sequence goes on along the minus strand of NZ_QMFA01000001.1, from coordinate 162,695 downwards.
AAGCTGGCCGCGGGCATTGCCGAGGGCATTGAAGCCTATAAGCCCATGGAGGAGCCGGGCGCTTTCGCGGATGTTCCCCTTTCCCATTGGGCCAATGACGCCATTCTCAAATTGAAGAACAAGGGTATACTGGAGGGCGAAGCCGGGAAATATTATCCCGAGCGGGCATTGACGCGGGCGGAGTTTGTCACCATGCTGGAACGGCAGTTTTCCTTGCCTGAGCCAGCGGCGGCCGGCAGCGGGGTGAGCCAAGGCGGCTCTACGGTAACCGGCAGCACATACGGCACAGGCTCCGGCAGCAGCTCCGGTACAGGCGCGGCGGCAGCTCCCGTATTTAAGGATTTGCCTGCCACCCACTGGGCGTATGCAGTCATGCAAAAAGCTGCCGCCGCCGGGATTCTGAGCGGATACGCGGACGGAACCATCCGGCCCGACCAGCCGTTGACCCGCGGGGAAGCAGCCGCTCTCATCGACCGGGTAATCTGGCCGGGCAGCAGCCAAAAGGCCACATCCACCGTGTTTCAGGATGTGCCGGTATCCCTGTGGTCAGCCGCCTCCATCAACAGGCTGAAGGAGAAAGGCATTGTGGAGGGCGCCACCGCCACCACCTTCGCCCCCGAGCGGAGCATGACCCGGGCAGAGATGGCCGCGCTGTTGTCCAGACTGATCCGCTAAAACGATCCCCTATGCGAAAAAGCAGATAAAGCGCACAAAGAGACGTGCCGATCCGAACATCGGCACGTCTTTTTCTGTTTCCGCTTATCAGCTTTGGCCAATCTTGGTGAGAAGCTCCTTTTCGGCGATAACGAATTGCATGGTATAGGTTTGGGCCTGCCACAGCATGGCCGCGGAGGGGTTCTTTTTGTATTCGTCCAAGGAGGTTTTGGCGGAATTAAGGGCGTTGTTCATCCGCTGAATGACGGCCTTGTTCTCCTCGCCTCCCTCTTGGGCTACAGTGGAGGACAGCTGGGACCAGGCGGTATGGGCGGAGGCGATGGATTGCATCGTGGAGGCGTCCGGCGCGGTCAGGGTGCTTCCGGCTTCCAGATTCATCACCGTCAGCCGGTTGATGGACTCCACCAGCTTGTCGGATTGCTGGAGATAGGATTTCAGCGTTTCGCCGTTGCCGTTCCAGCGAACCTTGCTGACGGCGGGCACCGCGTAGGCCTTCACATAGATGTCCAGCTTGCTGTTTTCCTTCAGCTGGTTGCCCAGGGCCACAGCACTTTCCTTGTCGGCTGTCATTCCCGCGAACACATAGAATTTATCCGTTTGCTCGCTGGCGGCGGCAAGGCCTTTTTTCAGCAGATCGCTTTTGGCCTGATCGGCCCCCTGCTGGGCGGAAAAGCTTCCATTCTGCAGAAGCGAGTAGGTTTTGCCCGCATACGACATGGCGATCTCCTTGCCGGAGGAAACGGCCGTTCCCGCTGCTGTGCCCCCTGCGGCGTTCTGGATGTTGCCGGTCACCGGAAGCGCATTCTGCGTATCCCCAGCCGCGGCCTGGGTATTCTGCGCGGTGCCGTCGGTGGCTGCGTCGTCAGGGCCGTTGAACAGGGACAAGGCCAGGAAGCCCAGCATGACGCCGGTCACTGCCGCTCCCGCGATGGAGGCGGTGATCTTCAGCCACGGGGTGCGGTTGTGCCGCACATACCGCGGACCGCTGACCTCCGGCCCGTCCCAGGCCGGTCCTCCCCAGGAAGGGCCATCCGGTTCGTTGCGCTCATCGGCCTCCTCCCAGCGGACTGTCCGGCGCCGCACATACGGAGCTTCCGGCGGACGTTCGCCGTCAAAGCCGGGCGTTCCATCCTCCCCCATCCACTCCTCGTCCGCGGGCATCCGCTGCGCCTCACCAAGCTGCTCCCGATGGGTTGGGCTGTCATCCGCCGCGGCCCTGCTTTCCGGTCTTCTGTACCGGTAGCCGTCTGGTCTTCCCGATAGGGGATCGCCCATAGGACGGCGTCCTTCTCGTTCGTTGGACTCGCGGATCAAATCCTCAATACGCTGGGTTTCCGCATCGAAGGGACTGCTCCATGCGCCAAAATCCGTCGTATACTGGTTCAAGCTCTGATAATCCCGGATTTCCGGCCTTTCCTTCTCCTCCACCACCTGATATTCCTCCTGAAACAGAGGAATCACCCTGTTGGGCTCGCGGCCATTGGCAGCCTCACTCCCCCCGTCATTCCGCTTGTCCCTGTCCCCGTCAAACCGGTATGTGATTCTCGCTTTATTCATCCGTATCTCTCCTTGTCCAACTCATCGATAGTTTACTCTATGATAGAGATGGAAGAGTTAGAACAAGGAAATGGATGGTTTTGGGGGATGATTTACCTCAAGGTCAGCACATCCTCCACGACAAATCCCACACAAGGCAGCCGCTCGGAAAATACCGTATCCTCCCGTCCGAACAGATGAAGCAGGGTATACGGCTGCCCTTGCTCCTGCTGCACATACTGCTCCACAGTCATGTTGGCGGCATCCACAATCCAGTACTCCGGCACGCCGAACCGGGCATAGGATTCCAGCTTCATGGTCCGGTCCCGCTTGGCGGTGCCTGGCGAAAGAATCTCCACCACCAGATCGGGAGGGCCCGCAACCGCTCTTTCCTCAATGATGTAAGCGCGGCTGCGGTGCACCATGAGAATATCCGGCTGGCGGGTTTCATGCTCTCCCAGAATCACATCCACCGGGGCATGAATAATAATGTAGTTCGACTCGCAAGAATCTGTCATGATCCGCTCCAGCTGATGGCTGATCCGCTGATGGGTGGTGGTGGGAGCCGACAGGAGCTCCAGCCTGCCGTCCACCAGCTCGTACCGCACATTTTCCTCCTCCGGCAATTGATAATACTCCTCCACGGTCCAGCCGGTTTTCTTGCTTTGGGGCGTAAGTTTGCGCTTGGGCTCGTACTGCATCCTACATCCTCTCCTGCTCTGCAGATTGGCGTGAAACAAAAACGCCCCGAACCGCCTCTTCATGGGAGGGATTACGGGGCGTGCTTCGCCTGTTAGTTGTTACCATTATATCAGACAAACTGTGTTCCGGCAACACAATAATGTGCTCCGTTTCTATCCATTCCGCTATTCCTCGCCGAATCTGGCCCGCAAATCCTTGGCCAGGCGGTCCGCCACCTTCCAGATGTCGCCTGCGCCCATGGTGATGACCAAGTCGCCGCTCTTTACCGTACTCCGCAAATAGTCGAACACATCCTCCTTGGTAGGCAGATGCCGCACATGGGGATTGCTGTTCTCCCGGATAAGTCCGGCCAGCCGGGCGGAGCTGATGCCTTCAATCTGCTGCTCTCCCGCGGGGCTGTAAATATCCGTCAGCACCACCTCATCCGCTTCCGGGAAAGCCTTGCTGAACTGGTCCAGCAGGAAAAAGGTGCGGGTATAGCGCTGAGGCTGGAACACGGCCACAATCCGTTTGCCGGTGGCTTTGGCGGCACTGATGGTCGCCTCAATTTCAGTGGGATGGTGAGCGTAATCGTCAATCACCAGGATTCCGTGGGCTTCGCCCATGACCTGAAAACGGCGTTTGGCGCCGCGGAACTCTACGATGGCCTCCGCCACCTGGCTGAAGCTTAAGCCTGCATCCAGGCAAACAATCAGCGTTGCCAGAGCATTGTAGACATTGTGCTTGCCGGGCACGGACAGCTTCATGGTTCCGAGGATTTCGCCTTTATGATGAACGGTAAACTGGACCCTCCGGTCGCCCAGGACCAGGTCATGGGCGGAATAATCGGCACTTTCATTCAACCCGTAAGTGACGGCTTTGGCGCCCAGGGCAGGAAGCATGGCTTCAATATAAGGGTCATCGGCGCATACCACCGCCTTGCCCTCCGGCTTCACCTGGCTCAAGAAACGGGCATAAGCCGCCTTCAGCTTTTCAAAATCCCCGTCGTAATGCTCCAGATGATCGGCCTCAATATTGGTGACTACCCCCAGGTAGGGGTGGTACTGCAGGAAGGTGCCGTCGCTTTCATCCGCCTCGGCCACCACATAATCGCCCTTGCCCGCCTTGGCGTTGCTGCCCAGGTTAATGATTTCGCCGCCGATAATATACGTGGGGTCCGCGCCGCACTCTTCCAGCACCAGCGAGATCATGGAGGAGGTGGTGGTTTTGCCGTGGGCGCCGGCCACTGCTACGCCCTTCTTGGTATTCAGCAGCCGGGCCAGCATCTCCGAGCGGTGGATAAGCGGGATCTTCAATTCCTCCGCGCGCTTCATCTCCACATTGTCCTTGGGAAGCGCCGTGGAATACACCACCAGGTCCGCTCCCTGAACATGCTTGGCTTCATGGCCAATGAACACGTCGGCTCCCTTTTTGGCCAGCTTTTCCGTCAATTCCTGCTGCGCCAGGTCTGAACCCGACACATGGAAGCCCATTTCCAGCATTACTTTGGCGATGGCGCTCATCCCATAACCGCCAATTCCTATAAAATGAACGTGCTCCGAAGTGTTCACGCGCGTCTCACCAGCCCTTTTCAGAATCGGTATGATACAGCATCCAGGTCCGAACGTCGGATATTAAGTACAACGTGCCCGACACCACCGCCAAATCCTCGGGCGAAGTGAGAGCGATCAGCCGCTCCAGCGCTGTTTTCCAGTCGGGCTCTATCAATATGTCAGGCTGCGGGGAGATGCGGGAGGCCAGAGGCATGGCAAGCTCCGCCAGCTTGACGGCATCCAGCTTTTTGTGGAAATCCGGTTCCGTAAAGATCACGGTGTCTGCTATAGGCAGTATATGCTCCAGATAGCCTGTATGATTCTTGGTGGAAATCATGCCCATCATCAAATGGAGCTTCCGCCGGGTGTAGGCCGGTCCCTCCAATGCCCGGGCCAGGCTCTCCGCCCCCTCCGGATTATGGGCGCCGTCCAAAAGCACCCGCGGACTGTCGGATACCAGTTCCAGCCGTCCGGGCCACCGGGCCTCCGCAAAGCCGGCATACAAGGGCTCCTCTTCCACCATCAGCGCTTGATACTGCCGCAGCACCTCAATAACCATCAGCGCCACCGAGGCGTTTTTCAGCTGATGAGGACCGTTCAACCCTACAACCAGGTTGCGGTACGGGCAAAAAGGCCCATTCCAGTGAATCGTCTGCCGGTTTAGTTCCACCGACTCCACCTCATAAGAGAACTGGCGGCCCAGCTCGTATAAAGGCGCATGCAGCTCCGCCGCCTTGGCGCGGATCACCTCCAGAACCTCCAGCTGCTCGCAGGCTGTTACCACCGGCACGCCGGATTTGATAATGCCGGCCTTCTCCGCCGCCACCTTGGGCAGGGTATCGCCCAGAACCTCCATGTGGTCATGCCCGACATTGGTGATGACACATACCGCCGGAGTGACGATGTTCGTCGAATCCAGCCTGCCTCCCAGCCCCGTTTCCCAAACCACATAATCCGGGTAGGTGACGGTGCCGTAATACATGAGCGCAAGAGCCGTGGATACCTCAAACATGGTGGGAGACTCCAGCTCCGTAGCGGCAATTTCCTCCACCAAGGGCTTCAGGCGGCGGCATAGCGCGAGAAGCTCCGCCTCGGGAATATCCAGCCCGTTATATTGAATCCGGTTGGTATATTTCTCGATATACGGGGAGGTGAAGGTGCCTACATCATACCCGTTGGCCAAGAGGACCTTGGTCAAATACGCGCAAGTGGAGCCTTTGCCGTTGGTGCCGGCCACGTGAATAAACTTCAGCCTGCGCTCCGGATGGTCCAGCATGTCCATCAGCCGCTCCATGCGCTTAAGTCCGGGCTTGATCCCGAAGGATACCAGGCCGGTGACCCACTCTACCGCTGCCCGGTAATCCGCCAGCCCTGCTTCCGCGCAAGCTGTCTCGTCCGCGGTTTCCCGATTGTGGCCGCCGCATTCCCCGCTTTGGCCATCTCCGTTGTTGATCCGATTCTCATGTATCATGAGCTCATCCCTTATCACTATATGATCAGCTGACCTCAGGGGTACAGCCATCTGTCCTTTTTGTTTGCAACTTTTGGCGATAATTAGAAAAAAGTTCCACACACTTAGGCGCGGTCAGGCGGATGACACGCCTTATTTGAACAAGCGAGCCAGCGCCTGCTAGACGCTGACTCTTACCTGTTCAATGGTTCAATTAACCCTTCAGCTCCGCAAGACGGGCGGCCACAATCTCCCGCTTGGCGGAATAATCGGCCATCTTGGCCTTCTCTTCCTCAATTACCTTGGCCGGAGCCTTGGCGACAAAGCCTTGGTTGGCAAGCTTTTTCTCCACCCGCTCCACTTCGCTGTTGAGAGACTGGATTTCCTTCTCCAGACGGGCAATTTCCTGGGCAATATCAATCAGTCCGGCCAGGGGCAGATACAGCTCCGCTCCTGTCACGACACCCGTCATCGCCTTGGCGGGAGCTTCCAGACTGGCGTTAACCTCCAGCAGCGAGGTGCCGCAGAACCGCTTCAGATATTCCGTGTTCCGCTCCAAAGCCGCTTGGGCCTGGCTGTCCGCGGGCTTCAGCAGCAGCTCGATTTTTTTGCTCATGGGCACATTTACTTCCGCCCGGATATTCCGCACCGAACGGATAATGTCCATCAGGAAAGCCATTTCGCCAACGGCCTCCGGCGCTTCAAGAGCCGGGTCATATTGCGGCCATTCGGAGAGCATGATGGTCTCGCCTTCGTGAGGCAGATGCTGCCAAATCTCCTCGCTGATAAACGGCATAAACGGGTGGATCAGGCGCAGCGTCCGGTCCAGCACATACGCCAGCACCGCCTGGGTGCTTGCCTTGGCCTCCGTGTGGTCGCTGTACAGAGAGAGCTTGGCAAACTCGATGTACCAGTCGCACAGATCATCCCAAATAAAGTTGTACAGGAGACGACCGGTTTCACCGAACTCGTATTGATCCATCAGCCGGGTAACATCCCGCACCGTCTCGTTCAGTCGGTGGAGAATCCAGCGGTCGGAAGCGGAGAGCTTGCGGTTCAGATGGACATCCTCAAGCTGCACCCCCTCCAGGTTCATCAGGGCAAAGCGGGAGGCGTTCCAGATCTTGTTGGCAAAATTCCGGGCCTGCTCTACCCGCTCCCAGCGGAAGCGCAGATCCTGGCCCTGGGTGCTGCTGGTGGAGATCATAAAGCGCATGGCGTCTGCGCCGTACTTCTCGATAACCTCCAGCGGGTCCACCCCGTTGCCCAAGGACTTGGACATTTTGCGGCCTTCCGAATCCCGCACCAGGCCGTGGATCAGCACATCCTTAAAGGGAATTTCATCGGTGAATTCCAGCGCGGTAAAAATCATCCGGGACACCCAGAACGGAATGATGTCATAGCCGGTAACAAGCACGCTGGTGGGATAGTACCGCTTCAGATCGTCTGTCGCCTCCGGCCAGCCCAATGTGGAGAACGGCCACAAGCCGGAGCTGAACCAGGTATCCAGCACATCCTCGTCCTGGCGGATATTGCCGCTGCCGCACTTGGCGCAAGCCGTTACTTCATCTAAGGAAACATGAAGCTCGCCGCAATCCTCACAGTAATAAGCCGGAATCCGGTGGCCCCACCACAGCTGCCGGGAAATGCACCAGTCGCGGACATTTTCGATCCATTGCAGATAGGTCCGTTCAAACCGGTCCGGCACAAACCGGGTGCCCTGGCCGCTCTTCTGGGCGGCAATGGCCCGCTCCGCCAACGGCTTCATGGACACGAACCATTGGGTGGACAGGTACGGCTCAATAACGGCGCCGCTGCGCTCGCTATGGCCTACCTGATGGAGATGGTCCTCAATTTTCACCAGTACACCCTGCTCCTGCAGATCGGCAACCAGCTGCTTGCGGCAATCGAAGCGGTCCAGCCCGTTGTACTTGCCGGCATTTTCATTCATGGTGCCGGTTTCGTCCATAACCAGGACCTGGGGCAGATTATGGCGTCTGCCTACCTCGAAGTCATTGGGGTCGTGGGCAGGGGTAATCTTAACGGCGCCGCTGCCGAACTCCCTTTCCACATAGTCGTCGGCAATAACGGGGATTTCCCGGCCTACAACAGGGAGCACCAGCGTTTTCCCGATCAGATGGGTGTAGCGCTCATCCTTGGGATTTACCGCAACCGCCGTATCCCCCAGCATGGTCTCCGGACGGGTGGTGGCCACAATGATGCTGCCGCTGCCGTCCTTCAACGGATAACGCAGGTGATACAGATGCCCCTGCACCTCTTTGTATTCCACTTCGATGTCGGACAGGGCGGTACGGGCAGCCGGGTCCCAGTTGATAATATATTTGCCGCGGTAAATCAGGCCTTTTTCGTACAGCTTGACGAACACCTGGCGGACTGCCTTGTTGAGACCTTCGTCCAGGGTAAACCGTTCCCGGGAATAGTCCAGCGCCAGGCCTATTTTGGCCCACTGGTCGCGGATAATGCCATTGTAATGGCCCTTCCATTCCCATACCTTCTCCAGGAACTTCTCGCGGCCCAGGTCATAGCGGGTGATGCCCTCCTCCCGCAGCTTCTGCTCCACCTTGGTTTGGGTGGCAATGCCCGCATGGTCGGAACCCGGCAGCCACAGGGTGTCGAAGCCCTGCATCCGCTTCATCCGGGTGAGAATGTCCTGCAGGGTAAAATCCAGCGCATGGCCGATATGCAGCATTCCCGTTACATTTGGGGGCGGGATCACAATGGTGAAGGTTTCCTTGTCGGGGCGTTTGCCGGCTTGGAAATACCCGTTTTGCTTCCAATATTCATACCACTTGGTTTCCGCTTCCTTCGGATCATACGTGGTAGGCATGCCGCCCGCCGGCTTGGTGTTGTCGGTTGCGGCTGTCTCCAGCTCTTCTTCATGCAATTCTGCCATGTTCAATACCCCTCCGTCATTTGGTTCAAATTGAGTCAAATCCAAGCCAATCCCATAGCCAGATTCAAGCCCATTCCAACAAAAAAAGCCCTCCGTCCTCATAAAGGACGAAAGGCTAACGCTTCCGTGGTACCACCTTCATTCCGCGGCGGGCCTCCCTTGGGAGAAGCTGCCTGCGGCACTCAAAAACGGATAACGGCCGTCTGCCGGCGGATTGTACGCGGCACCCTCTCGGGTCCCCTCCAATCTGCAGCTCCGGGGCGACTTCGCCGGACACCTGATCCTCCGCGGAACCTTGCAGCCGGTACCGGCTCCGCTCTCTGTGAAGGAAAATCCGTCTACTACTCCCCATCCAAGCTTGTATCGGGAAAAATTTATATATTCTATGATATACGACTGCCGCATGTGAGTCAACAGCGGGACTTAGGATTTAGTATAGCCGAGCCGGTATATTTTAACACATCAGAATGCTTAAGTTCTTTATAGCGCTAAACGCGGTCGCTTATCCTCGAAATAATCCGACAGGAGTTTTTCTCATCCCTCAGCTATTCCTTTAGCACTTCGGTTCTCGGCCAGACTTTCCAGCATTCCAACGGAGCGAGGTTGTAGCCCCCTTTTTTCATGCATAGATTGTAATAACTTCCAACAGAAGTACCTACATACCAGGCGACATACAGTAGTGTTTCATGCCTAGAGCAACTTTGGATATAGGGGTACTTCCCTGGGAAGGGCTGATCCCTTTATAAAGGAGGTGCTGCGATTGACCAAACCTACGTAACCGGCAAGTTGGCTTGAAAATCGAATGAAACAGCCCCTGGGATTTTTGAACGACAGGAGGTGGATGAGTAACGTGGCTATACAGTTAAACAACCGGATTGCAAACTACAGCTTCGAGCAGGGATTGACAAATTGGGTAGCCGTCAACACCGTTGTCAGCTCCGTATCCAAAAGCGGCTTTCAAAGCGCCCAGCTATTGGCCGGGCTTCCCAACGCCTCCTTGCAGCAGGCTGTACCGACTTCTCCCGATGAAGGATTATATGTATCCCTGTCTCTGGCATATCCCTTTGCCGGAACAAGCCCGGTAGTGGTGGTGACCGTTAACTTTTTCACCAGTTCCGCCACCTACCTCGGCAACGGGTTTACCTTGGTGGTGCCACAGGGCTTCTTCTCGAGCTCCCAGTGGCAAATGTTTGAGGGCGTCACTACGCCGGCACCCGCAGGAACGGCCTTCGCCCAAATTTCCATCAGTATGACTCCCCAGCCTGCCACAACCAGCATATTGGTGGACGATGTGATTTTGATGAGCGCCTTGGACCTGTCGGCCAGCGTAACCGGACCTACAGGCGCAACGGGTGCAACGGGAGTTCCAGGCCCCGCAGGCGAGACTGGGGCGACGGGTAATACTGGACCCACTGGCGAGGCTGGGGCCATCGGTGACACTGGTAACACCGGACCGGCTGGTGATACTGGACCGACTGGCAACACCGGAGTTGCTGGTGACATCGGAGCCACTGGCGACACTGGAGCGACGGGCGGCATTGGGCCAACTGGTGACACTGGAGCTACCGGCGAGACCGGACCCACTGGCGATACTGGTGCTACGGGCGAGACTGGAGCTACTGGCGAGATCGGACCCACGGGAGAGACCGGCGACACTGGACCCACTGGCGAGACCGGATCTACTGGCGACACTGGACCTGCCGGTAACACCGGGCCAACTGGCGAGACTGGACCTACTGGCGACACCGGACCCACTGGCGAGACTGGCCCCATCGGCGAGACTGGACCCACGGGTGATACTGGATCTACTGGCGAAACCGGACCAACTGGTGAAACTGGAGCTATCGGTGACACCGGCGCTACTGGCAATACTGGCAGTACTGGACCTACTGGAGAGACTGGAGCTACTGGCGACACCGGAGCTACTGGCTTCACCGGACCTACTGGCGACACCGGAGCTACTGGCGACACCGGAGCTACTGGCTTCACCGGACCTACTGGCGACACTGGAGCTACCGGCGATACTGGACCTACGGGCAACACCGGGCCGACTGGCGATACTGGACCCACTGGCGAGACTGGACCTACCGGTGATACCGGACCTACTGGCGACACTGGGCCGACTGGTGACATCGGCGCTACTGGCGAGACTGGACCCACAGGTGATAGTGGAGCTACCGGCGAAACCGGACCTACTGGTGACACCGGAGCTACCGGCGAAACCGGACCTACCGGCAACACCGGGCCTACTGGCGACACCGGAGCTACCGGCGAAACCGGACCTACTGGCGAAACCGGACCTACCGGCGACACTGGACTGACTGGCGATACCGGACCTACTGGCGATACCGGACCTACTGGCGACACCGGAGCTACCGGCGAAACCGGACCTACCGGCGACACTGGACTGACTGGCGATACCGGACCTACTGGCGATACCGGACCTACTGGCGACACCGGAGCTACCGGCGATACCGGACCTACTGGCGATACCGGACCTACCGGCGAAACCGGAGCCACGGGCGACACCGGTCCAACAGGCGATACCGGACCCACGGGCGATACCGGACCCACGGGCAACACCGGTGCTACTGGCGAAACCGGACCCACTGGCAACACCGGAGCTACTGGCGGTACTGGAGCTACCGGTGACACTGGAGCCATTGGTGATACCGGACCTACCGGCGGCACTGGACCCACTGGCGACACCGGGCCTACGGGCGAAATCGGAGCTACTGGCGACACCGGTGCTACTGGCGGTACCGGCCCTACTGGCGACACTGGCCCCACCGGCGGCACTGGACCCACTGGCGACACCGGGCCTACGGGCGAAATCGGAGCTACTGGCGACACCGGTGCAACTGGCGAGACCGGAGCTACTGGCGGTACCGGCCCTACTGGCGACACTGGCCCCACCGGCGATACTGGACCCACTGGAGTCACCGGGCCTACGGGCGAAATCGGAGCTACTGGCGACACCGGTGCTACTGGCGACACCGGTGCTACTGGCGGTACCGGCCCTACTGGCGACACCGGCGCTATCGGGAGCACTGGAGTTACTGGCGACACCGGACCCACGGGCGAGACTGGTGCCACTGGCGACATCGGGCCCACGGGCGATACCGGACCCACTGGCGACACCGGACCCACCGGTGACGCTGGCCCTACCGGCGACACCGGGCCTACCGGCGACACCGGAGCTACCGGAGACACCGGACCCACCGGTGACGCTGGACCTACCGGTGATACTGGACCCACGGGCGATACTGGTGCCACCGGCGACACTGGACCCACTGGCGACACCGGGCCTACGGGCGAAATCGGAGCTACTGGCGACACCGGTGCTACTGGCGACACCGGTGCTACTGGCGGTACCGGCCCTACTGGCGACACCGGCGCTATCGGGAGCACTGGAGTTACTGGCGACACCGGACCCACGGGCGAGACTGGTGCCACTGGCGACATCGGGCCCACGGGCGATACCGGACCCACTGGCGACACCGGACCCACCGGTGACGCTGGCCCTACCGGCGACACCGGGCCTACCGGCGACACCGGAGCTACCGGAGACACCGGACCCACCGGTGACGCTGGACCTACCGGTGATACTGGACCCACGGGCGATACTGGTGCCACCGGCGACACTGGACCTATCGGCGACACCGGGCCTACCGGCGACACCGGAGCTACCGGAGACACCGGACCCACCGGTGACGCTGGACCTACCGGTGATACTGGACCCACGGGCGATACTGGTGCCACCGGCGACACTGGACCTATCGGCGACACCGGACCCACGGGCGATACTGGGCCTACTGGCGATACTGGGGCTACCGGCGAGACCGGAGCTACTGGCGGTACTGGAGCTACCGGTGACACTGGAACCACTGGTGACATCGGACCTACTGGCGAAACCGGACCTACCGGCGACACTGGAGCCATTGGCGAAACCGGACCTACCGGTGATACCGGACCCACGGGCGAAACCGGAGCTACTGGTGACATCGGCCCCACCGGCGAGGCTGGACCTACTGGCGAAACCGGAGCTACTGGTGACATCGGCCCCACCGGCGAGGCTGGACCTACTGGCGAAACCGGGCCGACTGGCGATACTGGACCTACCGGCGATACTGGAGCTATCGGTGACACCGGACCCACTGGCGACACTGGACCTATCGGTGACACTGGAGCCATTGGTGATACCGGACCGACTGGCGATACTGGAGCTACTGGCGAGATCGGACCCACTGGCGTCACTGGACCGACTGGCGAGACTGGAGCTACTGGCAGTACTGGAGCTACCGGCGAAATCGGACCTACTGGCGGTACTGGGGCCACGGGCGAGACTGGCACTACTGGCGAGATCGGAGCCACGGGCGAGACTGGACCCACTGGTGATACTGGAGCTACTGGCGACACCGGACCTACCGGTGATACTGGACCCACTGGCGAGATTGGACCTACCGGTGATACTGGACCCACTGGCGAGATTGGACCTACCGGCGACATTGGGGCTACTGGCGAAACCGGACCCACAGGCAACACCGGAGCTACTGGCGGTACTGGAGCTACCGGTGACACCGGACCCACTGGCGAGACCGGAGCCGCGGGCGACACCGGTCCAACCGGCGAGACTGGAGCTACCGGCGAAATCGGACCTACTGGTGAGACCGGAGCTATCGGCGACACTGGAGCTACTGGCGACACTGGACCTACCGGTGACACCGGAGCCATTGGTGATACCGGACCTACCGGTGACACCGGAGCCATTGGTGATACCGGACCTACCGGTGATACTGGACCGACTGGTGAAACCGGCCCCACGGGCGACACTGGGCCTACTGGTGACATCGGCCCCACGGGCGACACCGGAGCTACTGGTGACATCGGCCCCACGGGCGACACTGGGCCGACTGGCGAAACCGGACCCACGGGCGACACTGGGCCGACTGGCGAAACCGGACCCACGGGCGTCACCGGAGCTACTGGTGACATCGGCCCCACCGGCGATACCGGCCCTACCGGTGATACCGGACCTACGGGCGTCACCGGAGCTACTGGTGACATCGGTCTCACCGGCGATACCGGGCCTACTGGCGAAATCGGACCTACCGGCGAGATCGGACCTACTGGCGACGCTGGCCCTACCGGCGACACCGGCCCTACTGGCGACATCGGTGCTACTGGCGACACCGGACCCACTGGCGACACCGGTCCAACCGGCGACACCGGCCCTACCGGCGACACCGGCCCTACCGGCGACACTGGCCCCATCGGCGACACCGGCCCTACCGGCGACACTGGCCCCATCGGCGACACCGGACCTACCGGTGACACCGGTCCTACTGGCCCCAATTTCGCAACAGAGGGATTTTCTTCCACTATCCCAACCGTCTCTGTGTCGTCCAGCACCCAATTAACTAATTGGAGCACTGCCGCTCCTTATTTCGGCGGCGCTAACTTTGATCCCGCCACAGGAAACTACACCGTCCCTACAACAGGCCGCTACTCCATAAAAGCAACGATCAACTATTCCACAACCGGCGCTCTCACTGTTTCCATTGGTGCAGGCGTTAACCCTGAATTCAATGTTCAGCGCACTTCGCCGACTACAACCGACTTACTCAGCGGATTGATCCCGATCCTAAACATAAGCGTCACCCTTTTGACCCTGAGATCCATCCTGGGAAGCGCCGTTGTCACGATAGCCGGGGATGTCACATTGAACGCCGGAGATGTTATTGGACTATTCTATAATGCCAGCGGCTTAACGGTTACTCTCAATCTTGGCGGCACTAACAGCACCGGTGTAGTTTGGTCCATTCATCAAATCACTTAATTCCAAAGCCCGTGGCTAAGATTTAGAGCTATGATTCACATCCTGTACAGCAAAAGAAGACATCTTCCCAACCGGGATTCATGTCTTCTTTTGCTTATTCCTATAAACCTTTTTCCGATTACAAGTTTCTAAACCTTATATCCCCAATACGTCTAACATTTTAAAAATAATAGCTGCCGCTTCGGCCCTTGTCATTGCTTGGCCCGCCCGGAAAGTGCCATCCTCGTAACCGTTCAGGATGCCAGCGCTCATGGCCTTATCGATAGACGGCTCCGCCCAAGACGGAATGTCCGAAGCATCCTTCCAGCCCGCTGCTTGCCCCATCAAGCCGATGGAGCCGGTCCCGGTTCCGTAGAGCTGCAAGGCTCTTGCTGTCATAACAGCCACCTCCGCCCGCGTTACCGTGAGCTCACCCCTGAAGCTTGTTGCGCCGGCTTCCTCATAACCGAGAACGAGGCCCGCTTCAACAGCAGCCACAACGTACGGCTTCGCCCAAGACGGGATATCCCCGTCATCCGAGAAGCCCGTGCTGCGGGAAGCTGCTTCAAGCCCCAAAGCCGACACCAGCATCTTCGCAAATTCCGACCTCGATACGGTTTCATCCGGCCGGAAGCTTCCGTCCGGATAACCGGCTGCAACCTTCATCCCCGCCAGGCGGCGAATGTAGGAGGCCGCCCAATGATGGGCCATATCCGTCATGGCTGCCGGTTCATAGGCGAAGACAGCGAATTTCGTGAAGTGATCCACTTCCACGCGGATTGTTCCATCCGCATGGACAGTTCCGCCGATGAATATCCAGCGCTTTGTGCTTTCGTGGTAATAGTACACAGCCGGTTGACTCCCGGGCTTCAGCTGCTTGGCATCGTAGACGAATGAAAGCACCAGTGGCTTTGCAAACCGATGACCCGCGGTACTGGTCAGTTCAAAAATCCGGCTGACTGCTTGAAGATTGCTGTCCGCGAAAGCCTGATCCGGTTCGACCAATGCAATCCGAATCGATCCTTTTGCCAACACAGCTCCTGCAGGAATCTGGATCGTCACTCCCCCCTCCAGCTCCAGCCGCTTGCTTTCTTCCGGGCTCACATCCGCTTCATATTCTTTACTCCCGGATGCCGGCCCGGCGCCAGAAGTTCCCTCCGTTGCCGTGCCTTCGGAGACTGGCTCCTCAGACTCCCCGGTTCCGGACGAATCCTCCTGGACCGTCACCTTGCGCACCACTTCGGCAGCAGCGTTACCCGCTTGATCAATTACATTGTAGCGCAGCATATAAGTGCCGGCCCTGTTGGTGTAGACGTCGCCCGCAACCGTAATCTCGCCTACAGGACCGATATTATCGGCTGCCGTTGCGCCTGGCTCGCTGTAGGTTCCGCCCAGCGGCACAGTCATGCTGGACAATCCGTTCAACGTGATAACCGGCGCAGTCTTGTCGATGCTGATAGTCAAAGAGCCGGTCGGCGTTGTATTCCCGGTCCCATCGGCGGCGTAATACGAGATGGTGCTGCGTCCCTCAGCGGAAACCGCAACCGGGCTGCTGTATTCATGCCACGTATCTCCCGCATCCAGGCTGTAGAACATCTGGACTTGGTCCAAGCCTTCGCCTTCAGGACGCAACGTAACAAGCACATCCGAAACATGCCAGCCGTTGCTCCCGGCTTCACCGGACACCTCTGCTTGAATGGCCAGGGAATCACCGCTGTCGTTGGCGGAGAGCCGTCCCGAAACATCGAAGCCGGTAAACGCGTTGTAAGTCGCTTGGATTCCGTCTGTATAAAGACCGACCTGAGCGGGTCTGTTCTCAAAAGGGTCCTCTGCGTCAAAGAGCAGCTCGTTGTTTACCCATACATAGATTTTGCCCTTCGACCGGACAATCTTGTAGAAGTTTTGCGCACTGATCTCTTCCCGAAGCACAAAGGTGAAGGGACGATTGGATTCCGAAGGAACACTCAGCCGCAACTGACCGGTCTTGACAGGATTCGCAAATTCGGCGATATGGTAATCGCCTTTGCCCTTGTCCTGATACGTGAACGGTACTGCTTTCCAGCCGTCCGTCCAGCTGTCGAACCGGAAATCTGCCGAGTCCGATTGCGGGAGCTCAAAAAACTTGTTTACATATTGGAACGGGCCGTTAAACCATAAGATCTTGGCCGACGAAACCTCCGCTTCTCCCCGCAGATCGTATACATACTCGCGCTGTCCGTCCGCATCGTAGTTGCTGTGCCCGTAGATGGTATCTCTCGCCGTGGGAGCAACAGCCATAATCTCCTCACGGCCATCCACAACCTTGCGCAGCTCAAATTCGTTGGTGGCGTAATTCGTTCCCGCTGTCACGTAGTTCTGTTCGTCGATGTATTCGAGAATAACACCCGCTTTACCCGCTTCCGGCAAGGCTCCCGTATTGACATTCACTGAAAATTCATGCTCGAGCATCCGGTCGCCCTTGACTGTAAGCGCCTCTCCGTCAGAAGGGGATTGCAAGCCTTTCTCGGATACCTGCCATGCATCATTCCAACCGTTGATGTACGTGCCATATTCGCTCCAGCCGGTGGTTACGGTTACGTTATCCATCCGAACACTAGCCTTGTTGCTGATCAGGCCAATTTGCCCCGGAGCCGCCATCGCCTCATGCTCGAATACCGGTCTGTCATCGTTAAGGGTGTAATGATCCAGCTCCGCAAATAACTTGGACCCGTTCTTGTATACCTGGAGCGTGTGATATTGCTCCCCGAAGTCTGCAGCGCGGGGATCATCATGCAGGAACGCAAACGTGGACGGCAAATCCGCTGCCGAATTTTCCGAAACACCGTTGATGCGGGAGTGGATAACAAGCTGCCGGTCATCGCGGTCGATTAACAAATTCACATAGTTGTCCTCGTCTTGATACCATACGACAATACCTGCCTGCCCCTCAGCTCCGAATCCGTTGCCGTTGCCATCGAACCGGAGATTGGTTTCCATAAAGAAGTTTTCCGCAGCATATTCCTTCAGCAGCATTCGTTTCAAATCACTGGGCGCATTCATGTACAACGCCCCGCCATCGATAGATACACCAGACTCAGGAACATCATAATGCTGCAAGCTGGCTTCCGAATCGAACCGGTCTTGGAAGGTCGGCGTCCATACATCCGGGTGGAGACCCTCGGAATCGAAGGAGGTGGGACCATCGGCAACCATCTCCTGATCCCAGAAATAGACGCGGTCCTTCCCTTGCCCTTCGTTGGAGTTCCAGAAGGCCTTATAGGTGATCCAGGTCTCGAACCCGTTGGGCCCTTTAATGACATTCGGCTGGGACGGCCCGACAATGTCGGATTCCACCGGATGACCGTTGGTATCGTACAGACCGAAATCCAGATGGTAAAAGCTCAATGCAGGACCGTTGGTGCTGATCTCCACGGAGATCACATTCTCCCCGGTTTGCAGCAGCCCGGCGGGAACCTCCACCATCTTATAGGCCCGCTGCTGACCGCTTAATGTGAAAAGCTCCTTGCCGTTCACATACAGCTTCCCGTAGCCCTGCAAGCGGTAGCGCAGAACCGTGGTATCCGGCACAGTGTCAAGCTCAAAGGAACGTTTTGCCCACATCGTGGCAGGACCGTTGGGATTGGCCCAAATTTCGGACGCCGCCTTTTTCCCATCATTATAGATGCTTGGAATTTTCGCCCGATTCTCTTCCGGCCAACCAAAGCCGCCTTCCCCGGACACCCAGCCGTAAACGGAAGAACCGACGGTATTCCAGCCCTCCGCAGGCGTTTTGAAGGTGTATTGATACGGCTGGCTTCCATGCTCCGCCGTCGGCAGAATCACGCGGTATTTCAGAATTAACTCCTCGATATTGCGGGCCAGCAGCTTGCCCGGATATTTGGAATCGTTGGTTATTTCGTCGTAGCTGTCGGCTTGCGCCACCCCTGTTTCATAAAGGCCTGTTTCCGGGAACATCTGATTTCCCACATACAGCATATAGTACCGGCCATTATGATAATAGAGCTCCGGCCCCTCGAAATTGACGAAGTTCATATTGGCCCAATGGCCCATCTGTGTCGTCACCGTCTCCGTCGCCTTGCCGCGGGCCGGATTGCCCATTTCGTTGAAGAACGATTCCACATTCCACAACCATGCGCCGGCGCGCCCCGGCTTTGCCGCCCCGGTGTTCGGGTCTGTCTCGTCCGGATTTACCTTGCGCAGGAAGACCAAATCTCCGTTATGCGCCACGAACAACTGCGGGTCAATTCCCAAGTCGTACCGCTTACTCCAATAGGGATGACGGAAGTCGGGCACCGTATTCATCGTTGCCGGGTCCCCGTGAATCAGCGAGGTGCCATTGAAGACATAGAACATAACCCCGTTATGATACAGCAAATCCGATGCTCCATACTCGAAGTAATTGGGGTCCACCGGAGTGGTCGAGTCCGGGCTCCAAATCATTTGATAAGGACTTTCCCAATGGATCATGTCCTTGGAACGGTACAGATTCCCATTGGTGCCGGTACCCATTGCATAATAGTAGCCGTTATACTTCTCGATTGTTCCGTCATAGAGAGTAGCCTTCTTGCCTAAATCCTTCCCCGAATCCACGCGGATCAGGTTATCGATGATCTTGAGCGCAAATGGATTTACCGTCACTTCACTGCTGGCCGCAAAACCCCCGTCCTCGGTTTTGGCGGTAATGACGGCAGCTCCCGGTCCTACGGCCGTCACCCTGCCGCCCGCATCCACCGTTGCCACAGAAGAATCGGAGGATGACCAAATGATATTTTGGTTCGAGGCGTTCTTGGGCAAAATCGTGGCTGACAACAGATGCGTCTCTTTCACCGCTAACATGAATTTGGAGTGATTCAGGGAGATCGCCTCTACCGGTATGCCCTTGACGGTGACAACCACAGAAGCCGTGTAACCTCCATCCTCCGTGGTTGCGGTGATGGTCGTTGTTCCCGGTTGAAGCGCTGTCACGACACCCGCTTCGTTAACCGACGCCACAGATGGATTGTCGGAGGACCAGCTTACATTTCGGTTTGACGCATTCGCCGGTGTAATAGCAGGCTTTAAAACCTGCGTTGCACCCGTCAGCATTTCCAAGCTCGCAGGCATAAGGCTCACCCCTTCAACCGGAACTTGTTCGATGGTAACGTGACATGTTGCCATATGTCCCCCATCAACCGTCGTTACGGTGATTGTTGCCGTTCCAACCGATATCCCTTGTATAGTTGCTTTCAGGCCGCCGCTGGACGCAACTTTCACAACGGATTCGTCGCTGGAGGTCCAAACGACCTTCTGGTTTAGCGCATGCCGCGGGAGAACCGTTGCCACAAGCTCCTGGGAGAGGCCCTTCCCAAGCTTAACCGCAGACAGATCCAGGATGACGCTTTCCGCGTGGACGGCGCCAACGATGGGTTCGACGGTTGCATTGTAAAGCCGGACATCATCAATCACCCCTCGGAAATAAGCTCCTGTCTCCGTTCCGCCGAAAGCGTCAACGGAGAATCTTGCGCCGATGGCCCCTTCGTTGGCTGCTGCGGCGACTTTGTTGTAGGGAGTGGTTGTTTCCCCGGCCAATTGTCCGTCAAGGAAAAGCTTGAAGGCGCCGTTGCCGAAGGAAGTGGAAATGTGATGCCATGTGCCCGTGTCGGCCAGCTCTTTGGAGAGAATGAAGCGGTTGCCTGCGCTCACAACGGCAGCCTCCACCCTCCCTTCATTCAGTTGAATGGCCAGTCCTGCCGCATTGCCTCCCCGTTCAAACAGCACTTGCCGGGTGTTCACATCCTCCGGCTTGAACCACATGGCGGCAGTGAACTCAGAAAACTCATCTCGCAAAAAGGTCACATTCGTCGTATTGAGCTGAAGGATATCCGTCGATCCATTGAAGAAAAAGGCGCCCCCGTCAACACCTCCATCCGGCAGCCAGCTTCCAATGGCGCTTATGGAATGATGCCCCTTGCCGGAGGAATCCTCGGCAACCTTCTTGCCGTTATGATTGTAAGCCCCATCCAGTCTGTACCAGGCCTCCAGTCCTTCTTGGGGCATGGAAACCAGCGCAGGCAGGACGGTGACAACGCTGGCCGCCGTGTAATTTCCATCCTCCGTTATTGCGGTAATCGTGGCGCTTCCCGCTTTTTTGGCTTCTATAACCGCTTGTGCCTCTTGTGCCCCACCATAAACGGAAACTGTCACGACAGATTCATCGCTGGAGGTCCAGGTGACATTGCGGTTGGTGGCGATTGACGGCTGGAGAGAAGCGGCAAGATACACCGCCTCGCCCACCGGCATAGTCATCCGGGCCTGCTCCAGATTAATCCCGGTTACTTCGATGGAAGGGGCAACCGCTTTGCTGTAAAGCCGCACATTATCGATCATCCCGTTGAACCAGGCCCCGGTCTTGTCGTCTCCGCCAAAAGCATAGACCGCGTATTTGGCGCCGATGGCAGCTTCGTTAAGCGCCGCGTTCACTGTCTTGAATACAGCAGTCGCAGAGGCAACGCTCTTTCCATCCAAGTACAAGGTGAATTTCCCTTTGTCAAACGTAGCCATCACATGATGCCAGGAGCCGGTGTCCGTAAAATCCACCGATACAATTTCCCGCAAGCTGGCGCTTGCAACAGCAGCCTCCAGCTTATTCGCGTTTAATTGAATCGCAAGTCCTGCCGCATTGCCTCCCCGTTCGAACAATACCTGCTTCGTTTGCGTGTCGTTGGCTTTAAACCATAAGGATACGGAATGCTCACTGAAGGCATCCTTCAGGAAAGATCCTGTAGGGGACGTGCCCAAATTCAGCTGAATCAGATCGGTGACGCCGTTAAACGACATGGCTCCGCCGTATACGCCGCCATCCGGAACCCAGGCGCCGATTGCGCTAACGGAATGATAGCCATTTCCGGAGGAATCCTCTGCAGCATTCACTCCGTCCAGCTCCAAAGGCGCATCCAGCTTGTACCAGGCCATCAAATCTTGCTCCCCGCTTATCTCCAATGCATGAGCCTTGCCTCCAGGAAAACTGCCGCTTATGAGCGCCATGATAAGGATGAACGCGAAAAACCGCCTAAAGTCCCTGCTCAATTTGCCCTCTCCCCTTTGTATCATATCCCGATCATTTGACATTCCTGACCATAGATAAAAGCAATATCGGCCGGCTGCAGCGGCACCGAATAGAGCTTGACGGATCGAATCTGTCCACCGAACGCGGCCAAATCTCCGCTATCCCCGAAGGCATCCGTACCGAAACGCGCTCCGTAGCCCCCCGGGTCGCTGTGCGGCTCGATCCAATCAAACGGCGCTTGCGCAGACGCGGCAAATGTACCGTTCACATAAAGCTCCAACAGCCCCTCGTTGAATACAAGAATAGCGTGATTCCAGCTTTGGGCCTCTTTCAGCCCGAAAGTCAGAGTCGTTCCAACGCCTTCGCTGGCAACAGCCGCTTCAATTGAGCCGGCCCGCAAACGAAGGGCAAAACCGCTTCGGCTGCCGCCCTCGTCGTATAAGAGTTGTGTGCCTTCCAGGTCCTTCGCTTGAAACCAGACCGATACTGACCGCCGGGCAAATTCGTCGTGGAGCCTGCCCGCTGCGGCCCTATCGGCAACTCTGACGCCGCCGAATACTGGGGTGGGATAATGGGCCTCCACTCCGTACCGGTTGATCACAACCGCCAGCTCTTCCTCCGTAACCGGAAATACAGTGAAGTGTCTTGCGCGGTAGGGAAAATGGACACGGCCGGCTTCAAGCTCCTCCGACCATTCCCGCAAATTTCCCGATTGCATGACGCCAATCTTCCCATACGCCCAATAATCGTAGAACAAACACCAGGTTTCCTCATCCTGCAGCTTCAATATTTCCGGCCCTTCGGTGAAATCCGGCGTGATAAAATCACTTGCAATCACGTAAGGCCCCTCCAGATGATCCGAAACCGCCAGCTTATTCCCCGGAGGATGCGGCTCCTTCCCTCTGTCGTACACATATTCTTCATCCTTGTAGAACATGTGGTACTTTCCGTCCAGGCAAGTGATGTTGGCGTCGATGATACGGTAACCCGGATCGAACAACAGCTTGGCTTCGCTGAATGATTCCCAGTCCGGTGTTCTTAAGCAGTAAATTTTGTTGTTGTTTACCTTCGGGCCCAGGCTGGAGGACCAGTGCAGCATATAATCGTTTTGTTCCGGATCAAAGTTGAATTCCGGCGCCCAACTGTTCGCAACCTGACCAAAATTGGCCATGGCCGGAATGGCTTTTTCCCCTTCCCAATGAACCAGATCCCTGGAGCGCGCATAACCAAGCCGGATATTGGACGGACGTATCGTAAAAACCATATGCCATAAGCCGTCCGCGCCTTTCTGAATGAACGGGTCCCGCAGCACCCCTTCGCCGAGAGACGGAGCCCATACAGGCTCGTTATGGTTCAATTCATACCATCGCAATCCGTCCCGGCTGTATGCGTAATGAAGCTGCTCGACCTTGTCGGTCTGCCTCGGCCCCGAGCGGAAATAAGCCATCATATAGGCTGGTGATGAAGGCAATGTCATGGCTACCTCCCTGTAAAACCAAGATTGATCTCGCGGATTTTCTCAATGGGCACCTTCGGCTTGCGTTCCTCGGTTAAGAGCCCGTTTACCTCTTGCTGGACGTCCGTGATTTGCGTATAGCAAAATCCGACGATATAATCCGTCTCTTGGATCGCCTCGTGAATGCCCCGGAACCGTTCCAGGAACGCTTCCTCCGAAGGAACCTGCTTTCCGTAGCCCCAGCCCTTGCCGGAATCGAAGGCAATGCCGCCGAATTCGCTTACGATGATCGGCTGTCCCTTGTAGCTGTAGCCGTCGGCGAAGGCGTATTTCCATTGGTTGAACGTCTTCCCGTTGCTGACGATTTCGTCCTTGTCCGCATAGCTTTTCAGGAATTGCTCCTTCGTCTCCACATAATCATGCAGGGTCAAAATATCGGATACCGTATGCTCCCATCCGTCGTTGGTAATCACCGGGCGGTTGGGATCAAACGCCTTGGTCAGATGATAGATGCCTTCGGTAAACTCCATTTGCCTGCGGTCCTTGAGGATGTTCCCGATGCCCCAGGATTCGTTGAAGGGAACCCATGTGATAATGGAAGGATGGTTGTACTGCTGGCGTACAATCTCCATCCACTCCGTCGTGAACTTTTCAACTGCGTTATCATTGAATTCGAAGGTCGCCGCCATCTCGGACCAGACCAGCACACCCTTAACGTCGCACCAATACAGGAACCGGGCGTCCTCGATTTTCATATGCTTGCGGACACCGTTGTAGCCCATTTGCAGCAGCAGATCAATATCCTCGATCAGCGCCTCCTCAGAAGGAGGGGTCAAATGGCTGTCCGGCCAATAGCCTTGATCCAGCAACAGTCTCTGATAAACCGGAACATTGTTGAGCAGCACCTTGCCCTTCTCGATGGAAATCTTCCTCATGCCGAAGTAGGAATAGACATGGTCCACCTTAACGTCATCCTTGTACAAAATGAACTCCACATCATACAGGTTCGGACGTCCAGGAGCCCAGTAGCAGCGCTTCCACGGCCCATTCATTTCGTGAACCAGATCCACCTCAAGGGACAGCCACGGACGGTCGATAATGAGACTGGCTCTTTTTACCTGACGGTCCTTCATGGTGATAACCGTCTCCAGCCGGAGCTTGCTGCCGGTGTTCAAATCTCCCTTGACCTGATACTCGAACCGGACAGAGGAGGCATCCAGATCCGGGGTAATTTTCACCGAATCGATGTGCTCCGGTTGGACGAACTCCAGCCATACGGACTGCCAGATCCCCGTCGTCTGCACATAGAAGCACTCGAAGTTATCCTTCACCCAACGCTGCTTGCCCCGGGGCTGGGTCGCGTCCATGCTGTCCTCCGCCCTGAGCGTCAGCTCATTCGGGGAGCCGTGAACGATGTAGGGAGTGATGTCAAACGCAAAAGCTGCATAGCCGCCCTGATGCCTTCCCACGTATTCGCCGTTCACCCAGACCGTTGCAATATAATCCACCGCCTGAAAGTGCAGCAGAACCCGTTGACCTGCAGCTTCGGCGGGAATGTCCAACGTTCTGTTGTACCATACGCAAGGATGATGCTCTTCTTCACCGATGCCGCTGGCCTTCGTCTCATAGGTGAACGGAACGGTAATGGTGCGGTCGCCGCCGAAGCTCCGGTGCCACCCACGCGCTTCACCGGAATTGGCATCGTCAAAGCCGAAGCGCCATTCACCGTTGAGATTGATCCAGTGATCCCTTACGAACTGGGGTCTCGGATAGTTTTTCACATATTTCTTGGTGGTCATTCTGTTCTCCCACTCCTCTGCTATCGTGATTATTGGGGGGCTGTTACGGTCAAAGGTGAAACCGACCAAACCGTGGATACGCCCTTCAGCCCTACCCGGCCGCGCAGGAACCCATTCGAGTCCGTCCACCTCAGAAGCGGCTGGCTGCTTTCATCGGCGAATATGGCAATGGCGGCTCCCTCCAGCTTGACGGTCATCCGGCGGGTCTGTCCCGGTGCGAAGGGCAATGAGGCAAAATCCAGCACGCTTGACTTTTCGTAGCTGATCCGCTTCAAGACCACTCTGTCTGAACGGAATGCCAGCTCATAGCCCATAAAGCCGTCCTTAACCTGGTCCTTATGGTCGGATTCGTTGGTGGTCCGCACCAGCACGGCCGTTTCCTCCGTTGTCTGCTGCTTCATGGTCACTTCGAAGCTGACGGTGTAATCGGTCCAGCCGGAATCGCCGCCGAACCGGTTGAGGATACCAACCTGCGTCGGCTTGATCACCGACTCCTCCGGCACGGGTACCGTCAGGCTGGCTTCCGCATACCGGAGGGCGATCTCGCCCTTGTCCCGGCGCAGGGACAGCCATCCCGTTCCTTGTTTCAGCTCAAACTGACCCAGCGGCACCTTCGTCCATTCCCCATCTTCGACAAAATATGAAGCCTCCAGCTTCACTTTCTTCGTCACGCCCTCCGTCTCCACCACCAGCGTCGATCCCGCCGATGACTTGGCAACACTCACGGAGAGCAAATAGGTTCCGTCCTGGCGGACATTCACCGGATAAGTGATCCCGTCGCCCTTGCCGGACAGAACCACGGCGTCGCTGCCATCGGGGGTGATCCCCTGGCGAACGGCCGGGCTGCCCTCCGGAATACCGTGAACGGCTTCTATGGAACCCGGCAGCGGCTTGATCGTATTCCTGTCGCTGCTGCCGCCTGCCTCATTGGAGAAGGCGGTGTAACGCAGCTCCGGGTCGGCTCCTTGCGGCCACCCGTACCCGATGCGGCCGGGCTTGGCAGCCATGCCGGTTTGCTCGATCCGGAGCAGGCCGTCCCAATAAAGCATGGTGCCGGAGCTGTCCGACTGGACACGGATGGTATGAAGCTTCGTCAGATCGGTTCCCTCCGGAAGCGGTTGTGCGGCGACGGACGTTTCCACACCGTTCACACAGTCGATCAAGACCAGCTCCATCTTGCCGCCGTCCACGCGGGCCGAACGGTAATTCTCTTGATCCTCATAGGCAAATATCGCCTCCAGCGATGAAGCCGAACCCGATTTTCCGCTGTCCGCGAGTGTGAAGTTGTATTCTGCCGTATAGCGGCTGTCCGTAAGCTCCCGGGTCAGCAGTAATTCCAGCATCCTGCCTCCTCCCGCACCGCTCATCCGTTCCCAACGCTCCTCCGAAGGGGGAGCGCCCAGGGCGTCCCGGAATAACGGCATCCGTGGCGCTTCCTGCTGCGAACCATACGTCGGACCCAGCACAGACATCTTGTCTCCGTTAAAAACAAGCCGGTCCAGGTTCATCCTGCGGACAGGCGGTCCTTCTGCGGAAACGCCAACCAGGTTGTGGTAGACGATATAATAGGAATCCATATCCGGCCCCAGGACCGTTGAGCTGTGTCCCAGGCCGTTGAAGTCTTTGTCGGTGGAGATCAGAATCGGGTTATTCTCCGGAATCGTGTAGGTGCCAACCGGAGATTCCCGGTTCACCCCGTAATTGACCCGGTACCCTCTGCTGAACACATGATTGCCCGTATAGGTCATGAAATAACGCCCGTTCCGCTTGATAATCATCGAGCCCTCCGTCCAATGTCCAAGGGAGGTAGTATTCAACTGCTTTCCCGTTCCAATCGTATATGGATCGGACATGGGAGCCGCCATAATGCCCCCGTTTTTGGCATGGGTAAAGGTCCATTGGCCGTCATCGTCAATAAAGACGGAGCCGTCAATGGTCAGACCGAGATTGTCCGTCTTCTTCACGAATGGACCGGTGGGTTTGTCGCTCTGCAGCACATAATGCCCTTTGCCGGCCGGTGATGTGTACATATAGAATGATCCGTTCCAATAGACCACCTCCGGCGCATATGCTCCTTCGCTTACGGGCTCCTCGGTGACCAGCCCCTCATAGCGCCAATTCACCAAATCATCGGAACTCCACGCCTTGATGCCGACCCT
The DNA here is from genome assembly GCF_003285005.1 of Paenibacillus sp. YN15. Classification (GTDB taxonomy): domain Bacteria; phylum Bacillota; class Bacilli; order Paenibacillales; family NBRC-103111; genus Paenibacillus_AR. Next base: position 135,609 of record NZ_QMFA01000001.1, on the reverse strand, counting down.
GCGGTCCTTGGTGCTGCAGTACAGGTAATACTTTCCGTCGTACCTGAGAATATACGGATCTCCGATACCGTAATCCTCCCATTCCTGATCCAATTGGAACGGATTCGAATAGGTTTCCCCCAAAACTGGCGCCATCCGGCCGGAGCCTCCCTCCTCCCCAAGCTGCAGCCGGATGATCAACGCTGTTAACAGAAGCAAGGCTGCAATTGGGAGCAAATATGTCAAAAATGAACCTTTTTTAATCGATGCCTTCCATTTCATCGGTTTCATTCGCTCCACCCGTTTCATTGGCTTATCCCTGTCAGCGGACGGTCTCCAATACATATACGGATGACGCTCTTAACATGCAGGTCATTCGGCCTTCCGCAAACGGGATTTCATGCGTCACGCAAGCTACACGTTCCGGATGGTCCACACTATTGAAGGCTTCCGGATCATCCGCCGTCAATTCCAGCAAACGGGCTGTGCCCGATCCGGCAAATCCGTCCAGCCATATTTCGGCTGCCGTATCCTCAAGGCTGCGGTTCACCATAAACACCGTCAGCTTATCTCCGCCTGCATTTCGGCAAGCGACAACATCCAGATTCGGCAGATCATCCAGCTGAGGAGCCTCCGGCGCCGGACTGCTCACCTTAAAGCTGCCGCATTCGGTCCTGCACGGAACTACATGATCCAACTCCCGGTTGGCATACATGGCCATCACATAGTAGGTCGGTGTTCCGTATACCGTTAAGGACTTCCCGCTCCAGCCCGCCGTTTTCCCGCGAAACTGGTCTGCATAGTAGTCTCCCACCCGAATACAGCCGCCCAGCCAGCCGTTTACCAGATCGGAGAAGCTGCCGATCTCTGCCAAATCGCTGTTGCGGATGAATTCGTTTAAATTGGCCGCATTGGCAGCCGCCGCCTCAAGGGTATGCTCCCGGGGCAGTCCCCTGCGGACAGTGTTCGGTTCATACATCGTATTGTATTCCGTAACCGCCAGCTTGAGATGGGAATAGCGGGCGTCGGATTGGAACAGCTCTCTTAGCTGCCGGAACGTATCCCTGGTCCATTCCGGATAAGAAACCATTGCCTTGAACCGTTCTTCCCTGGCCGTGCGGCCATTCATGCCGAAGCGGGAGTATCCGTGGTACAAATGCAGGGTAATGTAATCCACATATTCTGCGGCCCGCTCCAGCAAAGGGAGGTTCCAATCCATCGCCGTATGTCCGCAGGCCAGCAGCCTGATTCCGGGATCGGCGGCCTTCATGGCTTGGGCAAAGCGCGCACAACGTTCCGCGAATGCCTCTGCGCTGCAGTGGCCCACCTGCCACGGCCCCCAGACCTCGTTGCCGATCTCCCAATATTTCACGCCGTACGGCTCGGGATGCCCATTGCTGGCCCGAAGCCTTCCCATGGGCGTATCCGCGCCGCCGTTGCAATATTCCACCCATTCCGCCGCTTCCTCAGGCGTGCCCGAACCGTCGTTGACGCAAATCAGCGGCTCCACGTTCAACTCCCGGCAAAACCGGATAAACTCGTCCGTGCCGAAATATTTGCTGGTCCAGCCGCCCCATGCTTCATTGACCACACAGGGACGCTCATATACCGGCCCCACCGCCTGCCGCCAATGATAGGCGCTGATATAATTCCCCGCCAGCCGCATCATGCCGGCGTTCAGGCCCCTTGCCATGTCCATAACTTCCTTCCGTACATTGCCCGCAGCATCCGAAGGCAGGAGGGAGATATGATCCAGCCACAGCATCCCTGTGGAGACATGGTCCAGCCAACGCTCATGCCCGGACGGCACATAGACCCGGAACTCCGCATGCTCGCAAGTCCGCTTAACCGGAATCCGGGTCTCATAATGCTTCCATTCATGGCGGACCGGATCGATCCGCACCGAACCAAGCACTTCCCCACTGGAGCCATCCACGATTTCCGCTGTCACGAACCGGATTTCAACCGAAGCCCGCACATACAGCGCCAGCCTGTACCCAGCCAAATCCTGCTTTACGGCAATCGTTTGGCAAATGCCTGCATATCCTTCGTCGTCACTATACATCCGAATCATTTGGCTATGACCGGAATGATGCGCAGCAGCCGGTTCAAGAGCATACACGGTGCTTTTCCCGTTGGTATAAGGGCGCCAATGTCCGGAAAGCCCTCTGTATGTTACATCCATGCTTTCAAAATCCATATCCTTCAGCGGGTAAGCCAGCATTGCATCCATATGGTCCCGGATATCTTCCACAAAATGTCCGAATAAATACGGATTGATCCTGCTTCCGCCGGTTTGATCCGCATACACCTGAATCACAGCTTTTGATTGCCCCATTGCCGCAGCCTTCCTTCCATCCGTTATCCTTTCAAGGAACCGATCATAACACCCTTCACAAAATGCTTCTGTACGAAGGGATACATCACCAGAACCGGCAAGCTGGAAATGATGATCACTACATATTTAATGCTCTCGGCCAGCAGGATTTTATTTTCCAAGCCTACGCTGCTGTCAATCGCATCCGCTTGGCTTACCATCAGCACCTCGCGCAGCACCAGCTGCAGCGGGTACAAATCCTTGCTTCTGATATATATCAGGGCATTAAAGTAGGAATTCCAGTGGCCAACCGCATAGAACAGAACCATAACCGCCAATATCGGCTTTGACAGCGGCAGGATAATATTCGTCAGCAGCTTCCAGTTGGAGGCGCCGTCGATCAAGGCCGCTTCCTGGACCTCCCAGGGGATGCTGGTTTGAAAATAAGTTCTCATAACAATCAGATTGTAGGTGGCAATGGCGCCCGGAATGATCAGAGCCCACATGGTATTCACCATGCCCAGATTCTTCACAAGCAAGTATGAAGGAATAAGTCCGCCGCCGAAGAACATCGTCAGCGTAATGATGAACATGAAGCCCCCCCGCCCGGGAAGATCCGGTCTGGACAGCGGGTATGCCGCCAATGTGGTCATTGCCAGATTAATGAGGGTCCCAACCACCGTATACAAAATGGAATTTCCATATCCGTTCCAGATCTGACTGTTTCCGAATACGTTCTTATATGCCTCGAATGTAATCTGCTTGGGAAACAGAAGCACTTCGCCGCTTAGCACCAATGCCGGATCACTGAATGAAGCGCTGACGATAAAAATCAGCGGGTACAGCACGATAATAACGATTAGGGCGGCCAATATGTTGACCACGGCATCAAATACGAGGTCTTCCGATTTTCTTCTCTTAAACGTGAGTTCCTTCATTGTGAGAGCCCTCCTCACCACAAGCTTGTCTCGGCTTTTTTACGGGCAAAGCGATTGACGAGCACCAGTAGCGCCAGATTGATGACAGAGTTGAACAAGCCGATTGCGGCCGTATAGCTGTATTCCCCTTTCAGAATGCCTGTCGTATAGACAAAGGTGGAGATCACATCGCTGGATTCCAGATTGAGGTTGTTTTGCATGAGCAATATTTTCTCAAACCCCACATTCATAAAATGCCCCACATCGAGAATCAGCAGAATCACGATGACCGGAAGAATCCCCGGCAGCGAAACATGCCAGATGCGCCGAATCCTGCTGGCCCCATCCATCTTGGCTGCTTCATACAGCTGCGGATTGACACCGCTTAACGCAGCAATATAGATAATCGACTGCCACCCCATGCTTTGCCATATATTCGATCCGATGAAGATCGGCTTAAACCAGGCCGCCGAGTCCAGAAACCTGATCGGTGTTCCTCCAAACAGTTCAATGATCTTGTTGACCGGCCCGCCATTGGGAGACAGAAACAGTGTCAGCATGCCGACCATAACGACGATGGAGATAAAATGGGGAATATACGTGATGTTCTGCACAATTTTGCTGTATGTTTTACTGCGGATTTCGTTGATCAGGAGCGCCAACAGGATCGGTATGGGAAAAGCAAACAACAATGAATATAGATTAATCGAAACCGTATTCCAGAGCAGTCTCCAGAAATAGTATGAATTATAGAATCTCTGAAAGTTATCCAACCCGACCCATTCGCTTCCGAGAATTCCCTTAGCCGGGCTAAAGTTCTTAAACGCAATCTGCAGCCCGTACATGGGCCCGTAATGGAAGACCAGGTACCAGGCGATTGGAATAAGCAACATCAGGTAGAGATCGTACCGAACAAAGACCGATCTCCAGAGGCCGGAGCGCCCCGGTTTGACCCGGGGAGCAACGCCTACAGAATTGAGCGTATGTTTCATCTGCAGTCCTCCAACCGCTTGTATGGCTTTATTTTTATGAGGGGTTCCCCCAAAAGCTGCAGAAATACGTCACAGACGATTGGGGGATTATTCTTACTTCTTAAGGCTCGTGTACGCATCCTGGTAGATCTTCTGCAGCTCGTCGATCTTCATCTTCTTCAGCGTATCCTGGAACTCTCCCCACTTGTCGAAGCTGAGGGCTCCGGCAATAAACTTCGTGCTTTGCTCGTCGTAATATTTATCGATGTCGTTGCGCAGCACATTCACTTTTTGCGCCGTTGCTTCATCGAACATAGGCGCTGCATAACGAATCTTCGGCATGTACGGGTCCAGCTTCTTCTGGGCTTCCTGAACCTGCGGAGGATTGATAAACGAAGCTACCTTCTCGCTGATAATATGCGGTGCCCCGCCGCCGGCATAAGGGGTAATCTTGGATTGGTTGCCGGTGGCCAGGAAGCTATCTGTGTAATAGGGGATTCCGTCGCGCAATTCGTAATTCTCGCCGAGACGGCCGAAACGAAGCAAAGTGGAGCCTTCGTCGCTATAAAAATAATCGATCCAACGCATGGTCGCTTCCGGGTTCTTATTCACCGAAGTGATGGCAAAGGCCCCGAAGTCTCTCGGTACGGGAGCTGCCAGCTGAAGCCGGTCGCCGTGCGGCCCTTTCAACGGAGCGATGCCCACATATTGCTTTTCCACCTTGCCGTCCAGCATAGGGTTGTTGGTCTGGTCAAAGAATAATCCGGTGTTGCCCGAACCCTGCTTGGTCAGGTATTGGGCTTCCTTCTGGGTATAAATCTCCGGGTCCAGCAGCTTTTCCGAATACAGCTTATTCAGATACATCAGCATTTCCTTGTTTCGCTCACTGCCCATCCAGATATTGACCTTGTCGTTTTCCAGGTTAATGTTGTAGCCCAATTGGAAATCCAGCCCGAAGGAACCGGCTATTGTCGGGATAAGCGATGCGCTGCGCGCGGTCATCGGGAGCTCGTCTTTTTTGCCATTGCCGTTGGGGTCCTGATCCCGGAATGCCTTCAGCACTTCATACAGCTCGTCTGTCGTCTCCGGAACCTTCAGATTCAGCTTGTTCAGCCATTCCTGATTGATCCATTTCTTGTCGGTCCGGGCGGAGCCGACGGTCACAATACCCGGGATAGCGTAGATATGTCCCTCAGGCGTGGTAATGGCGGAACGGATTTCGGGATACTCCTCCATCAGCTTTTTCAAGTTCGGGGCGTGGGTCTCAATCAGCTTCTCAAGAGGAATCAATTGGCCGCCGGAGCCATAGCGAACGGCTTCCAAAGGAGTAATGGCCGAGCGGTAGAGGGCGTCGGGAAGCTCATTGGAGGCGAACAACAGGTTCTTTTTCTCATTGAACCCATCCGTCGGGGCTTCGATCCATTCAATCTGAATATTGCTCATTTTCTCATATTCCTGGAACACCGGCATATCCTTGAAGGGCCCGTTGCTTGGCGCAATCCGGGTGAAAATCTTCAGCTTAAGCGGCTCCTGCACGATAGGAAACCCGGTTGCAGCCACACCCTTCGTATCGTCCGCTTTCGTCGTGTTTCCCTTGTCCTGGTTTGCGGTTTCCGAGCTGCATGCGGCAAGCGCCACGCTGGAGATAAGCATGGTAGAAAGTAATATTGCCCCCCATTTTCTTTTCATTTATCCGTTCCTCCGATCAAGTAGTTTTCACCCTCCGAATGGCTTTGGTATCAAGAAGACTATTTCCCAGTTGCAAAGTAAGCGTTTTCTAAGGGTTGATCTTATTATATTTCAAGTTTTGAAACCGGAGGTTCCACATATTTGACTTTTCATTCTACTTCTTTGACGGTTTCAAATTGTCCATGTACGCCTGGGGTGTCATTCCGGTAATGGACTTAAATACTCGAAAAAAGTAAGTGTAATTCGAAAATCCTACCTGGCCGCTGATCTCCTTCAACGAATAAGGGCCGGATTCCATGAGCACGCAGCTTGTTTTGATCCGGATTCGTGTCAAATATTCCGTAAACGTCATCTGCGTCTCCTCTTTGAACAGCCTGCTTAAATAGGATGGATTCAGGCTCAGGGCGCTTGCTGTCATTTCCAGGGAAATGTCGGAGGCATAATGCTCCGTTATGTATTGCACAGCCTTGGCTATATGCCGGGAATAGGGTCCTGCCCCATGATGCTTTTTGAGCGTTTCGAGAATTCGCGCATAGGCGGCCAAAATCCATTCCTCGACCTCGGCCACGCTTCCCAGCCGCCCAAGCCCGCTTCGTGAAGGAACAAGCTCTTGATCTTCCATGAATGCAGGGGAAGCAAACCGCCTCGCGGCCATTTCCGCAATACGCAGCAGTTCGCATACGATGAATTGAACCGGCATGGAATAGACGGGATGGTCCTTTACTGTTGCGAAGACGCCGGAGATCACCCGGCTTGTCCTTTCCCCGTCCAACTGCTCCAGAAAAAGAAGCAATTGTTTGTGCTCATCCACCAGCAGAGACTCCCTGAGTTTGGAGGGGTTCAAGCCTTGGTAGAGCCTGTCGTTGATTTCCTTATCGGCTTTACTGTAGCTCATAGCCAACTGCTTCAGATTGCCGCATAGGGAGCCGATGGCGAAAAAGCATTTCATATTCAGGAATTTCTCAAGAGAATGGGACAGGCTGCTCAAGAGGTGATTGATTTGACTGGAAGCCGCGTGTTCGCTGCGTTCCGCGGAAGAGAAGAGGATGATGAACCGCCCCTCACCCACATAAGCCACCGTCCTCTGCTGAATGTCGCCCACCGCCATCTGCATCACATCCGTTGCCTGCTGCACAAGCCGGTTCTTTTCCACATCGGATAAGGACTCTGTCAACACATGGAACGGAACGATTTGCACAGCCGCGGTTCCAAACAAAACTGAATCTGCGTAAAGCTGCTTGTCCCGCGCATAAACCTCCAGCTTCGCTCCGGCATCCTGCATATTTCTGGCCAGATTGGCTACATGCTCGCGGTGAATGGCGGGAATCAGACGTTCGATCATTTGGGTTTGGGCGCTCCGGGCCTCCAGCTCCCGCTCCTCCGACTGCAGGTCCTGGGCCGCTTTCGTCAGAAGCGACAGAAGAGCAGCCGCATCCAAACGGTGCTTAAGCAGGTAATCCATCGCCCCGTTCTTCAGGCAAGTCCTGACGTAGTCGTAATCGTCGAAGCTGCTCAGCATGATCATCTTGACCCGGGGAAACCGCTCCCGGATCAACCGGCTTAATTCCACGCCGTTCATGACCGGCATGCTCACATCGATGAACACAATATGCGGCGGATGCCGCTCCATTATGGACAGTGCCGCAGCACCGTTATGCGCTTCGCCACATACGGTAAATCCATGCTTTTCCCAATCCAGCATCCCCTTCAGGTCGTTGCGCGCCAGGGCCTCGTCATCCACCAACAATACCTCGAACATCTCTCATTCCCCCTGTATCTTTAACCCCAGGTCCGGCAGAAGCGGAAACCGGATCTGCACATTGGTATATGCGCCAAGCTCACTGTCGAGGAACACGCCGTAACGCTCCCCGTACAGCCGAACGATGCGTTCGTGCACGTTACGGACTCCCATGCCGCTGAACCGGGTGTTATCCTGGTCCTTTTTCACTTCCAACAGAGCATCCATCTGCTCTTGGGTCATCCCTTGGCCGTTATCCCGGACATCGATCCGCAGTTCCCCGTTCTCCTTGTAGATTCGCACCGTCACCCGTCCGTCTTGCTCCGAGGCTGCGATCCCATGAATGATGGCATTCTCTACGATGGGCTGCAGCATAAGCTTGAGAACCTTGCATTGCAGCAGCTCTTGGTCCGCAACCTCTATCTCCAAACGAAGGGGCTCCACATATTTGTATTTCTCGATGGTAACATAGCTGCGGACATACTGCAGCTCCTCCCCCAGGGTGAGATATTCATTGGTATGGCCCAGCACCCCGCGCATAAGCTCGATCAATGACTCGGATACCTCCACAATGTTGGGCACCCCATTCAGCTTGGCCAGATATTTGACCGTATTCAGCGAGTTATAAAGGAAATGAGGGCGGATTTGAGCCTGCAGGACGGCCAGCTCCGCTTCCCGCTTCTCCCGTTCGGTGGTCATGATTCCTTCGAGCAGCCGCTTCAGCTCCTCCACCATACGTTTGAAGACCAGATAGAGATGGCCAATCTCATCCTTGGAATAAATCTCTCCGGGAGGCAGCGTTAAATTTCCCTCCATGACCCGCATCATCATGGACCGGAGCTTGCGGATGTTCCTTGTTATTCGGGAGGAGACCTGCGAGGTCACAATGACGATGATCAAAAACACGATGATGGCTACGGTAACCAGCACCTTGCGGATCTTTACCGTTTCGCTGAGCAGGGATTCCATGGGAACAAGCGCCAGCGTGGACCATCCTGTATAAGCTGATTTTCGGCTGACCACAAGATAGGACTTCTTATTTATGTCCCGTTCAAAAGATGTATTGCCACCCTCCAGCTCGCGGTTCAATTGGATGACCGCTTCCTGATCCAGCCCGCTTGAAGGGGGCTGATAAATGAACTCGTTTTTCTCGTCCACTACATATATCATACTGTCCGATGTAGGCTTGACATCATAGGTCTTTCTGATGAAATCATCATTCAGATCGAACATGACGATGCCCAGTGTCTTCCGGTTATAGCGGATCTCGCGGCCGGTCACAATGGAGCTGCCGAAGCTCGTCTGATGATAATAGGCCTGCCCCGATTCATTGTGAAGCAAAGCATCCATTACTGGAGTATGGAGAACACTCCTGTCCAGCCATGGAGAGCCTACGAAGAACACCTTTCCGTTCAATCCAACGACGGCCACCCTGGTAATAAAGGACTTGTAGGCGATCACGGCGGATAGAAACTCCTCAAGCCGCTTCTGCTCCTGGAACCAATCGTAGCTGGGTTCTACCGTCTCGCTTTGCAGAGTTTGGAGCACTGTCTGGTTGGTCACGACAACCGTATTCAACCGGCTGATTTCCTCCAGCCGCAGATTGACGGATTCATCCGCCTGCCGGATACTATCCTGGACTGAGGTGATAGCATTGTTCTTGACCGTCTCCCTCATGTACAAATAGACGATGCTCGTCACGGCAACGATCCCAATCAGCGTAACCAGACTGAACGCGACAAAGATTTTCCCTTGAATGCTGACAGTGGGGGAAACCAGTCTCTTGATGGAAAACAACTTCATGGACGTACACCCCCTTTCGTTAAAACGCTTTCATCATCTTCATGATCAGCATACACCAAATCGGGCCATAGCAAAAGTATTCTCTTTATGTCCGAGTCGGCTTATCTTATAATGTTAGCAGAAAACAGCGCGAGGAGGAGAGGCTTTGCAGCAATTGCGCCACATGGCCGAAAAAGAACATGAATATGTCTGCCACCTCCTGCTGATGCCGGCTTCCCTGCAGAAGGCCGTGGGGGTTATGGCCCTCCGGGCCGGCTATAACCTGGCCAAGCCTTCGTACAACATCGGTCCCCGTCAAATTGAGCATTTCAGCATTCACGTTGTCCAGGAGGGCTCCGTGCTGCTGCAATACGGGAGTCATTCCGTTACCTTGAATCAGGGCGATCTGTTCTGTCTTATGCCTCATATCACCTACCGGTATTCCATCGCCGATCCCGCCCGGCCCCTTCGTATGAACTGGCTGGCATTGGACGGAATGCAGCTCCCGGAGCTTATAGCCCGCGCCGGATTTACCCGGGAGCAGCCTTATGTCCGCCAGGCGCTGGATGACAAGCTGGCCTTCATTCTCCGGTGTCTGTTCCGCCTATACGAATCCGAAGCGGGCGGCAACGACAGCCTCGCCGGTCAGGAACGCAGAACCGGACATGATCTTCAGGAGCTGATCCTGCTGCTTCGGTTGTTTGAGCACCTGTCCCGAAGAACAGCCAGCTCCCGCCCGCTGTTGGGCAAACGGCCCGCTCAGGATTGGCTTCACCGGAGCCGGGAATATATCAACCTCCATTATATGGAGGGCATTACCGTAGCCGACGCCGTCAGACATGCGGGGGTTCAACGCTCCCATTTCTCCACTTCCTTCACGGAGCACTTCGGCATCTCCCCTCTTCATTATCTGCAGCGCCTCCGGCTTTCCAAGGGCGCCCAGCTGCTCCGGGAAACGGCTCTTAGCGTAACGGAAATATCATCCACCATCGGATATTCCGACTTGTATTCCTTTACCAGGGCATTTACGAAGCAATATGGCATTTCACCCAGCGGCTACAGAAAAAACAGCTCCATCTGACCACCGGCTGCCGGCGGGTCAGAACAGACGAAAACCGCCCGGCTGCCGAAGCACGGACGGTTCTTTCCTGTTGACGGATATTTATAAGCAGACCGTCTTTCTTTTATCAAGCATGCCAAATTCTCGGCATAGGCATGGATTCCTTGCCCAGCTCCGCCCAGACATACTTGAGCAGCAGCTCCGTCTTGAGTCCTGCGGCCTCAGGGTCGTCCCACAGGTTGTTCAATTCTCCAGGGTCCTCCTGTAGGTCGAAAATTTCCCCGTATGTCTGATTGTAGTAGACGGTAATCTTATAACGCTGGTCAACATAGGTTTTCTGATGGATGGTGGTAGGCTCATGCCTGAACTCGCAGATAGCATGGTCCCGGGCCTGGGAGGCTTCTCCCAGCCACACCTTGCTCTGATCCACCCCCGTCATGTAGTGGGGTACGGGGATTCCGGCCAGGGACAAGAAGGTCGGCGCCAGGTCAACCAAGGATTGGATTGCATGGCTGGTGTGCCCCGCAGGGACATGGTCCGGGTAACGGACGATAAACGGCAGCTTGATCAAATCCTCATAGTGGAAGCCTCCCTTGTGTTGAAGACCGTGCTGGCCGAAGAAATGCCCGTGATCCGTGGTAAATACCACAACCGTGTTATCCGCCAGCCCCAACTCATCCACCTTATCCAGGATACGTCCGATATATTTGTCCATCAGGGTTGTCATGCCATAATAAGTGGCCACTAACCGCTTGCGCTCCTCCATGGAGAGATTGACATGGGAATGATAACCGTGGATTCCCTGCCCCGTTTCCCGCAGATAATCAAAATCGGGATTCTCCTCCTGGGTCAGCCGGAAGTGGGGCGGATTGCGGTCGTGCTCGCCCGGTGTTACCGTCGGAATGGTGAGCTTATCCGGATCATACAGCGTGTCCCAAGGCTCGGGAACCAGATACTCCGGATGGGGGTCGAAGAAGCTGGCCCACAGGAAGAAGGGCTCGTCATTCCTCTTGTGCTCCTCCAGCATGGCATTGGTGCGCTCGGCGATCCATTTGTCATAATGGTATTCTTCGGGTATCGGCCACTTATGCTTGACTGCGGAATCCATAGTGCCCGTCGGCGGCAGGAAATAATCCCTCCAGTTGGAGCAGCCCTGCTCCTCCATCCAAAGGGCATAATGCTGGCCGACATGAGCCTCATTCGTATGGTTGCGGGCCAGCTCCACATGGTCGAAGCCGTAGAAGTTATCCTTATATTGGCGCCAATAGTCCAGGTCCTGGAGAACCGGATAAGCTTCAAGGGAGGGGTACTCCTCCGTGGATTTCAAGGGCTGGAAATGGGCCTTTCCGATAAGTCCGGTCCGGTAGCCTGCCTCCGCAAAATCCTCTCCTACCGTATGGCGGTCCTCCAGCAGCTTGGTCCCCAAGGTCCAGGCGCCGTGCTGGCTCGGGTACAGACCGGTAATAATGGAGGCCCGTGACGGGGTGCAGGTGGGATTCGGGCAATACGCCCGGGTGAAGGTGGTCCCTTCCCGTGCGAGACGGTCCAGATTGGGAGTTTGAATCTCCGGATTGAAGGCTCCGATGGTATTCCAATGCTGCTGATCGGAGGTAATAAGCAGAATGTTCGGTTTCTTCGACATGTCCGCGCTCCTTTATGGTAGAATACATGCTACCACCAGTTTATCCTCCTCACCAAAATAGGGGAATGACCATATGTTTGCCGTTTGTCATTTTGTTTGGTGAACATATTCGCATTAGCTAGGCTTAGTTGTTTTAAACCTACTTTCACTCCAACAAAAAAAGAATTGCCCCCCAGCTCCAATCAGCCGATGTACAATTCTTTAACGGTTTGGTAAAATTATACCAAGATTCTAGTACCAGTTATCGTCGAAAAGAGTCTTTTTGATAGAGGGCTGGCTCTTTTAGAAATGGGTGTTCCCGATGAAGAAGAAGGGCTTTATTTTTGGAGCGGTTTTTTTGTCATTCTTTTTGTTTGCGCAAATATGGACCTTCACCCTGGTCGTTAAATATCCCTATTGGGGCATCGAGCTTGAGCAAAATAGCAGCCGGGAATGGCGAATCAAGTCTTTGAATGAGGACGGAAACGGCATCAAGCTGGGCCTTAAGGTGGGGGACCAGGTGCTGGAGATCGATCATATGGAGCCTCATTTGTACCATACGGTGCAGGATTGGAGCAATGTTGAGCAAGCCCGCCACCTGCTGATTCAGCGGGACGGGCAAGAAATGGAAGCGACGGTGAAATCCCGTGCTGTTCCTTTGTTCGATTATATTCCCTTGTTTGAAGAGGCCATTTGTCTTATTATCGCCGGTATGATCCGGTTCAAGATGCCCCGGTACAAGTCGACGCAGCTATTGATGCTGGTGTTTCTGTGCGGCGCTTTCGTCTATATGAGTCTGGGCGCTTCCGTCCGGGGAGATTATATCGGCAAAGCGCTGATCGGCAGCTTGACGGCGCTTTTGCCAATCCTGTTCCTGCACTTCCTGCTTGTCTTTTTTGAGGAAAAGAGCAATATCCGTTTATCCAAGCTGATGCTGAAAATAGCCTATCCCGGCGTGTGCGCCATTCTGCTGTTTCAAATTGTCACCATGCTGTCACCGCAGACCATCCTTTTTTATCAATTCAGCAAAATTCTGATTCAGTTGTTTTTTATCATCGGCTCTCTCTGCAATCTTGCCCTGTTAAGCTATATGTATGTCCGGCACGGGCGGGACGGTTCCAGTCTGTCTACCGTCATCAAGTTTATCGGGATGTCCTTGCTGGTTTCCTTTCTGCCGATTATATGCCTGTCGTTTGTGCCCGCCATGACCATCGGCTATTCGCTGATCGATGCCATTTACACCAGCTTGTTCATGCTGTTCTTCCCGGCCTCCTTCGCCTATCTGATCGCCTCCGACCAGCTTTACGACATTGGGCTGGTGGTCAGACGTTTCCTGTTCGGCTGCCTGCTGGCGCTTGTGCCCGCCTCGCTGTTCACCGGGCTGTATTCCGCCATATTCTTCCGCACCGTCGGCAAGGAAGAGATCATCTTCGTGTTCCTGGGCTCCATACTGATGCTGTCCACCATGCTCTATTCTACGGAATATCTGACTACCCGGCTGGAGCCGGTCTTCTTTCCCAGGAAGAACATGCTGAACACCTCTTTGCGGAAAATTTCCAAGAACCTCAGCACGGTCTCCACCATGCGGGAAATGAAGGATATTTTTCTGGCGGATATCGTCCAGACGTTGGAGGTTCAGGGCGGAGCGATCATTTGCCAATACCCTGACAGCATGGAGATTATCGGGGCAGGCGAGGTGAATATCGAGGAGATGGAGGCGCTTTTGGAGGAAGGGGTGCTTCTCTCCAGCCCGCATTATACCTGTCTCGAAATCAGCCGCACGGAGGAAGCCACCAATTATCTGGTGATGACCAGAAAACGCACCAACGTCCTGCTAAGCCGCGAAGAACAGCAGTGGTTGGGACTCATCACCTCCTACCTGGAGGTGAGCCTGGAGAATATCCACCTGATTCGGACATTGACCAACAAGCTGCAGGACCTGTCCTCCCGTTTTTCCGACGATACGTCCGCTGCAGAGTTCCAATGGTTCCGCAAGGTGATGTTCGAGCTGCAGGAGGAAGAACGGGTCCGGATAGCCTCGGATCTTCACGATACCACTATGCAGGATCTGTTCTTCTTAAAACGCCGCCTTTCCACTCTGATGGAAAAGTATGCGCTGAATCAGGAGGATAAGGAGCATCTGGACAACATGCTGAAGTTTGTGGATTTGATCAATGCCGGCCTGCGGCAAAGCTGCTTCGAGCTGAATCCCCACCTGCTCCGGGAGATCGGGCTGGTGCCGACCCTTCGGCAGTATCTGGATAAGGAGGCGTATACCGCTCCTTTCGACATCCACTTCGAGCCGGGCAGCAATACAGGCCGGGTGGAGCAGGAGCCTTTGAGCACCAAGCGGCATCTCCTGCGGATCATCCAGGAGCTGTTGAACAATGCGAGGAAGCATTCCCATGCCTCCAGGGTCAGCTTCCGGTTGGGAGCCGCCCCCCGGGAATTTCAGCTTATTTACGAGGACGACGGGGTGGGCATGCAATCAATGGGGAGCCACCTGCCGGAGATTGGCGGATCGGGAACAGGCATGGAGCAGATGAAAGGCCGGGTGCTGCTCCTGCGCGGCTCCATGGAGCTTCGCAACAAGCCCGGATCAGGCATTAAAATTTCGATTTCCATACCTATGCGGGAGGTGCCGGACAATGGACTCAACCATCAAAGCACTGGTCGTTGACGACCATCCCCTGCTTGCTCATGCTACACGGGACATGCTTCACAAAACAGGGGAAATTGACGTGGTAAGTGTTGTTGGAACAGGAGCGGACTGCCTGGAGCAGGTCCAGGTGCATGACCCGGGGCTGATCTTCCTGGATTACCAGCTGCCGGATACAACCGGAACCGAGCTGACCAAAGTAATCAAAGCCAGCCATCCGCACATTCATATCATTATTTTCACCGGCGTGGACTATATGGAATTCTACGATCAGCTGGTGGAAGCCGGGGTGAGCGGCGTGCTGTCCAAGGAATCCGGCATCCGCACCATCCGGAATATGGTCTGGTGCGTGCTGGATAACCACACGATGCTGCCCATGCCCATTTATCATCAGCTTCGTTTGGGCAACCATCATCTGAACGATCCCCATTCCAAGCTGGATCAGGAGGAGCTGGACATTATGAACATGCTCTTAAAAGGCGCCACCTACGACCAAATCGCCGACAACATCCACATGAGCCGGCGTACTGTAGATAATTATATGAAGCGGATTTTCGAGAAGATGGGGGTCAAAAACCGGTTGGAGGCTATTGAGGCATTTTTGGTAAAAGGGCCGAAATCCCCATGAATCAGGATACTGCTTTGGAAATGGAGCGCATCATCCGGTCGCAGCCTTATGCCGGAGAGTTTCAGGAACTGCTGCTGTCCTTCGTGGCGGAAAAAGCAAAGGAACGGGGCTCCTGGTCGGACATTGTCCGCTGCGTTCATAGTCTGCTGGAGGGGAGCTGCCCGCAGATTGAAGGCATTGCCGCGGCAGCGGAGCTGGCTGTACTGGCTTCGGATATTATGGACGATCTTCAGGACCAGGACCAATCGGACAAGCTGTGGATGCAATGCCCCGCGGCCCACGCGCTGAACGGCGTTGTGGCGCTGATGATGTGCTTTACCGGCGGGCTGGGCGCCTGCGGCTTGCCGTCTGCGGACATTGCTGAAGCAGGCAGGATCATCTCCCGCTCCTTGCAGGGCCAATTCCTGGACATCCGGAACGCGGCGGAAACCCCGGATGAATATCTCCAGCTGGTGCAGGAGAAATCCGGCTCCGTTTTTCAGCTGATGGTGCATCTGGGATGCGCCGCGGCGGGCGCCGGAGGCCGGCAGAGGGAGCTGTTATTGGACCTGGCGGATTGCGCAGGACTGATTCACCAAATTCAGAATGACCTCCGGGACATTACCCGTTTAGGCCAAAAAAACGATGTTCTCCTGAAGCGCAAAACCTTGCCGGTATTATACTTGCTATCCTTAAGCGATGAATGGGACTTCCGCTTCTTCCAGCAATATTACCGCGGCGAGTTGGATTGGGAGGAATTTTTGCAGCGAACCGGGGATTACGAGGCTTTTATTGAGGCATCCGGCTGCCAGGAGTATTCCCTGGTTGTGCAAGGCCTTTGCGTAGACCGGGCGGTGGAGCTGATGGAGCAGGTGGTGGCGCCCCCCTCCAAGAAAGAGCAGCTGAAGGAATTTATGTACGGAGCGTTTGTGCGGGAATAACCATCTGCCTTTCGTTTAGACATTCCGAGGCTTAAAAAAAATCCGTCTAATTTTGGCCGCATGGAAATTTCCTGCATATCCCGGACAGCCCTTGTCATAAGTTGATGGTAGACCAGGCTGAAAGGGAGTGGAGGCAATTCATGCAGCAATGGTGGCGAAAAATTGAGCGGTGGTGGTGGCGGACCCGGTATACCATCCGGGCGGTCATGTTCCCGCTGATCTGTATCCAGTTTGTCCGGACGCTGCTGTTTCCCAATCCGGTGGATGTGTTTCTCCTGTTTGCCTTATTTTTATTCTATCTGGGTTTCCTGTTTCAAGTGTACTAACAACATTCCCCCAAAAGTGAAGCAAAAGCGTTGCAGCTTATTCCGGGTACTTTTGGGGGTGCCCCCGAAAACCATCCCTCCAAAGATCATTTCTCCAACCAATACCGCAGCAGAAAAAGAGCCATTGGACCGTTGCCGGCCCGGATGGCTCTTGCTTTTTCTTCCTGCGTTCGTATGGGTCACACCGGAATCAGGAGTGTTTTGCCTTCGGTAATCTCGGTATCCGGAAGCCGGTTATACAGTTGAAGCTCCTTGGGATTCAGTCCGTAACGGGAAGCAATATCCTCCAGTGTCTCTTCCTTCTGGACAATGCAGACCTTCAGCTGGCGGACGCGGCGCTCTTCCTCCTGACTCCGGGAAAACAGCCGTTTCCACTCCAGTGCGTCCGTGCGCGGGGTCGGAGAGGGCTCCTCTTCCACCGGCAGTTCAGCCCGGTAGTCATGCGGGCTTTTATGTATCAGCGACTGCAGGTGATATGAGGTATCCGCGGAGGGAGCTTTGCTGTTGAAGGCAATCTTCAG
Organism: Paenibacillus sp. YN15; assembly: GCF_003285005.1. Taxonomy (GTDB): domain Bacteria; phylum Bacillota; class Bacilli; order Paenibacillales; family NBRC-103111; genus Paenibacillus_AR. The sequence continues at coordinate 118,481 of NZ_QMFA01000001.1, read as the reverse complement.
CTCCTTCTTCTCCTCCTGGACATCGGCCTCGGCAGGCTCCTCCGAAGCGGGCAGCTGCGCCGGGGCTTCGTTAAGCGGTTCGTTCTCCGCCGCGGCTTGCGTCCATTCGGGAAGCTCCACATTTTCCGTCGCGTCAAAATAAACCTCCGCCTCTTCCGCAGGAGCATTCTCGGCAGGCTCCGATACCGGCTCGGACACCGTTTCTTCTGCCCGATACGCCTCCTCCGGCTTCCGCTGGAACGGCGCCCATGCATAAGCGGGCTCCTGAACTATCTCTTCCTCGGCATAAACCAGGGCCGGATCTGCAGGGACAGAGGCTTCCGGAAGCTCCGGCACGCTGTACCGGGGCGCTTCATGAACAAAGATGGTCTCCTCTTCCTCATCCCAAGCCGAATCCGGGAGAGACAGCATTTCAATACCGTGCAGCGTAAGCACTCCTGTCACATTCAGGCTGCGCGGCGACAAGATGTCCACATCGAAGTTATCGATATTCACCGATACCTGGCTGACATCCTGAATCCGGTTCAGCGGCAGCGTAATCTCCACGGGAATCAGATGCTCCAGTGTACGCTTCGCTTCGCCCTCCGTTCCTTCGTACAGCCCCGTCAGGTACAAATGCCCCTTCAGGAGCGCCTGCTCCTCCTCCGTATACACCTGTATATGGGGAACCAGCTCCACCTCGTCCAATTCCTTGACTGCTGCGGTGTCCTCGGATAGGTGCACGCGTTCATAAATATCGAATCTGAGTCCCGATTGCTGATCTGCCACAGTCATTCCTCCCTTCTTGAATACCAAGAATGCTTGTTCAAAACAAGCCGTTTCTCTATTCAATATATGGGAGGATTCCGCCCGCCATGCCATCTTTTCTGTGAAAATACATGCCGGACAGATTTCCCTTCGGAGCTTCTCGTCACTTTTGGGGGATTGTTTTGGGGGATCGTTGTCAGGGCAGGGCTCCTGCTTGAAGCTTGCTCCACAGCACCGCCATCTCCTCGGGCATGGCCGCTGTCAGCTCCATATGCTCTCCGGACCAGGGGTGGGCAAACTCCAGCTTATAGCCATGAAGCGCCTGCCTGTGGAAAAGCCTGGTCGAACCTCCATACAGAGCATCCCCCACCAGCGGCGCCCCCGCATGCTGCAGATGCACGCGAATTTGGTGGGTCCGCCCTGTTTCCAGCTCCAGCTCCACCAATGCCGCTCCCCGCGCCTTCTCCACGGTTTGGTAGCGGGTACGGGCGGGCGCGCCGCCTGGAGATACCCGCCGCCGTTTGGCATGATGGCGGTCCTTGCCGATGGGACGGTCAATGATCCCGGCAGGCGGCACCAGCCGCCCCTGGGCAATAGCCCAATACGTGCGGCGAATGGCCTTTTCCCGCATGGCCCGGTCCAGTATCTGCTGGGCAAAGTCGTTTTTGGCATACAGGACCAATCCCGTAGTATCGTTGTCCAGCCTGTGAATATGCCGGAGCTTGCAGTATTGTCCGGTTGTTTCATAATAATAGGCCACCGCGTGGTCCAGGGTGCCTCCCTGCCCCGGCTCCGAAGGGTGCACAGCCATTCCCGCAGGCTTCATGGCCACCAGGCAAAAATCATCCTCATGGACAATCTGCACATCGGCGTATTCCCCTGCAAGCTGTGCCGTTTCCCGGGGAAAAAGGCGAAGCCGGAGCTTGCCGGCTTGCCTCTCCACACCGCCGTCCCGCTCCAGCTTCTGCAGGAACACGGGGGGAAGACCGGAGCGGGCTGCAATAGCAGCCAGCCATTCGTCGTTGGGGAGCTCCATATGGGCGGCGGACAGCTCCAGCCATTCCCCTTTGCGCCGATAATCCGTCATGTTGGTTCACCTTCCGTATTAGACATGCCCATATTGTACGCCAACAGAATTGTGCCGTCCATGATTCATGCGGCGCGACGCCTCCATGACAAAGCCATAACAAGTAAACCCGCTGGAGGCCAGAGGAATCCAAGGAAGCGGCGTCCTATTATCAACCGGTTCAATTTATGCTAAAATAGTAGAGTTATATGAACTCACTTGAGGAACGGGAGAGACATCCTTTGAACAAACCAAAAAAAGCCTTTAGCCGTGCCATGGCCCAGATGCGGGGCTGGAGCTGGCTGAAGCGGACTTATGCAACCATATTTGCTGTCGGCTTTATTATATCGAGCTTTTTGTTTCTGACTCCCACGGGGGAAGCCTCCCGGGAATGGATGGCCCAGACGGTGATCACCACCCAGCACCGGTCGTGGGCCTGGATGTTTGTTGGCGGAGAGAAGCGGGACCGGATGGTAGCCCAGCTTCATCTGGACCGAGAGCTAATGGGAACTGAACGCCAGAATTTCGACATGATTAATGTAGGCGGCAGTACCAAAACGGTCAAGCGTACAGCTGAAGAGCTGATCAAGGTGGAGGATATTTCTGCTCCCCTGTGGAAAGGCAAGAAAATGTACGTTTATGACCCCCGCGCTATCCGGGTGGTTGTTCCGTCCAAAAGCGGCGAGGGCGAGCGCATCTCCTCCATGGTGGAGCGGACCGGCGCTTATGCGGGCATTAACGGCGGCGGATTCGTAGACCCAGACGGGCTTGGCAACGGTTTTGCGCCAATCGGCTTTATTATTTCGGGCGGCGAGATTTTGTATACGGACCAGGACGGCAGCATTGCCCAGCACGTGGTGGGCTTCACCAAAGAAGGAGTGCTTGTTGTTGGCAAATACACCATTGACCAGCTGCTGGAGATGGGCATCTCGGAGGCGGTCATGTTTTATCCCCGGGTTATTGCCAACGGCAAGGGTCTGATTACCTCCGGCGACGGAGGCTGGGGCCGCGGACCGCGGACCGCCATCGGCCAGAAGGAGGACGGCACGGTGGTGATCATGGTCATCGACGGCCGCCAAACCCACAGTGTCGGCGCAACCCTGAAGGAAATTCAGGACCTGATGCTGGAGGAAGGCGTGGTCAATGCGGGCTTCCTGGATGGCGGCGCCTCCTCGGAGCTGGTTACCCAGGCGGACGGACTGATTACCAAACCCTCCAGCCGTTATGGAGAGCGCCGGCTTCCTTCCGCCCTGCTGGTCTTCGGCGATCCCTCGGACTATGTTCCCAATAACCCCTGGGAAGGGGTAACGGAAATCGACCCGGGCGGAGCGTATGATCATCCGGACTTCCTGAAGGAACAGGCGGAAAACAGGAACAAGCCCAAACCCTCCGTCTCCCCTTCCGCTTCATCCTCGGCCACGCCGAAGCCTGACAAAAGCGCGGAGCCCGACTCGTCGGCCTCCGGCAAACCGGCGTCGCCGGAAGCTTCCGGATCACCTGGGGCCGGGCAGCCTTCCGGCGCTGCTCCGGGAGGCAGTGCGAGCCCGGGAGCTTCTCCAGGAGCTGGCGGAACTGCAAGCCCGGGAACCGGTACGGGCGCAGGAAACAGCCCCAGCCCCGGGGCAACCGCGGGTGCAGGCGGCAGCGCCACACCCGGAACGGGCACCGCGACACCGAAGCCGTCTTCTTCGGCGGGAACTGAAACAGGGGCGTCGGTGCAGCCTTCCGTGAAGGCCACCTCCACCGCGTCCCCCGGCGGTGTGAAGCTGCCCGGGGCAAGCGCCGGGCAGCAAAGCGATGCCGCCGGCGTCGCTAAGCCCTCGACGACGCCGGCCACCACTGGCGGCGCCGGAAATGGCGCAGCCGTCAGCCCCGGCTCCGCGGCAGCCAATGCCGGAAGCGGCGGCTAATGTGAAACACCCCCATTCTCTCCAGCTTCGAGAGAATGGGGGTGTTTTGCTCTTAATCAGCCCAACGCGCGCTCCAGCGCTTTTCCTTGGGCTTCAATGGTAAGCTCAATGTCTTCGTCCGTATGGGCCGTGGAGACGAACATTCCCTCAAACTGCGAAGGAGCCAGGCTGATGCCCAAATCCAGCATAGCGGCAAAATACCGCCGGAACAGCTCCAGATCGGAGGTCCGGGCTGTCTCGAAATTGACCACCGGCCCCTCCGTGAAGAACGGACAGACCATGGAGCCCACCCGGTTTATGGTCAGCGGCGCTCCCAAACGGGCAGCGTTGGCGGTAAAACCGGCCTCCAGCCGGGCGGCCTTCCGCTCCAGCTCGGCATACACCTCCGGCGTAAGCAGGGACAGGGTAGTGTATCCCGCGGTCATGGCCAGCGGGTTGCCGGACAAGGTGCCGGCCTGGTAGATGGGACCGGAGGGAGCCATCCGCTCCACAATTTCCCTTTTGCCGCCGTAAGCGCCAACGGGAAGCCCACCGCCGATCACCTTGCCCATGCAGGTAATATCCGGAGTGACGCCGTACAGCCCTTGTGCGCTATGGTAGCCCACCCGGAAGCCGGTCATCACCTCATCGAAAATCAGCAGGCTGCCATGAGCCTCCGTCAGCTCCCGGAGCCCCTCCAGGAAACCGGGCACCGGCGGAACCACCCCCATATTCCCGGCAATCGGCTCCACAATGATTGCTGCAATCTCCGCTCCAAACTGGGCAAAAGCCAGCTTGGCCGCCTCCAGATCATTATACGGCACGGCAATGGTATTGGCCGCCACACTCTTGGGTACCCCCGGGCTGTCCGGCAGGCCCAAAGTGGCAACGCCGGAACCGGCCTTGATCAGAAGGGAATCCCCATGACCGTGATAGCTGCCTTCAAACTTCAGAATCTTGTCCCGGCCCGTATAACCCCGGGCCAGCCGCAGGGCGCTCATGGTAGCCTCGGTGCCGCTGTTCACCATCCGTACAATGTCCACGGAAGGCATCCGCTCCGCCACCAGCTCCGCCATCCGCACCTCCAGCTCCGTGGGTGCGCCGAAGCTGGTTCCTTTTTCCGCGGCAGCCTTGATGGCTTCAATCACCTGGGGATGGGCATGACCCAAAATCAGCGGCCCCCAGGAGCAGATATAGTCGATAAAGCTGTTCCCGTCAATATCATAAATCCGCGAGCCTGCCGCCCTGTCTACGAATACAGGGGTAAGCCCTACAGATTTGTACGCCCGGACCGGGCTGTTCACGCCTCCCGGAATGACCTGGCGGGCTTTTTCGAATGCCGCTTTGGACTTATCGTCAATTCTTCCCGGTTGCATAACCCATCTCTCCCTCTGCCGCCGCTGTTCCGGCTCCCCCGTGACGGATCACCTCGTCCTCCCAGGCGTCCATCTCCGGTGTAAAGTACGAAACGCGGGTTTTCTTGTACTCCTTGGTGGAATACAGGGTGATCCGCTCTCTGATGCCTGTCTCATCCTCAATGGCCTGCAGAATAGACTCGCATTCATCCACAGAGCGCCCGTGCACCATGGTAAAAATATTGTACGGCCAATCCTCGTATACCGGCCGCAAATAACAATGGCTGACGGCCTTGAACTCGGCCATCCGGTAACCCACCTCATCGGTGCGCTCTGGCGGCACCACCCATACGCCCATGCCGTTGGCCGTGTAACCGGCCTTCCGGTGGTTAAGCACAGCGGAATAACGGCGCATTTGCTTTTTTTCCACAAAAGCTCTGGCACCCTCCAATAGCTCCTGCACCGTAACCCCTGCATTGGCCGCCCACTGGTCGAAGGGACGGGGCACAATGGGCAGATCCTTCTGCAGCTCCCGGATCATCCGGATATCCTGCTCGGTGACCACCCGGGATGCCTGGCTGCGGTCCTCCTCCCGGTATTGGGGGGCGGCTTTGGTTTTGGTCAGATCCTGCTTGCCGGACATGTCCAGATTCACGCCGATCTTAAAAAGCTTCAGGGTAGGCAGCATGCGGATGGCCTCCACGCCTGCCTGCTCGCCAAGGATGCGGGTGGTTTCCTCCAGCCCCAGTCTGGAATTGGGCGGCACCGCAAGGGTAAACCACAGGTTGAAGCTGTGGTTGCGCTTGTAGTTGTGGGTAACCCCGGGATGGCGGTTGATGATGGCAGCCGCTTCATCCAGACGCTCAGGGGCGATGCGCGCCGCCACCAGACTGGAGGAGTAGCCTAAGGTCCGGGTATCGAAGATGGCGGAAATCTGCCGGATGGTCCCGTTCTTCAATTCTGCGATGCGGGCCATCACTTCCTCTTCGGTTAAACCCGCCCGTTCGCCGATGGCCTGAAAAGGACGTTCCACCAGATCAATGCCTTCCTGCAAAATATTCAAAATCGCCGCATCCTTCTCGTCTATCATGCGTGGAGCCATTGCGTGTCCCCCTTTTGTCATAATCTTGATCCGTGTATGGACTAACCCTTCAGCCAACGCGCCGCGTCTTTGGCAAAATAGGTGAGGATTACATCGGCCCCGGCCCGCTTCATGCCGGTCAGCATTTCCAGCACTACCGCCTTTTCGTCGATCCAGCCTTGCGCGGCAGCCGCCTTGACCATGGAATATTCGCCGCTGACATTATACGCTGCCACCGGCAGATCGAAGTTGTCCTTCAACAGCCGGATCACATCCATATAGGCCAAAGCGGGCTTCACCATCAGAAAATCCGCCCCTTCCGCCACATCGGACTCCGCTTCCCGCAGCGCTTCCCGGGCATTGGCCGGGTCCATCTGGTAGGTCCGGCGGTCGCCGAATTGGGGAGCGGAATGGGCCGCCTCCCGGAACGGGCCGTAGAAGGCGGAGGCATACTTGACGGAGTAGGACATAACCGGCACATGCCGGAAGCCTGCCTCATCCAGTCCTGTCCGGATGGCGTGGACAAAGCCGTCCATCATATTGGACGGAGCAATTATATCCGCTCCGGCTTTGGCTTGGGAGACGGCGGTGGCGACCAGCAGCTCCAGACTGGCGTCATTGTCCACCTCCGCCTGGCCCAGCACCTCATTGTGATGAACCACACCGCAATGCCCATGGCTGGTAAACTGGCACAGACAGGTATCTGCAATCACCAGAAGCTGCGGATGAAGTTTTTTAATATGCCGGGTGGCCTCCTGGACAATACCATGATCATGATAAGCCCCCGAGCCGCATTCATCCTTGGCCTCCGGCACCCCGAACAGCAGAATGCCCTGAATGCCCAGATCTACAATCTCATCCAGCTCACATCTAAGCATATCCAATGACAGATGATATACACCAGGCATGGAGGGGATTTCTTCCTTAATGCCGGTTCCCGGAACAGCGAACAAAGGATAAATCAGATCATGAACCGACAGGGCGTGCTCGCGGACCAGATTGCGCATGGCCGCGCTGCTGCGCAGCCGGCGGTGGCGGTGCAAGGGAAAGCTCATAATGGCAAAACTCCTTTTTTTCAAAAATTGATCTCCTTCTGCTCTGGCCTAAAGCCGGCGCAGCGTATCTACCAGGGAGTCGATGGTGGCTTCCGCAGCCATGGCATCCACCTGCAAGCCGTGCTTGCGGGCGGTCTCCGCCGTCAGCGGGCCGATGCATACGGTCTTAGCTCCTTTGAGAAGAGCGGCAGGATCATCAGCCCCCGCCTTGCGCAGGATGCCGATCAGGTTGTCTACCGTAGAGGAGCTGGTAAAGGTGATCACATGGATCTCTCCGTTCCGGAGCTGCTCCAGCACCTCATCGGACTGCTGATCCTCCAGCGCCGTTTCATAAACGTCCACCTCTGTGACGCCAAGCCCCAATTCCTTCAGCTTTACCGGCAAATAGTCCCGGGCGATGTCCGAGCGGGGCAAAAGCGCCTCCTGGCCGGGTGTAAGCTGGGGCAGAATGGCATCCAGCAGCCCTTCTCCCTGGAATTTGGCGGGAAGCCGCTCTGCGATGATTCCCCGCTCCGCCAGCAGCTCCGCCGTTTTGGGGCCCACTGCCGCCACCTTGGCTTTATGCATAGTGCGGATATCCACTCCCAGCTGCTGCAGCCGCCGGAAGAAATAGCTCACCCCATTGGGGCTGGTAAACAGCACCCAGTCAAAATCCCCCAACCGGCGCAGCGCTTGATCCAGGGCCTCCCGGACGGCAGGAGATTCCGGCTCGCGCAGGCGGATCACGGGGAATTCCAGCGCCTCCCCGCCCAGCTCGTCGATTTGCTCCGCCAGAGCGCTGGATTGGCTGCGGGCCCGGGTAACCAGAACCCGTTTGCCGAACAAAGGTTTTTTTTCGTACCAGGCCAAGGTTTCCCGAAGCTTCACTACCTCCCCCACAATGATAATGGCGGGAGATTGAAAGTTGGTCTCCCGGGCCTGCTCCACAATGGTGGCCAGGGTTCCGGTTAAGGTTTGCTGCTCCGGCCGGGTTCCCCAGCGGATCAGCGCTACCGGAGTCTCCGGCGCCCGCCCGTTGGACACCAGAGACTGGCATATGTATGGAAGATTGGCGATGCCCATCAGGAAGATGCTGGTGCCCGTTGCCGTGGCAAGCTTCTTCCAATCATGGCTGCTTTCCGTTTTGGCCGGGTCTTCATGCCCGGTAATAATGGCCAAGGATGAGGTATAGTCCCGATGGGTGACCGGAATCCCCGCATAAGCCGGCACTGCGATGGCTGAGGTAATGCCCGGCACAATTTCAAAAGGAACGCCCTCCGCCGCCAAAAGCTCCGCTTCCTCGCCTACCCGGCCGAAGATGCTGGGGTCGCCCCCTTTGAGCCGGGCTACGGTTTTGCCGGACAAGGCCAAATCCGCCAAAAGCCGGTTGATCTCTTCCTGGCGCAGGGTGTGCCGGTCCGGCAGCTTGCCTACGTAAATCTTTTCCGCCTCAGGCTTCATATAGCGCAACAGACGGGGGTTGGCCAGCCGGTCATACACAACCGCATCCGCCTTGGCGATGCATTCCGCGCCGCGGACTGTAATCAGCTTAGGGTCTCCGGGGCCGGCTCCGATCAAATACACGGTACCCGGACGGCTCCCGGACAGACTTTCCTTACTCATGCGCTTCACTCCTCACCTTCGCCAATATCCCGTCGGCGCCGCGGCGGATAAGCGATTGGGCCAGACTTTGGCCCAGCGCCTCAGGATCGCTTCCCTCGGCCGTGTCCTTCAACAGGATGCTGCCGTCGGGCTCTCCCACCAGACCGGTCAGAGATAACCGACCGCCAGGCAAACAGGTGGCATACGCGCCGATGGGCACCTGGCAGCCCCCCTGCAGCGTATGCAGGAAGCTCCGTTCGGCGGCCACCGCCCGGCGGGTTTCCTCATGGGTGACCGCCGCCAGCAGCTCCAGAATAAATGGATCTCCGCTGCGGCATTCCACCGCCAAGGCCCCCTGGCCTACGGCAGGCAGACAAAGCTCCGGCTCCAAATATTCGCTTACCCGGTCTCCCCAGCCCATCCGGTGCAAACCGGCCGCCGCCAGTATCACGGCATCCATTTCACCTGTATCCAGTCGGCGCAGCCGGGAATCAATGTTGCCGCGGAGCACCTCCACGGTAAGATCGGGCCGGGCGGCCTTCAATTGGCAGGCGCGCCGCAGACTGGAGGTGCCGACCCGGGCGCCTGCAGCCAGGGTCTTGAAGCCGCCGCCGTCGCGGGTAATGAGACAGTCCCGCGGGTCTTCGCGCCGTGGGACGCCGCCGATGGTCAAACCGCCCGGCAGCTCCGCAGGCATATCCTTCATGCTGTGCACCGCCAGATCGATTTCCCCCTTCAAAAGGGCATGCTCAATTTCCTTGACGAACAGGCCTTTGCCGCCAACCTTGGACAAGGACACATCGAGAATGCGATCTCCCTTGGTCATAATCTTTTTCAGCTCAAATTCAGCTTCCGTCCCGGCTTCCCGGGCCGCCCCCCGAAGCAGCTCCGCCACTTGGCCGCTTTGAGTCAGGGCCAACGCGCTTTGCCGGGTGCCAATCACAATTTTGCGCATGCTTTTCCTCCGCTTGTCGAAGCCGGGACAGACGGATGGGGGTTGCCCATCTGGCTCATGATCCGGCTTTTCCATTCCTCGAATTCGCCGTTTTTGATTTTCTCCAGCACATTTTCCTGCAGAACCGACCGGTACAGCTCCTGCCTCAACCGGGTATCCTGAACCTGCTCCTGGGTACGCAAGCGGAATTCGCTTAAGAAATCCAGATAGGTTTCATATTCCTCGCCGAAGCAGGCTTCAATCTGTCTGCGCACCGAAGCGGCCACGGTAGGGCTGGCGCCCAGGGTAGACACGGCAATCACCAGCTTGCCTCTGCGCACAACAGAGGGGACAATGAAGTCCCCCAATTCCGGCCGTTCCGCCATATTGACTGCACGATTGTGACGGCGGGCCAGCTCCAGCACCCGGTCGTTAACGCTTGCATTGTCGGTGGCGGCGATCACCAGATACATGCCCGCCTGATCCTCCGGCAGATACGGCCGCTGCAACGCTTCGATCCGTCCTTCCCTTGCCCAGAGTCCGATGGTTTCCGTCATTTCGGGGCTGACCACCTTGACCTTCGCCCTCGCCTCCAAAAGCGAGGCAATCCGCCGCTCCGCTACAGAGCCTCCGCCTACAACCAAACAAGGCTTGTCTTCCAGCCGCAAAAGCACGGGAAAGTATCCTTCCATGCCGACTCACATCCACATCCCATAATGAATATCCGCTTCCTCCGGCGGCCCCTGCTTGGGAACCGTCCTCTCTGCATATGTACACCTGCCAAATTTCGGAAGGCCCCCTAATGGCAAAAGAAGCGGGTCCGCCTCACGAACCCGCCATTGCCTCCGCACTGTTCCGTACCAGAAGGGCCGGCACTCCCAATTCCTGACCGTTCTTCGAGAGTGTCCGTCCGGCGGGATTAACTAGAGACGCCTCGTCCTCCTGCAGCTCCGCCAATATTCCCTCCAGAGCGAACAGCTCGGTAAACATGCCCAAAGCCTCTTCTCCGTAGCGGCCTCCCGCCATTTCCTTAACCCTAAGAATCGGTTCGCGCATCATCTGGTTGACGATGCTTTTGGCCAGCTTGCGGATCACCTTCTGCTCCCGTTCGTCCAGATCGGGAAGCTTCTTCATCATGCTCTCCATGGTTTCCTCATAAATCCGGTTGGATTTCTCCTGCAGGGCCCGGATTACGGGAGTGACCTTCAGTGTCTTCATCCACTGTTCAAAATCAGCAGCCTCCCGCTCGATTTCCGCCGAAAGCTTGTCCGCTTCCCGCCGCCGCACCTCCAGGTTGGACTCCACCAGGGACTCCAGGTCGTCGATATCGTAGAGATGCACATCGGGCAAATCCCCGATAGCCGGGTCCAGGTTGCGGGGGACGGCAATGTCCACCATAAACAACGGACGGTTGGCTTCGCGGTGTTGCAGCGTCTTTCGGACCTGCTCCTGGTCCAGCACGTACTCTTGCGAGCCGGAGGAGCTGATCACAATATCCGCCGACCGCAGCAGCTCCGCCAGCTGCCCATACGGATGGGCGGTTCCCTGAAACCGGGAAGCCAGCTGCATGGCATTCTGGAGGGTGCGGTTCACCACCATCAGACCGTTGACCCCCGCCGCCTGGAGATGCTTGGCAGTCAGCTCGCTCATTTTGCCGGCGCCGATAATGAGGGCGTTCTTGTTCTCCAGCCCGTTCAAAATCCGCTTGCCCAGCTCTACAGCCGCGTAGCTGACGGAAACGGGGTTTTCCCCGATGGAGGTTTCCGCATGGGCCCGTTTGGCAAAGGTCACGGCCTGTTTAAACAGGGTATTGAACAGGGTTCCCGTAGCCGCCTCCTTCTGGGAGAGAAGGAAAGCCTCCTTCACCTGCCCAAGAATTTGCGTTTCCCCGATAATCATGGAGTCCAATCCCGATGCCACCCGGAACAGATGCTCCACGGCCAGGTTGTCCTCATATACATAGAGATAGGGCTCAAACTCGCTCCGCGGAACCTGAAACCACTGCTCCAGGAAGCTCCGGATAAAAAGCCCCGATTTATATTTGCGGTCCACAGCCGCGTACACTTCGGTGCGGTTGCAGGTGCCCACAATGACACATTCCAGCACGCTTCTGGTACCTTTAAGAACCTCCAGCGCATCGGGAAGCCGGTCGGGCGCAAAGGTGAATTTCTCCCGGATTTCAACAGGAGCCGTTCTATGATTAAGTCCCACCGTCACAATGTGCACATGTACACCCGCCTTCTGTTTGTCATGGGTTTTTGGGATAGCCTGAAAACGGTATAATGCAAGCTTGGCGCTTTGTTCAAATTATATCACACTTATTAGAATGATTCTTATATAACTGTGTCCAAATCTTGAACAGGCTTATCGTCACTCTTGGTGTCATGTCCTATGGGGGCTCCCCCAAAAGTACTCGGAATTGACTTCAGAGCTTATCGTCACTTTTGGGGGATGTCTTTAGTTTGCCCATTCCAACTTTGGAATCATCCGCCCAATTGTTATTTTAATTTCTTTTTGACCATTTCTGCAAGTTCTGCATCGGTTTTCTTCAGTTCCCCGCTTGCGCCTCCCGAAATGCCTGCTCCGTCATTCATCAGCTTGCCGTATGCTGCGGTGATCTTGGCGCAAAGAGGCGCCGCTTGACGCAACAGCTCCGCCTCCTCCTTGGCAAGAGCCCTGCCGCCTCCTACCTGGACGCGGGTGATCCATTGCAGAAGCGTCTCCAATCCCTCCAGCTTCGCCGGTATCTGTCCGTCAGCAGCCGCACTTAGCCGCGTATGAGCGTATGCCGCAGAATAAACGGCCCGCTTCCATTCCTCCAGCTCCGTCGTCGCCGCAGGAACCTGTTGTTGGGAAACCGCATTGCCCATCATTTCCATTTGAAACAGAGTCACCTGATAAAGCAGCGCCACTGCCTGCTCTTGTCCCTTCTTGGCGGAACGCCAATCGGCCAGCTGCCACAAGGGCATAGCCGCAAACAGGATAAATAACAGCACGGCAAGCCAGAACCCGGACCACCTTCTTCTCATCCGGCTCCCTCCTTTCGATTTCCGATAGCCTGTATTTATTCTATGGCCGGAAACCGGGACCAAGCACAGCGAGCAGGGGGGACGCTCCAAAATATTGACCATTTGTTTGGAAGGGATAGACAGCCGCCCGGCAACATGATAAAATTTTACATACGATCAAGCGCGAAGCACGCGCCGGCTCCCTTCCGGGGATAACCGGCGCTTTTTTGCGTCCGTGTGCGGGTTGTCGCGTTTTCAGATGAGACGGTTTTATTTTCATTATGGTATACTGGAGGTATTACTATTGCCGGATTTAAAGCAAACCGAAACTCTTCACCACTCTCATGACACCTCGTACCGCTTTCTATTTTCAAGCAAAAAATTATTCGTCGAACTGCTCCGTTCTTTCGTGCAGCTGGGGTGGGTTGACGAGATTCGGGAAGCCGATTTGGAGCCGGTTCCCTGCTCCTTCATTCTTCAGGACTTCCGCAAGAAGGAAGCGGATTTGGTGTACCAGGCCAAGCTCCGCGGTCAGGAGGTTCTGGTTTACATCTTAACCGAGTTTCAATCCCGCGTGGATTACCTGATGCCTTACCGGCTGTTGCTTTACCAGGTTGAGGTATGGCGCTATTGGCTGGAACAGCAGCCCAAGGCCGCTGCGCGCAGCAAAAGCTTCCGCCTCCCGCCCATTATCCCCATCGTGCTGTATAACGGCAAACGCTCCTGGACAGCCAGCCGCCGATTCCGCCAGGTGATTGCCCGGGAGAATCTCTTTGGCTCCCATTTAATCGACTTTGAATATATACTGCTGGATGTAGTCCGGTATAAGGAACAGGATCTTTTGGAATTGGCCAATACCATCGGTTCAGTGTTTATGCTGGAGCAGGCGAAGGACCGGACGGATCTGCAAAACCGTTTGTCCCAGCTCATGGGTGTAATCAAGCAGCTGCCCGAAGATAACCGGGAGCGGCTTTTCACATGGATGGACGGTATTCTTGCCAAACGAATGCCCGGCAGCCGCAAGTCCATTGCCAATTTTATTTTTGAGAATAAAGGAGGAACCGCCATGAGCCTGGAGCAAACTTTGGACAGCATGTTTCGGAAAGCGAGGAAGGAAGCCCGGATGGAAGGGAAAACGGAAGGAAAAGCGGAAGTTACCCGAAAACTGCTGGAAATGGGATTGGACCCGGAGGCCATCGCCGCGGCAACCGGCTTTACTCCCGAGGAAGTGAAGAAGCTGGGGAAGCCCCCCTTGTCATAACATCAGCAAGACAAAAAGAGAGCAGGAAAGCGCCAACGCTCCCTGCTCTTCCTCATTTACGGTGCCTTTGGCGCCCCATCCGCTTCCTGCTCCACAGGCAGCTCAGCTGCGCGGGAGATAATCTCCCACAGCTGCTCCCGGCCCAGGCCGGTTTCCGACGAGAACACCACAAAGGAGTCCCGCGGATCGAAGCCCAGCCCGTCTTTGATGATCTTGGCATGCTTCTGCCAATGGCCCTTGGAGATTTTATCCGCCTTGGTGCCGACTACACATACGTTTAAGCCGATATGCTTGGACCACTCGTACATGGCAATGTCGCCGGCGGTAGGGGGATGACGCAAATCAATGAGGTGGATCAGGAGCTTCAGCTCCTCCCGACCGGTCAGATATCCCTCAATAAATTTGCCCCATTCCTCCCGCCTGGTTTTGGAAACCTTGGCATAGCCATAACCGGGCAAATCCACAAAATACAATAGGTTATTAATCCGGTAATAGTTCAGCGTCTGAGTTTTTCCCGGCTGGGAGCTGGTTCTGGCCAGATTCTTCCGGTTAATCATGCGGTTAATCAGCGAGCTTTTGCCCACATTGGAGCGCCCTGCCAGAGCAATCTCCGGCAGAGCGTCAAGAGGATATTGCGCGGGACTGACCGCGCTGATAATAAATTCTGCATTTACATTCTTCAAGGGGTTCCTACCTCCACACATGCTGTTTTCGGGGGCTCCCCCAAAAGTATTCGGATTTTACTTCAGAGCTTCTCGTCACTTTTGGGGGATGATTGGACGGGGGCTACCCCAAAAGTACTCGGATTTCGCTTCAGAGCCTCTCGTCACTTCTGGGGGATAAGCTGTACAAGAGCATGCTCCAGCACTTCATCCATATGCCCCACAGGAATGAAGGTCATGGCTTCCCGGATGCTCTCCGGAATTTCCTCCAGATCCTTTTCATTGTCTTTGGGCATCAGCACCGTCCGGATACCGGCCCGGTGGGCTGCCAGGGACTTCTCCTTCAGCCCGCCGATGGGCAGCACCCGGCCGCGGAGAGTGATTTCTCCGGTCATCGCCACATGACGGCTGACGGGCACATTGGTTAAAGCGGAGATCAGGGCGGTAGCCATAGTGATGCCTGCCGAAGGGCCGTCCTTGGGGATGGCGCCCTCCGGGATATGGATATGAATGTCATTTTTCTCATGGAAATCAGCGGGAATATGCAGCTCATTCACCCTGGACCGGGTATAGCTGAAGGCGGCTTGCGCGGATTCCTTCATCACATCGCCCAGCTTGCCTGTCAGCGTCAGCTTGCCCGTACCGGGCATGACGGTCACTTCGATCACCAAAGTGTCGCCTCCAACCTCTGTCCAGGCCAAGCCGGTGACCGCTCCCACCTGATCCTGTTCCTCAGCCATGCCGTAGCGGAACTTGGCAGGACCCAGGTATTCCTTCAGGAGCTCTTCGGTTACCAGCAGCTTTTTCTCCGGGTCCTTCACAATTTCCTTGGCGGCTTTGCGGCAAAGGCTGGCCACCTGCTGCTCCAGATTCCGCACCCCCGCCTCCCGGGTATATTCCCGGATCAGCTGGAGAAGCGTCCCTTCGCCAACCTGGAGCTGCTCCTCTTCCAGACCGTGCTCCCGCTTCTGCTTCGGCAGCAGATAGCGCTCGGCGATCTTCAGCTTCTCGATTTCCGTGTAGCCGGGAATATACAGCATTTCCATCCGGTCCAAGAGCGGCCGGGGAATATTGTGAGCGGCATTGGCTGTGGTAATAAACATCACCTTGGACAGGTCAAAAGGCAGCTCAATAAAATGGTCGCTGAAGGTATTGTTCTGCTCCGGGTCCAACACCTCCAAGAGCGCCGCCGCGGGATCGCCCCGGAAGTCCATGGCCATCTTGTCGATTTCATCCAGCAGCACTACCGGATTCATGGTGCCCGCCGTTTTCATGCCCTGGATGATCCGTCCCGGCATGGCTCCCACATAGGTTCTGCGGTGGCCGCGGATTTCCGCCTCATCCCGCACGCCGCCCAGGGACAAGCGGATGAACTGCCGGCCGAGGGACCGGGCCATGGAACGGGCGATAGAGGTTTTGCCTACCCCTGGAGGGCCGACCAGACAGAGAATGGGGCCTTTAAGCCGCTTAACCAGCTTCTGCACCGCCAAGTATTCCAGCACCCGCTCCTTGGGCTTCTCCAAGCCGTAATGATCCTCATTCAGAATTTCTTCGGCCCGGACAATATCCAGATCATCTTCGGTCAGCTTGCCCCAGGGAAGGCCCAAGAGCCAATCGATATAGTTGCGGATAACGCCGCCCTCGGCAGAAGACGCTGGCATTTTCTCCAGGCGGTCGATTTCCTTCTCCACCTTCTCCCGGACCTTCTCGGGCAGCTCCCTGCCCTCCAGTTGGCTCCGCAGCTCCTCTACTTCTCCAGCGCGGCCCTCCTTCTCGCCCAGCTCCTTCTGGATGGCCTTCATCTGCTCCCGGAGGTAATATTCCTTCTGGGTCTTCTCCATCTGCTTCTTGACCCGCTGATTGATCTTGCGCTCCAACTCCAGAACCTCGCGCTCATTGTTCAGAAAGTCCAGCAGCTTCTCCAGCCGCTCCCGGACATCCAGAGTCTCCAGAATCTCCTGCTTATCCTTGATTTTAAGAGACAGATGACTGCAAATGACATCCGCCAGCCGACCGGGCTCATCAATATCCGAAACGGCGGCCAGGGTCTCCGGCGTCACCTTCTTCGAGAGATTGATGTAGTGCTCAAACTGGCCCAGCACGGAGCGCATCAACGCATCAATTTCAGGATCGTCGGCGGGTTTCTCATGCCATTCCCGGACCGCCACCTCATAAAACTCCTCATTGGCCACAAACTCCATAATCTCCGCCCGGTTGACCCCTTCCACCAGCACCCGGATGGTGCCGTTGGGCAGCTTCAGCATCTGGCGGACACGGGAAACGGTGCCCACGCGGTATATATCTTCTTTCGTCGGCTCTTCAATATTCATCTCGGACTGGGAGCACAAGAGAATCAGACTGTCCTCCACCATCGCCTTTTCCAGCGCTTTGACGGACTTCTCCCGGCCCACATCCAGATGCAGCACCATGCTGGGATAAACAAGCAGGCCGCGCAAAGGCAAAAGGGGAATCCTGCGGAACTTCCCTTTATTCACATTCGGCACCATTGCATGACACCTCCATTTGGTCAGAACAACAAAACTCGTGACCCCATTGTATCAAATGCGCTTTTAAAACACCAATTCCGCAGTTATGCCTGAAGCTCCTCCCCAAAAATGAAAAACCGGACCCGCCGCAGAAGGTCTGCGGACCGCAGTCCGGTTCTGTCTCATTGATGGGTGAAACCGCCTATTCCTTCGGACCCGCGTGGAAAAATGGCGCAGGAGCAGCCGTCAGCACATCCGCCGTCAGCACAGAGGGGGCAGGGGCCGGCTCCTGGAAGCGAATCCCCAGCGATTCCTGCAGCACCTCCTGGATGGTGTCCACCGCCACCACACGAAGTCCCTGTAGAGTGTTGAAGGTATCCTGGTAGTTTTCCTTGGGCACCAGCACCTTCACAGCCCCTGCCTGGAAGGCCGCCTCTACCTTGGCCACTACACCGCCTACCGGCTTGACACGGCCGTGAATGCTGACTTCGCCGGTCATGGCCAGGCGGTTGTCCACAGGAATCTGCGTCAGCGCAGAGGTGATAGCCGTTGCCATGGAAACCCCTGCCGACGGGCCGTCAATGGGAATGCCGCCGGGAAAATTAATGTGAAGATCATAGTCGTAAGGCCGGAAGCCCAAGCTGCGCAAGAGGGTCAGCACATTCTCCACGGAGCCTCTGGCCATGCTCTTGCGGCGCAGGGTCCGGGAGCCGCCGCCAATGTCCTCTTCATCCACTACACCGGTAATGGTGAAGGAGCCTTTGCCTGCAGCGGCGGGAATGGCGGTCACTTCAATTTCCAACAGGGTACCCAGGTTGGGGCCATATACCGCCAAGCCGTTGACAAACCCCACCTTGGGCTCCGCCGGCACCTTGCGCTCCGGACGGGGCGGGATCTGGCTGCTGTTCACCACCCATTCCACATCGGCAGGCGTTATCTCGTTGCGGTTGTCCGTCATGGCCAACCCCGCAGCCAATTGAATCACATTTACCGCTTCGCGGCCGTTGGTGGCGTATTTCTTAATCACTTCCACAGCCTGGGGATTCTCGGGATAACCGATCTTCTTCAATGCGCCGGAGGCAATCTGGCCAATCTCATCGGGCAGAAGGGGCCGGAAGAAAATCTCCATACACCGGGAGCGGATGGCCGGCGGGATTTCCTGGGGCGTTCTTGTGGTTGCCCCCACCAGACGAAAATCCGCAGGCAGGCCGTTTTGGAAAATATCATGGATATATCCCGGTATGCCGTTATCCTCCGAATTGTAATAGGCGGATTCCAGGAAGACCTTCCGGTCCTCCAGCACCTTCAGCAGCTTGTTCATTTGGGTGGGGTGAAGCTCGCCGATTTCATCAATAAACAGAATGCCTCCATGGGCCTTGGTGACGGCTCCCGGCTTGGGCTGGGGAATGCCTGCCACCCCCATGGCCCCTGCTCCCTGGTAAATGGGATCATGGACGGAGCCGATCAGCGGGTCGGCGATCCCCCGTTCGTCAAAACGGGCGGTAGTGGCGTCAATTTCCGTAAACTTGGCATCATTGCGGAACGGGGAGGCTTGATTCTTCTTGGCCTCCTCCAGCACCACCCGGGCTGCCGCCGTTTTCCCTACACCGGGAGGCCCGTAAATAATCACATGCTGGGGATTGGGGCCGCACAGCGCCGCCTTTAGCGCCTTCAGCCCTTCCTTTTGTCCAACAATATCCGATAACGACGAAGGCCGTGTCTTTTCCGAAAGCGGCTTGGTCAGGGAGATGGAGCGCAGCTTCCTGAGCTTATCCAGCTCCTTTTTGGATTCCTTGTCCACCGCCGACCGGTTGCTCTGCTGGCTGCGCAGCAGATTCCAGAAGTACAATCCGATCACCACGGCAAAAAACAGTTGAACAAACATCAACACCAGGCTTAATGTCATTTCCATCCCTCCGATGACTATTGCATATACATGGTAGTATTCCCCTCATTTCCCCCCTTAACCGCATCGGACGAAGGAAATCGTTCAAAAATGTATGAAGCCCGCAGGGGTGCGGGAGACTATTCGGGAATCTGTTGACCAACCGGCGGAGAATCTCTTTCAAGGAGGAAACGATATGCGAGTCATATGGGCGGGAGTCCTTGCGACGGGGCTTCTGGCCAGTCCCGGAGCTTCGTCGGCGGCACCGCCGGAGCTCGCTTCCCCAGGCGCCCGCATTGTCATCGATGTGGGGCATGGAGGAGTGGATAGCGGAACCACCTACGGCACCATCCTGGAAAAAGACATCAATCTGGCGGTGGGCCTGAAGCTGTATTCGCTGCTGCAAAGCCGCCATGTGGCCGCCAGCATCAACCGGACCACGGATTACGCCCTAAGCGACGACAATCCGGGAAAAAACGGAGGCCGGCACCGCCGCGACCTGGCCCAGAGAGTGGAAATCGCCAATAAGCTGAAGCCGGCTTTTATGCTGAGCCTCCATGTGAACTGGACTGCCAATGCTGCACGCAGCGGACCGCTGGTTATTTACCGCAAGAACCAGGAGCAGGGCAAACGGCTGGCGATGAAGCTGCAGCAGGAGTTGAACCGGCTATATGGCACCAACACCGAACCGGTGGCCAGCAAAAGCTACTATGTGCTTACTCATGGCCGCATCCCCTCCGTCATTGTGGAAATGGGCTTTCTCTCCAACAAAAAAGACCGGCAGCTCCTGGTTACTCCCCAGTTCCAGCAAAAGCTGGCCGATGCTATTGCCAAGGCCTGCACGGATGCCCTCAAGGAGGATTTCGCCAGCTATGCCGGAAATAAAAGCAAAACAATCCCCCAAAAGTGACAAAAAGAACCGGTCCGTGAAATAAACGGCCGGTTCTTTTTTTCGGAGACGGTCGGTTAGGGCTGTTCCAGCTTTACCAAATCCCGCACCAGGACAAATTCCGCCTTGCCGTCCAGCTGGGGAATAATCTTCCGCAAGGCAAAGGCGGTTTTTTTACCCGGGGGCCCAACATGTCCGATGGCAATCAAGGTTTCCTGCTTGTCCAGCTTCTTCTTGAACAGCTCCGCTTGCTTCATAATATGCTCCATGGTGTATTGATCATCAAAAAACAATCCGTTGGCCGCTGTTGGCACCCCCAGCTCGGCAGCCAGCTCGCCGATGACGCTTTTACCCGTGGTGCGGCTGTCCAGGAAATACAGCTGGCGTTCCTTGCATACCTGCAGGATAATCCGCATGATCCGCTTGTCCGCCGTCACTTTGGAGCCCATATGATTGTTCATGCCTACCGCATGGGGCACCTCGTCTACCGCCGCCTCCACCCGTTTGCGGATTTCCTCATCCGACAGGTCAGCGGTTATCGCCCCAGGGCCCAGCCAGCTTTTTTTACCCTTCACCGGCTCCATGGGCATATGGATGATCACATCCTTGCCCCGGGCATGGGCCAGCTCCGCGTCCTCCCTGCTGGTTGGCAAAAAAGGCATCACGGCAACGGTAAACGGAATGGGCAAATCCAGCATCTCCTGGGTGCCCTGCATCTGATTGCCGAAATCATCAATGACAATGGCCGCCTTCTTGACAACCGGCTTGGTTTCAGGCTCATCACCCTCCGCTTGCGCCGACGATAATCCTGCTCCAGTGCCTGCTGCAAGCATCGCCATCCAAAGAACCAATGCCGCAGCCAGCATTCTGCCCCACCGAACTCTACACATCACTGCCATCCTTCCCTTCTGCTTTAACCGTTCCTAGTTGTTATGTGCCTCCCGGAAAGGGGTTATTCACCTGGACGGGAAAAAGACATCTGCGCCGCGCTGCCCAGTAGGCAGGGGGAAGATGTCTTTAGGCCTGTTCATTCGGGGGATTGTTTTACACCGTTGTCTGCAAACCCGACTGTCCGGCGGCATGCTGCTTGCGGCCGGGAATCTCTCCAGTGCGCTCATATTCCGCTACAATAAGGTCGATTTCCTTTTTCAGCTCGTTCACCAGCTCCGCCTCCGGCACTTTCCGGATCATCACGCCGTAACGGAACAGCAGTCCTTCGCCGCGGGCGCCGGCAATGCCGATATCGGCCTCCTTGGCTTCCCCGGGGCCATTTACTGCACAGCCCAGAACAGAGACCTTAATGGGCACCTTCAGCTTGGACAGGTACTCCTCCACCTCATTGGCCACCTTGAACAGGTCGATATCCAGACGTCCGCAGGTAGGGCAGGAAATAAGAGTGGGCGCATCGGCAATCAACCCAAACACCTTCAGCAGCTCCCGGGCAACCTTAATTTCTTCCACCGGATCGGCGCTCAAGGAAATCCGCACTGTATTGCCAATGCCCATGGAAAGCAGCGCGCCGATGCCTGCGGAGCTTTTGATGGTGCCGGAATACAGGGTGCCGGATTCCGTAATACCAAGGTGGAGAGGGTAAGAGAAGGCCGCGGCAGCCTTCCGGTAGGCTTCAATGGCCATGGGCACATCCGAGGCCTTCAGGGAGACGATAATATCCCGGAAATCCAGCTCCTCCAGAATGCCGATATGATAAAGGGCGCTTTCCACCATAGCGTCTGCCGTGGGATAGCCGTATTTATCCAGAAGATGGCGCTCCAGGGAACCCGCATTCACACCGATACGGATGGGAATGCCCCGTTCCTTGCAGGCTTTGACCACGGCCTCTACCTTTTCCCGTTTGCCGATATTCCCGGGGTTGATGCGGATCTTGTCCACCCCGTTTTCGATGGCCAACAGCGCAAGCCGGTAGTCAAAATGGATATCGGCCACCAACGGGATATGTATCCTTTTTTTGATGGCGGCGATAGCCTCCGCGGCTTCCTTATTGTTGACGGTAACCCGGACAATCTGACAGCCCGCCTCCTCCAGCCGGAGAATCTCGGCTACAGTTGCTTCCACATCCGCCGTTTTGGTGGTGCACATGCTTTGCACCACTACCTCATCGTTGCCGCCAATGGTCACATTGCCTACACGAACCGGAACCGTTTGAGTGCGATGAAACATGTGGAATCCTCCTCTGAAATAACATGGCCTGCTGCGCAGCCGGATAAGTTATGATGCCTTTGCTTCAATGAAAAAGCCTCCGCCCCCGGGCGCTCTGCACCTTGTCCGGGAGACGGAAGCTTATGCCAAAACCGCGTATCCCTTAGGGCGCGTCTGAAAACCCGCTTGAAGGCAGCTTTCACCGCCTTTTCGCCCCATGCTTCGTTACTTCCGCTTGACGTACCCCCGGTACGCCTTCGCAAAAGTGCCTTGCCTGGAACGAAAAATCAGCAAAATCTGCTCCCCTCGGAGTTATCAGTCACGCCCTACGCGCTCTCTTCCTTCTTTTTGGAGGACTTCTTGTCGTTATTGTCCTTATCCTTGGTGACCAGCTCCGGCACGATCTTCTGCTGGACCACTTCCTTGGTCACGGTGCAGCTGGCCACATCCGTGCGGGACGGAACCTCGAACATCACATCCAGCATGATGCCCTCGATAATGGAGCGCAAGCCGCGGGCGCCGGTGTTGCGTTTAATGGCTTCCTTGGCAATGGCGTCCAGAGCGTCGGCCTCAAAGTTCAACGCTACATTATCCATCTCCAGCATCTTCTGGTATTGCTTCACCAAAGCATTCTTTGGCTCGGTCAAAATCCGCACCAAAGCGGCTTCATCCAGCGGCTCCAGCGTGGAAATAACCGGCAGACGGCCTACAAACTCGGGGATCAGACCGAATTTCAGGAGATCCTCCGGGAGTACCATGGACAGGTATTCGCCCGGCTTCAGGTCCACCTTGTGCCCGTCGCTTCCGAAACCGATCACCTTCTTGCCGATCCGGCGTTTGATAATGGCTTCCAGCCCGTCAAAGGCCCCGCCGACAATAAACAGAATATTGGTGGTATCGATCTGGATGAACTCCTGATGCGGATGCTTGCGGCCGCCTTGGGGGGGAACGGAGGCAACCGTGCCTTCCAGAATCTTCAGCAAAGCCTGCTGCACGCCTTCTCCGGATACGTCCCGGGTAATGGACGGATTTTCGGATTTGCGGGCCACCTTGTCGATTTCGTCAATGTAGATAATGCCGCGTTCGGCTTTTTCCACATCATAGTCTGCCGCCTGGATCAGCTTCAGCAGAATGTTCTCCACATCCTCGCCTACGTACCCCGCTTCCGTAAGGGAAGTGGCGTCGGCAATGGCGAAGGGGACGTTCAGGATTTTGGCCAGCGTTTGCGCCAGCAGGGTTTTGCCGCTGCCTGTGGGGCCGAGCATCAGAATATTGCTCTTCTGCAGCTCCACATCCTCCAGCTTGTTCTGCGAGTTGATCCGCTTGTAGTGATTGTAGACAGCCACAGACATGGATTTCTTCGCCTGCTCCTGGCCAATGACGTACTGGTCCAGAATGGCGCGGATATCCTTGGGCTTGGGAACATCCTTCAGATCCAGTTCTTCCTCATGGCCCAGCTCTTCCTCCACAATCTCGGTGCACAGCTCAATACATTCATCGCATATATAGACGCCCGGACCGGCTACCAGCTTGCGTACCTGATCCTGGGACTTGCCGCAGAAGGAGCACTTCAACTGACCCTTTTCATCATTAAACTTAAACATTCCATTCCTCCTCCTTTACGGTTCGAGAGAGATTGACAGGCTTAGTGACCCGGCTAGACGCCAACTTTCAGATCGGTCCGGGTAATCACGTCGTCGATAAGCCCGTATGCCTTAGCTTCTTCGGCGCTCATGAAATTATCCCTGTCCGTATCCTTTTCAATTTTTTCGTAGGGCTGGCCGGTATGCTTCACGTAAATGTTATTCAGATTCTTCTTGGTGCGCAAAATCCAGTCGGCATGAATTTTCATGTCGGAGGCTTGCCCGCGGATGCCGCCCAGGGGTTGGTGGATCATCACTTCGCTGTTGGGCAGTGCAAACCGTTTGCCCTTGGCTCCGCCGGTGAGCAATAGCGACCCCATACTGGCCGCCATGCCGAGGCAAATAGTGGAAACGTCATTCTTAATAAACTGCATGGTATCATATATTCCCATTCCGGCCGTCACGGAACCGCCGGGGGAATTGATATACATAAAAATATCCTTATCGGGGTCTTGGGCATTCAAAAACAAAAGCTGAGCAATCACGGTGTTGGCCACGTCATCGTCGATCTCGCTGCCGAGGAAAATAATCCGGTCCTTCAACAGACGCGAGTAAATATCGTAGGATCTTTCGCCACGGGCTTCCTGCTCCACTACCATAGGTATCATCGTCATCTCGGCCACCCCTTTTACATAAACATAGCCTTATTTTGAATCATTGTATCATGTTTGCAAAGCAATGTCATTTTTTCGGATCGAAACCAATGCAAAACCGGCAACCCTTTTCAAGGAAGTGAAGCAAAAAGGCACGTATGGAAACGTGCCTTGCTTCTGCTTCGTTTAAGTTTACGCTACAGTTGCTTCAGTCTTGCTATTGTCGACCAAATATTGTACCGTTTTGCGGGTAACCAGATCGCTCTTCAGAGATTCCAGGCTGCCGTTGGCAGTCAGGATGGCACGCAGCTCGTCCACTTCGCGCTGATATTGCTTGGCCAGGTTGGACAGCTCCTCTTCCAGCTCTTCATCAGATGCTTCGATGCCCTCCGCTTTGGCAATAGCCTCCAGAACCAGAGATTGAAGCACACGCTTCTCGGCGTCGCCCTTCATTTGGTCCTTCAGGTCGGCTTCGTTCTGACCGGAGAACTGGAAGTACATCTCCAAGGTCATGCCTTGCATTTTCAGACGGTTTTCGAAGTCGCTGAGCATACGTTCTACTTCGTCTCTGATCATGGCTTCCGGAATTTCCACTTCGGCAGCGGCGGCAGCCTTCTCTACAACGGCATTTTCCTTCTCGCGCTTGCCGTTTTGCTCCTTGCGCTCGGCAATGCGCTTGGCGATATCCTGCTTGTACTCGTCCAGGGTATCAAATTCGCTGACATCCTTGGCAAACTCATCATCCAATGCAGGAAGATTCTTGCGTTTGATGTCATGCAGCTTGATTTTGAATACAACCGGCTTGCCCTTCAGCTCCTCGGAGTGGTAGTTCTCCGGGAAAGTTACGTCGATATCCTTCTCTTCGCCCTTGGCCAGTCCCACCAGCTGCTCTTCGAAGCCGGGGATGAAGCTGCCGGAGCCAATCTCCAAGGAATACTTCTCGGCTTTGCCGCCGTCAAACGGCACGCCATCCAGGAAACCCTCGAAGTCGATCACAACGGTATCGCCGTTCTCAACTGCGCCTTCTTCCACAACCACGAGCTCAGCATGGCGCTGTTGGAGCTGCTTCAGTTCGTTCTCAATGTCCTCTTCGGTTACTTCCAGCGATTGGGCAGGAATTTCGATGCCCTTGTATTCGCCCAGCTGAACCTCCGGCTTTACGGTCACTTTGGCAGTGAACTTCAGCTCTTGACCTTTGCCCACTTGCTCAATGTCGATCTCGGGACGGTCAACAGGAATAATGCCGGCTTCGGCAACAGCCTCCATGTACGCTTCCGGGAGAAGAATATCAAGAGCATCCTGATACAGGCTCTCTACGCCAAAACGCTTCTCGAACATGCCGCGCGGCACTTTGCCTTTACGGAAGCCAGGAACGGAAACCTTGGCCACCACTTTCTTAAATGCTTTATCCAAAGCTGCGTCAACGCGGTCGGCCGCAACTTCGACAGTAAGAACCCCCAGGTTCTTCTCTATTTTTTCCCAATTCGCTGTCATGATATGCTTTTCCCCTCCAACAAAATTCCCTCTTGGCAAATTTCCCTAACAATATAACCATTTTATTATATCATAAAACCCTCTGATTTCAAGGATTAGACGGCGGCTGCTTGCCAAATGCTAGGTTATGGAGGGAAAAACCGCCTTTGCAAAGTCCCGAAAAACTCGCAGCGCCCTGTTCCATCTGGCCTCTAATGCTTCCGTAATCCCGTATACTTCCTTAATTTCTTCCATGGGCGCACTGCCCTGAGCCGTCAGCAACAGCATATAATGGAAGGCCGCCGCCCACGCGTCGCGGGCTGCCGCTTTTTCCTCCAATATCTCTATGTATACCGGTGTCCCGAAGACATAAGCGACAAATTCCGACCACGTTTCCTGGGCAAAAGCCTCCAACGGAAAACCGCCGTTCATGTCGGAACGGATCACCCTTTGGAAAATCTCCTTCAGCGCACGGGGATAATCCTCACTGCTTGCGGGCACATCCGAGATGTCCACCGTATACCCTTTTCCGCCCCGTTTGATTTTAATGGAGCCGCTTTCTCCCCTGGTTTTGAGAAGCTGAAGCGTCCGGAACTGGAGAATCGGCGGCAAGGGCTGGCTCTCCAGCCACTTGCGCAGCACATCCCGGAGCCGGGGATGCTGCAGATAACGAAGCTGCTCCAATGCCAATACCTGCTTGTCCCAGGACCCCGGCCGTTCAAATGCCGCCAGCAGCTTTTCCACATACTCGGGTTCGCGCTCCGCCTTTTCCTTCATATGTATATAAAACAATTCATCCTCCGTCAGCTCCTGCGTCTGGCTCTCTGCCAATGGCGGCTCATGCAACTCCGGAATCATCGTCTGCATCCACTCCAGGAGCGACTGCCATTCGTCCCGGGCCTTCAGGTCTGAAGTGTCGCAGCTTAGGAGGAACTGCAGCATCTCCATGGTTTCCCGGTACCGCTCAAATTCCAGCAGCCGGGTC
This sequence comes from Paenibacillus sp. YN15, assembly GCF_003285005.1. Taxonomy (GTDB): domain Bacteria; phylum Bacillota; class Bacilli; order Paenibacillales; family NBRC-103111; genus Paenibacillus_AR. The sequence continues at coordinate 91,731 of NZ_QMFA01000001.1, read as the reverse complement.
AGTTCCTGCTGGTAATAGCCTATGGTTTGCGGAAGTAAATAGATTTTTTCTTGATTGTCGGCAGCCATAGGCAACCCTCCTGAAAAAGCGTTTCTTCCATAAGCAGCAACTCTCATTGATTTTACCCTTCTGGAGAGTCATTATAACAATCTTTTCCGCAAACTGGTAGGCGAAGCGCATGTCAACAACACACCGACCGAAAATTATCCCTATTTTTCAAATGAAACCGTTGCACTTCTCCCCCTTAGTATGCTATTATAACAACTGTTCCCCATTTCATGCGGGTGTAGTTCAATGGTAGAACGCCAGCTTCCCAAGCTTGAGGCGAGGGTTCGATTCCCTTCACCCGCTTACAAAAAAAGCCTTGCGCAGCAAGGCTTTTTTTCTTTCCCCTTATGCCCATATTTTGAAACAAGATCTAAACGCTCCCCGTATATAGAGTGAAAGAAAGGAGAGGATTCATTTGATTTTGTTCTATTTTCTGTTCGTAGCCCTATGCGTGCTGAATATCATTAATCCCAGAATCGGCTGGTATATGAGATATGGCTGGGCCGTGAAGGGCAACTCAGAGCCCAGCGAAGGTTATTTGATCATGTCCCGGGTGAGCGCTGTTATTGTATTGGTTCTTTTTTTCATTTTTATTATCCGTTAGCACCGAGCCGCAGGCAGGCATCACCTGGCATAATATTTGCTTTTCAGGAAAAGCTCCAATGCTTGGGTTCTCCCCTTGACGCCCATTTTTTCGTACATTTTGCGAATCCAGTTGTCTACGGACCGTTTGCTCATGTGGATCTGCCCGGCAATTTGCTCGATGGTATTGCCATCCAGAATATATCTCATAAGCGCCACTTCTTTGTCGCTCAGCTCCAAATCAACCGCTTCCTCCTGTCCGCATAAGCCCATCTGCCAATCAACCGTACGGGGAATCACAGCAAAGCCGTCAAGCACGCTGGATACGGCATGAACAATGGTATGCTGCGAATTTTCCTTGGACAGGATTCCGTCCACCTTGGCCATAAGCAGTTGGGGAACCACAGAGCTGACATCAATGGAGCTGAAAATCACCACTTTTATCGACGGCCAGCACTTGGATATCCGCTCAGCCACATCTTTTCCCGTCATATCGGGAAGCTTGTAATCCGTTAAGAGCAGATCGGGTTGTGATGCAGCGATGATCTCCAGACCCTGTTCTCCGTTTCGGGCCAAAGCAGCCACCTTCACATCCAATTCCTGCTCCAGCAGCTCTTTTGTGGCGTACGCCATAAGCGGGTGATCATCAATTATCACGACGCTATGCATCACAAGCTCTCCTTTCTTTGCACTATCATGCAATGCCATGCAACTTTTTTGCATTCTTTCGCAATAACTATATCATAATTTTTGGAACCCACGATATAGCAGAATTCCATATGGAATTCTGTTATTGACAATTTTATCAATATATGATAAACACCACCCAAAATGTGCGCCAGGCCATTTCAGGTGGTGTTTTCAATTGCATGTTTAACCTTCGCATAACCGGCACGGGAACAAACAACCTTTTTGTCGGAGCCGGCAAAGCAAAACAGCTGGCTGTACCCATCCTTTTCGAAGTGGCTGAAATGATGGAGGTTGACCATTACACCGCTGTCTACGCGCATAAAACCAAACTGGGCAAACAGAATTTCCAGTGATTCCAAAGAACCCGTAATCTTCGAAACATACTCGTCCAGAGCGGTTTGCATAATAATTTTGGGGACCTTTTTCTGGTACGCCAAGGATATATACAGCACCTGGTTCAAAGAAATAACGGCGTCCATATGTGTCAGAGTTGTACAGGGAATTTTGAGATCAAGCATGGGCCACTATTTCTTTCCTGTCTTTGGGGGAATTAATTTTTCGCCGAGAGGATATTTCTCCGAAACCGTAAAAACTGCCGCAAACACACCAAGTACTGCAGATGCGCATCGAGCAACGGCCCTCTTCATTGATCTCACCCCCTTCGCGAAATTAATGTCAGGGTTTGCGCGGCAAATCCCAGAAAAACCGGAGGATAGAGCAGAATCATGTTGACTGTCATCAGCATTCCGAACAGAATTTTGACCGGAATGGATGCGCTGGAGCGGAAAAATAACAGTAGAATGCAAATCGGAGTGAGTACCGTCATCCCCAGGGGGGTTACGGGAATGATGGAAACCAGGCACACAAAGCATGATGTCACGATGACGCATAAGGTCATGGACTTCAGGTGGAAGCCCTTCAGCATAATCCTGCAGAGGGCGAATACGGCTAGCATAACAGCAGTGGACAATAGATTATCCGCAAGATAAGCGATCAGCAGAATAAGGCCGGTGGTCAAAAGATTATTAAACAATAAACTAAGAGTGGGGCTCATCCTTTCCAGCTCATCGGTCTCTTCGGGGTTGGCGCGTTTAATCCAGCCGGCAATTTGGGCCGCGGCATAATCAATCGGGTCCGTCATATGGCATCCTGCTTTCGGGCGATGTACATCAGAATCAGCAACGCACAAAGCTCAAGCACCATAATGGCATTGATTCCGAAGGTTCCATAATTGATGGCTACATGCACGGTGACAAAGATGCAGACAACAGCCAGTGAGCTGATGATCAGGTTGATTTTCTCCTTGGGGGTAAATCTCCTTTTGCCGTCATGGGGCGGCACAGCTACAAAGGAAAAGCCCAGATTGAACTTGCCCAACAGAAAGCTTGCCAGCACAGCCGCCAGCTGGACCGAAATCTGCATGAAATATATCCCGGCAGACGTAGGAGTGGAAAGATCCAGCGGGATATTCAAAAGACCGAACAGATTGTATGTAAGATAAGCAATCTCGGAGTACAGGAATGACCCGATGACAGATAGCGTAAGCCCATAATAGAAGTTCACCTTCAAAAGCGCCTTCATCATAACCAGAATGATCAAGTTCTGCAGAATCAAATCCACCTCGGGGACTTCAAACACAATTCTTGCCAAATACGATTCCGCGGAGCAAAGAAATGCAATGATCAGGGTTTCCCTGGCATATTGCCGCAGGGGCCATCTGAATACCTTGAAAATCAAGGTTATCACCAGAAAAATATCGACCGTACCCAAAAGCAGATAAATAAAAGCGTTCATAATGTTGTCGTCACCCTATGATGTTGTTTTGTAACGGGAATTGTTCGACATATATACCGAAAACTCCTGCTTATTTTGCAAAGTAAGCCAAAAAAGCTCCGGTTGTCCCCTCCCGGGAGACACCGGAGCTGTAAAGCTGGATTACTTCATCTGAACCTTGCCTTCGGCGCCGTTCAGTTCTTCAATCTTCCTGTGGGAATCGCAGGTTGCGAGGGAGTCCACCACGATGTTCTCCGTGCGGTTTCCGGAGGCCACCAGGAAACGGTCATCCGCTTCCGAACCGCAGCCGCTCATCCGGGTAATCCGGACATCGCTGCATTGGTGAAGCTTCACCATCGGCCCTTCCTTCACTTGAATATCCACATCGGTCAAAGCCAAATGGGCTGCATTGGCGCACTCAACACCCCTGTCCGCAATCGCCTTATAGCGGGTCAAGGTCAGCCCTTCCATCGGCATTTCCACCAGACCCTTGATCAAAAAGGCAATCTCGGCGCCGGTGCAGACAATGTCCTCCATATGAAGATTGCGGAACACCGGCGTCTCTTCCGTCACCGGATGCTTGTCCTCGGACAGGGTGCCGGAGCCTTCTTTGCCTTCATAGAACATGGAGAAGGAAATGGCTTCGCCGTCGATATTGATCATCCGGATGTTTTTCATCAGGATGTCCTCCACCACACCGCCGCGGCCGCGGGCCGTCTTGAAGCGGATGCCGATGTCGGTCCCCATAAAGGTGCAGTCGGAAACCTCCACGCAGCGGACGCCGCCGGACATTTCGCTGCCCACTACAAAGCCGCCGTGGCCATGGTAAACAATACAGTTGCGGATGATGATATATTCACTGGGAATGCCTCTGTCCCGGCCTTCCTTGTCCTTGCCGGATTTCATGCAAATGGCGTCGTCCCCTACGTCAAAGGTGCAGTTCTCCACCAAGGCATACCGGCAGGATTCCAGATCCAGGCCATCGCCGTTTTGGCCGTACCATGGATTGCGGATGGTCAGATTGCGCAGGGTCACATGCTCCGAAGCCCAGGGATGCACGTTCCAGGCCGGCGAGTTTTGGAAGGTAGGCCCATCCAGCAATAGGCGCTTGCAGCGGCGCAGGCTAAGCAAATTCGGACGCAGATAGTCTCTGGCCGGTTCGAATGCCTTGGGGTCCTTCACCCCTTCACTGATCAGACGGTCCACCAGCTTGGCTCCGTTCATGCCTTGCTCTGTCGGCCACCAGTTGTCTCCGTCCACTACACCGGTTTTGATCAGCTTGTTCCATTGAAGCTCGGTAAGCTTCCACTTCTTTACATAACGCCATGCATCGCCGTTGCCGTCAAAAACGCCGGAGCCGGTGATGGCCACATCCTCCAGCTCTTCTCCATCCAGCGGAGACAAGCAGCGCACTGTTTCCCATCCTTCAAAAGTGGACAGAACCAGCGGATAATCGTCAAAATTTCTGCTGAACAAAACCGTTGCTCCCGCCTGGGCGTGAAGCTCCAGCCGGCTGGCCAACTGAATGGGGCCGGTCAGCCACAGGCCGGCGGGAATAATCACCTTGCCGCCGCCGGCCTCGGTGCAAGCCGCAATGGCTTTACGGAAGGCCTCGGTGTTGTCTGTCACTCCATCTCCAACCGCACCAAAATCGGTAATGGTAAAGCTGGCGGACGGTATATTCGGAAGCTCAATTTCCGGCATGGTCCAGTTTCGTGCAGTATTCGTTTCTTTGGTTGTGTTCGTCATTTCCTTCACCTCGCCAATATCTTATCATAAATTTATAAATTTTCATTGATTCATCTTGACTAATTCGTTAAGTTTTATACTTTCTTGACTTAAGCCTTGCTAGAAGCACAATCTTTCCCCCTGTTTTTTGCGCTCTGCTATAGCATGTCCACCCCGTTAACGGCCAAGTCCGGTTTTCCGCGAAAAACAGCCAATTCGGTGGTCAGATGTCCCCGTACCCGGGTATACTGAAAAGACTTAAGCGTTTGATGCTTACAACGAACAGGAGATACAGCCATGGCCCCCGTTATTATTGTGGAAGGCAAAAATGACAAAAGCCGTCTCAGACGGCTTCTGAAAGAGGATGTGCTGATTCTGTGCACCTTCGGAACCCCCAGCACCCAAAAGCTGGCCGAGCTGTGCAAACGCGCCGCGGACCGCGATGTCTACATCTTTGCGGACAACGACAGCTCCGGCAAAAAAATCCGCTGGCTGGTCAATGAGGAATTCCCCGACGCAGTGCAAATTTATACCCGGCGGGGATATGCCGGCGTAGAGGGTACTCCGGACGAATATCTGATTCAACAGCTGGAAAAGGCGGGGTTGGAGGAGTATATCCTGTACCCGCCGCCTGCCGACCCGCTTTAAGGGATGAAGCGGAGGCAATAGATCACAATCGTCACCGTGACAATGCTGAACATAGTGGAAGCAAAAACCGCTTGCCCGGCAAATTCAGGCTCGTTGTCGAATTCCACGGAAAGCAGAACACTGGACAAGGAAGTGGGCACCGCGCAGGATAACACCAGAGCCTGAGCCAGCAGCCCCTCCAGTCCCATGGCCATCACAATACCGAAGCCGATCAGCGGGCCGGCTACAAGCCGCAGGGCATTGGAAATCAGCACATCCCGCAGCTGGTCGATTCTCCATTGCATCTGGCCCAGCTGAACACCCAGGGTCAGCAGGGACAAGGCCACATAGCCGTTGGAAATATAGGTAATCGGTTCATAAACCGGCTTGGGCACGGGAATTCGCAAGCCGTTCATAAGAAGAGCCACTGGAATGACATAGATGGCGGGCATCCCCAAGATGGTCTTCAGGATTTCCTTTTTGTTGCTTTTGTGGGCATTCACCGCGTAAATGCCGTATGTGTGCGGCAGAATGCTCTGGAATACCATGACAATCAATTGCACCGACATGGTAAAAGGATTGCCCGCGAATACCAGCTGATTCAAGGGAATGGCATAATTGGCGCTGTTATAAAAAAGCACGCTGTTGCGCATGGCGCTTCTCATCCCGCCGTTCATCCCCCTAAGCCGGGCAACACCGTCCACAATGGCGTAGAGCACAAGGAGAAAAAAGACAATAAACCCGACAATCTGAAGAAGAATGCCTGCGGACAAGCGGGATTCATACAGCATCTTAAACAGCATTACGGGCGTGAAGAGATAGAAGATCAGCTTGGAAAAAGTGCGGATATCCAGTTGAAACTTGCGTTCCATCACCGCGCCAAGACCGATCATGATGCACAAGGGAATAACGTTATGCGATAAAATATGCCAAAGAAACATGCGTGACAACCTTTCTGCCTTCTTGATGAGTTGTTGTTGATTCCTAATAAAAATACACCAAGCGGCATTATCCGTCCATCTCTTTTCATGAAAAAGGAGGAACCCTTTGCGGATTCCCCCTGCGTTGGCTTACCGTCCTATAGTATCAATCACCATAATAATAAACAGGATGGTCAAATAGTTAATCGAATAGAGAAATACCCCTTTGGACCATTGAATATCGTCCTTGGCCGAGAAGCCGCGGGCGCATAATATCACCCACACCACCCCCAGGATAAGGGATGCAACCAAGTAGATCAGCCCCACATAATCATACGTATAAAGAAGCAGCGAAACCGGCACCAGCGGAATCACATACCGCATCATGCTGATCTTGGTCGGGCGGTTTCCCTTCACCACCGGCAGGAGCGGGTACCCGGCAGCACGGTATTCCTCCTTCCTGCGGATGCCCAGCGCCCAGAAGTGGGGGGGCTGCCACAGAAACAGAATCAGAAACAGGATCAGCGCCCCTTCATCCACTCTCCCCGTCACAGCCGAATAGCCGATTACCGGAGGAACCGCACCGGAAATGGCGCCGACAACCGTGCTCCATACAGAAGTGCGCTTAAGCCAGGCGGTATATACCCATACATAAACGAATAAACCGAGGAATCCCAGCCCGGCAGCAAGCGGGTTCACCAAAAAACCAAGAATATTCAACCCGATAACCGCCAGGAATATACCATACGCCAGCACAACCTTAGGCATTAAAACACCAGCCGGCAGCACCCTGTCTTTAGTGCGCTCCATTTTGGCGTCCATATCCCGGTCCAGATAATTATTCAGCACACACCCGGCCGCCATAACCAGTGCCGTCCCCAAAAGAGTCCACAGCAGCAACAGCCAGTCTGCCTCCAGCTTGGAAGCAATCCAGAATCCCCCGAAGGTGGTAATCAAATTGGACATCAGAATGCCGGGTTTGGTTACTTGCACGAAATCCCGCCAACTTAGCTTGCGCGCCGCAGTAAAGGCAGCAGTGGAAGCCTCTGCTGTTGCGGAGTCATAGCGGTCTTGCCTCTCTATCGCAGCTTGTTCCACGAAGCAGCCTCCTCCCTTTTATCTTTCATTATAATGATTATAATATCAATGCTCCGTCCCTTTGACAACTAAACAGGAAAGCCAAAGTCAGGCAACAGGTCAATCCTTCGCTTTTTTTCAAGTTTCCGGCGTTTCGGGTTTGTCCTCCATGAATGTTCCGACCGGGCATGCGCATAGATTGAACAAGAGGCTGGTTTTTTGCGGCGGAAGGAGTGACGGCATGGCAGTAATCAAAACAAACTCGGAGCAGACCAAGCTTCTTGCCAGGCTCATGCGGGCAGAGGCCGAGGGCGAAGGCGAGCTGGGGATGCTGATGGTAGGCAATGTGGGCGTAAACCGGGTTCTGGCCAATTGCCTGGATTTCAAGAATATCCGGGATTTGCAGCAGATGGTCTTCCAGCGGCCAGGCGGATTTGAGGCAACTGTAAAGGGTTATTTTTACCAAAGGGCCCGCGACCGGGACATCCGGCTGGCTGAGCGGGTGATCAGAGGGGAGCAGCAGCATCCGGCGTCCAACTCCCTATGGTTCTTCCGGCCTTCCGGAGCCTGTCCGTCTCAGTGGTACAATCAGCCGCATTCAGGAAGGTACAAAAACCATTGCTTTTTTTCTCCTACAGCCGAGAATTGCCCGGCGGTTTACAGGTAGCCGCCTCACATTTTCCATCCATTAAAGGAGGTTTGTATTCACAATGATGAACTACCCCTATGGCAAGCCTGCCCCTTACCAGTATCAGGGCGCAATGCAGGCTCAATCGGCTGCCCCCCCTTTATATCCCGCTTCCGGGTCCGTGATCCCGGGTACGCCCACAACTCCCGCACCGGGCAGTCTTGTTCCCGGGCAGCTGCCGCTGGAGCAATCCTACATTGAGAACATTCTGCGGCTGAACTTGGGAAAAATGGCAACCCTCTACATGACCTATGAAAACAACCGGGAATGGAACGCCAAAATCTTCAAAGGCAAGCTGGAAGCGGCCGGCCGGGACCATATCATTATCAGCGACCCGCAAACCGGGATGCGTTACCTGCTGTTGATGGTGAATCTGGATTACATCACCTTCGATGAGCCGCTGAATTACTATTACCCGCTTCATACGGGTCAAGCAGCAGCTCCGGCGCAGCCGCGGTAAGATTGCCAAAGAAAAAAGAACGGGTTTCCGGATTGCCGGGAGCCCGTTTTTCGTTCTGGCTGTCTGGAAATAACATGAGCTATTCCTTAATAACCAATCCAAAAAGCGGGGCCAGCAACCCGGCTTGGGAGGCGTCAATCACACAGCCCTTCAGATCCTCCGGCTCCGCAGACAACGACAGAAAATCACAGCTGCTCAGGTCGATGCCCAAAAGGGCGGTTCCGGACAAAATAGCCTGCTCCAGTTTTACTGTCTCCAACTGGGTGTGCTGCCAGGAGGAATGGTAGCAATCCGCATGAGCCATGGAGCTTTGCCTGATCTGCACATGCCGCCAATCATTGAAGCGGAGGGCGGCATATCCCAGATTGCACTCCTCCACAGTCACATCCCGCCAGACGGAATCGGTAAAATTGGTCCCCAGCAGCTTGCAATGGCGGAAGGACACTCTATGGAGCGCCCCTTCCTGAAAATCCATGTTGGACAAATCGCAGTTTTCAAATATCACATCCAGGAATTCGGCATTGGGCAATACCGCTCCGCTGAGTGATACATTGCGGAACAGGACACCGTCAAACCGCACCTTGCGGGTCTGCCAATGGCCAAGCTCCATATCCGCAAATTCGGTGGTCTCCACCAGTTGACCATCCTCCGGCTGGGGAAACGATGCATCCGCTTTGTCAAGCGCCGAAGGCAGTGCCGGGGCCGACGGCCCAGAGATTTTCTTTTTGATTGCCAATTGTATTGCCTCCTTGTCTTCATTGAGGAAAAAAGGACACCTTTCGGCGTCCTGGTCATTAACTGCTCTGGATTTTCACCTTGAGGAGCTCTACATCCTCTTCAGTCCGGGCCATAATATTCCGGTGGGCTTCAAAACGGAAGGAAATCACCGTCTTCATTTCCGTCAAATCCTCCGCGCTGGCCGCCACCTGGTCAAAGGTCAGATCAAGCTTGTACTCCAGCTTGTCCAGTTGATGCTCCACCTTACCCAAACGTTGCTCTACCTTGTCCATATGTTGCTCTACCTTGTCCATGCGGACTTCCAGCTTATCCATACGGTCTTCCAGCTTGTCCATACGGGTTTCTAACTTATCCATGCGTTCTTCCAGCTTGTCCATACGCGCTTCTAACTTATCCATACGTTCTTCCAGCTTGTCCATGCGCGCTTCTAATCTATCCATACGTTCTTCCAGCTTATCCATACGCGCTTCTAACTTGTCCAGGCGTTGGTCTACCTGGTCCAAACGCCGGTGCACTTCCCGGAACCCTTCCCGCTGCTCCTGGGTCAATACAGCGAGCTGCTGCTGGAAACCGACCATAAACTCCATAAGCTTCTCTTCCATTCTCAACTAACCTCCTTATTTATAGAGACAGAGAAATGGAAAAGATGCTTTCTTTTCCTGCAAATCACTCTTCTGATGTCATTGTAGCAAAAAGGGACGGGCTTGAAAAGACATGTTCAGATGCCCAGAAAAGCAATCAGCAGGATGCCGGAAAGCACAATGGAGGAGGCAGCCAGTCTCCGTGCCGGGAAACTCTCCTTTAAAAAAGCCAGCCCCAGCACCGTGCCGAACACAATGCCAATCTCCCGCAAAGGCGCTAGGGACGCCACTTGAGCCTCCCGGATGGCAAACAGAAACAGGAGGTACGAGCCTGGCGATAGAAGCGCTCCCAGCAAAATCGTGCTCCAGCCGGATGTAAAAAAACGCTTTATCTGCCGGCCTTGCCGTACAACAGCCGGTGTCAGCCCAAGCACAAAGCCGATATTCGTTACCTCCAGAAGTGAAATCGGCGACATATGCTGCAAATTCCACTTGTCGACCAAAGTGTAGCAGGTGATGGTCAGACCTACGCCCAACGCCATCGCCACCGGATGTGTCCAAATGGAGAAGGCAACGTGTTTCGCTGTACGGTCGGGTAAACTTGGATTGCGGCCGCCTTTTCCCATCACGGCAAAACCTGCCAACATCAGCGCGATTCCCAGCCAACCCCACAAGGTCAAGCGCTCCCCCAAAAAGCATGCTCCCACCAACGGGATTAACAAAGTGGGGGTTCCCCGCATCACCGGGTAAACCTGGGACAAATCGCCGCGTCTGTAAGTGTGCGACAGCAGCCAGGCATAAAATGCCTGCAAAGCGGCGGAGCAAACAAGCATCCCCAGCGCCGCGGGAGAATACGCCGACAGGCTCATTTCACCAATCAGCACAGGCAGCAGCAGGATCGTTGACGGCATAAAAATGCACCATAAAAATGCGGCTTTGTCCTTGCTGCTTTTGGTGAACAGGTTCCATACCGCATGGGCCAGTCCGGAGCATATAACCAATAATATGGAGAGTGACATCGGAGCATCCACATCCTTTTATCCGCAATAAACTCAATTAAAATCATAAATTCACACATAAACGTATTTAAACACACATCATACTCCAAAAAAGAGACCTGAACGACATCCGCTGCCGTCCAAGCCATAAGCTTTCGCCACTCCCCTGAAAATAACATCCTCCATGCCGCAGGGCGGGCCAGATGTTTTTCACTTGCAAATCACTTCAATTCCCCTCTGCCGGAAGGCCTCCACAAATTCCGGATCAACGCCGGAATCCGTAATCAGGCATTCCACCTCATCCGCCCCGCAAACCTTCAGCAGGGAAACCGCTCCAAGCTTGCTGCTGTCCGCCAGGGCAATGGCGCGTTTGGCGTTTTTCAGCATCACCTTTTTCACCTGCACCTCGCCGATGCCGTAATCCGTGATCCCCTCCTCCAGAGTGGCCCCGCTGATGCTCATGAAGAATAAATCCGCATGGAACATGGCGGTAAACTGCTCTGCCAGCTCGCCGATGATGCTTTGCTCCTCATTGTGGAGCACACCGCCGGGGAGAATAATCCGGTACCCGGGCATGTCTGTCAGCTCCTGGGCAATGGCCAGGGAATTGGTGATCACCGTCAACCGGGATACCTGGCCCTTCAGTAGCCGGGCCAGCTGGTGGTTGGTGGTGCTGGCATCCATAGCGATGGACATGCCCTCCTTCACATAACGGGCGGCAATGCGGGCCACCTCCCGCTTTTCCTCCACATACGCTGCCTCGCGCATGTTCAGAGGAAGCTCCTTCGTATAGTCCAGCTGGGACAGAACAGCTCCCCCATGAACCCGGCGCAGGCGGCCCGCCTTCTCCAGAAGCTCCAGGTCCCGGCGGACCGTCTCGAAGGATACGCCGAACAGCTCCATCAAATCGGAGGCTTTGATGGCCTTCTCCTCTTGAATTTTCTCCAGGATTGCCTGGTGCCGCTGCTGGGCAAACATGTCCCGTTCCCCTTTCCGTGTGCCGTTAATGTCAATATTCTACCACAGCAGAGCCAGGGCGATCGACATGGATAGCGAAGGCCAGCCTATTGTTCGTTTTTCATTTGTTGGCAGCCCGACTTCCGCATGAGACAGTCTGAAGAGCTTGAGCGTGTTGAGCTATCCTGCAATAGTGCAGTTATTTCTGACTATAGCGCCTATTTTGCTTTCCCATCCTGCAATAGTGCATCTATTCTTCGCTGAAACCTTCAGATTGGCAAAATCCGCCGGAAATAAATGCACCTTTGCATTTTGGCTTCCCACTGAAACGGATAACCGATAAAATAAATGCACTTTTGCATTTTGAAGCATAGACGGGGAGGCAAACGCCGGCTTTACGGTAACCTCTTTACGGCAACCTCTTTACGGTTACCCAAACACGGGAGCTTCTCCGTTCCAGGCCAACACAATCCGGCCAAGCGGGGATTCCTCCACCATGAGCCGCCCATCTTCTCCAAGCTCCGCCCGGATAACCCCCTGCAGCCCGCACTTGGCCGACCCGGCCGCATCATAATGAAAGAAATGGAGGAACACCGTCACTCCTCCGCCTTCCACACGGCGGACAAGAGTGTGCCGCCGCCTTCCCGCGGGATTGCCCGGCGTAATCGCACTAAGCAGGGTTGAAGGACGGGAGCACCAGGCATATTGGGTCAGTTTCCCCTTGTCTGCCGCCCATACAAGAGGCTTGACTGCGCCCGGCTCCAGAGAAAGACAACGGGGGTTCCGGAACAACGCCGGGTCCAGGCGGCAAAACGTCTCCTCCGTGGGCTCCCCAAGCAAATCCGGGGTCCCCTCCAGCGTTCCGTCCACATGTAGGAGAAGGTCCGCCTGCCGGCGGTCAGGCAGATGCACCTTCACCGCGTCTACCACCCAATTGTCCCGAACAAGGCAGGTCCTTGCCAGCTCCACTCCTTGATAAGACGGCTCATCCCACGGCCGCAGCTCCTCGGGAAGGACGATGCAATCCTTCAACAAATAGTCCTCCTGCTTCCAGTCCACTGCCGCACATACCCAGGAGCCCCAAGCCTCCCGGCCAAACCCCAGCCGCCTGCCGTCCGCAGGGGGCTGATCCATGCCATTCACTGCCACCGTATTATGGGAAAAGGTATGCTTGAACCAGCCGTAATGCAAGGGCATGGCGTAAGGCACAGTTCCGGCATCCTCCAAAAGGGGAATGCCCCAAGCCGACAGGGACAGATTCAGCTGGTCCATATGGTCATGCTCGCCGCCGAAGGGGCCATGCTTCACCGTCAGGTGAAGCCCCTCCGCCCCGGGCAGCCTGGTCAGCCCGGAGCCTGCCGAGGACTGGGGCTGCTCTACAAAGCGGCGCAGCTCCTTCATGGCCTCTCCATCCTCAGCCTCCAGATTCATGCCAAAGCAAAGGGCAAATACCGAATCCCGCTCCATCGGCCGGTAGCCGGGCAGAGAGAGAGGCGGCAGCGCCCCTTCCAGCCCGTACGCCGTCCGCAGATAAGCCCGGTACCGGGCATCTCCGAACCAGGCCAGCCCCAGCTCGTAATACGGCGCATATGTGCCGATATTCACCACGCTGGTGGCGTCATGGCGCCGGAGAAAGGTGCCGTCGGGCTGGATAAACCGGAGGGGGAAATCCAGCATCCTGCGGATAGGCTCCATGCCGCGGATATCCCAGGGTGTGTTCTCCACCGCCCAGCCGTACTGGAGAATGGGATGCAGGGCGTAGAAGTGGTAGTGAACAACCCCTTCATACCACAGACCATCCTCCAGAACACCCCGCTGAAGCTGGTCCAAAAGCCCGTATTCCCCCTCCAGCCCTGCCCGGTGAATCTCCTCATCCTCCAGCAAAAAGCCCAACAGTGAAATAGCCGAGGTGATCAGCACCGCATGGTTGTGGATCTGGGCTTCCTTGTGGGCAATAAGAAAGTCCGCGCAGGGCCGCAGCAGCCCCCGGCAGACGGCTTCCTCCTCCGCTGCATCAAACGAGCTGCGGAGCATCAGAAACGCCAGCCCCAGCTCCAAGATCCAGTGGGCTTCTTCCAGGGTCTGGGCAAACAGCTTGCCCGGCCCGTTGTAGGGGATATCCCCGTGAATTTCCCAGCCCTCATAATACCGGGCATAATCCAACAGAATATCCCGCACCCGCCGGATATAATCCTCCCGGCCGTCCAGGCTGCCGCACAAGGCCATGTGGAAAGCGCCGGTGCCCATGGAATGATGGGCCAGTCCGATCCAGCAGGCATCGTAGCGCTGCCCCGTATACACCCTGCCGCACACCGAACAGCGGTGCTCCCGGGGCCGACTCCAGTCAAACATCAGTCTGCCCGCATCCTCCCGGCAGTGGTAATAGTGGCCCCACTCCCCCCGGTCTCCGGCAGACATGCGAAACCGGACAGCAAAAGCCTCCTCCGCTTTCAGGCGCAAACGCTCCAGAGCGGGAGCGAACTCCGGCAGCCGGGCATTGGCGCAGGCTCGTTCCAGAAATCCCACATGCTGTTGTCCCGGACTCATGCCTGTTCCTCCTCCGCTGCCTTCGGACCGCTCCCCAGCTCAGGCCGCTCCTGAAGCACAACCGCCGCCTTGTCCGTATGATGCAGCTCCAGCACGGTCAGCTCATTCCAGCCCTGCCGCAGAAGCGGGCCCGGCAGATACAGGGTTTGCTGCGGTCCTTCGGACCAGTACCTTCCCAGGTTGAAGCCATTGATCCAGACCACTCCCTTGGTCCAGCCCTCCAGCCGGACGAAGGTGTCGCCGCAGACCTCCGCGTGGAAGCCGCCCCGGTAAAAGGCAGGCCGGTCCCCTTGCGCAGCCGCAGATGCAGGTGCAGGTATAGCCGCCCCCGTTCCCTCTCCCGCAACCGCAAAGGGCAGCTCCGCCACCGAATCGAAGGGAAGAGGATAGATGGTCCAGCCAAACTGGAACTGATTGTTCAGCCGCACCCCTTCCGTAATCCCCTTGCGGTCCATCAGCCGGGGCCCATAGTTGACCCGGCCCATATTCTCCACCAGAATCCGCAGGCGCGCCCCTTCAGACGGAACTGTCACCGGGAGCGGCCGGGGGTCCCAGCGCTCCACTGTGCCGATAAACCTCTCCTCCAGAAACACCAGCGCCCGGTCATGCACCTCCTGAAGATGCAGCAGCTCCTCCGTGCGCGGTCCGGTAAGGAAGGTCTCATACAAGATAAAGCCGTAGCCCTGGCCCAGCCCTTCCATAGGCTCCGGCGCTGTCCGGGCCACAGGCACGCCGAGCTGCCCCACCGCATCCAGCAAATCCAGCCGCTCTGCCAGCTCCACCTCCCCGTAAGCGCATGTGGCCGCAGGCGCAGGCATAACCACCGGCGCCGGGCCAAAATGCTTCTCCAGCACCTTTTTCACCGCTTCGTATTTGGGCGTATACTCCCCGCTTTCCGACAAGGGCGCGTCATAATCGTAGCTGGTCACTGTGGCTTCATACTTGGCGTCATAATTGGCCCCATTGTAAAACCCGAAATTGGTCCCCCCGTGGAACATATAAAAATTCACCGACGCCCCCAGAGTGAGCATCCGGTCCAGCACCTCCGCCGTGTCTCCGGCCTCCCGGGTGTGATGAGGGGTCAGCCAATGGTCAAACCAGCCGTTCCAATATTCCATACAAACCAGCGGATCGGCAGGACGGTATTGGCGGAAGGTCTGAAACGCCTCCTCCGGCCGGGAGCCGAAATTCACCGTAGCCAATGTCCCCGGCAAGGTCCCTCCCTGCAGCATACCGTCCTCCGGGCCGTCCGACGTAAACAAGAGCACATCCACGCCGCGGCGGAGAAGCCCCTGGCGCAGATAATCCAGGTAGGCCTTGTCATTGCCGTAGCTGCCGTATTCGTTCTCCACCTGCACCGCCAGCACCGGTCCGCCCCGGCTGGACAAGAGGGGCAGCAGCACCGGAATCAGCGCGTCATAATAGGCGTCCACCTTGGACAGATACAATTCGTCCATACACCGCAGCCGGATGCCGGGATAACCCAGCAGCCAGGCGGGCAAACCGCCGAATTCCCATTCGGCGCAGATGTACGGGCTGGGGCGGAGGATCACATGAAGCCCCAGCTCTCCGGCCAGCCGCACAAAACCGGCCACATCCGCCAGCCCGCTGAAGCAGAACTCCCCTTCCTTGGGCTCATGAAGATTCCACGGGATATAGGTTTCCACTGTATTGAAGCCGCATGCCCGGAGCTTCAACAGCCGGTCCCGCCAATACTCCGGCACCACCCGGAAATAATGGATAGCCCCGGACACCATCCGGAAAGGCTCTCCGTCCAAATAAAACCGGCCATCGGCCGCTTTCAGCATATTCATGACAATCCGTTTCCTCCTGTCTTCGCACTACCAGACACGCCGCCCCCTACTCTCCCTTGCGGTATTGTCCGGGGGTAATGCCCTCGTAGCGCTTGAACACCCGGATGAAGGTATTGCTGTTGGTGAAACCCACCTTCTCCGTAATGTCGTTGATGGTTTCATTGGTTTCCGTAAGCAGCCGCTTGGCCAGCCGCACCCGCTGGAGATTGACGTAATCAATGAAGGTTTCCCCGGTCTGCTCCTTGAAGAAGCGGGACAGATACGGGCCGTTCAGATTAAACTCCAGCGACAGGGCGCCCAGGCTCAAATTCATATCGGACAGATGCTCCTCAATATATTCCAGCACCTGCTCCTTCAGGCCGGTATTGTGGCTGCGCTTCCTGGCGTCAATAAAGTCGCATACCGTCCGGAGGAACTGGTAGATCATATTTTCCATCTCGGCAAAAGTTTCCCCGCCCAGCAGCCGGCCGATCAGCTCGCTTTTTTCCCCGGCCAGGCCGTCATCCTGGGGCTCAATATGCTCGGTGGCCTTCAACATGGTGCCGATCAGCTCGAACATCAATAGCTTGCCGGATTGCAGGGACAGGATGCCGCCGGACAAATTGGTGGAAATCAGGGTGCTGACCGCCATCATGGCCTCCTCATATTGGCCGGTTTTAATGTGGTTGATCAGCTGCCGCTCCATGTCCAGCGGGTAAAACAGCTCGTTTTTGGAGGCGCGGATGCGCTCGTAGGGAATAATCAGGCTCTGGCCGATGACAAATTTGTAGGACAGGGCCTCCAGCGCCTCCTCGTAGCATTGGGGAATGCTGCTTTGGGACAAATGAATATTGCTGACTCCGATGGTCAGTTGGATCAGGAACTTGTTCTGGATAATCTCCTGGGCTTCCTTCGCCTTGTCCAGAAGACCCTCCAATGCTCCCGGCTCAGGCCCCTCCTCCCCGTTCAGATTCACCAGGAAGGCGGCCATGCCGTCGATTTCCGTAGAATAGACCGTATGCTCCTGGGCCAAGAGCTCCTCGGAGATATTGCTGACGATGAGATGGACAAACTGGAGACGGCTCTCCTCATCCATCTGCTGTTCGGGATGGAACAGCCCCTGATAGGACCCGATGTAAAACAGCAGCACGGCAAAATGGCTTCCCGCAAACTGATATCCGAAGGAATCCAGGGACTGGGCCAGGGCTACTCCCTGCTCCACTCTCCCCTTCAGCAGCCGGGCGAGAAAATGCTTGCTCAGCGCCTCATTCTGCTGCCGGATGGTTTTTTCCGCCACATCCA
The DNA here is from genome assembly GCF_003285005.1 of Paenibacillus sp. YN15. Taxonomy (GTDB): domain Bacteria; phylum Bacillota; class Bacilli; order Paenibacillales; family NBRC-103111; genus Paenibacillus_AR. The sequence continues at coordinate 74,222 of NZ_QMFA01000001.1, read as the reverse complement.
GGTTTTGCTGATGCTCGGACATAAACCGGTCCAGCAGGGTAAATTCATTTTTGATCTCATTCAGGTTGGCCTTCACCCGGGGAGACACCGTATCCACCATCCGCCGGATGGGCAGATAGTTGCGCCTGGTCAGCCAAAAGGCCAAGCAGCCGCCAATCAGCAAGGACAGCGCCATGGAGGCATAAATCCAGTTTTGCAGCTGGCTGACCTTGGCGGAATAAATTTTGGTGGGCACAATGGACACATATTTCCAGTCATTTTCCTCCGAAGAGACGTAGGAGATGGTATTATGCCGATCCACCACCGTCCCCAGCTCGCCCTCCAGACCCTGGAAATCCATGTCGGCAGCCGGAATACGCTCTCCCACCCACATCACGGGACGGCTTTGGGCATCCACAATAACCACACTTCCCGATTTGGCCAATTGGATACTGGAGATGGCCGTCTTCAGACTGTCCGTATTCAGGAGCACCACCAAGGTGGCGGGAGCCTGGCTCATTTCCTGCAAAGGCAGGGACTGGATGTAAGACAGATCCCCTGCTGTCATGCTTTCCATAACGCCGGGGAATTTCTTCTCCATCATAGCCCGCCACCCGTCCTGGGTGATGTCCTTGCCGGTATAAAAATTCCGGAACAAAATATCCGCTTCCGCCATGGTAGAGGTGCTGACCCCCAAACCCGGCTGCTTCAAAAAAATATAGAAGTCCATAATATCCCCGTTGGAGGCCGCGTACGTTTGCAGCGTAGGGATCAGGTCCAAGGTCTCCAGCTTAAATTCGGGGGAACCGTAGTCTTTTTTTTCCAAATAACGAAGCACCTTGGGCTCCAGCGAAAGCTGCAGGCCCATTTTTTTCATATTCCGCACCTGGGCGTCCATGGACTGCTTCACTTGAATCAACAGCGCCTCGTTGGAGCGGATTACCTCTGAATTGAGGAGATGCTGGGAGCGCAGCAGCACAGCCAAGGTGATCATAATGGGAATGCACAGAATCACCAGACTGGAGCCAAGCCAGAACAAAAATACGCTTCGTTTCAACCCGATTGCCCCCTTCTGCTTCAAGCTCGGATACCGTTGTTCAGATCCTCTATCCATTATACTTCATTATCGGCAAAACCCGATAAAAGCGCACTGCCGCTTCCTACTCCTTAACCGCTCCCACCATAACCCCTTTGACAAAGTATTTTTGCAAAAAGGGATAGACCAGAAGGATGGGCACGGTGGCCACCATAATAGTCGCGTATTTGATGCTCAGCCCGATGGCTTGGGAGTCGGCTACCGACACCTCCGTCATCATGGAGTCCGTGCTGTTCATCACCAGAATCTCCCGCAAAATCAGCTGCAGAGGGAACATGCTTCTGTCCCGCATAAAGAGCATGGCGTTAAACCAGGCGTTCCAATGGGCTACCCCGTAATACAGAATCATCACGGCGATAACCGGCATGGACAAGGGGAGCACAATCTGTGCCAGAATCCGGAACTCTCCGGCCCCGTCTATTCGTGCGGATTCAATCAGGCTCTCCGGCAAGGCTTCCATGGAGGTGCGCATGATGATCAAATTCCAGGTGCTGATGGCAACGGGAATGGTCAGGGCCAGGTAGCTGTTGCCCATGTGGAGGGCGTTGTTGATGAGAAGGTAGGTGGGAATAAGGCCGCCGCTGAAATACATGGTGAACACGATGGCCACCATAATGAACTTGCGCAGGGCAAATCTGCGGGACAGGGAATACGCCCCCAGAGTGGTGAAGAACAGATTGATCAGGGTGCCGAAAACCAGCACAATGATGGTGTTCATGTATCCCGTGCCGATATTGGGGTTGATGAGCACTGCCTTGAAGGCGGACCAATTGAAGCCCAGAGGCCGCAGCAGCAGCCCGGAATGCTGGATCAGCTGGTTGGAGTCGCTGATGGAGGCCACGGCTACATAATAGAAGGGATACAGGGTGGCGATCATCAGGAGAATCATAAGAATGCCATTGACAATATCAAAAGCCCGTTCGGATGCGCTTGGTTTCATGTTGTCCTCCTAAGTGAGCGTAATCGTTCTACCACAGCCGGTTCCCGGAGAAACGGCGGGATATGCTGTTGGCGCTGATCAGCAGCACAAAGTTAATGGCAGACTGGAACAGCCCCACGGCGGTGGTATAGCTGTAATCATTCCCCTGGGCCAAGCCCATCCGGTACACAAAGGAGGAGATCACATCGCCGGTCTCATAGGTGTTGGGATTATAGAGCAGAATGATCTTTTCAAAGCCCACATCCATCAAGCCGCCGATCCGCAGAATAAGCAGGATCATGATGGTGGGGACAAGACCAGGCAGGGTGATGCTCCAAATTTGCCGGAACCGGCCTGCACCGTCCACCCGGGCTGCCTCATACAAATCCGGGTTAATGCCGGAGAGCGCCGCCAGATAAATAATGGAGGCCCAGCCTACCTCCTGCCAGACGGAGGAGGTCACGAAGATGGTCCGGAAGTTATGGGGATTGTTCAGCAGCGACCCGCTTTCCCCGCCAAAAAATTCAATAATCGATTGGATGACGCCGCCGCGGTTGGTAAAATCGATAATCAGCCCGCAGATGACTACCAGGGAAATAAAGTGGGGCAGATACGATACGGTCTGCACCATGGACTTGAACCATTTCACCCTGATCTCATTCAGGAGCAGAGCCAGAAGGATGGGAGCGGGAAAACCGAAAATCAGGTTGTAAAAGCTGATGAAAAAGGTGTTGCGCAGCACGCGGCCAAAATAATAGCTGCCGAAGAAGGTCCGGAAATGCTCAAAGCCCACCCAGTCGCTGCCCCAGATTCCTTTTGCCACACTGTAATCCTTAAAGGCTATAACCGCACCGTACATGGGAAGGTATTTAAAAACAAAGAAATACAGCACCACGGGCAGCACCATCAGATAGATGGCCCGGTTTTTGCTTATGTCCTTCATAAGATATCGCATGGCTTGCATGGAAAACCACTTCCTTATCCGATAGTTCACAGAAAAAGGGGAGGGATGCCCGCCCCTCCCCTGCCTGCTTTTAGCGTTTGTTGTACCGGTCCACGGCAGCCTGCTGGATTTCGATGGCGCGGTCAATGTTCATCTTTTTCAACTGGTCCAAAACCTTGCTGTAGTTCTCCACCTTTTCCACACCCATGATGGTCCGCGTCAGGGATTCATTGAGATAGGTGTTCACCTCGGTCATGATTTTGGCCAATTCTTTGGATTCATCGGTGGTCAGGCTGATCGGCGGCATCAGCACGGAATAGGCGTTATTGGCATACTTGGCAAACAGCTTCACCGCATCCTTTTGCTGCTGCAGCTGATAATACTGGTCGTTGTAGCGGTCATCGTCGATGCCGGAGAAGGAGTAGTTGGCGATAAAATATTTGGCCATGGCCTGGCCTAACGGCAGGTTGTCCGGATTCTTCAGGATCAGGTCCGTATATTTGGGCTGGCCGTTCTCCATAGTGTAGGTCTGGCCCTCCACACCGAAGTTCTTCAGGAGCGCCCCTTCCTTGCCGTACAAGTAATCCAGCGCCTTGATAGTTTCCTCCGGGTGCTTGTTGGACTTGGTGATGACGGTGCCCACATTGTCATATTCCCAGGTGGCCTGCACGAACTTGGGCTGGTCTCCCTTGTTCAGCACCGGATATTGCACGCCGACCAGATTGGCCTTGGGCTGCTCCTTCTGGAGGGCCGGCAGCAGGCTGCCCATAGAGCCGCCGATATAGCCGAAGAAAGCGCCGGCTTTGCCGGAGGAAACCTTGGAATCCATGGTTTTGGAATCGTTGGAGGCAAAGTCCGGATCGATAAGCCCTTCCTTGTACCAGCGCTGCATGGTTTCCAGATAATCCTTGAAGGCGGGCTGATAAGGGCCGAAGGCCACCTTGCCGTTATTGATATAGAAGCTGTTGGATACGCCGTACGCTCCGGCAAAATCGTATTGGGCGATGGCATAGTTTTTGTTGGACGTGAAGGGGATAGCGCTTTTCTTTTCCTTAAAAGCCTTCAGGACGGTTTCCCATTCGGCGATGGTTTCCGGCGCTTTGAGGCCCAGCTCGTCCAGCCAGTCCTGGCGGATCATCATGCCGCTGAAGGTTTTGTACTGGCCGTTTTCGCCTACTCTCAAGTGGGGCATGGTGTAGATGTCGCCGTTATCGGATTTGATTTGCTTGGCTACCTGGGGATTTTCCTCGAGAATCTTCTTCAGGTTGGGCGCGTACTTGTCGATCAGATCATTCAGCTTGATGATCAGGCCGTCATTGTACATTTTGGCGGTGCCGCCCTGCACATTGGCCCAGTTCCACAGCATGGCGTCCGGCAGGTTGTTGGAGGCGATCATCACCCCGTATTGCTGAACCACATCAGGCGTAGTGGTTCCGGAAGGATGCTGGAAGGTCCACTTCACATTGGTTTTCTTCTCCCACTCTCCCACCATGGGCAGCTCGCTCAGGCTTTTGATAACAGCCAGGGCATTGGGGTTCAGCGGCGTCCAGAAGGTCAGCTTCGCCGTCTCCGCGGCGCTCTGGGAGGCGGCGGGGCTTCCGGCTGCGGGAGAAGCGGTGCTTCCGCTGCCCGAGCTTCCGCAGGCCGCCGTCAACGATAAGGCTAGAACAGAAGCGGTAATGGGTAACCAAGATTTTTTCATCCTTTTACACTCCCCAGTTTGATTTTGTGCAGCCGCTTTTATAATTGAAGATCGGGGCTCTTGACTTGAATCAGGAGCGTCCGGCGGCTTGATGTCCTGACTATACGATGCGGAACCGGCACTCGTATATCGGCGATTCATTCCCGGTCCATTTTTCTTTGCAAAAGGGTATCGGCTTTTTTTGCACGGATCGCACGCAGATGACATTGAAGGGCTGCGGCGGGTTTGTTTGTAGGCCGGCAAAGCCTGCGGCATCGGCTTTTTTTTAAGTTTTCGTCAGTTCATCGCTATTTATTGACGGCGGCCTCCGGTTGCTCTACACTGACTGTGAAAACCGCAATCATATACACTGATTTCAACAAAAATACACAAAACGGAAAGGAAGATCCGCATTGGCAAAGCCGCTTTATTTCAACAAGGAAGGCCTGTTCACCATCGCCCAGTTTACGGATATCCATTGGAAGGACGGCAGCGAAAAGGACCTGCTGTCCCGCAGCTTGATGGAGCGTGTGCTCCTGGATGAAAAACCGGATCTGGTGGTGTTCACAGGCGATATCATCTACACGGGGTATGTGTCTGCGGGTGAAGCCGTATGCACGGCCCCGGTGAAGGCGCTGATGGAGGCTGTGGACACAGTGGAATCCCTGGGGATTCCCTGGGCGTACACCTTCGGCAACCATGACGCCGAGCCGGAATCGCCTGCCACCAAAGAAGACCTGATGAAGGCCATACTGGGCACCCGGTACACCGTAACTCCTCCCGCCTCCGGCCAAGGCCCCGGCACCTACAAGCTTGAGGTGTTGGGGGCGGACAGTCAAGCCTCCGCCGCATTGTTCCTGCTGGATTCCGGCAACCGCTCCCCGTTCCCCGGCCTGCCGGGTTATGCCTGGGTGAACCGGAGCCAGATCGGCTGGTTTGAGCAGGAGTCCCTGGCGCTGCCGCGGCTGGCCGACGGCAAACCCGTCCCCGCCTGCGCCTTCTTCCACATTCCGCTGCCGGAGTACCGTGAGGTATGGGAGACGCAGGTCTGCTACGGGCACCGCCATGAACCGGTCTGCTGCCCGCCTGTGAACTCGGGCCTGTTCGCCGCTATGGCGGAGGCGGGAAATATGCTGGGCGTCTTCGTGGGCCATGACCATGTGAATGATTATTGGGGCGAGCTGCACGGCATCCGGCTTTGCTACGGCCGGGCCAGCGGACACAACACCTACGGGTGGGAGGGCTTTCCCCGGGGAGCCAGAATGATCCGGCTGTACGAGGGGGAGCGGAGAATAGACACTTGGCTGCGGCTGGAGGACGGAACCAAGGTAACCGAGCAGCCCCGGCATGAGCCGGATGCCGGAAAACAAGGATAAACGCCTTGGGCGTCCTCTGACGCCGAAGGTTTGTCAAGAACTCGAGCCGCTTCCCCGGTAACAATACGATCCAGCCCGCAAATAACACCGGCTTCAGCCCATAGCGGAACTCAGCGGCACTTAAACGCCAAAAATCCCCTCGCCGGATTTTTTACGGAACTGAAAAGCTCTTACGAGGCTTATTCATGCCGCACAGCGGCAAATTTAGCCCGTAAGAGACGCTCAGTTCCGCTACAGCTTCAACGGAAGCGGAATTCGCTAATAAGCGCTTTATAGTTCCGTAACGCGGTGGCAGCAGGAGAGCGAATTTGCCCAACACTCCGCCTGCAAGCGGCCCTTTCCACGATCGACCTGATGAACCTGCATTCCGCTCATCACAAAAAGGCATCCTCCCTCAAAAGGGACGATGCCTTCTTTATGCTCTTACCAACCCAAATGTGCAATCCGTTCATGGACCTCGCCCGTCCGCACCGCTGCCCTACCTGTCGCCCGCCGCGGCCGCCGCCGCTTCCGCTCCCCGGTCCTTATATTGCAGCTCGTACAGACGGTAATAGTACCCCTGCTTGGCCAGCAGCTCGAAGTGGTTGCCCTTCTCCCGGACCTTGCCTTTGTGCATCACAATAATCTGGTCCGCATGCTGGATGGTGGACAGACGGTGGGCGACGATCAGCGTAGTCCGTCCCTTGGAAATGGTGTACAGGGCGTCCTGCACCGCCAGCTCCGTTTCCGTATCGATATTGGAGGTAGCTTCGTCGAGAATCAGAATCTGCGGCCGGAAGGCAATGGACCGGGCAAAGGACAGCAGCTGCCGCTCGCCCAGAGACAGAGTGACGCCCCGTTCGCCCAGCGTGGTTTCATACCCCTGAGGCAGCTTGGCGATCCATTCATCCATGTTCACCATGGCGGCCGCCTCCCGGACCTGCTTGTCGGTAATGCTCTTATTGTTCAAGCGGATATTATGGGCAATGTCCCCGGTAAACAGGAACACGTCCTGCTGCACCACGCTGATGGTCCTTCTCAGATCCGCCACAGGAATCTGCCGGATATCCACCCCGTCCAGCTTGATGGAGCCCTTCTGAATATCATAGAAACGGTTGATCAGCTGGATGATGGAGCTTTTCCCCGCGCCGGTGGCGCCTACGAAGGCCACTGTCTGGCCGGGGGCGATGGTGAAGCTCACATCCTTGAGCACCCAATCCTCGCCGGTGTAGGCAAACCACACATTCTCAAAGCGGATTTCCCCCCGAACCGCAGCAGGCAGGGGCCTTGCATCAGCCGCATCCACAATGGCCGGCTCCTCGTTCAGCATTTCCACAATCCGCTCCGCGCCGACCATGGCCGTTTGGATCTGGTTGTATTTCTCCGCCAGGCTCTGCAAGGGCTGGAAGAACTGCCGGATATAATGGGTGAAGGCGTACAGCACCCCGAAGGTAATGCCGCCCTCCAGCACCCGGGCTCCCCCGTACCAGAGCAATAAAGCGATAGAGACATTGCCCAGAAACCCAATCGCCGGCTGAAAAATGGAGTTGACCACCGTCCCCTTCATCCCTGCCCGGTAATAGGCGGAATTGAGACCGTCAAACTGCTCCCGCTGCCGGTCCTCGCGGATAAACAGCTGGGTGATCCGGATGCCGGAGAGATTCTCCGCCAGGAAGGAGTTCAGCCGCGACAGGATCAGCCGGCTGCGCCGCTGGGCCTCCCGGACCAGCCGACGGTAATAAAAGGTGATCACCGCCAGAAACGGCAGCACCGCAAAAGCAATCAGCGACAGCTTCACAGACAGCTGGAGCATAATGGCCAGGATGCCGACGATCACGATCACATCCTTCACCAGGTTGACCAGCACCTGGGAATACAGCTGGTTTAAGGCCTCCGTATCCTGGGTGACCCGCACCACCAGACGGCCTACCGGATTCCGGTCGAAGAAGGACATGGACATCCGGGAGAGATGGTTGAACAACTGCTGCCGGATATTGAAGATAATATGCTGTCCGGTGTATTGCAGCAGGTTGCTTTGCCAATAATTCAGCAGCGAGCCCCCGGCCACCACCAGCAGGAACAACAGTCCCAGCTTCAGAAACCCGGTGTAATCCCTCGCTCTGAAATCCTTCAAGGCTGCGTCGCCAACCGCCTCCGCCTCATACGTTCCCCGCTCCGTCACCAGCTTGGGGCCGTCCGTGCCCGCAGCGGAAACCGCCTCCAGCTTGCCGGCGTTCTCTTCCTCGCTCAACCAGCCGCGCACCAGCAAGGAGGTGCCGGACGCATCTACAATCTGCGCCCTTTCGATGCCGTCCCCCGCTTGCTCCGCCGCCTCGGCTTCCGATCCGGCCTTGATCCGCACATAGATGCGGTCTCCGCTCTCGATAATATCCCCCCACCGGTCCAACTCCTCCCGTGCCCCCGGCGCATCCGCGCTTGCGGCAAGCATCGGCTTGGACAGGCCGCCGATGTGGTCGTCAATGGCGATCTTCAACAGATACGGCCGCGCCAGGTCGGCCACCACAATCAGAAAGGCCAGAAGCAGACAAAACAATAGCGATTTCCAGTACGGCAGGGCATACGCCGCCATCCGCTTCAGCAGCTGGCTGTCCTTGATGCCGACCCTCTCTTTTTCCTGATGGATGCTGCTCACAGCGCCAATCCCCCTTTGAGCTTCAAGCCTTGCTTCTGCACCGGTTCTCCGCAATCCTCGGCCGATATGCCCTCCGCCGCTTCATCCAGCTGCTGCTTGCGGTACAAATCGGCATAAATGCCGTTTTTGGCAAGAAGGCTTTCATGGCTGCCCCGTTCGGCAATCGCTCCCTCCTCCAGCACAATAATCTGGTCGGCATGGCGGACCGACGAAATCCGGTGGCCGATAATAATGGTCGTCCGGTCATTCATAACCGAATGGAGCCCCTCCAGAATCAGGTCCTCCGTCACCGTGTCCACCGCCGACAAGCTATCGTCGAAGATGAGAATGGAGGGCTTTTTGATTACCGCCCGGGCAATGCTGACCCGCTGCCGCTGGCCGCCGGACAGAGAAACGCCGCGTTCCCCCAAAGTGGTTTCGAACTGTTCGGGAAACTCGATAATATTGTCGTACACCTGAGCCAGCCTGGCCGCCTCCAGCACATCCTCCTCGGAATGGGGCAAAGGATCGAAGGCAATGTTTTCCCGGATGGTGGACGAAAACAGGAAGGGGTCCTGGGGCACAATCCCCACCTGGCCCCGCAGGGTCTTTAAGGGGATTTCATGAATATCGTGGCCGTCGATATGAACCGTTCCTTTGGGCGGATTATAGAGGCGGACCAACAGATGCACCAGGGTGCTTTTGCCGCTGCCCACCCGGCCCACAATGGCCAGGCTGGTTCCCTTCCCGATGGACAGATTGATGTTCCGCAAGGCGGGCTCGCGGGCTTCGGGATAATAGAAGGTTAAATTGCGGATATCCACCCGGCCGTCCAACTGCTCGATGCTCTCCACCGCCTCGGCGTCGTCCACCACATCCGGCTCCGTCATAAAAATGGCCAAAAGCCGGTCCTCCGAGGCTCTGCCCCGCTGGAGCTGGTTGACCACCTTGCCCAGGTTTTCCACCGGACCCAGCAGAAGGGACAGATACGTATTAAAAGCGACGAAGCTGCCCAAGGTTATGGTGCCGTTTAAGACCAGCACGCCGCCGAACACTACCGAGATGAGGAAGCTTAAGCCCACCACCCCCGAGCTCAAGGCGCCGAACAGGGAGTTGGAGCGGGCGAACTGCCTGTTTTTCTCCACCGCATCCCGATTGTCCCGGGTGAAAAATCCCACCTCCGCCTTCTCCTGCACATAAGCCTTGACCACGCGGATGCCGGCTACAAATTCCTGCACCCGGCTGGTCAGAGTCGCCACAGCCTCCTGCACCTCCGTGGACTGGCGCTGGATGCGCCTGTTGAAGGTATAGGCCAAAACACTCAGCATGGGAAGGGGGAGCATGGTGAAGAGGGTCAGCCAAGGATTCACCGTCACCACCATGGCTGTCACCGTGGCCGTAATCAGCACCGCGGCTTCCATAACCATGAATGCTCCGCCCATGGTGACCTCGCGGATCACCCCCACGTCGCTGATGGCATGGGACATTAAATCCCCGATCCGCTGGTTATTGAAGTATTGGGCCGACAGGCGCTCCCAGTGGGCGAACAAGCGGCTGCGCACCTCCATCTCCAGCACCCGGGCCAGCCGGAAAATATACGTCCTGCTGACGGAACGAAAAAAAGCGACTCCGAAGCCTGCCGCCGTAACCAGCAGCGCGTACCGGACCGCTTGGGTATAGGTAAGCTCATGACCCTTAAGCTTGTCTGTAAATTCTCCCATGTATTCGGGAATCAAAAGCTGCAGCAGACAAGAAATGGACAATAATGCAAAACCAAAGATATAGGGCCTTCGGTTCTTTACAATGTATTCTCGAAAAATAGTGGCTTGTTTCACGGCAATTCCTCCTGTCAGCGGGGTCATGTATTAGGTTACACTGAAAACCCCACTGAAGAACATGGATTTCCTTGCCGGAAAACATGGACAATCGCGCTTTTGCGACGATGTCACCGAAACTGGACGATAAAACGAGCCTTGGAATGGCTTCCAAGGCTCGACATTGCTTTATTTTAGCTCCTCTGCAACCTCATCCCATATCCGGCGCAAATTTTCAAATCCAATCCGCGTGCCGTCCCGGCAATTCTCCATCCCTTCAAATTCGAGAGAAGCATAGCCGTTATACCCGGAACGTTGGATGCATCCAATGATTTCCCTGATTTCGATATCGCCATGCCCAAATATAGACCCGCGCAAATAATTTCCGTTGGCAGTTGAAAACCAGCCTTCTCCCGGGTTCTTGGAAGCGGGACGTTTATAAAAATCCTTAAAATGAATCATGGAGGCATAAGGCAGATTGTTCCTAACTGCAGCCACCGGGTCCTCATCTATGCAGCAAAAATTGCCGATATCCAGCGTCGTGCGAAAATTAGGCCGGTCAACCGCCAGAACGAGCGCCTGCACCCGGTCGCTGGCTTGTACGAAAAATCCGTGATTTTCCACACTCGTGACGATTTCATATTGCGAGGCATAGTCGGCAATCAATTGGCAGGCCTTTGCCACTTGCCCGAGGCTTTTGTTAAACTCGCCGATTGATCTGTACGCAGGGGCGGCTACATCATGTCTCATCCGTTTGGCTCCAAGACTTGCCGCTATGTCCACCTCTTGCTTTACCCGGGCAATCTCCTGCAAATACGCTTCCTCTGTGTCCACCGCGAAATTGGCCGCAATGGCGTAATTGGATATTTCCAATCCTCTTGAGGCAGCCCTGTCTTTAATTTCCGCTGCCAATCCTTTTTGTCCCTCCAGTTGAAAGCCCACGGGAACAATTTCAATATGCTCCGCCCCTTGATCCGCAACCCAATCCACGACATCAAGAATATCCATTTTGCCGGACTTCATGTCTTTAAACAAGCAATAGCTGCTTATCCCAAATTTCACCTTCACTTTTATTCCTCCCCTTATCCCAATTTTATTTCGGCGCCTTTTTCAGCCGACTCATAGATACCGCACAATATTTTCATCATCGTCAAACCGGATTCAACTGAGCTGATCGGATTCCCGCCGGTTTTGCAGCAGGAAATAAAGTGGCTTATCTCCCTTAAGAACGCGTTGGGAACATGAATAGTCGACCGGTCTGTCTGGGGAGAAATATTGAGGATGGTCTGATGCTTCTCGCCCACCATAATAAGCTCCGGCTCGACCTCTACGCCTCCTTTTTCCCCATAGAGCTTTACCGCGACCTCATCCTTTTTGGCGTGGAGTGTGAAGCTGACGTCTACATATAAAGATGCCCCGCCTTCAAATCGGATCAATGCATTGGCCATATCCTCAACATCGTTATAATCCGGGTCATAATCCGCAGCCTTGTAAAAGGACAAATTGCGGATCTCCGCGCGGTTCCCGAGCTTGCGATAGGTGTTGCCGCTGACTGAAACGGGCTTCGGACAACCCATCAGGTACCAGCACAAATCAATGATGTGAACCCCCAAATCGATCAGAGGGCCGCCCCCGGACCGGCGGGAATCGGCAAACCAACCGCCAGGGTTGCCAAGTCTGCGGATGTAGGAGGCCTTGGCGTAGTAAATCTCCCCAAACTCGCCTTCATCGATAAAGCGCTTCACTAACTGGGCATTGTCATCATAACGCCGCACAAAACCGACCTGCAGCGTTTTTCCTGTTTCACGCACAGCTTCCGCGATTCTGTTGGCTTCTTCAACCGTTTTGCATAAAGGCTTCTCGACCAAAACATGCTTTCCGGCCCGCAATGCCGCCAGACAGATCTCTTCGTGGGACTGGTTCCATGTGCAAATACTGACTGCTTCAATCGACGGATTCGCCAGAAGCTCCTTGTAATCCGTATAAATCAAAGGGATTTTATACTCCAAGGCCCTCTTTTCTGCCCGGGATTGGATCAGATCGCACACCGCCGCCACTTCCACATCCTCAAGCTGGGCATAAGCCTGCAGATGCATTTCCGAAATGGACCCTGCTCCGATCAGGCCGACTTTCATTTTTTCTGTCTTCACCTTCTACCGCTCCTTTGTTAATATGTATTATATACTCAGCATATCATAGGCGGTTTTTCAGGAGGAATGCCCATAATGGCCACCTACATGGACTATATGATCAGCGCCAAACCGATTCGCATCATTGACCGGTCTATTGATAAAAACCTGAAAAGCATCAAATCCCTCACCATATTGGGCGTCGGCCATTTGCCGGATCGAAAGCTTTTTCGCCATCAAGCCATTTTCTATCACTGGGCGGTGGTCTATATTGCAAACGGCTCCGGCACTTACCGGATTAACGGCGGTGAAATCCAGCAGGTTCGTAAAGGAAGCTTCTTTTTATTTCATCCGGATGCCTATTACGATTATGGCCCCGCTGCACATGAAACCTGGGATGAATATTACTTTACCATTGAAGGCTCGCGGATTCAGGAATGGCTGGATACTTGGCTGACAGATCCAAACCAAGTCCGGCAATTAAGAATGGACGATAATTACGAAAGTAAAATCAACCTCATCTTTTCCCTCATGGAAAGCATTGACCCAAGCAATCTGGACCGCGCCGCGCTGCTGCTGGAATCGCTTTTGTACGAGCTTGTCTCAGCCAGCCGCCCAAAGCCGCATTATTCCGAGGGAACCCCGGTTCTGAAGCTGCTGGATAGTATCTCGGCCTCTATTAACCAACCCTTTCATGCCGCTGAGATTTGTAAAAAACATTTCATTTCGCTGACGACCCTGCGGCGCACAGTACGGAATGCAACAGGCTACTCCCTGCACGAATATGTGCACCGGCTGAAAATTTCAGAGGCCAAAAAACTGCTGCTGAATCATAACCTGACTGTGAAGGAAACCGCGACGACGCTTGGCTTTACTGATGTATTCTATTTTTCCCGCCTGTTTAAAAAGTTTGCAGGCGTCTCCCCCTCCCATTATCGAGCAAATATGTAGAACGTATAGAAAGCCAACGGGAAACAAAAAATAGGGGATGACCATGCGGACAAAAGGTTTTTCGGGATTTTAACAAATTTGACATCAGACCCACACAAATTTGTGACTTCCGCCGATTTAATTTGAATGATTATTTGTTACACTAGAACATAGCAAGAAAGAATCATTCTTATGGAGGTTATGCCAGTTCATGGATACCGGAACACATCTTGTCTTTGGTCTTGGCCTTGCCGGTCTGGCCCATATTGATCCTGTCGTCGCCCAAGATTCCACTGTCGCCGCCGCCGTTTTGTTCGGAACCGTACTCGGGCAGCAGGCTCCTGACCTGGACACCCTATTTCGCTTGAAGGGAAATGCCATATATATCCGCCAGCACCGCGGAACCTCCCATTCGTTGCCGGTGCTTCTCCTGTGGACGCTGCTGATTACCGCCGCCATCGGCCTTGTGGTTCCCGGCTTGCCGCTCCTGCATATCGGATTATGGACGCTGCTGGCCGTTGTGCTCCATGTGGCCACCGACCTGTTCAACACTTACGGAACCCAGGCCGTCAAGCCATTCTCCCGAAAGTGGATATCATGGAACATTATCCATATCTTCGATCCGTTTATCTTTGTTTCCCATCTGGCCGCCATTTTCCTGTGGGCCTTCAAGCTGGCGGAGCCGCAGACCATTTTCCCGGTGCTGTACACACTCATTGTCCTGTATTACTGCTGGCGGACCCTGCACCATTTCCTGCTTGAGCGCAGCCTGCATATCCAGGACAGGGATTACCTGCCGGGAGACCGCTACTATCTCATTCCCACCATTAACCTGTATGCCTGGAATGTGATGAAGAAGCGGACGGACGGCTCTTATGCCATTGGGGAATTGAAGCAAAAGCGTCTGGTCTGGCTGGATACGGTAAAATGCGATTGCCACCCTGCCGTCGACGCCTCCAAGTCCCATCCCGACGTAGCCGCCTTCCTGTATTTTTCCTCCTTCGCCTGTGCGGAGTTAAAGGAGCATGACTGGGGTTATGAGGTCCGCTGGGCCGATGTGCGGTACCGGCACCGGAAGCAATATCCGTTTGTGGCCGCCGTGCTTCTGGACCGGAAGATGAACCCCATCGATTCTTATGTGGGCTGGCTTTCCGAATCCAGGCTGTACAAGAAGCTGCGGCTGGAAACACCCTGAACCGGTTAGAATAAAGCCCGTACCCTGCGAGCGCTTGTCCGTTCGCCGGGTGCGGGCTTTTGTGTTATAATCATTCTAAATTAAAGCAAAAGCAGCCCTCCAAAGGAGAGCTGCCCGCTTATTTCGGTTAAGCCATCAACAAAAGCGCGGAGCGCTTAATTAAAACTTGCCTGCAAGAGATTGCTCAGCGATTTGTACCAAACGACGGGTGATGTGGCCGCCGATTGCGCCAGTATCGCGCGTAGCCATGAATCCGTAGTAACCGTCTTGAGGAATTTGGATGCCCAGCTCTTGGGCTACCTCATATTTCAGCTGATCCAAAGCTTGGCTTGCTTGGGGAACCACCAGAGTGTTGCTGCTGCGAGATTGTCCAGTACCCATTGCGTAAGCACTCCTTTCAATCTGTTTGTCTTGGATAGTTTAGCAAGCTCTCTTTGGAAGCTTGCAAACTTATTATGGCATTATGGCCGAACAATATTCATGCAAGCCGCAACATTTTTTTCTGGCCGGAGACAACCCGGATTACGGTTCTTCACGCTATGTATAGGAGGAGGAAAAAAGATGCCGCGGTGGATGGCTCTGTTGTTTGCGTGTATCGGAATTTTGCTGCTGGCGGGTGTCAGCTTCTTCATCAGCCTGCGCAGTCTCTGGGGAGTTGTCCTGTGCGGTGCGGCGGCTTTGTTGTGGATCGGCTTCGGCTTCGGGATGAAGGCCCGGGCCAGGCGCCGGCAGGCCGGCTAAATGAAAAGACCCGTAGAAGCTTTGGCGGCTTCTCTCGGGTCTTTTTGTTTTCCTGTCCTGCGGTTACGGCAGCAGGAAGCCCATCTTTTCCTTCACCTCATTGACCATAGGTGCTGCTTTGGCTGCCGCCTTTTCTGCGCCGGAGCGGAGAATGGCGGGAATTTCGCCGCTCTCCCGGATGGCTCTGTAGCGCTCCTGCATGGGGGCAAGGGCCGCTACCACCACTTCGGCCAGATCCTTCTTGAAGGCCCCGTAGCCCTGGCCCTCATACCGCGCCTCCACGTCCTTCAGGCTAAGGCCCGAGCATTGGGTGTAAATGCTCATCAGGTTGGACACCTCCGGCTTCTCCGCCGGATCAAACCGCACCTCGCGGCCGGAGTCCGTCACCGCCCGGGAAAGCTTCTTGCGGATTTCATCCGGCGTATCCAGCAGGGCAATATAGCTGCCCGGATTGGGATTGCTCTTACTCATCTTTTTGGACGCATCGTCCAGGGACATAATCCGCGCGCCCACCTGGGGAATATACGGCTCCGGCACCTTGAACGTCTGTCCGTAGCGCTGGTTAAACCGCTGGGCCAGGTCACGGGTCAGCTCCAGATGCTGCTTCTGGTCCTCGCCCACCGGCACCAGATCGGCATTGTACAAGAGAATATCCGCAGCCATCAGCGACGGATAAACAAACAGCCCCGCCCCCACCGATTCCTTGCCTGCCGCCTTGTCCTTAAACTGGGTCATCCGTTCCAACTCGCCCATATAGGTCAGGGTGGTCAACAACCACCCCAGCTCGGCATGCTCCTTCACATGGGATTGCATGAAGATGGCCGCCTTATTGGGGTCGATGCCTGCCGCCACATACAGGGCCACAATCATCTCCGTCTGCTCCCGGAGCGCTGCCGGGTCCTGGGGAACGGTGACGGCATGGAGATCCACCCCCATAAAAAAGCAGTTGTAGTCCTCCTGCAGCGCCACATAGTTCTTGATGGCCCCGATATAATTGCCGATGGTCAGCTTGCCGCTGGGTTGAATGCCGGAAAGCACGGTTTTCATGGAATTTGCTCCTTTTCAATGTTTTTTCAAACAAAAAAAGCCTGCCGCCGCAAGGGACGATAGACCGTGGTGCCACCCTATTTCGCTTGTCCGGTCCGTGGAGGTCCGGATTCAAGCCTTTCAAAGTTCCGCTAACGGGGAACAGCCGGCTGGCGCTTCCCCGCGCTGCGGAAGAAGCCATCTGCTCAAGGATCCATTCGCATGGCGCGCTCCGCCGGTTTCCAGCCACCACCGGCTCTCTGAAGAAGCGCTTGCCACCTACTTTTTCCTGTCATCGCAACCAATCTGCTTATGCTGATTGAAGCTTATTTTAAACGCCAAACCGCATAAAGTCAATGATTGCCCGCATAGGCTTAAACAAGTCCTTAAGCCTGTCTCAAGGAGGAAACCGCCATGCAAGCCGCCTTTCTGCGCTGGGCGCCGCCGGCCCTGGGCCTGGCCAGCTGCGCTCTGTTGATTCTGATCGCGGCCACCAGACCGTTGCCCGACTGGTCCGTCCTGCTGCCGATTCTTTCAGGCCCCTTCGGCAACATCTTTCTCGGCATCATTTTGGACGCGCTGCCCTTTATGCTGATGGGGGTGATTCTCTCCTCCATCCTTCATCTTGCTGTGCCTGAGCATGTGATCCGGAGGCTGGTTCCGAAGAATCCTGTCCTCGGCATTATGTTCGCCTGCTCCCTGGGACTCCTGTTTCCCGTATGCGAATGCGGCATGGTGCCCATTGTCCGCAGGCTGATGAACAAGGGCATGCCCGTTTATATGGCTGCCGTGTTCCTGCTGGCCGGTCCGGTGCTGAATCCCGTGGCTTTTGCCTCCACTCTGATGGCCTTCGGGCCCATGCGCGAAATGGCCTACGCCCGGATGGGGCTTGCCTTTGCCGCCGCAGCCCTGACGGGGCTTTGTCTGTACCGCTATGCGGTTGGATCGCCCCTCCGCCATTCCCTGGCCGGACAGCGCGGCGAGCATGTCCACAGCCATAGAAGCTTTCTGGAGGGGGTATTGCGCCACGGGTCCGATGAATTTTTCGAGATGGGCAAATTTTTGATCCTGGGAGCCGGGGTTACCGCCCTGGTGCAAACGCTGGTGAGCCCCGCCAGTCTGTCTGCCATCGGCCACGGAGGGCTCAGCGCCCATCTGTTTATGGCCGGGCTGGCCTACGTCCTGTCCCTGTGCTCCTCGTCGGACGCCTTTGTGGCCGCTTCCTTTTTGCCCGCCTTTTCCAAAAGCTCGCTTCTGACCTTCCTGGTGCTGGGACCGATGATCGATTTCAAAGGCACCCTGATGCTGCTTTCCGTTTTCAAAATCCGCTTTGTGCTGATCCTGTCTCTGATTGCCGGGGCGGCCATTATCGGCGGGGCGTTGGTTCTGGATTGGTTCAGTTCGATATTCTAACCATCCCCGCCAGAAAAAGGAGGAGCTATGAACAGAAGCGATATAGGCCGCGTCTTCCACTATGGATGCCGCTCCGCCATTCTGGCCGGCTTCGCCACCTATATTCTGCTGCTTGTCAGAAGAGGCGGTCTGGCGGAGAAGGTGGAGCCGGGAATGACCGTCATCGTCAAGCTGTCCGCCATGGGGCTGTATGCCTTGGCCATCTGCCAGCTGCTCCTGCTGGCGGAGTCGGCCTGGGGAGTCTCCGGCCGCCGGGAGGAGGACTGCGGCTGTGAAGAAATACCCCCGGCAGGCATCGGCGCGTGGCTGAAATACGGGATTTTTCTTTTCCCCCTTATCCTTGGTTTGCTGGAGCTGTGGACCCTCTGACCCATCCGCAACAGCCCCAGGAACAAATTGGAAATTAAGCGCATGCATGATTCTCCCCTCCGTGACCATACTACCAGTAAACGGAGGTGATAATAATGGGTGCAGGACAAAGTCGTTCCAGCAATACACTCGTAGTGCCTCAAGCCAACAAGGCATTGGATCAAATGAAATACGAGGTAGCGCAAGAACTGGGCATTCAAATTCCTCAGGACGGATACTACGGCTTCATGGCAACACGCGACACAGGCGCCATCGGTGGACATATTACCCGCCGCCTTGTGCAAATCGCCGAGCAGCAGCTCTCCGGCAAGACCCGCTAACAGACCGCCGCGAGCAAGCGGATGGTAAAAAGAGAAGGACCGGGAGCAGCTCCCGGCCCTTCTTTTTTTGTTCGCCCGGCAAAACGGCCGGAGCGGCAAACGCAACTTTTTTTGTCCCATGCTATCGGGCAAACCGGCTCATCTGGTAAACGGCACAAAATCCTCACTGCCCAGCTCCAGCAGCTTGGAGACGGGAATGCCCGTCTTGGCGTGGACATCCATCACGGTGCTCCGCGGGTGGCTTCTTACGTAATCCCGCATTTCCATGTACATGCGGTCATAAGAAGTCTGGCACTCGCTGCAATAGTCGCTTTTTTTCTTCAAGAACAATTCCCCGCAATGCTTGCAGTTGGCAAGTGTCATTCTTTTCACCCCGCTATTGAAGAATAACCCAGACATGAATAACCCTTATGCTACAAGGTTAGCCCATATTCAGCAGACACGGAAGTGTGAAAAGAACTATCGGAAAGGCCTAGTTTCCAGAAAAAAGGGACTTTGGGAGCATGAATCGCACCGGATTAGGCGGGATCGGTCAGCGCCAGGAATTCCTCAATATCCTTCAGGGACAGCTCAATGGCCTGAAGCCAGAAATCAGGCTTGCTCAGGTCCACATTCAGATGTTTGGCCGCCAGATGCTCCACGCTCATGCTGCCGGTATCCCGGAGCAGAGCCACATAACGCTCCCCGAACTCCTCCCCTTCCGCCTGCGCCTGGGCATAGATGCCGGAGCTGAACAGGAAGCCGAAGGTGTACGGGAAGTTGTAGAAGGGCACATCGGTAATATAGAAGTGAAGCTTGGACGCCCAGAAATGCGGGTGATATTCCGACAGCATGCCGCAGTAGGCTTCCTTCTGGGCCTCCAGCATCAGCTCGTTCAGGCGCTCTACGGACACAAGGCCGTTTTTCCGCTCCTCATAAAACCGCGTTTCGAAGATAAACCGGGCATGGATGTTCATCATAAATGCCACGGTGTTCTGGATCTTCTGCTCCAGAAGCGCGATCTTCTCCTCCTTGTCCTCCGCCAGCTTCAGCGCCGCGTCGCTGACGATCATCTCGGCGAAGGTGGAGGCCGTTTCGGCCACGTTCATGGCGTATTCCTGGGCCAGGGCAGGCATATCGTTCATCACATGCTGGTGGTAAGCATGGCCCAGCTCATGGGCAAGGGTGGAGACATTGTCCATCGTGCCGCTGTAGGTCATGAAAATCCGGGTTTCCTGCTTCAGCGGGAAAGAGGTGCAGAAGCCCCCGGGACGTTTGCCCGGACGGTCCTCGCCTTCAATCCAGCCCTCCTCCAGGGCAGCTTGGGCAAATTCGGCCAGCTTCGGGCTGAAGCGTCCGAATTGCTCCACAATCAGCTTCGCCCCTTCGTCATAAGGAATATGCTTGGCATTCTCGCCCAGAGGAGCGCTCACATCATGCCAGGCCAACCGGTCCAGACCCAAAATCTGCGCCTTCCGCTCCAAATACCGGGTCACCGGCTCCTTGCTCCGGGAGACGGCATCCCACATGGCGTCCAGGGTTTCCGGCTTCATCCGGCACAGGGAAAGGGGCTCCTTCAGAATGGAATCCCAGCCCCGGTGGCGGTACAGCTGCAGCCGGAAGCCTCCCAGGCGGTTCAGGGCATCGGCGCAATAGTCCGCCTTCTCCCCCCATGCCTCCTCCCACTTGCGGAACAGCTCCGCCCGCACCTTCCGGTCTCCGGTATGCAGCTTGTTAAAGGCCTGCCCGGCGGACAGCTTCAGCTCCTTGCCGTCCTCTTCATGATGAATGGCAAAATGGCTGACCACCGTATCATACATGCTGCTCCAGCCATGATAGCCGTCCACGGCCAAATCGGCGGCAAGGGCCTCCTGCTCCGGCGGCAGCTTCTCCCGGGCGGCGGTTCTCCGCTCGTCCAGATTGAAGGCGATGTGATCCCATTCGGGCGTCCCCTTCAATTCCTGCCATACATCGTCCTCAATGCCCTTCAGAATTCGGTCCAGTTGGGTCAGAGCGGATTGGTAGGCGGCCAGCTGGGTTTTGATCCGTCCGTCCAGCTGCAGAGCCTTTTTGTCGGCGGTATTGGCAGCGGCCAAACAGCCTACGAAGGATTCCGATTCGCGGACGCGGAACAGGATGGTTTGCATCAGGGATACAGCCTCCATCAGCCCCCAGGCCCCTTCCTTGCTGGCAGGCGGCTCTCCGCCCTTCAGCTTGCGGGCCAGCTCGGCAACCAGTTTATCGGTCTCCTCCACAAAAGCGGCGAACTCGACAGACGCGCTGCCTCCTGCAAAAATGCGGTCCATATTCCAGACTTGCGGCAATGGCGTTTTCATTGGTTATGTACACCTTTCCTTTGGTTGATTTATTTGCCCACAATATCTTCATTAAACCACATTCCCGCCCCCAATGTGAAACAGAACCCGCGGATTCGGGTATGGTAATGGAAAGAGGCTTTCCGCGAATGCCGGAGCATTTTGGAAAAACTTGCGGCTTGACACCTCTTATGCTTAAATGAAAACAACCTCACGTGTCCGCAGGCGGGCGCACTTACATTTCATGGATGGATGGTGATAAAGATGCCGGATAAAAGCGCAAAAGCGACGCGCATTGCCGTGATCGGAACGGGCGCCGTAGGCTCCACAACTGCATATACCCTGCTTCTGCACAAGCGGATGTCCGAGCTGGTGCTGATTGACGTGAATAAGGACAAAGCCCGCGGAGATGCGCTGGACATGAACCATGGCCTGCCTTTTGTGGGCAATGTGCGGGTGTGGGCGGGAGATTACGAGGATTGCCGGGATGCGGACATCATTGTCGTAACCGCCGGAGCGGCCCAGAAGCCCGGAGAAACCCGGCAGGATCTCCTGAAGCGCAACGTGAAAATCTTCGAGAGCATTATTGAAAATGTCACCAAATACAACACCACCGGCATCCTTCTCATTGCCACCAATCCGGTGGATGTCCTTTCTTATTTCTCGTGGAAAAAATCCGGCTGGCCGGCCAACCGGGTGATCGGCTCCGGCACGCTTCTCGACAGCGCCCGCTTCCGCTACCTGATCGCCGAAGAGCTGAACATCGACCCGCGCAGCGTACACGCCCATATTATCGGGGAGCACGGCGATTCCGAGCTTCCGGCCTGGAGCCGGGCCAACGTAGCGGGCATCCAGGTGGATCTCCCCCGGGAGAAGCAGGATGAAATCTTCCGGAATACCCGGGACGCCGCGTACGAGATCATCAGCGCCAAAGGCGCCACCTTCTACGCCATTGCCCTGGCGCTGGACCGGATTTGCGCCGCCATCCTGCGCAACGAGCAATCCGTCCTAACGGTATCCACCCTTATTTCCGGACATTACGGTCTGGAGGAGGTTTACCTGGGTGTGCCTTGCATTGTCGACCACAGCGGGGTGCGGGAAATTCTGGATCTGGAGCTGAACCCCGAGGAGCAGGAGCTTCTGCGGAAATCGGCGCGGACGCTCAAAAGCCACATCGATGAAATCTCCATAGGAAAGGATGCGGATACGCCGTGAAACCCTTGCAAATTTCGCCTGAAACGGCGCTTAAGCTGTCCCAAATGCTGAAGGTGCCGCTGGAGCATCTGATGCATATGCCCCAGCATATTTTGCTGCAGAAGCTGGCCGAGCTCTCCAAGCAGCAGGACCGGGAGCCGGGCAACGCCGCCGCCGCGGCTCCCAAACCGGATGTGCCGCCGCAATGATTCCTTTTTCCCATACATGGCCTTATGAAACCCTCCGCCAGGATATCTATGTGGAGAACTGCCCCTTTTGCGGTGCGGAGCGGGTGATTCTCCCCCTGAAGGTAAAGGATCTGGCGCCGATCCACGAGGGCAGGAAGCGGCTCTTGGTATTTCCCTGCTGCCACGGCTCCTTCACCGTTGTGGATACGGACCGGGACTACCTGCTGGCCGACCGGAAGCTCCGGTAAAAACGCCAAAAACAGCCTGCCGCCCTGTTGCAAGGGATTGGCAGGCTGTTTAGTTTATGTATGTATGGACCGTCACTTGCCGCTCTCCATTTCCTCCGGCAGCTCCATGCGGGCGTTCAGCATATCCTCGCGGGTAACCACCCACTGCTCCCGGCAGGCCCGGATCATGGCCGAATCCATGATGCTCTTGTCGTTGATAACCCGGGAGAACCATCTGACCGCCTCATGGTAATTGCCCAGACGCCGGTTCAGCTCCCCGATAAGATACATCAGCCGGGCGTTGTTGACTTCCTTCTCGGTTTCATATACCTGTATGTATGAATCCAGAGCGAATTGCAGGAAACGCCGCTCCTGCTCCACATCCTTCTTTTCCCGGTAAAGCCATGCAATATGGTGCAAAAGGCCCGAAATGAGCCTGACCTTTTCTTCCTTAATCTGGGCGCACAGAAGCGCCAGCTTGTACGACTGCAGCGCGTCCTCCCAGCTGCGTTCGCCGCCGTAATCCCGCTCCACCCAGTTGATCCGCACCCGGTTCTCGAACTCCTCGCGCTGCGCCGGAGTCAGCTTCTGGCTGAAGCTCTCCGTTGTGGCGAAGCCGCACTGGGGGCATACCCGGACTACATAATACTCGGGATTGGTCAATTTGTACAGAATGTTGAAATCCGTCTCCGTGCCTGCCGATTTTTTGAAGCTGGGCCGAACCCTGGAGGTCATGAACGCATGCCCGCAGGATATGCAGGACACCTTGACCTGAAAAAGAGGACTTACTCCTTCCATTCCTTCCGTTCCCCCTTGCTGACCAAATTTTGCAGCTTTCTTGAACTACTTTTGACTATTGTACCATATTCCACCCCGAATCGCCTCCGCCTGGGGACATGTCTTTTCCGGATGTTTCATAAACATGAAGTATCCTGTACATGCTTGGAGGCTTCGTATGCGCCGTCTTATTCCCTGGAATCCACTGGTTGCCGCCGCTCTTTTCATTCTTCCGTTCCTGGCTATGCTCCTGGCGTACCCCAATGAAGTGATCAGCGCCTCCATGCGGGGCATCCTGATCTGGTGGGATGTGCTTTTTCCCTCCCTGTTTCCGTTTCTGGTGCTGGCGGAGCTGATGCTGGGCTTCGGCATCGTCCATTTCTTCGGCTCGCTCCTGGACCCTCTGATGCGGCCCTTGTTCCGGGTGCCGGGCATTGGCGGCTTTGTGGTGACCATGGGCTTTGCCTCCGGCTACCCCATGACCGCCAAGCTGACGGCCAAGCTGTGGGAGGATAAGCTGATCAACCGGGAGGAGGGCGAGCGGCTGGTGGCTTTCGCCACCACCTCCGATCCCATCTTTCTCATCGGCGCGGTGTCTGTGGGTTTCTTCCACGATGCCCGCCTGGCCGTGGTGCTGGGCGCCGCACATTACGGAACCGCCGTTCTGCTGGGGCTCCTGATGCGGTTTCACAGCGGAGGCAGAATGTCTCCTCCTGCGCCGGTCCAGGGCAAGGGCCGGCTCGTCGCCCGCTCCTTCCGTGCCATGCATGAAGCGCGGATGATGGACGGACGGCCGTTTGGGGTGATGCTCCAGCAAGCCATCCGGTCCGCCATCCAGTTGATCTTTGTCATCGGCGGATTGGTAGTTTTTGCTTCCACCATTCTGGAGGTGCTGACTATCGCGCAGATTCTCGGGTTCATTCAGGATACCTTCGGCGGCCTGCTTGGCCTGGCGGGAGTCCCCCGGGAGCTGGCCCAATCCCTGGTGGACGGAAGCTTCGAGGTCACTCTGGGGACCAAAGCGGCCGGTGGCGCCTCCGCTTCCATTCCGCTGGTTTACAAGGCCGCCTGCGGCGCGTTTGTGCTGGCCTGGGCCGGTCTGTCGGTGCACGCCCAGATTATCAGCCTTGTGCACAAAACCGACCTCCGCTACGGGCCGTTTCTGCTGGCGCGGCTGGCCCACGGGCTCCTTTCCTTCGGCGCTGTGCTGCTCCTGTGGAATCGGCTGAAGCCGGAGCCCGCCCCTGCCTTCGCCCTGCTTGCCTCTCCCGGCGCCGCCTCCTGGCTCCGGCCCGGCTTGTGGCCGGGCATGGTCTGGCAGGCGGGCTACGCCGTGGCGGGGGGGCTTCTCCTGTATCTGCTGGCCGCCGGAATTATCCGCCGCCGCTTCGCCCCAGGCGGCAGAAGTTCCCGCTAGCCAGACAAATACAGAAGAAATTTCCTTCCCCCCTGTGGTAAAATGGAGAAAGCTTCCGTTTGACCAAACCAAAGAGAGGTGGCCATCATGACCCAATATTCCGCCCTGTTGCCCGAACGTTTGTCCCGTCTGGAGGAACTTGCGTATAACCTGTGGTTCAGCTGGAACGAAGAGGCTTTGGAGCTGTTCCGCGCCATCAATCCGGTAAAATGGGAAACCGTCTACCATAGCCCTGTCCGGATGCTGCAGGAAACATCCCCCGAGGACTGGAGCAGACTGTCCGCAGATGACGCCTTTATGGACCTGTACGAACGGGCCGTCTCGGCTTGGGACGCATATACCGGGCGAAAAGCCTGGTTTCATGAGACCTATCCCCAGCATGAAGGCCGGCACATTGCCTACTTCTCCGCGGAATTCGGCTTTCACGAATCCCTGCCCATCTACTCAGGCGGCCTGGGCGTGCTTGCCGGAGACCATTGCAAATCCGCCAGCGACCTGGGAATCCCTCTTGTGGCGGTAGGCCTCCTCTACAAACGCGGCTACTTCAACCAAAAAATCGATCACCAGGGCGCGCAGATTTCCGAGCAGGTGACCTATGATTTCGGGAAGCTGGCTATCCGCCCCGCCATCCGCAACGATGAGGAAGTGCATGTATATGTGGAGCTGCCCGGGCGGGCCGTGCGCCTTAAGGTGTGGGAGGTCCGTGTAGGCACAGTGCCCGTTTACCTTCTGGATGCGGATGTGGACGGCAACAGCTATGATGACCGTTCCCTCACCGCCCAGCTCTACGGAGGCAATCAGGACACCCGGATTCAGCAGGAAATCATTTTGGGCATGGGCGGCATTATGGCCCTTCGCGCCTTGGAGCTTTATCCATACGTCTATCATATCAACGAAGGCCATGCCGCTTTTCTGTCCCTGGAGCGCATCCGGGAGCATATCCGGGGCGGGCTTCCCTTCTCCGCGGCGCTGGAAATGGTGCGGGCCAGCACGATTTTCACCACGCATACGCCGGTTCCGGCAGGACATGACGCATTCCCTGTGGGTATGTTTGAGCATTATCTGGGCGAGCTGCTCTATTCCCTGTCCGCAGACCGGCAGGCCATTATTGAGCTGGGTTTGGACCGGAGCAAAAACGTATTCAACATGACCTACCTGGCCATGAATACGGCCACCATGCGCAACGGCGTCAGCGAGCTGCACGGCGCTGTCTCCCGGGAAATGTTCAAGGGCTTCCACGGCAATCTGAATGCCTCCGAGATTCCCATCGGCCATGTGACCAATGGGGTTCATCTGCGCACCTGGATGGCCCGGGAGTGGAAGGAGCTTCTGGACAGCTGTCTGCGGTCGGACTGGCGCGTCAACCAAAGCGCACTGGAGCAATGGAAGGCCCTGGAGAAGGTGCCGCCGGAAACCTTGTGGGATATCCGCCGGCGGCTGAAGGAACGCCTCATCGTTTATGCCAAAACCAATGTGGAGGAGCAGCGGCGGCGCAACGGGCAGCCTGCTGACGGCGGCGCCGCCTTCTTGCGCCCGGATGTGCTGACCATCGGCTTCGCCCGCCGGTTCGCCACCTACAAGCGGGCTACGCTGATCTTCCGCGACCTGGAGCGGCTTGACCGTCTGGTCAATCATCCGGAGCGGCCGGTGCAGTTTATTTTTGCCGGGAAGGCCCATCCTGCGGATATCCCCGGACAGAAGCTGCTGCGGGAGATTTATCAGCTGTCGCAAACAGAGCGTTTCCGCGGCAAGATTGTGCTTCTGGAAAATTACGATATGAACATGGCCCGCTACCTGGTGCAGGGTGTGGATGTGTGGCTGAACAATCCCAAACGGCCCCATGAGGCCAGCGGCACCAGCGGCGAAAAAGCGGCGTTGAACGGCGTCCTGAACTTCAGTGTACTGGATGGCTGGTGGCAGGAAGGGTATGACGGGGAAAACGGCTGGTCCATCGACGCCGACAACCGGGCGGATGAGGAAACCCAGGAGAAGGAAAACCTGGAGTCGCTGTACAGCGTGTTGGAGGAAAAAATTGTGCCTCTATACTATAACCAAGAGGAGCAGGCGGCTGTTCCGGTCCAATGGATCAAGCGGATGGTCCATTCCATCGAAACGCTGGCCCCCCAGTACAATACCGACCGGATGGTGCAGGACTACACCAACCTCTACTACACCCGGATCATGGCCCGCGCGCTGCATTTCAGCGCGGACAATTATGCCGCGGCCACCCGCATGGCCGATTACAAGCGGTTTATCCGCACCAAGTGGTGGGCGGTGAAGATCGTCGGCGTGGAGGACGCCTACCCCGTCGTCAGCTTCGCCGAATCTCTCAGCAAACGGCTGATGAAGACCGTCGGCGTCATCGTCCATCTGGGGGAAATCTGGTACAAGGACGTAGCCGTGGAGGCCCTGTACTGGGAGGAGCAGGCGGACGGCGCCTGGCTGCCGGTGGTGGTGCCCTTCTCCTTGTTCGGCGAGGCCGTATCCCCAGGCACCTACAAGTTCGAGGGCAGGCTTCCGGCGCATCTGCGCCACGGGCCGCACTTCCAGCTCCGGGTGCGCCCCATCAGCCCGGACTTCGCCCATGATTTCGAGATGAATGAGGTCACGATTCTGTAGACGTAAGTAAGCAACCAGCGCAAAGCACAAAAAACGGATGCGGCTTGATGGGCGGGAACCATCGGGGCATCCGTTTTTTGCGAGGTTTCTCGCTATATTCCATTTATTCCTTTAAATAGATAATACAACCACACTCACATATCAACGCCGTCTCTTACCCCTTCACAGCCGAACCGGAAAAGCCCTGAATAATATATTTTTGTCCGATGAAGAACACCAGCAAAAGCGGCACAACCGCAGCAGTCGCTGCCGCCATCATCAGATTGTAATCCACACCCGCTTCCTGCATGAAGTTCTGCATCCCGAGAGGAACTGTGAACAGCTTTTTATCCAGCAGGAAGATCAGCGCATTCTCATAGTCATTCCATGTCCAGGTGAAGTCGATAATGGCGAAGGTGGCTAAGGCGGGCTTGGCCAAAGGCAAAAAAATCTGTGAGAATATCCGCAGATGCCCGGCTCCGTCAATAAAGGCCGCCTCCGATATCTCATGGGGAATGCCCAAAAAGAACTGCCGGATCATAAACACACCGAACACGGTGAACATTCCCGGAAGAATCAAAGCCCAGTGTGTATTGTAAATGCCCATCCAGTCAAACATGATAAATTTGGGCACAAAAAGCACCTGTGGGGGAATCATCATCAGGCACAGATACAGGATAAAAATCGTGTCCCGGCCTTTAAAATCAATTCGGCTAAAGCCATAGGCCGCCAAGGCGGCAAGCAGCGGTGCGGCCACCATCAGAATCACCGAAATTTTCAACGAGTTCAGGTAAAACATCAGAAAACCGTCACCACGCGTCCACACCAGCAGGTGATTGTTCATAATCGGATTCTGGGGTATCCATTGGATCGGATATGCAAACACATCCTTCGCTTTTTTGAAGGAGGTACTGATCATCCAAATCATCGGAGCCAAAAGCAGCAGACTGCAAAACAACATGATCAAGGTATTCGCGCCCTTGGCAATCCGTTCTTTATATATCCGGGAAAGGCTTGTTCTCACTTGGGTTTCTCCTCCCTATCCTCTAGTAATGAACCCATTTTTTCTGCCCGACCCACTGAATCAATGTAATGACCAATATGAATGCAAACATCACCCACGAAATGGCCGAAGCATAACCCATCTCATAAAAATTAAACGCCTCTTTGTAGGCAAAAATGGACAGTACGGTGGTGCTGTTGGCCGGCCCGCCCTGTGTAATGGCGTAAATATTGCCAAACCCCTTGATGGAGCCAATAAGGCCGGTAATCAGGAGGAAGAAGGTCGTCGGACTGACCAGCGGCATAATGACCATCCGCAAAAGCTGGATAAAGCTTGCCCCATCCATTCTGGCGGCTTCCAACTGCTCCGGCGAAATTTCCTGAAGCGCGGCCAGATAGATGATCATGTTATACCCGATTCCGCCGGCCACGGACATGATCAGAACGGCATACATGGCGGTATCGGGGGAAGCGAACCACAGGGGAGGATTCTCTATTCCCACTGATTTCAGGAATGCATTGATAGGCCCGTTTGAGGGCTGGAACAGCACCATCCAGACGAAGGCAATGGCAATCCCGTTGGTAAAGTACGGGGCGAAGAAAAAAGCGCGCAGCAGCTTTTGAAAATAAACCCTGTTGTTGAGCATCACCGCAATGAGAAAACCGCAAAAAATGGAAACCGGTACAGGAAGCAGCATCAACAGCGTATTCCTCAAGGCGATGGGAAACATGTCATCCTTGAGGATCATCCGAAAATTGTCCAAACCTACAAAATGGGGCTGCTGTCCGCCGGCAAACACCCAATCCGTAAACATCAGGTAAAAGGAAAACAAAGCCGGGACCAACATAAATATGATCATTCCCAATAAATTTGGAGCAATAAATGCATACCCCAGCATCCTCTGCCGTTTCATCCAGGTCACAGCGGTCACCGCCTCGTTTCAAGTTTCAAATAGAATAAAAGAGGAGAAGCGCTGGAGTCTGGCAACTCTGGCTTCTCCTTGCAGGTTGCGGTTATTTTTTGGCGGCCTTCAGAGCCTCATTATGAATCCTGGCCAGCTCCTTGGCCCCCTCCTCGGGTGTCATCTTCTGCGTGAACACCTTGTCGTAGACAACCTGCTGGTCTGTTCCCGTTTTCTTCTCCAGCATGGTCATGCCAAGCGGCAGGTTGCCGAACATCACCCGCTTCACGGACTCCAGATCGTAGGTATCCTCCACTCCCTTAAACATCAGGCTCACCGCATCGTTCACATTGAAGGATGAGGACGCCGGAACCCGTCCGCCGGCCGCAAGCGGCAGCATGCCTTCATCGGAGTACCATTTTATAAATTGCCATGCCGCATCCTGGTGCTTCGAGCGGGGATTGATGCTTAACACATCCCCGAGGCCTCCGTTGTGGACAAAGTCGGTCTGGTCCTTGGAAACCTTGGGAATCGGCGCAGCCGCTACCTTGAAGGTACGGGGATAATCCTTCACATTATTGGTTGTCCGGAAAATCTGCTCCGTTGAGAACAGCATGGCCGTCTCGCCTTTCACGAACATTTGGTCCAGCGCCGGCTTGGAGGTAAGCTGCTCCGCATGAGGCATCATGGTCTTATCCTTGAACATCATATCCTGATACACCTGGAGCGTCTTCACGGTATAGGGGTTGTCAAACGCGGAGGTGCCGTCTGCCTTCACAAGGGATAAGCTCTGCTTCATCATGGAGCCGTTAACCGGAACCTGGAAATAATAATCGGACTCGGCGAATCCGTACACCTTATCGGTTTTCAGCTTTGCCGCATAATCCCGCAGGTCATCCAGCGTCCAGTCGGTAGGAACAGACAGCCCCTTCGCATCCAACATATCCTTATTTACCCAAATAAAGGACAAGCCCTTTTTGGTAGGCACGCCATAATATTTGTCATCCACCTTCCAGAAGGCAGCTCCCGTTCCCATTTTGGAATCGATATTATAGTCGCTGAACTTGCTGAGATCCAGGGCGTTGCCCGCTCTGATCCGCTTTTCGTAAAGAGAAAAATCGTACGTCATGTACATATCCACCGGCTGGCTGGAAATAAGCGCAGTATCCAGCTTCAGGTTGCCTGCATCATCATTGACAAACCTCACATACTCCACCTGGATATCCGGATGCAGCTTGTTCCAATTGTCCACGGCAGCCTGTGGCCCGTTCTCCGGCGGAACTCCTCCCCACATCACCAATTTGACAGGCTCCTTGGAAGCGGCTGGAGCAGTGCTTGCCGCTCCGGCCGACGGTGATGCAGACGGGGAAGCGTCCCCGGAATTACTGTTTCCCCCGCAGCCTCCGAGCAGAGCGGACATGGCCAGTACGGCCCCCAGTCCGGCTGCGGTCAGGCGGCCGCTTTTCACAGCTTTATGCACATTCATTTGGTGCAACCTCCTCTTGTCGATTGTATAGGTCTCTTCCTCTTCAATATAACAGGGTGCAGGATGGCGGATAAGAGTCTAAACTTAACGGGTTATTGGACAAAACTTAGAAGCCGTTCATTTTGCGGTAGGCGCTGGGAGTATGTCCGGTAAGCCGTTTGAATACCCGGATGAAATAGGCGTCATCGGTAAAGCCGGATTGGAGGGCAATCTCGCTCACGCTGAGCTTGGAGCCGAGCAGCATCCGTTTGGCTTGCTCCACACGGATGTTTTGCAGATAGAGAACAGGCGTCATTCCCGTCTTTTTGCCAAAAACGGTGCTGACATAGTCCACATTCATGGAAACCAGACCGGCCAGATCGGAAATTTTGATATTTTCCATGTAATGCTTCCGCATATGCGAAATGAGACGATTTACTACAGGATGGTCTGTTTCCTGGCTGTCCGGTCCCGGCGGGCGCTCGATTAGGCCGCTTGCATATTGCAGCAGCTGATGCAGTAGGCTCTCGTGGCTGATTGCCTCAAAAACAAAGGCATGATCCGGGCGCTGCCCGGACAGCATGGCAAAGGTCTGCGCCAAACGGAGGGCCGTCTGCTTCACTTCCATATGCGGACTTGCCAGACTTCGTTTTATTTTCCATAACGATTCCAATGCCTGGCGGAACCTGTTGGCCTGTCCTTCCTCAAAGGACCGTACAACCTCCCCCTCCAGTGCTTTGGCGGCGTGTATTGCACTCTCTCTGTCCTCCAAAGAGGCTGCCAAACCTCCGTACCAAAACTCGCTGAGGCCATACAGCGCTTTCTTCCACGCACCCCTGATGGTGTGTGAATGAACCTCCGCCGCATCTGCCGCATAGGCGAAGCCCCCTCTGGACAACCCATGGAGCACTCCGGTCTCCGGCAGCTGCCGCCCCCAGCAAAAGTAGGTGGTGATCCCCCATTCGAAAAAACGGTAAACGGCCTCAAAGCCGCTGCCGCTTCCGCCGCCCGGCACCGGCTCAAGAACGGCAGGCTGTCCGCCGCTCAGCACCGTGACAATCGTCAAGTGAAAACGGCTAAGAGTCCCCCAGTCCTCCGCCTCCTCCCCCGCGGTGTCCCCGCCGGAAGTATCCATTCCCCAAATCTCCGCCCAGATTCGGCGCAGCCGGGGGAGCTGGGCTACTGCCCTTTCCTTCAGTTCCTCGCGCAATTCCGTTTTGATCCTGTCCAGGGTTTCCAGAAGCAGATCATCCGTAAGCGAAAGCTTCAGCAGATAGTTGAAGGCTCCGTACTGGAGCGCCTCCCGGGCGTAGTCAAAATCGCTCATCGCCGTAAGCATGACAAACCGGCTGGGAATCCCGGCCCTGCGGGTTTCCCGCAGCAGCTCAATGCCATCCAAACCCGGCATGACAATATCGGCAATCACCACATCGGGCTTCAGCTCCAGGATAGCCGCCAGAGCCCCTTCTCCGTCCCCGGCCTCGCCGATAACCCGGAAGCCGTGCCGGCTCCAGTCCACCAATTCACGGACAGCCGCCCGCACATAAGGCTCATCCTCCACCAGAAATACGGTCCACATCTCTCTTCTCTCCTTCCCCGGAATAAGGCGTTGCGATCAAAAGCGGAAGGATCATGCGGATAAGGGTTCCCCCCGGCTCCGATTCAATCTGAAGGAGAGCCTCCTCCTTGAAGAGCAGCTGAAGTCTCTCCCTCAGGTTGCTCAGGCCAATTCCCGGCCTGCTCCGTCTGGAGGATTTGCGGCCTGCCTCCTCCATGCCGATGCCGTTGTCCTCCACCTCCAGAACAAGCTGTTTGCCGGAAGCCTTGGCCCGGACCCAGATCCTCCCCGAGCCTTGTTTGGTATGGAGGCCATGTACAATGGCATTCTCCACCAGAGGCTGGAGACTGAGCTTGGGCACCAGGGCATATTGAATGGAGGGCTCCAGCTCATCGATCAGCTCGAACCATTCCTGATAGCGGAATTTCTGCACGGATGCATAGGAATGAAGCAGTTGGATTTCCCGCTCCAGCGGAACAAGCTCAATTTCATGATTCAGGCTGGCCTCAAGAATCACACCGAGAGAGGTGCAGATGGCAGCGATGTCCTCCTGCTTCTCCCGGCGGGCCATCCATTTTACGGTATTCAGCGTATTCAGCAAAAAGTGGGGATTCATCTGGGCCAGCAGCATTTGGAAGCGGACCGCATGCCGCTGCTTTTCCTCCAGATTCAGCTTGTGTATCAGCTCGACAATATTGTCGGTCATTCTGTTGAAGCTTTTGCCAAGGGACATGACCTCGCGGGTAGCCCCTTGTCCGATGCGGATTTTCACATTCAGCCCCTTGTCGGATACCTCCTCCATGCTGCACTCCAGTTGGCGCAGGGGTTTGGTCATCTTGGAGGCCAGCAGGAAGATCATCCACATAAACAGCAGCATAACGATGCCCAGGCCCGCAAAAAAGAACAGCCGCAGCGGTCGCAGATCGCGGAACAGCTCATGAAGGGGAAACTGGTTCACCACATACCAATCCAGCTCCTCCAGATAGCTGTAGTTAATCAGGTAAGCCGCGTTTCCATCCTTGTAGTAGCCTCCGGAAGGATTCGAGCGCGCCTCCTGCAGAAGCCGCTCCCGGTCGAGAATCTGCTCCCGGCTTTGGGTTACGGTCTTCCCGCTGCCGTCCATGATTAAGAGATCCTGATCGGTAAAGCTGTTCTTGAGCGTGCTGTTGAGCCATTCCTGCACATTGATGCTGATGCGGGCAAGGCCCAGGCTGGTTTTCCGGGTGGAAAGCGGATCGTCCAGCAGGATATACAGGCTCAGCAGCTTGCCTTTTTGCCCATAATACACATCATTCAAATCATCGGATACCCATTGATAGGAAAAGGAGCCCTCTGCCAGCCTTTGCCGCCATTGCTCAAATTCCTCCGCCGAATTGGCCAGTCTGCCATTGGGCGCATAGGAGGTGTATACATTGCCCTCCCGGTCGATCAGCTTGAAATAAAGCTCGGTCTGATGGAAAAAAAAGCTGTTATTGATGCCGGCCATTTTGCTTTCCACCTGCTTCTTCCGGTCAATGGAATTCAGCGATTCCGGCTCTGCCAATATCCGAAGCAGGCTTTCGTCCTGAACCAGCAGAATATGGGTTTTGTAGGCGAAGGCCATCATATCGGTCAGCGAGGTGCTGACCTGCTGCATCCGTTCCGACATTCTCTCCATCATGTCCTGCTGGCGGATGGATTCGAAGTGCTGGAACAGAAAAAAAACTGCAGCAGTCAACGGCAGCAGCAGCAGAGTGACAAAAACGGCAAACAGCCTGAGCTTCAGGGTATTCAGCATATTCAGCCTTAGACGCAGCATTCCGACCACTCCATATTCAGGGTTCTTTCATTATAGCATAGCAATGAAGCGTCTCAGCGAAAAAAGGTGAGGAAAGACAGCGCTCCTAGGAGCACTCCCTTTCCCCGCCCTGTTGGAAATGGACTGTATGAGCCGGTGAGGCTTATTCGGCTTCTCCCGGCGGGAGCCATTGCACCGTTTTGAACTTGGCCTGGGTTTTCTCGGTGCCAATGCCCGAGCCCCATTCAATAAAGCCCTTGCGGCCGGCTCCGTCATTATCATTGACCAGAAGGGAAAAGGTCATTCCCTCTCCGGTCCGGTCAATGGTGGGGATTTCCGACCACGGGAGAGCCAGCTCATAGACCGTCCTTTGGGCTAGTTCATCCCGGTGCACCGCCAGATTTCCTCTGGCGGTCAGGTCTCCGTCGGCCAAACCCGCGGGCGCAAGCCAGCGGTAAATCTGCGGGCCTGCCAGCGTCAGGGACAAGCCGTATTCGTACCACTCCTTGCTCAAGCCGGGCAGATCCGCCGCCAGGGCAAATTGAAGGCTGTCGTTCTTGTAGATCTCCGCCCCGGAGAAGGAATGCTCGAAGACATCGTCCGCAATATCCGCGGTCAGATACAGACAGTTCTCATCCCAGGAGAGTGCGGCATAACCGCCCAGGTCATTTTCCCCGCCATAACCGCTTATGTGAACGGTCCCCTTGGACAAATTCGCCGTGGGCGGCTCTTCCCGCGGATCTGTCACTCCATCAATTGTTATGCTGCCAAAAGGAATAGGGTTAAAATCCAGCATTCCCTCATAGATGTAGGGCTCTGTTCCCGCCAATTCCGCCTGCACCCGGGTGTCATAGGAGATGCCGTTCTCCCATTGGCCGGGCAGTACCAGATCATAATTTGCCTCGGCGCCGGGGGCCAGGATGATCCCGGGATGCGCAATACCCGAGCTGCCGTTCATGGTCCACTGGATTGCGCCTGTCTCCATGGTCAACGTGCTGGAATAATTGGCATAATGGAGCCGAAGCGCCTTCTGCTCCCCCGCTCCATCCGTCACCGGCCACATCCGCACTTGGCTGGACCTGTCCACGTCCAATTGCACCTCCAGCCTGCCGTACACTCCTGCTTCCTCCAATAAATATCCCGATATTCTATGCTTGCCCTCGCTATGGAAGGACGGCCCCGCAATCGTCAGCTCCATCTCCTGCCCCGGAGCTGCATAGAAGGGATTGGCGGTTCCTCCCACCACGGCTGCCGCTGTGATGCCGGATTGTCCGGCATTGCTCACCTTCAGCAGCAACTGGGCAGGCTCTCCGACCAGAACCCGCTCTCCTGTCAAAGCATAGGTAGCATCCTCCTGCATGCCAAGAACGGAGCCTTTCACATAACGGGGCTCCCCGTCCAGCGTCAGATACACCTTGCCTTGCTGCGGCACATAGGTTTGGGTATTGCCCATCAGATCCGTTACTTCAACAGGGGCGTACACCTCAAGGGCAACCGTCATCTCCCGCTGCGCCCATACCGCTCTTGTCTCCACACCGTCCTTTTGGAAAACATAACTGGATATATCCGGAGCAAAACCATCCGCGCGGTCGTAATCCCAGCCGGCCAGTTGTCCGGTCATGGCGGCGAACGCAGCGTATGCCGGCTTCGGCGTATAGGCGCCCAAGGAATCCTTCAGGTTGCGGATGACACCAAAGTTGTTTTCATTATAGGTCTTGTCGGTGCCGTCGTTCATGAAATCATACCAATACACCCGCTCCACGCCGTTGGCAAAGGATACGATGTAGCTTCTGACCAGATAATCGGCCTGAGTCTTCTCGTTTGTGGAGCCCTCGTGGGTGGGCCAGCCGATTTCCGTGCTCCAGATCGGCTTCAGTTGGCCGCCGTTGTATTGTTTGATCAGATTTTTCAAGGCCGTAAGCTCCGTTACCATCGCTTCGGGTACTCTGGGATACTGATACGGATGGATAGAGATGGCGTCCATGTATTGCAGTCCGCCCAGCCGGAAAACCTCCTCGATCCAATCCAGGGGCACTCCCGCTGCCGCAAGTCCAACTACCGTCACATCGGGACGGACCGCCTTGATGGCCTCATAGCTCTTCTGCAGCATCCCGGCATATACCTCCGGCTTGCTGTCCGCCGGTCCGTTGCCCCGGTCGCCATAGCCCGGAAGATTAAATTCGTTGTAGATTTCCACTGCCTTGATTTGGCTGCCGAATTGGGCCAGAGAGGCAACGGCATAGTCGGCATATGCCTGGAAGCCCGCTTCCGAATACGGGGTGCTGCCTCCGTCATACAAGGGATTTTCCAGTCCCAGCATAATCAGCGGCAGAATGCCGTCTTCCCCGATTTGGCTCATATAAGGGGCATATTTGCTGTAGTCATATTGCCCAGCCTGGGTTTCCACCGACGCCCAATAATAGCCGTCCCGGATGGAGCCGGCTCCTGCCGCCTTGGCCAACGGGCTGAGATCCGGGGACCAGCCGGTGGCCGAGCTGGCAAAGTGGGTGTTCATGCCGAAGCGGGCATCCAAGCTCTGGCCCGGATTCGTATCCGGCAGCACGGCGAAGGGGGTGCGCAGGGCTGCTGTGGTTCTTCCGGGGGAGTCAAGATCGGCTTCCAGCAGAAAGTAGCCGGTTTGACCCGGGTCCAATTCCAAGAGGACCTCCGTCCCCTGATTGGCATAGACGCCTTCCGCAACGGTCTCCTCCCATATATTTTTCACGCTCCAGGAAATGGTCTCCCGGTTGGTTTCGATCTTGAATTGCACATTCTCCGATTGCAGGAACACGTTGCCCGGCTTGATCTGGCCGATGCCGATTTTCCCGGTGCGGACGGTTTGCATGGGTCCGTCCCGGCTTTCCGCTCCGGCAGCATTGACTGCTTCCACCTTGAAGGTGTATAGGGTGTCCATGGATAGTCCAGCGGCATTGTATTGATGAACAGTGCCGCTTACCGTATCCAGCAGCATGCCGTTTTTGTAAATCCGGTAGCCGCCGATAGCCTGCTCCGCCTCCAATGCCGGTGTCCAGGCCAAAGCGGCCGAGGTTTCATCGCCGCTGCTGTCTGCCGCGAGTATGCTGTCCGAAGGCCAGAAGGCGGCCGGTTGGGCAGGATAGGAGGGCGAAATGCTGAGATACGGCTTATGGGTCAGATTCTCCTTGCTTTTTAAGCGCACCAGCAAGCCTTTATCCTCTTGCAGCAGGGTGAACTGAAACGGCTCATTTGCCCGGATTTTGGCCCTGACATAGGAGGTGACATCAATACCGTACCATTTGTACTCCTGGTTTGCCGATTGGACGTGCAGCTTGCCGATATAATCGAAGGGTTGGGGACGGGGCGAGTTCCATGTCAGCGTCTGCTCTTCCCAGCTTGTGTCATCCGTACTCAAAACCTGCACATCGGTTTCGGTTCCTGCCGGGTCCGTCACGGCTCCGTACACATAAAGCACGGCGCTTCCTACAGGACCGTTGTATGCGTTTTCATTAAACTTGATATAGGTTTGCCTGGTGTAAATATCCGCATCCTTCTTGACCAGCAGCTCTGCTGCACTTCCATAGTTGTCCGCGGCCTTGGCTCCGCCGTTTACATACGTATCGGCAGCAGGATACAGGGAAACTGTCTGCTCTTCATCCGCGGCAACCAGGGTGAATTTAACCGCATCGGCCCTCAGCCGCTTGTTCAACGTGCCCAGGCTTAGCTTGACATAACCATTGGAACCGGATGAAAAATGATAGCTCCCCAGCTCCTGCCAGCCGCTGTTTCCCGTTGACTGGTCCATGGACAGAGCCTCTGTTCCGTCCGAATGGGCTACCTCAACCCGGGCATTGGGGTCTGACGAGGCCTCGGCAATTTTGTAAATCGATACATCATAGATTCCCCCTAGCGGCAAATCGGGAATGTACAGCACATAGATGTTGAGGGAGGAGGCA
Organism: Paenibacillus sp. YN15; assembly: GCF_003285005.1. Lineage (GTDB taxonomy): Bacteria > Bacillota > Bacilli > Paenibacillales > NBRC-103111 > Paenibacillus_AR. Next base: position 36,349 of record NZ_QMFA01000001.1, on the reverse strand, counting down.
TTATCGGTGAACCGGGTGCCGGAATTCAAGTACCCCTTCAAATTGGAATTGGTCCATGCCCCCGATGCCGACTCATAATATCCGGCGCCACCATTGTCCACAATCACGGTGGTTGCTTCCGCCTGCGCCGGGACGGCCTGCAGACCCTGGAAGGGGCCGAGAGCCAGCGCCAGTGCAAGAACAAACCCTGCCAGCCGTTTGAATCCGAAGTTTTTTGGCATTGCGCGTTCTCCTTTCATTTGTTTAGTGTAACAACAGCTTTACTATAACATCGGCCCTTCCGGCAGGACAGGGATGAAACTTATGGAGGAATTGGACGGAACTTGATTGCGGTAGAGGAGGAGCCCGAGCATGGGGTGTTTGGCGAAGGCCGCCTGCTTGAATGCCTGATTGCCTGACGGAGGCAAAACGTTTATGATGAGGGTAGTTTAGCCCTTACGATGCCGGCTTTCCTGGCGGAAAGCCCAGCTTATGCTTACGATGTCGGCTTTCCTGGCGGAAAGCCCTTAGCTTATGCTTACGATGCCGGCTTTGCCTCGCGGCAAAGCCCTTAGGAGGAACCGTCTTGAACTACTTTGTTGTGAACCGGGGCGATGAGGAGTCCTGCAAGCTGGTGAAGGAGTTCCACCGTTTGGCGGCAAGCCATGGCATGACCGAAAGCCGCAGCGATCCCCATTTTGTGGTTTCCATCGGCGGCGACGGCACCATGCTGCAAGCCTTCCACCAATTCCGCGAGAATTTGGCCACCGCATCCTTTGTGGGAATCCATACGGGACATTTGGGCTTTTTTGCCGACTGGATGCCTGGTGAAATCAACCAGCTGCTCACTCTGATGAATGCGCCCCCTCAGGATAGCAAGCTTCGGCTGGTGACCTACCCGCTCATTGAAGTGGAGGTGGTCAAAACGGAAGGGGACGCCCATTCCTTTATGGCCTTGAACGAATTCACCATAAAAGGCATCGACTCGACGCTGGTGGCCCAGCTGAACATAAACGATGAACCCTTTGAAACCTTCCGCGGGGACGGCATCTGCATCTCCACTCCCTGCGGCAGCACCGCTTACAACAAGAGCCTTGGCGGCGCGATCCTCCATCCTTCCCTGGAGGCTTTGCAAATTGCCGAGATTTCCTCCATCAACAACCGGGTGTACCGGACCTTGGGCTCCTCCATGATCCTGCCCAAGCATCATCACTGCGACATCTATCCGAAATCCGAGGGGCGGTTCCTTATTACCCTGGATCACCTGTCGTTCCAGGAGAACCAGATTACCTCCATCCGCTGCCAGGTGTCCCGGGAATCCATCCGCTTCGCCCGCTTCCGCCCGTTCCCCTTCTGGAGCCGGGTGCGGGAGGCCTTCATTGGCCAGGATTTCAAGTAATCGCTTGCTCGATAGAAGCGGGTCCGTTGCTCCTTGCTTCTTCCAGCCGGACAGGGAATCCGCTATTTTTCAAAATTGGGCGTTTCCGGGAATTTCACGGACACACGATGCGCTATTTGCTCCATCTGACGCCCAATCCGGCTGTTTGGCGCCCCATAACGGATTCTCTGTCCGCGTACATGAGAAAACAGCATTTTTGCGGCATTTAACGGATTCTGTGTCCGCGCGGAGGACGGCTGTAGCGGCTCCTCTCCCTGAGCGCCCCTCTTCCCAACCAACCCAAAAAGCCCAAGACGCCGAAGGCTTCCGCCTTCTGTCTTGGGCTTGTTTTTGCTCTTCGCCGCAGCCGAAGCCGGCGTGTTAAACCAGAGGCTCCGCCCGGCCTTTTTCCCGGTCCCGTTCGCGCTCACGGTCGTTCCGCTTCTCCCGGTCCTTGTCCCGGTTCCGCTGATGCTCCCCGCCGTTGCCGCCGGACTTGTTGTTGTTCCGCGGAGGATGGTGTTTGCCCTTTTCCCCTTGAGGCTGCCCCTGCTGCTTGCGCTCGCCGGGCTGCTGGTCGCGGTTGGGGCGGTTCTGCTGCTCGCGGTGGCGGGAATCCTGCTGCTCCCTGCGGCGGCCGTCCTGCTCCCGCTTCCTGCCGGCCTCACCCTCGCGGCCGCCGTTCTCCCGTTCGCGGGGTTTGCCGCCGCCGAATTCGCGCTGGCGTCCCCCATCGGCCTCGCCTCGGGGCTTGCCCCCGCCATGGTCCCGCCCGTTGCGGGAGCCTTCCTGGCCGCGCCGGTTATCCTGCCCCTTTTGCCCGCCGCGGGGCTCACGGTCTCCATCCCGCTTCCCGCCCTCCTGCTGGGCGGGCTTGCGCCCGTTGTCTGTCAGAGTATGTACGGCTGCCGTAAACCTCTCCTGCCCATTCCGCTGGCGGGGCTCCGCCGTCTCCTGCTGCTTGCGCTGGTACTGGTGGCGCGGCTTAAGCTCATACTCCCGGGAACGCTCCGCCTCGTAGAGCCCGTTCCCCTCGGAATCGTCGCCATCCTCGCGGCCCTCGGCGTTTTTGCGGGAGGCGAGCTTTTCAATGATAAAATAGGCGCAGCCGAAATTGCAGTATTCGTTCAAATAATCATGGAGCAGCGCAATGGACGAATCCTTGCTCCCCTTATTGTTAGGTTCCTTGAAGAAGCCCCTCAGCCGCAGCTGATTGTAGCCCCAGTCCCCCACTATAAAATCATACCGGTCCAGCACCTCGCTGTACCTGTCCCGAAAAACCTCGTAGTTCCATCCGTTCTTATGGTCCAAGACCAATGAATAGGTATTACCCCCGATATGATACAAGACCGCTGCCTCCTTCACCGTCTCCTGCTGCTGCGCTATGTTTTCTTATTATAACACGAAAAGCACGAAAAGGAATTTTCCGCCTGCATCAGATTTGTCCCGCTCCCCGCCAAAACAGACATGACAGGGATTGTATGCTAAAATAGAAATCTGAACCCGATTCATATACAGATCATATCTGAAACATTAGCCGGCTCCATCACAAGAGCCGTTATAAGAACGGAGGGAATCGAAAGTGGAGAAAGCTTTGTCGACAGAGGAAAAAAACGCCCTGCTTGGCGATATCCTGCGCGGCATGGGCCGCATTCTGGTGGCTTTTTCCGGCGGGGTGGACAGCACATTTCTCCTGAAAAGAGCCCAGCAGGAAATCGGCGACCAGGTGCTGGCAGTAACCGCCGCATCCGAAACCTTCCCCAGCCGTGAATTCGATGCGGCCGTGGCGCTGGCGGAGGAGATGGGCGTCCGTCTGATCAAAACTGAGGTTAAGGAATTCGAGAACGAGAAATTTGTCGCCAACAATCCGGACCGGTGCTACCACTGCAAAACAGGGCTGTTTACCCATTTGCAGCAGCTGGCGCGCGACCAGGGCTACGAGGTGATTGTGGACGGCTCCAATATGGATGATCTGGGAGACTACCGTCCCGGCCTGCAAGCCAAAAATGAACGCGGCGTCCGCAGTCCTTTACAGGAAGCCGGGATGACCAAGGCGGAAATCCGCCAGCTTTCCAAGGAGCTGGGGCTGCCCACTTGGAACAAACCCTCCTTCGCCTGTCTGTCCTCGCGCATTCCGTACGGAACCAAAATCGAGCGCTACAAAATCGACCAGTTGGATGTGGCAGAGGCTTTCCTGGCGGAGCTGGGCTTCTATCAGGTGAGAGTCCGCCATCACGACAAAATTGCCCGCATCGAAGTGCTGCCCGACGAAATCATGAAGGTACTGGAGCATAAGGAAGCCATCCATCAAAAGCTGAGCTCTCTCGGCTTCTCCTATGTGACGCTGGATCTGGCGGGATACCGGACAGGCAGCATGAACGAGGTGCTGGCCCCATCCCTGAAGCAGCAAAGAAAGGAAGTCGCCAAGTAATGGACATTGATCAGTTGCTGAAGCTGGTCCATACCGGGGATTTGAATCCCGAGGAGGCCAAGGTCCACATCCGGGAGATGCTCAAAGCCAAGGAGCCGGACGGCACGGCGGACATGGGCTTTGCCCGGCTGGATGTGCACCGGGAACGCCGGACAGGATTTCCCGAGGTGATTTTCGGCCAGGGAAAAACGCCTGAGCAGCTTCACGCCATTTTTCTGAAGCTGACGGAGCATGTAGACCGGGTGCTGGCTACCCGGGTCACTTCGGAGCAGGCGGAGCCGGTGCTGCGGGATGTGCCTGCCGCCCATTATGATCCCGTAAGCCGGACCATCTCCTGGCGGCAAAAGCCCTTTGTCCCCTCCAAACATGGCTATGTGGCCGTGGCCTGTGCGGGAACCTCGGATTTGCCTGTGGCGGAGGAAGCCGCCGTTACCGCCGAGATGCTGGGCAGCCGGGTGGAACGGATTTATGATGTGGGAGTTGCCGGCATCCACCGCCTGTTTGAGCGGCTGGACATTCTGCGGGAGGCCGACGCTATTGTGGTGGCGGCAGGCATGGAGGGAGCCTTGGCCAGCGTAGTGGGCGGACTGGTGGCCAAGCCGATCATCGCGGTTCCCACCAGCATCGGCTACGGCGCCAGCATGAACGGAATAGCGGCGATGCTGGCCATGCTGAATTCCTGCGCACCCGGGGTTACCGTGGTGAATATCGACAATGGCTTTGGGGCAGGCTATGCAGCCGGAGTCATCCAACAAAATCTGGAGAAGAAGGCGAAATCACCTTTATGAAAATCGTATATCTGGATTGTTTTTCAGGAATTGCCGGCGACATGACGCTGGCGGCTCTGGTGGATGCAGGCGCGGACAAGGATTATGTGGAGCAGGAGCTGGCCAAGCTGCCTGTAGACCCGTTCACCCTGCGGTGGACCCGGGTGACCAAACGCGGGGTCTCCGCCCTTAAGCTGGACGTTCTGCTGGATGAGGCCAACCCGCCTAAGCACCACCGCCATTACAAGGATATTGCCGAGATGATCGTCCGGGCTGGCTTCAGCGAAAAAGCCACCGCCCTGGCGCTCTCCATTTTCGAGAAAATCGCCATAGCGGAGGCTAAAATCCATGACGTGCCGGTGGAGCAGGTCCACTTCCATGAGGTTGGCGCCATTGATTCCATTGTAGACGTAATCGGCGTGGCGCTGGCGTTGGATTCCCTGGACGCGGAGAAAATCATCAGCTCCCCCGTACCCTTGGGCTCCGGCTCCATCCGCATCGATCACGGCTTGTATCCCGTTCCGGCCCCGGCCACCCTGGAGATGATGCGCGGCCTGCCCGTTGCCGAAAGCCGCCTGCGGATGGAGCTGACCACCCCTACAGGCGCAGGCATTATTGCCGGAACGGCTACCGGCTTCCTGACGTCTTTGCCGTCCATGATTGTGGACAGCATCGGCTATGGAGCCGGCACACGGGATTTGGCCGATCAGCCCAATGTTCTGCGGGTGGTGATCGGGCATACGGAGCCTTATTTGGACAAGTGGCACAGCCATCATGAGCTGCACCACATCGAGCATGTCCATGAGCACGCTCATCACCACCACCATCATGGCGCATCCCATGAGCATCATCACGGTGAGCATTCCCACCACGGGCATTCCCATTCCCATCCTCATGATCATGTTGAAGAGGCAGTCGGCCACGAGACGCCGCCCCATCTTCATGAAGAAAAGCTGAATGGCGAAGCTCCCTGCGACACCAAGCACTAAATTCTGCCGCGAAACGCAAGTGAATGGATATTCAAGCAGCGCCTCCACCCTATTTGGCGGGAGGCGGCTGAATATTCATTCACTTTTTTTTGTTGGCTTCCGCCTTACACCAAGGGCCCCGCCAGCTCCCGATAGCGGCTACGCACTTCCTCGTAGACTTCCTTCAGAGGGACGCCAAACCGCCGCGCCGCTTCCTCGCATTCCCGGAACTCCGGAGCAAATTGGACAGGCTTGCCTCCATGATATCCCACCTTCACCGACATGGGCCCGAAGCGGGTCTCCACCCGGACAAACTCCCGTCCAAGCCGGTGGCATTCCGCCCGGACATACCGCAGCCCCAGTGTAGTGGTTTCCGCAAAGATCACCTGCTCCATAGCGGCGATCCCCTCTTCACCCACCAGCACATTCAGCATAATGCCCGGCCTTCCTTTTTTCATAATAATCGGAATCCAGTACACATCATTGGCCCCCGCGGCCAGCAAAAGATCGGTAATATAAGAGGTAAATTCGGGATTCATATCATCCAGATTCGCCTGAAGAATGACCATGCCCCCGTCGGTATGCTCCTGCCTATGCAAATGCTCCAATTCATGCGCCTCCCAAGTCTTGTGAAAATGCCTTGCTTCAATCCTCTCTAAACCATGGGGATCGTTTATCAGGATAAAATGGGGCTCCCTTAAACATGCTAAGTATAGCACAACACTTATGGCCTACATGTCAAATTTACGGAATATGAGAGCGGGAGGAAGATTTTATGAGACGGCGGCACCGGTACAGCGGCATCGCAGCAGCGGCGGCCTTCCTCTGGCTGGCGGGAGCGGGGTTTGCGGCAGCGGCGCCGGCAGGGACAGAAGAGGCGGAAGTCTCGGCCCCCCAGCCTGCCGCGTCAGCCAGTCCAAATTATGGGGCGCGCAAAGCGCTGTTTGAGGAGACCGGGACCATCACCGGCATCCGGTGGCATGATTTGGCTGCTGCCGATCAATATGAACGGACCATCAATTTTGTGAAGAAACGTTCGGCCGGAGACGGATTGGTGGGGATTTATTTTTCTCCGGAGGACTGGACGGGCTTATCCAATCCGGACCGGGGGGATACCAGCCCTCAAGGAATTGCCGCCTTCGGAGGAAAAGGAGTGGACGGAGACGGGGATGGGCAGGCTGACCGGAACAGCGATCTGGACAGGCTTGCCGCTTATGCCCGGCAAATCACCCGGTTCGGGACGGACGAGGAAAATTTGCGGATTGGACTATGGGAATATTACCAGAACAACCGGGCAGTGGAGCGGATCACCCAGTTTTCTAAAATTTACGCTGCCTTTGGAACTTTGGATTTGTTCACCCATGCCTTTCCCCTTCCCCTTGGGGCCGACTATTCTTACCGCGACACCTGGGGAGCCAGCCGCGGATGGGGGGGAGACCGGATTCATGAAGGGACGGATCTTTTTGCCCATCATGGGGTTCCGGTCCGCAGCACCTGCTACGGGATAATTGAAGTGATGGGCTGGAATCCCTTCGGCGGCTGGCGGGTAGGCATCCGGGATTTGAATAACGTCTACCATTATTACGCCCATCTGTCCGGCTTCAGCAAGGAGGTCAAAACCGGAGATGTGGTCAAGCCTGCCCAAGTCATTGGCTGGGTAGGCAGCTCGGGTTACGGAAAACCCGGCACCTCCGGCAAATTCCCGCCCCACCTCCATTTTGGCCTCTACCGGGACAATGGTTTGACAGAATGGTCCTTCGACCCTTACCCCAATCTCAAAAAATGGGAGCGGGAGGAGCGGGCTGCAGGCCGGAAAAAATGAACAAGTCCGGGGATGATCCCCGGACTTGTTTTTGTTATGGTTGTATTAGTTAGTAAACCTTGGCTGCAACGTATTTGCTGCTGTCCTTGGCAAAATCCGCGGTTCCGGTTCCGGCGTCCACTGTTGTATCCACAGTTACCCAAACCCCGTTCAGCAGCACTTCGTTCCAGGCGTGGTATTCCTTCACATATTCCGAGTCGCCCATCACCAGCTTGGCAGGAATGCCGACACTGCGGGTCATAGCAGCGAAGAGAGCGGAATAATCGTAGCAGATTCCGGTTCCGCTTGCCAATACTTGGCTCGGATTGGGGACGTAGCCCGAAGCTACATTGGCAGCCAGTTCATAGTCATAGGTGATATGGCCGATAATATATTCATAGATTGCCTTAACCTTCTCTTCGTCGCTGCTCTTGCCTGCTGTCAATTCCCCGGCTTTGGCTATAACATCCGAAGCGGCAGCCCAGTTCACATTTTGGGTGGAGTTCAGATATACGGCATTGGAATCGGCAAGCACAACATCCTTGGTGGCGGTATATACGCTTTTGTACTTGTTGCCGGTGGTGTTCTCCAGCACTGAGATCTTGTAAGTGCCATCGCCCAGTTGGAGGGGGAAGCTTTCTTCCGTGCCGTTGTTCTTCAAGTCGTAGGTATAGCTTGTCCCGTCCTTGGTCACCATGACCTTAACGCGGGCTCCGGAGTCTGCTTGGTATTGTACGCCGATGGAACCGACGGCAATATTGCTGTCATTCAGCCAGGATGCGGCGGATGCTGCGCTTGTGTACGCGAACAGCATACCTGCTGCAAGGATAGATGTGACTAATTTCCGCATGAAAAAAACCTCCTTCGGAAACTGGCTGCCATCCTTCAGATGAAGGGAAGGCCCTATAGCTTTGCGTCCCTGCTTTTCAACAGGTTTGCCGTTTATCGGTTTAGGTTTGGGGCGAATGCTCATAAAACAAAAAAAGCCAATTACATTCGGCGGCTGGCTGCCATCCTTCAGATGAAGGGAAGGCCCTGTAGCTTTGCGTCCCTGCTTTTCAACAGGTTTGCCGTTTATCGTGCACTGCTTCTTATATAATAATCTATCAGATTTTCGACATTTTTTCAATAGAGTTGTAGAAAAATATGCCTTTTCCCCAGGGAGCAAAAAAGCCGCCGGAATCCAGCTCCGGCGGCGTTGCTTCATACAGATATTACAGCCTGCGTTTGCGTCTGCGCATGAACATGCCCAGACAAAGCAGTCCAAACCCCGTCAGTTCCCAGGAAAGCCTGTTTTCTTCCCCTGTTTTGGGCAAAGTGCCCGTTATGGGGGAACCGCCTTCGGACGTATCCAACGGCACATCCTCTACATCAATCTCAAACAGAACCTCTTCTTCATTGCCATCCTCGTCCTTCACCACAATACTGAAGCTATCCTGGCCGGTGAAGCCGGGATTCGGCGTGTAGGTCCATTTGCCCTTGTCATCCACCTGAACCTTGCCGTTCTCAGGCTGTTTGCCCAGATCCGCTTTTCCTCCGTCAGGAACCGTTACATCGCCCTCCTTGGACGTATCCTTGGGCGTGGTTTCATTCTCAATCGGTATCTCATTGGAGCCGCCCGGATTCGTTCCGGGATTGCCGCTGTTGGATGGAGACGGCGCAGGTGATGCGCTCTGACCGGGTACTGGCGTCGGTGTTGCAGACTGGCCGGGTGTTGGCGTCGGAGTAGCCGTTGGTGTCGGAGTAGGTGTCGGTGTCGGGATATACCCTCCTCCGCCGGAACTATCCTCAGTCCTGATGCCGATGTCAATGGTGAGATCCTCCCACACATCCGCATCCCCTATTGCAATTACGGATGTAAAGCCGTTTTCAAGCCGGTTGGAATCCAATGCAGCTCCGGCTTCGGCATTCTCCGCCACCGTCAATACATATCCGGAGGGAACGGTAAAATGCACATAATACTTGCCGCCCAGCAGATTGTCGAACAGGTAGTAGCCGGGTTTGCCGGAAGCATCGTCAGCGGTAACCGTCTCCTTCAGAAGCTGCTTGTTCTCATCATACAGCTTGACGGAGACGCCGTTGCGTCCATACTCGGCAACCTCATCCTGCTTGCCGTTTCGGTTAAGGTCAAACCATACGTAATTGCCGATTACTCCCTTCGGCACCAGACCCAGGTCAATAGTGGGGTCAACCCAATGCCCTTCTCCGATGGAGATTTTGTCTGTGATATGCTGCTCATTGGTAGGATTGGAGTCCTGCCCTCTGTCCGAGTCGGCCTCTTCCACCGTTTTCCTGTAATCCCCGGGAATGGTGAATTGGACATAATAGTCACCAGCCAGCAGATTGTCGAACAGGTAGTAGCCGGGTTTGCCGTCAGGACCATCCCGGGTGGTGGTGACGGCCAGAGGTTCGCCTGCAGAGGAATCCTTGTACAGCTTTACCTCTATGCCATTGATCCCCGGTGTATCCCCATCATTCTGAAGCCCGTCATGGTTGCTGTCCAGCCAGACATAGTTGCCGATTTCGCCCCGCGGCACAAGACCAAGATCAATGGTCGGATCATGCCAGTTGCTGCTGTTGATCACAATTTTTCCCGTGTTGCCGTTGCTGTCCGTTGCATTGGAATCCGTATCCGCTGCGCCAATATTCGGCAAGGTGACGCCGTAATCAGCCGGGATGACGAATTGTACATAATAGCTGCCCGCGCCAAGGCCCTCAAACTTGTAATAACCCGCCTTGCCGTTGTTGTCACGGGTCGCCATCTCGGCAATCTGCTCTTGTGTCAGCCAGTTGTACAGCTTAACGACAATCCCGTTGATGCCGGGCTCCCCCGCCTCCTGAATGCCGTTCTCATTGCGGTCAAACCATACATAGTCGCCGATGCTGCCCAGCTTGGTTGAGTCTACGGGAGTCGTATGGCTGTCGGTATCCCGGGGTGTTTCATCGGGGGCAGCCGTAACAGTGTTGACGATTTCCGCGCCCGTCAAATCCGCCGAAGTCACCGTATAGGTATAGGTGATCTCCTTCGCCTCTCCCGGCTCCAGCTTCGCGATAGGCGGCAAGCCGGAAGCCTTGCTGTCGGTCAAAACAACATGATGCAGAGGATAAGAACCGGTATTTTTTACGGTAACCGTATAGGTAATAACGGTCCCTGCCTGGGAAACGGCCAGGGCGCTTCCGGTTTTCTCCACATCGATGGCCGCCAGGGGAACCTCGACATCGTCCGTAAGCCGCTGGGTTGCCTCGTTGTAGAACGCCTCTACGGTGTTCTTCAGATGTGTGCCGTCCACATCCGCGGCGGCAACGGAATATTCTCCGTACAGCTTGATGGATTTCCCAGGTTCAAGCTCTTTGACTGTAACGTACGGAGCAGCCTTAGTGCCGTCATTGTCCAGGCCGCTGATAATCTCCGGACGGCCATGGCTGTTCAGACTCAAGGGAATTTCTTCTCCGTTATAGATCAGCTTGGTAAAGACAAAACCGGCCTGATTCCGGTCCAGTTGATCCATCAGCTTGATATTGTGCAGGGTAACCGATGAAGTATTCTTGAATTCTATGGAATATTGCACCTTGTTCCCCGACACCGCGTAATCTTGGGACACTGTTGAAGCTGTGGAGCTTCCCAATTCCACCCGTTCAAGCTTCTTATCCAGTGTGGCGGTGGGATTGCCGCTGGGCTTTTGCTTTTCCACCAGGCCAAAATCAATGGTTCTGTTTTTCCCGGCCTCGGGAAGCACGATTCTTTTGGTCATATAGGATGTGTACCCGCCTGACAGTGCCTTGGCTGTAGTAAAGTTGGAATCATTGCCGTTGACCTGAGCGTCGTCCGCTCCATCGGCATCGGGGATGGTCGGCAAATAATGCTCCGGGAGTACGAACTCCACGTAGTAGCTGCCGTCCTCCAGGCCCTGGAACAGATAATATCCGGGGTTGCCGCTGGTGTCATACCCGGTTTTGCTGCTTTTAAAGGGCGCGGCTTCCGGCTGCCCGTTACCGGCTTCCTTGTACAGATTTACCGTAATTCCGTTAATGCCGGATTTTTGCGGGTCGCCATCAAACCGTTCATTCTGCAAGCCGTCGCGGTCGCTGTCGAACCAAACGAAATCGCCAATCTCGCCCAGAGGGACGTGAACGCTATTCGGGTCAACAATAAAACCTACTTTATTGGGGGCGGTGGGCAGCATCTTCAGGCCGTTATTGATTTCCTGAGCCTGAATGGCGAAGGAGTTCCAGGCAATTTCCCCCGTTGGCGCTCCTACCGGAGCATCCATCTTCCAATCCAGGACGATATAGTCTCCCGGAGCCAGCCCGTTTTCGCCGTCGCTGCCTTTGATGCCGGTGATTGCAAAATACAGTGACTTGATGTCTGTCAGATTATCGCTGCTGTGGGCGGTTTGGGCAACCCATCCGCTCTTTCCGCCCGTTGCGTTCGTGAAATTTACTACCTTATCCTGATCGGAGGATTTGCTGTAATAGGCGGTCAGTTGGTATTCAACCGTCTTGCTGCCGGTTGCCGAAGACGACGTGAATGTCTTGGCACCTGAGGGAAGAACCTCAGCCAGATTCGGTTTCCATTGGGAGCCTCTCGGCGTCAGTGCAGTCCCGGAGACGCGCAGGGCGGAATCCCCTACATACGGCAAAATATCCAGAACATCGATTTTTCCAATCCGGGTATTGCCGCTGTTGCGGATAGCCAGCTTATAATCCGCCGTTCCCCCTTCAAACGTTACGCTGTACCGGGGAAATTCGGTATACTGGGGATTTCCCTCAGAGTCAAACGGGATGACCGGCAAAGCAGGTTCCCCCTGATAAGCGGGATTGTCGCTTGCCCGGAAAATCGGCTCCAGATCTCCCCTGTTCCACTTGGTGGATTGGACCAGGGCTGTTTTGACAATCGGAATTTTTACATCGTCATGAACGTAATAAGCATTGTTGTCAGTGGAAGGCAGTACGCTATTATGGATGCCAGGATGACGGGTTCTCCAGCTGTCAAGATCGGGAGCCGCATCCTGATTGGCCGGCCAATCCGGGTCGTCGGTATACCAGAATTCCTTGTTCTGGCTGGCGGTAGTGATATACACATCATTGGTGTAGCCTGGGCTGTTCTGCGCCGTGCCGGCCTTTACTACTCCCTCATACCTGATCGTGAAGCTTTGTCCAGGCAGCAGCTTCACCCCTTCACTTTCATCCCAGTACCACTTCACAATGGTGCGGCCGGGATAAGGAGAGGCCGCAGCCGGAATAATTTCAATTTTGGGGTTGGACAATCCGGAAGGCGCGTTAACAAGCTGGAAGGACTGCGCAAGTGCCACTGCCGCATCGGCGATCTTGGGATTGGTATAATAATCGAATTCGGCGGGAAGCACATCGTAAATGACCGGATTCTCATATGGTCCTGTTGCCTTCAGATCATTGCCAATCTGAAGGGTGAAGGGCACATTGATCAGCGGCCCGTAGCGCACGGTGTCGTCATAGGTTTTATCCACCGTCAGCCATGGCTTGGGCTCATTGATCTTGAAGGAAGCGGCAGCCGTCAGCGGTTCTCCGGGAATGATTACGCCGGGGTTAGTCGTATCCCGCAGCTTGTAGTCCAAATACGCGGAATTGGTTACTGTGTCGCCATGCTTCACCTGAGTTCCCGTTCCGTTGGCATTGGCAAGTACGGTGCCCGTAACCGTAATATCGGAAATGGTGCTGCCCGGATTCAGCTTGGCGAAGGTCCATTTCACTCTGGTCAGGTATTCGCCGGCGTTCACAACAATATTATTCCCGGTGCCGCCTACTGTCAGGTCTCTGGCGGTGCCGACCGTGGGCAGTCCGGTGGCAGTTTTCCATCCCCCGCCGGAGCTGGTTTCATATTGGAACGTACTCCAGCCGGCCGGAAGCCTAATCTTGCTGTAACTCATCTCCGGCGGCAGGGTATCCACCAGAACAAGATCAGTCAAGGCCGAATTGGCATTGGAGATCACATTGCTGATGCCCTTGATCGTGAAGGTCTGGGTTTGGCCCGGATAGCGATAGTCGTACTGCCTGGATTTGCTCAAGACCGGAGCCCCCGATACAGGCGGGCCGAACTTCGTCGTCACCGAGCTGCTGCTGCCGCCGATAATACCCTTCCCATCGATGCTGTAAGTATCCAACGTAACGGTATTGATCTGCGACTCGGGATTGCTTGTTGTAAAGCTGTAGCCGTAATTATCTGGGAACTTTACTTTAATGATATCCTTGAAGGTCTGGCTGGCGCCGATACTGGGAATGGTCCAGGTGATGGTGGAGCTGCCCGGATCATAGTCTCTGGTGCTTCCACTAGGCGGAGGGTCATTGGGAAACGTAACCTCGGCTCCGGCGGGAAGATTGGCAGGCAGTTGATCCACCAATGTGATATTGGTGAGATTTCCCGCGCCGGTGTTGCCGGCTGTGCCTTTAATGCCTACCTCATATGTAACTATGCCGTCCACAATGGGAATCGAGCTGTTGCTCAATCCTGTAAGCTGGGTTTTGAAGGTTTCCCACTTATTGTAGGTGTCCTGTACGGGAGTGGGATTGGGCGACGGCGATGGTGAAACAGGATTGGGATCAGCCTTAATGGTAACGGAAGCTGTAGCCTCTGTAACCCGGCTGGGATCGCCCTGGTCCGTAGCCGTTACTTTGTTGACTGTGGAGACTGGAGAAGCGCTTCCGGTGGGTTTGGCCTTTACTCTGATCTGATCAGCCACAGTTGTCCCCGAACCTAGCTCCTGCGTACGCTGCACGGTTTGACCGCTTTTGCTCCATCCGGCCGGAACCTCCAGGATCTCGAATTGGGAGGGAACAACATCCTTTATTTGGACTGTTTTTCCTACCGCGGTGGAACCGTCCACTTGGTAGCGGATCGTGTACACCACCTCTTCTCCAACCTCAACCTCCGCCTTGTCGGCCTCCTTAGTCAAGGTGAAGCCATCAATCGGGGTGCTGGCAAAGCTGATTCCCGCAAAAGGCTGCAGGAGCATCTGCAGCAGCATCACCCACATGAGCGCAATGGAAATCCTGCTTATTTTGGCAGTTTTGCGTTTAAGCCTCATCCATCCTATCTCCTCTCATGATACTTTAGGCATATAAATAGGGTAAAATTGCCCATTCTATCACGAAAACTATACATGATCCGTCTGAACAAATACTGAACAAAGAATATATCCAGTTAAATAATTGCTATGGACACAAAAACGCCGCCGGGACTGATCCGGCGGCGTTTTTCCACATGCAGATTTTCTCTGCAAGATCATGCTTCTTTAGCTTGAACAATCAGCCTGTGAGTGGCGTTGACTACGGGGTCGCAGGTGATGAGGGTGAGGATTTTCTCTGTTTTGCTGCCCTTCAGCACCGAAACATCCTCGGGCTCCACCAAAAACGTCCGGAAGACAATGTATTCCGTGCGTTTGCCCTTTTGGTCGATGACGATCCGGTCGCCCTCCTCCACCTCGTCCAGCCGGTTGAACAGCCTTCCTTTGGTCAACGCCCGGTGGGCTGCGATGGCCGCATTCCCCGTTTCTCCCAAGGGAGTAGTTTCAACCATATGGCCTGCCGCCAGCTTCATGTTTTCCTGGGTAGCCCCTTCCAGCACCGGGAGCTTCAGGTTGATTTTGTCAATGGTCAAAATGGCGATAGCCGGGTTAGGGGTTGGTGTAGGCTTGGGCTCAGCCGTAGGCTGGGCGGATTCTTCCCCCGGCGACGGGGAGGCTGGACCGGGAACGGCTTCGTCCGGAGCTTCACCCGCTGCTGCGCCGCCGCTGGATTCCTGCGCCATCAGCCGGGACAGCTCCCGGTAGGCGGCCTCCTTGGCCGCTTCCGCTTCCGGCGGCTCCTCCGCTTGAAAAAGCTGGCTTTCCATCTCGCCCAGAAGCCGCTCCTGCCGCCAGTCATAGTACCATTCCCGCGCATAAGGGAACAGCATGACCAGCAAGCCGGCCAATATGAGGACGTACGATAGTTTTTTTGCCATGCGCCATTTCTCTCCCTTCCGGCAGTCTGCATACCTCCACTATAACGGTTTTTGCGTTCCGTTACATCTGATGGACAATGGAAAATTTTCACTGGGAGAGGGAAGCCGGGGAGTATGGCATCTCCCTGGCCCTTTTCGCCCATTATCCCTTTCGCTCAGGCATACCCGGGATTGACGAAAAAGAAAGCCTCCGGAGCACTGTTCCGGAGGCATCATGCTTTTTGCGGGCTTTACAGCTTGCGGCGCCGTCGGTGCAGCAGAAGTCCGAGGCAAAGCAGGCCGAAGCCGGTAAGCTCCCAGACCAGCCTGCCGTCCTCACCGGTAACCGGCAATGCGCCCGGCGGCCCTAAAGGCGGCTTCTCTTCCCCCAGGATCACCTCATCCCCGCCCTCAGAGCCGGGGGTCGGTGCGGGAGAGCTGCCTCCGGAAGCGCCCGGTGTGGGAGCCGGGCTTGCTGTCAGGCCCGGTGTCGGACTGGGCCCGCCCAGGGGCGGCGTCTCCTCGTCAATGTCCGTTTCCGTCCCCGGAGATCCCAAGGGAGTTGGCGACGGTGACGGCGTTCCGCCGGTGCCCGGCGACGGGCTCACTGTGGGCTCCGACGTGGGCTCCGAGGTGGGTTCGGACGTAGGATCACTTGTGGGCTCCGTTGTTGGCGTCGGTGTTGGTGTCGGTGTTGGCGTTGGCGTTGGCGTCGGCCCGCCATTGCCGCCGCCCACCGGAATGGTATGGGTATCGCTGCCGCGGACCGGTTCCTCCGGTTTGGCCGTTATCGTATTGACCAACTGGCTGCCGGCTATATCGGCGCTGCTTACCGTGTAGGCATAGGAGTGAGTGAAGGTTTTTCCCGGCTCCAGAAGGGGGATAACCGGAAGGTTGGCCACCTTGGTATCCGTCAGCTTCACTTGATGGAGCGGCACGGAGCCGGTATTGGTGATTTTCACCGTATAATGGACTACGGTTCCTGCCTGGGTGACGGTGGAGACATCCCCGGTCTTCTCCACCCGGATTCCGGCAATCGGCAGCTCCGCGGGGGCCTTCAGCGGTTCCGAAGCCTCATTATAGTAGGCGGTGGCCTCGTTGCCCAGATTCGTGCCGTCCGCATCCGCCGCTACAACCGGATACTGCCCCTCCAGGCGGATGCTCTTGCCCGGATCAAGGCTGCGCACGATCACATACGGCTCCGCCGCCGTTCCATCGTTGCTGATTCCGCTGATGAACTCCGGATGGGTGTGGCCGTTGCCGTTCAACGCCGCTTCCTGGCCGTCATAGATCAGCTTGGTAAATACAAATCCGCTTTGTCCCCGGTCCAGCCGGTCGGCAAGCTTGATGTTGTGCAGCACCACAGAGGAGGTGTTGGTGAAGGTAATGGCGTATTTGACCAGATTGCCTTCCGTTGCATACGCCTGGGAGATCGGGGCGTCAGCGGCAGTCCCCTGCTCCACGCCGGTAATCTCCTTTGTTAAAGCAGCGCTGGGATAACCCGGCCGGCCTGATTCCACAAGGCCCAAATCAATGGTCCGGTTTTTCTCCGCAGTCCCTAAGGAAATCGGATCTGTGCGGTATGGCGTAAAGCCTCCCGACGAAGCTCCCTTCACTGTGAAATTGGAGTCGTTGCCATTGGCATGAGCAGGGTCCAGCCCTTCGGCATTGGTTTGAGTCGCCTCATAAACATTGGGAACCAGAAATTCCACAATATATTGTCCCGGATCAAGACCCTGGAACAGATAATACCCCGGATTGCCGCTGCCGTCATAACCCGTTTTGCTGGATTTGAAGGGCGCCGCTTCACCTGCTCTGTACAAATTCACCGTAATGCCGTTGATCCCGGATTTCTGCGGGTCGCCGTCAAACCGTTCATTCTGCAGCCCGTTGCGGTCGCTGTCAAACCAGACGAAATCGCCGATTTCACCCAGCGGCAAATGCGCATCCGTCGGGTCAATAATAAAGCCTACCTTATTGGGCGCTGTGGGCAGCATCTTCAGGCCGTTGTTGATTTCCTGGGCCTGGATGGCGAAGGAGTTCCAGGCGATTTTGCCCTTGGGCGCGCCCACCGGGGCATCCATCTTCCAATCCAGCACAATATAGTCTCCGGCCTTCAGCCCCGGGCTGCCGTCGCTGCCGGTAATATTGGTGATCTCGAAATACAGGGATTTGATGTCCGACAAATCGCTGCCGGTAAAGTCAGTCTGAGCAACCCAGCCGGTTTTGGGGCCGGCGGCATTGGTGAAGTTGACCACCTGATCCTGGTCCGCCGACTTGCTGTAATAGGTGTTCAGCCGGAATCCCACCGTCCTGCTTCCCGTGGCCTCCGATGAAGTGAAGCTCTTCATCCCGGAGGGGGGAACCTCCGCCAGATTGGGCCGCCATTGGGAGCCGCGGGGACTATAGTTCGTTCCCGACACCCGCAGCGCCGCGTCGCCGACATAGGGAAGAATATCCAACACATCAATTTTGCCCAGACGGGTATTGCCGCTGTTGCGGATAACCACCTTGTAGTCTGCCGTCCCTCCCTCGAAGCTTACGCTGTAACGGGGGAATTCTGTATAGGACGGCGAATCCGGAGCGTCAAAGGGAAGCACCGGAACAGCGGGAGCGCCCACGTAGGACGAATTGTCGCTGGCTACAAACACCGGGTCCAGATCCCCTCTGTTCCACTTGGTGGACTGCACCAGGGCAATTTTCACAATGGGAACCTTGGCCGCACTGTGTACATAATAGCCGTAATTGTCCGCAGAAGGCAGGTTGGGGTTGGCAATGGCCCCATGGGCCTGCTCCCAGCGCTCCCGGTCAACAGGACCGCCCTGCACCGGACCGTCCAGATCAGGATCGCCGTCATACCAGAACGTGGCCGAATCGGCGGTGGTAATAAAGGCATCGTTGATATAACCGGAGCTGCTTTGCTCCGTGCCGGCTTTAACCTTGGCCGTATAGGTCAGCTGGAAGCTCTCTCCGGGATTCAGCTTTACCGGCTCATCCCAGTACCACTTGACGATAGTTCTTCCCGCATAGGCGGAAGCGGCAGGGGCGGGAGGCAGAATCTCCAGCTTGGGCTTCGCCAGCCCCGCAGGAGCGCCGACCAGCTTGTAGGATTGGGCCAAAGCGGCCGCCGGATCGGCAATCAGGGGATCGGTATAATACTCGAATTCGGCAGGCAGCACATCATAGATAACCGGATTATGATAAGGGCCGGTAGCCTTCAAATCATTGCCCACTTGAATGGTAAACGGAACATGGTTCAGAGGGCCGTAGGTCATATTGGTGGCAAAGGTCTTTTTGACCGCCAGCCAGGGTTTGGGCTCGTTAATCTTGAAGCTGGCGCTGGCTGTTTTCTGCACGCCCTGAAGCACTGTGCCCGGATTAACCGTGTCCAGCAGCCTGTAATCCAGATAAACATTGTTGGTCACTGTGGTTCCGTGGGACACAGGCGCCTGGGTAGCCGGATGCTGTTCCCTCACCTTGCCTTCCAGGGTGATGGGGGCGATGGTTTTTCCGGCCTCCAGCTTGGCAAAGGTCCACTTCAAGCCGGTGAGATATTCGTCTCCCGTCAGGCGGATGGGGCTGCCCACACCGGTGCCGATGGAGAGGGTTCTGGCCGCGCCGTTGGGATTAACGCCGGCAGCCGGTTTCCAGGTGCCGGGAGCCGCGCTGGTTTCATATTCGATGGTGGTCCACCCGGCGGGAAGGGTCACCGAGGTGAAATCCATTTCCGCAGGCACACGGTCCACCAGCACCAGATCGGTCAAGGCGCTGTTGGCATTGTTCACCACATTGGCAATGCCGCTGATGGTGTATTTTTGCCACTGGCCGGGATAGCGGTATTCGTATTGCCTCTCCTTAACCAAATCGGGAGCCGCCGCCACAGGGGGGCCGAACTTGGCCGTTACCGAGCTGGAGGTGCCGCCTACCGTACCGTTTCCGGTAATGCTGTAGGTGGCCAGGGTCACGGTGTTGACCTGATCAACGGGAGAATATTGCGCATACCCGTAATAATCCGGGAATTTCACCTGAATCGTATCCTCGAAGGTTTGGCCGGCGTTTAGGCTGTATACACTCCAGGTAACCGTGTTGGCTGCTTCATCATAAACCCGGGTGCTGCCCTGGGGAGCGGCATTGGGGAAGGTCACCTCCACACCCGGCGGCAGCGTCCATGGCAGTTGATCCACCAGTTGGATATCCTTCAGAGTTCCTGAACCGTTGCTGCCGGACACGCCTTTAATGCCCACTTTATATGTAACGGGACCGCCAATAATCGGAACTGCGGGATCATAGCCGGTAAACTGGGTTTTGAAGGTTTCCCATCGGTTATAAGTTACTTCCACGGGAGTAGGGGTCGGTGTGGGTGTTGGGGTGGACGGATTCGGGTCCGCCTTGATGACGACAGTTGCGGTTGCTTCCGTGCGGTGTCCCGGCTCGCTCAAATCCGTCGCTACAACAGTATTGACTGTTGTGACGGGAGAAGCGCTGCCCGTTGGCCGCGCCTTCACCTTGAACTGGTGAACAGTGCTTGAGCCGGATTCCAGCCGGAAGGGATAGCTGGGTCCTACGTAAGTCGTAAGCGTCTGCCCGTTTGCGGACCAGCCGGGGGGCGGAGTAATAAGCTGGAACTGCGGCGGCAGAACATCCTGAATCATAATATCCTTGCCTACGGCGGTGGGACTGTCGGCCTGGAAGGAGATGGTGTAGTAAAACTCCTCGCCAACCTGCACCTCAGCCTTATCCGCGCTTTTTATTAAGGTGAAGCCTTCAATGGGCTCCGCCTCTGCCGCAAAGCTGAAGCCGCTAAAGGGCTGCAGCAGCATCTGGACCAGCATCATGCAGATCATGGTGAGGGAAACCCGGCTGATTCGCTCTGATTTTCGTCTTTTTCTCAAGCTGTAGTCACTCCTTTCTAATCATAACAACAATATGAATGTATGCATGAGAAAAATTCCTATCGGAGTATTTCGAGGATGAGCGACCGCGTTTAGCGGAACTTTTTATCGCCAATCAGAGTGTTTACCTTACGCGCTTTAATGCTGTAAAGAGCTTAAATATTCTGATGTGGTAAAAAAAGGCATCCGGAACCGAAAAATTCCATATGCCCATACAAAAACGATTACCTATTTAGATTTTACCACGTTTTGTATCATTGCGAAACTATTTTTGATACAAAATGTCACAAAAAAAGCCGATAACCCTCTGATTTACCCTTTCTGCCTGCTCATGATTGATCCCATGTCCCGTATCCGGGAAAATTTCACAGGGAATCCGCAGCTTCTCCAGGATGGGCCCACAGCCGGGAAAGTAAGCGATTGGGTCCTTATCCCCCACCAGAAACAAAGATTTTTCCTGGAAAATGGATTCACTGGAGGCCAACCGCTTGATCGGATGTTTGCTCATGGCCATCTTGTTGAAGTGGCGGAGAAGCTGCCCATAGTGGCGGAGCAACAGCTCATTTTCGGTAAAAGCGGCGGCGTTGGCCCCGGAAAGCTTCAATAATAGCTTGCGGATATTTTTCTCTGTGGGGAACAAGGCCTCCGGCAAAAACACCGTCATGGAGCGAAGGGGGCTGCCCTTGCCCTTCAGGCTTGGAAGCGCGGGGAGTCCTGCCATGCCGACGATGGCTTTGATCCGGTCCGGCCATGCGGTCAGAATGGTTTGCGCCAAAAAACTTCCCATGGACACTCCGGCAACGCAGGTTTGCTCCAAGCCCAAGCCGTCCAGCAGCTCGCCGAACCAGAGCTTGTGATCCATCCCCTGCCGCCGGTAGCGTTCATTGGGCAGGCTTTTGCCGGGCCCGCCAATGGTGTCCACTGCTATCAGATGAAAGTGCTCCGCCAGCCCCCGGGCATTGTACACCCACATCAGCGCGGAATTGTCGCCGACGCCGTGAAACAAAAGCAACGGCGGCAGATCAGGGCTGCCTGCGCGGAGAATATGAGTGCTCCCGAAGGAGGTCTCCAGGTCGGATTCCTCCACCGCCACTCCCCATTGCTTTACAAGCTCGTCGTAGCTTTCCCACACCTGCTGCCGTCCCGCTTCAGATTTGAATACCTTCATCCTTCATCCGCGCCTCCTTTGATTTGGTCCGATTCCATCGCCCGGGTTAAGGCCGGGCCCCAACGCTCCTCCGGCACACCCAATCCTCCGAAGCAAAAGGCCGCCACTTCCCGGGCCGCTTCCGCCATGTAGCTGTTTTGCTGTTGGGAGACTGGCGACGGGCTTGCGGGTGCGGCGGCTCCGATCATCCTGGTAAATTGGAACAGATTGGCCACATATACGGTCCAAAAGCAGTTGGCGGCATGAAGGGGCTCCACCCGGCGCATCTCCCCCCGCTCCACACCTTCGCGGATTGCGGCGGCAATGGCCTCCAGGTGAATGGCGGACCGCTTCATTCCCTCCTGCCACTCCTCGGGGCCAAATACCGCATAGGCGTCAAAGGGCAGGCGCATGGAAAACTGGATCATCCGCGGATCGTTTCCCGCCAGACCAAACATCCGCCAGGTATAGGCGGCCAGCCACTCCACCGGGCCAAGTCCGGCGCATTCCGATGCAAACCGGTGATGAAACGCCATGGCCTTCTCCATCACTGTCTCGAACATGGCGCGGAACAGCTCCCGTTTGGTTTTGAAGTAATAATACATCAGCCCTTTGGCTAATCCCGCCTCCGCCGCCACAATGTCCATATCGGTACCGTTGTAGCCCAGACGTACATACACGCTTAGGGCCGCATCGAGAATCTCCTGCTTCCGCGCTTGGCGGAGCTGCTCGTTTTGTTCTTTTTTTCGTGGTGACATAGGGTGGCTCCTTTTGGGGTTAGTTAGATATGGTTTGGAGTTTGTGTTTTGCTGTTGGGTTTTGCTGTTTGGGTTTTGCTGTTTGGGTTTGATTTATAGTCAGAAGCTCGTTTTTTGACTTAATTTTAAGTCAATTATAAAGGCGGCGGATAGTTCTGTCAATTGCTGGTTGTTTGGCCAAAGACCAATGAACATTTGGAGGTCCCCATCAAATCCGCCATGCCGCTTTTGCGGCTTCCCTAACACAATCCGGCCTGCGGCATGGAACATGTTGCTTCAGGTTGCTTCGGGATAGCGGAAGTAAATTTCCGTTAAACTGGCCTTTCGCCATGAATTGCCCTTTAGCGGAAAGGGATTTCCGTTATGCCCTCTTTTGGAGCTTGAAAGTGGCGAGAAAGTGGAGTATTGCGGAAAATCGTTTCCGCTATTGCCGCTGAAATCGAGCCGTGTACAAGAATAGCGGAAATATGCTTCCGCTATCGAGAGCTGCCCCATTCATCAACTGATGCAAGGTACGGCAAAAAGCAGACAGCATCGTTCTGCTGTCTGCTTTGAGCTTCCCTGCGGATCGGGCTGAAGCCCCAGCCCTTGCTTATTGCGGCCGGAGCTCCAGTCCGGCTTCATATTCCACTGCCGCCTCCGCCTGCACAAGGGCGCACAGCGGACTTCCGTCTGCCGGGAACCGGGGCGGCGCATCCATATAGATTTGATCCGACTGGCGCAGCGGATAGACTACGACGGTAAGCTCGGCTCCGGGCAGCCTACCGGCAAAACGCTTCAATCCGATCTCCCAGGTTTCCCCGTTGTAAAACCAGTCCGCCGCTTTTTCCCCATTGATGAAGAAATCTGCCCGCTCTCCCAGAAAGTCAATCCGCAGGAAGCAATCATGGATGCAGGCATTGGCCAGCGGATCGGAGTTCAGCTCCAGCAGATAGACTCTGCTCCCGCCGGCGACATGTTCCCCGGCTGCCTCGCGGACAGCAACCCTGGACTGCACC
Organism: Paenibacillus sp. YN15; assembly: GCF_003285005.1. Classification (GTDB taxonomy): domain Bacteria; phylum Bacillota; class Bacilli; order Paenibacillales; family NBRC-103111; genus Paenibacillus_AR. The sequence goes on along the minus strand of NZ_QMFA01000001.1, from coordinate 13,273 downwards.
TGCGGGAAACGGAGGCTGAAGGAAGCAAAACCGGGGCATTTCTCCAAACTGGACGCCGCTTCTGCCTTCTCCGAATCCTCCGATACAAGAAGCTCCGCTGCTCCTCCCTCTATGACCCTGACGGATGACGACGGGTACACCGCCACATCGAGGCTTGAGCTCCGCGTCGAGACCCGTGCGGTCCCCTGCCGGGTTTGCGTCCAAGCTCCGCTGCACAAAATCAGATGCTCCCCTCCAGTTCCGCGGTGCTTCCAGACATTGGCAGCATCTTCACGGCTTAAGGTGATAACATGAACGGTTTCGCCTGAGGCGGTGGTAATCACCGTAATTTCCCGGCTGGCGCCCTCGCGCAAGCAGACAGTCCAGCCGTTGTCCTCAGGGGAAGCCTCCGTCCCCTCATGCCCGATGGAGACGATACCCTCCCGGGCGAACCAATACTCTGGCCGGTTGCCGTCCAGAGCGAAGAAGACGTAGGCGGTCGGCCTCCCGCTGCCGCCAATGCGGCATAACGGCTGCACATTGGCCGCAAGCAGCAGCACCTCCGCCCCCAGCCTCATGCGCAGGGGCATAAACAGGAAAGATTGCGCCGCCAGCTCCAGCGGCGGAAACTCCAAGGTGTCCCCGCCGGGCAGGGACACCGCCAGCTCCAGCCCCGGCTTCGCCGCCATAGGCGCGAAGCGCTGGTAATTGCCGGCGAACAGATAGCCGCCGCCATCCTCCCCGATGCGCAGCGAATACCGCAGCGCATCCGGGTCCTCCGGCGACTGGGCCGAGTCCGCCGGAAAGAAACAATCCGCGGCGGCCAGCCCTTGGCCGAAGTCCGCCGCAAACAACCCCAGCCGCTTCAGGTGGCGGTATGCGGCGGAAATTTGCCCATACTCCCGGATGGGCGCCTGGAAATCATAAGACAGCTCCGGCACATCATTGGGGTATCCCGTAGCCCGGGATTCCTGCAGCGTGGTCAGCTTGCCCGCCGGATTGGTTCCCCCGTGGTACATGTAATACCCCAGAAGGTTAGCACCGGAGGCCAGCTTGGTGAAGGCCAGCGCTTCGACATCATCCGCTGCCAACAAAGGCCGCCTGTGGCCGGTAACCTGAATGCCGCCGCCCAGCTCGGCGGTCAGGTACGGCTGCGTCCGCACATCATAGGAATATTCCCCCGGCTCCAGCGGCTTGACCAGATCCGTGCCAATATCCGAATCCAGGAATACCGGGCGGATAAGATATTCCACCGACGGCTTCAAGGGCTCCACATGCCGGGTCCAGGGAGCATCGGCATACCCGCCCAGCACCGGCAGTGTCTCTCCCTCCACCACCACGCCGTTTCCCCAACCGGTAGCCGTATAAAAAGGAGCCTCCAGCCCCAGCCGGATAGCCAATTCCTTCAGCGCAAGCATATGCGCCCTGCCGGGTTGGCCGTTTAACCCGCCGGCATGGCCGTACTCATTTTCCAACTGGATTCCCAGCACCGGCCCGCCATCCTTGAACAACAGTCCTTTCGCCTGGCTGTGAATTTCCGTCCAGAACCGCTTCACATGCTCCATATATACCGGGTCATTGCTGCGGTGGACCATCTTCTCCGCCACCAGCCAGTCCGGAAAGCCGCCGTTGCGAACTTCACCGTGGCACCAAGGGCCAATGCGCAGAAACATGGGCAGCCGGTATTCTCCGCACAGTTCAATAAATCGGCGCAGATTCCGCTGTCCGCTCCAGTCGAATTCTCCCCGGATTTCCTCATGGTGAATCCAGAATACATACGTGGACAGCACCGTAATGCCGCCGGCAATCATCTTGCGGATGGACTCCTCCCACTGCGCCTCCGGATAGCGGCTGTAGTGAAATTCCCCCATTACGGGCATCCACGGCTCCCCGTCCTTCAGCAGATGTCTGGTATTAACCGCAAACTCTCCCCACGCCGGGTGAACACCCCCAAAGCCCGCCATCCGCTCATTCGCCGCCTGGGGCAGCCTGTCCACTACAATTTGCTTTTTCATCCCCTGCTCCCCTGCCTCCCCATCGTCCCGGGAATCGTGGAATCCCGGAACCTGCTCGCCCCCAGTATAGCATCCCCCTCCGGCAACTAAAATGCAGGAAGTAAGGATTGTCATGGAGGATTTGGGGATGAGGCAGCGTAGACGGTTTGGCGGAGGCCACTCCAATAGAGGAAGAAGAATTTCCGCTATTTCCTTCCGCAGCATACAAATAAGGCAATAACGGAAGGATGTTTTCCGCTATTGCCTCCATCTACCGCCCATAACATCAGTCTCCACGGGAATAACGGAAAGAAGCCTTCCGTTAGCCCTCCCCAAACGGCTAAGCAATCCAAATAGCGGAAACCCAGTTTCCGCTATTTAAGGTCACCCAGGCAAATGGGGCCAAATAGCGGAGCGCTTTTTCCGCTAGACATGCTGACCGCCGGAAAATATGGGGCGAGAGCAGCAGGTAGCGGAAACGGGTTTCCGCTACCGCCTCCTACCCATAGGCCGGACAAGGAATAACGGAAAAACATTTCCGTTATTCCCCCGCCCCCCAGCGGGCAGCAACTTCACCCCCCCACAACCGGCAGCTTAATATGGCTGGGATATTCCCGGTTGTGGTACACCGTCTGGCGCACGATGACCGGCTCCTCCTCCGCATACGGGTTGTTGCCCGTGTTGGTGTTGGGGAAGGCCACAAACTTGCTGGAGGAGGTTACCGTCACCCTGATCCGGTGGCCGGCCGGGAAGGTGTGGGCGATATTTTGCAGGAAAATATCATACCTCTCCACCTTCCCCGGCTCCAGCAGCTGCGGATGCTCCAGACCATGGCGGTATCTGGCCCTGACGATATAATTGGACAGCCGGATGGAATCGCCGTTGGGATGCACATCGCTCAGGGTCACCACCCAGTCGGTGTCCCTGCCCGTACTGGCCGCATACAGCACCGCCGACAGTTCCCCGGCTACCGTCAAGTCCTCCGCCAACGGTTCGCCGGTATACGCCAGAATATCGCTGCGCAGCTCATGCTTGCGCATGTTCTCCGGCTCCCGCTCCCCTTTGTCGGCTACGGGATCGGCCGGATTATAAACAAACGTGTCCGCAGGAGACAGCTCCTCCGGCTCCGCCGCCAGCCTGCCGTCCCCCAGGGAGGAGTTGGCCCGCCCATCCCCGCCAAAATAAAACGGCGTCACCACCGCCTCCGCCGGAGTCCAGTCCGCCGAGGTCCGCCAGCGGTTTTCGCCCACCACATAATAGGAAGCCCGCGGCTCCCGGTCGATGCCGTTGGGAATGTCCTTCAGGAAACGGTCAAACCAGCGCAGTACCGATACATCATAGTCATACACCACAGCATCGTTGCCCAAGGCCACATTGTCTAAATCCCGCGCCCGGTTGGGGTTATGCTCCCAGGCGCCCAGCCGGATTTTGCGGTGGGGGACATCATGCTCCGTCAGCATCCGCCAGGTTTCCGACACCCCCGGGCTGTCCCCGTCATACCACCCGGAAATCACATACATCGGCGCCTTCACCTGATGGCCCAGCTCGCTGTAGGTGCAATTTTTCCAAAACGCATCATAATCCGGATGTTGGCTCCACAGCTCCCACGGACCGGACTCCTTGCCGATCATCTGCCGGGGAATATCCCGGATGGGGCGAGCATCCACCGCAGCCTCGGGGTTCACCTTCACGCCGCCGAAAATCTCAAAATCCGTCCGGGTCCCCACCGATTGGGCCAGGGTCCAGGACAGAAGCGGCCAGGAGCAAAGGGTTCCCCCCTTGCGGGCCGTATCCGTAAAGGGCGAGCCTACATTCACCTCATCCACCACGGCCAGCAGATTGGGATGCCCACTGGTGGCGGCGGCTGTCACCACATAGCCAAGATACGAAGCGCCCCACATGCCCACCTTGCCGTTGCTCCATTCCTGGGCAATGATCCAGTCGATGGTATCAGAACCGTCGTCCCGCTCATGATAAAAAGGCACCAGCTCCCCTTCCGAATCCGCCCGTCCCCGCACATCCTGATTGACCACCGCATAGCCCTTGTTGGCCCAGCGCATAAACAATTCCTTGCGGCCGTTGCGGTCATAGCAGGTCCGCACCAGAATGGCGGGCAGCTTCACACCGGACGCCACCCCTTCCGGCAGATACACATCCGTGGCCAGCCGCACGCCATCCCGCATGGGCACCAGATATGTCCCCAGATCATTGACCCCGTATTCCGCCTTGGACAAAATCGGGTCCTCATACACCCGCAGCGGAGTCAGCCTTTCGTAGCCCGCTTTGACGATCAGCTCCAGGCCATAGCGGTTGGGAGCCGCAAAAGCGATCACCTCTCCGTCCAGGGTGACCACATCTACAGCTGTACCGCCGCGCATGGCCCATACCTGAGAGGTCCGCTCCGCACCGGCCACATCTGCCGCTGTATATTCAATATGCCGCTGATACACGGTGCCATGCTCCAGCACGACCTTCTCCCCCGTCCACTCCGCCCGGGCATATGCCTCCAGTTGCTCGCCTATGCGGGCAAGCGGCAGATTATATAGGGCACGGGGATCAAGTATATGCTCCTGCATCTGCGTCCGTCTGCGGGTGTCCACCTTGGCGTGAAGCACCCCTTTTTCCGTAAACCGGATTTTGCCGCTATAGATGCCTGCACAATAGAAATGAAACAAGGTGTGATGCAAATAGGTTGTCATGTATGCTCTCCCTCTCCCCTATCCCCAAACCTGCTCAAAAACCCGCAGCCAGTTGCCGCCCATAATCTTGGCAATATCCCCGTCGCTGTAACCCCGGGCCACCAATCCCCTGGTGAAATTGCCGAAGCGGCCGTAGGTTTCCAGGCCCTTCACCGTTTCCGTGGAGGGGCCGTCTCCCTTAGCAAAGCCCAGCCGCGGCGCAATATGCTCCTTAAAGTAGACGAGGGACCATTCCACATCGCTCATGGGCCAGTCTGTGCCGATGCCCACATGATCCACTCCCGCCAGCCGGACCACATAGTCGATATGGTCCAGCACATGGTCGAGGGTGGTGTTGTCGGGGTCCCCGTGGACAAACCACGGCATGGCAAAAATCCCCACCACTCCCCCGGTTCCGGCCACCGCCATAATCTCTTCGTCGCTTTTGCAGCGCATATGGGGATACAGCCGCTCCACGCCCGTATGGGAAGCGATCACCGGAGCAGCCGATACCCGGCAGGCATCCAGAGTGGTTTGTTTGCCGCAATGACCCGTATCCACCACAATGCCCAGTTGGTTCAGCCGCTCCACAAACCGGACCCCGTACCCGGACAAGCCGCCGTTGGCCGCCTCCGCACAGCCGGAGCCGATGAGATTCTGGTTATTGTAGGTCAGCTGCAGCACCCGCAGCCCAAAATCATGCAAAGCCTCCAGCAGCCCCAGATTCCGCCCCAGCCCGTCCGTCTCCTGGGCGCTGACAATCCCCGCTTTCCGGCCGCTCCGTTTGGCCGCCCGGATATCCTCCGCCGTCCTGGCCTTCACCAGCCAGTCCGCTGCGGCGTCAAACTGAAGCTGCACCTGGCCCATGCTCTCCAGAACGGTCTCCATATCGTTCAGGTGAAGCTCCCGGTTGCCTGCCGTAATGCCGGAGCGGTACCACTCCTCCTTGTACTGGGGAAGCTCGCCCCTAGCCGCCATCTTGAGCAGAAGCTTGGCCGGCATATGGCTGTACGCCATAGGATCGTCCTTGTAAGGTTCGCAAAGCTCCAGCAAACGCCCTGCTATCTCATCCGGAATCGCTTTGGGGGACAAAGGCCCCTGGAACAGCAAATCAATGTTGATATTCTCCTCATGCAGCCGGGCCACCCGCTGCTCCTGCTCCTCCGTGAGGTGAAACTCGTACCGTTCATCCTGTATCCCGCCGATTCCGGGCATCCTGCCTGCTTTTCCGCTCTCCATACCGTCATTCCCTTCCGTTACCATGGGATGTCTATGCCTTTTTGCCGCAGAACCGCCTGATTATATATGTAATGCGCCGCTGCCAAATCCTGAATAGCCAGCCCCAGGCTTTTGAAAAGGGTAATCTCCCCGCTGCCTGTCCGCCCGGCAATTCTGCCCTCCAGCAGCTCCCCCAATTCGCCGACAATATGCGTATCCGGAATGACCCCTTCCTGGAGCGGGATCAGATAATCCCCCGCTTCGCTCAGGGCGGATTCCCTCCGGTCCACATAAAGCCTGGCTGCGGCAACCAGCGCCGAATCCAGCTCCCGGTCAGGCGCCCGGCACGCGCCAACCGCGTTAATGTGCGTCCCGGCCCGCACCCATTCCTCACGCAGGATCGGCTCCGTGCTGGCCGTAACGGTACAGATCACATCCGCAGCCTCCACCGCTTCCCGGACGGAGTTGGAAGCAACCGCCTCCACCCCTTGCAGAGTATCCGCCTGCTCCTCCACAAAACACCGGGCTTTGCCGGGCGTGCGGCTCCATACCCGGACCTGCCGGATGGGTCTCACCTGAAGCATGGCCTCCAGATGGCTGGCCGCCTGCTCCCCCGTTCCGAGAATTGCCAGAACGGCGCTGTCCTCCCTGGCCAACGCCCGGGTAGCCACTGCGCTCACCGCCGCTGTCCGAATTGCCGTAATGGCCCGGCCGTCCACCACCGCCAGCAGCGTCCCCGCCCCGGCATCGAACAACGCCACCGCCCCCTGATGGGACGGACGGTCTGACGTATGGCTATGGGGAAACACGCTGATCAGCTTGGCCCCCGCTACCCCGTTCTTCCGCAGATACCCCGGCATCAGCCCCAACAGATTGGGCTTCTCCAGAGGCACCACCTGCCGCAGACTCATCTCCGCCCGGCCAGCCGACAAATCGGCCAGAGCCTCCTCCATAACCGGAATGCACGCTTCCATGGTCAACAGCTCTGCCGCCGTCCGGTAATCAATCACCCGCATATGCCCACGCCCTTCTTACGAAACCAAAATTTCTTTCTCCATCACATAATCGTCCATCACAAAGCCATTCCCAATATCCGCAACTTGCTCGCGTACGGCCTGAAAGCCTTTTTTCCGATAAACCTCAATGCTGGATTCATTATGACGGTTGACCGTAAGCCAAATATGGCTCAAGCCCCGCTCCTTGCACAGCTGCTCCAGGAAGGCAATCGCCTGGCTGGCATAGCCGTGTCCCCGGTGCTCCTTGCCCACATAAAACTTGCTCAAAAACAGCTTCCCCTCATCCTGCCTTACCGACATATACCCGACAGTGGCCCCCTCCCGGCGCATGGCATAATATTCATAACCCTGCCGCTGAATCTGCTCCCGGATGGCCGGAACGGATTGGAACTTCTCAATCATGTAATCAATCTGCTCCATAGTAATCATGGATATATAATGCTCCCGCCAGATTTCCGCCGCTATTTGGGCAAGCTCCGCCATTTCCTCAACAGTGTCCACTTTTGAAAAGATCAGATTCATTATTTTGCCCGCCTCTCCCGATCTATTGTTTGGTCTTGTAAAAAAGAATACCACGATTTTCAACAAAAGGTCAGTTGATTTTACTCAAACTGTATATGGAGGCCTGCCGCCTCTGCTGCTACAATGTGGATAAACAACCACTATTTAAGAAGGTGTTCTACTGTGGAGAGTCTTGTCCGGCACATAAATGAAGCTTATGCCATTCATATCCGGCAAATTGAAATGCACCGCGAATTCATCGGCCAGGTGTACATATTGGAGTCCGGGCAGCAACGGTATGCCCTCAAGCTGTTCCCCCGCCACAAAACAGCGGACGCCTTACATGCTCTGGGCATTCTTGAATTTCTGGCAGAGCAGGAATATCCGGTGGTTTCCGTAATGCGCACCCGAGAGCAAACCAGCCACACTATTCTTCCCGGTGATGGCCGTTTGGCCGTTATGTTCGGGTATTTAGACGGAACCGACCCCGATGGAAGTCTGGAGGCGGAACCCATTGGCGAGCAAAGCGGACAGCTCCACAAATTGATGCGAAGGTACACCGGCGCCCTTTTGAACAGAACCAAAGCGGAATATATCGGTGACTTCATCTCGATCATGAGGCAGAAGGACTGTGAAGCCGGAGCCATCCTCGACCTGGAGCAATACGGCAATGAGCTGTGGAGCCGCATCACTCTGCTGCCCAGAAGCTTCTGCCACGGCGACCTGCACACAGGCAATATGATCCAACGGGATGGGAAATACGTTCTCCTGGATTTTGACGATGCTTCCGGAGATTATCCAAGCATGGATGCGGCTTATCTCTCAGATGCCACCCATTTCAATCATTTCCATACTTCCATGTATGATGCAACTATGAAACAGTTTGAGCGCTTTTATCGAGGATACAGCCGGGTGTGCACCTTAAGCGATGAGGAGTGCGGGGCTGTGCCGGATTGGATTGCCGTGCGGCATTATCAGATTACGGCCAGAATCGTGGGCTGCCAGGGATTGGGGAGTGTGTCCAAACGTTTTTTTGAGGAGCAGCACCGCTGGTTGATGGAATGGAGAGAACTTTGCGCAAGGAAAGGGTAAGCAAGTTCAGGGGCAGAAATACGGACTGCAGCTGTGACCGGTGAGAAAAACTCCTATCGGAGTATTTCGAGGATGAGCGACCGCGTTTAGCGGAAGTTTTTATCGCCAATCAGAATGTTTACCTTACGCGCTTTAGCGCTGTAAAGAACTTAAACATTCTGATGTGGTAAGAAAATCTGACGGAAGATCACCGTCAGGTTCTTTTACGTTGTGGGGTTACCGGAGGCGCTTCCAAAAGAGCCCTTCCTCTATCGTAAACCTCATATGCCGATGGTTCACCGGAAAATGGCCTGGCTCCCACCTGCTCTCTGCACCCGGAAGAGCGTAGCGGAACTGAGCGACTCTTATCGCGGCTTTTTCCGCTTATTCCCTTCTGAACGGAACTAAGAAGCCCTTATTCCCCGCCGCAGCCTTATTTTCTCTCTATTTTCGCCGCATCAGGGATGTAACGGTTTCTCAGTTCCGCTAATCATCCAAACTCCCGTTTTCACCGCCATAAGAGTCGCTGAGTTCCGCAACAGAAGAATACCTGCTGGCCGATGCGAAAAAAGAGGACAAATCCCCGTTTAACAGTGGCTCAGGCTTGCGTGCTTGCAAACCAGGTCAGATGATGATTCGCACAGCACGACGCAACAAGATGAGAAAGAGCCCTCCTTCCTCCAAGCTGGCAAAAAAAAGAACCGCACACATCACGTGCCGGTTCCGAAACACTCTCTTCTTAAACAGTACGATTTTGGGAAGCCCCCCAACCGCATATAAACAACAGACCGCTAACACCCAGCAGCAACAATAGCGGAATGTTCCAGCCACCTGTAACATCGTGAAGCAAACCAAACAAGGTTGGTCCGCTTGCGGCTAACAAGTACCCCACGGATTGCGACATGCCTGACAAGGAAGCCGCATCCTGGGCATCCTTCGTCCGCAGAGTAAGAAAAATCATCGCCAAGCTGAACGAGCTTCCGCCGCCAATTCCGAGGAAGATGATCCATAACGGAATAAGGTTATTTCCGCCCAAGCCGAAATATAGCCCGCCTAATGAAGCGAATAGTAAAACAGCCATGATAATGACCAAGAGGCGTTGATTTTTCATCCGGCCTGCTATGATCGGCACGATAAACGTCACAGGCAATTGCGAAAGCTGCAAAAGGGATATCATCCAGCCCGCACTGCTGTCGCTTAAGCCCCGCCCCGTCAGCATGTCAGGGAACCAGGCAATGGAAACATAGAAAATAAGGGACTGCATGCCCATAAAAAGAGCTACCGTCCATGCCAACGGTGAACGCCACAGACTTCTCCGCTTCAGCACCCCCGCCTTCATACCGGCTGCCGCGCGGCCGGACCGGGCTTGAAAAAACCAGAATAACGCCGTTATGGGAACAAGAACTCCCCATATCCCCAGCGCGCCATTCCAGCCTAAGCCTACATCACGGGCCAACGGAACACTGGTCCCAGATGCCAATGCCCCGCATAAATTCATGCTTACGGTATACACACCCGTCATAATTCCCACCTGAAGAGGGAAATCCCGTTTCACCAGGCTGGGAAGCAGTACATTAAATACCGCAATCGCCAATCCGATCAAAACTGTCCCCCCAATCAAGGGAACGGTTGCGGGTATCAGGCGGACAGCAAATCCGATCATCAATAAGATCAAGGAATAAAGCAGAACCCTCTCCAGTCCGAAGCGCCGCGCCAGGCCGGGAGCGAACGGTGAAAGAGCGCAAAAAGCCAGCAAAGGCAGCGCTGTAATTAAGCCTGCTACAGTATTGGATAACACAAGGGCTTCGCGGATGGAGGACAGCAGCGGACCTACCGAGGTGATCGGTGACCGCATAGTCAGGGAAATAAGAATAATGCCTATAACGATTGTCCATCCCGAAGTTAGGGACAGCTTCGATTCTTTTGGCAAGGAACCGCCCGTAGTCATTGTCTCGATGTTGCCTTGCATGCTCATGAACGGTCTCCTTCTGCAGTTGAAATAAGATGTTTGGATTCCAAAATATAGCGTTGAACCGCCGCAACAGCCTGGTTGCTGTCCTGAGCGACAATCCCTTCCACCAGCTGCCGGTGGATCTCAATGAACCCGGTTTTCACTTCATTGCGGGTCAGGCTTGCAATGGAATCATGCAGCGCTTCTACAATATGGTCGTACAATTCAATCAATATATTATTGCGGGATGCCCGGAGGATGATCTGATGGAGACGGATATCTTCCGGAACAAAAGCATCCAGATCACCGAGCTTTGCGGCAGCTTCCCAGCGGCCAAGCTGAAGAAGCAATTCCTGGGCCTCATCCTCAGTTCTGCGTTGGGCAGCCAAATAAGCTCCCTCCCGCTCCAGCGCATGGCGAACCTCCAAGGTATCCATCGTATCCGTGCGGACAATGCGCTTCTGCAGCACAGCCCCTAACGCGCTTGAAGAACAAACATAGGTTCCGTCCCCTTGTTTTGTCTTCAATAATCCCGCATGGATTAAGGCCCGAATGGCTTCCCGCAGAGTATTGCGGCTGACATTCAATTCAACCATCAATTCCGGCTCCGCCGGGATACGCATCCCTACCGCCCATTTGCCCGATTCGATCATGCTTTCTATTTGCAAGGCGACTTGTTCAACCAGGGTCAGCCGGTTTGTTTTTTGAAGCATAGGCACTCCTCCACTCTATATCTTATCAAACATAGGATGTTTGGTTTATTGGTATAATATCATAATGTTCGTATTGGGGCAACTTTAATAGCAGAAGGATGCTTTACTTAAAAGATACTTTACTTGATAGAGACATCAATATGTGAAAAAGAAGCAAATTCGAATAAGCCTTTATCCGTTAATTTCAGCTCCGGAATAACGGGAAGGGTAAGAAAGGCCAGCGCCAAGAAAGGATTGAAGGCTTGGGGGGAGCCGATACGTTTAAGTCCTTCATTTAAAATTTTTAACGATTTATAAACTGTCATGTAGTCCCGGTTCGACATTAATCCCGCAACAGGAAGAGCCAGCGAGGCCACAGCCTTGCCTTCATCAACGACTACTAATCCTCCATTTATCCCCTTTACATGCCCGATAGCCGCGAGTATCTCCTGATCCGATGTGCCAACCGCTACGATATTATGGGAATCATGCGCCACCGTGCTGGCAATCGCCCCCCGCTTAAGCTGGAATCCCTTGACAATCGCCGCGGCCACATTGCCGGTGGCATGATGCCTTTCCACAACGACCAATTTCAACAGATCACGTTCCACGGAAGGCTGAAAAGCGCCATTTTGGACTTCAACCTGCTCTTCCCGGTGCAAAGTAACCAGGCTGTTCGGGATAAGCTCAATCACGTTGCATAACGCGGAGGCCAGCGGGATTTGGATATCGGTTAATGCCACTTCCTTGGCATTGATAGCGGAAGCAGAGGCCGCTCGGCTTGAGCCGGCAATGACGAGGGAAATTCCTTTTGCTGGAGCTGTGCCTTACCCACGACACACCTTCCTTTTTTATAAACCTGATGAATGGAAATGTCGTTAAGGTTATCCAGCAGAAGCAGATCCGCCTGGTATCCAGGCGCAACTGCCCCTAAATGGCGCAGTCCGAAGCATTCGGCTGCATTCAAGGTGGCCATTTGAATCGCCATAATGGGGTCTAACCCTTTCCTGATAGCCAGTCTGACAATGTGGTCTACGCTTCCTTCCTCCAACAAATCGTCCAGATGCTTATCATCGGTGACAAAAAGGCATCTCCGGGAATTCCGGGCGGTGACGACAGGCAATAAAGCCTCTAAGTCTTTGGCAACTGTGCCCTCCCTGATCATCAGATACATGCCAAGCTCCAGACGGTCCTTCGCTTCCTGGCTGTTGATGCTCTCATGATCGGTTCGGATGCCTGCCGTCATGTAGATGTTTAATTCCTCGCGGCGGATGCCTGCTGCATGACCGTCGATGAGGCCGCCCTTCAATTGCGTCATCACCAATTTGTCCACCATTTCCTTATCCGCATTGGCTACGGACGGGAAATCCATCACTTCGGCCAGGCCCAGAACCCGCGGGTCCGCCATAAAGGGAGAAAGATGCTCAGCCTCCAGGGTTGCGCCATTGCTCTCAACTGATGTGGCCGGCACACAGGAGGGCAGCATGACGAAAATGTCCAACGGCACCTCCTTGGCATCATCCAGCATGTATTGAATACCGTTCACCCCTGCCACATTGGCGATCTCATGGGGATCTGCGATGACTGTGGTTACGCCGTGTTGAAGCTCCACCTTGGCAAATTCCCTGGGCAAGAGCATGGAGCTTTCGATATGAACATGCCCATCAATAAATCCCGGAACGATCACCTTTCCCCTTGCGTCAATGACTTCGCGGCCCTCGTAGGAACCGATTCCCGCAATCACCCCGTCAACAATGGCAATATCCCCTTCCATAAGCTCACCCGTAAAGACATTCACAATGGCGCCATGCTTAATCACAAGATCTGCAGGGATTTGTTTCCCCGCCGCCTTAATCCGCTTTGTTAATGCTGAGGTGTTTATTGACATGAAATCCGCTCCTTTACTTGGGGGTTATTATGTAAAAACACAAAAAAATCCTGATCACAAATAAAATGTATCGCGTACACTTTACTGTAATCAGGATTTTACGGTTCCTGGTAGAGACCCTTATACCATATTTATAAGGTTATACGGTTTTGTATGATTTTTTATATCCCGGATTATATCAATCCCCTGCGTAAAGCGCAATAGTGCGTTCCCTTCTATGTTGTTGTTCTGTGATAATGTCATCCTATAACTGTTCTGAGATAATGTCACCATGAGACAGGAGAC